>CAWKHU010000008.1:0-69688 GCA_963849625.1 uncultured Actinomycetota bacterium
ACCCCACGTGGGCGGGTCGACCGAGGAGGCGCAGCAGGACATCGGCCGCTTCGTCGCCTCCAAGCTGCGCTCGTACGCGTCCTTCGGCGGTACGTCACTCAGCGTCAACATGCCGGAGATCAACCTGCCGGCCGATGCCAGCAAACATCGCCTGGCGCACGTGCACCGCAACGCTCCCGGCGTGCTGGCGACGATCAACGGGCTGCTCGGTGAGCATGGCGTCAACATCGAGGCCCAGTCGTTGGCGACCCGCGGTGAGATCGGCTATGTCCTGACCGACGTCGCCGAGGAGGTCGGCCCTGAGGTGCTGACCGCGCTTGCGGCGCTGCCTGAGACCGTACGCCTGCGCCAGCTCAGCTGAATTGCACGACAGCGGTATGAGCCCGCAAAAGATGCGAAATGGCGGTCGGCCACTACCTTCGAAGGAACAGTTGGCCATCACCAGATGGCCCGAGTGGGAGGAAATCAGATGTTCATCCTCGGCATTGTCCTGCTGATTCTGGGCGCCGTGCTCAACGTGTCGATCCTGTACACGATCGGCGCAATTCTGGCCGTAGTCGGTGCGATCCTGTGGATCCTCGGAGGTATGGACCGAGGCGTCGGAGGACGCAGACACTACTTCTGACCGGTTGGTCAGGCCGGGGCCGTCACCTTCGGGTGGCGGCCCTTTGCGCGTCCAGCCCAGTCGGCGAGGGTCTCGGCGGATCCGGCGTCGACCTTGACCGTGGCGAGATCGTCACCTCGCGTCGACCCACGGTTGACGATCACGATGGGGATGTCTCGCGCCTTGGCCGCCCGTACGAAGCGCAAACCGGACATGACCTGCAGAGATGAGCCGATGACGACGAGGGCCTCCGCCCGTTCGACGAGCTCGTAGCACTGGGCGACGCGATCCTTTGGCACGTTCTCACCGAAGAAGACGACATCGGGCTTGAGTCGGCCGCCGCAGGCTGAGCAGGGCGCGACCCGGAACGTACCGGTCTCCTCCAGCAGCACGTCGCCATCGGGTGCTGTCGCGGCGTCGATCTGTTCGTGGCCTGGGTTGAGCTCCAGCAGGCGCTCGTGCAGATCGCTGCGGGCGCTCACCACACGGCAGTCCAGGCAGATCACCCGGTCGATGCGCCCATGCAGGTCGACGACATTGCGGTGGCCGGCACGTCCATGAAGTCCATCGACGTTCTGCGTGATCAGCCCGTCGAGGCGGCCAGCGCGGTCCATCTCTGCCAGCAGGTGGTGTCCCGCGTTGGGCTCGGCCCGACGCATCCTGCTCCATCCGATGTGGGCGCGCGCCCAGTAGCGCTGCTGTTGCTCGGGCCCCTTGACGAAGTCCTGGTAGGTCATCGGCATGCGGACTGGCGCGCCGGGACCGCGGTAGTCGGGGATGCCGGAGTCGGTCGACATGCCCGCGCCCGTCAGCACCAGAAGTCGACGATCGTGAACCACGTCTTCAGCCGTCAGCAAGCTCGATCAGCTTCTTGACCGTGTTGAGGTTGCGGGCAGTGCCCGGCACCTTGAGGGCTCTTCCGATCGAGTCGACCTTCATGTCGGGGCGCCCCGCGCCGTTGGCGTAGCGGATGTGCATCTCGGTGCCGATGACCTTCCACTCGTCGTCGCCCGTCTCGTACGTCTTGGCCTTGTTGACCGCCTCGGCGGTGGGCTTGCTCAGGAGGAAGGTGACGTACGAGTACTTGGGTTCGGCGATCGTAAACGGGTGGCTGTCGAGCGCGTTCTTGACCTGCGCCGGCGTACCGCGAGATCGACTCGCGGAAGAACCCGAACTCCTTCTCGATCGCCTTCTCCAGGGCGCGGTCGAACGTGTCGGCGCCTTGCCGGGCACATCGGCGATCAGGTTGCCCGAAGCGATGTAGGTGGACGACGTCAGTGGCGCCAAGATCCTCCGGCGATCTCGCGCAGGCGAGCCATCGGCAGCTTGCGCGCCACCGACGTTGACTGCACGCAGCAGGATGATCCGTCTGGCCATGCACCAAGTATGTCTCTCAGAGGCGGGCGGCGAGCTCGGTGGCCTGCTTGATGGCGCGCTTGGCGTCGAGCTCGGCTGCCACATCGGCTCCACCGATCACGTGCACCGGCTTGCCCAGCGCCTCAAGGGGCTCGATGAGATCGCGCACGGACTCCTGACCCGTGCACAGGATGATCGTGTCGACGTCGAGCACACGGCTCTCTTCGCCGTCCTTGCCCAGCCGGATGTGAAGGCCGGCGTCGTCGATGCGGTCGTACGTGACTCCCTTGATCATCTCGACGTCTGAGTCCTTGAGTGTCTGGCGGTGCACCCAGCCACTGGTCTTGCCGAGACCCTTGCCGAGCTCGGTGTCCTTGCGCTGCAGCAGAAACACCTCACGCTTCGGCGGAGCCTTGAGCTTGGTGGCCAGGCCACCCCGCTCGAGCGAGGGGTCGGTGACGCCCCAGCGCTCCATCCAGTGCTCGATCGACTCCTCGGCGTCGTGCAGCAGGAACTCCGAGACGTCGAAGCCGATGCCGCCGGCACCCATCACGGCAACACGTCGGCCGACGGGAGCGCCGTTGCGGATGACTTCCTGGTAGTTGACGACACTCGGGTGGTCGACTCCCGGCAGGGACGGGATGCGGGGCTCGACGCCGGTGGCGACGACGACTTCATCGAAGCCCTCGAGCTGCTCGACCTCAGCGCGTACGCCGAGGTGCAGCTTGACCCCGGCGATCTCCATGCGGCGTGAGTAGTAGCGGATCGTCTCCCTGAACTCCTCCTTGCCCGGGATCTGCATCGCCAGGCGGAACTGTCCGCCAATCTCGGGCAACGACTCGAACAGCTCGACGCTGTGGCCGCGCCCCGCCAGCTCGGTGGCGGCGGCGAGCCCGGCCGGCCCGGCGCCCACCACGGCGATGCGCTTGGCCTTGCGGGTCGGCGAGAGGATCAGCGTCGTCTCGTAGCCCGCACGCGGGTTGACCATGCAGGTTGCGCGCTTGTTCTTGAACGTGTGGTCGAGGCAAGCCTGGTTGCAGGCGATGCACGTGTTGATCTCGTCGGCGCGATCCTCGGCGGCCTTGTTGACGAAGTGCGGGTCACTCAGCAGCGGTCGCGCCATCGACACCAGGTCAGCTTGGCCGGAGGCGATGATCTCCTCGGCGATCTCGGGGGTGTTGATGCGGTTGGAGGCCACGACCGGGACCGACACCTCGGGCTTGAGCTTGCCGGTGACCCAGGCGAACGCGCCACGCGGGACCGAGGTGACGATCGTCGGGATGCGGGCCTCGTGCCAGCCGATGCCGGTGTTGATGATCGAGACCCCTGCCGACTCGAGCTTCTTGGCCAGCTCGACGGTCTCGTCCCAGCTCTGGGCGTCGTCGACCAGATCGAGGAGGCTCATGCGATACATCACGATGAAGTCGTCGCCGACGGCCTCGCGTACGCGCTCGACGATCTCAACAGGGAAGCGCATGCGGTTCTCGGCGCTGCCACCCCAGCGGTCCGAGCGGTTGTTGGTGCGGGCTGTGATCATCTGGTTGATCAGATAGCCCTCGGAGCCCATGATCTCGACGCCGTCGTAGCCGGCTCGACGGGCGAGGACGGCCGACCTGGCGAAGTCGTTGACCGTGTCGTCGACCTCCTTGGTCGACATCGCCTTGGGCTTGCCGAAGGGCGTGATCGGCGAAGGCTTCGACGACGCCGCCCGCTTGAACGGGTGATAGCCGTAGCGGCCGGCATGCAGGATCTGCATCGCGATCTTGCCGTCGTGCTCGTGCACGGCGTCGGTGACGAGACGGTGCTTGTCGGCGAGCTTCTTCGACGTCATCAACGAGCCGAACGGGAGCAGCCAGCCGTGCCGGTTGGGCGCGTAGCCGCCCGTGACCGAGAGGGCGACGCCACCCTCGGCGCGCTCGGCGAAGTAGGCCGCGAGCTCGGGCAGGTGCTTGGCCCGGTCCTCGAGACCGGTGTGCATCGAGCCCATGATCACGCGGTTGCGGAGCGTGGTGTGACCGAGGTCGAGCGGCTCGAGCAGGTGCTTGTACGGACTGGTCATGCGGTTTCTCCTGAAGCTTCGGCGACGATCTGGTCGAACTGGGCCGCCATCGCGGTGGCGAGGGCGTTGGCGCCGGAGAGCGGGCGGACCATCACGGTCAGCTCGCTGATGAGCCCGGCGTCATTCGTACGTATGAGGTCGATGCCGTTGACGCTGACTCCGTCGACGATGGTCTCGAAGACCAGCGCCGACCCCGCACCGTCGGCGTCCTCGAGCTCGCGGACGTACCGGAACTCGGTGAACACCCGGCCGACACCTCGAAGGATCGCGGCCACGATCGGCTTGCCGTCGTACGGCTTGAACGCGACGGGGCTGCGGAACACGACGTCATCGGCGAGCAGCTCGCCCAGTCCGTCGAAGTCGCCTGCCTCAACGGCAGCGCGGAACTCCTTCATGAAATCTCCTGTGATGGGATGAGGGCGTGATCTCCAAGACGGCTGCCCGGTTCCTGATCGTCGCGGGCGTGTTCAACGTGGTGATCTGGCCGCGATTCGCCAAGGCGATCGTGGACGATGACCGGGCGTGGGCCGGCGAGCACTGGCACAGCGTCCCGCAGGCGTTCTTCTGGGTGCACGCCGTGCTCATCACGACGGCGATCGTGATCGGTCTGGGTGTGGTGGTGGTCGGCGTACGTGCTCATCGCTCCCCCAGCCGTTGAATGATCTCGTCGCACCAGTCGATGCCGCCCTGCTCCACGAGCATGCCGCCCCGAAGCACGAGCCATGCACCCACGGCGTCGTCGGCGATGGCGGCCGGATCGGGATAGAACCGGTTCGCGCTCTCCTCGTAGTAGGCGAGCTGGTCAAGATGGGCCTGGCGTCGTGCCCGTACGTCGGCGACGATCGCTTTGGCATCGCCGAACGGAAGTGCACGGAGCTTGACCGCCAGCTCGCTGCGGAGTGCCTCCACCGGCGTCGGTACTGACGTCCATCGGTGCAGCTCGCCGCGTCCGTCAGCGGTGATCGAGTAGACCTTCTTGTCCGGCCGGCTGTCCTGGGCCACGAGGTGCGACTCGACCCATGCGTCGGCCTCCATGCGGCCGAGCACCTTGTAGATCTGCTGGTGGCTGGCCTTCCAGAAATGGCCGATGGAGGCGTCGAAACGACGCGCGAGGTCGTAGCCCGACGCAGACTTCTCCGCGAGGGACACCAAGATTGCGTGCTCCAGAGCCACGCGCCGACCGTACTATGCAACGAGGTGCTATGCAACTAGTTGCCTATAGCGATCCCTTCCCTTGCGAGGCTGCGGGCCACACCGCGTGCGGCGACGCGCCCCGCCCGGTTGGCGCCGATCGTGCTCGCGGAGGGGCCGTAGCCGACGAGCTGAACGCGCGGATCGGCCACGGCCGTGGTTCCGTCGAGCTGGATGCCTCCGAGCGGGCTGCGCAGCCGCAGCGGCGCCAGGTGATCGGTCGCCGGCCTGAATCCGGTCGCCCACAGGATCACGTCGACGCGCTCGAAGGCGCCGTCGGACCAGCGCACGCCGTCGGGCTCGATGCGGGCGAACATCGGGCGGCGTTCGTACGCGCCGAGGCGCTCGGCCTCACGCTCCTGCTCGCGGAGCATCAGCCCGGTCACGCTGACGACACTCCGCGGTGGGAGGCCCTGGCGTACGCGCTCCTCGACCTTGGCCACGACCTCGCGGCCGATCTCGGCGTTGAACTCTCCCGTCCTCCAGACCGGTTCTCGCCGGGTGACCCAGATCGTGTCGGTCAGCGGGCGGATCGCCCCGAGGAACTGAACGGCGGAGGCCCCGCCTCCCACCACGAGCACCCGTTTGCCGCGGAAGTGCTCTGGCCCGGGGTAGTCGACGGTGTGCAGCTGCTCACCGACGAAGGTCTCGGCGCCCGGGTAGTAGGGGATGAACGGGTGGCTCCAGGTGCCGGTTGCGCTGACGATCGTGCGCGCCAGCCACTGTCGGTCGCCGGCCTCGACCTTCAGCAGGCCGTCGTCGTCGCTCACGGCGGTCACCGCGACCGGACGGATCACGGGCAGGCGCATCTGCTCCTCGTACGCGGAGAAGTACGCGGGCACGAACTCGTTGGCGCGCTGATCGTCGGCTGCTTCGGGGATCGGCTCCCCCGGGAGGTCGGCGACTCGGTGCACGTCGTGCATCGTCAATGCGTCCCATCGATGCTGCCACGCGCCACCAGCGGCGCGGTTGGCGTCCAGGACGACGTGATCGATGCCGCGCTTGGTCAGGTGGTACGACGAGGAGAGCCCAGCCTGGCCTGCGCCGATGACCACCGAGTCGAGGATCTCCACACTGGGTTCAACGTGAAACCCCGCGCGGGTATGCCCTAGGCCGCCTGGCTCTTCTCGATGCTGGCGGCGTCAACGGTGTTCTCGATGACCCGCACGATCAGCTCCGGGTCATCGATCATCGGCACGTGGCCGCAGTGCGGCAAGGCGACGTGCGTGGCCTCGGGCAGGCGCTCCTGGGCGATCGCCGACGAACCGTACGGAAGGATCAAGTCGCGGGTGCCCCACGCGATCGTGGTCGGCACGGGGATCTTGAGCCTGAACGAGTAGCGCACGCCCGACAGGATCGTCCGCTCGAACCCGGTGCACCGTTTGAGGCACTGGGCGTCGCCGTACACCTCATCGGCGGTGAAACGATCCGGGTTCACGTAGAGCGTGCTGCCGGCGAGCTTGCGACCCCAGGCCTGCCGCGACACGAAGCGCAGGACGCTGTCGGGCAGCTTGCTGGTGAGCCGCAGCATGATCAGGAGCACGAAGGTCTGTACGCGATTGAGGACGCCGAAGAAACCAGCCGGGCTCAACGCAGTGACCGAGCTGACCACGCCGCGAGCTCCGAGCTCGAGCGCAATCGCGCCACCGAGCGAGTTGCCCACGACGTGCGGCTTGTCGACGCCCCAGGCTTGGAAGTTGTCGGTGAGGTTGTCGACCGCGTTGGGCATGTTGTACTTCACGCCCTCGGGATAGGCCGCGGACTCACCAAATCCGGCAAGGTCGACGGCGATCACGTCGTAGGACTCGGCCAGCCGCTCGAACACGGGGTTCCACGCCTGGCGGCGGTGGCCGATCCCGTGGATGAGGACGAGCGGTTCGCCGGAGCCCTTGCGGGTGTAGGCAAGTTCGGAGTGCATGTGCGGTCCCTTCCAAGAACGTGACACCCATGATGACACATTCGCGTACCGACGGTATGCGAGCGACAACTTGAACCGTGACAGTACAACTGTCACAATCACGCAGTGACCACATCAACTGGACCTCTCGCGGGCGTACGCGTCGTCGAGCTCGTCGGCATCGGGCCTGGCCCGTTCGCCGGCATGCTCCTTGCTGACCTCGGCGCTGACGTCATTCGGGTCGATCGACCCGGGGGCAACGCCCTGCAGGTCTCCGTACCCGAGAAGGACATCCTCGCCCGCGGTCGGCCGTCAGTTGCCGTCAACCTCAAGGATCCACGTGGTGTCGAGGTGGTCCTCGACCTGGTCGAGAAGGCCGACGTCCTCATCGAGGGTTTCCGACCCGGCGTCACCGAGCGACTCGGCCTGGGGCCGGAGAAGTGCTTTGCCCGCAACCCGCAGCTCGTCTACGGACGGATGACCGGATGGGGCCAGGACGGACCGCTCGCGCACACCGCCGGTCACGACATCAACTACATCGCAGTGGCCGGTGCGCTCGACACGATCGGCCGCGTCGGTGGCCCGCCGCAGATCCCGCTCAACCTGCTCGGTGACTTCGCCGGTGGATCGATGTACCTCGTCACCGGAGTCCTGGCCGCACTCGTCCATGCACGCGCGGGCGGCAAGGGCCAGATTGTCGACGCGGCCATCACCGACGGAGTCGCGCACCTGCTCGCGATGCCGATCGGGATGATGCAGGTCGGCTCATGGAACGCAGACCGCGGCACCAACCTGCTCGACTCTGGTGCTCCGGTCTACGACGTGTACGAGACGTCCGACGGACGCTGGATGTCGGTCGGCCCGCTCGAGCCGCAGTTCTACGTCGCCATGGAAGAGGTGCTCAAGTCCGCGATCCCCGGTCTTGAGCTGCCGGACCGCTGGGAGCTGGAGCAGTGGCCTGCGCTCAGGAAGGCGCTCGACGAGGCGTTCCGCACCAAGACTCAAGCCGAGTGGACCGCCCTGTTCGACGGCACCGACTCCTGCGTGGCACCCGTCATGCCGATCGACGAAGCGGCGCAGCACCCGCACAACGTTGCACGCGGCACGTACGTCGAGCACGACGGGCTCCTGCAGCCGGCACCCGCACCGCGTTTCTCCGAGACTCCCGCAAGCCTCACGACCCCGCCGGTGAAGGCCGGCACCAACACCGCCGAGGCACTCGCTGCCTGGGGCATCAATGACATCGAAACACTGATAGCCGACGGCGTCGCCGTTCAGGCCGACTGAGAGAGCAACCAATGAAGCGCACCATTTTCGAAGCCGACCACGACGCGTTCCGCGACACCGTACGAGCGTTCTGCGAGAAGGAGATCGCTCCCCACCACGAGCAGTGGGAGAAGGACTCGATCGTTCCCCGTGATGTCTGGACCAAGGCCGGCGAGCTGGGCCTGCTCGGCTTCATGATGCCGGAGGAGTTCGGCGGCGGCGGCATGAACGACTTTCGCTTCAACGCGATTCTGCAGGAGGAGATCACCAAGGTCGGCGGCAGTGGCGTCGGCTTCGCGATCCAGACCGACCTCGTCTCCGGCTACCTGCTGAAGTACTGCAACGACGAGCAGAAGGCGCGCTGGTTCCCAAAGTTCTGTACCGGAGAAATGATCACGGCGATCGCGATGACCGAGCCGGGCACCGGGTCTGACCTCCAGGGCATCCAGACATCAGCCGTCAAGGACGGCGACGAGTATGTGATCAATGGCTCGAAGACGTTCATCACCAACGGCATCAACGCAGACTTCGTGATCGTCGTCGCCAAGACCGACCCCGAAGCCGGAGCCCTGGGCTTCTCTCTGATCGCCGTCGAACGCGACGCTGAAGGATTTCAGCGCGGCCGCAACCTCGACAAGATGGGCCTCAAGGCGCAGGACACGGCCGAGCTGTTCTTCGACAACTGCCGGGTGCCAACGTCGAACCTGCTCGGCGAAGAGGGCCAGGGGTTCATCTATCTGATGGACAACCTGCCCCAGGAGCGCATGACGATCTCGGTCGTCGCTGCCGCGGCCTGCCGCCAGATGATCGACATGACGGTTGATTATGTGAAGGAGCGCAAGGCGTTCGGCAAGCCGATCGGCTCGTTCCAGAACAGCCGCTTCGTGCTGGCCGAGCTCGAGACCGAGCAGCAGATCGCTCAGGCCTTTGTCGACAAGTCGATCAGCGAGCTCAACGCCGGCAACCTGACCGTTGCCGAGGCCGCGATGGGCAAGTGGTGGACGACGGAGCTGCAGAAGAAGACGGCCGACCAGTGCCTGCAGCTTTTCGGCGGGTACGGCTACATGAGCGAGTACCCCATCTCCAAGGCGTACCTCGACACTCGAATCCAGACGATCTACGGCGGCACGACCGAGATCATGAAGGAGATCATCGGCCGAGGGATGGGCCTCTAGGATCTCCGCATGCCTGACATAGAACGACCGCTGCTCGAAGGTTCGGTGGCCGTCCGCGGCGGCAGGCGCCTGTCTTTTGCAGAGTTTGGCACCCCTCGCGGCGCAGCCATCATCTGGATGCACGGCACTCCTGGCGCTCGTCGCCAGGTGCCGATCGAAGCCAGGCGCTACGCCGTGGAGCAGGACCTCCGCATCATTGGCGTTGATCGGCCCGGAATTGGAACGTCAACACCTCACCTCTACGACAACGTGCTCGACTGGACTGGCGATCTGTCTGTGATGGCAGATCACCTGGGCATCGACGCGATGCGGGTCATTGGTCTGTCGGGCGGGGGCCCGTATGCACTTGCGGCAGGGGCTGCGCTCCCGGAACGGGTGCACGGAGTCGGCGTTCTTGGGGGAGTTGCGCCGAGGGTGGGCAAGGATGCCATTGGCGGAGGCCTACCGGCGCTCGCTCCCATTGCTGCTCCGGTGATCAGCGCTACCCGAGTGCCTCTCAGCTATCTTCTCGCCGCTGCAATTCGGGTCGTTCGCCCGCTTGGCGGCCTGGCGCTGGACACCTACGCCGCCATGCAGCCCCGGGGGGACAAGGAACTTCTGGCCCGCCCTGAATTCAAGGCGATGTTTCTTGACGACCTGCTCAATGGGGCGCGGTTTCAGGTGGGTGCGCCACTGGCCGACATTGTGTTGTTCAACAGACACTGGGGCTTCGAGCTGACCGAAGTCGCTGCGCCGGTGCGATGGTGGCATGGCGACGCTGACCACATCATTCCCCACCGTCACGGAGTCCATTGCTCCGAGCGCTTGCCGAACGCGACCTTTTCAACGATCGATGGCGAGTCTCACCTGGGTGGGATGGGAGCCGCCGCTGAGGCGCTCAGCGCACTGATGGCCCTGGGTCCACGCAGTACGCGACGCGCTTCGCGCTAGGACCTTCTGCGGATCGTCTCGCGCTTGGCCTCGTCGACGGCGGTCTCGTACGCCGTCACGAGCGCCTGGATGGTCAGCGGCTTGAAGCGCTCGATCATCGTGGTGATCGCCTCGGGTGGCTGCCCCGACGACTTCAGGTGCGGCCAGACGGTCGTACGGAACAGCTCGGTGAGCTCGGCTGCCATGGCCTGGCCGTGCTCGGTGATGATCCGTCGAGAGGCCAGGGCAGCCTCCGTCGGCAGCCCCACGTCGAGGAACTGCACACCGACGGCGAGGTGGGCGGGTGCGACCTGGAAGACGTCGTCGACCGGCGTCGGCTCGATCACGCCGAGCGCGACGAGCAGCTCGAGGTCGTCGTCGGACAGCTCTCGTCCCGTCCGCTTGAGCAGCTCGGGGCGGGTGACGGTCTCGGGCAGGTCGGGCATCCACGGCGCCAGCAACGTGCGATGCAACGCCACCTGCTCCGGAGTCGCGTCACCGGGAATGTTCTCGAGGTAACCCTCGATCGCCGACAGGGTGAAGCCGTGGGCCTGCAGCTCGCGCACGAGCTCGAGCCTGGCGAGGTGGTCCGGGCCGTAGTAGCCGTTGCGACCTTCGCGACGCGGCGGAGGGATCAGTCCGCGGCCGGCATAGAAGCGAACCGTGCGCACCGTCATGCCCACGCGATCGGCGAGCTGCTCAACACTCAACGTCTCGACGGGTGCGGGGTTCATGCCCACGACAGTATTGCAATCCTCCGAGTTATCCTCGTGTGGACTTTGCTCCGACGGATGGATCCCGATGCGCCGCACAGCCCTCTTCCTCACTTCTTTGCTGATCGTCGCCGGTGTTGCCGGACCAGGCCTGGCTGCGACCACGACCGGCGTCGGCACCTTCGACGATCCCATGTCTGGTTCATCGACTGCGTACAGGACGACGATGCAGCTTCCGGCGACGGGGTTCCCGCAGGCAGATGTCAGGTCGACCTCACGGTCGGGCGGAGTAGGCCCGCAGTCGGGCGCGTCGATGTGGTTCGGTGCGTCCACCCCGCCTGGCAGCGAGTACGGCTCCAGCAAGGACAAGCCCTACCTGAATCTGCGTCCCAAGGCCGACAACGCGCAGTCGCCATCGATCACGCGTTACACCTTTGAGCGTGCAACACCCCAAGGCTGGGGGTTCGTCCTCGGAGACATCGACGCCGACAAGGTCACCATCTCGGCGACCAAGGCTGACGGAACTGCGGCGAGCTCGGCTGAGCTCGGTTTCCAGGCCGTGTTCAACATGTGCGACGCCTCACCGAAGCCAAGCGGCTGCTCAGGAGTTGTGGCTCCGTTCGACCTGCCGATCTGGGATCCGTCGACCTCAACGCTCAATGGCAACACCACCGCCGCCGACACGATCGGGGCATCGGGCTGGTTCAAGCCGTCGGTCTCCCTGCGAACCCTGACCTTCACCTTCACGCAGCGCTCAGGATTCCCGATCTACCAGACGTGGTTCGCGGTCAAGAAGCAGGACGTCGGCGGCACGATCAACGCGAGCGGCACCTGCGTACCGACCGGGACCCAAGTACGGCTCATCGACGCAGGAGGCGCGGTTGTCGCGACCACCCCTGCGGCGGCGGACGGTTCGTACAAGTTCACGGGTGTCGCAGCGAGCGATGGCTACGAGGTCGAGATCGGGGACCTGCCCGACGGTTGCATCGTTGACGGCCCGAGCCGCCGGTCGATCAACCTCACAGCGGGTGACGACACCGCCGACTTCATGATCCGCGAGATCGTCCCGGTGCCGATTTCCGGCACGGTCAAGGACGATCACGACAAGCCCGTCGCAGGCGTGACGGTCACCATCGATGACGGCACAAATCCGCCGCGCACGACGACCACCGACAGCGACGGCTTCTACCTCTTCGACACCAACCCGGCCGCCACCTACACCGTGACAGCCACAGCGCCACCCGGGTACACGGCACCGTCGCCAGGCTCGCGAACGGTGACCATCGATCCCGCGGACACCGATCCGGTGACCAATCAGGACTTCGTGCTTGATGGCGCAGCGGGCGTCGGCTCGATCGCGGGCACCGTGACCAAGGACGGAGCACCGGTCCCGGGTGCCACGATCACGATCACCGGGCCCAGCGCCTTCTCCGAGGAGCTGACGACCGACCCGGGGGGAAAGTACGCCCTCGGCAACCTTGACCCGGGCACGTACACCGTCGCGTTGACCCCGCCGGCAGGGACGACGAGTGACGACCCATCACAGGAGATCGTCATCCCGAAGGGGGGCGCAGACTTCGACGCGGTCGACTTCGCGATCGAGGACGCCGCGACTCCGCCGGGCCCCACCACACCCGGTGGCTCTGACCCAGGATCCGGGGCGGGTGCCACCGACCTGCTCCCCGACACCGGCGGACCAGGCGAGGGCATTGGCGTCCTCGGTCTCGTCTTCCTCGTCGCCGGAACAGCATTGGTGGCGAGCACCCGGCAGAGGCAGGTCGGGCGACACAAGGCGTCGTGACGATCCTCACTCGGGCCGGCGGTTGGACAATGACAGTGATGGTGTCACAATCGTTCGTACGCCTCTCCCTTCGACGCGGATCACCTTTCTCTCAAGGACACATTCATGACTGAGGCATTCGTCTACGACGCCATCCGCACCCCCCGGGGCCGCGGCAAGAAGACCGGATCACTCCACGAGGTCAAGCCGATCACCCTGATCACGGGCCTGATCGACGAGATCCAGAAGCGCAACCCCACGCTCGACCCGAATGGCGTCGACGACGTCGTGCTCGGCGTCGTGTCGCCCGTCGCCGACCAAGGTGGCGACATCGCCAAGACCGCGGCGCTCGCTGCGGGTCTGCCCGACACCGTCGCCGGCGTCCAGCTCAACCGGTTCTGCGCCTCCGGCCTCGAAGCCGTCAACCAGGCCGCAGGCCGCATCCGCTCCGGCTGGGAAGATCTGATCTTCGCCGGTGGCGTCGAGTCGATGAGCCGCGTACCCATGGGTTCTGACGGTGGTGCCTGGGCGATGGATCCCCGTACGGCGTTCGACACCTCCTTCGTTCCCCAGGGCATCGGCGCTGACCTGATCGCCACGATCGAGGGCTACAGCCGTACCGACGTCGACACCTTCGCCGCCGAGTCACAGGCCCGCGCCGCCAAGGCGATCGCCAACGGCTACTTCTCCAAGTCGGTCATCCCGGTCAAGGACGAGAACGGTCTGACGATCCTTGATCACGACGAGTTCGTACGCGAGGGCACCACCGTCGAGAGCCTCGCCGGTCTGCCGGCCTCCTTCGCGGGAATCGGCGAGATGGGCGGCTTCGACGCCGTCGCGCTCGAGCAGTACCACGACGTCGAGCGCATCAACCACGTCCACCACGCCGGCAACTCGTCGGGCATCGTCGACGGGGCTGCCCTCGTCGCGATCGGCAGCGAGGCTGCGGGCAAGCGGCACGGACTGACGCCGCGGGCGCGCATCGTGTCGGCCGCCGTCTCCGGCGCCGACCCGACGATCATGTTGACCGGACCGGCTCCCGCCTGCCGCAAGGCACTCGACAAGGCCGGCCTGACGGTCGCCGACATCGACCTGCTCGAGATCAACGAGGCGTTCGCTGCTGTCGCGATGCGCCTGATGAAGGACCTCGACTTCCCGCACGAGAAGACCAATGTCAACGGTGGCGCGATCGCGATGGGCCACCCCCTGGGTGCGACCGGCGCAATGATCCTCGGCACCCTCATCGACGAGCTCGAGCGTCGCGACCAGCGCTACGGCCTTGCCACGCTCTGCGTCGGTGGCGGCATGGGCATCGCGACCGTCGTCGAACGAATCTAAGGAACTCCACATGACCAGCACAACTGACGCAGTCCGCTATGAGCTCGCCGATGGCATCGCCAACCTGATCCTCGACGACCCCAACCAGAGCGCCAACACGATGACCCCCGCCTACCGCGAGGGCATGGCGAAGGCCGTCGACCGCCTCGCCGAGGACATCGCCGCCAAGCCTGACGCCATCAAGGGTGTCATCGTCTCGTCGGCCAAGAAGACCTTCTTCGCCGGCGGCGACCTCAAGCTCATGACCCAGGCGAAGCCCGAGGATGCCGAAGACATCTTCGAGAACGTCGAGAGCATCAAGGCCACGCTCCGCAAGCTGGAGACGATCGGCAAGCCCGTCGTCGCCGCGATCAACGGTGCCGCCCTCGGAGGCGGACTCGAGATCGCTCTCGCTTGCCATCACCGCATCGCGGCTGACGGACGCTACGACATCGGACTCCCCGAGTCGAGCCTCGGCCTCCTCCCCGGTGGCGGTGGCGTGACTCGTACGGTTCGCATGCTCGGCATCGCCGACGCGCTGCTCAAGGTGCTCCTGCAGGGCACGCGTTTCAAGCCGTCACAGGCCAAGGAGACCGGCCTCATCGACGAGGTCGTCGCCACGCAGGACGACCTCATCCCCGCTGCCAAGGCCTGGATCGAGGCCAACGCCGACAACGAGGACGCCTCAGTGCAGCCGTGGGACCGCAAGGGCTACAAGATGCCCGGCGGAACGCCCAAGACCCCGGCTTTCGCCGCCAACCTCCCGGCCTTCCCGGCCAACCTGCGCAAGCAGGTCAAGGGTGCTGACTACCGTGCGCCGAAAAACATCTTGAGCGCTGCGATCGAGGGCGCCTCGGTTGACTTCGACACCGCCAGCCGCATCGAGTCGCGCTACCTCGTCGAGCTCGTCGTCGGTCAGCAGTTCAAGAACATGACGCAGGCGTTCTTCTTCGACCTGAACGCGATCAACGCGGGCGGTTCACGCCCCGATGGCGTCGAGAAGAAGAAGTTCACCAAGGTTGCCGTGCTCGGCGCCGGCATGATGGGCGCGGGCATCGCGTACGTCTCCGCCAAGGCCGGCATGGAGGTCGTCCTCAAGGACGTCAGCCTCGAAGCCGCCGAGAAGGGCAAGTCGTACAGCGAGAAGCTTCTCGACAAGCAGCTCGCCAAGGGCCGCATCACGCAGGAGAAGAAGGACGCTTTCCTCTCGCTGATCAAGCCGACCGCGGACTACGCCGATCTCGAGGGCTGCGACATCGTCGTCGAGGCGGTCTTCGAGTCGGTCGAGCTCAAGCACTCGGTGTTCGCCGAGCTCGAGCCGATTGTCAACCCTGATGCTCTCCTTGGATCCAACACGTCGACGCTGCCGATCACCGGACTCGCCGAAGGTGTGAAGCGGCCCGAGGACTTCATCGGAATCCACTTCTTCTCGCCGGTCGACAAGATGCCGCTGGTCGAGATCATCGCCGGCGCCAAGACCAACGACAAGACGATCGCGCACGCGCTCGACTACGTCCAGGCGATCAAGAAGACGCCGATCGTCGTCAACGACAGCCGAGGGTTCTTCACCAGCCGGGTGATCGGTCAGTTCATCAACGAGGGCCTCGGCATGCTGACCGAGGGCATCAGCCCCGTGTCGATCGACCGTGCCGCGACCCAGTCGGGCTACCCGACGGGACCGCTGCAGCTCAGTGACGAGCTCAACCTCGAGCTGATGAAGAAGATCCGCGTCGCCTCGCAGGAGGCAGTTGCGGCCGAGGGCGGTACGTGGCCTGCCACCCCGTCCGACGACGTCGTCGACCGGATGATCGAGCTCGGTCGTTCGAGCAAGCTCGTCGGCAAGGGCTTCTTCGAGTACGACGAGAACGGCAAGCGGACGGGTCTGTGGTCGGGCCTGGCCGAAGAGTTCCCGGTCGCCGCTGAGCAGCCTGACTTCCAGGACCTCAAGGACCGTCTCGTGTTCGTGATGTCGCTCGACACGGTTCGCTGCCTCGAAGAAGGAGTGCTCCGTACCGTTGCGGACGCCAACATCGGCTCGATCTTCGGCATCGGCTTCCCGCCGCAGCTGGGTGGCGCGCTGCAGTACATCAACGGCTACGAGGCGCCCGACGGACGCATCGGCATCGAGGCGTTCACCGAGCGTGCGCAGGAGCTGGCCGCGAAGTACGGCGAGCGGTTCGAGCCTCCGGCACTGCTGCTCGACAAGGCGAAGAACGGCGAGAAGTTTGCCTGACCTGAGCTGACCACAGGAACGACCCGCGACCCAGCGTCGCGGGTCGTTCTGTGTGCTCAGGCAGCCAGCCCCATGTGCACCGGATCGCGGTAGATCTCGAGCACCAGGGGTGGCGGTTGGGGCGGGGGACCGGTCGACCAGTGGAGCACTCCGTGCCCCTTGAAGATGTGGTGCCTTCGGCAGAGGGGTCCGAGGTTGGTTGCGCTGGTGGGTCCGAGCGGCCAGGGCTCGCGGTGGTCGATGTCGCAGCGCTCGGCCGGCACCATGCATCCCGGTGCCTGGCAGACCCCGTCGCGAAATCTGAGAGCCACGTCGAGCACATCGGGTGAGAAGCGGCCGACATACTCATGCGACAGCACGTCATCGGTCACCGGGTCGAGCACCATGCGATGCCAGAAGGTGGTGCCGGTGAGTGCGATGTCGGTGATCCACGAGGCTGGCACCGCCCAGCGGCCGTCGGTCGACTCGGCGAAGCCGTCGACCGCGCCGGCCAGCACGTCGGCGTCGATCGTCACCGCGACGTGCGCGTCGAGGAGGACGTTTGTCGCCTCCGAGCTGGTGCACCAGGAGACGAGCACGTCGGCCTCGCGCTGCGAGACGGTGCGGTCGTCATCAGGCGCGGGCTTGCGCGCGGCTCGGGTGAGGCGGCTCTCGATCGCGGCCAGCTGATGGGACGGCAGGTAGGCGCTCAGCCAACCCATGCCGTCGTCGCCGTGCCGGACAGAGACGTAACGATTGGCTCGCTCGGCGTCGGCTCTCTCGACCGTCAGGTCCTCCTCGACGCGTTGCACGAAGCGGCGCAGCCACACCCGCAGCTCGGCCGCAGTGTGGTCGACGGCGAAGCCGACCACGCGCTTGTCGAGGCGCTCGACTGACTCGGGGCGGTGGAGCTGGTCGATCGCACTCGCGATGTCGCGCACCCGCGCGAAGTCGAGCCGTCCTTCGTTGAAGGCCGCCCACGCCAGCGGTGTGCGACTGCGCACGGTCTGGGCGGCCGACAGCCGAAGCTGCACCTGCCCTTCACTCAGCCCGGTGGCTTCGCCGATGGCCATGGGAACGGCGGCTCGCTCGACCCGTCGACGCATCTCCGGCTCCACGTGCTCGGTGCGCTCCACCTCGGACTCGCGGAATCGAAGCATCTCGGAAACCTCTCGCGCCTCGGCCCTGGCCCGCTCCCGGACGAGACCGGAAAGGGTCTCGATCGTGGGAGTCGATGCTGTGGCCATACCCCAAATCTAGGTGCCAGCACCGACACTGCTTTTCGGCCAGAACCTGCTGAATTCAGACAGGTCGAAAGCCCGAGCACAGCACCCGGGCGTAGGTGATCTGGCCAGCCTCGGTGCGGTAATAGACCTGCTGCTCGGCAGTGTGTGGGCCGTCCGGCGTCGTCAAGGTGAAGCGGTAGGTGATCCGCTCGGTGTCCGCGACCGGGTCTCCGTCCTCGAGAGCCACGATCTCGTCGATCTGGTCGTGCGGCTCGAACCAATGGCCCAGGATGACTTCGATCGCACCCTCGGCATCGTCGGACTCCCAAACACGTCCGGGCGTCAGACCCTTGAAGCTCACCTCCGGTGCGAGCAGCGCGCGGAGCGCGGCGTGGTCGCGGGCCGCGATCGCCGTGGCAAGTCGTCTGCCGAGACTCTCGCTCATGAGGTCAGCGTACGACTCGCTGGCAGCTCCGTCAGCCGTACCGGCTGGCCATCCTTGGGGAACGGCAGTGAGTGGTAGTTCAGCGGGGCTTCGTAGTCGGGATCGACGGTCCAGGAGTAGCGGCGGAGCAGGTGGTGCATCACGGTCTTGACCTCCGCGCCGGCGAAGAACATGCCGAGGCACTTGTGCACTCCACCGCCGAACGGCTCCCACGCGTTGCGATGCACCTTGTCCTCGCGCCGGTCCTCGGAGAACCGCTCGGGATCGAACGTCTCCGGATCGGGCCAGAGCTCCTCCATGTGGTGTGAGAGGTGCATCATCACCGCGACCAGTCGGCCGGCGGGGATGCGGTGGCCCATGACCTCGGTCTCCTTGACCGTCTTGCGGGCGAGCACCGGTACGGGTGGAACGAGTCTCAGGCACTCCTTCATGACCAGGTCGAGCGAGGTGAGTCCGTCGAGCTCTGCGAGCGTGGGGTGCTCCGGCAGGGCCATGACCTCGGCGCGGCACCGTTCCTGCCACTCGGGGTGCTGGCCGAGACGCTGCATCATCCCGGAGACCGTGATCGTGGTGGTGTCGTGCGCGGCCATCAGCAGGAAGATCATGTGGTTGACGATGTCGTCGTCGGAGAATCGCTCTCCGTCGTCGGTGGTCACCTGGCACAGCACCGAGAACAGGTCGGTGCCGGGATTGGCGCGCTTGTCAGGCAGCTGCCGGCGCAGGAACTCCTCGAGCAGAGCGCGACCGCGGATGGCCTTGCCCCAGCGGGTTCCGGGCACATTGGCCCGGACCATGGCGGTGGCCGACTGCACGCAGTCGATGAAGGCCCGGTTGACCCGCGCCAGCTCATCGGGCGAGGCGAGCTCGGCGCCGCCCATGAAGACTTCGGTGGCGAGCTCGAGGGTCAGCTCCTTGAGCGCCGGATAGGCGAGGAAGTTGTCGCCGGGCTGCCACCGCTCGAGGCCCGAGACGACTGCCGGTTGAAGGGCCTCGGTGTATCGCTGGAGGTGTTCGCGCGTGAAGGCCGACTGCATGATGCGGCGGTGGCGGTGGTGCTCCTCGAAGTCGAGCAACATCAGTCCACGATCGAAGAACGGGCCGACCAGATAGCCCCAGCCCTCTCCGCTCGAGTAGGCCTTGTCGGCATTTCGCAGGGCGACCTCGCAGGCATCGGGCCCGAGGAGCACCGTCCAGCGCTTGCCGATGAAATCCATGTCGGAGACGGGACCGTAGGCGTCGTGGTGCTCGCGCATCATCTTCAGCGGATCGCGGATGTACGCCAGCGTCCTCCCGACGTACGGAACACCGCGTCGACGTGGTGGAGAGACGAGTGCGCTGGTGATCGGCATGTCGCCATCTTGATTCAGACAGAGCGCTCTGTCAATATGTAGGCATGGCGGTGAAGCACGGTGTGTACGGCGGGGTCAGCGCGACCGACCGCCGAGCAGGCCGTCGGCTCAGGCTGCTTGACGCGACCCTCGAGGTCTGGGGCCGCGAAGGTGGGCCGCCGGTCACGATGACCCGAGTCTGCGCCGAGGCGGGGCTCACCGAGCGCTACTTCTATGAGAGCTTCTCGGGTCTCGCCGACGCACAGATCGCAGTCGTGCAGCGCGTCGCCGAGGAGATCGCCGAACGCACCGTCGACGCGCTCGAGTCGACCGCAGGCGGTCCGACCGAGCGGGTTCGTGCGGCGATTGGCGCGTTCGTCCAGATCCTCACGGACGATCCGCGCAAGGGGCGGGTCGCCATCGTCGAGTCGGCGAGTGTCGAGGCCGTACGAGCCCCGCGCGCGCAGATGCTGCGCCAGTTCGCCGAGCTCGCTGCGCGCGAGGCGCGGGAGCTCTACGGCCCACGAGCCTGGAGCGAGGCCGAGGGCCGGCTCGCTGCGACGATGTTCATCGGGGGCTTGGCCGAGCTGGTGACGACATGGATCGAAGGAGCGTTGAAAGCCTCGCCCGCCGACATCGTCGACGCGGCGACGCACAACTTCACGTCCACCGCCCATCGGTGAGTGTGACGTAGTCGGAGAGCGGGGATAGGTCATCCTAAGTTAGGGTTACCTACATCGCTCCACCGAAGGTAGGTCCATGGCCCAGCTCAGTCGCCGTGCCGTCGGTCTGGCGATCCTTGTGGGCCTTCTCGCCGGGGTCTGCTTCTTCAGCATCACCTTGGGCGCGCGTGGTGTCGGACCGGGGACGATCGTCAAGGCATTCCTCGACTTCGATCCCGGCTCCGCCTCCGAGACGGTCATCCGCGAGCTCCGCGTGCCACGCACGCTGATCGGCATCCTCGCCGGTGCTGCGCTCGGGCTCAGTGGCGCGATCCTGCAGGGCGTCACCCGCAACCCACTCGCCGATCCGGGCATCATGGGCGTCAACGCCGGCGCTGCGGCGTTCGTCGTCTTCGCGATCATGGTCCTCGGCACGCAGAGCATCGGCGCGTACGTCTGGTTCGCGTTCGCCGGTGCCGGCTTCGCCACGGTCATCGTCTACGCGATCGCGTCGTTCGGGCGCGAGGGCGCGACCCCGGTCAAGCTCGCCCTGGCCGGCGCCGCCGTGACCGCGGTGCTGACGTCCGTCACCTCGGCGATCATCATGACCAACATCGACGCGCTCAACGAGCTGCGGTTCTGGCAGGTCGGCTCGCTGGCCGGCCGCTACTTCTCGGTCTTCGCCCAGACCGCCCCGTTCATCGCGGTCGGCATCGTCCTGGCGCTCGGCACGGGCCGTGCGCTCAACGGTCTCGCGATGGGTGACGATCTTGCCGAGGCACTGGGCCAGCGAGTCCGACTGAGCCGGGTCGTGATGTTCGTCGTCGTGGCCCTCCTCTGCGGGGCTGCCACCGCCGCGTGCGGGCCGATCGTGTTCGTCGGCCTGGTCGTGCCACACGTCGCCCGCATGCTGTGCGGGCCCGACTACCGGTGGATCCTGCCCTACTCGATGGTGCTCACCCCCATCGTGCTGCTGGTCGCTGACATCATCGGCCGCGTCATCGTGTCGCCCGGAGAGCTCCAGGTCGGCGTCGTCCTCGGCGTGCTGGGCGCTCCGGCATTCGTCGCCCTCGTCCGCTATCGCAACCTCGCGGAGCTGTGATGACGGATCTTCTCGATCCCCCGCATCGCATCCGGTCCACGCGCGTGCTCCGCAACCGCCGCGCGTACGCCGTCACGTCCTTGCTCGCGATGATCGCCCTCGTCCTGTTCGTGCTGACCATGATGGTCGGCAGCTATGCCGTCTCGGCCCCCGACGTGCTCGCTTCGGTGCTGCACCTGAAGGACGACCCATCCGTCGATTTCATCGTTCGCGACCTGAGGCTCCCCACAGCGATCGCGGGACTTGCGGTCGGCGTGGCGCTGGGCATCTCGGGACAGCTGTTCCAGCGGGTGCTCGGCAATCCCCTGGCATCGCCGGACTTCGTCGGCATCTCGTCCGGAGCGAGCCTCTTCGCCGTCTCTTCCATCGTGCTGTTCGATGCATCGAGCACCGTCATCTCTGGTTCTGCACTGGTCGGAGCCCTGCTGAGCGCCCTTCTGATCTATCTGCTCGCCTGGCGCGACGGGATCACGGGCTACCGCTTCATCCTCATCGGCATCGGCATCTCACAGCTGATGCTGTCGCTGATCGGCTACATCGTCTCCCACGCCAGCATCCACGAGGCGCGAGAGGCCATGACCTGGCTTGTCGGCACCGTGGGTCAAGCCGGGTCCGGTGAGCTTCGCACGCTGGTGGTCGGGCTGGCAGTGCTCCTGCCGGTCATCGTCGGGCTGGAGCGGTCGCTACGGGCGCTGGAGCTGGGAGACGACACCGCCAAAGCCCTGGGCGCGCGGGTGGAGCTCAACAGGCTGGGACTCCTGGGCGCCTCGATCATGCTGGTGGGATTCGCCGTCGCCGTCGCCGGGCCGATCATGTTCGTCGCACTGATCGCGGGACCGATCGCGCAGCGACTGGTCGGTCGGGCCGCCGGAGGCATCATGGCGGCTGGATGCACCGGCGCGATCATCACGTTGGGCGCCGACCTCATCTCGCACCAGGTGCTGCCCGTCGACCTGCCGACCGGCGTCGTCACAGGACTGATCGGAGCGCCATACCTGATCTGGCTGCTCGTCACCGTCAACAGGGAAGGACGTGGCGGATGACCAGTCACGAGCTCCGCGGCAGCAGGCTGTCGCTTGGATACGCAGAGAAGGACATCGTCAGCGACCTGGACGTCGACATCGTCGCAGGCGCCATCACGGTGATCGTCGGCGCCAATGCCTGTGGCAAGTCCACTCTCCTGCGAGGACTCGCGCGGCTGCTCAAGCCGCGCGGCGGTGAGGTCCTCCTCAATGGCACGTCGATCCACGACCTGCGCAGCGTCGACGTCGCCAAGGTGCTCGGCCTGCTCCCGCAGTCGCCCGTCGCACCCGACGGCATCACGGTGAGCGACCTGGTGGGACGAGGGCGATATCCGCACCAGGGATGGTTCAGGAAGTGGACCACGGCCGATGACCTGGCGGTATGCCAAGCCCTGGAGGCGACCGGAACGGCCGACCTGGCTGGCCGCTACATCTCCGAGCTCTCGGGCGGACAGCGACAGCGGGTGTGGGTGGCCATGGCACTCGCCCAGGACACCGACCTGTTGCTGCTCGACGAGCCGACGACCTTCCTCGACATCAACCATCAGGTTGAGCTCCTCGATCTGCTGACCGACCTCAACCGGTTCGGCGGCAAGACGATCGTCATCGTCCTGCACGACCTGAACCTCGCCTGCCGCTACGCCGATCGCATCATCGCGATGAAGGAAGGCGCGATCATCGCCGAGGGTGCGCCGGCAGATGTCGTGACGGCAGAAGTCATCACCGAGGTCTACGGGCTTGACTGCGAAGTCGTGGCCGACCCGGTGAGCGGTACGCCGATGGTGGTCCCGCGCGGTCGTCATCACGCGAAGGTTCCGTCATCCACGCGCTAGCGTCAGCTCATGACCTCTGACACCGAACGTTCCGTTGAGCTGATCCGTCTCGGCAAGGCTAGGTTCCGGGCGACCAACGTACGCGGCAAGACGCTCGACATCGGAGAGGGCAATGACGCCGACTTCACCCCGGTCGAGCTGTTGCTCGTGGCGATCGCTGGGTGCAGTGCCATCGACGTCGACTACCTGGTCGGCAAGCGGGTCGACCCGGAGTCGTTCGATGTCTCCGTAAGCGCCGACAAGATCCGAGACGAGCTCGGCAACCGGCTGACCAACATCCAGGTGACGTTCGACGTGACCTTCCCCGCCGGTGCGGACGGAGATCGGGCACGCGAGATCCTGCCCCGGTCGGTCGCGCAGTCGCACGATCGGCTGTGCACCGTGACCCGCACCGTCGTCGTGGGTACGCCGGTCGACTCAGTCATAGCCGACTAGTCAGGGCGACTCGAGAGCCTCGGCCGCCTTGGCGATGTTCTTCTGCATCGAGCCGAAGATGATCCCGTGGAACGGATAGATCGACCACCAGTAGAGGTGGCCAAACAGGCCGCGCGGGTGAAACAGGGCGCGGTGGTGGAACGTTGTCATACCGCCGTCGACCGAGCCGACCTGCATCTCCAGCCACGCCAGACCGGGCAGCTTCATCTCGGCGCGCAGGCGTACGAACGAGTGATTGTCGGTCTCCTCGACGCGCCAGAAGTCGAGCGCATCACCCACCACGAAGTCCTTGGGGTTACGTCGTCCGCGGCGCAGACCCGGACCGCCGACCATGCGGTCGAGCACACCGCGGACCCACCAGGCGAGCGACCACGAGTACCACCCGTTCTTGCCGCCGATTCCCTCGATCACCTGCCACAGGTGCTCCGGGCTGGCGTCCACCTCACGGGTCCGCTCGTCCTTGTAGAGCGAGCCGCCGGCCCAGTCGGGGTCGGTCGGCAGCCCTTCCGAGGGTGCCCCGGCCGTCGCCGCCGACGACCAGGACGTGGGAACGTCGAGGTCCTGGATCTTGGTCAGTGCCAGCTCGACCGAGTGGTCGAAGCCGATCAGACCCTCGGGCGGCTCGGTGACGTACCCGGTGATGTCGTTCTCCGCGGCGACGACCTCGTTGCGCAGCGACTCGACGAGTGGCCGCGCCAGGCCCGCGGGCACGGGGGTGATCAGGCCCACCCAGTGGCTGGACAGGCTCGGCGACAGCACCGGCACGGGCAGGACTCGCCGCTTGGGCAGACCGGCCACGGCTGCGTACCGCTGCATCATGTCGAAGTACGTCAGGACTTCCGGGCCGCCGATGTCGAAGCGCCGGTTGACGTCGTCCGACAGCTCGGCACATCCGACGAGGTAGCGGAGCACGTCCCGTACGGCGATCGGCTGGATGCGCGTGTGCACCCATTTCGGCGTGACCATGACGGGGAGTCGTTCGGTCAGATAGCGCAGCATCTCAAACGATGCCGAGCCCGAGCCGATGATGACGCCGGCCTGGAGCACGGCGGTCGGCACACCCGACGCCAGCAGGACGTCACCCACCTCCTTGCGAGACCTGAGGTGAGGAGACAGCTCTTCGCCCTCGGGGATCATCCCGCCGAGGTAGACGATGCGGCTGACACCGGCACGCTTCGCCTCCTCCGCGAACGTCTCCGCCATGTGGCGCTCGGTGCTGCCGAAGTCGTCCCCGGTGCCGATCGAGTGCAGCAGGTAGTAGAGGACGTCGACACCCTCCATCGCCGCCCTGACCTGTGCGGGCTCGGCGGCATCGCCCTGGACGACCTCGACATCGCCGGACCAGGCGTGGGCCTGCGCCTTGCGCGGGTCGCGCACCATGACACGGACGTCATGGCCGGCGCGCACGAGCTCGGGCACGAGTCGGCCACCGACGTAACCGGTGGCTCCGGTGACAAGACTGCGGGTCGGGCTCATCCCTCCACTGTTGGGGAGATGTGCCCGACCCGCGACCTGAAACGCTGTGATCTACGCCTTGCCGTCGAAGGCGTCCTGCAGGCCTCGGAGGTCCAGCCGCATCATCTGCATCATGGCAGCCTGGGCGCGCTCCGCCTTCTCGCGATCGGGGTCACCCAGGAGCCTGCCGAGCAGCGACGGGACGACCTGCCAGGAGAGTCCGAAGGCGTCGACGAGCCAGCCGCAGTTGCCCTGGACTCCGCCGCCGTCGATCAGCGCATCGGAGATCTCGTCGACCTCCTGCTGGGTCTCTACGCCGACCGAGAGCGAGAACGCCTCCGTCAGCTTGTGGGACGGGCCGCCGTTCATCAGCACGAGCTCCTGTCCCTTGATCTTGATCGTCGCGATGAACAGCTTGCCGTCGGGCATGTGCTGCTCCTGGAGGACCTCGGTGTCGGGAAACACCTTCTGGTAGCGCTCGATGGCCTCGCCGGCGTTGTCGTTGAACCAGAGGAATGGAGTGACGGTGGTCATGATGTCTGCCCTTCGTTGGTGGAGTCCTGGTTGGCGGTGCTGCTGCGCAGGTGCGCGGGTGTTGCAAGCAGTGCGTCGAGCTTGTAGAGCGACTGTGTCCAGCCGACCGTGGCGTTCTCCTGCATCTCCTCCGGCAGCGGTCCTTGGGTGAGCTCGAGCCGGGTGCCCTCGCCCTCGGGGATGAGCTCGATCGACAACGTCATGCGGGTGCCGTCGGCCATACCGGGAAATCCGTTGGAGATCTCGTAGCCGACAAGCAGCCGGTTCTCGACGACCTCCGTGAACGTCGTGTCGACGGGGGACCGCCACTCCGGATCGTCCTTGCCGACCATCGTCATGCGCCAGTGGCCACCGACCCTTGCGTCGACCGAGACGGTGTCCAGCGGGACCGTGAACATCAGCGGCCCGAACCACTGCGAGAGCTGCTCGGGATCGGTGAACGCTCGATAGACGAGCTCTGGCGGCGCGTCGAAGTAGCGCGAGATGGTGACCTCGTACGTGCCGTCAGTCATCGATGCCCTCTTCCTCGTCAGCGGGTCTGGTGGGTGGTGCCTGCTTCATGGATGCCAGATGGGCGTCAAGGCGGTCGAAGCGCTCGTCCCACAGGTGGCTGAGGTGTTCCATCCACGTCGTCGCCTCCTTCAGCGGCTCGGCCCGCAGGCTGCTGGTCCGCCACTGTGCTTGCCGGTCGCGGGCGATCAAGCCGGCGCCTTCGAGCACCTTGAGGTGCCGCGAGATCGCCGGGAGGCTGATCGTGAACGGTTCGGCGAGCTCGGTGACGGTGGCGTCACCGTCTCCGAGCCGGGCCAGGATGTCGCGTCGGGTCGGATCGGCGAGCGCCGAGAAGACCTTGCTGAGCTGATCAGTTGCCATGACGCTTAACGTACAGGTTAATTAACCAACTCGTCAACTACGAGGGGAGTCAGTGCATCCGCAGGGTCGGATCATGCGGGCCCTTGGGCTCGACCCAGAAGTCGAGGGCGAGCTGCTCTTCGGTGCCACCATTGAGATAGATCGAGAAGTCCGTGACGCCGGCGTCCTCGAGGACGTCGTCGTCGATCAGGAACTTGCCGGTGTACTCGCGGCTCGGCTTGACGAGGATCTCGTACGCAGCGTCAGCCATGATCGCGGGCGTACGCGAGTGCCCCACGAGCTCGGCTCCGACGACGTTGCGCACCGCGGCGGTGTCGATCGCCGTACGGGGCCAGAGCGAGTTGGCGGCGATTCCGTACTCGGCCAGCTCGACACTCAAGCCGAGCGTCACCAGACTCATGCCGTACTTCGCCATCGTGTACGCCGTGTGCTGCGTGAACCACTTGGGGTCGAGGCTGATGGGCGGTGACAGGGTCAGGATGTGGGGGTTGTCGGACTGCTTGAGCCAGTCGATCGACAGCTTCGCGAGCAGGAACGACCCGCGTGCATTGATGTCGTTCATGAGGTCGTACTTCTTCATCGAGACGTCTTCGGTCTTCGACAGGTCGATCGCGCTGGCGTTGTTGACGACGACGTCGATGCCACCGAACTGCTCGGCCGTCTTGGCAACGGCCTCGGTGACGAAGTCGTCATCACGTATGTCGCCGACGAGCGGCAGCGCCTTGCCTCCGGCCGCCTCGATCGCCTCTGCTGCGGTGTAGATCGTGCCGGGCAGCTTGGGGTGGGGCTCGGTGGTCTTGGCGAGGAGTGCGACGTTGGCGCCGTCCTTGGCCGCGCGTACGGCGATTGCCTCGCCGATTCCTCGGCTTCCGCCGGACATGATGATCGTCTTGCCTGCAAGGGACATGGTGGACACCTTAGGTCGTTGGGGTGTGGGTGGAGCGGGTAAACCGTGGATGGGGCGTGGAGGCGCCGATGACGAGATCGGCGACGAGGCGCCCGACGAGCGGCACGAACTTGAAGCCGTGGCCCGAGAAGCCGGCTGCGACGGTGACGGCACCGTCGCGATCGATCACGAAGTCGTCCTCGGCGAGCGCGCCGTAGAGGCAGGTGGTTGCGTCCAGCGAATCAGGGTCGACGCCCGGGACCCACTCGGAGACGTACGCTCGCAGCTCGTCGGTCTCGGCGGCGACCGGGCCGAAGTCGCGATCGTCGGGGTCCACCACCTTGCCGCCACCGTGGAACCCCACCTTGATGCCGTCGGGCGAAGGGAGCCCGTACGCCTCGGGCACGACTCCGGCACGACGATGGATGAAGGTCGGCCACGCGTACGACGGGTCGAGCGGCACAAAATGCGCCGGCTGCACCTGGGTGGCCATCTCGGCCGGCAGTCCGAGGAGTGCATCGGACCAGACCCCGGCCGCGACGACGACCTGGTCCGCTTCGAACGTTCGCTCGCCCGCCGCCACGGTGACGCCTCGATCCGTCTCCTCGATCGACTCGACGCGGATGCCATCGAGCCACTCTGCGCCTGCGGACGTGGCGAGTCGTCGGATGGCCGAGAGGGCATTGTCGGGGTGCGCGACCCCCCCATCGCCCTGGAAGAGCACCGTCTCGTCGAATCGCAGGCCGGGCCAGCGGAGCGACGCCTCGTCGGGGGTCAGCCATTCGTACGAGACTCCGGCCATCTGCAACGCCTCGGCGAACGGTTCGAGCTCGGCGCGGGCACCATGGTCGACCGAACCGCACTGCTGGAACACCGGCTCCGACGTGAGGAGCTGGAGCTCGTCCCACAGCGGGCGAGCGTCGAGCGCGAGGCGTACGTAGAAGGGGTCGTCGTATGCGAGCCGGACGATGCGGGAGCTGCCGTGCGAGCTGCCGCGGTGGTGACCCGCACTGAACTGCTCGAGCACGGTGACGGGGTGGCCGCGTTCGGCGAGCTCGCGAGCCACGCTTGAGCCCATCGCTCCACCGCCGACCACCAGAACGCTCGGGGAACCCGACATGCCGTCGATCTTGCCGTCGGCATCACTTACAGTCAATACTGACGGTAAGTGAGAAAGGCCGCAGATGACCTCGCAACATCCAGATTGGTTCACCCATGCGTTGGACCAGCCGTACGAGAGCCGCGAGATCGACCACGACGGCGTACGCATCACCTATCGCGCCTGGGGCAAGAGCGGCAACTCGCCGGTCGTCCTGGTGCACGGCGGTGCGGCCCATGCCGGCTGGTGGGACACGACTGCTCCTTTCCTGTCGGCAGACCATCGCGTCATCTCCATCGACCTGTCGGGCCACGGTGACAGCGATCGGCGCGAGAAGTACTCGCTGGCCACCTGGGCGACGGAGGTGCATGCGGTAGCGGCGGCCGAGTCCGACGATGCGCCGATCGTGTTCGGCCACAGCATGGGCGGATTCGTCGCGTTGACCGCCGGGCGTGACTACGGGATGTCGCTGCGCGGCGTTGCGGCCATCGACTCACCCGTGCGGGAGCTGTCGGCCGAGGCCAAGGCATGGATCGCCGAGGGCGGTCACGGTGACATACCCGGCACCAAGATCTATCCCGACCGCGAGACGATCCTCAGCAGGTTCCGAACGTTGCCCGAGGACACGTCGACGCTGTCGTACGTCAAGGACCACATCGCCGCGGGCTCGATCGTCCAGGTCGACGAGGGCTGGACCTGGAAGTTCGACCCTCGCATCTTCCTCAGCTCTCGGATGGAGCCCGAGGAGCTTGCTGCCATCGACTGCGAGGTCGCGTTGATCCGCGGCGAGCGCGGTATGGCCACCACTGACATCACCGATCTGGTCACGGAACGGCTTGGCGGTCACGTGCCCGTGACACTGATCCCGGACGCCGGCCACCACATCATGCTCGACCAGCCCATCGCGCTCATCGCCGTGCTGCAGACCCTGCTCGGCCAATGGAGGCAACAGTGACCGAATCCGTGCTGATCGACACCAGTGACGGCGTCCTGACGATCACCTGGAACGAGCCCGAGCGGCTCAACGCCCTGACCGCTGACATGCTCAACTCGGCCGCTGCGGCGATCGAGGATGCCGCGGCAGACGCGCGCCTCGTCGTGATCACCGGCAACGGTCGGGCGTTCAGCTCAGGCGCAGCGCTGGGTCCCGGTTTCGACGGAGCGGCGACGCTCGATGGCGCCAACCGACTCGTACGGGCCATGACCCGGTCGCCGTTGCCGGTCATCAGCGCCGTCAACGGCATCGCAGCTGGAGTTGGTTGCTCGATCGCGATCGCCGCCGACATCACGTTGGCCAAGAGCTCGGGCTACTTCCTGCTCGCCTTCGTCAACATCGGCCTCATGCCAGACGGCGGAGCGACCGAGCTGGTCGCCGCGTCCGTCGGACGGGCGCGGGCCAACCGGATGGCGATGCTCGGCGAGAAGCTGCCCGCCGACCAGGCCGCCGAGATGGGGCTGATCTACAAGTCGCTCGACGACGAGGCCTATGACGCCGAGCTCGCGATGCTCATCGACAGGCTCGGCAACGGTCCGACCCGGGCACTGTCGGCGATGAAGAAGGTCATCACCGCCAACACGCTGCCACGCCTCGACGCGGCCCTCGATGCCGAGCTCGAGGGCCAGGTCGCACTGTTCTCGACGGCGGACGCCGTGGAGGGCGGGTCGGCGTTCCTCGAGAAGCGGCCGGCAGCATTCACGGGGGCGTGATGTCTGACTTCGAAACTCTTGAGCGGCTGCTCGCCACCCGTCGCAGCTGCCGCGGGTTCACCGACGAGCAGGTGCCGCGCGACGTCATCGAGCGTCTGCTCGGCGCCGCGCAACGTACGGCGTCGTGGTGCAACACCCAGCCGTGGCAGGTCGTCATCACCTCGGGAGCGGCGACGACGAAGCTCCGGGAGGCCCTGCTCGAGTCGCCCGAGGGCTTCGGCACCGACTTCGACTTCCCCGTCGCCTACAGCGGTGTCTACGACGAACGCCGCAAGGACGTCGGCTGGCAGCTGTACGAAGCCGTCGGCGTGGAGCGCGGCGATCGCGAGGCGTCGGGTCGAGAAATGTTGCGCAACTACGAGTTCTTCGGTGCACCACATGCCGCGATCATCACGACCGAGGCCGACCTGGGCGTCTACGGTGCGATCGACTGCGGCCTCTATGTCGATTCATTTCTGCTCGCCGCGGAGGCGCTGGGCATCGGCACGTGCGCTCAGGCGGCGCTGGCGATGCGTTCACCATTCCTGCGTGAGTGGTTCGACCTGCCCGAGACCCGCAAGGTGGTGTGCGCCATCGCGTTCGGGTACGCCGATCACGAGCACCCGTCGGCGAGCTTCATGTCGCGGCGCGCCGCGTTCACCGACGCCGCCACGTTCGTCGACTAGCCCCTGAGGGCGCCGACGCCGAGAACCGCGGCGAGCCCCAGGGCGCTGCGCGGATGATAGGCCGAGGTCCACAACCCGCCGTGGGCTGCGTTGTCGGCCTCGTCCTGCCAGGGCTCGGCCTTCGGCTCGACCCCCGCGCGGAGATCGTGCACCAGCAGCGCTGCCATCAAGGTGTTGCTGGTCGCCGGGTCGAAGACCTCGACGCCAAAACGGTGCGCTCCCGCGTACGCCGCCGCCAGTGCCTTGTTCTTGACGACCGATCGCGTACGCGTCGCGGGTGCGACGTTCATCGACACGGTCGTGCCCCCGTGGCGGGCCGTCGTGGCACGCCATCGCTGCAGCCGCTTGGCGAGCGCATAGTTGGGCCCTTGCTGCGGTACCAGCGCGTCGTTGATGCCGGGGTCGGCGCCCGGCGGATAGTTGCGTTGCAGCAGGCGGCCCCGGCTGGCCACCCGCAGCGGGGTGCGAAGGATCTTCGAAACGGTACGGGCGTCATACGCCGCATTTGCCATCTCGACCTCGCGGGCTGGCACGGCGAAGACGTCGGTGGGCGTCGCAAGGAAGGCCAGGGCGGTGTCGGGACGGCTCTCGATGAGATGGGTAGCCAGGGCATCGGCTGCCATCGTGACGCGCACGTGAGTGCCGCCGTCGGCGTAGCAGTAGTTGCCGAGCACCAGCCGTCCGTCGATGTGGTCGAGCCACTCGGCGACGGCAGGCAGCTCAGTGATCAGGTCGGCACCCACATCGGCGTCACCGTTGGTGACGATCCGGGCAGGTACGTGGAGTCGGCCGGCGGACTCGGCGGCGTACTCGCTGATGCGTGACTGGACGTCGGTACGCGGCAGGTCGAGCGCGACACACGTTGCACCCCACCGCATGAGGGCCCGGTAGGGACCCATCTCGGCGCCGGCTCCGAGGACGACCATCGTGTCGCCCTCGAGGCGCATCCACTCAGGGTTGTCCAGAACGGTCCGGACTGCCTCGTTGCAGGACTGTGTGATGACGCCCTGCGTGACCCACGTGTCGAGCTGGTCCAGCAGCGCCTTCCCGCGCAGGCGCTCGCCGCGATAGGGCAACGTCAGCTCCGTCTCGACGTCACCACCACCCTCGACCGTCCTGGTGTGGAACACCTGGGTCAGTGCGGTGTTGGTGATGGCGTCGTCGAGCAGCGAATCACCGACCCGCATCTGCTCGCGGGCGCTGCGCAAACCTTCGACCGCGATCGAGTGTGCCGCAGGGGCCTCACCGATGCCCGCCTCGAGCGCCCGGCGGAAGTGGTCCACATAGTTGCGTCGCCAGTTGGTCTCGTTCTCGACTCCGCGAGCCCCGACCGGGTCGGCCTTGCGCAACGCGTCTCCCATGATCGCGCGCGCTGCCGACGAGGTGCTCTCCGACGCGAACGTGACTCCCTCAGCAGTGTTCATCTCGTCAGAGTAGAAGCCACTTTCGGTTACTCACGAGTCAGGATCGTGGATATTTTCAAGGGACGCGGGAGCGGTGGCTGCACGACGTCGTCGAACCGCGGCGACCACGACCGCCGCGGCCAGCACGGCCGTCATGACGAGCCAGCTCACCGCGTACGGGCGGTTGAGCACCGTGTCGTTGTCCGGCTTGCCGCCCTGACCCGACAGCACGTTGAAGAAGGCGAGCGTAAGGGTGCCCCAGAGGAGGAAGCCGATGCCGGCAGCCGCACGGAAATGTCCCGGCAGGAGGCGAGCAGCGGCAACGCCGACCCCGACAGTGACGGGCGCGATGATGGCGTCGTGAAGGATCACGCCGCCGACCAGGAACGTGGCTACCGAGAGCAGCTGCGATGTCGTGAAGTCGTGCATGAGCCACAAGCCCCAGAGGCCACCGGCGACTCCGAGGCCAAGCAGCGCGACGCGGATCTCCCTCATGCGCGGATCTCCAGCTGACGTACCCACTTGGTCTGCAGCACACCGGGCCTGTTGGGCGCGATGATGCGGCAGGGATAGCCGTGGTCGAGCGACAGGACCTCGCCATTGAGCTCGAGGGCGAGCAGGGTGCGGTGGTCGCGGACGAAATCGGCTGGCAGCTCTGACGTACGGAACGCACCGATCGTCTGCATCGACCTGACCTTGACCGCAGAGTCCGGGTCGCCGCCGGCCAGCTCGACGAGATCGCGGATCGACACCCCGGTCCACACGGCATTGCGGCTCCAGCCCTCGACGCACGCGATGGGCAGGCGGTGTGTGCGCTGAGGCAGTGCCGCGAGCTCCGCCCGGGTGAACGTCATGGCCGCGCCATCGAAGACCACCTCGAGCTTGAAGCTTGGATCGGCGGCACTCTTGGCAGCGCCCGCTGCCCTTGCCGTGCGGTTGACCGGAAGGCCCTGAGGGCCTTCGCCATCGCGTACGCCGAACACCGAGATCTTGCGGAGGAACGGCACGGTCTGACCAGCGGTGAGCAGCACGGCAAGACCCGACGCAGCGCTCGCGCCGAGCAGTACGGAGCGGCGAGTTGGTGCGTGCTGGTCGTCGTCGGTCGGGTCCATCGGCTCATCGGACGGTGGATCGAGGGGAGCGCCGAGTGCGTCGCGGATGACCGGCAGCTTGACCGCGATGTGCACGAGCAGGGCGCCGATGAGGATCCACGCCACCGCCTCGTGCGTACGGCGGAAGCTGAACTCCCACGGGTACCACTGCGCGATGTTGAGGGCGCCGGTCGTGAGCTGGAACACGCTTGCCGAGACGAGGACGCCGATCGATGCCTTCTCCAGCAGGTCCACCACGAGGGCGCGGCTCACGGTCTTGGGCGGGAGGATGAACAGTCGCGGATAGACCGACCACAGCTTGACCAGCAGCAGGGGGATAGCGGCCATGCCGCTGATGATGTGCAGCCCCTGCGTGTAGCGGTAGAGCTGTGTCGGGTTGGGGCCGATCGGCAGCCAGCCCGGCGCTGCGTACTGGTAGTGACTCCACAGACCCGTCAGAAAGCAGATGCCGAAGGCGATCCCGAGTGCCGTGCCGACACGAGCCGTCAGCTCCGTGCCGCGCGCCCTGCTGGTGAAGTCATCGGGCTTGGGAAGGCGGCTCTCGATGTCCTCGACGGTGGGGAGTCTCATGCGGTCACGTCCTCTGATGAGCAACGATACGGGCGCAACCGCATGAGCGCTGTGCCAATGGATCGCCCGCTCATGGTCGGACCATCGTCGCCGTGTGGCGTCCGCCCACGCTCTGCGAGCTGACCACGCGCATACCGGCCTGTGCCGCGACGTCCTCGATCGCATCGAGACCGACGACGGCCCACTCGAAGTGCGCCGAGAGTCGCCCGTCGACACGCAGTCGGCGCCGGTCGCGGACCAGGCCGACACCATGGTCGGCGACCTCGGCGATGACCGAGCCACCCGGTGCGAGCACGTGGCTGAGCCGGTTCAGCAGTCGGACGGGGTCGCCGCCGATGCCGAGGTTGCCGTCGGCCAGCAGGGCAAACGACCAACGCCCTTCACCCGGCACCGAGCCGAACACGTCCCGGCGCATCGCCAGCGCACCGCGGATCCGGGTTTGCTTCACCGCCTCGGACGAGACGTCGATGCCCATGGCGGGCACCTTGCGTGCCGAGATCTCCGCGACCAGTCGCCCCGGACCGCAGCCGACGTCGATCGTGGCCTTGTCACACGGATCGATGAACAGTGCTCGGTCGACCCAGTCGGGAGCCGAGCTCCACAGCCCGACCTCGAGCTCCTCGGCTCGTCCGACCTGGTCGACGAAGTGACCGGTACGGCCGGCGAACACGGCGTCGAATGCGCTCACCGAGTCGAAGGTTGTCATCCGACGGCCTGTACGGCTGCCGCCAGGCGTGAGATCGGGAGTCCCGTGGCGATGGCCACGGCGTCCTCCCAGGTGTCCATGTCGCGGCGGACGGAGACGTGCTCGAGATCGCCGCCGAGTGCCTTCTCGGTCAGGGAGCCGGTGTCCGGATCGGACATGGGTACGTCGGCCAGGGCCGCGGCCTCGGCGCCCTGCGGTAGTCCGAGCAGCCACCATCCGCCGTCGTCGGCCAGACCTATCGTGCGGTGGCCGGCCTCGACGAACCGGCCTGCATCGAGGAAGTCCCGGACGGTGACCTGCGGGGTGTCCATCCCGATTTGCACGACGCCGTGCCCGTCGTCGGCATCGGCGTGCGCGTGCGCGAGCCGCTCGGCCAGTCCGTCACCCCTTTGCTCGATGACGGTGGGCGCGATCAGCGCAGCCGTGATCTCGTCGAACCTGGCCGCCTGGGTCAGGTCGCCGGTCATCGCCACCACGAGCGGCCATCCGACCGCCGCTGCAGCGTCGAGCGTGTCGAGCAGTGCAGCGGCGGCGAGCTCTGCGGCGGCAGCATCGCCGATCGTCTCGGCGATACGCGTCTTGGCCATGCCCGGCACCGGCGCCTTGGCCACGATGAGGAGCGTCGGGCTGGTCATCGAAGCACTCCGGCGAAGTCGCGGATCACGCGTGCGGTGCCGGTGACGGAGCCGGAGACCTTGGACTTCGTACCAGCCGCCCGGCGGTCGTACGCGACGTCCATCTCGGCGACGGTCCAGCCGGCCTTGGCCGCTTTGAGCATCAGCTCGAGCGGATAGCCGAAACGTCGATCCTCGACGTCGAGGGCCAGGAGATCAGCGCGCCGGCACACACGCATCGGGGCCAGATCGTGGATCGGGAGCTGGCTACGGCGGCGGATCATCCCCGCCAGCAGCTTGGTGCCAACTCGGGCATGCCACGGCCACACGCCACGACCAACTGGTCGGCGTCGGCCGATCGCCATCGACACGCCGCCGTCGCGTACGAGGTCAAGCATCGGCACCAGGTCGAGCAGGCGCATCGAGGCATCGCCATCGATCACCGCGACGTACTCGGCATCGGCGGCCATCATGCCTGCGTGAACCGCGGCACCGTAGCCGGGACGGCTCTCGCTGACCACGGTCGCGCCGAGCGCACGAGCCACCTCTGCGGTGTCGTCGGTCGATCCGTTGTCGACGACGATGACGCGCCAGCCCGCAGGGATGGTTGCCAGTACGGTCGGCAGTGCGAGCGCCTCATCCCTGCACGGGATCACCACATCGCACACCGTCATACCCATGATTCGACGCTACGGGCATGTTGGCTTGGTCGCGACCGCTGCGAATCTGCGCTTAGGCTCAGGTCGTGAACCAGACATCGGGCCGCGCCGCAATGCTGTCTGCCGGCGCGGGTGCGGTGGTGGTCGCTGCGGCGATGCTGGTGCCGTTGTGGCTGTACACCGACATCGACGTCGAGTTCGCCCCGTTGCACGCGACCTGGGACCCCGGCTTCGGGCTCAGAGCCGTCCCGGCCGTCTTGCTCGGGCTCGGGCTCTGGTCGGTTCTGCCCCGACTCGCCACCAAGCTGTCATGGACGCGCGTGTTGCTCACCGCGTTCGCCAGCACCTGGCTCTGGATCATGGTGCTCGCCGCGGCCGGGGCAGAAGGCCTCGCCTCGACGTTCGAACGCAAGCAGGAGTACGTGTACGACGCCCAGCACGTCGGATCGATCAGCACGATGCTGCACGAGTTCATCAGCCGCATCCCGCTCGACTCGGCGGACAACTGGAACGTGCACGTGGCGGGCCACCCTCCGGGCGCGCTGCTCTACTTCGTCGCGCTCGACCGCCTCGGCATCACCGATCCGTACTGGATCGGCGTCGTCTGCGTCACGATCGCCAGCACCGCGATCGTCGCAGTGCTCATCGCCCTGCGGACCTTGGGCACCGAGACACTCGCGCGCTCGGCGCTGCCATGGATCGCGCTGGCACCGAGCGCGGTGTGGATGGGTGTCAACGGTGACGCGGTGTTCACCGCCGTCGCCGCCTGGGGGCTCGCCCTGCTCGCGATCGCCGCCAAGAAGGACTCGGTTCCAGCCGCCATCGGTGCCGGTCTGCTGCTCGGCTGCTGCGTCTACCTCTCCTATGGGCTCGTGCTGCTCGGGATCCTGGCCGTTGCGGTGCTGCTGATCGCCAGGTCCTGGCGGCCGCTGCCCTGGGCACTCGGCGGGGCCGCGGTGGTCGCTGCGCTCTTCACGATCGGCGGCTACGCGTGGTGGGAGGCCTATCCGGTGCTGCGCGAGCGCTACTACGCCGGCTACGCCTCGGTCCGGCACTACTCCTACTGGGTGTGGGGCAACTTGGGGGCCTGGACGTTCACCTCCGGCCTTGCCGTCTGGGCCGCCTTCCCGGCGGCCTGGCGCGCACTGCGTACGAATGTGGCCGCCCAGCTCGCTGCTGCTGCGCTGCTGACGATCGGCGTGGCCACCCTTTCGGGCATGAGCAAGGCCGAGACGGAGCGGATCTTCCTGCCGTTCACGATCTGGATCGTTGCGCTGCCGATGCTGCTGCCCGAGCGCTGGCATCGCCCGGTGCTGCTGACACAGGTCGCACTCGGGCTCGCGGCCGAGCTGCTGCTGCTGACTCGTTGGTGATCAGCGTTCGCGCAAGGGATCAGTTGCCAGCCTCGCCAGACCGTCCTCGGGCTTGATCTCGGCGACGAAGCCGAGACCCAGCGCAGCAGCCTTGGGCGATGCGACGACATGGCGGACGTCGAACTGCCGGTAGTCGCCCGTCAGCGTCGGCTCCGGGGCATCCGCTGCCGACGCCAGGGTCCTGGCCATCTCGCCGATCGTGAACGGATGGCCCGATGCGATGTTGTACGCCGACAGTCCCCGGCGATGGGCGGCGACCTGTTCGATCGCCAGCACATTGGCGCGCGCCACGTCCGCGACGTGGACGAAGTCACGCACCTGCGCGCCGTCCTCGAACACCTTGGGGGCCTCTCCCCTGGCGATCGCCGAGCGGAAGATCGCCGCGACGCCGGCATACGGGGTGTCCGCGGGCATGCCCGGCCCGTAGACGTTGTGATAGCGCAGCGCGATCGCCCTGGCGGCTTCGAGCGTGCACCAAGCCGAGGCGTAGTGCTCCTGCGCGACCTTCGACGCGGCATAGCTCGTACGCGGCAGGAAGGGGGTGTCCTCGGCGATCTCGCGCCAGGTGATGTCGCCTCCGCACGACGGACAACGCGGATCGAAGCGTCCCTCCTGCAGATCTTCCTCACGTCGGAGGGCCGGCGGCACGTCACCGTCGACCGGGCAGGTGTAGCGACCGTCGCCGTACACGACCATCGACGATGCGAGGACGAGATCCTTGACCCCGGTGCGCGCCATTGCCGCCAGCACCCGTGCCGTGCCGGCGTCGTTGTGCTCGGCGTATCCCGGAAGGTCCTGGGCATCGACGCCGTTGCCGACCATCGCCGCTTGGTGGCAGACCACGTCGACGCCGACGAGCAGCGCGTCGAGATCGTCATGTCGTATGTCGAGCCGTTCCGTTCCCGTGAGCACGTCAGGGTTGTCGCCATGGGCCATGGGCAGGAAGCCGTCGACCCTGACGACATCGTGTCCGGTCGTCTGCAGCTGCTCGGCAATGTGCGTGCCGATGAATCCGGCGGAGCCGGTGAGGAGGACCTTCACGGCAGATCGATCGGCAGCGGCATGCCGTCGACGGCATGCGAGCACGAGCAGTCGCGCTCGGTGCCGAGCTCGGCGATGACGTCGCTCAGCACCGACTTGAGGGTGTCGGTGTGCGCGGCGAACACCTCGAAGACCGCGTCAACGCTGACCGCCGATGCCTCGTCGACCCCGGCGTCGTGGTCGGTGACGAGGCAGACGGTCGAGTAGCAGAGGGTCATCTCCCGAGCCAGGATCGCCTCGGGGTGGCTGGTCATGCCGATCACCGCCCAGCCCTGTGCGGCATACCAACGCGACTCGGCGCGAGTGGAGAAGCGCGGTCCCTCGATCACGACGAGAGTCCCGCCATCTACCGGGTCGTGCCCGTCGAGTCCTTTCAGCAGATGTCCGCGCAGTCGCGAGCAGTACGGGTCGGCAAAGGAGACGTGGCATGCGCCCTCGTCGAAGTACGTCTGTACGCGCGCCGTCGTCCGGTCGACCAGCTGATCGGGGACGACAAAGGTGCCGGGTCCGTGCTCGACCTGCAGTCCGCCGACAGCGCACGGCGCCAACACCTGGCGTACACCAAGACTGCGGAGCGCCCACATGTTGGCGCGGTAGTTGACCTGGTGCGCCGGGAACTGGTGGTTCTTGCCGTGACGTGGCAGGAACGCGACCGTACGATCACCCACCGTGCCGATGGCGATGGACGCTGACGGACTGCCGTACGGCGTCTCGACCTCGACCTCACGAGGATCGTCGAGGAACGTGTAGAAGCCCGAGCCACCGATGACGGCGATGTCGGGACGGTCATTCTCGGTCATGCCACGAGCATGGCACCTGGGGCAGAGCGTTGCGCGCCCACGCCAATTCAAACTTTTCTTTCGCTGCGATTGCAGCCGTTTAGGACCATTCGACGAAAGGGTGACCAATCCGCACCCTGACCTGTGGCGAAACACCGGTGTCAACACAATGACCCACCCAAACGAATGAGAGCACATCATGCGCACCAAGAACCGCAAGTTCATCGCCGGCATCGCGCTGGCCGCTGCGGCGGCACTGCCGCTCGCAGCCTGCTCGTCCACGTCGGACAGTGACGGCGGCTCCTCGAGCGCGTCGGCCCCCAAGGCACTGGCTTCGATCGACGGACTGACCGGCGAAAACACCGCCGTTCTCCTCGACCAGGGCTTCGCCGACGCACTGGCCTCGCTGAAGGTCACCCCCGGAGTTGTCGGCGACGCCGAGCTCACCGACGGTTCACTCGTCTTCCCGATCACGGGCGGCAACGTGACCTACTTCAAGCCCGGCACGGTCTCGCCGTACGTCATCGGCCAGATCCAGCACGAAGGTTCGGGCTTCTCGCTCGAAGCCGGTGGAAAGCTCGTCGAGATCACGAACCTGAACGTCGACCCGGGCGTCTCACGCGTCTACGGCGATGTGTCCGTCGACGGCAAGCTCGCCGCCGCGAACGCCTACGTCCTGACCCTCAACGGCACCACGCTGAAGCCGCTCCAGAGCGAGGGCGACACCGCCATCCTCGAGGGCACCAAGGTCTTCATCTCGCCGGTGGCTGCAGGCCTGCTCAACGACACGTTCGGAACGGACGCTGTCACCGAGGACCTGCTGGTCGGCATTGCCAAGATCACCGTCAACACAACCTCCAGCTGACGGTCACCATCTCCCGGTAGGGGAGTAACAACACTGTGGGCGCGTCCTTCACCGGGACGCGCCCACAGTGCTGTCCGGTCGGCGTCGATAGGCTCCGCGCATGGGAACTGTCCACCTGATCCGCCACGGTCAGGCGTCGTGGGGTAGCGCCGACTACGACCAGCTGTCCGAGCTGGGGCAGCAGCAGTCGACCGCGCTGGGCGTGTCATGGGAGGCCTCGGACTGGTCGCCGACGACAGCCGTCGCGGGCGCCATGAGGCGGCACGCGCAGACCGCGATCTCCGCGATCGATGCCTGCGGGCAGGGCGAGGGCTATGAGATCGACGAGGGTTGGGACGAGTTCGACCACCTCGCGATCGCACGTGCGCATGATCCGGCGTCGATGGATGCCGATCCCAAGACGTTCCAGGCGATGCTCAACCTCGCGCTCGACGGCTGGATTGCCGGAGGCGAAGGGGCCGGAGAGACCTACGAGCAGTTCGTGGCCCGGGTCATGAAGGCCTTCGATCGCGTGGTGGCCGACGCGGGCTCGGGCCGATCGGTGGCGGTGTTCACCTCCGGTGGCCCGATTGCCCTTGTCGCCTCGCACCTGCTGACCGGTGGTGCCACGTTGTTCCAGCGGGTCAACGACGTCGTCATCAACGCCAGCGTCACCACGATCATCGTCGGCCAGTCCGGACCGCGGCTGCTGACGTTCAACGAGCACGGCCACCTGCCCCGCGACATGGTCACGTTCCGCTAATTTGAGATACCGCTAGTATCTGGGCATGAAGATCGCTCCAGATTCGCGTGTCCTGATCACCGGCGCAGCCTCCGGTCTCGGCCTCGCCCTCGTCCACCAGCTCGTCGAGCGCGGCGCACGCGTGCTCGCCACGGACGTGCATGACGAGGTCCCGGAGCCGCTGCGCGGCGTGGACGGTGTCTCATACCTGACCCTCGACGTGACCCACGACGTCGACTGGGCCAAGGCCCGTGACTGGGTCACTGAGCAGTGGGATGGCCTCGACTACCTGTTCAACAACGCCGGGGTCGCCGCCGGTGGCCGGATCGAGCTGTCCGAGATGGATCAGTGGCAGTGGATCGTCGACATCAACCTGCTCGGCGTTGCCCGCGGCTGCCGCGCATTCACCCCGATGATGAAGGCGCAGGGCACCGGCCACATCATCAACACCGCCTCGGCGGCCGGCCTGATCCACCCGCCACGGATGACCGAGTACGTCGCCGTCAAGGCGGGAGTCGTCGCGATCAGCGAGTCGTTGTTCCACGAGCTCAAGCCGTACGGCGTCAACGTCTCGGTCATCTGCCCGACGTTCTTCAAGACCAACCTCACCGAGTCGCTGCGCGGCAAGGACGAGCAGGCCAACACGTCGGCCGCCAAGCTGATCGGAAACGCCAAGCTGTCGGCCGACACGATCGCCGCCAGGGTGATCAAGGGGATCGAGAAGGGCCGCCACATCATCCTGACCGACCGGGACGGCAAGGTTGCCTACGCCGCCAAGCGGTTTGCCCGGCCTGTTTACTACTCGATGATGAAGAAGGCCTCGTTCCAGATGGCGAAGAAGGACTGACATGCGCAAGAACGTACTGATCACCGGCGCCAGCTCTGGCCTTGGCGCAGGGATGGCTCGCATCCTGGCGGCGAAGGGTCATCACCTGGCGCTGACGGCTCGCCGTGTCGACCGGCTCGAGGCGCTCAGGACCGAGCTGCTCGAGGCCAATCCCGACATCGAGGTCGTGGTGCACGAGCTCGACGTCAACGATCACGACCAGGTGTTCGCGGTGTTCAAGCAGGCCATCACCGAGCTGGGCGGGCTTGACCGGGTCATCGTCAACGCCGGCCTCGGCAAGGGCGGCCGCATCGGCACCGGCAAGTTCTACGCCAACAAGCAGACCGCCGAAACCAACTTCATTGCTGCACTGGCTCAGTGCGAGGCGGCGATGGAGCACTTCTACGAGCGCAAGGCCGGCCATCTGGTGGTCATCTCGTCGATGTCGGCGATGCGCGGCATGCCCTCGTCGATGACGACGTACGCGGCGACCAAGGCTGGGGTAGCGATGATCGCCGAGGGCATCCGGTCCGACCTGATCGGTCGCAAGGGTCACGACATCAAGGTCACCACGCTGTTCCCCGGCTACATCGCCTCAGAGATGAACGAGGGTGTTCAGCAGGAAGCTCGGATGATGGTCGACACCGAGACCGGTTGCAAGGCGCTGGTGAAGAAGATCGAGGCCGAGGTCGTCGATGCCGCTGTTCCAGGATGGCCGTGGGCTCCGATCGGCAAGGTCATGAAGCACGCGCCACTGGGTGTCGTGCGCAAGATGGTCTGACCTGCTTCCTGCGACCGGAGATCTCAGCCCGGGGTACCTGCTGGTAGGGGACGCGACGTGAGCTCGCGCGCCTCCTCGGCAGGGACACCGATCATGCACATCAGCTGTCTTGCCATTTCGTCTGCGGCTTCCAGAGTCACGGTGTGGGGGTGCTCGATGCGCATGCGCAGCACGCCAAGGATTGCTCCACCCACCATGGCCAACGTCAGCGGGACGCTGGCAATGTCGATCGCTCCGGCGTCCTTGGCGATCTTGAGGTCTCGGAACGCGCGGGGTGCGAGACCGTTTGAGGTGTCAGCGAAGCTGAACCCATGGTTGACGATGACACGGGCAATCTCGTCGTGCGTCCACGCCAGGCGGCCGGAGACTCGTAGCGAAACGGCGAACACCTCGCGGGGATCTTCGATGGGGGCGGTCACTCCGTCGATCAGCTCGCCCCACTCCTCGAGCACCTCCTGAGCCGCTGCGCGGAACAGCTCATCCTTGGACTCGAAGTGGTTGTAGAACGAGCCGAAGCCGATGTCGGCCGTGTCGGTGATGTCCTGGATGCTCGCCGACGAGGCGCGGCCCTCGGAGATGATCGTGCGAGCCGCTTGGAGCAGCGCTCCCCGGGTGCGCGCCTTGCGCCGGTCGAGCCGGGTCGGCCGACTGGCGGTTTGACTCTCGCTCATGGCACTCCTCACGGACTCCTGCACGGTGGCTGCAGCACAGCGTTTGACTATAGATTCATCATAACTGATACTTTCATCAGAAACGACGAGAGGGGTGCCTCATGAAGGCAGAGATCGAGCTGGACGGCAACGCACCCGTCGAGGACGTCCACACCGGACTGCACAGCGAGCTCGGGGCCCTGCGGAGGGAGCACACAGGCCGCTCTGCTGACCCCGTGATCAAGGTCGTCGACCTGGCGTGGCTCGAGTTCGTCAAGCCGGACCTTGACCGCGCCGAGGCGTTCGCCGTCGACTTCGGATTCCACGTCGTTGACCGTACGCCAGACGCCCTTCGTCTGCGGGGCACCTGGTCGGCCGCACCGTGCCTGGTGATCCGCAAGGGCAGGACCTCACACTTCCACGGCCCCACCTTCCTGGCCCAGACGGTGTCAGACCTTGATCGTCTCGCCCGCGAGACCGGTCAGTCCGTGATCGACCATGCGGGTGGAAGGGCCGTCGAGATGCGCGATCCGAGCGGCATCCCAGTCCGTGTCGTCGCTGGCGTGCCGACGTTGCCGGCCATCCCGGAGCGCGCAGCACTCGAGCTCAACTTCGGCGTCACCCACCCCCGTCACAACGCGACGCAACGTCCGGTCCTTGCGCCGGCGCAGGTCCAGCGCCTGGGTCATGTGGTGCTCGAGACGACGAGGTTCAAGTCAGCGCTCCAGTGGTACCTCGACACCCTCGGCATGATCGTGAGCGACTTTCTGTTCCTCGACGACCTGCGCGACCGTGGCCCAACGATGGCGTTCATGCGGTGCGACCTGGGCGACACCCCGTCGGACCACCACACGCTGGCAATGCACCTTGGCCCTCACACGGGCTACGTGCACTCGGCCTACCAGGTCACCGATCTCGACACCGTCGCCATGGGCGGCAAGTACCTCGGCGAAAAGGGCTACAAGCGTGTGTGGGGCATCGGTCGGCACATCCAGGGCAGCCAGATCTTCGACTACTGGCGTGATCCCGACCGGCTGATGTTCGAGCACTTCGCCGACGGTGATCTGTTCGACTGCTCGGTCGAGGCTGGCTGGGCACCTATGAGTGCCAGCGGTCTGGCGCAATGGGGGCCGCCGGTCACCCGCGACTTCCTGGGAACCCGCCCGAGCCCGGCGATGGTGAGGACTGTCCTCAAGGCCCTCGCTCTTGAGAAGAACGAGATCGATCCCGCTGCGCTCCGCAGCCTGATGAAAGCGATGAGTCATTGAGCGTCAACATTGCCCGTACGTCCGATGGATGGTGGGTCGAGCAGGCCGGCCGGCTGACTCCGATCAAGACCAGCGCCGTCACCACAGCCGAGCTCTTGGCTGACCGGTCAGCGGTGGATGAAGCCGCAGCCGCTCCGAACGCCGTCGGTCCGTCGGTCGCCGATGCCGAGCTGCTCTCACCGGTCACCACCCCGGCGCGCGTTGTTGCCCAGATGGCCAACTACCGGTCGCACGCGCTCGAGGCTGGCCTGCCTCCCGACGATGTCCCGGCGGCGTTCTTCCGCAAGGCTTCGGGCTCGGTCGCGGGCCCCGACTCCGACATCATCTGTCCTCGCCATGTTCGATTCCTCGACTACGAGGTCGAGCTCGGCATAGTGCTCGGCCGACGCCTCGAGATCGGTGACGAGGTCACGGACGACAACCTCGGCGACTACATCGCGGCGTACGTCATCACCAACGACGTCAGCGCCCGCGACGTACAGCTGACACGGACGCAGTTCTACGAGGCGAAGTCGTACCCGACCTTCACGCCTGTCGGCCCCTTCCTGACACTGGTCGACTCGGCGGACCTGGCCGCGATGGCCGACTTGCGTCTCACCCTGTCGGTCAACGGCGAGGTGCGCCAGGACGAGACTGCGGCCGACATGCTCGTCGGCCCGGTGAAGGCCCTCAACCTGCTGGCCCGCTTCCAGGTGCTTGACGCCGGAGACCTGGTGCTCACGGGGACGCCCGGCGGCACAGCGCTCAGAGCGCCCGCCAAGATCATCGAGAAGATTGGCGCATTGCTTCCGGCGAAGAAGAAGTGGGAGCTGTTCTTCAAGAAGCAGGCCTCCAACCCCCGCTGGTTGAAGGACGGCGACGTGGTCGTCACGACCATCGCGGATCCGTCTCGAGGCATCGACCTCGGCGTTCAGCACAACACGGTGAGGAAGTCTGCGGGGTGAAGCACGTGCCGGTCGTCGTGATCGGCGCCGGCCCCACGGGGGTGGCGGCGGCGACGCTGCTCGCCCAGTACGGCGTCGACTCGGTCGTCATCGAGCGGCACCAGGACATCTACCCCCTGCCACGAGCGGTGCACCTCGACGACGAGGTTCACCGCATCCTGGACGCGTTGGGAGTCGCCACGCAGTTCCGTTCGGTGAGCCAGCCGGGCCGCGGACTCCGCCTCGTTGATCGCGACCTGAAGGTGTTGGCCCAGTTCGACCGAGGAGTCGCCGAAGACGGGATCCCCCAGGCCAGCATGTTCGACCAGCCCGATCTCGAACGGCTGCTGCGCACCAACCTGGAGAAGTACCCCGAGGTGGAGCTGATGTCTGGCACCGAGCTCCTTGGGCTCGAGCAGGATGAAGCCCACGTCGTCGTGCACGCCAAGGATTCCCGCGGCAATCCGATCGAGCTGACCGCCGATTACGTGCTGGGGTGCGATGGCGCCAACAGTCTCGTGCGAGAGGCAATGGGGAGTCGTACGTGCGATCTCGGCTTCGAACAACGCTGGCTCGTCATCGACCTGAAGTGCTCCGTGCAGTTCGACGACTGGGACGGCGTGCATCAAGTCTGCGACACGCACCGGGCCGGCACCTACATGCGCATCGGGCCCGATCGGTTCCGCTGGGAGTTTCAGCTGCAGGAGGGAGAGACTCCTGCGGACTTCGGCTCACTGGCCGAGCTGAGGAGCCTGCTCGACGCCTGGGTGGGCGACGTTGCAGACAAGGATCTCGAGATCATCCGGGTCGTCGAGTACACCTTCCGTGCCATGGTCGCCGATCGGTGGCGCAAGGGAAGGATGTTCATCCTCGGCGACGCCGCTCACCTGACGCCGCCGTTCATCGGCCAGGGTATGGGCGCCGGACTCAGGGACGCGTTCAACCTGTCCTGGAAGCTGGCCGACGTGATCCACGGGCGCCGCGCCGACGCCTTGCTCGACACCTACCAGGCCGAGCGCAAGCGGCACGTCCGTGGACTCATCAGGAAGGCCGTTCTCATCGGCAGTGCGATGACGGGTGGTCGCCGTATGGCCACCGGATTGCGGCGAGTCATCCTCCCGCGGATTCACCACCTCCCCGGCATGCGCCGGCTGGTACTCAGCAGTGCGACACCTCGACTGCGGCGCAGCGCGCTCGTCCGGAGACGGTCAGCCGGTTCGGCTGCCGGGAGCCTCGTCCCGCAATTCTTCGACGAGATGCTTGGGGCGCGAGCTGGCCTGCTCATCCTCGGACCCGTGGGCCAGGAGGACCACGCGTTGGCCGGGGAGCTTGGCGTGGTCGCGACGTGCGCCGAACCGACAGAGGCGTCGGTGTCGTGGTTCAAGGCACTGGGCGCTTCCGCGGTGCTGGTGCGTCCTGATCGTGTCGTGGCAGCGACCGGTGGCAGCTCTGCCGCGGTCCGCCGTCGGCTGCCGACAGTGTTGAGGAGCGCATCGTGACGGTCATCCCCACGTATGCCCCAGACCTCTACTCGCGTGACGCGATCCTCGACCCGTACCCACACTATTCGGCGCTGCGCGACCTGGGCCCGGTCGTGTGGCTGCCGGGTATCAAGGCCTTCGCGCTGCCGCGGTACGCCGAGTGCAAGGCCGCTCTGGCAGACGACGAGACCTTTGTCTCGGGTCACGGAGTGGGTCTGAACCCGGTCGTGAACCGCCTGTCTCGTGGCACGACCTTGACCAGCGATGGCGAGGAGCACGCCAAGCGCCGACGTCTGGTGGCGCATCGCCTGACACCTCGCGCCCTGCAGCCCATGAACGACGGGGTGGATCTCTTGGCTGCCGAAGTGGTGGATGCTGCAGTTGCACGTGGCGAGGTCGACGCGGTGGCGGATCTGGCGCAGGTGTTGCCGCTGTCGGTCGTTCCGGATTTCGTGGGTTGGCCGGAGGAGGGTCGCGAGAACCTGCTGCGCTGGGCGGGTGCGACGTTCGATGCGCTGGGGCCGATCAACCGGATCTCGGCACGGACGGCGCCATCGGCAATCGGAATGCTGCGATTCGCCAGCAAGGTGGCGCGCAAGCGGCTCGTGCTGCCTGGCAGCATGGGCGCGGACGTGCTCAAAGCCGTCGATGACAAGCACATCGATGCGTCGGAGTGCCCGGCTCTGATGATCGACTATCTCGCGCCTTCACTCGACACGACGATCAGCGCGATCGCTTCCGCGGTGTGGTTGTTCGCCGAAAACCCTGAACAGTGGGAAGCGTTGAGGGCAGATCCGACGCGCATCCCCAACGCCGCCAACGAAGTATTGCGCCTTGAGTCACCGGTCCGTGCCTTCAGCCGCTTGACGGCACGTGACACCGAAGTCGCGGGGAGACCAATTGCCAAGGGCTCGCGGGTGCTGGTGATGTATGCGTCGGCAAACCGGGACGATCGTCAGTGGGATGGGCCTGAGCGGCTCGACATAGCTCGCAAGGCTGGGCCCCAGCTGGGCTACGGCTACGGGATACATGCTTGCGCGGGTCAGGGTCTGGCCCGCCTGGAAACTCAAGCGATGCTGCGAGTGCTGGTCGAACGAGTGAAGTACATCGAGCTCACGGGCAAACCGACCTTCGTCGTCAACAACGTGATCCGCGGGCTCAGCTCGCTGCCCGTCAGACTAGTCGCTGCCTAGCTCCGGACTGAACTGCTTCAGTTTCCTGCGACCCGAGATGATCACCCGGCTGGCGATGAATCCCACGCCTGCGGCGTGCGTTGCCAGCACGAGGCCGAGCAGGACACCACCGATGATCAGGATCCACTCAGTCATGGCGTCCACCCTAAAGGCTCGAGCTCACGCAGAGGCGCGTTTGGCCTCAGCGCATCAAGAACGGCTGAGCGGTTGACTCGAGGACGCTGAGCCACAGGTCGCCATCGGGTGAGACGCTGTGCGACCCCTGGGTGACGAACGGGATCGGCACGTTGACGAATCTGTGCCGCCGACGTCCCACAACCATGTCCGTCCGGCCCGCCATCGCCGCATGCACTGCGGTTTGTGCCAGGCGTGCGCAATAGACCGAGTCGGACGCATCGGCCGGCACCGACCGGATCGCGTACCCGGGGTTGAAGTAACGCATCGTCAGCGGTTGGCCGGCGTTGGCGCTAGCCGCATTCAAAAAGTGCTTGGTGATCTGGTCGCGCAGGTAGCGCGCGATGTCGCCGAGCACGGCGTTGCCACTGGGATCCGTGCGATCACTGGCCGGTATGAGTCCCTGTCCGGCGCCCTCGGCCAGCACGATCACCGCGCTGCCCTTGTCAGCGACCCGGCGTTCGAGCAGGGCCAGCAGGCCGTTGTCGCCGTCGAGCGAGAAGTCGACCTCGGGGATCAGCACGAAGTCGGCGTCGTGATTTGCCAGTGCGGCGTAACAGGCGATGAAGCCGGCGTGCCGACCCATGACCTTGACGATGCCGACGCCACCGACGGCGGCCTCGACCTCGACCCGCGCCGCCTTGATGGACTCCGCGGCCTTGGCGAACGCCGTGGAGAAGCCGAAGCTCTGACCGATGTGCGGGATGTCGTTGTCGATCGTCTTGGGTACGCCGACGACCCCGATCCTCAGGCCACGCCGTTCGATCTCGACGACGATGTTGTGGGCGCCGCGCATCGAGCCGTCGCCGCCGATGACCATGAGGATGTCGACGTCGAGGTCGACCAGCCGGTCGACGATCGCGACGGGATCCTGGGCGCCGCGTGAGGTGCCGAGAATGGTGCCGCCGCGCTCGTTGATGCGCGCCACGGACTCGGGTGTCAGGGCCATGACGTCGTGACCGTGCTCGGCGATCAGCCCTGCGTACCCGTGCTGGAAGCCGATCACGTCGCGTACGCCGTAGTGCGTGTTGAGCTCGAGGACGATCGCGCGAATGACGTCGTTGAGGCCGGGGCACAGTCCGCCGCAGGTCACGATGCCCACCTTGGTCGTGGCGGGCTCGAAGAAGATCTTGTTGCGCGGACCGCCGGTCTCGAACGTCGGCAGGTCGTCCGAGGGGGACATCGCGCGACGCGATCAGCGCGAGGGTGTCGTCGTACAGGATGCGATCGTCCTCGCCGACGTAGTACTCGTTCGTCGTACGCCCCTCGAGGTACTTCGCGAGCGGGGAGTCGATGGCGCAATCGCCGAGTGAGCTGACCTGGAGTTCGGCGAGGGTGACCACGCCTCGATCCTATCTGAGGGAAACCTCATGTTTCCCGGGGTTGTCGCACCATCTCAGGGGAGGAACAGGCTGGGCCTCGCGGGCGAGTCAGGCGTAGGTGTAGGCGTCCAGCGGGAAGCGGCCCGCCTCGCGGAACGCGTTGATCGTTGACGTCGGTCGCAGGATCGCCGCCTCGCCGTGCTGGTTGAAGTAGTAGCTCCTGGCCGTCGAGCAGTCGCCGAGCGTGAACACCGAGTCCCCGAGGCGTTCGGTCATCCGGTCGAGGAACTCGGCGTTGGCCTCGGGCGTCACCTCGAAGGTCGAGGCGCCCCGCTTGCTGACCTCGCCGAACAGTCGCTTCATGTGCTTCATCTGCGACTCGATCGTCGTGAAGTAGGACAAGCCGCTGTACGAGTAGGGGCTGGCCAGCGTCAGGAAGTTGGGGAAGTGGGGAACGGCGACCCCCTCGTAGGCCTGGAACCGGTTGTCGCGCCACCACTTGCCGAGGTTGCGGCCGTCGCGGCCGATGATCTCGATCGCGGGGAAGTTGACGTCCCAGAGGTTGAAGCCGGTCGCGAGGAGCAAGGTGTCGATCTCAGTCTTGTTGCCGTCGGTGGTGACGATGCCGTCAGCCTCGACCCGCTCGATCGGCGTCGTCTCCAGGTGGACGTTCTCGCGCGTGAAGGTCGCGAAGTAGTCGTTGGAAAAGGTCGGCCGCTTGCAACCGAAGTCGTAGTCCGGGGTGAGCTTCTTGCGGAGCTCCGGATCGCTGATCTGTCGGGCCATGTGCCGCTTGGCGACCCGCTCGGCGAGCTTGTTGAACATCTTGAACCGCCGATACTTCAGCACGGCGGTCACCATGAGCACCTCGAGCACTCCCGAACCGAACCCACGGGCGATTCGCTGGGTGAACGGCACCTTCGCGTACATGCGCTGGATGCGCTGGGGGATCCTGGCGTCGGACTTCGGCGTCACCCAGATCGCGGTGCGCTGATAGACGGTGAGCTCGGCGAGTGTCGGCGCGATCCTCGGGATCAGCTGTACGGCGGTGGCGCCCGTGCCGATGACGGCGGCCTTCTTGCCCCTCAAGTCGTACGAGTCGTCCCACTTCGTGGTGTGGATGACCTTGCCGGCGAAGGTCTCGATGCCGGGGATGTCAGGCATCCTGGGCTGCGACAGGAAGCCGGTTGCGGTCAACAGGTAGCGGGCGTTGATCCGTTCACCACCCGCCACGTTGACGGTCCAGTGCGCGTTGTCAGCGTCCCACACGGCGCCTTCGACGACTGAGTTGAATCGCATGAGCCTGCGCAGGTCGTACGTGTCGGCGACGTGGGACGCGTACTGCTTGAGCTCGTCGCCGGGCGCGTACAGGCGCGACCAGTAGGGGTTGGGCTCGAAGGAGTAGGAGTACGTCGAGGAGGGGATGTCGACGGCGAGGCCGGGGTAGCGGTTGACGTGCCACGTGCCACCGAGGTCGTCCTCGCGCTCGAGGATCACCACGTCCGTGAACCCGAGACGGCCGAGCTGGATGGCCGCTCCCATGCCGCCGAAACCGGCGCCGATGATCGCCGCGTCATGCACCGTGGTGTCCGTCACGTGCCCTCCAGTTCACATACCGAGAGTATTTGAACTCAAGTAAAACAGCAGAACCGCGATGTGACAACCCTGATGTCGCATTCGCGGGCGGTTCCGTTGGGGCATCATGACCTCATGACGCTCGAGATCACCGTCCGCGGCTCCGCGGAGTCGACGCATCCCGCCGAGAGGGCGACGGTCTCGATGGCCGCAGCGATCGAAGGGCCCGAAAAGGCCAAGGTGTTCGCGGATGCCGTCGCCGTGCAGGATCCTCTGACCACCCAGCTCAAGGAGCTGGTCGACCTCGGTGCCGTCACCAACTGGTCCAGCGGGCAGGTTCGGGTGTTCAGCCACCGCCCGTGGGATCACGAGGGCAAGCGGATGGACATGGTGCACGTCGCACGGGTCGAGGCCTCGGCCGAGTTCATCGACTTCGAACGACTCAGTGGCTTCCTCGACTTCTGGGCGGGCAAGGACGGAGTGGAGATCGTCGGAATCTCATGGGACGTGACGGTCAAGAACCGTCGGTCCTACGAGTCCGAGGTCCGCAAGGCCGCTGTCGACGATGCCGTCGCCAAGGCGCAGGTCTATGCCAACTCCGTACGCCGTGGCAAGGTCGTCGCGCTGCAGCTGTCTGACCCGGGCATGCTCAGCAGCCTGCCGCAGGAGCCGGGACCCCTGCCCAAGATGATGATGGCCCAGGCGGACATGGGAGCTGGGGCCTCGCTCGCGCTGTCCCCCGAGCAGATCATCATTCACGTCGAGGTTGACGCGCGCTTCTCGGCGGAGTAGCTCAGCTCAGCCGAACCAGATGATCTTGACCAGCGCCAGCGTTCCGATCAGCAGGATGATCGCTCGAAGGATCAGCGGTGGCAGGCGCCTGCCGATCCGGGCGCCGAGCACGCCGCCGATCAGGCTGCCACCTCCGATCAGCGCGACGATCTTCCAGTCGATCCGGTCCCAGGCGAACAGCATGAACGAGACGGCCGCGACGGCGTTCACGAGGGTGCCGAGCACGTTCTTGAGCCCGTTGAGCGCCTGGATGCCGGCGCTGAGCATGATGCCCATCAGTCCCATCAGCAGGATGCCCTGCGCCGCTCCGAAGTAGCCGCCGTAGACACCCAGCCCGAAGATGCCGGCGAACAGGGCGGGTGACACCCGCTCGACATCGGTGCCGCGCTCCTGCTTGCGGCGGGCCACGCGACGCTGGATCGTCGGCCCGATGATGACCATCACGAGGGCGAGCGCGATGAGGGCCGGGACGATTGCATCGAACGAGCTGTCCGGCAGCGTCAGCAGCAACGCCGCTCCGGTGATGGCCCCGAGTATCGATGCCGGAGCGAGGCGGACGAGGCTTGCCTTGAGCTCACGCGCTTCGTGGCGGTATCCGTACGTGCCCGAGATGCCGCCCGCGACGAGACCGATGTTGTTGGACACGTTGGCCGTCAGCGCCGGGTAGCCAAAGAGCAGCAGCGTGGGGAACGTGATCAGGGTGCCGGAACCGACGATCGTGTTGATCATGCCCGCCCAGATTCCGGCGGCGAAGATCACCACACCTTCCAGCATCCCCCGAGCCTAGCGCTCCGCTCGCTGGCTGCAGATTATGGCTCTGACCTGCGCAAATGCGGTCCCACGACTTGGCCGGGGCGCATACCGTAGGTATGCTCGAACGCATGGAGTGGACCTCGCTGTTCCAGCGACTGGCGATCTGGCGGCGACCCGGCGACCGTGTTCGGATGTCGCTGCCGGGTCGTGGTCCGATGCGCGTCGTCTACGACAAGGCCATCGTGCACGAGACCTACAGCTTGCGGGCTCGAGTCCTCCAGCGCTCCGCGCGCCTGGTGTTCAAGCCGCTCCTTCGGTTGACGCCGCTCAACGACCGGTCGCTGGCGACGATCCGCGCTGTCGACAGGCTGTCGGCACGCCGACCCCATTCGCCGTACGTCGAGTCGATCCGGTTCGATCTCGGCGGCGTACCGGTCGAGTCGATGGTCCACCGCTACGGCACGACCAGTGACATGACGATCCTCTACCTCCACGGCGGCGGTTTCTTCTCCGGCAGCATCGAGACCCACCGCCGCATCTGCGAACGCCTTGCCCGCAAGACCGGAGCGACCGTCATCTCGGTCGACTACGTACAGCTGCCCGAGGGCTCGATCGCCGACTCGGTGCGGGACGCCATCACCGCGTACGAGGCGTTGCTCGAGCAGGCCGCGCACCCGGACAAGATCGTGGTCGCGGGCGACTCGGCCGGCGGCTACCTGACGATGAAGGTCGCCGAGCTCGCCAACCGCCGAGGACTCCAGGCCCCGGCGGCATTGTTGGGCTTCTCGCCGCTGCTGAGCGTCGACCCGGATCGGGAGGACAAGGCCGTCCAGCGCATCATCAGGGCCCGCGACGCCTACCTCCCCGTACGGCGGATCGCCCAGATCCGCGAACGCTGGCTGCCCGAGGGGTCAGCGATCGAGGGCTACGCCTCACCGCTGCACGCCACCGCGTACATCTCGTCGCCGACCTTCCTGGTGGCGGTCGAGGACGAGATGCTCCGCCCTGAGGTCGAGGCGATGGCGCTCCTGCTGGCGGAGCGCGGCGTCGAGGTCGAGACGCACCTGTGGCGCAAGCAGGTGCATGCGTTCCCGGTGCTGGCCAAGGTGCTGCCCGAGAGCGAGATGGCGTTGCAGCTGGCTGCGGACTTCGCCCGACGCGCTGTTGGCGAGCTCGACCGAGAGCCCGTTGTCGATCCGGACTCGCACGAAGAGGTCATCGCCGCCGAGCTGGTCCCCGACGACGCCGCCTGACTCACTCGAGCGTGAGCCTCACTGTCGCCTTGAAGCGCTTGTCGTCGGACGTGCTCGACACGGCAAATGCTGACAACGGTCCGAGCTCGTTGAGCACGTCCTCGACGTCCGGTGGCGGGTTGGACGCGAGCAGGGCTTCGAGGATCGTGTCGATGTTGACGAAGAGCTCCGAGCCTTCGCCCTTGTGCTCGACGGCCTTCTGGTAGATGTCGGACTTGCCGAGGTCGCCGCCACCGGCAAATGCTTCGGCTGCCCCCGGGTTGGTGGAGATCACCACCCCGTCGTCGGCGGGCGTCGAGACGAGCGGGACGCCGATCTCGGCGGCGAGATCGACCAGGCGCTTGGCGAGGTCGGCACCCTTGACCGGATCGGTGGTGAGCTTGAGGCCGATGTCGAGCTTGGTGAGGTCCTGTGGACCAGACATCATCGGCAAGGTCTCCAGGTTGTCGCCTCCGACGACGAGCGCCAGCCCGTCACCGAACAGGGTCTCGATGTCCTCGGGCACCTTGAGCCCGAACTCCTTCTCGAAGCTGGCGAGGTCGTCGTCGTCTCCCTCGCCCTGGAGCCCGTCGATGAAGCCCGACTCGAACTGCTCTGCCATCTGGTCGCCGAAGCCGGCGATCGAGAGCGCGAGCGCAGTGTCAGCCGGGAGGTCCGCGATGCTCGTGGTCTTGACTCCCTGAGGAGCCTTGTCCGTCTTGCCGGTCGCCGCGAGCTCGAGTGATGACGACCCGGCGCGCAGTGTGACCGCGGCGGTGGTCGCTTCACCGAAGGCCTTCTTGGCGTCCGGACCCAGGACGTCGCTGAGCTCGTCGATCGAAGCGACACCCTCGAGATCAGCCCAGGCGGAGAACACGCCCTCGTCTCCGAGCGCGTCGACGTCCTTGGTGTACGCGGCGTTGTCGGCGAGCGACTTCTTGGCGGCGGCAGTAGCGACCTTGGCGGCGTCGCTCTTGTCGGGTGTGACGAGCGCGTAGCCGTCCAGGAAGGCAATGCCGGCGTCGGCATCCGAGCCGTCGCATTCAGCCAGCTTGTTGATGCCGGAACGCGCCTTGCCCTCGTCGCTGACCTGGACCGCGATGATCGCGGTCTTGAGGTCGGAGTCGTAGGCGAGACCGACGCGGTTGCCGATCCACGGCTCGACATCATCGTCGTAGTCGAGGTCGCACTCCTTGACGAGGTCCTCCAGCAGCAGCTTGCGGACGTCCTGATCGACATCCTTGATGCCGATCTGCTTGGCCACATCCGGGAACTTGCGGATCAGCCGCAGCAGGGCGATCTTCTGGCTGGCCGACGGATCGGCGTCGACTCGCGCGTACGCGATGACTGACGAAGGCAGCACGTCGTGCGGCTGGGTGCCACCACCATCGAGCTTCTGCCAGGCGAACGCTGCGACGCCCGCGAGGGCGACGACCACACCGAGCACTGCGCCGATGATGATGGTCCGCTTGCGGCTGCGGCCCTTGGGCTCGGTGGCAGCAGTAGTCAGGTCAGTCACGAGTCTTCCTTGGCTGGGGGAATCCAGAGGGTATCGAACCTCACCTTCAGCCGTCAGCCACTGCAGCGCCAAGAAACAATCAGGCTTGACTGTTTGTGGCAAAGCACTCATGCTGGACCGGTGACCACCCAGCCACAGTCGAGGACGCCTCAGGGCGAGCGCACCCGTGCAATGCGACAGCGACTGATGGAGGCCACCGTCGAGTGCCTCGTCGAGCTCGGCTGGTCCGGCACGACGACCACCGTGGTGAGCCAACGAGCCGGGGTCAGCCGGGGCGCCCAGCTCCACCACTTTCCGACCAAGCAGGATCTCGTCGTCGCAGCCGTCGGCCATCTGACCGAACGGCGCCGCGAGGACATGAGGCAGGCCGCCGCGGACCTCCCCGAGGCCGGTCGCACCCGGGCCGTCCTGGAGATCTTGTCGGCGCAGTTCGTCTCACCGGTGTTCTTCGCAGCGCTCGAGCTGTGGGTGGCAGCGCGTACGGACGCTGAGCTCCGCGAATCAGTGGCTCCCCTTGAACGCCGGGTCGGACGCGAGACCCACGCGTACGCGCTCGAGCTCCTCGGTGTGGACGAGGCGCGCGGACACAACCGCGAGGTAGTCCAGGCCACCCTCGACCTTCTGCGCGGCCTGGGCCTCGCAGCGTCCCTGTCCGACGACGCGAAGCGACGTTCTGTCGTCCTCGACTCGTGGGCGACCATCCTCGACCAGCAGCTGGAGCTTGCATGACGATCCTCGACCAAGTGCTTGCCGATCTCGAAGCCGAGAGCGCTCAGCTCGACGGCTGGGTGTCAGTGCTCGACGCGGCCGGGTGGGAGACCGTCACCACGCCGGAGGGCTGGACCGTCACCCACCAGATCGGCCACCTGCACTGGACCGACCTGGCCTCGGTCACTGCGATCACGGACGAGCCCGCCTTCGCCGAAGGGCTCAAGGCGGCTGCCGCCAACCCGACCGGCTTCGTCGACGAAGCGGCTGAGGAGATGGCACTGATCCCTCCGGCCGAGCTGCTGGCGACCTGGCGCGAAGGCCGCCTGGCGCTGCAGGCCGCGCTGCGTGCGGTTCCGGACGGCGAGAAGATCCCTTGGTTCGGTCCGCCCATGAGCCCGGTCTCGATGGCGACGGCTCGGGTGATGGAGACGTGGGCGCACTCGCGCGACGTCGCCGAGGCAGTCGGCATCGACGTTCCCAAGACGTCACGGGCCAAGCACGTGGCGCACATCGGCGTACGGGCTCGCGGTTTCGCGTACATGATGCGCGGCGAGCAGATCCCCGAAGGAGACGTACGCGTGGAGCTGACCGGACCCGACGGAGACCTGTGGGCCTGGGGACCCGAGGAAGCCGCGGAAAAAGTGACTGGCAGCGGGTACGACTTCGCGCTGCTGGTGACCCGCCGGCGTCATCGCGACGACCTCGATCTGCAGGCCGTCGGTGACAACGCCGACCACTGGCTGGACATCGCCCAGGCCTTCGCCGGGCTGCCCGGCAACGACCCGCGTCGGCTGGCGGACCGATGAGCATCCGCGTCGGCAACTGCTCCGGCTACTACGGCGATCGCCTCTCGGCGATGCGCGAAATGCTCGAGGGCGGACAGCTCGACTACCTCACCGGCGACTACCTGGCCGAGCTGACGATGCTGATCCTCGGGCGCGACCGGATGAAGGACACCTCGCTCGGCTATGCCAAGACATTCGTGAAGCAGATGACTGACTCGATGGGTCTCGCCAAGAAGCTGGGCGTCAAGATCGTCGCCAACTCCGGAGGCCTCAACCCCGCAGGTCTCGCCGAGGCACTGCGATCGATCGCCGCCGAGCAAGGACTGGAAATCGCGATCGCCCACGTGGAGGGCGATGATCTGGTAGACCGGGCTGAGGAGCTCAAGCTCGGAAACGTCATGACGGCAAATGCCTATCTCGGCGCGTTCGGCATCGCGTCGGCCCTGGAGGGAGGGGCCGACGTGGTCGTCACCGGGCGCGTCACGGATGCGTCGGTCGTGGTGGGTCCGGCGATCGCGGACCTCGGCTGGGGTCGTGAGGACTACGACCTGCTCGCCGCCGCGGTGGTCGCCGGTCACGTCATCGAGTGCGGCACGCAGGCAACGGGCGGCAACTTCTCAGGCTTCGGCTCGATCGACACCTCAAAGCCGCTGGGGTTCCCGATCGCCGAGATCTCGTCCGACGGATCGGTCGTCATCACCAAGCACGAGGGCACCGGCGGAGCGGTCACGATCGACACCGTCACGGCGCAGCTCGTCTACGAGGTCGGCGGGCCCACGTACCTCGGACCGGATGTCAGCGCGCGGCTCGACACGATGACGCTGACCCAGGAGGGTCCCGATCGGGTCGCCATCACCGGCGTCACCGGAGAGGCGCCGCCAATGACGACGAAGGTCTGCCTCAACACGGTCGGCGGGTTCCGCAACAGCGTCGAGTTCCTCCTCACGGGTCTCGACATCCCCGCGAAGGCAGCGCTGATTCGTACGCAGATGGAGACGGCACTGGCGACCACGCCGCCCGACGAGATCGAGTGGCACCTCGACCGTACGGATGTGCCTGATCCGTCGACCGAAGCCGCGGCCACCTCCCTGCTGCGCTGCCACGTCAAGAGCGCCCAGGCCGAGCCGGTGGGCCGGGCGTTCAGCGATGCGGCGATCCAGCTCGCCCTGGCGTCGTACCCGGGATTCAGCGTCACCCGCCCTCCCGCTGCTGGTGCACCGTTCGGCGTCTATCGCGCCGCGTACGTTCCGCAGGACGAGGTGCCACACATCGTCGTCGACGCGGCGGGCAACCGCACCGAGATCGCACCGCCGAGCGGCGCAACCCCACCCGCGAGCGGTGCGGATTCGGAAGACTCGCCGGCTCAAAACCCCGACCCTGCACCACTCGCGGGTGGGGGTGCACCGCTCGGTGAGTGGGCGGCGGAGGTCGTGCGCGCTCCGCTGGGGCGGCTCGCGTACGCCCGATCTGGCGACAAGGGCGGTGACGCCAATGTCGGTGTCTGGATCCCGGTCGATCATCCCGAGGCTGACCTGGCCTACGAGTGGCTGGCCAGCTTCCTCGACGAGGAGACCGTTCGCGAGCTGCTGCCCGAGGCGGCCCCGCTCGACCTCGAGATCCATCCGCTGCCCAACCTGCGAGCGGTCAACATCGTGATTCATGGCTTGCTGGGTGACGGCGTCGCATCGTCGACCCGCCTCGACCCGCAGGCCAAGGGACTCGGCGAGTGGCTGCGAGCCCGCGACTGCGCGATCCCGTCGAAGCTGCTTCCCGACGCACTCGTGGCAGGTGGCCTGTGAGCTCGGCCTGGGAGACGCCGGAGCGAGTGGCGCTGCGCGAGATGGTCACGTCGTTCACCGAGAAGGAGCTCGTGCCACACCTTCCGGCGTGGGAGGACGCCGGTGAAGTGCCGCGCGAGGTGCACGCCAAGGCCGCATCGGCCGGCCTGCTCGGTGTCGCGTTTCCGACCGAGGTCGGCGGCCAGGGCGGCGACCTGATCGACGGCTCGACCGTCACCGAAGCGCTGATCGAGGCAGGCGGATCGACGGGCCTCATCGCCGCGCTCTTCACCCACGGCATCGCACTGCCCCACATCATCGGCTCCGGCAATGCTGACCTGATCGATCGGTACGTCCGGCCCACGCTGGCCGGCGAGATGATCGGATCGCTGGGCATCACCGAACCCGGCGGCGGTTCCGACGTCGCCAACATCCACACGTCGGCCGTACGCGACGGCGACGACTTCGTGGTCAACGGCGCCAAGACGTTCATCACCTCCGGGGTGCGCGCCGACTTCGTGACGACCGCGGTACGTACGGGCGGCGAGGGCTATGCCGGCATCAGCCTGCTCGTCATCGACAAGGGTCTGCCCGGGTTCACAGTTGCCCGGCCGCTGCGCAAGATGGGCTGGCACTGCTCGGACACCGCAGAGCTGAGCTTCGACAACGTGCGAGTGCCCGCCAGTCAGCTCGTGGGCGAGGTCGACGGTGGCTTCGTGCTCGTCATGCAGCAGTTCGTCAGCGAACGCCTCGGTCTCGCCGTGCAGGGACATGCGACGGCGCAGCGCGCACTCGATCTTGCCGTGGCCTATGCCCGGCAGCGTGAGACGTTCGGCAAGCCGCTCATCACCCGTCAGGTCATCAGGCACAAGCTGGTCGAGATGCACCGCCGCACGTCTGCCGCCCGGGCGCTGACCCGGCAGGCCGTCGAGCGAGCGGTCGACGGTGACAACACGGACCCGGCGATCATCCTCGATGCCGTGATGGCCAAGAACCAGTCGGTCGAGGCATGTGAATGGGTGGTCTCCGAAGCCGTACAGATCTTCGGCGGAATGGGCTACATGCGCGAGTCCGAGATCGACCGGCACTACCGCGATGCCCGCATTCTCGGCATCGGCGGCGGCGCCACCGAAGTCCTGAACGACCTGGCCGCAAAGCTCTTGGGGTATTAAGTGAAAACGACTGTCGACACCACGACCACGACCTACGACGAAAATCGAGCCGCGATGCTGGAGCGCATCGACGACCTCGAGGTTCAGCACGCCAAGGCACTGGAGGCCGGCGGTGAACGCCACATCCAGCGGCACCGCGACCGCGGCAAGCTGACCGCCCGCGAGCGCATCGAGCTGCTGCTCGACCCGGACTCGCCGTTCCTCGAGCTGTCGACGCTCGCAGCCTGGGGTACGGACTTCGCCGTCGGCGCATCGATCGTCACCGGCATCGGCGTCGTCGAGGGGGTCGAGTGCATGATCATCGCCAACGACCCGACCGTGAAGGGTGGCGCCTCCAACCCCAGCACGCTCCGCAAGGGGCACCGCGCCGCGCAGATCGCGCAGGAGTGCGGCTTGCCGAGCATCAACCTGGTCGAGTCCGGCGGCGCCGACCTCCCGACGCAGAAGGACATCTTCATCCCGGGCGGTCGCTCGTTCCGCGACATCACCCGAGCAAGCGCGGCACGCCGTCCGACGGTGGCGCTGGTCTTCGGCAACTCGACGGCCGGTGGCGCGTACATCCCGGGAATGAGCGACTACGTGGTCATGGTCAAGGAGGGTGCCAAGGTGTTCCTCGCCGGACCTCCGCTGGTCAAGATGGCGACCGGAGAGGAGTCGACCGACGAGGAGCTGGGCGGCGCCGAGATGCATGCCCGGCAGTCGGGCCTCGCCGACTACCTCGCGGTCGACGAACGCGACGCCATCCGCATCGGGCGCTCGATCATCAAGCACATCAACTGGAGCAAAAAGGGCTTCGTGCCCGATCCGACGTACGCCGAGCCGGTCCTCGATCCCGAAGAGCTGCTGGGCATCGTGCCCACGGACCTCAAGATCCCGTTCGACCCACGTGAGGTGATCGCCCGCATCGTCGACGGCAGCGAGTTCGACGAGTTCAAGCCGCTCTACGGATCGTCGCTGGTCACCGGCTTCGCCCAGCTGCACGGCTACCCGATCGGCATCCTCGCCAACGCTCAAGGCGTGCTGTTCAGCCAGGAGGCGCAGAAGGCGACGCAGTTCATCCAGCTCGCCAACCAGACCGACACCCCACTGCTGTTCCTGCACAACACCACGGGCTACATGGTCGGCGCCGAGTACGAGCAGGGCGGCATCATCAAGCACGGCGCACAGATGATCAACGCCGTCTCCAACTCCACCGTGCCGCACATCTCGGTCGTGATCGGCGCCTCGTACGGCGCGGGTCACTACGGCATGAGCGGCCGCGCGTACGACCCGCGCTTCATGTTCAGCTGGGTCAACGCGAAGTCCGCCGTGATGGGCGCCACCCAGCTCGCCGGGGTCATCTCGATCGTCGCCCGCGGCGCCGCCGAGTCGAAGGGTCAGCCGTACGACGAGGAGGCCGACCAGCAGATGCGGGCCTTCATCGAGCAGCAGATCGAGGAGCAGTCGCTGGCGTACTTCACCTCCGGGATGCTCTATGACGACGGGGTGATCGATCCGCGGGACACCCGCTCGATCCTCGGCATCTGCCTCAGCGCGATCAACACCGTGCCCACCAAGGGCGCCGAAGGCTACGGAGTGTTCCGAACATGATCACGTCAATCCTGGTTGCCAACCGCGGGGAGATCGCGCGGCGAGTGTTCCGTACGTGCCGCGACCTCGGCATCCGTACGGTCGCGGTCTACTCCGACGCCGACGCGGGAGCGCCCTTCGTGGGTGAGGCCGACCTCGCCGTACGGCTTCCCGGCAATGCGCCGTCCGACACGTACCTCCGCGGCGATCTCGTCATCGCCGCTGCTCTCAAGGCCGGCGCCGACGCGATCCACCCCGGCTACGGCTTCCTCTCCGAAAATGCCGCCTTTGCCCGCGACGTGGCCAAGGCTGGGCTCACCTGGATCGGCCCCGGGCCCGACACGATCGACTCGATGGGCGACAAGATCCGCGCCAAGGAGCTGATGGACAAGGCCGGCGTGCCCATCCTCAGCGTCGACATCGAGCAAGTGAAGAAGTCCGCCAAAACGGATTGGAAAGGCCCCTTGCTCGTGAAGGCGTCGGCGGGTGGTGGTGGTCGCGGTATGCGGATCGTCACCGATCCCAAGGACCTCGAGGGTGAGCTCACCGCCGCAGGCGCCGAGGCGCTGTCGGCATTCGGCGATGCCACCGTGTTCGTCGAGCCCTACCTGCCGACCGCGCGCCACATCGAGGTGCAGGTCATGGCCGACACCCACGGCACCTGTTGGATCGTCGGTGACCGCGACTGCTCGATCCAGCGCCGCCACCAGAAGGTCGTCGAGGAAGCACCCGCTCCGTCGGTCAGCGACCAGGTCCGAAAGGTCCTGCACGACGCGTCGCGTGCTGCCGTCGAGGCTGTCGGCTACGTCGGCGCGGGCACGGTCGAGTTCCTGGTCGCTGATGCGCATCTGGAGACCGGCAAGGCGTACTTCCTCGAGATGAACACCCGGCTCCAGGTCGAGCACCCCGTCAGTGAAGAGGTGTTCGGCGTCGATCTCGTCGCCCAGCAGATCAGGGTCGCCGAGGGCAAGGAGCTCGGCGCCGAGCCCACCGGGCCGACCGGCCACGCCATCGAGGTACGCCTCTATGCCGAGGATCCCGCCGACGACTGGCAGCCGCAGACCGGCACGGTCCGTACGTTCGAGGTGCCCGACGGCCCGGGCATCCGGGTCGACTCGGGCATCGAGAGCGGCTCGGTCATCGGCATCCACTACGACGCGATGATCGCCAAGGTCATCGCGTTCGGAGACGATCGGGTCCACGCCGTACGGTTGCTCGGCGATGCGCTTCGCCGCACTCGCCTGCACGGGGTGACGACCAACATCGACCTGCTGCTCGGCATCCTCGGCGATGACGAGTTCCGGGCCGAACGCGTGCACACCGCACTGCTCGACGAGCGACTCACCGAGTGGGCGAAGCCAGTGAGCGGTGAGCACGCCCAACGCAAGTCCGTGCTGGCCGCTGCGCTCGGAGAGGCTGCGACCAGCACCGCGAACGCCACGGTGCTCAGCCGCATACCGACGGCCTACCGCAACGTGCCGAGCCAGCCGCGCACCCGCTCGTACGAGATCGGCGGTGAGGAGATCGCCGTCTCCTATCGCGGCATCCGGACGGGACTGGTGCAGTCCGAGCTCGAAGGCGTCACCGTCGTCGAGGTCTCGCCCAGCAGGGTCGTGCTCGACGATGACGGCGTCACGGAGTCGTACGACGTGGTCGCAGGACCCGGCTGGGTCGACGTCGACGGTCCAGCTGGATCGTTCGACCTGACGCCGATCCCCGAGTTCGTCGATCCGGCCGACGTGATCGCCGAGGGCTCGTTGCTCGCTCCCATGCCGGCCGCGGTCATGAGCGTCGCGGTCACCGAAGGACAGGACGTCAGGAAGGGTGACATCGTCGTCGTCCTCGAGGCCATGAAGATGCAGCACACCATCACGGCGCCGTACGACGGCGTCGTCACCGAGCTGTCGGCCAAGGCCGGCGCGCAAGTCGAGTCCGGCGCCGTACTCGCCGTCATAGAAGGAGCAGCAGAATGAACAGCTTCACCGAGTCAGAAGAGCGCCTGGCGCTTCGCAAGGCAGTCTCCGACCTGGGCAAGAAGTTCGGGCGCGACTACTTCGAGCAGGCCGCCAAGCACGGACGCAAGACGACCGAGCTGTGGGAGGAGGCCGGCAAGCTCGGCTACCTCGGCGTCGCGGTGCCCGAGGAGTTCGGCGGTGGCGGTGGCGACATCGGCGACCTGGCCGCCGTGTGTGAGGAGCTCGCTGCTGCTGGCAGCCCGCTGCTGCTGATGGTCGTCTCGCCCGCCATCGTCGGCACGATCATCGCCCAGTACGGCACCCAGGAGCAGAAGGAGCGCTGGCTGCCCGGCCTCGCCGACGGCACCTCGACGTTCGCCTTCTCGATCACCGAGCCCGATGCGGGCTCCAACTCCCACAAGATCATCACGACGGCCTACCGGACCGACGACGGCGGATGGCGGCTGACCGGCACCAAGACGTACATCTCAGGCGTCGACGAGGCCAGCCACGTGCTCGTCGTCGCACGTACGGAGGATGCCAAGACCGGCAACCTCAAGCCAGCGTTGTTCCTCGTGCCCGTCGACTCGGAGGGTTTCACCTTCCAGGAGATCGACATGGGCCTGACCTCGCCGGAGAAGCAGTTCACGCTGTTCTTCGATGACGTGCTGCTGCCTGCTGACACCCTGATCGGCAGCGAGGACGCCGGCATCGACCAGCTGTTCGCGGGCCTCAACCCGGAGCGCATCATGGGCGCCTCGTTCGCGACGGGCACAGCACGCCTGGCGCTGGCCAAGGCGACCGAGTACGCCAAGGAGCGCCAGGTCTGGAAGGCGCCGATCGGCTCGCACCAGGCGATAGCTCACCCGCTCGCGGAGTCGTACATCGAGATCGAGATGGCTCGGCTGATGACGCAGAAGGCCGCCGCTCTGTACGTGGCGGGCGACTTCATGGCTGCCGGTGAAGCAGCCAACATGGCGAAGTACGCGGCCGGCGAGGCCGTGTGCAACGTGGTCGACCGGGCGATCCAGACGCACGGTGGCAACGGTTTGGCCAACGAGTACGGTCTGGTGCAGATGCTTGCCGGATCGCGCCTGTCCCGCATCGCGCCGGTGAGCAAGGAGATGGTGCTCAACTTCATCGCCCAGTTCTCTCTCGGCTTGCCCAAGTCCTACTGAAAGATCCCGCTGAGTGTCACGAATTGGTCGCGAATCGACCGGATTGACGACCCAAACGTGCCACTCAGCGGGTATGGAAGGAGCACCATGACTGAGCTCGTACACCTTGAGGTCGCCGATCAGGTTGCCACGATCACGCTGGACAGCGACCACAATCGCAATGCGCTGAGCCGGCAGCTGGTCGCCGAGCTCACCGAGCATCTCGCGACAGCGGGCGCCGATGGTGAGGTGAAAGCCGTCCTGATCCGCTCGGCAGGATCGGTGTTCTGCTCCGGCGCCGACCTGACCGAGGCGTCCGCCGACGGCATGGTCGAGGGCGCGAAGGGCATGGTCGCGATGCAGCGGCAGATCGCGACGCTCGACAAGCCGGTGGTGGTCGAGCTCGGTGGACCCGTACGCGCCGGTGGCCTCGGCATCGTCGGCGCCGCCGACATCGTCATCGCCGCCGAGTCGGTGACGTTCCAGCTGACGGAGGTACGCCTCGGCCTCGCCGCGGCCGTGATCTCGTTGTCGCTGCTGCCGAGGTTCACCGATCGTGCCGCCGCGGACCTGTTCCTGACGGCGCGCAAGTTCGACGCGGCCGAAGCAGCACGGGTCGGCCTGATCACTCGCGCAGTCCCCGACGCCGAGCTCCAGGACGACATCGCGGGTGTGCTGGGCGATCTGGTCAAGGCCTATCCGCAGGGTCTGCGCGAGTCGAAGAAGCTGCTCAACCACGACCTCGTCGCCCGCATCGACGCCCTCGGCGACCAGGTCGCTGCCCAGTCGGCCGAGCTGTTCGGCAGCGACGAGGCCCGTGAAGCGATGACTGCGTTCCTCGGTAGGGGCAAATAGGCGGAAGCAGCCGTCTGCTCCAGGCTCAGGCCTCTCGCCGACTCATAGTTCGAACGAGCCATTTCTTGGAATTTGACTGCGATTTTGGCAGATTCCGATATTCGTCGCGGCTTGCGTGCACTACGTTGATCCCGTTCTGCTCCTTTGGGGGACAGCCGGAGGTTGCCATGTCCCGTCCCACTCCCTCGTTCCGCGTCCTGACGCATCTCCTGATCGTCGCGCTGCTTGCCGCCTTGGCCTATGTGGCCGGTCCACTCCCTGCAGCTCAGGCGGCCGACACTCGCATCAGCGGAACTGTGACGGCTGACGCTGGACCTGCGCTAGAAGATGTGAGGGTCACGGCCTACACGCTGCAGGACGACGGGATCGACGACCCGTACTGGAGGAGTACGACACCGACTACACCGACGACAACGGCCATTACTCCCTCTACGTCCCCAACGGCACCTATCGCCTCGGATTTGTGGGGAGCGACAAGTACGTCACCGAGTTCTGGAAGGACGCCAGCAGCGTGGAGACCGCCACGAATGTGGTGATCAACAACGCATCAGTGACGACGATAAGTCCGTCCCTCGCCGTGAGGAAAGCCATCAAGGGCACGGTCACCGGCCCCACGAGTGCGACTCCGCTCAAGGACATCGAGGTCACCCTCTACGCCCTGGATGAGGGGAGCTGGGTCGACGTCCGGAACACCGTCACGAACCAGAGCGGAGCCTACGCGCTGTACGCCGACCCCGGCACGTACCGGATCGGTTTCAGCGATCCCGACTCCACGTTCAAGTCTGAGTTCTTCGACGACAAGGCAACGGTCGGCTCGGCCACGTCGATCACGCTCAGCAGTGTGGATCTGTCTGGCAAGAATGCCATTCTCGCGCTGAACCCGAAGATCAGTGGAACGGTGACCGGGCCGGGGCCGGTCAACCTCAAGGATGTCGAAGTGACGGCCTATCGCTACGACAGCGACTTCGGTGAGTGGGTGTACCAGTCGTCGGCCACTACGGCTGCCAACGGCACGTACAGCTTGGGTGCCCCGGCAAACACGACCTACCGTCTCGGCTTCGAAGACAGCGACGGGGTCTATTACCGACAGTTCTGGAACAACAAGCCGACCGTGGTTCTTGCGAACGACATTCCCGTGGGGACGGTGGACGTCTCCGGCAAGAATGCGGTGCTCGCGGCCCGTCCGACCGTCAGTGGAGTCATCACGAGCTCAGCCGGGGGCGCGGAGATCGAGGGCGCCTCAGTCACGGCGTACAAGTCCGACGGCGCGGGGGATGGGAGCAGTCGGGGTACGACACGACGAATGTCGCCGGCGCATACAAGGTGTCGGTCGACGCCGGTGCGGTACGTCTGTGCGTGTCGGCCCCCGACCATGTCGAGGAATGCTTCAACGACAAGCCCGATCTTGACAGCGCCGACTCGTTCACCGTGACCGCTGCCGGCGTGAGCGGCAAGAATGCTGTGCTGACCGCGTTCAAGGCGATCAGGGGCACGATCACCGGCCCCGGAGGTGTCCCGATCAGCGACGCTGGCGTTCAGGTGTACCGAGGTTTCGACGACGGGGAAGGTGGTGTCGACTACTACTGGTACAACGAGAGCTACGCGAAGCGCGACGGTACGTACGCGGTGAAGGTGCCGCCCGGGACCTACAAGCTCTCCTTCTACGCCCGCGGTTATGCCGAGGAGTACTACAACGACAAGGCGACCTTGGCGACGGCCAACCCGGTCACCATCGGCACTGCGAGCGACCTGGCAGGCACCAACGCCCAGCTGGCCCCCCTCAAGCGCATCACGGGCACCGTGACGGCCCCCGGCGGCGCGCCCGCCGAGGACGTGTATGTCTCGGCGTTGCGTCTTGAGGACTCGACGTGGGAGGAGCTGGACGGGGATACACGAGAACTCCGCCTGCGAGTACGCGATAGCGCTCCCCTCGGGTACCTACCGACTCAAGTTCAGCGACGAGCGCTTCAAGGACCAAGGTACCTGGAACAACAAGACGACGAGGTGGCAGCTGCCGACAACATCGTCCTCGGTGCTGCCGACCAGACCAGCAAGAACGCAGCAATGGTGGCAGGGCTGAGAATCAGCGGCACCGTGACGACGCCGGCGGGTACCACGCCCGAGGGTGTCCAGTTGAGGCCTACCTGAGCTCCGAAGGCGGCGATGACGGATACGTCAGCTCCACCTATGTCGGTGCGAATGGCGCCTATCGCTACCGGTCAAGGCCGGAACCTACAAGCTCAGGTTCATCGACCAACCGGATCGAGGCGGCCTCGCCGCATACCGCTACGTGACGGAGTACTGGAACGACAAGTTCACCTTCGCGACCGCAGACGCCATCGCTGTGACCAGCAGCGACGTCACGGGGAAGAACATCACCTTGACTGCCAACGGCAAGGTCACCGGTACGGTCACCGCTGAGACCGGAGGGACGCCACTGGAGAGTGTCCAGGTCTCGGCCGTCTACAGCGGCGATGGCGGGCTGACGTACGACGAGTACGCGAACATCGTCTACACCGGACCAGACGGGAAGTACCAGCTGTACGCCCCGGCAGGGACGTACAAGCTGCAGTTCGAGTACGACGGTGAGCTGGGCTCTGGCGCATTCAAGCGTGAGTTCTGGGACAACAAGCCAACCGCGGCGACCGCGGCTGACGTGATCGTGACCAACGGTTCGACCCAGACCAAGAACGCGGCCCTGGCCCCCAACAAGACGATCTCGGGCACCGTCACCGGACCCGGAGGTGCGGCAGCCGCGGATGTGGAGGTGACGGCCTACATCCCGGACGAGGGCGAAGATGACTACATCTCGGTGGGATACGCGCGGACGGCTGCCAACGGCACCTACTCCATCGGTGTCCCTGATGGATCGATTCGCCTGCGATTTGAGTCTTACAGCTTCGCTTATGCGACGGAGTACTGGAACACAAGCCCACCTGTCGGCGGCAACGCCCATCACGGTTGCCGGGGCCAACGTACCGGTATCAACGCCGCCCTGGCCGCCGGCTCCGGCATCACGGGCCACGTCTCCGGTGTCGACGTCGACACCACCGTGTCTGCCTACTCGCAGGTCGGCGGCGTCTGGACCAAGATGGGCGAGGAGTACGCCTATGGCAGGTTTGGTGGCGACTACCGGATCACGCTGCCCGCGGGCACCTACAAGCTGAAGTTCGAAGATCACTTCTACGCGCCGCAGTTCTGGAACAACAAGGCGACATTCGCAGCCGCCGACCCGATCGTGGTGTCAGGCGGTTACGTCACGGGCAAGAATGCCTCGTTGACCGGATTGCCGGACGTCACGAACTCGGTGGCGCCGAGCATCACGGGTACGGCGCAAGTGGGTCAGACCCTGACGGCGCACGACGGCACGTGGGGTCCGAGCCCAGTGACGACCGCCCGCCAGTGGCTCGCCGACGGTGAGGAGATCGAGGGCGCGACTGGCGTGACCTTCGTGCCGACATCGGGCCAGATCGGCCGGTGGATCTCACTGCAGGTCACGGGATCAAAGCCTGGTCACAACTCTCTCCAGCGTGAGTCGGATACACGGCCGAGGTGACTGCTCCATCGTCAGCCATCGTTGCCGCGACGCCCACCATCAGGGTACGCTGAAGGTCGGGGTCACGCTCACGGCGAATCCCAATGCCAGCTCGTGGACACCCAGCAGTGGTGTTGCCTTCACCTACGAGTGGATGCGTGGATCGACACCCATCAGCGGGGCGAGCTCGTCGACCTACACGCCGGTCGCGGCTGATGTCGGCCAGACCATCAAGGTCAAGGTGACGGGCACGAAGCTGGGATGACGCCGGCCGACCGACTTCCGCTCCGACGGCTGCGGTCGCGGCAGCTGATGCCACTCCGATGACGCCTGGCACGGTGACGGTGTCAGGTACGGCGAAGGTGGGTCAGACGTTGACGGCGAACGAGGGCACGTGGTCTCCGGCGTTGTCGGGCGCTGAGTACAGCTATCAGTGGATCCCGCGGATCGACGGAGATCGCGGGATGCGACGTCGAAGACAGGACGTGCCGGTGGCCGCGGATGTGGGCGAGACGTTGAAGGTCAAGGTGACCGGCACGAAGGCTGGATAGTAGTCGGCGAACGTGATGTCGGCGGCGACGTCTGCGGTCGCTGCGGGCACGATGACGCCCGGGACAGTGACGGTGTCTGGCACCGCGGCGATCGGGTCGACCCTGACGGCGAACGAGGGCACCTGGTCCCCGGCGTTGTCGGGCGCCGAGTACAGCTATCAGTGGATCCGCGGATTGATGGAGATCGCGGGTGCGACGTCGAAGACGTACGTACCGGTGGCCGCGGATGCGGGGCAGACGTTGAAGGTCAAGGTGACCGGCACGAAGGCCGGATACACGTCGGCCAACGCCACGTCTGCAGCGACGGCTCCAGTGACCGGCACGATGACGGCCGGCACGGTGACGGTGTCCGGCACGGCGAAGGTGGGTCAGACCTTGACGGCGAACGAGGGCACGTGGACTCCGGCGTTGTCGGGCGCTGAGTACACCTATCAGTGGATCCGTGGTGTGTTGACGGAGATCGCGGGTGCGACGTCGAAGACGTACGTGCCGGTGGCCGCGGATGTGGGCCAGAGTCCAGAAGGTAAGGTGACCGGC
>CAWKHU010000009.1:0-439852 GCA_963849625.1 uncultured Actinomycetota bacterium
ACCTGATCCACCAGGCCGTGCCCGACGTGGTCGAGGAGAACAAGTGGAATGAAGCCGTCGAACCCGGACGGCGTACCGGCCTTTTCGCGATCGGGCCTGGTGTGCACCGTCGAGACCTACAAGGACAAGGTCAAGGTGACGTTCGCCAAAGGTGCTTCGATCGACGACCCCGCAGGACTGTTCAACGCCAGCCTCGATGCCGGAACTCGTCGGGCGATCGACATCCACGAGGATGACGCGCTCGATGACGACGCCTTCGTCGAGCTCATCAACGCCGCCGTTGCCCTCAACAAAAGTTAGGCGACTAGTCGAGTGAGCCGACCTCGGCAGGGACAGACCAGCGCGGGGTGATGAACAGGCCCGAGGCCTCGACCGCTGGCTCATCTGAGTCTGCTGCCCGGAGCGTGGCCGTGACGGTGACCTTGCGCTCGTCCTCGTGGGTGATCCGCGCCTCCATGTGGACCCTCCCGAGGGTGAGTGGTCGCACGTACCGCAGGGTCAGCGTGCCGGTGACAGTCAGCCGCATGTGTTGCGCGCTCGCCGTCTCACCCATCAGGTGGTCGAGGATCAGCGACGAGACACCGCCGTGGACGCAGCCGGGAGGACCTTCGTACGCGACGCCGAGGTCGACGTCCGAGCGAACGACGGCACCGTCTTCTTCCCAGCGCAGCTTGACCGGAGGTGCGATGGCGTTGCGGATGCCCACGACGGCATTGCCCCAGTTCCAAGAGCGACCCTCGGTGTTGAAGTGGATGCCCGCAGGGCCGGTCTCGGCGTCCTCGGCGAGGATCTCCGCGGCCTGCACGATCAGCCCGGGCGGCGGCGACGCGTTCAGCATCTACCCGGGTACGAATCGCCACGTCGACGAGGTCACGGATGTCCTGCGCCAACGCTCCGTACAGCGCCTCCGAAGCCTCGACCTCGGCGGTCGACATCTCCGACGGGTCGAAGGACATCGTCGACAGCGTCATGAGCCCAGCCCCAGCCGTGCTGCCAGCTTGTCGAGATAGACCATGACCTTGTCCTCGTCGGCATCCGGCACACCCCAGATCAGCTCGGAGGCGCCGGTCGACATCCACTCGACGAAGTCCTCCTCGGCCGGCTTCTTGGCCACCAGGATGCGGATGTCGGGCTCGCCCTCGCGACCGGCATCGCTCCATTCCTTGCGGAGCAGCTCCGCCTTGGGGACGAGGTCGACCTCGATGGGAGTCGTCATCCAGCCATCGGCGTTCTGCGCGATCCATTTCATCGTCTTGGGGCCGCCGCCCGCGCCGATGATCACGGGGATCCGGCCCTGCGGCGGCTTGGGGTAGGCCCAGCTCGGCCCGAACGACACGAACTCACCGTCGTAGGAGGCCTCCTCCTCGGTCCAGAGTGCCCGCATCGCCTCGAGGTACTCCTTGAGGACGGTACGGCGCTTGTTGGCCGGTACGTGGTGGTCCGTCAGCTCGTCTGTGTTCCAGCCGAAGCCGGCACCGATGGTCACCCGGCCGCCGGACAGATGGTCGAGCGTCGCCAGCGTCTTGGCGAGGGTGATGGGGTCGGACTCGACCGGGAGGCACACGGCGGTCGAGAGCCCGATCTTCTCGGTGACTGCTGCGCAGGTGGCCAGCGTGGTCCAAGGATCCAGCGTTCGCGTGTAGCGATCGTCCGGAAGCTCCTCGCCACCAGTGGGGTGGAGAGCCTCGCGCTTCACGGGTATGTGGGTGTGTTCCGGCACGTAGATCGTGTCGAAACCACGCTCCTCCGCGGCCTTGGCGAGGTCGGCCGGTCTGATACCGCGGTCGGACGTGAACAGGACGATTCCATTGCGCATGGAATCACTGTAGAACGTGTTCTATTATTGTGAAATATTGGCTGGACACTTGTCTAGTTCTGCACCTCCGAGAGGGACTGATGACGCACGACGCTGCGATCCTGCGGATCGAGGACAGCGAGCGAGTTCGAACGCTGACGCTCAACCGGCCCGACGCGCTCAACGCGTTCAACGAGGCGCTGTACGACGAGCTGACCGAGGCCCTGCGCGCCGCAGCCGCGGACGACACCGTCGCGGTCGTGCTGCTGACCGGTGAAGGACGAGCGTTCAGCGCAGGGACCGATCTGGCGGAGATGACCGAACGTGTGACCAACCCCGACTTCGTGCCCGGCGCACATGGGTTCACCGGACTGATCGACGCGCTGCAGGCCTTCGACAAGCCGCTGGTCCTCGCGATCAACGGACTCGGCCTGGGCATCGGACTGACCATCATCGGATTCGCCGACATCGCGTTCATGTCCACCGAAGCCCGGCTGAAGTGCCCGTTCGCCAGCCTGGGCGTCGCCCCCGAGGCAGCCTCGAGCTATCTCCTCCCGCTGCTGATCGGCCGTCAGAACGCAGCCTGGGTGCTGATGTCGTCGGAGTGGATCACCGCACCCGAGGCGCTCGAGATGGGTCTGGTCTGGCGTACGTGCGAACCCGACTCGCTCCAGGCTTCCGCGCGCGAACACGCAACCACCCTCGCGGCGCTCCCGATCTCCAGCCTGCGCGCCATCAAGCGCACCATGATCGAGCCGCTCCGCGAGGGCATCGAACAGGCTCGGCTCCGCGAGAACCAGTGCTTCGTCGACCTCATGGGTGGACCGGCCAACCGCGAGGCACTGTCGGCGTTCGCCGAGGGCCGCGCTCCTGACTTCACCAACCTGCCGGCCGACGTCGTGCCGGCCCTTGCCACGAAGGACGCTGGCCGATGACCTTCATCATCACTCAGTCGTGCTGCAACGACGCGTCCTGCGTCGCCGTCTGCCCCGTCGACTGCATCCACCCGGCCCCCGACGATCCTGACTTCGCCACGGCGGAGATGCTCTACATCAATCCGGACGAGTGCATCGACTGCGGCGCCTGCGTACCCGCTTGTCCCGTCAAGGCCGTTCATGCCGACAACGAGCTGCCGGAGCACCTCAGCGACTACACGGCGATCAACGCCGACTACTTCTCCTGGGTCGGCGACATCCCGTTTCCCCAGGCACCGCCGCCGGCCGGTCCCAAGGTGCAGGACCAGGGTGCGCCCCTGCGGGTTGCCGTGGTCGGGTCGGGCCCCTCGGGCTGGTTCGTGGCCGAGGAGCTGCAGGCCACCCGGCGTGCCGATGTCGAGATCACCGTCATCGATCGCCTGGTGACGCCTCATGGACTCGTACGTCACGGTGTCGCGCCCGATCACCTCGGCACCAAGGAAACGAGCACGATGTTCGACACCATCGCGCGCCACAAGAGCACCACCGTGCGGCTCAACGTCGAGGTCGGCCGCGATGTCACCCACGACGAGCTTCTCGAGCACCACCATGCCGTGGTCTACGCCACCGGCGCGCACCTCGGTCGATCGCTCGGCATCCCGGGGGAAGACCTGCCGGGCAGCTATTCGGCTGCCGAGTTCGTGACTTGGTACAACGGCGAGCCGGACCACGTCGACCTCGAGCCCGCTCTGGATCATGAGCGCGCAGTCATCATCGGCAACGGCAACGTCGCACTCGACATGGCGCGCCTCCTGCTGATCAGCGCCGATGAGCTCCGCGCTGGATCGGACATGGCGCCGTACGCCATCGAGGCCCTGGCCGGTGACGCCATCCGCGAGGTCGTCGTGGTCGGCCGTCGCGGGCCCGAGCACGCGGCGTTCACGACTCCGGAGCTTCTGGCCCTGGTCAATCACCCCGACATCGACGTCATCATCGATCCAGATGAGCTCTCGACCCTCGTCGATGTGAGTGATGAGGAGCGGACGGCCGGTACGTACGCAGCCATGCAGAAGGCGGCGGTGATGCGACGAGCTGCTGAGTCGTCACCGCAGGGTGCCGCCAAGCGGCTGGTGCTCAAGTTCGGCTACACCCCGCAGGAAGTGTTGGGGGAGGAGCGGGTCAGCGGCATCACGCTGGCTCGTACGAGCGATCCGGACGACGTCGAGACCATCGATGCGGGCCTGGTGCTTCGCGCCACCGGTTATACGTCGACCGCGGTCGAGGGTGTGCCATTTGATGAGCAGTCGGGTCGTTTCGCCCACGAGGTCGGCAGGGTGCACGACCCCGCCACCGGCGTGGCGGTGGTCGGGACCTACACCACCGGGTGGGCCAAGCGCGGTCCGTCGGGCGTGATCGGCACCAACCGCACGTGTGCGGTCGAGACCGCGACCGCGCTGCTCGACGACTACTACGAAGGGCTGCTGCCGGATCCGAGTGGTGGCAAGGAGGCGTTCGACACGCTGCTCGCCAACAACGGTGTCGCCATCGTCGATCTGGTCGGCTGGAAGCGGCTCGACAGCCACGAGCGCGCGGAGGGCAAGGCCAGCGGGCGGCCGAGGATCAAGATCTCCGACCGTGACGAGCAGATCCGACTCGGGCTCGGTAGTGAGCAGTGACCTCTTCCACCGAAGGGAGCGCTGTGCCGATCCGCGTCATCCACATCGCGACGGGCAACGTCGGCAGCATCGCGCTGAGCCAGCTGATCGAGGACCCGCGCTTCGAGCTGGTGGGACTGGTCGTCTCCGATCCCGCGAAGATCGGTGAGGATGCCGGCAAGCTGGCTCACCTCGACGTCGTCACCGGCGTCACCGCCATCGACGACCTCGACGCGGCGATCGACCTGCAGCCCGACTGCGCGGTCTACTGCGCACTCGCGGAGGTGCGCTTCTTCGAGGCGCTCGCCGACCTCCAGAAGATCTTGGCTGCCGGCATCAACGTGGTCAGCTCATCCCCGGCGACGCTGGTCTACCCGTACGGACTCCTGCCGGACAGCATGATCGACCCGATGGAGGACTCCTGTCAGGCCGGCAAGGTCAGTCTGTTCGTCACAGGTGTCGACCCGGGCTGGGCCAATGACCTGCTGCCGTTCGCCATCGCGTCGACCTGCCAGAGGGTCGAGAAGATCATCTGTTCGGAGATCGCCGACTACGCCACGTACGACGGCGCACCCGTGATGTTCGATGTCATGGGGTTCGGCAAGGAGATCGGCGACCTTCCGATGCTGTTCCAACCGGGGACGCTCACCGCTGCCTGGGGTGTCAGCCTGCGCCTGATGGCCAAGGGATTCGGTTTCGAGCTCGACGAGATCGTCGAACGCTTCGAGCAGGAGCCCGCGCCGGAAGCGCTCGACATCGCCGTCGGTCACATCAAGAAGGGCACGGTCGCGGCGGTCAACTTCCAGATCGCGGGCGTCGTCAACGGCAAGGAAGTCCTGGTCATCGACCACACCACGCGCATCATGGAGGGCATTCGCCCTGATTGGCCGCAGCCGGCCCAGGAGGGGGGCTCCTACCGCGTCGAGATCGTCGGGGAGCCCTCGTACGTCGTCGACGTCTGCCCGACGAGTGAGCGCGGTGACCACAACTACGCGGCGATCGCCACCGCGGCTGGGCGCATGATCAATGCCATCCCTGATGTCGTCGCCGCCGATCCGGGCTTCAAGACCATGCTCGACCTGCCCTTCAACACGGCTCGCGGGGTCTTCGCGACAACGCTCGCCAACTAGCTCAGACGACCAACCGACTTTCAAGAACGTGGAAGGAACCACCATGGGACGTGTTGACGGCAAGGTCGCCCTGATCAGTGGGGGCGCGCGCAACATCGGTGGTGCCAGTGCCCGGCTGCTGGTCGCCGAGGGAGCCAAGGTCGTCATTGGCGACCTGCTCGACGAAGAAGGCCAGGCACTCGCCGAGGAGCTGGGTGACGCGGCCCGCTATGTACACCTCGACGTGACGAGCGACGACGACTGGCGTGCTGCGGTCGCGCACACGGTGGCGGAGTTCGGCAGGCTGGACGTGCTGTTCAACAACGCCGGCATCTTCAACGGCGGCCCGATCAACCGCTACAAGGCCGATCAGTGGCACGAGATGCTCGACGTCAACCTCACTGGCGCATTCCTCGGCATCCGCGCCGCGACCGACGCCATGATCGCCGCCGGCGGCGGGTCGATCATCAACACCTCGTCGATCGAGGGGCTTCGCGGTACGCCGTGGGCCCACGGCTACGTCGCCTCGAAGTGGGGCCTTCGTGGCCTGACCAAGTCTGTCGCCCTCGAGCTGGCGCCACATGGGATCCGGGCCAACTCCATCCATCCGGGGCGCATCAGCACCCCGGCGACCGACGCCATGCCCGCCGACATGATCCCCATTCCGCTCGGCCGACCCGGACTGCCCGAGGAAGTTGCGACGTTCGTGCTGTTCCTCGCCAGCGACGAGTCATCGTTCGCGACCGGTGCCGAGTTCGTCATGGACGGCGGCACCGTCTCCCTCATCCCGACCAAGCTCTAGGAATCCCATGTCATCGACCACTCCTGCTGGGCTCGCCGTTCCCGACGTCGTACCTGCATCAGGCACACCATCTGACGAGACATTCGACGTCGTCGTCGCAGGCTTCGGCATCGCCGGTGGCTGTGCCGCGCTCGAGGCCGCCCGGGCCGGCGCACGAGTTCTCCTGCTCGAGAAGTCAGCCGTCCACGGCGGTACGTCGTCGATGTCCGGAGGCCACTTCTACCTCGGCGGCGGCACAGCCGTGCAGCAGGCCACGGGCCACGAGGACTCGGTCGAGGCGATGACCGCGTACCTCCTGGCGAGCACGAAGGAGCCCGACGAGGAAAAGATCCGCGCCTACTGCGAGGGTTCGGTCGAGCTGTTCAACTGGCTCGAGGCGCTCGGCTTCGAGTTCGAGCGGTCGTTCTTTGCCGACAAGGCCGTCATCCAGCCCGGTACGCAGGGCCTCATGTTCACCGGCAACGAGAAGGTCTGGCCCTTCCGGGACCAGATCAAGCCCGCGCCCCGCGGTCACAAGGTGCCCGTGCCCGGTGACACCGAGGGAACCAAGATCGTGATGGACCTGCTGCGCACCCAGATCGAGAAGGCCGGTGTCGACGTCCGGTACGAGACCGGCGTGACCAACCTGGTCGTCGAGGATGACGCGGTCGTCGGCGTCGCCTGGAAGTCGTTCGACAGGACCGGTGTCGTCCGGGCCTCCTCCGTCGTCCTGGCTGCTGGTGGTTTCGTGATGAACCCGGACATGGTCGCGACGTACACGCCGGCGCTCGGTGAGAAGCTGTTCACGCTCGGCTCGACCTACGACGACGGCCTCGGCATCCGGCTGGGGCAGTCGGTCGGGGCGGCTCTGGAGCACATGGATGAACCGTTCATCACGGCGCCGTTCTACCCGCCGTCGCAGCTCGTCAAGGGTCTGGCGATCAACAAGCTCGGCAAGAGGTTCGTCGCCGAGGACAGCTATCACGCCCGCAGCAGCTATCACGTGATGCGCCAGCCCGACTCGGCTGCGTACCTCATCGTCGATGCCGAGCACTATGCCGAGCAGCTGATGCCGCTGGTCCCGCTCAAGGACGGCTACGAGACAGTCGAGGAGATGGCCGAAGGGCTGGACATCCCGGTGGCCGTCCTGCGCGAGACGCTCGATCGCTACAACAGCCATGCGGCTGACGGCGAGGATCCCGACTTCCACAAGCACCCCGACTGGTTGGCGCCGCAGACCACCGCGCCGTGGGCGGTCCTCGACCTCACTCTCGGCGTGGCCCTCTATGCCGGCTTCACGATCGGCGGCATCGCGACGACGGTTGATGGTCAGGCCAAGCGCGAGGACGGCTCCGTCATCGACGGCTTGTACGCAGCTGGGGCGTGTGCCTCGAACATCGCCCAGGACGGCAACGGCTACTGCTCCGGCACCCAGCTGGGTGAGGGCTCGTTCTTCGGACGGCGAGCCGGCAAGCACGCCGCTGCCGCCGTTGTCGGGGGAGTGGCATGAAGACACGCTTGAACTGCCCCTGCTCGTTGCAGATCGTCGGCACCGACGAGGACGACCTGGTGGCCAAGGTGCAGGAGCACCTCGCCGCAGATCACAACGGTCGGGAGTACGACCGCGAGATGATCCTCTTCATGGCGTTCTAGCCACCCGGTGAGCGGTGGGTCGATCGCTCTTCCGGCTGGTTGACGGGCGAGTGGCGCACCGCTGGCCGAGGTGTTGGGCGAACAAGTCGCCGCAATTTCCTGTTCGAGCGTGACGAGAGATCAGGGCTGACGGCCTCTGACCGCCACCGCCACTGCGGTGAGGTCGAATGAGCCAGCGGGGGAGCCCAGCTGTCTGAAGCAGGCATCGCGGAGCAGTTCCAGGTCGTCAGCTGACAGCGACGTGGCATAGGCGCCGCCGGGTCCGACCCCGAGGGTGAAGGGCAGCCAGTAGTCCTCGAAGCGCTGGTACGTCGTGGTGACCTCGAGGTCGGCCGACGTGATGTCTCGCAGGCCGTGCGCCTGCCACGCCTCAACCAGTTCGTCCTGGTCGCAGAACGACATCGTGGTCTGCTCCCCGGGTGCGGCCGGGTTGAGGGTCAGAGCGGCATCCCAGAACGTACGCAGCATCTGCATGCGGCCGCGGTAGTCCCACGTGCATGCCGCGATCGTTGCACCGGTCCTCGCGACTCGGGACATCTCGCGCATTCCGGCATCGGCGTCGGGCAGGAAGTTCAGCACGAGCTGGGAGGCCACCAGATCGAATGAGTCGTCTGGCCAAGGTAGTTGTGCGGCCGGAGCCACCCGCACGTCCGCCGTCGGCACGCGCTCGGCGCAGGCGGCCACGAACTGCTCGGAGGGATCGGCTGCCGCAACGCTGGACGTCCGAGCGGCCAGCACCTCGGTCAGCGCACCTGGCCCGCACCCAACATCGAGCGCGGCGTCACCCGCAGACGCGACGGCGAAGTCAGCGAACGCGTGGGCGAGCTGATTTGAGTAACGGCCCATGTAACGGTCGTAGGAGCCGCGCGAGGCATCGAAGCTCATGGAGCATTGACCCAGACGGCGCACCGACGCGTCAAGCACCCGGTGCGAGCAGCTTGCGAGCTCTGCGGGGAGTCATCGGCTCGCAGCCGTGGGCGACGGCGTCGGCGACGATGCGCGGCTCGTCCTTCATGAGCCGCCAGCCACGTCGTACGAGGAGCCACGGCGACTTGCGCCCCTCCCGCAGATCACGCACCAGCCGCAGCCCGAAGGTCACCACGCGATTGCGGCGCAGGCAGATCGCCGCTTCGAGCATCCCGGCGTCGCGGCACGCGTCAACGATCGCTGATGCGAACAGTCCCTCGGCGATGAAGTGCTCACCCTGGAGGGTCAGGATGTGCGATCCCGTGCGAGCGCTGGCAGCGAGGTCGTAGACGGGTACGTCAGCGAGACCGGTGTCGCAGAGCGACCGGATCGCGTCGACCGCATCGGCCGCGTTCCACGAGCCGACGTCGTCCCAGTCGACGATGCCGAGGCTGGAGCGCGGCATGTCGGGCTCGTCGGCGTCGCGATAGAAGTCGTCGAGGCGTACGACGGTCCAGCCCAGGCGTGCAGCAAGATGCGACTTCCCGGACCCTGAGGGCCCGGCCAGGATCACGACCCCCACTAGACGCCGATCGGGTGCCAGACCGTCTTGGTCTCGACGAACGCCTCGAGGCGCGCCAGCGAGGGCTCGGCGAGCCAGTCGACCTTCTCGTCCGGTGCACGGAGCACCCGCTTGAGGTTTTCGGCTGAGGCGACCTCGAGCTCGGCCGCCAGCGCAGGATCGTCAACGCCGGCCAGGTCAAGCGCGTTCACGTCCATGTGCGATGCCAGCCAAGGAGCGATCTCGGCCGGCGATCCGGTGAGGATGTTGACGACTCCACCGGGTACGTCCGAAGCCGCCATGACCTCCGACAGCGTCACGGCAGGGACGGGGTATTGCTCGCTGGCGACCACGACGACGGTGTTGCCGGTGGCGATCGCGGGCGCGATCACCGACACGAGGCCGAGCAGGGGACCGGCCGGCGCAACGATCGCGACGACGCCGGTCGGTTCGGGCGTCGACAGGTTGAAGAACGGACCCGACACGGCATTGGCGTTGCCGAGGACCTGGACGTACTTGTCGGCCCAGCCGGCGTACCAGACCAACCGGTCGATTGCGGCGTCTACGAACGTGATGGCCTTTTTCTCGGTCACACCCTCGGACGTGCGCAGCTCGTCGATGAACTGGTCGCGACGGCCCTCCATGACCTCGGCGATGCGATAGATGACCTGACCGCGGTTGTAGGGCGTGCGCGTCGACCAACCGCCGAACGCCTTGCGGGCTGCTGCGACCGCGTCCCGCGCGTCCTTGCGCGATGCCTTGGCCATGTTGGCGAGGAACTCACCCTTGGCGCCTGTGGCCTCGAACGTGCGACCAGACTCCGAGCGCGGGAAGGCGCCACCGATGTAGAGCTTGTGCGTCTTGCGCACCTCGACCCGGCTCATCTCGCAGCCTCCTCGAAGAAGCAAGGGTAAGGAGGCAGCGAAATGAGTGCCTGATCGTTCGCTCGCTGGCGCTCGCTCATATCAACTGGCTCCCTTGAGGTAGGCGGCGAGTCCGTGCTTGCCGCCCTCGCGGCCATAGCCCGACTCCTTGTAGCCACCGAACGGTGACGCCGGGTCGAACTTGTTGAACGTGTTGGCCCAGACGACGCCGGCGCGCAGCTGGTTGGCCATCGACAGGATCCGCGAGCCCTTCTCGGTCCAGACGCCGGCAGAGAGACCGTACGGCGTGTTGTTGGCCTTCTCGACGGCCTCGGCGGGCGTACGGAACGTGAGCACCGACAGCACCGGCCCGAAGATCTCCTCGCGGGCGATCCGGTGGGCCTGGGTGACGCCGGTGAAGATCGTCGGCGGGAACCAGAAGCCGCTGTCGGGGATCTCGCACGGGGCCGACCAGCGCTCAGCGCCCTCAGCGTCACCGACGTCCGAGAGCTCCTTGATGCGGGCGAGCTGCTCAGAGGAGTTGATGGCACCGATGTCGGTGTTCTTGTCGAGCGGGTCGCCGAGTCGCAGCGTCGACATGCGGCGCTTGAGTCGCTCGATCACGTCGTCGTAGACGTTCTCCTGCACCAGGAGGCGCGAGCCGGCACAGCACACATGCCCCTGGTTGAAGAAGATGCCGCCGACGATGCCCTCGACCGCCTGATCCAGTGGAGCATCGTCGAACACGATGTTGGCGGCCTTGCCGCCGAGCTCGAGGGTGACCTTCTTGTCGGTGCCGGCGACCGAACGCGCAATGGCCTTGCCGACCGCCGTGGAGCCGGTGAATGCGACCTTGTCGACGTCGGGGTGGGTGACGAGGGCTTCACCCGTCGCGCCGGCTCCGGTGATGATGTTGACGACTCCGGGTGGCAGATCAGCCTGCTGGCACACCTCGGCGAACAGCAGCGCGGTCAACGACGTGGTCTCGGCAGGCTTGAGGACGACCGTGTTGCCGGCCGCGAGTGCCGGGGCGATCTTCCACGCCAGCATCATGATCGGGAAGTTCCACGGGATGACCTGTCCTGCCACACCCAGCGCCTTCGGATCCGGGCCGAGGCCGGCGTGGCCGAGCTTGTCAGCCCAGCCGGCGTAGTAGAAGAACCACTGCGAGACCAGCGGAAGGTCGACGTCGCGCGACTCCTTGATCGGCTTGCCGTTGTCGAGCGACTCGAGCACGGCGAACTCACGCGAGCGCTCGGCCATGATGCGGGCTATGCGGTAGAGGTACTTGGCCCGTTCGCTGCCGGGCATCTTTGACCAGACGGTCTCGTACGCACGGCGGGCGGCCTTGACCGCGGTGTCGACGTCGTCGGCGGTCGCCTCGGTGATCTCGGCGAGAACCTCTTCCGACGATGGGCTGATCGACTTGAACGAGGTGCCCTTGCCGTCGACGAACTCGCCGTCGATGAACAGCCCGTACGAGCTCTTGATGTCGACGATGGCGCGCGACTCGGGGGCCGGTGCGTACTCGAACTGGTTCTTCTTGGCAGCCATGTTCAGTCCAGGGTCACGTAGTCGGGGCCGGAGTAGTGGCCGGTGGCCAGCTTCTGGCGTTGCATGAGCAGATCGTTGAGCAGGGTCGAGGCGCCGAACCGGAACCAGTCGGGGTCGAGCCAGTCCTCGCCGACGACCTCGTTGACCATGACGAGGTACTTGATCGCGTCCTTCGACGTACGGATGCCGCCAGCGGGCTTCACGCCCACCTGGTGTCCGGTCTCCGCGCGGAAGTCGCGTACGGCTTCGAGCATCACCAGTGTGACGGGGAGGGTCGCGGCGGGCTGCACCTTGCCGGTGCTGGTCTTGATGAAGTCGGCGCCCGCCTGCATCGCGAGCCACGAGGCCTTGCGCACGTTGTCGTACGTCTGCAGCTCGCCGGTCTCGAAGATCACCTTGAGGTGTGCGTGGGATCCGTCGGGACGGGCACAGGCTTCCTTGGTGGCGACGATCTCGTCGTGCACCAGTCCGTAGTTGCCGGCCAGGAAGGCGCCCCGGTCGATGACCATGTCGATCTCGTCGGCCCCGGCTTCGACCGCATCACGGGTGTCGCCGAGCTTGATGTCGAGGGCCGCGCGGCCCGACGGGAACGCAGTGGCCACGCTGGCAACGTTCAGCCCTGAGTCGCCGAGCGCTTCCTTGGCGACGGCGACCATGTCGGGATAGACGCAGACAGCGGCCGCTGCGGGGCAGGTCGGGTCTGTCGGATCGGGCCGCATCGCCTTGTTGGCCAGCGCGCGCACCTTGCCGGGTGTGTCAGAGCCTTCGAGCGTCGTGAGATCGACCATCGAGATCGCGAGGTCGATGGCCCATGCCTTGGAGGTGGTCTTGATCGAGCGGGTGCCGAGACCGGCCGCACGCGCCTCGACGCCGACCTGGTCGACGCCGGGCAGGCCGTCGAGGGTCTTGCGCAGGGAGGTCGATGTCGTTGGGGCCACCGGTCAAGGTTAGGCCCTCTCGTCCGGCACAGGAAACTCTCGAGGCTCATCCAGCGACGTTCACCGACTTGTCATCTTTGATCCGGCGACGAACCGTTGACACGGGCACGGGTCAGGAGGTCTGCTGAGCCTCACTGCTTCTTGGGGAGTTCGTTCCCCAGGAGGTCTCATCGGGGGATGAGCCGTGCTGGTTCCTCACCGATGCCACTTTTCAGAAGAAAATGCTCGGGAGGAACAACCGTGAACACCTTGTCCCGTCGGCTCGTCGGAGCCGCCACCGCCGTCCTGATCGGCGCTCCGCTGGTTGCCATCACACCGGCCCAGGCGGCCGACGAGGTGACCCTCAACCTGATCGGCATCAACGACTTCCACGGCCGCATCGACGCCAACACCGTCAAGTTCGCCGGAACCGTCGAGCAGGTACGCCAGTCCGGCGGCGACGCCAGCTCGCTGCTGATCTCTGCCGGCGACAACGTCAGCGCCTCGCTGTTTGCGTCCGCCGTGCAGGACGACATCCCGACGATCGACGTCCTCAACGCGCTGGACCTGAACGCCTCGGCAGCCGGCAACCACGAGTTCGACAAGGGTGCCGCCGACCTGACCGGGCGTCTTTCCGACGCGGCCGACTTCCCCTTCCTGGCTGCCAACGTGTTCAAGGCCGACAGCTCTCCGCTGCTCGACTCGTACGAAATGTTCACGATCGAGGGCGTCGATGTCGCGGTTGTCGGAGCAGTGACACAGGAGACGCCCTCCCTGGTCTCTCCCAGTGGCATCCAGGGCCTGACCTTCGCCGACCCGACCGACTCGATCAACGACACGGTCGACGAGCTCGAGGCGCTGGCGGACCCGCCAGACGTCATCGTCGCCTCGATCCACGAGGGTGCGCCCGATGGCACCAAGACGCTGGACCAGAACGCCGCTGCGAGCCCGGCGTTCAAGAAGATCGTCGAGCAGACCGATCCCGAGGTCGACGCCATCTTCATGGGCCACACGCACCAGGCCTACGCGTACGACGCGCCGATCCCGGGAGAGCCCGGCAAGACCCGGCCCGTGCTGCAGACCGGCAACTACGGCAGCAACGTCGGCAACATCAAGCTGACCTTCGACAAGGACACCGGCGCGGTGACGTCCTACTCCAAGGCGAACATCGCGCGTACGACGACCGCCGACGGCGATCTCGTGTCGTCATTTCCCCGCGTGGCCGCGGTCAAGCCGATCGTCGACGCTGCGATCGCCTACGCCGACACGATCGGCAAGGAGCCCGTCGGCAAGCAGACCGCCGACATCTCCCGCGCGCTCAACGCCGGCGTCGAGGATCGGGGCGGCGAGTCGACCCTCGGCAACCTGGTCGGCGACGCGTTGCTGGCCAAGGTCAAGGACACGCCCGCGGGCGCCGACATCGGCGTGACCAACCCGGGAGGCCTGCGTACGGATCTGCTGTACGCCGGCACGGGCGGCACCAACACCGACGGCGTCATCACGTACGCCGAGGCCAACTCGGTGCTCCCGTTCGCCAACACGCTCGCCACCGTGACGCTCAGCGGTGCCTCGTTCAAGAAGCTCCTCGAGCAGCAGTGGCAGCGCAACGCCGACGGCACCGTGCCGTCGCGCGCGTACCTCCAGCTGGGCCTGTCGAAGAACGTCCATTACACGTTCGACCCGACCCTGCCCGAGGGCAGCCGGATCACCTCGGTGACGGTGAGCGGCGAGGCGCTTGACCCGGCGAAGTCGTACAAGGTCGCGGTCCCGTCGTTCCTGGCCACCGGCGGTGACAACTTCCGAGCGTTCACCGAGGGCACGTCCGTGGACACCGGCCTGCTCGACTACGAGGCCTGGATCGACTACCTCAAGGACAACGCTCCGGTCTCGCCCGACTTCGCACGGCGGGCAGTCCAGGTCGAGGGCCTGCAGGACTCGTACGGTGTGGGCGACACGGTCACGTTCTCCCTGCCGAAGCTCGACCTGACCTCTCTCGGCAGCCCCAAGAACACCACGGTCAAGGTGACGCTGCACAGCGGCGGCAACGAGACCGACCTCGGCGACTTCCCGGTGACCGACGGAGCGGCATCGCCCACGGTGACGCTGCCGAGCGGCGTCAGCGGCACCGCCCGCTTCCGCATCGACGCGACACCGTCCGGCACCTCGGCACTGCTGCCGGCGTTCGAGATCGAGAAGCCGGCCGCAAAGGTGGAGGCAGCGACCCCGCCGATCCTTCCGGAGGGCTCGTGGACGGTCGTCGCAGCGAAGGTCTCCGGCGACACCGGACGGCCGACCGGCCTGGTCACGGTGTCGGAGGGCAACAAGGTCCTGGGCAAGGCGCAGCTGTGGCGCGGCGCGACTCTCGTCCTGACCGACGCCCGCTCGCTCGGACCCGGCAAGCACACGTTGACGGTGTCGTACGGAGGGGATGACGTGTACGGAGCCGCAACAGACGAAGTCACCGTGACCGTCATCAAGAAGCGGGGACACCGATGAGGCGGCTCGGCGGGCTTCTCCTCGGGACAGCCCTGACGGCTGGCGTCATCACGGCTGCGCCCGCGGGAGCATCCCCGGCCAATGACGATGTGGTCATCGCCGAGGCCTACCTCAATGGTGGCAGCGCCGGAGCGACCTACCTCAACAAGTACGTCGAGCTCTACAACCCGACCGATGAGCCGATCGACGTGGCGGGCTGGTCGGTGCAGTACCGCTCCTACAGCTCGACGGGTGCGTTCACCGGGGTCATCCCGCTCGGCGACCACCACATCGAGGCAGGTGGCCGACTGCTGGTCGGCGGCGGCTCGAATGCCGCCAATGGCGCTCCGATCAGCCCGGACGTGACCTCTGCCGTCTCGTTCTCCGGCAACGCCAACGGTGGCACGCTGGCACTGTCCAGATCGACGGCGCCGCTGACCGGCGACCGGGCGGCCGTGCTCGGTTCCGCGGCGGTCGTCGACGTGGTCGGTTACGGCGCGTCCACGACGTACGAGGGGAGCGGGCCAGCGCCATCGGGCTACTCCGTGACCAGCTCGCTCAACCGGTCGGCGACCGGCACCGACACCGACGACAACGTCGCCGACCTCACCGGCGCTGCGCCTTCGCCTGTCGCGTGCGGCGACGCGTGCGACGGCGGCGGTGGACCGGTCGACCCGCCGGTAGATAAGACCATCGCCGAGATCCAGGGTGACGGCCCCACCAGCCCGCTGGCGGGCAAGGACGTCATCACGACCGGAGTCGTCACGGCGGTCTACAAGACCGGTGGGTTCAGCGGCGCCTACCTGCAGACTGACGGCACGGGAGGTCCGATCGATCTCACCGACCACCAAGCCTCTGACGGCATCTTCGTGTTCTCCTCCGCTTTTGCTGCTGCGGTCGACAAGGGCGACAAGGTCAAGGTGACCGGTGGTGTCAGCGAGTTCAACGGGCTCACCGAGATCAGCACGTCAGCCGGCGGTTGGGAGGTGCTCGGTGCAGCGCAGGGAGTCGACGCATCAACCGTCGCGTTCCCGCTGAGTGCTGCCCAGCGAGAGTCGCTCGAGGGCATGCTGCTCCAACCCACCGGTCACTTCACGATCACCAACAACTACGCGACCAACCAGTACGCCGAGATCGGTCTCGCCGACGGTGACCAAGCGCTTGCGACCCCGACCAATGTCGTAACCCCGGGCGCGGCTGCTGCCGCGCTGCAGGCCGAGAACGACGCACGCCTCGTCACCCTCGACGACGGATCCAGCCTCAACTTCCTGAGTGCGGCCAACCAAGGCATCCCCCTGCCATGGCTCACGCCCGACAACGAGGTACGTGTCGGCGCCCCGGTGACGTTCGACGATCCGGTTGTGCTCGACTATCGCAACAACGCATGGAAGCTCCAGCCGACGCAGCAGCTGACCGCTGGTGGTGACGAGCCCGTCGAGATCGGCAGCACCCGCGTGGCGGCACCCAGGCCGGTGGGCGGAGACGTGAAGCTCGGCACGTTCAACGTGCTCAACTACTTCACCCAGACTGCGGCCGAGCATGTCGCGGCCGGTGGGACCTGTTCGACCTACAACGATCGCGCCGGCAACCCGGTGACGGCGGCCAGCTGCTCGGGCAACGGTCCGCGCGGCGCAGCCAATGACGCCAATCTCGAGCGGCAGCAGGCCAAGATCGTCTCGGCGATCAACCGGCTCGATGCCGGTGTCGTGTCGCTGGAGGAGATCGAGAACTCTGCGGCAGTGGGGCTGCCCGATCGCGACGACGCGCTGGGCAACCTGGTCGACGCGCTCAACGCGGCGGCGGGCAGTTCGAAGTGGGTGTTCGTGCCCTCGCCCGCCGATCTCCCGACTGGTGAGGACGTCATCCGTACGGCGTTCATCTACCAGCCCTCGCTCGTCACGACGGTGGGTGCTTCGAAGATCCTGATCGGCGCAACGGCGTTCGACAATGCGCGTGAGCCACTCGCCCAGGCCTTCAGGCCAGTGGGCGGCGGGGCCGACTCGACCTTCGCCGTCATCGTCAACCACTTCAAGTCCAAGGGCAGCGGATCCACGCCGGAGGACCAGGACCAGGGCGATGGCCAGGGTGCGTCAAACCACTCCCGCAAGCTGCAGGCCCAAGCGCTGGTCGACTTCGCCGACTCGTTCAAGGCCTCTGTCGGCACCGATGCAGTGTTCCTGACGGGTGACTTCAATGCGTACAACGAGGAAGACCCGGTCAAGATCATCGAGGCAGCCGGATACGTCAACGTTCCGCGCGAGCTGACCGACAAGGAGACCTATCAGTTCGACGGCCAGATCGGATCGCTCGACCACGTCTTCGCGTCTGCCTCGGCGTTCTCCAAGGTCACAGGTGCCGACATCTGGAACATCAACGCGTACGAGTCGGTGGCCCGCGAGTACAGCCGGCACAACTACAACGTGACCGACTTCTACAAGGCGGACGCGTTCCGGGCGAGCGACCATGACCCCGAGATCGTCGGTTTCGACGTCGGAGCGGACAGCAACGAGGTCACGGCCTCGGTCAAGCCGACGAAGTACGGCCACCCTGCCGTCGTGACGCTGACCGCTAAGAAGGGCTCGACCGCCTTCGTGTACGTCACCGAGGGCAGCAAGGTGGTCGGCCTTGGCGCCGTCGTCGACGGCAAGGGACATGCCGTGCTGGACCCGAGGCTGAAGCCCGGCACGCATCACCTGATCGTTCACGTGCTCGGCGACAAGGAGCTCGGGACGCAGGACGTCGCGATCGACCTGGAGGTGACTCGCTAGACGCCCAGGGCTGCGGCCAGGTCTGCCTTGATCGCGGTCAGGGCGGCGTCCGCCTTCGCACGCGCGGCGTCGATCGAGTCATCGACCGGGACGACCATCTCGAGATAGCACTTGAGCTTGGGCTCGGTGCCTGACGGTCGGCAGATGATTCGGACATCGCCGTCGAGCTGCAGGCGGATGCCGTCAGTCGGCGGGAGGCCGTTGTAGCCATCGGCCAGGTCATCGACGGCCGTCACGGCCTGGTCGCCGAGTGTCGTGGGCGGTGAGGTGCGCAAGGTGTCCATGGCCCGGGTGATGATCGAGAGGTCCTCGACCCGTACCGACAGCTGGGTCGTCGCATGCAGGCCGTGCTCACGGTAGATCTCGTCGAGCCGGTCGATCAGGGTGAGGCCGTCGGCCTTCAGACCGGCTGCCAGCTCAAGCACCGTGATGATCGCCGAGACGCCGTCCTTGTCACGCGCGATGTCGGGGGCGACGGCATAACCGAGCGCCTCCTCGTAGCCGTAGGCCAGATCGGGGATCTTGCCGATCCACTTGAACCCGGTCAGGGTCTGCTGCCATGGCTGGCCGTACGCCTGGGACTGCCTGCCGAGCAGGTCCGACGACACGATCGACGACGCGTACGTGCCGGTGATGCCACGACGCAGCAGGAAGTCGGCGAGCAGCGCGCCGACCTGGTCACCGCTGAGCATCCGGTAGGACTCGCCATCGCGGACGCCGGCGGCGCAGCGATCGGCATCGGGGTCGTTGGCGACGATGATGTCGGCGCCCACCTCCGAGGCGAGCTTGAGCGAGAGGTCCATCGCTCCGGGTTCTTCGGGGTTGGGGAAGGCAACCGTCGGGAAGTCGGGGTCGGGCTCGCCCTGCTCACGTACGACATGGAGTGCCGGGAAACCCGAGCGCGCGACGGTCTCGACGAGTGTGTCGCGGCCGACCCCGTGCATCGGCGTGTAGACGGCCACGATGTCGCGCGGGCCGTCCGACGGCAGGGCGACGACGGCCTCGACGTACGCCTCGGCCACCTCTGGACCGAGCAGCTCGTACGCATCGCTGCGGGGGAGCTCGTCGACGCGGCCGACCCGGTCGATCGCATGGGAGATGTCGGTGTCCTCGGGCGGCACGATCTGGCTCGAGTCGGCGAGATAGACCTTGTAGCCGTTGTCCTGCGGCGGGTTGTGAGATGCCGTGACCATCACGCCGGAGCTGCAGCCGAGGTGCCGGATCGCGAACGCCAGCACGGGCGTCGGCAGATGGGTCGGCAGGAGGTACGCGTGCACGCCTGCCGCCTCCATGATCTCGGCGGTGTCGCGGGCGAAGATGTCGGAGTTGTGGCGGGCGTCGTAGCCGACCACCACCGACGGCTCGGTTTCGCGCTCGAGCAGGTATGCGGCCAGGCCCGCTGCGGCCTGGCCGACGATGACGCGGTTCATCCGGTTGGGACCGGCGCCGAGCGCACCCCGCAGTCCGGCGGTGCCGAACTGCAGCCGGCCCGAGAAGCGATCCTCCAGCTCTGCCGTGTTGCCCGCATCGATCAGGGTCTGCAGCTCGTCTCGGGTGACGGGATCTGGGTCCTGGCTCAGCCAGTCGCGAGCCTGTTCGATGATGTCCATCAGATCCTCGGCAGCACGTCAGCGAGCAGCGTGCCCATGCGTGCGGCGGCTGACTTGCCGGCCTCGAGCACCTCCTCGTGGTTGAGAGGTTCACCCGAGATGCCCGCGGCGAGATTTGTCACCAGGGAGAGTCCAAGCACCTCCATGCCCGCCTCGCGTGCCGCGATCGCCTCGAGCACGGTCGACATGCCGACCAGGTCGCCGCCGATCGCGCGCACCATGGTGATCTCGGCGGGAGTCTCGTAGTGCGGTCCGGGGAACTGCACGTACACGCCCTCGTCGAGGCTCGGATCGACCTCCCGGAACATCGCGCGCAGCCGCGGCGAATAGAGATCGGTCAGGTCGACGAAGTTGGCTCCCTCGATGGGTGAGGTCGCGGTGAGGTTGATGTGATCCTTGATCAGCACGGGCGTGCCCGGGACCCACGCCGGGTTGAGTCCCCCGCAACCGTTGGTCAGCACCATCGTCTTCACGCCGGCCGCTGCGGCCGTACGTACACCGTGGACGACCGATGCGACGCCCCGTCCCTCGTAGAAATGTGTGCGACCCAGGAAGATCAGCACGCGCTTGTCGCCAAGCGCCAGTGAGCGGATCGTGCCGCCGTGCCCGGCGACGGCGGGTGCGTTGAATCCGGGCAGCTCGGCGACCGGGATCTCGAACTCCGGCTCACCAAGGGCGTCGGCAGCCGGAAGCCAGCCCGAGCCCATCACGAGCGCTGTGTCGTGCGGGGCGCCACCGGTCCGATCGCGGATTGCGTCGGCGGCCTGCTGGGCACGGTCTTGGGGTGTGCTGTCGAGGGAGGTCACCCGCCGTACGTTATCGGCTGCACTGCGGTGAGAGAATAAGCGCGTGACACATGTGACGATCATCGGCGGCGGACCCGGTGGCTACGAGGCTGCGCTGGTGGCTTCGCGCCTCGGCGCCGAGGTGACGCTGATCGAGCGCGACGGCGTCGGCGGCTCCACCGTGCTGACTGACTGCGTGCCGAGCAAGACCCTGATCGCGACCTCCGACCTCCTGACTGACGTCAGCGGAGCCGCCGAGCTCGGCATCGAGGTGCCCAAGGCCGTACGGGCCGATCTCGCCGCCGTGGACCAGAGAGTGCTCGCGCTCGCGCTGGCGCAGTCCGCTGACATCGCCAAGCGGCTCGTCGCGAGTGGGGTCACCGTGATCTCCGGATCCGCGACGATCGAGTCTGCGCAGGTGGTCGTCGTCGACGGCACCCAGCGCATCGAGACCGATGCCATCCTGTTGGCTACCGGAGCTCATCCGCGGGTCAGCGCCGATGCGACACCGGACGGCGAACGCATCCTGACCTGGGAGCAGGTCTACGCGCTCGAAGAGCTGCCCGAGCACATGATCGTTGTCGGCTCGGGCGTCACGGGAGCCGAGTTCGCCAGCGCCTACAACGGGCTCGGGGCTACCGTGACCCTGATCTCAAGCCGTGACCGGGTTCTCCCGGGGGAGGACGCCGACGCTGCGGCCGTGATCGAGGACGTGTTCAAGCGTCGCGGCATGACAGTTCTGGGCAACTCGCGCATGGCGTCGGTCGAGCGTACGGACGACGGAGTACGTGTGACCCTGACCGACGGCCGGACCGTCGACGGCTCGCACTGCCTTCTGGCGCTCGGCTCGATACCCAACACCGAGGGTCTGGGGCTCGACGCGTTGGGCGTCGCCGTCAAGGACGACGGATTCATCTACGTCGACCGGGTCTCTCGCACCTCCGTACGCGGTGTCTACGCCGCGGGTGACTGCACCGGTGTCCTCATGCTTGCCTCGGTTGCCGCGCAGCAGGGCCGTATCGCGATGTCACACCTGTTGGGTGACGCGGTCCACCCGCTCGACCTCGGCAAGGTCTCCAGCAACGTGTTCACGTCGCCCGAGATCGCCACGGTCGGCCTGTCGCAGAAGCAGGTCGACGAGAGCGACATGCAGGTGGATGTCGCGATGCTGCCGCTCGCGTCCAATGCTCGCGCCAAGATGCAGGGGGTCCACGACGGTTTCGTCAAGATCTTCGCGCGCCGGGGCATGGGCATCGTGGTCGGTGGGGTCGTCGTCGGCCCCAAGGCGAGCGAGCTCATCCACGTGATCTCCTTGGCGGTGTCGGCGTCGCTGACGGTCGATCAGGTCGCTGATGCGTTCACGATCTATCCGTCACTGTCGGGATCGGTCGCCGAGGCCGCCCGGCGCCTGCATCCACTTGTCTGACAGGCGCGTTGCTCGCACCACGGCAAACAGGTAGTAGCCGTCAACACGGGTGTTCGGTGGAGTTTCGGGCAGAAATGTGAGCATAATCGAGCGGTCACCCCATCCGCCTCACAAGTAACACCCGTCACAGGATCGGACTTCCCCATGCTTTCCTGGCGTACGGCTCGGCAACTGTCGGGCGTTTTCGCTGTGGCCGCGCTCGCGGTCGGTGCCCTCGTTCACGTCACGGCACGGTCCGACGGCGTGGACGTCGTCAGCGGTGCATCCGCAGCCATGGCCCCGTCGGCGCCTGCGGCGGAACCGGCCGAGGTCACCGAGAGCGCGATACCGACGACCCCACCCGCTGAACGCGAACCCGTTCAGGCTCCTGAGGCCCGCTCCGAACCGGCGAGCGTCGTGGCCGAGCTGGAGGCCGACAAGCTGGCCTCGTTCTCGATGCTCGGAGTCACGTGGGAGAGCGGGCTCGACGACAGCCGGACCCATGTCGAGGTTCGCTGGCGCGCGGACGACAAGTGGTCGAGCTGGACCGAGCTGCACTCCGATCCGGCACCGGAGGAGGGCGGCCGTGCGGGCACCGAGCCGCAATGGGTCGGCGACGCGGACGGAGCTCAGGTGCGGGTGACGTCCGACGCCGATGCCGCCCCACGGGGCCTTGCTCTCAGCACGATCGATCCGGCCTCCACGAATGACAATGCTTCCGCCACGACGGTGATGCCGGCTGTCGCCATGATGTCGGCCGCGTCGGTGGCCACGCCGCGGATCGTCGTCCCGCTCGGCGTGGGGAGCGAGCAACTCGGGATCGTGTGACAGCCCGATCTATGGATCGACCACGCGGGGCGCGGTGATCCACCACACGGCGGGCTCCAACTCCTACTCCGCTTCGCAGTCGGCCTCGATCGTCAAGGCCACGCAGGCGTACCACATGAAAAGTCGCAACTGGTGCGACATCGGATACAACTTCCTCGTTGACAAGTACGGTCAGATCTTCGAAGGCCGGGCCGGTGGCACGACCAAACCCGTACGCGCGGCGCACTCAGGCAACCTGGAGGTCAACAAGGAGACGATGGGTGTCTCGTTGATGGGTACGTTCAGCAGCGCCACGCCGTCGGCAGCGATGAAGTCCGCCGTGGTCGACCTCGTCGCATGGCGCTTCGCCCAGTACAACCTTCCGGCCAAGGGGACCTACTCGCTGGGCGGCAAGACCCTCAACCGCATTGCAGGTCATCGCAACGTCGTGAGCACCGTCGTGTCCGGGCGAGATGGTCTATGCATGGCTGACCTCCACCAGCTCGTCCGGTCTTCGATCGCAGGTCGAGGCTCAGCTCAGCGCCGCTGCGCCGTCGGTGCCGTCGGGGTTTGCTGCGACGTCGACGACGACGGGTGTGACGGTGACGTGGAAGGCGTCGGCGGGTGCGTCGTCGTATGACACGTGTGTGTTGGAGGATGCGTCGGCGACGTCGTGTGTGAAGTCTGCTTCGGGTTTGAAGTCTCCGCGGGTGACGCATGTGGGTGGGATGCATCCGAAGGCTGGGACCGATTACTTCATCAAGGTGCGGGCTCGTGGTGCGAAGGTGTCGGAGTGGTCGTCGTTGTTCGGTTTCAACTTGAAGGGCCGGGTGGAGGGTGCTGCGCCGTCGGTGCCGTCGGGGTTTGCTGCGACGTCGACGACGACGGGTGTGACGGTGACGTGGAAGGCGTCGGCGGGTGCGTCGTCGTATGACACGTGTGTGTTGGAGGATGCGTCGGCGACGTCGTGTGTGAAGTCTGCTTCGGGTTTGAAGTCTCCGCGGGTGACGCATGTGGGTGGGATGCATCCGAAGGCTGGGACCGATTACTTCATCAAGGTGCGGGCTCGTGGTGCGAAGGTGTCGGAGTGGTCGTCGTTGTTCGGTTTCAACTTGAAGGGCCGGGTGGAGGGTGCTGCGCCGTCGGTGCCGTCGGGGTTTGCTGCGACGTCGACGACGACGGGTGTGACGGTGACGTGGAAGGCGTCGGCGGGTGCGTCGTCGTATGACACGTGTGTGTTGGAGGATGCGTCGGCGACGTCGTGTGTGAAGTCTGCTTCGGGTTTGAAGTCTCCGCGGGTGACGCATGTGGGTGGGATGCATCCGAAGGCTGGGACCGATTACTTCATCAAGGTGCGGGCTCGTGGTGCGAAGGTGTCGGAGTGGTCGTCGTTGTTCGGTTTCAACTTGAAGGGCCGGGTGGCGACGTCTGGCAACTCAATCACCGTGCCGAGCTCCCGCAAGATCGTTGTGACCGGTCACGGGTACGGTCACGGAATTGGGATGAGTCAGTACGGGGCGCAGGGCGCGGCAAAAGAGGGCGTCAAGTACACGAGCATCCTGGCGCACTACTACCCGGGCACGGAGCTGGGCAGTCGCTCGGGCAACATCAGGGTGCTCATCTCCCAAGACACCACTGACTCCGTCGTCGTCGCCGGCCGGACCGGGCTGGTCTTCCGCAATGTGACAACAGGCAAAACATTGCCGCTGCCGACCACCGTTGGTGGTGAGACGGTGACTCGCTGGCAAATCGTCCAGCTCACCAGCGACAAGAAGAGGTCGACCCTGCAGTACAAGACTGACGGCGGCTACAAGAGCTTCAAGGCGACGAGGTGGGAGGGTCATGGACAGTTCGAAGGACCCACCTCTATTGCCTTGATCATGCCCGACAACTCAGCCGTTCCATATCGCGGAGCGATTAGATCCGCGGTCCCGTCGTCAGGATCCACGAGCCGCAACACGGTCAACGTTCTCTCGATCGACAACTACGTCCGTGGTGTGATCGCAGCCGAGATGCCTTCCAGCTGGATGCCAGAGGCGCTCAAGGCCCAAGCTGTTGCAGCGCGAACGTACGGAGTTCGCAGCATCACCTCAAGCGGTTATTACGACATTTGCAGCACCACGGCCTGCCAGGTGTACGGAGGGGCGGGCCGTGAGACAGCGAACACGGATGCCGCGACTGCCGCGACCTCCGGCAAGATCCTGCAATACGACGGCAAACCGGCGTTTACGCAGTTCTCATCGTCTTCGGGCGGATACAGCGCGCAGGGTAGCCAGCCCTATCTCAAGGCGGTCAACGACCCGTGGGACGGCTGGTCGGGCAACGCAAACCACCTGTGGCGCCAGACCGTTTCCGCGTCCACGATCGAGAAAGCCTACCCGTCGGTCGGCACGCTCAAGAAGCTCGCCGTGACCAAGCGCAACGGCCACGGCGACTGGGGCGGGCGAGTGACCACGATCAGCTTGGTGGGCTCGGCCAAGACCGTCACGATTTCGGGCGACAGCGCACGATGGGCTCTTGGGCTCAAGTCAAACTGGTTCAGATTCTGATCTCTGCCCGCAGCCGTGCGGGTTAGGGTCATCCATGCGTCCTTTCATCTCGGGAACCATCGCGGCGCTCGTGGTCATCGCCTCGATCGCCGTTCCGGCCCACTCCCAGGAGGCCGTGCGGTTGGGGGAAGAGCCGGTGAAGGTTAGTACGACGCCAGTGCCGTCAGTCAGCGATGCGGTTGCTGCATCCGCCGTGCGGGACGACGATGAAGCAGCAGACCTCGTCGCGCAGCTGCCCGCCAGACGCACAGACGACTTCGGTCTCGTAGGCGTCACCTGGGCCCGGGGCTTCGACGCCGACGAAATGACCGTTCGGGTACGCCTCCGCACCAACGGGGCGTGGTCTGAATGGGAAGCGCTTGAGATCGACCCGGAGGAGAGTGAAGGCGGCCGCGATGGCACCGAGCCCTTGTGGGTCGGATCCGCTGACGGTGTGGCCGTACGTGTGACGAACCCCTCGGGTGACCGGCCCAGCGGTTTGTCAGTCGCCACGATCGATCCTGGTTCGACAGCGACAGCGGGATCCGCGATTGCCCCTGCGATTCCCTCAAGGATGTCGGGCAAGTCCGCCACCCAAATCGTTGACGACGCGCCGATCTACACGCCGCGGCCAAGCATCGTCTCGCGCTCGTCGTGGGGCGCCAAGAAAAACACCTATTGTGACGCGCCCCGAGTTGGCAATGAGACACGCGGCATCGTGGTCCACCACACTGCTGGCACCAACTCCTACTCCAAGTCCGAATCGGCGGGAATCGTCCGTGCTGTGCAGGCCTTTCACATGAAGGGCCGTGACTGGTGCGACATCGGCTACAACTTCGTCGTGGACAAGTACGGACAGATCTTTGAGGGTCGGGTAGGAGGTGTCGATCGAGCAGTGCGAGGCGCACATGCGGGCCATCAAACTGTCAACCTCTACACGCTGGGCGTCGCGATGATGGGAACATTCACGTCGTCGCAGCCGAACGGTTCCACGGAGGATGCCATGGTCAAGCTCATCGGATGGCGGCTGGGCACGACGTTCAACCAGGCGAAGGGCACGTACCGCGTCGGGCCTTTCACTCTCGACCGAATTTCGGGACACCGCAACGTCGTCAGCACGGCGTGTCCGGGGGCTGCAGCGTTCGCGTGGGTCGAGGGGGCCGGTGGCCTGCGCGATCAAGTGGCGCACTACATCGCCGGCTACACGTCAGACATCAAGACACGCGTGGCTCAATTGGGAAGGGCCGTCACAGGGCCCGTGTACGTCGGCGAGTATCCGTTCACCCAGTGGGCCGGCGGCACGAAGGCCCGGCTCGAGCGTGTCGACATGTACTCGACCAGCTACGGCACGTTCAGGGTGGGCGGCACCTACCGTGAGGGATACAACGCGCGTGGAGCTCAACAAGGAGTGCTCGGCGTCCCCACGGGTGACATGCAGACCTCGTCGGTCAGCTCGGTCTCGTTGCAGCGGTTCTCCAGGGGTACGGTCTACCGCGTCCAGCTCGGCAGCAAGGTACTGCCGGTGTGGCTGTACTCCAAGATCGCGGACAAGTATGTCGAGATCGGCGAGGCATCCGGCCCGCTCGGCGCTCCAACGAAGAGTATGGCCAAGGTCTCAGGCAATCGGTACCGCGCCTATTTCCAGCACGGCCACATTACTTGGCAGGCGAGTGGGCACGTGGGCGTCTACTTGCACTGATGCCACGGTCGTCGCCCGCGCATCTGGGATACTCAAGGCATGGGTTCCCTTCTCAAGTCGATCGCGATCTCGCTGGTCGCCAATGCTGTGTCGTTGGCGTTCGCCGCATGGCTGTTCGACCGCTTCAACATCCGGTTCGGCTGGTTCGTCGTCGCCGTCGTGCTGGTGACCCTGCTGACCGTGACATTGCGTGAGATCGTCATCTGCACGGTCAACAAATTCGCCCGCGGATACACGATCGTCGGCGGCCTGGTCCTCACGGCGCTCGTGCTGCTGCTGACCGAGCTGGTCGTCCCCGAGACCGGGTTCTACATCGACGGCTGGGGCACCTGGATCGGTGTCACATTGATCGTGTGGGCGGCCGGCATCGCCTACGGCGAGGTCGACAAGAAGGCTCCCACCCCTCGCGCCTAGGTCGTCCCGCGACCGATGCGAGGGCGCGGGACGCTCAATCCGCCTGAACGCTCGGCCGGTAAGGCCCTCGGTTCAGGCGTCCTTGATCTCGGCGATGATCTGGCCTGAGGTCACGGTTGCGCCGACCTCTACCGAGAGGCCCGTGACGACGCCGTCGCGGTGAGCATTGATGGGCTGCTCCATCTTCATGGCCTCGACGACCACGATCTGGTCACCTGCGGCGACGGTCTGACCCTCTTCGACGGCGATCTTGACGACCGTGCCCTGCATCGGCGCGGTGAGCGAGTCGCCGCTGGCAGCCGCACCGGCGGCCTTGCCGCCCTTGCGCTTGGGCTTCTTGGGTCCGGCCGCTGCAGCCGAGGCGCCCAGCCCGCCGGGCAGGACGACCTCGACGCGCTTGCCACCGACCTCGACGACGACGCGCTCGCGCTCAGCGGGCTCGTCGCTGTCATCGGCGGCGCCGTCGTACGGCTCCAGCTCGTTGACGTAGTCGGTCTCGATCCACGTCGTGTAGACCGTGAAGTTGCCGTCAGGAGCGGCGAACGCCGGATCGTCGACGACTGAGCGGTGGAACGGGATCACGGTGGGCATGCCGTCGACGACGAACTCGTCGAGCGCGCGGCGGGATCGTGCCAGCACCTGCTCGCGGGACGTACCGGTGATGATCAGCTTGGCGACGAGGGAGTCGAATGATCCGGGGATCGTCTCGCCCTCCTCGTATCCGCCGTCGAGGCGCACGCCGGGGCCTGACGGTGGAGCCCACTTCGTGAGCGTGCCGGGGGCGGGGAGGAAGCCACGGCCGCCGTCCTCGGCGTTGATGCGGAACTCCATGGAGTGGCCGCGGATCTCCGGATCGCCGTAGCCGAGCTCTTCGCCGGCGGCGATGCGGAACATCTCGCGCACGAGGTCGATGCCGGTGACCTCCTCGGAGACCGGGTGCTCGACCTGCAGACGGGTGTTGACCTCGAGGAAGCTGATCGTGCCGTCCGCTGCGACGAGGAACTCGCAGGTGCCGGCGCCGACGTAGCCGGCTTCCTTGAGGATCGCCTTGGACGAGGCATAGAGGCGTTCGATCTGGTCCTCGGTCAGGAACGGCGCAGGCGCCTCCTCGACGAGCTTCTGGTGGCGACGCTGCAGTGAGCAGTCACGAGTCGAGATGACAACGACGTTGCCGTGGCTGTCGGCGAGGCACTGGGTCTCGACGTGGCGGGGCTTGTCGAGGAACTTCTCGACCAGGCACTCACCGCGACCGAAGGCACTGACGGCCTCGCGCACGGCCGACTCGAACAGCTCGGGGATCTCTTCGATCGTGCGGGCAACCTTGAGACCGCGACCGCCGCCACCGAAGACAGCCTTGATCGCGACGGGCAGACCGTTCTCCTTCGCGAACGCGACGACCTCGTCGGCATCCTTGACCGCGTCCTTGGTGCCGGGCGCCAGGGGGGCGTTGGCCTTGAGGGCGAGCTGCTTGGCCTTGGCCTTGTCGCCGAGGTTCTCGATCGCGTGCGGGGGAGGGCCGATCCAGATGAGCCCGGCGTCGATGACGGCCTGGGCGAACTCGGCGTTCTCGGCGAGGAATCCGTAGCCGGGGTGCACGCTGTCGGCGCCGCTGCGCTTGGCGACGTCGAGGATCTTCTCGATGGAGAGGTATGAGTCGCCGGGGGTGGCGCCGTCGAGGGAGTAGGCCTCGTCGGCGAGGCGTACGAACAGCGCGTCACGGTCGGGCTCGGCATAGACGGCGACACTGCCGATGGCCGAGTCCTTGCACGCGCGGATCACTCGTACGGCGATCTCACCGCGGTTGGCGATCAGGACCTTGGTCAGGGGCTTGCTCACTGATAGTTCTCCTCGACGCGACGGGACTGCCCCGTGAGTCTAGGGGTTCACCGGCACGGCTGGAGTATGAGGTTGGTTACGCGGACGTACCGTTGCGCCGTCCCAACGCATACCCGGCGCCGAGGAGTGCCACGACGCCTGCGCCGATGCCGATCGGCAGCCAGGGCAGGCCGCCGCCCTCGTCCTTCGATTCCTTCTTCTCGGAGTCGGGTCCCTTGACCTTGCCGGCGTAGGTCGGCTCGCCCTTGATGTCGCCCACCACGTCGACGCTGATCGTGAGCGGCGCCGCGAAGTTGGACCCGTCGTTGCCCAGCGGGTTGCCCATCGAGATGACCGCGTACTGGTCGCCGTCGAAGGACGTCGATCGGATGGCTTCACCGGATGACTCGATGTTGCGTGCGCGCAGCTCGATGCCTTCGCCAGTCAGCGTCATCGGATCTTCCCCGTTCCACAGCCCGCCGCCGTTCGCGCCCGTTCGGCCGAGCGAGTGCAGGGTCGGGGTGATCATGCTGACTTCAGCCACGATGCCCGAGATCCCAAGCTCCTCGGCGGCTTGCACGTCTGACTCCAGCGTTGCCCGAAAGCGCGGTCGCTGGCCCCAGCCGACGGGAATCTTGTAGATCAGCTGCTCACCCGGACGAATGGAGTCGGAGTAACGCCCCGGCTTGACCGTCGGCGCCTCGCTGAATGTCGCACCGCCCACGACAGGGTTGCGGGGTCCGCTCGGCTCGAAGGGCTCCGCCTCGGCGGTGCCCCGCTCTTCGAGGCTGACCTGGGCCGGCAGCGAGGCGAAGTTGGTGATGCTGGGCCGGGTGCCGATGAGCAGCTCGAAGGGATCCCCGGGCGGCGCCTCGAGCGAGACCCGTGCGAGGAGCGTCTTGGCTGCGACGCAGGCGTCCTTCGCGGGAATGAGATGGGGCGAGAAGACAATTCCGGTGCTGAGCACGGTTTCCTTCTGCAGGACGTTCGACCGGTGTCCGTAGTTGCGCTCGCAGGCGTCTCCGTCAGGTGTCAGCAGCTCGACCTCGATCTTGTTGCTCGTCGAGCTGCTGTACGGCGGTCGTGACACTGCCGCCAGGGTCACGTCCGCACCCTTGGGCTTCTTGATCGAGTAGTAGCGATTGGTGGCCTTGCCCTCGGTCGTGTCGGTGTAGCGGCCCGGCTTCAGTGCGAGTGGGTTGGCGGTGGAGGTGCCGCCAGTGACGGGCTTGCCGGTCAGCTTGAACTCGCGCAATGCCCTGACGCTCACCTGGACGAGGCTCGACGCCAGCTCGTCGGGCTGGTCGACGCCGTAGTAGGTGCCACCGCCCGCGTTGGCGATGCACTGCAGAGCACTTCGTGCCCTGCCGGAGACGTTGAGGCCGACGACGTTGACGGTGAGATCAACTCCCTGGGCGCGGAGGTCCCTGGCGACCTTGCACGGGTCGGGGGAACACGTGGGCTCGCCGTCGGACAGCAGGACGATGGTGCGCTTGCCGTCGGCGCCGAGATCCTTGGCAGCACCCTTGAGCGCGTTGCCGATCGGCGTCTCGCCGTAGGGCTTGTACTTGGCGACGGCCGTGGTGATGGCATCACGGTCGAGCGGTCCGACCGGAACGACGTTCTGCGTGTCGGTGCAGGCACCCTTGTCCTTGGCGGAGAACACCCTTGCGCCGAACACTCGTACGCCGACCTGGGCATCGTCGGGGAGTCGTGTCAGCACGTCCTTGAGTGCGGCCTTGGCGGCAGCGATCTTGGTCTGTCCGCCCGCGGACTCCTTCATCGACCCCGAGGAGTCGAGGAGGAGGACCAGCTTGCCGTCCGCGGTGGTGCTCGTGCTGCTCTGGGCCAGGGCGGTGGGTGCCGCGGCCACCGACAGAGCGACGAGAGCCACTGAGGCCAGGATGCGATTCATGGTGTTCCCCCGAACGTACGGACAAAGCGCCACGCTATCGCGACCGCTGGGGGGCGTTCGATTCGGTCATCGGGACCGTGCGAGGTTTGGTTAACGGTCATTAACGTGGGGTTGGTACCATGAGGCATGAATTTTGCCCTGTCGAGTGAGCACGAATCCTTCCGCCGCAGCGTCCGTGAGTTCGCCGAGGCCGAGGTTGCACCCCACGTCGCCGCCTGGGACAAGGACCACCACTTCCCGGTCGACCTGGTCAAGAAGATGGGCGATCTCGGCTTGTTCGGGCTGACCGCGCCGGAAGAGTTCGGTGGCGCCGACGGCGACTTCACCAGCCTCTGCGTCGCGATCGAGGAGCTGGGCCGCGTCGACCAGTCGATCGGCATCACCCTCGAGGCCGGCGTCGGCCTCGGCATCACGCCGATCCTGGAGTACGGCACGCAGCAGCAGAAGGAGCGGTGGCTGCCCGATCTCGTCGCCGGACGTGCCCTCGCCGGCTTCGGGCTGACCGAGCCCGGTGCCGGTTCCGATGCCAGTGCGACAAAGACCCGGGCGGAGGTCGATGGCGACGAGTGGGTGGTCAACGGGTCCAAGCAGTTCATCACCAACTCGGGCTCTGACATCACCTCCCTCGTCACGGTGACCGCCCGTACGGGCACCCGGGACAACGGTGCCCCCGAGATCTCGGCGATCATCCTCCCGGCGGGAACGCCGGGCTTCGTTGCCGAGGCGCCGTACGACAAGCTCGGCTGGCACATCTCGGACACGCACCCGCTGTCGTTCACAGATGCCCGCGTACCCGTCGACAACCTCCTCGGCGAGCGCGGCCGCGGCTACGCACAGTTCCTTGCCACGCTCGACGACGGTCGTGTCGCGATCGCTGCCCTCGCGGTCGGCTGCATCCAGGCCTGCCTGGATCTCTGCGTCCAGTACGCCGGGGAGCGCACCACGTTCGGCGTGCCCATCGGCACCAAGCAGGGCGTTGCGTTCCAGATCTCCGACCTCGCGGTGATGGCTCAGGCTGGTCGCGCGCTGACCTACCAAGCAGCTGCGATGAAGGACAACAAGGCGTCGTCCAAGGAGTTCAAGCAAGCTGCGTCGATCGCGAAGCTCTACACCTCGGAGGCGGCGGTCACGGCCACCCGCATCGCGACTCAGGTCTTCGGTGGCTATGGATTCATGGAGGAATATCCGGTGGCTCGCTTCTACCGGGACGCCAAGATTCTTGAGATCGGCGAAGGTACCTCAGAGGTGCAGCGCATGCTGATCGCCCGGGGTCTCGGCCTGCCAGTCGAGTGATCCTCGGGCGCCCACCGAACAACGGGCGCAGCGTGGCCAAGCCCGCAAGCTCCCCTTTCCACCCGGCAAGCGGTGACTTGGTCGCCCTTCCGCCTCGTTGATGGGCGATCAGCGCACCGGCACCAGACGGGATGGGCGACTAGGTCACCGCCCACGAACGTGTACCCCGAAAGTCGATCAGGCGGTGAGTCGCCAGCCGGCAACGTCGATCAGGAAGTGCGCGATCACGAGCGCGCCGAGATAGAACGTCGACACCGCGAACGCCGCACCGACCCGCGCCGGAAGTGAGCTGTGTCGGACCCGGAGGAATGCCGTGGCGGTGGCCCATCCGAGTGCCATCTCGGCAGGGATCACGTAGATCGCCACACCCCAGAGTCGGCGGGTGTCGCCGGTCGGCTCCCAGAGGCCGAGCATCGGTGCGAGGAGCTCGGTGCCGAGAAAGATCAGTCCCGCGAGCGCAGCCGCTCGGGCTGGTTTGCCGCCGCTGAGCGCCACTGCGGCAAACAAGGGCGCAACCCACATGGCGGCCATCGCGAGTGGGATGACGTCGTCGACTCGCAATCCGCCGTTGTCGGGGAACTGCAAGGTGCCGATCAGGTCGGCCAGCACCCAGTCCGGCAGCACCTGGAAGACCGAGACGAACGCGAGGAAGCCGGCCAGAGCGAACAGTTCGGGGTGACCGGTCGAACGGCAGGCCCAGAGCAGCGTCACGACGTACGTGACGGCGGTGAGCAGGACGCCCCAGCCCTGGGCAGGCGCATCGAGTGAAAGTGCGATCGCTGCGCCGACGAGCAGCACCGCGTGGGCGCCGATGATCGGTCCGAGCCCCTGTCGGGTGGGGAGGGTGGTGGTCACGCGTACAAGGTAGCGATCCACGGGATGGCGCGTGTACGTGTGTGCTTCGCTGCCCCGTTCTTGCGCATGGTGGATCGGGAAGCAGTGCGCCATCCGAGCTCGCGCCGTTCCAGAGGTGGCCTCGGTCGGAGGTCAGGTGTTAACTGGCGGCATGACCTCCACCTTCATCGCCAACGGACTCAAGCAGGCTGTCGACCTCGTCGAGAGCATCTCCCCGGATCAGCTGGACCTCCCGACCCCGTGCGCCAGCTGGAACGTACGTGAGCTGACCGACCACCTCGTCAACAGCTCGGCGCAGATGGCGGTGATGGCACGCGGTGAGGAGGCCGATTGGAGCTCACTGGCCGACCACCACGACGAGCCGGCACCGGTGCTGAAGCAGGCTGGCGATGACATCGTGGCTGCGTTCGACGCGGGATCCGAGGCGCCCGAGGGCATGATCGCCGCCGAGCTCTCGGTCCACACGTGGGATCTCGCCACGGCCCTCGGTCGTGACACCAACGAGCTCGACCCGGCGCTGGCCGAGGCCGGCTACGAGTTCATGTCCAGCTCGCTCACCGACGACAAGCGCGGCGATTCGTTCGACCCTGAACAGCCCGCTCCCAAGGACGCGAATGCCTACGAACGCATCGCAGCGTTCGCTGGCCGCTCAGTGCAGGACTGATTCGTCAGAGATTGGTCATCTTGGCGCACGGCAGCGGGATGTGCTTGGCGCCGTCACCGAAGTCGACCTGCACCGAGGTCGTGCCCTGCACGCTGACGATGCGGCCGAGGCCGTAGGTGTCGTGCGAGACGCGGGCGCCTGCTTCGTACTCTTCCGCGACGACCTCAGGGCCGGCCTGGAAGGGGCTGGACGGGTGGTAGCGGCGTCGCCGCGGTGAAGTTGCCATTGTTCGACCATTGTCCCACTTTTCAGCGGGGAAAAGCCAACTTGCTCATTGCCCGGGACTCGACCAGAGGTCCGGCCAGGCGATTCCGAGATCGGCAACGAGGTCGCGGAGCAGCGGCAGGGACAATCCGATGACGTTGTGGTGGTCGCCCTCGACACCGGTCACGAACGCACCTCCGAGACCGTCGATCGTGAATGCTCCGGCGACATGGAGGGGCTCGCCGGTGGCGACGTACGCATCGATCTCGTCGTCGCTGATGTCGGCGAAGTGCACGATCGTGGACGCCGTCTCGACGAACTCCGCGTCGCCGCGGCGCACGCAATGACCCGTGTGCAGGACGCCGCTGCGGCCGCGCATGCGGCGCCATCGTCCGGCCGCCTCGACGGGTCCGGCGGGCTTGCCGAAGATCTCGCCCTCGAACGCCAGCACAGAGTCACAACCGATGACCAGCGCATCGGGCTCGACCTGTGGGGCAACGGCACGGCACTTCATCTGTGCCAGTGCGGCAGCGAGGTTGCCGGCGTCAGTGGTCGTGATCTGGTCCTCGTTGACTCCCGAGACGATGACGTCGGGATGGATGCCCGCGGAGCGCAGCAGTGCGAGACGGGCCGGGGACTGCGATGCCAGGACGATCCTCATCGAACCTCCTCGTAGCGAGTCCGTACGACTTCAAGACGCCGATCGGCTACGAGGTCGGCCATCAGTGACTCGGATCCCCCCACGCCCGTCCATGAGCCTTCGATCGCGGTCGTCACGAACCAGGCGTGATCGTCGGGCCAGATCAGGTTGGGGCTGTTCAGGTCACGCGGCACGCCACCACCGTACGAGGCGGCGCCCCACACCCCGGCTTCCAACACGTGCCCGGTGAACAGCAGGTAGTCGCGCGATCCGACCGTCAGCCGTGGGCCCTCGATCACCGATTCGGCGAAGGCCGGCGGCGGCGGCTCCTTGGGCCTGGGTTTGCGGAACACGCGACCAGGCCAGGGTGCCGGCCCGGTGAAGGCGGTCAGGAATGCGACCGACTCGCCGCCGTAGATCTCGCCATAGCCATCCCACAGCGCGAAGAAGCAGCGGTCGGGTGCGGAGGTGTGGCGCGCCAGCACCTCGCAGAGTGCTCGGAGCGTGGCTTCGGGGAGATGGCCGTCGCTGCGTTCGCGCCCGTCGCTGCCCTCGGTCCAGGGGTGAAGCACGCGCGCGTACGCCTCGAACCCGGCAGGACCGAGCTTGTGGGCGGCACCGAACCAGTCGGCGGCCGAGAACTCAGCCAGCGGGCGGAGCGGCACGATCAGCCGCCGAACGCCGAGCTGCGCCACTGGCCAGGGCCGAAGCGGTGCGGAGTGCGGGCCGTCCGCGACGGGTGACCCCACTGGGAGCGAGGTGCCTTCTTCGTACGCGACGCTGCGTGAGCGGCAGCGGCGTTGCGCGCGGCGACGACCGCGACGAGGGCTGCAAGCTCCTCGGACGTCAGGTCACCCTTGACGACGCGAAGCACCGGCTTTGCGACGGGGCTTTCGACCGGCTCGACCGGCGAGGATTCGCTCACAGTGGGATGTTTCCGTGCTTCTTGGGCGGCAACGTCTCGCGCTTGGTCTTGAGCAGGCGGAGCGCCTTGATGACCTCGGCGCGAGTCTGCGACGGGGCGATGACGGCATCGATGTAGCCGCGCTCGGCCGCGAGATAGGGGTTGCAGAGGGTGTCCTCGTACTCCGTCATCAGCTCGGCACGCTTGGCCTCGGGATCATCTGCCGCTGCGATCTCCTTGCGGTAGAGGATGCCGACCGCGCCGGATGCACCGACGACGGCGATCTGGGCTGACGGCCAGGCGATGTTGACGTCGGCACCGAGGTGCTTGGAGCCCATGACGTCGTACGCGCCGCCGTACGCCTTGCGGGTGATGACCGTGACGAGCGGGACGGTTGCCTCGGCGTACGCGTAGATCAGCTTGGCGCCGCGGCGGATGATGCCGTTCCACTCCTGGTCGGTGCCGGGCAGGAAACCGGGCACGTCGACGAAGGTGAGGACCGGGATGTTGAACGCGTCGCAGGTGCGGACGAATCGTGCAGCCTTCTCGGAGGCATCGATGTCGAGGCAGCCGGCGAGCTGCATCGGCTGGTTCGCGACGATGCCGACGCTGCGGCCCTCGACCCGTCCGTAGCCGATGATCAGGTTGGGCGCGAACAACGGCATGACCTCGAGGAAGTCGCCGTCGTCGACGATCGACTCGATCACGGTGTGCATGTCGTAGGGCTGGTTGGCCGAGTCCGGGATCAGCGTGTCTAGCGCGATGTCGGTCTCGTTCGGCTCGAGGTCGGCGACGACGTCGTACGGCTCGGGCTCCTCCATGTTGTTCTGCGGGAGGTAGGAGATGAGCGCCTTGACGTACTCGAGGGCGTCTTCTTCGTCGGCGCCCATGTAGTGGGCGTTGCCGCTCTTGGTGTTGTGCGTACGGGCGCCGCCGAGGTCCTCCATCGTGACGTCCTCACCGGTGACCGTCTTGATGATGTCGGGGCCGGTGATGAACATGTTGGAGGTCTTGTCGACCATGACGACAAAGTCGGTGACGGCGGGGGAGTAGACGTGTCCGCCGGCGTTGGTGCCCATGATCAGGGAGATCTGCGGGATGACGCCCGAGGCGTGCACGTTGCGCTTGAAGATCTCGCCGTACAGGCCGAGCGAGACGACGCCCTCCTGGATGCGCGCCCCCGCGCCTTCGTTGATGCCGATGATGGGGCAGCCGGACTTGATCGCGAGATCCATGACCTTGGTGATCTTCTCGCCGTAGACCTGGCCGAGCGATCCGCCGAAGACGGAGAAGTCCTGGCTGAACACGCAGACCTGGCGACCGTCGATCGTCCCGTAGCCGGTGATCACACCATCGCCGAGGGGGCGATTGTTCTCCAGGCCGAAGGCCGTGCTGCGGTGACGGGCGAACGCGTCGAGCTCGACGAACGAGCCTTCGTCGAGGAGCTGGTGCACGCGTTCGCGAGCGCTGCCGCGTCCCTTGGCGTGCTGCTTCTCCGCTGCCTTCTCGGCGAGCTCACCCAGGAGCTCGTCCTGGCGGCGCTCGAAGTCGGCGAGCTTACCGGCTGTGGTGTGCAGCTCGGGGTGCTCTTCGAGCACGTCTGGGGTGGGGTTATTGGCCTTGGTCACGGGCCACAGCGTAACGAGTCCGCTGCTTGAGGGATATGTGACTCTGTTCTCATGCCCTTTGACGACCTCGACCGGCCACCGCTCGACGCGGGAGCGCTGCGCACGGCGTTGACCGGCCCCGGACGGTTCTGGACCGACATCGTGATCACCGAGGAGACCGGCAGCACCAACGCCGACGTCGCCGACGCGGCTCGCGCGTCCGCGCCCGAAGGGACGGTTCACACCACCGAGCGGCAGCTCGCCGGTCGCGGCCGGCTCGACCGTACGTGGACGTCACCGGCCGGATCGGGCATCGCGGTCTCCGTGCTGCTGCGGCCCGACTCCATACCCGCGGCCAGATGGGTCTGGCTTCCGCTGCTCGTCGGGCTCGCCGTCGATGCAACGGTCCGTGAGTTCGGCGTCGACTGCGGGCTCAAGTGGCCCAATGACGTCCTGGTCGAAGACCGCAAGCTGGCCGGGATCCTGCTCGAAAGGGTCGACACCCCCCTCGGCGCGGCGGCAGTCATCGGCGTGGGCCTCAACGTCACGCTCCGCGAGGACGAGCTGCCCGTCGACACGGCGACGTCCCTGCTGCTCGAAGGTGCGGCCGAGACCGATCGCACGATCGTGCTGCGAGCTCTGCTGCGCAACCTCGAGGCGCTCTACCGGGCGTGGAAGGAAGCCGACGGCAACCCCGCCGCAGGCATCCGCGACTCCTACGAACGCCGCTGCGTGACGATCGGCACCCGCGTACGGGTGTCGTTGCCCAATGACGCGGCACTCGAGGGTCAGGCGACCGCCATCGACGAGCTCGGCCGCCTCGTGGTCGACGGCCAGGCCATCAGCGCCGGAGATATCACGCATGTGCGGCCCTTCTAGCTCGGCAACGTGACAAAATCCTCTCCATGGCCCTTCCTCGCAAGCTGATGATCGACGGCGAACAGACCGTCGCGACGACCCGGACCCACCTGAAGGTGTTGTTCGTCCCCTTCCTGATCCTGCTGTTGGTCGCCGCTCTCGAGGGATTTGCGCAGGCCAAGGTCGGCGGTGGGGACAACGCGCCCATACGTTGGATCCTGGTGGGCATCGCGATCGTCCTGGTCTCCATCGGCACGCTGCTGCCGTTCTTCCGCTGGCTGGCCTGGACCTACACGCTGACCAACAAGCGGATCGTCGAGCAGAAAGGGCTGCTGACCCGTACGGGCCGCGTCATCCCGCTCAGCCGCATCAACGACGTCTCCTTCGAGAAGAACCTCAACGACCGCATCCTCGGCTGCGGGACGCTGATCATCCACGACGCCAGCGAGCAGGCGGGGCTCCAGCTGCGCGACATCCCGCACATCGAGGCGTTCCACCGAACGGTCTCCAACCTCGTGTTCGAGCAGCACGACAAGTCGGCGAGAGATGAATCGATCTGAGCTGCGCGATCGGCTCGTCAGCCAGATCCTGGGTGGCGAGCTCGATCTGACGAGCGCCGAGGTCGTCGCGAAGGGTGGCCTCAGCCTCGACGCCGGCGAACGTCTCTGGCGTGCACTCGGCTTCCCCGACACCGGCGACAGTGTCGCGTACGGCGACGCCGACGTGCGTGCGGTGTCGATCGTCGCCGCAGCGATCGAACATGACGTGCTGGATGAGCTGACGGCGTTCCGGATGACCCGGGCGCTCGGCGCGACGATGTCACGGCTCGCCGACTGGCAGGTGTCGACGCTGGTCGAGCAGGTGGAGCACGACGTCGAGGGCGGCAAGTCCGGGAGTCGGCTCGAAGCAGCGATCGAGCTGGCCACCAATGCAGCACCAGGATTCGAGGAGCTCATCATCTACGTGTGGCGCCGCCACCTGGCGGCCGCCGCAGCTCGTATCGAGGCGCTCGGAGCGGCCGACGAGGAGCTGTTGTCGACCGTGATGACGGTGGGATTCGCCGACCTGTCCCGGTTCACCTCCCTGGCCAACGGGCTCGACGATGCAGCGCTCGCGTCACTCGTCGAGGACTTCGAGACACGCTGCGCCGACATCGTCACCGCGCACGGGGGTCGGGTGATCAAGACGCTCGGCGATGCCGTGCTGTTCGTGTGTGACGACGCCGTCGAGGGGACCCGCACCTCGCTCGACCTGGTCCGACAGATCGGCACCCGCGCAGAGCTGCCCGACATCCGCGTGGGCCTCGCCACCGGATCGGTGATCAGCCGACTCGGTGACGTGTTCGGCCCGCCGGTCAACCTCGCCGCCAGGCTCTCCCACGTCGCCCGCAGCAACCGCGTGCTGATCGACGAGGGCACGGCGCTACACCTCGACGACGAGTTCGACATGCGTACGCTGCCGCCGCGCCCGTTGCGCGGGTTCGGCAACCTTTCACCCATCACGGTGAGTGAGCGTCGCGGCTTCTTCCGCACGGACTAAGGTTCTGGTCGTGCCCCTGTCCCTCGCAGTCATCGGCGGCGGCCAGCTGGCCCGGATGATGCAGCAGGCCGCAATCGGTCTTGGCGTCCACATCCGGTTGCTCGCCGAGACCGCCGATGCGCCCGCTGCGCAGGTGATCCCGGATCACTTCGTCGGTGACTACACGAACCTCGACGACCTCCGCCGGGCTGCCGTTGGTGCCGGTGTCGTCACGTTCGACCATGAGCACGTACCTCCCGAGCACCTCACGACCCTTGAGGCAGAGGGGCACGCACCCCGGCCCGGACCGGGTGCGCTGATCCACGCGCAGGACAAGATCACGATGCGTACGAAGCTCAGCGACCTGGGTGTGCCGTCCCCGCGTTGGGCGGTCGCCAGGACGGTCAACGAGGTCATCGCGTTCGGCTTGCCGTGTGTGCTCAAGACGCCGCGAGGTGGCTATGACGGCAAGGGTGTCTGGGTCGTACGGACCGAGGCTGACGCTGCCGAGGCACTGGCGGCGGATGCCGTGCTTGCTGAAGAGCTGGTCGACTTTCGTCGTGAGCTGTCGGCGCAAGTAGCTCGCCGGCCGGCCGGCGACACCGTCACCTATCCCGTCGTGGAGTCGCGACAGGAGAACGGCGTCTGCAAGGAGGTCATCGCTCCAGCCCCCGACCTCGATGCTGATCTCGCCGCTGCGGCGCAGCAGATCGCAGTCGACGTTGCCGTTGCCCTCGACGTCACCGGGATGCTCGCGGTCGAGCTGTTCGAGACGAGCGACGGGCGACTGCTCGTCAACGAGTTCGCGATGCGTCCGCACAACACGGGCCACTGGTCGATCGACGGCGCTGCCACCAGCCAGTTCGAGAACCACCTGCGTGGTGTGCTCGACCTCCCGCTCGGACCGTCGACCCCCTTGGCGCCCTGGAGCGTCATGTACAACGTGCTCGGCGGAGCGATCGACGACCTGGAGGCGCAGGTCGCCACCGTGCTCGCCGCCGTGCCGGAGGCGCACCTCCACCTCTACGGCAAGACCGTCAAGCCTGGTCGCAAGGTCGCCCACCTGACGGTCACGGGTGAGGACCTTGACGACGTCCTCGCCAAGGCGCGGCGCGCAGGATCGCTGCTGCAGGACGGCGCCTGAGCGACCGATAGTCTTGCGTCCATGACTTCACCTCGCGTGGGCATCGTGATGGGCTCGGATTCGGACTGGCCGACGATGGAGGCCGCCGCCACAGCGCTCGGCGAGTTCGACATCGCGTACGAGGCCGACGTCGTCTCGGCGCACCGCATGCCCGACGAGATGCTGGCCTACGGCCGCGAGGCGCACGGTCGCGGTGTCGAGGTCATCATCGCCGGTGCCGGCGGAGCCGCCCACCTTCCGGGCATGCTCGCCGCTGTCACGCCGTTGCCGGTGATCGGCGTACCGGTGGCGCTCAAGCACCTCGACGGCATGGACTCGCTGCTGTCGATCGTGCAGATGCCCGCGGGTGTACCGGTCGCGACGGTGTCGATCGGCAACGCGCGCAACGCCGGACTGCTCGCCGTGCGCATCCTCGCGGCCGGCGATCCCGAGCTGACGCAGAAGATGCTCGCCTTCCAGTCGGCACTGGCTGACACGGCGCGCGCCAAGGGCGACAAGGTCCGCAACCCGTCGAAGAAGGCCGGCTTCCGCTGACAGGTCAGCTCGGCGTGTAGAGCCGCGTGCCGTAGCTCGCCGATCCGTAGTACGCCTCGAGCTCTTCCATGGAGTCGTCCGGCCGCTCCAGACTCTTCGCGATGACGGCTCGACTCGGCACCGCATCGGGCTGCCAGGTCTCGGGGTTCCACAACGATGACCGCAGGAATGCCTTGGAGCAGTGGAAGAAGATCTGCTCGACGTCGACCTCGAGGATCACCACCGGCTTGTGCCCCTTGACGATCATCTGATCGGCGTACGGTGCATCGGCGAGGAGTCTGGCCCGACCGTTGACGCGCAGCGTGTCGCCCCGCCCCGGCACGAAGAAGATCAGCCCGACGTACGGGTTCTGCAGGATGTTGGAGAAGCCGTCGGCACGCTTGTTGCCGGGGCGCTCCGGGATTGCCAGAGTCGTGTCATCGACCACCAGGCCAAAACCCGCTGGGTCACCCTTCGGCGAGACGTCGCAGCGTCCTGATGCGTCGGACGTCGCCACCAGGCAGAACGGGGAGGCGGCGATCCACGCGCAATGCTCGGGATGGAACGTGGCGCGGTCCTTGTCCAGGACACGTTGCATGGGCTCGCCCAGCAGCTCGCGGAGCTCGGCCTCGGTCGTGATCGTCATGCATCGGAGGCTACTCGTGTATGTAGGACGTCAACGTCGTGAGTGCAGGTCGCACGGGAGCTGAGGCGAATCCGAAACGGACCGGCGGATCGACGGGTGCCAGGGCCCCGAGATCTGCGCCTTGCCACGTCGCCACGGCCGTGGCGATTCGTCTGACGTCACTTGCCGCGTACCACTCCGTGCGGCCATTGCCCGCAGATCCGTGCGTGCGGACCCCTTGCATGAGGCGGGCGGCGATCGGGTTGCACATCTGCGCCCACCGAGGTGATCGCCGCAGTACAGCCGGGACTGCCCCAAGGGCCGGCGCGACCCACAGCCGGCCTCCGGGTGCGAACCTGAGCTGAAGTGACTCCGTTGTCACCGACCACTCGGCAGATCGCTCGACCGTGACAGGTTCGACCCGGACCACGTCGAACGTGTACGTGCTGGCGACGAAGTCGGCGACCGGCGGTGTCGGCGCGATCAGCACTCGATGACCTGAGGGCTCCTCGATCATGACGTCGGCAAACGATCCGTAGGGACTCTCCTCCCACAGCCCGGCGACGATCCGGACACCGGAAGACGTGCCGAGCGACGCGATGTGCCCGGTGAATGCCCACTTCATTCGCCCAGTGTGTCCGATCGCACGCGATCCGAGCTTTGCTGCGGTGTGACGCAGACCTAGAATTAGTTGGTCGTCCTACTAATCTTGGAGTCTCCGTGTCAGACATGTTCGTGCTCTCTGAAGAACACCAGGCCATCCGTGAAGCCGTGCGCGCCGTCGCGGAGAACAAGATCGCGCCGTTCGCAGCCGAGGTCGACGAAGAGGCGAGGTTCCCGCAGGAGGCTGCCGAGGCGCTGCTCGCTGCCGACTTCCATGCGCCACACGTTCCTGAGCAGTACGGCGGAGCCGGCGCGGACGCCCTCGCAACCGTGCTCGTCATCGAAGAGGTCGCGCGCGTCTGCGTCTCGAGCTCGTTGATCCCGGCGGTCAACAAGCTCGGCTCGCTCCCCGTCCAGATCAGCGGTGGTGACGAGATCAAGGAGAAGTACCTGACGAAGCTCGCCGCCGGTGAGGGCCTGTTCTCCTACTGCCTGTCCGAGCCCGACGCGGGCTCAGACGCCGCAAACCAGAAGACCAAGGCCGTACGCGATGGCGACGACTGGGTGCTCAACGGGGTCAAGCGCTGGATCACCAACGCCGGCGAGTCCGAGTACTACACGGTGCTCGCGGTCACCGACCCCGACAAGCGCACGAAGGGCATCTCGGCCTTCGTCGTGGAGAAGTCAGACGAGGGTGTCTCCTTCGGTGCTCCGGAGCGCAAGCTCGGCATCAAGGGATCGCCGACGCGTGAGGTCTACCTCGACAACGTACGCATCCCGGGCGACCGCATCATCGGTGCCGAAGGCTCAGGTTTTGCCACGGCGATGAAGACACTCGATCACACCCGTGTGACGATCGCCGCCCAGGCGGTCGGCGTCGCCCAAGGAGCGCTCGACTACGCATTGGGCTACATCCAGGAGCGCAAGCAGTTCGGCAAGAAGATCTCCGAGTTCCAGGGCATCGAGTTCATGATCGCCGACATGGGGATGAAGATCGAGGCTGCTCGCCAGCTCACGTACGCGGCTGCTGGTCGATCGGAGCGCGGCGACAAGGACCTCACGTTCTTCGGCGCGGCGGCCAAGGCCTTCGCCTCGGACGTGGCGATGCAGGTCACGACGGACGCCGTACAGCTGCTCGGTGGCTATGGCTTCACCAAGGACTACCCGGTGGAGCGGATGATGCGCGATGCCAAGATCACCCAGATCTACGAAGGCACCAACCAGGTGCAGCGCATCGTTTTGGGCCGCCAGCTTCTTGCGGGAGTGCAGTCGACGCTCTGAGCTCCGCAGGAAAATGTCTCCGGGTTGGTCAAGGATGGGGGGCATGATCGGTGAACTCAGGACCGTGGCGTTTGATGCGCCAGACATTGCGGCTCTGTCGACGTTCTACACGTCGTTGGCAGGGTGGGAGCAGACCTACGCCGGCGACGACTGGATCACGCTGACCACGGTCGACGGATGGCGGGTCGGCTTGCAGCTGGCACCCGATCTGGTTGCCCCCCAATGGCCAGACCCAGCCCACCCGCAGCAGGCCCACCTCGACATCCGCGTACCGGATCTGGCTGCGGCAACGCAGCAGGCAGTTGAGCTCGGTGCGACGCTGCTGCGCCAGAACGACACCTGGAACACGCTTGCCGATCCCGCTGGACACCCTTTCGATCTCGTCAGCCACCCGGACGGCCCTCATCCGGTGATCTTCGGGGTGATGCTCGACGTCCCTGACGCCAAGGCGGCCAGTGCGTTCTATGCCGAGCTGCTCGGCAAGCCCGTCACGTACGAGGGCGAGGGCATGGCGATGATCGGCAACGAGGGTGAGCAGCCCGTGCTCTTCCAACAGGTCGAGGACTATGTGGCTCCACGCTGGCCCGATCCGGCCCACCCGCAGCAGATGCATTTCGACATCCGGGTGGATGACGTCGACGCGGCCGAACCCAAGGTGCTCGCTCTCGGCGCGACCAGGCTGCCCGGCGAAGGTGAGGACTGGCGGGTCTACGCAGACCCGGCTGGCAAGCCGTTCTGCCTCGTATGGGACATCGAGGAGAGCTGACCATGTCTTTGGTGACGTTCAAGGCGCTGTGCATCGACGCCCATGACTCGTCGGTGATGGAGGAGTTCTGGTCCAGTGCGCTGGGCTACGAGGTTGAGACCCTCGACGACGGCGATTCCGTCCTGCGGGGCCTGGGTGAGGGGGAGGAAGTCTGGATCAACACCGTGTCGGAGCCCAAGACCGTCTGGCACCGGGTGCACCTCGACCTCCGCTCCGAGACGCTCGGCCGCTTTGCTGACTGCGAGCAGGTGTCGGGCGACGGGGAGTTCCCGTGGACCATCTTCCGCGATCCCGAGGGTGGCGAGTTCTGCGTCTTCACCTATGACGAGGCGCCCGCGCGACGACTCAAGGACGTCGTCGTCCAGGCGCTCGACCACCAGGCGATCTCGACATGGTGGACCGATGTCATGGGCGGCGACCTGGTGCACGACGCGAACGACGGCTACTCCCATGTCGACGACGTGCCAGGTTCCCCGCTCGAATCCTTCGACTTCGTGCCGACCGTCGAGCCCAAGACGGTCAAGAACCGCATCCACTGGGACGTTACTCTCCGTCCCGGTGTGACGATCGACGACCTCGTGCGTGCGGGAGCCACCGTCCTGCGGGGGCAGGATGAGGAGATCAGCTGGACGGTCATGGCTGACCCCGAGGGCAACGAGTTCTGCGTCTTTGCCGACTAGCGAAGTGGGCGTGATGGAATGAGTCCGTGCCCCTCGACCTGAACACCGACGTCGTCACCCTGACCGCCGCCTTGGTCGACATCGCGTCAGAGAGTCTCGCCGAGCAGGAGATTGCCGACGCAGTCGAGACTGCGCTGGTTGCTCTTCCGCATCTGACGGTCGAACGAGAGGGCCACACGATCGTGGCCCGCACCCACCTCGGACGCGCCGAGCGCGTCGTCATCGCCGGACACCTGGACACGGTGCCCGCCAACGGCAACTTTCCGTCGCGTCTCGAGGGCGACGTCCTGCACGGGCTCGGCAGCTGCGACATGAAAGGTGGCGTCGCCGTAGCCCTGCTGCTGGCGGCAGGGATCGCCGAGCCTGTCCGCGATGTCACGTACGTGTTCTACGACGGCGAGGAGATCGCCGCCGAGTTCAACGGTCTCGGCAAGCTGGCCCGTATGCGACCTGAGCTCTTGGTCGGTGACCTCGCGATCCTGATGGAGCCGACCGATGCCGGCATCGAGGCGGGTTGCCAGGGCACCATGCGCGTGGAGATCCGCACCGCCGGTGAGCGCGCTCATTCCGCACGCTCATGGATGGGATCCAACGCCATCCACGGGTTGGCACCTGTGCTCGACCGGCTGATGACGTACGTCCCTCGAGAGATCGACATCGACGGGCTGGTCTATCGCGAGGGGCTCAACGCCGTCGCCGTCAGCGGCGGGGTCGCCGGCAACGTGGTGCCTGACGAAGCAGTCGTGTCGGTCAACTATCGCTTTGCACCCGATCGCACCGAGGAGCAGGCGCACCGCCACCTGCAGGAGGTGTTCGAGGGATTTGGGCTCACGATCACCGACTCCGCTCCGGGTGCTCTGCCGGGGCTGACCCAACCGGCAACGGCTGCCTTCGCGGCGACCGTGGGCGGCGAGGTGAAGCCGAAGTTCGGCTGGACCGACGTCGCTCAGTTCACCGTGCTCGGCATCCCGGCGATCAACTACGGGCCCGGCGACCCGATGTTCGCGCACAAGGCTGACGAGCACGTACCCGTCGAGCAGCTGCGCCGTGTGCACGACGTCATGCATAGGTGGCTCCGCGATGTGTGACGTTCTAGGCGCCGACACCCGCTTTTGGCGCTCGGAACGTCACACATCGCGGTGAGGGCTAGACCGGTTCGGCGATCGGTCCCTGGTCGAACTGGGTGCGGTAGAGCTCCTCGTACCGGCCGCCCTGCGCCAGCAGCTCGGTGTGCGTGCCCTGCTCGACGATGCGTCCGTCCTCGACGACGAGGATGAGGTCAGCGGCCCGTACGGTCGACAATCGGTGCGCGATGACCAGCGACGTACGCCCTGCCAGCGCCACCGCGAGGGCCTCCTGCACGGCTGCCTCCGACGTCGAGTCGAGGTGGGCCGTCGCTTCGTCGAGAATCACCAGCTGCGGTCGGGCCAGCAGCAGACGGGCGATCGTCAAACGCTGACGCTCGCCGCCTGACAGGCGATAGCCCCGTTCGCCGACCACGGTGTCGAGCCCGTCCGACAACGACCGGATGAGGTCGTCGAGCCGCGCATCGTGCAGGGCGGCCCACAGCTCGTCCTCGGACGCCTCGGGGCGTGACAGCAGCAGGTTGGAGCGCACCGACTCGTGGAACAGGTGACCGTCCTGGGTCGCCATGCCGAGCGTGGCCCGGATCGACGACAACGTCAGATCACGGACGTCGACGCCGTTGAGGCGGATCGCCCCGCTGTCGACGTCGTACAGGCGCGGTACGAGTCCCGCGATCGTGGACTTGCCTGCGCCGGACGTGCCGACCAGGGCGACGAGCTGGCCTGGCTCGATCGTGAACGACACGTCGTGGAGCACGTCGACTCCGCCACGACTGTCGAGCTGGGCGACCTCTTCGAGCGAAGCCAGCGAGACCTTGTCGGCCGACGGGTACGCGAACGTCACCTTGTCGAACTCGACCGACACGGGCCCGGCGGGCAGATCGACCGCATCGGGCAGCTCGCTGATCAGCGGCTCGAGGTCCAGCACCTCGAACACCCGCTCAAAGCTGACGACCGCGCTCATGACCTCGACGCGAGCGCTGGCGAGCGCGGTGAGCGGTGCATACAGCCGGGTCAGCAGCAGCGCCATCGCCACGACGTCGCCGGCATCCAGCGTGCCGCGCAGCGCATAGAACCCACCGAGCCCGTAGACGACCGCGAGGGCAAGGGCCGACACCGTCGTGAGTGCGGTGACGAAGATCGACTGCAGCATCGCCGACTTCACTCCGATGTCGCGTACGCGTCGAGCACGAGCAGCGAACTCGATCGACTCGGTCTCGGGGCGGCCATAGAGCTTGACGAGTGTTGCGCCGGGCGCCGAGAAACGTTCGGTCATCCGGGTGCTCATCGTGGCGTTGTAGTCGGCTGCTTCGCGCCTCATCGCAGCCAGACGGCCACCCATGCGGCGGGCCGGGATGACGAACACCGGAAGCAGGATCAGCGCGACCAGCGTGATCTGCCACGAGATGCTGAGCATGACGACAAGTGCCAGTGTCAGGGTCACGAGGTTGCTGACGACGCCCGACAAGGTGTCGCTGAACGCACGCTGCGCGCCGAGCACGTCATTGTTGAGCCGGCTGACGAGCGCGCCGGTACGCGTACGAGTGAAGAATGCGACGGGCATGCGCTGTACGTGGTCGAACACCTTGGTGCGCAGGTCGAGGATCAGACCCTCGCCGATGTTGGACGACAGCCAGCGGGTGAAGATGCCGAATCCGGCGTCTGCCAGCGCGATCAGGGCGATCAGCCCGGCCAGCTCGAAGACGGTGCTCTTGGAGTCGCCATCGACGATCGCGTTGACGACCTTGCCGGCGAGCACCGGCGAGGCGACGGCGAGCACCGCCGTGACGACGCTCATGACCAGGAACATGATCAGCATCCGTTTGTGCGGCACCGCGAACGTGGCAATGCGGCGCAACGTCTCGCGGGTCACCTTCTTCGACCCGTCGTACGTGTTCATCGTCCGGTGCAGCGCTGACCAGGCGGTCGCGTCCATGCTCATCTTGTTCTCCGTTGTTCATCTTCAGTATCCCTTGCCGAACCTAGGACCTCATGTCGACTTGAGGTCAAACCGCTAGCCTCGAATCATGAGTGAACGACGCGAGACCCAGAAGGGTCCGATCAGGCTCCGCGGCGACCAGGTGCAGTCCGGCACGACCGATCAGCGGCTGCTCGACTCCCGTGGCCCCACCGACTGGGTGCACACCGACCCGTGGCGTGTGTTGCGCATCCAGTCAGAGTTCGTCGAGGGGTTCGGCGCGCTCGCCGAGCTCGGGCCGGCCGTCAGCATCTTCGGATCGGCGCGTACGAAGCCCGACGACCCGATGTACGAGGCGGCCCAGGAGATCGCCAGGAAGCTCTGCGGCGAGGGATACGCCGTGATCACTGGTGGTGGCCCCGGTGTCATGGAGGCTGCCAACAAGGGTGCGCACGAGTGCGGGGGAGTGTCGGTCGGCCTCGGCATCGAGCTCCCGCACGAGCAGGGCATGAACGAGTACGTCGATCTCGGCATCAACTTCCGCTACTTCTTCGTGCGCAAGACGATGTTCGTCAAGTACGCACAGGGCTATGTCGTGATGCCCGGGGGCTTCGGCACGATGGACGAGCTGTTCGAGGCGCTGACACTGGTACAGACGCAGAAGATCACCTCGTTCCCGATCGTGCTGTTCGGCACGGAGTACTGGGGCGGCCTGGTCGACTGGCTCCGCAACACGATGCTGTTCGACGGCAAGGTGAATGCGTTGGACATCGACATGCTGCACATCACCGACGACATCGACGAGGCAGTTGCCTGGTTCGTCGCCAAGGAGGACTAGGCGAGTCCGCGCCGGGAGACGGCTGGAGGACGGTCGCCCTTGATCGATGCGACCATGTCCAGCACCTGGCGGGTCTCGGCGACGTTGTGAGCACGAAACACACGCGCACCCTGCCACGCCGAGACCGCGGTGGCACCGAGGGTGCCCGGCAGCCGGCGATCCTTGTCGAGGTCGAGGGTCTCGCCGACGAAGTCCTTGTTGGAGAGGGCGACCAGCACGGGCCACCCGGTGTCGACCAGCTCATCGAGCCGGCGCGTCAGCTCGAGGGAGTGGCGGGTGTTCTTGCCGAAGTCATGTGTGGGGTCGATGAGGATGCCGTCGGATCGTACGCCGGCCGCGACCGCCTTGTCGGCCAGCGCGGTGACGGTGCCGATGACATCGCGCACGACGTCGGCATAGCCAGCACGATGAGGATCCGTACGTGGTCCGATCCCCCCGGTGTGGCTGCACACGAGCCCTGCCCCGTGCTGAGCTGCGACGGCCGCGAGCTTCGGGTCATGCCCTGACCACGTGTCATTGACCAGATCGGCGCCGAGCTCGCACAGCTCGTCGGCGACCTCGCTGCGCCAGGTGTCGACGCTGATGACGAGATCGGGGAAGCGTGACCGCGCCTCGGCCACGAAGTCAGCCGTACGCCGCAGCTCCTCAGCCGCATCGACCTCTGGCCCGTAGCCGGCGCGTACGCCGCCGACGTCGACGATGTCAGCGCCCTCCGCGACGGCGCGAGCAAGATGCTCCAACGCCGGCTCCAGGTCGAATGTGGCGCCGTTGTCGTAGAACGAGTCGGGCGTGCGGTTGATGATCGCCATCAGAGCGAAGTCACCCGGTCCGAAGGCGCGCGAACCCAGCCGCAGAGTGTCGGGGGGCCGTGGCACGATCACACCCATGACCCTAGCCACCGATGAGCACGGCGTGGTGCGTTGCCCGTGGGGCAACGATCCGGCGATGACGGAATATCACGACACCGAGTGGGGGCGTGAGCTCCGCGGTGACCGCGAGCTGTTCGAGCGCATGTCGCTCGAGGCGTTCCAGTCGGGCCTGTCGTGGCTGATCATCCTGCGCAAGCGAGATCGGTTCCGTGACGTGTTCGCCAACTTCGACCCGGAGGTCGTCGCGACGTTCGGTGAGGCCGACGTCGAGCGGCTGCTGCAGGACGCCGGCATCGTGCGCAACCGGATGAAGATCGAGGCGACGATCAGCAATGCTCGCACGATCCTGGCACTCGATGAGTCATTCAGTGATCTGCTCTGGTCGTTCGCACCACCGGCCAGGCCGGCCCCCACGTCGTTCGACGAGGTCCCGGCCACGACCCCGGAGTCGATCGCGCTGGCCAAGGCACTCAAGAAGAAGGGCTTTCGCTTCTTCGGCCCGACGACCGCCTACGCGCTCATGCAGGCGACGGGCATGGTCAACGACCACCTCGAGGACTGCGTCGCCCGCTGAGCGTGGCTCCACCCAATCTGCGCGGAAGATACCTACCATCGAAGCATGAGTCATTCCCGGAGGTCTGCGCGATCGCGCAGGGTTCTCATCGCCTGTGCGCTCCTCGTGACGGCACTGCTCGTCGCGGCCGCCGCGATCATCGTCTCGACGGTTCCCGTGCTGGTTGCCGCAACGGTCTACGCGGTGGTAGCCGGCATTGGCTCTGCAAGGCTGATCGCCAACGACCTGGCCCAGATGCGACGCGACTGGGCCCGGGACCGTGCCGAGATCGCCGACCACGCCCGGTTGCAGGCGGTCGCCCGGTCGCAGGCACACATCGCATTCGCAGAGCAGATGAGCTCGCGTGTCCGGCTCAGGGACTCGCAGATCGAGAGCCTCCGTGACTCCCTGGTGACCGCCGAGATCGAGATGGCGAAGGCCCGCGAACGGATGTCGGCCGAACGAGCCCGCATCGACGCGTTGACCGCCGATCTGTCCTCAGCCCAGTCCGACATCGACTCGGCCCGCAGCGACCTGCGCAGAGCCACTGATGCGCTCGCGGCCAGCGAGGCTGCCGAGATGCAGGCACGTGCTGACGTCGTTGCCTGGGAGCAGTCGGCAACCGATGAGCAGCGCCAGCAGCACCAGCGCCCCGCCTGACTAACGGCCGACGAAGGTCGGCTTCTCCTTGGCGAGAAACGCCTTGACCGCTGTGAGGTGATCTTCGGACGCCCCGGTCAGCGCCATCTTCTGGGCTTCCTGGTCGAGTGACGCGGGGAGGTCGTTGGTCGCCGAGAACGCCAGCGAGCGCTTGATCGACGCGTACGCCAGGGTCGGCCCTTCGGCAAGCGATCGGGCGAGCGTTGCGACCTCGGCGTCGAAGGCGTCGTCGTCGGTGACGGTGGTCGCCATGCCGAGCTCGAGTGCTTCGTCGGCGGGGATTGTCCGAGGTTGCAGGAGCAGCTGTGTGGCGCGACCGAATCCGACGAGGCGGGGGAGGGTCCACGAGGCGCCGGTGTCGCACGACAGGGCGATGCCCGCGAACGCGAGGTTGAAACCGGCCGACCGTCGCAGCACCCGGAAGTCGGCAGCGAAGGCCAGCGAGGCACCCGCGCCGGCGGCGATGCCGTTGACCGCGGCGATCACCGGTTTGGGCATGGTGGCGATTGCCGTGACGGCGGGGTTGTAGTGCTCGTTGACCGTGTCCGACAGCTGGCCCGGGTCGTCCGAGGTCAGACCGGCGACGTGCTCCTTGAGGTCCTGGCCGACGCAGAAGGCTCGTCCGGTGCCCGTCAGCACGACACATCTCGCCGCGCTGTCGGCAGCCGCCTGGTGCAATGCATCCCTGAGGGCGACCTTCGTATCAGTGGTGAGGCTGTTCATCGTGTCGGGTCGATTGAACGTCACGGTGGCGACGCCGTGGGCCACCTCGTACGTCACTGGAGGGCTGCTCTGCTCGCTCATGTGAACCTCACTGTGGGACTGCGGTCGAAGGTGTTCGGACCATAGGCGATAATAGGAGGCACGCATTCGGCCGATTCAGCCGGATGCATCACGACGAGAGGGGAACTGATGGCCGCCATGAAGCCACGGACCGGAGACGGCCCGATGGAGGTCACCAAGGAGGGACGTTGCATTGTCATGCGCGTTCCGCTCGAAGGCGGAGGTCGCCTGGTCGTCGAGCTCAACAACGAAGAAGCCGAAACCCTCGGCGACGCACTCAAAGCTGTCTGATGTTCGGCTTGACCGTTCGTTGGTCATTGCAGGACGCCCCCAAGGGCACGCTGAAGGCTCTGCGTTCGTACGTCGAGGACGAGTCCTTCGCCAAGTTCGCCGGCCTTGAGGGTTTGCGCGTCAAGACGTGGCGCGCCGTCAAGGGGCAGTGGTTCGAGGGTTCCTACGTGTTCGTCTCCGACGAGGCTCGGGCCAAGTTCCAGGCGGACTTCGAGCAGCGTGCCGCTGGCTCTCCCGGGTCGAAGATCATTGGCAGTGCGCCGATCTCGATCGAGGCGTGCGAGATCGTCGCCGTCGTACGCGGGCCCGCTGGGTTCCGTTCGTCATCTCACTTCGAGCACGCCACGGACGACGATTAGCCGATCAGCTGAGCCGCGAGCAGTCCGTCGCCCAGCGGCATGAGCACGCTGCGCAGGTTGTCGTCGTTCGCCACCCGCTGCAGCAGGTCGCGGATCGCCGTGGTCTCGGGATCACGCTGCGACTGATCGGCGACCCGGTCGTGCCACAGAGCGTTGTCGAACACGATGACGCCACCTGGACGTACGAGCCGGAGGGCTTGGTCGAGGTATTCGCCGTACTCGACCTTGTCGCCATCGAGGAACACCAGGTCGTAGCCCGCATCTGTCAGCCGGGGCATGACCTCGAGCCCGGCGCCGGCGATCAGCCTGAACCTCTGAGGCGCGAACCCGGCTTCGGTGAAGACCTCGCGCGCAATGCGTTGCTGCTCGGCCTCGAGGTCGACCGAGGTCAGCACACCGTCGGCCTGCATGCCGCGCAGCAGGCACAGTCCGGACACGCCCGTGCCGGTACCGATCTCGACGATCGACTTGGCGCCGATCGCCGAGGCCAGGAAGGTCAGCATCGCTCCGCCGCCCGAACCGATCGGCACGACGCCAACCTCTGCAGCATGCTCTCGGGCACCCGCGAGGTGCTCGTCCTCCGGGAGGTAGTCCTCGGCGTACGCCAGGCTTGCTGCGGTGGTGATGGTGGGCTCCTAGATCGTGGTTGGCTCAAGAGTAGTCGCGCCACGCGCGCCGCACGGGGAGGCTGTCCGGAGTAATTCTTGGGAACAGTCAGGTGGTTCTGTGCGTTCTCTCAGGTGAGGGGTCAACGATCAATTCATGACTCCGCTCCCCAGGGCTCTGCCCTCTCAGAAAGTAGACGACGTGAGCACGGCAACCGCAACGCTCGAGTGGAGCCCGTCCGACTGGGACGGGATCGTGGCGGAGCACTCTGCCCAGGTCTACCGCCTGGCCTACCGCCTCACGGGCAACCGTCAGGACGCCGAAGATCTCACGCAGGACGTGTTCGTCCGGGTCTTCCGCTCGCTCGACACCTATGAGCCGGGCAACTTCCCGGGATGGCTGCACCGGATCACGACCAACCTGTTCCTTGACCGCGTACGCCGCAAGTCGCGTGTGCGGATGGATGGGTTCTACGAGGGCGCGGAGGAAAAGCTTCTCAGCGCCGAGATCCTGCCCGAGTCAGCCGTCCACGACGCCAACTTCGACCCTGACATCGAAGTCGCCCTCGCTTCGCTGCCGGAGGAGTTTCGCGTCGCCGTCGTGCTGTGTGACGTCGAGGGCCTTTCGTACGAGGAGATCGCCGATGTGCTCGGCATCAAGCTCGGCACGGTCCGCTCACGCATCCACCGCGGCCGTACGCAGCTGCGCGCTGCCCTTGCCCACCGTGCGCCCCGCAAGGGCCGCACCCGCTTCGTGGGGCCCCTCGGCGTCTGATGGCACACCTCGGAGCCGACGTCGCAGCGTACGTGGACGCACAGCTGTCCCCGGATGCGATGCGCGCGGCTTCGCGACACCTCGAGGAGTGCAGGGCATGTGACAAGGCCGTCCGCCAGCAGCGCTTGCTGAAGTCGCGCATGAGCACGGTGAACGCGCCCGAGCCCCCAGCATCGCTCCTGGCCTCCCTCGCCGGTCTCGCCGCCCAACCGCCCCGGCACCAGACCTGGTGGGAGCGCCTACGTCGCTCCGTCCCGTTCCGGGCCGGCATCGTCGTGGCCGGCGCCTCGATCGCCGTGATGGTCGCCGCGTACGCAATGGGCAGCACCGACGACAGCTCCGCCGGCGACAAGGTCGCTCCGCCATTCGATCGCTACGCCGCCAACTTCTACGGGGCCACTGCCGTCCAGGCCGGTACGACGATCAGCGACGTCAAGCTCGACGATCTCGACCACAACGGCTGGCCGTGCCACGATGCGCTCGCCGGCGACCTCGCCCGCACCTCCGGCTCGTGGGCCGATGACGCGGTGGCGCTGAGCTACTCCAACGGCACCGCCAAGCTCAACCTCTTCGAGCAGACCGGCGTGCTCGATCAAGACAGCCTGCGCGGGTTCGAGCAGCGAGAGCTGGGCCGCTCCGACGTCTGGGTGCGCGAGGGTTCGCCGATGGTGGTGACGTGGGACCACGACGGTGTGGTCTACACGATCGTCACGGACGCCGACCACGACCGGGTCGCGCGCGCGGTGTCAGAGCTGCCCTGGGGTGAGCATCACGACGGCCCGGTTGATCGGGTCGGCGATGGCCTCAACCGGATGGCCGCCTGGATGTCCGCGGCCTAGGTCGACTCGGGGTCGTACGGAGGGGCTTCGCCGGGTCGCAGGATGCGGGTCTCCTTGACGGGGGACGGCGTGGTGTCCTCCTCGAGGAAGCTTCTGCGCACGACCTCGCGCGGGTCGAGGTCGCGCAGGCTCAGGTTGGAGAAGTCCTCGCCCATCTCCCGGCCGAGGTCCTGCTTGGCGTTCTCGGCCATCTGCCTGACGGTGCGGACGAAGCCGCCGAACTGACGAGCCAGATCCGGCAGCTTGTCGGGGCCGAACACGAGCATCGCGACCATGCCGATGACGAGCATCTCCGGTACGCCGACGCCGAACATTCAAAACCGCCCTCAGAGCCGACCGGCGGGCGCCAGGCCCAGCTGCATGCCGGCGAGTCCGCGTGAACGGCCGCTGAGCCCGTCGGCGATCTGCTGCAGGATCTTGGCAGCCTCGGAGTCGGGGTCGGTCTCCACGATCGGCTGACCGGTGTCACCGCCTTCACGCAGACGTTCCTCCAGCGGCACCTGACCGAGGACGGACACGTCGTAGCCAAAGCGCGCCGTCAGGGTCTCGGCGACTGCCGCCGCGCCGCCGGAGCCGAAGATCTCCATGCGCTCACCGGACGGCAGCTGAAGGTAGGACATGTTCTCGACGATGCCGACGACGCGCTGGTGCATCATCGACGCCATGGTGCCGGCGCGCTCAGCCACGGACGCGGCGGCGGGTTGCGGAGTCGTCACCACGAGCACCTCGGCGTTGGGCAGGTGCTGGCCGAGGCTGATCGCCACGTCACCCGTACCGGGTGGCAGGTCGAGCAGCAGCACGTCGAGGTCACCCCAGTAGACGTCGCTGAGCATCTGCAGCAGCGCCCGGTCGAGCATCGGGCCGCGCCAGGCGACGACTTGGTTCTTGTTGGGCTTGAGCATGCCGATGCTGATGACCTTCATGCCCTTGACGGGGACGGGCATGATCATGTCCTCGACCTGCGTGGGGCGGAGGTCGCCGACGCCGAGCATGTCGGGGATCGAGTGACCGTAGATGTCGGCGTCGATGATGCCGACCTTGAGACCGCGTTTGGCCATGGCGAGTCCGAGGTTGACCGTGATGGTCGACTTGCCGACGCCACCCTTGCCGGAAGCGACGGCGAAGACCTTGGTCAATGAGCCGGCCTGGGCAAACGGGACTTCGCGCTCGGTGTGTCCACCGCGCAGCATCTGCTGCATGCTCTTGCGCTGCTCGTCGTTCATGACGCCCATCTCGACGACGACGGCGATGTCGGGGGCGACCGTCGCAACGGCGGCCTTGATGTCGCGGTCGAGCGTGTCCTTGAGCGGACATCCCGACACGGTCAGGAGGAGCTGCACGGTGATCAGGTCATCGGAGATGACGACACCATCGACCATGCCAAGATCGGTGATCGGACGCTTGATCTCGGGGTCGTTGACCTTGCTCAGCGCTTCGCGGACCTGTTCTTCGGTGACGGCTGCCATGTCCCCATCGTACGTGGGAGGTCGCGGCGACTTTCACCTCGCCGGGAGCACGTCGCCCGCCAGCTGTCCTGACGGGCGACGCGGCTGCGTCAGGCCTGTACGCCTACGGCGAACTGCACCGAACCGTCTTCCTCGACCTTGGCGTCGAGGATCTTGTCGTCGAGCGCGAGGGCTGCACCCTCGTCGAGGAACACCTTGGCGCCCTTCTCCTCCACGACCTGGTCGCCGGGTTGGGCGGTCACGGCCGGCGAGAGGGCGAGAGCCTCGTCCTCGCCCTGGCTGATCCGGAGACCAGCGTCCGGCTCTGTCACGTTCTGGTCGACGATCTTCTTGACGACGTCTGCTGCGTTCTCGGTGATCGTGAGCACGTGCTTCTCCTGTCAATGGATGGTCCTGCGTGAACCATCCACTGTTGCTCGCACATGCTTGCCAATCAAATCGGCAGTGCCACATGTGGCTGCAAGGATGGCTTCGTGGGACACCTCGACCTGAACACGATCAGCTACATCCTCTCGGACGGCAGACCACTGCTCCGAGAGGTCAGCCTGCGCGTCGGCGAGGGTGTCAAGGTGGCCCTGATCGGTCCCAACGGCAGCGGCAAGACCACGCTGACCCGCATCGCGACAGGTGACCTCGAGCCGCACGAAGGTGCAGTCACGATCACCGGAGGGCTGGGCGTCATGCGTCAGTTCGTTGGCTCCTTGCGTGACGAGACAACGGTGCACGACCTTCTGGTGTCTGTCGCGCCACTCGCCGTACGCAATGCGGCAGCCGAGGTCGATCGTACGGAGCTGCTGATGATGGAGCGCGACGATGAGGCGGACCAGATGGCGTACGCGCAGGCGCTCGTCGACTGGGGTGACGCCGGGGGATACGACCACGAGGCCATGTGGGACATGTGCACCGTCTCGGCGCTCGGTGTGCCGTTCCAGAAGGCCCAGTGGCGCCAGGTCTCCACGCTGTCGGGTGGCGAGCAGAAGCGACTGGTGCTCGAGGCTCTGTTGCGCGGGCCCGAACAGGTGCTTCTGCTTGACGAGCCGGACAACTATCTCGACGTCCCGGCCAAGCGGTGGCTCGAGGAGCAGCTGATCGAGACGTCCAAGACGGTGCTGTTCGTCAGCCATGACCGTGAGCTGATCGAGCGGGTGGCGAGCCGCATCGCCACCGTGGAGCCCGGCGCTGCCGGAAGCACGCTGTGGGTGCACCCCGGGCGGTTCTCGACCTACCACGAGGCCCGGAGCGACAGGAACAACCGGCTCGAGGAGCTGCGCCTGCGCTGGGACGAGGAGCGGGCCAAGCTGAAGGCACTCGTGCTGATGTACCGGCAGAAGGCGACGTTCAACGACAGCATGGCATCGCGGCTGCAGGCCGCGGAGACCAGACTCGCGCGGTTCGAGCGCGAGGGGCCGCCCGAGGCCGTCCCGCTGGCCCAGAACTTGCGCATGCGCCTGGACGGTGGGCGTACGGCCAAGCGTGCCGTCATCGCCGACCAGGTCGAGCTGACGGGATTGATGCGACCGTTCGACCTGGAGATCTGGTTTGGCGAGCGAGTCGCGGTGCTCGGCTCGAACGGCTCGGGCAAGTCGCACTTCCTGCGGCTGCTGGCTGCTGGAGGGTCGCGCCCTGATCTTGAGCACGAGCCGGTCGGTGACGTCGTGCCGCCGCCCGTCGCACACACCGGCATGGCCAGGCTCGGGTCACGCGTACGTCCCGGCTGGTTCGCGCAGACGCACGAGCACCCGTCCCTGATGGGTCGCACGCTGCTCGAGATCCTGCATCATGGCGATGGTCACCGCCAAGGCATGGGTCACGAAGGATCCGCCAAGGCCCTCGACCGGTACGGGCTGGCCAAGGCCGGGGACCAGGTGTTCGAACACCTCTCGGGCGGCCAACAGGCACGACTGCAGATCTTGCTGCTCGAGCTGTCGAGTGCGACCCTGCTCCTGCTCGACGAGCCGACCGACAACCTCGACCTCGAGTCTGCCGAAGCGCTGGAGGATGCGCTGGCGACCTTCGAGGGGACCGTCGTGGCCGTCACCCATGATCGCTGGTTCGCCCGGAGCTTCGACCGGTTCCTGGTCTTCGGCGCTGATGGTCACGTGTACGAGTCGGACGAGCCGGTGTGGGACGAGTCGCGCGTCACGCGCAAGCGCTGACCACCGTGCTGGGGCGGTGACCCTGTCGCCCATCCGACCTCCTGAAGGGCGACCAGGTCACCGCTCACCGGATGATCTCTCAGGTCTTCGGAGCAGCCTTCCTGGGCTTGACCGGCTCCACGGGTGGCTCATCGGGGGCCGGCTCCTCCTGCAGGTCTGACAGCAGTCCGCGGAGCTCGCTGCGGAGGAAGTCGCGGGTGGCGACCTCGCCGAGTCCGAGGCGCAGGCTGGCGACCTCGCGGGCAAGGAACTCCATGTCGGCGTGCGACTGGGCATTGGACTCGCGCTCCTGCTCCTGGGTCACCCGGTCGCGAGCTTCCTGGCGGTTCTGGGCCAACAGGATCAAGGGCGCTGCGTACGAGGCCTGCAGCGACAGGACCAGCGTCAGGAAGATGAACGGGTACTCGTCCCAGCGCCAGCGATCAGGACCGTAGGGGCAGTTCCACAACAGCCAGATGACGATGACGATCGTCATGAACGTCAGGAAGCGCGCCGTGCCCATGAAGCGGGCGAACGTCTCGGCGAAGCGGCCAAAGCGCTCCGGATCGGAGTCGCGGCGCCGACGCAGCGAGCGACGTACCTCACGAGGCTGGTCGAGGCGTGCGCGTTCAGCCATGCGCGACCACCTCCGACTCGCTCTGAGCGGCGTCGTCCTGCTCGCGCCAGCCTTCGGGCAGCAAGTGGTCGAGCACGTCGTCGATGGTCACCGCCCCGAGCAGATGTGCGTTCTCGTCGACGACGGGAAGCGCAACCATGTTGTACGCGGCGAGCAGGTTGGCCACGTGCTCGAGCGATGCGTCAGGACGGGGCCAGTCGATGTCGTTGTCCATGATGGCGCCGACCAGGGTCGACGGAGGCTCGCGCAGCAGCGCCTGGAAGTGAACCACACCGAGGAACCGACCAGTCGGCGTCTCCAATGGCGCACGGCAGACATAGATCATTGCGGCGAGGGCGGGGATGATCTCCGGCTCCCGCAGCCGGGCGAGGGCCTCGGCAAGGGTCGCGTCAGGTGAGACGACGACCGGCTCTGTCGTCATCATGCCGCCGGCGGTGCGCTCTTCGTACGTGAGCAGTCGTCGTACGTCCTCGGCGTCCTCGGGCTGCATCAGCGAGAGCAGGCTCTCGGCGCTCTGGGGTGAGAGCTCACCGAGCAGGTCGGCCGCATCGTCGGGGTTCATCTCTTCGAGGACGTTCGCCGCACGATCTGGATCCAGCACACCGAGGATCTCGACCTGGTCCTTCTCCGGCAGCTCTTCGAGAACGTCGGCGAGACGTTCGTCGTCGAGCTCGGTGACGACCTCCATGCGGCGCTTGGGGTTGAGGTCACGCAGGGCGTTGGCGAGGTCGGCGGGTCGCATCTGGTCCATCGTGGCGAGCAGGTGCGTTGCACCCTGCCCGGCTTCCTGGCCACCGAGACCCTTGACCTCGTCCCACTCCATCACCTGCTGGGCCCCGCGCCGGCCGAAGCGCTTGCCGCCGGCTTGCACAGCCACGTCGCTGATGTACCAGTCGCGTCGTGAGTCCTGCTCCATCGCGAGGTCGTACACAGTTGCCGGGGTGCCGTCGGGGAGCGAGACGGTGCGGTCGAACAGCTCATGGATCGCGAGCGTCTCCGTGCGGCGCTGCTCGAACCGGCGGACGTTCAGCACGCCGGTGGTGATGATCTGGCCGGAGTTGACCGAGGTGACCCTGGTGATCGGGAGGAACACGCGGCGGCGGCCGAGCACCTCGACGACGATGCCGAGCACGCGTGGACGCTGCTTGGCGGAGCGTACGGCGACCACCACGTCGCGGAGCTTCCCGACCTGGTCGCCCGCGGGGTCAAAAACAGCCTGCCCCACGATGCGGGACAGGAAGACACGACCGGGCGCTGTGCTCACGCCGTCACCTCCTTCAAGAAGTCACGTAAGTCGGCGCCGGCATGACTGATGTCTGATTGCTCATTCGCCGGCGCTCACTCACGCCTGAACCTTACCGGCCCGAGTGCGCTGCGACGCCTGTTGGACAGCCAGGTGGTCATGCCAGACTGATTCAATGCTGGAGTCTGTCGACGACCACTTCTCGCGAACGCTGCAGGAGCGGTTCGGGCCGGTGCCATCCTCGGGTGGGGTCGTTGATCCGAGCGCGCTGATGTCGTACTTCGATGCGCAGCTCGAGAGCCGCCACCTCGACTTCGCGATCCGCTGGCTGCAGACCCAAGGTCACGCCTTCTACACGATCGGTTCGGCCGGGCACGAGAGCAATGCCGCCGTGGCGATGGCGTTGCGCCCCACCGATCCCGCCCTGCTGCACTATCGATCGGGCGGATTCTTCGCCGCCCGGGCCAGGCAGGTCGCCGGATCGACACCGATCGACGACGTCCTCAACAGTGCGACGGCTTCGACCCTCGATCCGATCTCAGGTGGTCGTCACAAGGTGTTCGGCAGCGTCAGACTCAACATCGTCCCGCAGACCTCCACGATCGGCTCACACCTGCCACGTGCCTTCGGTCTTGCCTTCGCGCTGGGCCGGGCGAAGCAGGCTGAGGTGAGCAGTGCCTGGCCGCTCGACTCAGTCGTCGTGTGCAGCTTCGGCGATGCGTCGGCCAATCACTCGACCGCGGTGGGCGCACTCAACGCCTCGGCCTATTGCGCGCACCAGGGCGTACCGCTGCCGATCCTGTACGTGTGCGAGGACAACGGCATCGGCATCAGCACCAGGACGCCGCCCGGATGGGTCGAGCGCTCGCTGCGCTCGATGCCCGGGATCGAGTACGCAGCCGCCGACGGGACCAAGCCGACCGACCTCCTCGAAACGGCGCACCACCTGGCTGACCGCGTACGTACGGAGCGGCGACCGGCAGTCCTGCACCTCAAGACCGTCCGCTTCATGGGGCACGCGGGCTCCGACGCCGAGATCGCCTACCGGTCGACCCGTGAGATCGAGGACGAGTACGAGCTCGACCCGCTGATCGCCACTGCCGGAGAGCTCATCAGGGCCGGCGTGCTCACCGCAGCACAGGCCATCGGCCGGTACGAAGACGTGCGCGAGACGGTGATGGAGCGCGCCAAGAGCATCTCCGAGGTCAGGCGGCTCGGCTCGGCCCGTGAGATCACGGCCCCCATCACCGCGCGCAGGGAGGTCGCCGGACCGGTCGGCTCGACGAAGCGCCGTGCTCTGGCGTTCGGGGCCAAGCTGCCAGAGCTCGAGGGCAACCTGACCCTGGCGCAGACGATCAACGCGACCCTCAAGGACGCGCTGGCCGCGAGGCCCCAAGCCCTCGTGTTCGGCGAGGACGTGGCCAAGAAGGGTGGCGTCTACGGCGTCACCCGCGGGTTGCGCAAGGCGTTCGGCGCGACTCAGGTCTTCGACACGCTGCTCGATGAGCAGACGATCCTCGGTACGGCTCTCGGCTCGGCGCTCGCAGGCTTCCTGCCGATCCCCGAGATCCAATACCTCGCCTATCTCCACAACGCGGAGGACCAGCTGCGCGGTGAGGCGGCGACCCTGCGCTTCTTCTCCGACGGGCAGTACGCCAACGGCATGGTCGTGCGTGTCGCCGGGCTGGCATACCAAAAGGGCTTCGGGGGTCATTTCCACAACGACAACTCCGTCGCCGTGCTGCGTGACATCCCGGGCCTCGTGCTTGCCGTGCCCAGCCACCCCGGCAACGCGGCCGGGTTGTTCCGCCGGTGTCTCGAGCTCGCGGACGAGGGACAAGTGTGTGTCTACCTCGAACCGATCGCGCTCTATCACCAGCGAGACCTGCACGACGGCGACGGTGCCTGGCTGGCGCCGTATTCGCCGCCGAAGGAAGTGGGCGAGGACGAGAGCTCGGCACTGGGCAACGTGCTGACGATCGGCGCCGGCACCGATGTCCTCCTGGTGACCTTCGGCAACGGGGTGCCGATGAGTCTTCGTGCCACGACGAGCTTGGCCGAAGAGGGCATCACCAGCACGGTGCTCGACCTGCAATGGCTTTCGCCCCTGCCGCGCGAGGAGCTCGTTCGCGTTGCCGAGACGTTCCCCCGTGTTCTCGTCGTGGACGAGACCCGGGAGAGCGGGGGAGTCTCCGAGTCAGTGGTCACCGCACTGATCGACGGCGGGTATCACGGCATGATTCGCCGGGTCACCAGCGTCGACAGCTTCATACCGCTGGGGCCTGCAGCAGATCACGTGCTGCTGTCAGAGACTGACATCGCCGGAGCCGTACGAGCGATGTTCTAGGACAGGTGGGTCGTCCTCGGCTCGGGTCGCGACGTGTCCTGGCCGTGATGACGACGGACTTCGAGGTCGGCGTGTCGCTGCCGACCGCCACGAGACGAGTGGCACGCGTGGATTGGTCGCGGGCGACTGGCCCTGGGCGAGCTGGCCCTGCTCGGCGCGAAGGATGCCTCGCCTTTCGCCAACATGCGGTTCAGGAGCGACCGACTTATCGTGAAACGAGTTACCAACCCAAGGGGACTCATGTCACTAGCTCTTCTTGACCGACAGCACACCGTCGCCAAGCCTGGATTCAACCGGTGGCTGATACCGCCAGCGGCGCTGGCGGTTCATCTGTGCATCGGCCAGGTGTATGCCACGAGTGTCTACAAGGCCTCGCTCGTCAAGCATTTCGACACGACTCTCACCTCAATCGGCATCATCTTCTCGATCGCGATCGTGATGCTGGGCATCTCGGCGGCGATCTTCGGCACCTGGGTCGATTCGGGCGGGCCGCGGCGGGCGATGTTCACGTCCGCGCTCTTCTGGTCGGGAGGATTCCTGATCGGTTCGCTCGGCATCGCGACCGACCAGCTGTGGCTGGTCTACCTCGGCTACGGGTTCGTCGGTGGCATCGGTCTCGGAATCGGCTACATCTCGCCGGTGTCGACACTGATCAAGTGGTTCCCAGATCGTCCCGGGCTCGCGACCGGCATGGCCATCATGGGATTCGGCGGCGGGGCGATGATTGCCAGCCCTCTGTCGGCCAGGCTCTTGCGCTTGTACGACGACTCGTACGCGACCTCGGGCGGTATCGCCGCGGGCTCGGCGGTCGCCAAGCTCTTCGTGACGCTCGGCGTGATCTATCTGGTCGTCATGATGTTCGGCGCGTGGCTGATCCGCGTGCCGGCGGAGGGGTGGAAGCCGCAGGGCTTCGACCCTTCGAAGGTAAAGGCGCGAAGCATGGTCACGACGGACAACGTCTCTGCGGCGACCGCGATCAAGACTCCGCAGTTCTGGCTGCTGTGGGTCGTCCTGTTCTGCAACGTCACCGCGGGCATCGGGATCCTCGAGCAGGCCGCCCCCATGATCCAGGACTTCTTCCGGGACGGGTCGAAATCGACCGTGGCCGCTGCTGCCGCCGCCGGATTCGTGGGGCTGCTTTCCTTGTGCAACATGGCCGGTCGTTTCATCTGGTCGTCGACCTCAGACCTCGTGGGCCGAAAGAACATCTACGTCGTCTATCTCGGCGTCGGAATCGTCCTCTACTCCCTGCTCGCATTCAAGGGGTCGAGCTCTACGACGCTGTTCGCCCTGCTGGCGGGCGTCATCATCAGCTTCTATGGCGGTGGGTTCGCGACCGTTCCGGCCTATCTGCGGGACCTGTTCGGGACCTACCAGGTCGGTGCGATCCACGGCCGGCTCCTGACCGCTTGGGCCGCAGCCGGGGTGGCGGGCCCATTGATCGTCAACCGCATCCTCGACACGCAGGGGGAGCCGGGCAAGCTGACCTCGGGCGACTACCGGCCGGCCCTGCTGACGATGGTGGGTGTCCTGGCGGTTGGCTTCATCGCCAACCTGTTGATCCGTCCGGTCGACTCCCGCTTCCACCAGAAAGGCGAGGCGGCCCAGCCGACCAGCGAGGAGTCGGCGGCAGCTGCCAAGCATGATGTGCCGGTGTCTGCGCACTCTCCGTTGATCTTCATGGCGTGGATCGTGGTCTCGGTCCCGCTGGCGTACGGCGTCTACGAGACGGTCGTCAAGGCGGCGGACCTGTTCTGATCCGAGCGGGTCACGAGAGGTGTCGCGGCTGTGGCCGGGACTTGTGCCCCTCATCTGCCCCGTTGCTTGCCTGACTCTCGTACGACCCTGTGATCGTTCGGTCCACCTGCGGGGGGCTGAGACTGATGATGACCGACTTCGACGTGGGGCAGTTGCTGCCCGTGGCTGTGGAGTCGAGCGGCACCAAGGGGTTGGTCTCCGGATAGTAGGCCGCCGCCGAGCCCCGCGGGGTGTCGTAGGCCACGATGCGGAAATCCGGGGCGACTCGTTCGATGTCGTCCGCGTCCCAGCGGGTCGTCAGGTCGACGACGTCGCCGTCGTGGAATCCGAGGTGCTCGATGTCGTCCGGGTGCATGAAGATGACCCGTCGTCCGCCCTCGATCCCGCGGTATCGGTCGCTGAACCCGTAGATCGTGGTGTTGAACTGGTCGTGGCTTCGCAGCGTCTGGAGCAGGAGATGACCTTCCGGGACCTGCAGGACGTCTATCGGCGAGCACACGAACTCGGCCGAGCCGGACTCGGTCTCGAATGTGCGCGAGTCTCGCGGAGGGTGCGCGAGCACGAATCCGCCGGGGCGATCGACCTTCGCGGTGTACTCCTCGCACCCGGCGACGACGCGGGAGATGTGGTCGCGGATGACGTCGTAGTCGTCGCGCATCTTCGCCCAGCGAATGCCGTGGCGGTCCCCGAGCACGGCTTCGGCCATTCCGGCGATGATCGCCGTCTCCGACCGGAGGTGTTTGCTCGCCGGCTTCAACACGCCGCGGGACGCATGAACCGCGCACACCGAGTCCTCGACGGACACGAACTGTTCCTTGCCGCCGCGGATGTCCTTCTCCGTGCGCCCCAGGGTCGGCAGGATCAGTCCCGTCTCGCCGCACACCAGGTGCGAGCGGTTGAGCTTGGTCGATATCTGCACCGACAGGCGGGTGTTGGCCAGTGCTTTGGCAGTGATGGGCGTGTCTGGCGCCGCCTGAACGAAGTTGCCGCCCAGACCGACGAACACGTGTGCCTTGCCGTCCCGCATGGCCCGGACGGAGTTGACCGTGTCGTAGCCGTGCTCGCGAGGTGGGTCGAAGCCGAACTCGGCCTGCATGGAGTCGAGGAAGTGCGCCGGTGGGCGCTCCCAGATGCCCATCGTCCGGTCGCCCTGCACGTTCGAGTGCCCTCGGATCGGTAACAGTCCTGCTCCCGGCTTGCCGATGTCACCTCGGGCGAAAGCCAGGTTGCAGACCTCCTTGATGGTGGCGACGGCGTTGCGGTGCTGCGTCAGGCCCATGGCCCAGCAGTAGATCGTCTTGCTGGATGCCCGGATCATCTCCGCCGCCTCGGTGATCTGCTGTCGAGACAAGCCGGTCGCGTCCTCGACGGTGTTCCAGTCGACGGCAGCGACGTGCCGTGACCAGTCCCCGAAGCCCGTGGTGTGCCGGTCGATGAACTCGTGGTCCAGAGCGTCCCACTCGACGAACAGGGAGCCGATCGCCTGGAACAAGGCGAGGTCGCCGTTGATACGGATCGGCAGGTGCAGGTCGGCGATCTCGGTGCCCTTGCCGACGATTCCGCGCGGCACCTGGGGATTGCGGAAGTTGTGCAGGCCCGCTTCGCGCAGCGGGTTGACCGCGATGATCTTGGCACCGCGCCGTTTGGCGATCTCCAGGGCCGAAAGCATTCGAGGGTGGTTCGTCCCTGGGTTCTGACCGGCGATCAGGATGACGTCGGCCTCGTACACGTCCTGCATCGTGACGCTGGCCTTGCCGATGCCGATCGATTCCGCCAGCGCGATGCTCGTCGACTCGTGGCACATGTTGGAGCAGTCCGGCATGTTGTTGGTGCCCAGTGCGCGAGCGAACAGCTGGTAGGCGAACGCCGCCTCGTTGGATGCGCGACCGGAGGTGTAGAAGATCGCCTCGTCGGGACTGTCGAGGCTGTTGATCGTGTCGGCGATGATCCGGAATGCTTCGTCCCACTTGATGGCCTCGTAGTGGGTGGCGCCTGGGCGCTTGACCATGGGATGTGTGATGCGACCCTGCTGGCCGAGCCAGTGCTCGTCGTGGGAGTCGAGTTCCTCGATGCTGTGGCGGGCGAAGAACTCAGGGGTGGCGCGCTTCTTGGTCGCCTCCTCGGCGACTGCCTTCGCGCCGTTCTCGCAGAATTCGGCGACGTGGCGGTTTTCAGGATCCGGGTCCGGCCACGCGCAGCTCATGCAGTCGAAACCGTCGGCCTGGTTGAGCTTGAGCAAGGTCTTGGCCGTGTTCGTGATGCCCATGTGAGCAATGGCACGCTGCATCGAGACCCGTACCGCTGTGAGCCCGGCCGCGCTGCTCTTGGCGTCATGCACCTCGACCTCGTGGGAGTCGATCGTGTTGTCCGTCATGTGGGTCCCGTCCTTGTCGTGTCCTGTGTCACGTGTACCCGGGTGTGCGGGATCAACGCGCGAGGTGTGGCTGAGTCCGTTTGATGGCGGTGGGTATCCGGTCCGGCAACATGACGTCGCCAGTCGGGACGAGGCGCACGACGACGGACTCACGTGCCCACCGCTCGATCGCGTCATCGGCGTCGGTGATGTTGAGGCGGCCCGACTTCAGCGTCTCGGTGACCGACTCCCAGTGCTCTGACGCCGGGGTGATCACCTCCACCGCGGCCTCGGCCTCGGCCACCAAGGCGCGCGAAGCCTTGCTCCGCAGCGACAACCTCACGGACTGGTGCTTCTCGATGTCGGGCAGCGGTTGTTCGGTTCCGCCCGAGACGACGCACACGGCGTCACCGACCCATTCGTGCCAGACCGCGTGCGTGTGGCGGGCGTAGGAGACCCAGACCAGACCGGACTTCTTGGCTAGGTCGGCGATCAGATCAGTTGACTGCACACCGTCAGCGTACGGCGGCAGTCTTGGCGTCGCGAGATGAAAGCGCGGCGGAGTGAGCTGCCGGTGTGAGCGACGCCTCCTGCTCGGCGAGGCGCCGCACGAAGGCACCGATCTCGTCGATCGCCGTACGGGCTTCGGGAATCCATGACGCGGCCGCCTGGAACACGTGCACCTGGCGATCCCAGACCTGCAGGTCGCACGGGATGCCGGCCGACACGAGACGGTTGGCCATCAGCTCGGCATCAGCCATCAGCACCTCGCGCGATCCGATGTGGATCAGTGCCGGTGGCATGTCACCGAGCGGCATGTCGACCGGACAGGTGCGGGTGCCCTCGATGCCGCGGCGGGTGTCCATGCGCAGTGCCACGTCGCTGAGCTTGGCGACGGCGTGCAGCGGGAACAGCTGGCAACGGTTGGCATTGCGGTGGTTCTGCTTGGCGGTGGGATCGAAGTCGAGCAGCGGTGAGATGGCGACGACGCCTGCGGGGCGACCCCAGCCCAGGTCCATCACGGACCTTGCGACGCTGAAGGCGAGGTAGCCGCCGGCGGAGTCGCCCGCGATCGTGATGTTCTCGGCCTTGTAGCCCTGGTCCAAGAGCCACTTGAAGCCATCGACGCCATCGGCGACCGACTCGGTGATCGGCTCGTAGGGCATCTGGCGGTATCCCACGTTGAGCACGGGCTGCTTGGACGCGTACGAGATGCGTGAGACGAGACGGCGATGCGTGTTGAGGCCGCAGGTCAGGAACGCACCCCCGTGGAAGTAGAGGATCGCGCCGGCGTTGCCAGAGGTGATGTCCTCGACCCCCTTGGCCTGCAGCCACTCGCTGTTGCACTCGCCAAGCTCGACCGTGCGCCACTTCGTACCGGCGTGGACCGGCAGCAGGCGGGCGATGTGATCGACAGCGTTGGGAGGGAAGACGTCGAAGGGCAGCCGCGCCCACAGGCCGAGAAGTGGGCGAATGGTGTGCCGCAGGCTGACCCCGAGCACACGGGACTGGATGCTCGCTCCACGGAAGAATTGCGGTTCGGCAGCCAGACTCAGATGTGTTGCCATGCCCCTAGGTGCCCCATCTCCCTCGGGCGGAAACCTTTGGCCACTGAAAGGCAACCAACTGTTTACGCGGTGTGACTTGCGCCACGTGTGATCGTTAGCGTACTGCGAGTATCTTCCAAACCGCGCGAGGATGGCCAAATGTCGTTCATGCCACCAACGGACTCGATGTTCCTGTTGGCTGAGTCCCGAGAGCACCCGATGCACGTCGGCGGGCTCCAGCTGTTCGTGCCGCCAGAGGGGGCGGGCCCGGAGTTCGCCCGCGATCTCCTCGACTCGTTTCGTGGGACCGACAATGTCTCGGCACTGTTTCGCAAACGGCCAGCCGAGCCCGTCGGCTCTCTCGGCAACACGTGGTGGTCGGTCGACGAGACGATCGACTACGACTACCACGTACGCCACTCGGCCGTTCCGCAGCCGGGCCGCATCCGTGAGCTGCTCCAGCTGACGTCGCGTTGGCACGGCGCACTGCTCGACCGGCACCGCCCGCTCTGGGAGGCGCACCTCGTCGAGGGTCTCGCCGATGGTCGCATTGCGGTCTACAGCAAGATCCACCACTCGATGGTCGACGGTGTCTCGGCCCTCAAGCTCATGCAGCGTTCGCTGAGCGCCGATCCAAAGGCGACGGACTGCATACCGCCGTGGTCGCTGCCTCCGCGGACTCGTGCGGAGTCCGAAGCCAAGTCGGCCTTCGATCCATGGGGCATCCTCCGCGGCGTGGGCGGTGTGGCCGGAGAGCTGGCCGGGCTCGTGCCGACCGGTGTCAAGATCGCGCAGCAGGTGTTTCGCGACGGCGACATCACGTTGCCGCGCGCGCCCAAGACGATGCTCAACGGCCAGGTTGGTGGTGCGCGTAGGTTCGCCGCCCAATCGTGGGCGATCGACCGGATCCAAGGTGTTGCGAAGCAGTCAGGCACGACGCTGAACGATGTCGTCCTCGCCATGGTGTCGGGCGCGTTGCGTGAGTACCTCCTCGAGCAGAACGCACTGCCGGATGATCCGATGCTCGCCATGGTCCCGGTGTCGCTCGCGCTGCGTGCGGAGTCAGCCGGCAAGGTGTCTGATGAAGGGGAAAGCGGCGGCGGCAACGCGGTCGGCGCGATCATCGTCAACCTCGCGACGGATCGTCAGCACGGCCCGACTCGCCTCGAGGAGATCGCAGCGTCGTCGCGGCAGGCCAAGAAGATCATGGGCGACCTCACCCCTCTGCAGATCCTCGCTCTGTCGGCTGCCCAGGTCCTGCCTCTTGCGATGACGCCGATCCCGGGATTCGTGAAGTACACGCATCCGCCGTTCAACGTGATCGTGTCGAACGTTCCGGGCCCGACCGAGGAGATGTATTTCAACGGCGCACGCCTCGACGGCATGTATCCCGTGTCGATCGTCCTCGACGGTCAGGCTCTCAACATCACGCTGACGAGCCGCAAGGGTTTCCTCGACTTCGGCCTCATTGGCTGCCGCAAGTCAGTACCTCACCTGCAACGACTGCTCACGCACCTCGAGACGTCGCTGTCAGAGCTTGAGGCGGCCTGGGGCTGATTTCCGGCCCCTGAAGCGGTGACTTGTGGTCAACGCAGACGTACGCGATTGACCGTAAGTCACCGCTCGCTGGGCTCGATTGACCGTAAGTCACCGCTCGCTGGGCTCGATTGACCGTAAGTCACCGCACGCCGGGCTCAGGCCCAGCGGTTGGCGATGAGCTGGTGGCTCGGGGTGTCGTCGAGTGACTCCATCGACTCGAAGATGCGCTCGTACGAGGTCTCGGCGATCCGCCAGACACCATCGGCCTCGCGCCGATAGCGGTCCCGGTAGTAACCGGCACCGCGGATGAGCGCCTTGAACTCGGTCGCGATGACGGTGTCCTCAAAGCCCCACGAGCCCTCGGCGGTATCGCCGTCGACGTCGATCTCCGGATGATGGGCGAAGTGCGCCGTCACGATGTTGCCGGCGAGCTTCTCGCTCATGAACCCGACGATCGCCGCGCGGCCCTCGAGCGCGTCCAGGTCGCCGTACACCTTGGTGCCGTAGCGGCCGATCGCATCAATGGTGAACGTGTCACCGAACTCGTCCCACAGCTTCAGGTCGAGCGACCGGAAGTAGCGGTACTTGAGACGGCGGATGTCTTCGAGTGCTTGCAGATCCATGACGGAAGCATCGCAGCGCACATCGCCCAATACAAGAACATGTTCTAGTTTTGTTGCCGGCGGCACTCGCGTCGGGAGGTGCACGCGCAAACCGGCACACTGTCGGGGTGAACGCGTTCCTGGCCATCGTCGCGATCCTTGGCGTCTCCGCCTCCGGTCCGCTGATGGCGGGAGCTTCGGCACCGGCGCTGGCTATCGGGTTCTGGCGCAACGCTCTGGGAACGATCGTGGTCGCACCCTTCGCCGCGCGCACCATCCGCGGCGAGCTCAAGCTGCTCGGCCGCTCCGGCTGGCGTGACGTCGCCCTCGCCGGGCTCATGCTTGCGCTGCACTTCGCCACCTGGGTCACGGCACTGAAGATGACCTCGGTGGCCGCCGCGACGGCGATGGTCAGCATGCAGGTCGTGTTCGTCGTCGTCATCGACCGGTTGCGCGGCGAGGCGACGTCGGCCGCGGTGATCGGTGGGGTCTCGATCGCGGTGGCGGGGGTGCTCGTCATCACCGGTGTCGACTTCTCGTTGTCGGCCCGAGCCCTCTCAGGTGACCTCTTGGCGCTGGTCGGCGGGCTCACGGCCGCGATCTACCTGATGGCGGGCAGCCGCGTGCGTGAACGGGTGAGCACGACGTCGTACACCGTGGTCTGTTACGGGATCTGCGCGATCCTGCTGGCCCTCGGCTGCCTGGTCGCCCAGGTCGAGATGGTCAGCTTCTCCCGCAACACGTGGCTAGCCATCCTCGGCGTGACGATCTGTGCGCAGCTGCTCGGGCACTCGGTGCTCAACCACCTGCTCGCGGTGATGAGCCCGGCGCTGATCTCGCTGCTGCTGCTCCTCGAAGTTCCCGGTGCTGCGATCCTCGCCGGGGTCTTCCTCGACCAGACGCCCCCGTTGGGCGTGTACGCCGGACTTGCGCTGATCCTCGGCGGGCTCGTGCTCGTCGTGCTCCGACGTCCGGCACCAGCCGTCGTGCTGGCTGAGTAGCTGGGTGGCAGAGGTCACGGCCATCAGGGGAAGCCAAAGATATTGCTTCTCGGTACAGTCGTTGGATCATCGTTGAGTAAGCAAACGCTTAGGAGCCCAGCATGGGTCGTCTCGTCAATACCGAAGGTCTGACCGATGTCCAGGAGGAGATCCTCAAGACCGTACGGACGTTCGTCGAGAAGGAGATTCTCCCCGTCGCGACCGAGCTCGAGCACAAGGACGAGTACCCGACGGCGATCGTCGAGGGTCTCAAGGAGCTCGGCATCTTCGGCCTGATGATCCCCGAGGAGTACGACGGCCTCGGCGAGTCGCTGCTCACGTACGCACTGGTCGTCGAGGAGATCGCCCGCGGCTGGATGAGCGTGTCGGGCGTCATCAACACCCACTTCATCGTGGCCTGGATGCTGATGCACCACGGCACCGAGGAGCAGAAGAAGAAGTACCTCCCCAAGATGGCTACCGGCGAGGTCCGAGGCGCGTTCTCCATGTCCGAGCCCGGCACCGGCTCCGACGTGGCTGCGATCAAGACCAAGGCTGTCAAGGGTGACGACGGCGACTACACGATCGACGGCCAGAAGATGTGGCTGACGAACGGTGGCTCGTCCAACTTGGTCGCGGTGCTGTGCAAGACCGACGAGGGTCAGGACTCGGTCTACAAGAACATGACGACCTTCCTGGTGGAGAAGAAGGAAGGCTTCGGCGAGACCGCCCAGGGCATCACGATCCCCGGCAAGATCGAGAAGATGGGCTACAAGGGTGTCGACACGACCGAGATGATCTTCGAGGGCGCCAAGATCTCCGCCGATCAGATCCTCGGCGGAGAGCCGGGCAAGGGTTTCTACCAGATGATGGACGGCGTCGAGGTCGGACGCGTCAACGTTGCCGCCCGTGCCGTCGGTGTCGCCAACCGCGCCTTCGAGCTCGGCATCTCGTACGCACAGCAGCGCGAGACGTTCGGCAAGAAGATCGCCGAGCACCAGGCCGTGCTCTTCCGGCTAGCCGAGATGGGCACCAAGGTCGAGGCCGCCCACGGCATGGTCGTCACGGCGGCGCGCAAGAAGGACAAGGGCGAGCGCAACGACCTCGAGGCAGGCATGGCGAAGTACCTCGCCAGCGAGTACTGCTCGCAGGTCGTCGAGGACTCGTTCCGCATCCACGGCGGCTACGGCTTCAGCAAGGAGTACGAGATCGAGCGTCTCTACCGTGAGGCGCCGATGCTCCTCATCGGTGAAGGCACTGCGGACATCCAGCGGATGATCATCGGCCGGCGGCTGCTCGAGGACTACAAGCTCTGACCGCCAGATAGGTTGGGATCATGCCTGAAATCTTCGCACTCGAGTATCCCCAGTCCCTCGGCGTCTTCGACAAGTACGTCGACGCACAGAAAGCCGTCGACTACCTCTCCGACAACGAGTTCCCGGTGCAGAACTGCCTGATCGTCGGTACCGAGCTCCGCCAGGTCGAGAGGGTGACGGGTCGCCTCACCTGGGGTCGTGTGCTCCTCGCCGGTGCAGCCTCGGGTGCCTGGCTCGGCCTGTTGATCGGCCTGCTGCTCAGCATCTTCACCGACAGCAAGTCATTTCTGGCCACCGTGGCCTTCGGCCTCAGCTTCGGCGTGGTGTTCGGCATCATCTCGGGGGCGCTCGGCTACGCGGCTACGCGTGGTCAGCGTGACTTCAGCTCGGTGCAAAAGGTTGTCGCGACCAAGTACGAGGTGCTCGTCGAGCACAAGCACCTCGCGGCGGGCCAGGAGCTGCTCGCCACCCTGCCAGGCAGGACAGTGGACCTTTGAGCGAGCGTCAGCGAGCGAACGACGAGGCAGTGAGCAAGACCAACCCTGGCAACTTCTTCGAGGACTTCGAGATCGGGCAGGTGCTGCGGCACGCGACGCCGCGAACCGTGACCGAAGGTGATCGAGCGCTCTACGGCGCGGTTTATCCAACGCGATTCGCCGTGGCGTCGTCTGCCGAGTTCGCCGCATCCGTCGGGTTGAGCCCGGGGCCGGTCGAGGACCTCATCGCGTTCCACATCGCGTTCGGCAAGACCGTCCCGGACATCTCGCTCAATGCGATCGCCAACCTCGGCTATGCCGAGTGCCGGTTCCATCGCCCCGTCGTCCCCGGTGACACGATCTCGACGCAGTCGGAGGTCATCGGGCTCAAGCAGAACTCCAACGGCAAGAGCGGTGTCGTCTACGTACGATCGACCGCCACCAACCAGCGCGATGAGGTGGTCCTCGACTGGGCTCGCTGGGTCATGGTCCACAAGCGCGACCAGGAAGCACCGGCACCCGACACGGTCGTACCGGAGCTGGCCGATGCGGTTGCTGCGGCAGACCTGGTCATCCCCGAGGGCCTCGACTTCACCGCGTACGACGATGTCGCCGCTGGTGAGCCACACCGTGCAGGCGACTACGCGATCGGTGAAAAGATCGACCACGTCGATGGTGTGACGATCACCGATCCCGAGCACATGCTGGCGACCAGGCTCTGGCAGAACACCGCCAAGGTGCATTTCAACACCGAGGCTCGCCCCGACGGCACCCGTCTGGTCTACGGCGGTCACGTCATCTCCCTGGCGAGGGCGCTCTCGTTCAACGGACTCGCCAACGCCCAGCTGATCGCGGCGATCAACGCCGGTGCGCACACGTCGCCGGCATTCGCTGGCGACACCGTCTATGCGTGGTCCGAGGTGCTCGACAAGGCTGAGACCAGTGCGCCCGGTGTGGATGCACTTCGTCTGCGCCTGGTCGCAACCAAGGGTCGTGACGAGTCGATGACCCTGCGCGGTGACGATGGGAAGTACGCACCTGGCGTGCTCCTGGACCTGGACTACTGGGCTCTTGTCCCACGCTGACCCAGAGGTTGAGGACCAGTTGTGGCTCGTGCGCCACGGTGAGACCGAGTGGAGCAAGAGCGGTCAACACACCTCAGTCACCGATCTGCCGCTGACCGAGGCCGGTGAGACGGCGGCGGTCAGGCTCGCCCCGGTGCTGGCCGGCATCGAGTTCGCCCAAGTGCTGACGAGTCCACGGCAGCGAGCCTCACGCACGGCCGAGCTCGCGGGATTCCCCGACGCCGAGCTCGACGAGGACCTTGCCGAATGGGCGTACGGCGACTACGAAGGTCGCACGACCGCAGACATTCGCGAGACGGTGCCCGACTGGTCGGTGTGGACCCACCCGAGCCCCGGTGGCGAGTCCGCCGAGCAGGTTGCCCAGCGCCTCGACCGGGTCATCGCCAAGGCGCGAGCTGCCGACGGCAAGACCCTGGCCTTCGCCCACAGCCACTCGCTGCGCGCTCTCGCGGTGCGCTGGCTCGGACTCGACATCTCCGAGGGGCAGCGCTTCGTCCTCGACACCTCGACCGTGTCAGTTCTCGGGGTCGACCGGGGCACCCAGGTCGTCCGCAGCTGGAACGTCGCGCCATAGTTCTCGTACATTCAGTCCAGGGGGACACATGATCAGGCGGACGTTTACGCTCGTGCTTGCGCTCGTGCTGCTGACCGGTTGCGGCGGCTCGGCGGAGCCCGAGGCAGAGAGCGCGCCCAAGCCCAAGACCTACACGGCTGCGGAGGTCGAAGCCGCGGTGCCCGCGGCCGCCGACGTACCGGGCGGCAAGGAGCAGACGGCGAAGTGCCCCGGCGACAAGACCTGTGTCGAACCCACGGACGGCGTCGAGTTCAGCCGGACCTTTTCCCTGAAGCTGCCCTTCAGCGGAGCTGATGCCGAAGAGGCTGCCAGCCGGGGCATCGCCGACTACCTCAGCTTCACCGTCTCGCAGAGTGCGACTGCCACGGCGGCCACGACCGAGCTCGCGAAGGCTCGAAAGGACCAGTCCGCATATGACGGCCCGTTCGACGAGAAGGCCGTCAAGACCGGGGAGGGCTTCACGTTCGGGCTGAAGGGGACGGGTGTGGTGGCCGACGCCACAGTCGCGAAGTGGTCCGGTTTTGAGGTCGAGCGAGACATCACCCTGACCAATCTGAAGGGCAGTGACGAAGGAACCGTGCGTGACTACAAGGTGCAGGTGCGCCGAGGCGCGGTCACCGTCGAGGTGCAGATCGGTTCGGACCAGGGCGACCGAACCATTGAGGAATGCAAGAAGATCGCGCGGACGGTCACCGAGGACTACATCGCTCGTCTTGGCTGATCTGCTCATTCTCTCGATCGATAGTCTGTGCGCGTGACGATCGACCTTCATACGCACTCCAACAAGTCAGATGGCACGGACTCGCCCACAGAGCTGATCCAGAACGCCGTCGCGGCCGGTCTCACGGTCGTGGCTCTCACCGACCACGACTCCACCGAGGGCTGGTCCGAGGCGACCGGAGCAGCCAAGCGCGCCGGCATCCAGCTGATCACGGGCATCGAGATCTCGACCAGGTTGGACGGCCAGAGCATCCACCTGCTCGGCTATGAATTCGACCCGACTGACAAGGCGCTGCTGGCCGAGCTGGGAAAGGTTCTCGACGGCCGCAACTCCCGGCTGCCGGCAACGCTCGAGCGACTTCGTGGCCTGGGCATCGACATCGATGCGGAGGACGTACGCCGGCACTCTGCCAATGCGGCAGCGATGGGTCGACCGCACGTGGCCGACGCCCTCGTCGAGCTCGGAGTGGTCGCCAACCGCGACGAGGCGTTCGCGCACTACCTGTCGCCTGGCAAGCCGGCATACGTCGATCGTTATGCAGCTGACCTCGAGGCAGCCATCAGTCTCGTGAAGGCGGCGGGAGGTCGGACGGTGCTGGCGCACCCGTGGTCGCGGGGGAGCAAACGCGTCCTGACGAAGTCGCGGATCGCGTCTCTCAAGAAGGTCGGCCTCGACGGGCTCGAGGTCGATCACAACGATCACGACCAGGAGGACCGCGCGACGTTGGGCCAGATTGCTCGGGAGCTCGGTCTCGTTCGTACGGGGTCGAGCGACTACCACGGCACCGGCAAGATCGGCTTCGACCTGGGTTGCAACACCACATCACGGGGCCAGTTCGACAAGCTGTTCGGCTAGGCCCCGACCTCGGACCGATCGCACGCCGTGCAGTACGGGCCAAGCTCCGCAAGGTCTAGGAAGACGGGCCGAACTGCTCGACCCGGACAGCATCCTGACGGATGCCCGCTTCGCCGAGGATGCGTCCGGCGAAGCTGACGAAGCCAACAGACCCGCACACGTAGGCACGCTGAGCGCCATGTGAGAGGGCAGCGATCTCGTCGGGATAGATGTGCGCAGCGACGCGGTCGTGATGGTTCTCGCGGGTCAACGCGATGAGTGCTCCGTACGACTCGAGCTCGTCCACGTACGGGAGGCGTGCGCGGGTCTGGGCCGACGCGATGACCTGAAGCCGTGGATCGATGCCGGTGCGCTGGGCATACCGCATCATCGAGATGAACGGCACGACACCCGACCCGCCGGCGACGCAGATGGAGGGGACGCCGTCGCTCCAGACGAACCATCGACCGATCGGGCCGCGGAGCTCGAACTCGTCCCCAACCTCGGCGATCTCGTGCAGGAACGGCGACACCTCACCGCGTGGCAGGACCTCGACCATGATCTCGACCAGCGGGTCGTCGGGGTCGGACGCGATGGAGTAGGAACGCTGGGCGGTGTAGTCGTCAGGTGCGCGCAGCCGGACGACGTAGTGCTGGCCGGGGCGATGCGGAGTGCGGTCGGCAACCTCGAACCGGATCTTGACGAAGTGCTCGTTGGGTCGCTCGATCTCGCGCACGATTCCCGTCGTCCAGGAGCGACCTACGGGAATGGGCGCCTCGGTCATGCATCACCTTGGTAGCGCTGCTCGAGCCACGGGTCGCCGCGATCGTGATAGCCGTTGCGCTCCCAGAAACCAGGCTCATCGTGATCGAGGAGCTCGATGCGGGTGATCCACTTGGTCGACTTCCAGAAGTAGAGGTGCGGCACGAGCATGCGTACGGGCCCTCCGTGCTCGGCAGTCAGCGGCTGACCGTCGAACTCCCACACGATCCAGGACTTGCCGTCGAGGACGTCGGCGATTGGCATGTTGGTGGTGTAACCCGTCGTCGACGTGGCAACGATGTGCGTTGCCTCGGGCTTGGGTCGAGCGACCGTGAGCAGGATGTCGAGGCTGACGCCGGTGAACGTCGTGTCGAACTTCGTCCAGGTCGTCACACAGTGGATGTCTCCGTTGTACGAGTCTCTGGGCAGGGCATGGAGGTCGTCCCACGTCCACGTCGTCGGCTGCTCGACTAGCCCGTCGATCGTCAGGTTCCACGACGTGAGGTCGACCTGTGGCGTGAGCTCGGCCGTCAGCACCGGCCACCCCGTACCGGTGTCGTACTGGCCCGGGGGCAGACGATTGTCGGGGTCCTTGCGCGTACGCCCGGTGAAGCCTCGAGTGACTCCCATCAGGTGGTCGCCTCCAGGCTGTTCTCGTTGAGGAAGGGAAGCCAGGCGTCGACGAGGCCGTGCGGGTTCTCGACGCCGGGGGAGTGGGCGCTGTCCGGGATGACGTGAACCGTCGTGCCGAGCCGCTCGGCCATGGATGCCTGTACGTCGTGTGGCCACGCGTCGTCGTCCTGGCCCCGGCCCACCCAGATCGGCAGGTTGAGATCGATCACCTGATCGATGATGTCTGGCGCATCGAGCAGCAGCTGGGTGATCGCCTTGAGCGAAGGGACCGAGTTGCTGGTGAATCGCTTGGCGAGGAAACGGGTGATCTGGGCCGGTCGGCGTACCCCCTGCTCCCTGAGCTCGTGGATCTGCAGGAGCGGCACCTTGCCGAGGGCTTGGACCAGCATCCGCAGCGGCCGGTGCGGGCTCTCGCCGAGAGCGCCGGGGCCGGTGCCGAGGAGGCTCAGGGAGCGCCACTGTGCCGGATGGTCCACCGCGGCCTGCTGCGAGACGAGACCGCCGAACGAGTGGCCCAGGAGATGGCTGGGAGCCGGCGATGCTGCCGCCGCGACGGCGGCGGCGTCACGAGCGAAGCCGGACAGTGTGAAGTCGTCATCAGGCAGCCCGACGGTCTCGTACTGTCCGCGCTGGTCGTAGGCCGTCGCATCGAAGCCGGCGTCGGCGATCAGCGGAAGGACCTGGGTGAAGTCCTCCTTGCTTCCTGTCCATCCTGGCACCAGGAGCACGTGCGCACGCGGGCGGTCGACGCGGGCGACGTGGGCGGCGACATCGATGCCGTCAGCCTCGATCCGTACGGCTGCGACGCCGGCCGGCAGCTCCAACGTCTTGGGAATGCTCATGTCGCCTACCGCCCGCGCTTGGCGAAACGGGTGACGATGCCTTTGGGCAGGTAGCGAGCCAGCAGGGCGAGCATCTTGTAGCGAATCGACGGGATCGACACCGATTTGCCCTTGTCGAGGTCCTTGAGCGAGGTGGTGACCACCTTGTCAGCCCTGAGCCACATCCATTTGGGGATCGTCGAGGTGTCCATCTGGCCGCGCTGGTGGAACTCGGTACGTACGAAGCCAGGACACAACGCCATGACAGAGATGTTGACGTCGGAGTAGTGGATGTTGGCCCATTCGGACAGGTTGAGCAGCCACGCCTTGTGAGCCGAATAGGCACCCCGAGGCGTGAAGGCGGCGACGCTCGACACGTTGATGATCTGCCCGCCGCGGCGGCCCGCCATGACCTTGATCGCGGCGTCCATCAGATGCATCGGGGCGCGTACGAGAAGGTCGAGCTGATGATCCTCGTCGGCGATGCTGGTGGTGCCGAACCACCCGGCGAGCGAGGCCCCGGCGTTGTTGATCAGCAGGTCGATCGGTGTGGTCGTGTCGGTGACGGCGTTGACCGTACGGGCGAGCCCGGCCTCGGTCGACAGGTCAGCCGTGATGACGTCGACGTCGATGCGGTGCTTGGTGCTCAGCTGTTCGGCGATCGACTTCAGTCGGTCGGTGTCACGGGCGACCAGCACGAGGTCGTAACCACGTTTGGCGAGCTCCCTGGCGTACGCGTTGCCGATGCCTGAGGTGGGGCCGGTGATCAACGCGCGACGTGTCATGTGGCAAGCATGCCAAACGTTCGCGGTGAGCCGCCGTCTGGTCGCGCCCTTCGATGACACAATTGCGACCGTGACGACAACCATCGCAGTGGCCAACCAGAAGGGTGGGGTCGCCAAGACCACGACCGTGGCCTCGCTCGGCACGGCTCTGGCGGAGCTGAAGCAGCGGGTGCTGCTCGTCGACCTCGACCCGCAGGGGAGCCTCACGTTCTCGCTCGGCATAGATCCCGAGGACCTCGACGTGACAGTGGGGGACGTGCTGCTCGGCACCTCGTTGGCCGAGGACGCGATCGTCATCACCGACGATGGCTTGCACCTGCTCCCGGCCAACTTGTCGCTGAGCAGCGCCGAGGAGCAGCTCGTCGGCCGCACCGGGCGTGAGCAGCGCCTGCGCGTCGCACTCGACAAGGTTGCAGGCGACTACGACTGGATCCTGCTCGACTGCCCACCCGCACTGGGTGTCCTCACGGTCGGCGCGCTCTCGGCAGCTGACCAGGTGCTGATCCCGATCCAGGCGGAGACGCTCGCGCACCGCGGCGTCGGTCAGCTGCTCGACACGATCCACGACGTGAAGCAGTTCATCAACTCCAAGCTCACCGTGATGGGCGTGCTGCCGACGATGTACGACGGGCGCACGACGCACGCGCAGAACGTCGTACGGGCGATCGAGTCGACGTACGAGCTGCCGGTCGTGACCCCGCCGATCCCCAGGACGATCAGGTTCGCCGAGGCGCCCGCGTACGGTCGATCGATCCTTGAGACCGCCACGAAGCACAAGGGCGCCGACGCCTATCGGCAGGTCGCTGCCGGGATGCTCGCCGCGCAGAACTGAACCAGACCCGACCTGCGCGGTCGCGCGATAAGATTGCCATCATGTCCAAGCACCGCGCCATGCACCGCGCACCCCGGCGCCGGGGCCGCGTCGTTGCGGTCGCGCTCGCGCTCGGACTGACCGTGGTGGCTGGAAGCGCCGCAGCGTTGGGGGCGATCCCCCAGCACGAAGGAGCCGATCCGGCCGCGGCTTCGGGTGCCTTGGCGCCTGCCGCGATCGAGACGGCAGAGCTGCAGAGTCTTGAGATCCCCAAGCCCACGATCGTCCCCGACACGGCAAAGGTGCAGGCTCTCGCGTCGGCGCCTGACACCGCGGCACTGCCGAAGGGGTCCGGCACCGGGTTCCGCATCGTGTTCGACCAGAGTGACCAACGCGTGTGGCTGGTCAAGGCTGACGGCTCGGTCGAGCGCACGTACCTCGTCTCCGGCAGCCGCTTCGACAACCTGCACCCGGGGTCGTACAAGGTGCTGTCCAAGTCGCGCCACGCCGGCGCGTTCGACGGCAGCGGCACGATGGAGTACTTCGTGCGCTTCGCCACCGGTTTCAGCGAGCCGATCGGCTTCCACAGCGTTCCCAAGACCCACGCGGGCGTGCTCGAGCAGACCAAGGCGCAGCTCGGCACCCCGTTGTCGGCTGGCTGCGTACGTCAGTGGCTGCCCGACGCGATCGCCCTGTGGGACTTCGCGCCCATCGGCACCCCGGTCGTCGTCACCGCCTGAACCCCAAGATGTGGGCACTTCCACGGGATGTCCTTGCGGATGATGCCCGGGAAGCGCGCCACATCTTGGGGGTGTGAGGCTTTTAGTCTTGCTTGGCCACGGGGGTGCCACCGCGTGAACGGTTGCGATTGCGCTTGCGCGGTGCACGGGTCGCGCCGTCGCCGTTGCCGGCAGCAGCCGATGAGTTCTGCTTGGGCTCGCCGCCGCTGCGCTGTCCGCCACCGGAGCTGCGCTGTCCGCCGCCGCCGCTGCGACCACGACCACCGCGGTCGTTGTCCTTCTTGGGCTCGCGGGGTGAGGCGGCCTTGAGGCGACCCTTGGCCGCACGATCGATGCCGAGATCGTGGAACAGGTGGTCTGACGTCGAGTAGGTCTCCTGCGGCTCGTCGAACGGCAGCTTCAGCTCGGCGTTGATGAGCTTCCATCGCACCAGGTCTGCCCAGTCGACGAACGTCACGGCGATGCCGGAGGCGCCGGCGCGGCCCGTACGGCCGATGCGGTGGACGTAGGTCTTGTGGTCCTCGGGGCAGTTGTAGTTGATGACGTGCGTAATGCCGGCGACGTCGATGCCTCGAGCGGCCACGTCGGTTGCGACGAGGATGTTGATGGTGCCCTCGCGGAAACGGATGAGCGCCTTCTCGCGAGCGGGCTGCGCCATGTCGCCGTGCAGCGGCGAGGCGGGGAAGCCGCGGTCGACGAGCTCGTCGGCGACCCGCTGCGCCGTGCGCTTGGTACGGGTGAACACCAGCACCTTGCCGACATCATCGGCCTGCAGGATGCGTCCGACGATCTCGGCCTTGTCCATCTCGTGCGCCTGCCAGACGAACTGCGCCGTCGCGGGCACCATCTGGTTGTCGTCCCCGGACTCGGCGCGGATGTTCATCGGGTGGCGCATGTGCTTGCGCGCCAGGCCGACGATCGCACCCGGCATGGTCGCCGAGAACAGCATCGTCTGACGGGTCTCGGGTGTCTTGGCGAGCAACGACTCGACATCAGGCAGGAAGCCGAGGTCGAGCATCTCGTCGGCTTCGTCGAGGACGAGTGACTTCACGTGCGAGAGGTCAAGGGCGCCACGGTTGGCGAGGTCGAGCAGTCGACCCGGCGTACCGACGACGATGTCGACGCCGGCCTCGAGTGCATCGAGCTGGGTCTCGTACGGGACGCCGCCGTAGATCGTGAGGTTGCGGGTGCCGCGCAGCTTTGACGCGATTGCGATGTCGCTGGCGACCTGGATCGCGAGCTCGCGCGTCGGGGCCACGATGAGCGCCTGCGGCTTGCCGGCGACGACCTGGTCGTAGTCGGCGTCGTGGGGTGCGACGGTGCGCTGGATGAGGGGGATGCTGAAGGCAAGCGTCTTGCCTGTGCCGGTGCGCGCCTGGCCGATCAGGTCGGTGCCCATGAGCGCGACGGAGAGAGTCATCTCCTGGATGGGGAATGCATCTTCGATGCCGACCTCTTTGAGAGCGTCGGCGATCTCGGGCATGACGCCCAGATCTCTAAACGTAGTGATGGTCTTCTCGAATTCTTCAGATTCTTGCGATTCTCAGACGAGTTCGCAGATGAGGTACAGGCCATTCTAACGTCCGCAGCTCTCGGCCTCGCGCTACGCTGCGGGGTTATGGCTTCCGAGGACAGCAAAGCGCCCAACGAGATCGACGATTCGGTCTACCGGACCGGGATGGTCGAGCTCCTCGGCGTGCTCGCGTATGGCGAGATCACGGCGTGCGAGCGGCTCGCCGAGGACGCCAAGATGGCACCCGATCTGCAGACCAGGGTCGAGATCATGGCGATGGAGGCAGCGGAGTTCGGGCACTTCGTCCAGCTGCGTGACCGCCTGATCGAGCTCGACGAGGACCCGTACGAGGTCATGTCGACGTTCACCGACACGTTCGACCGGTTCCACCGGCAGACTGCGCCGGCCGATTGGCTCGAAGGGCTCGTCAAGGCGTACGTCGGCGACGGGTTGGCGGCCGACTTCTATCGCGAGATCGCTGCGTACCTCGACGCCGACACCCGGCAGCTCGTGCTCGACACGCTGAGCGGTACGGGGCACTCCGAGTTCGTCATCGACGCCGTGCGCAAGGCGATCGAGGACGACCCGAAGGTCGGTGGCCGGCTTGCATTGTGGGGTCGGCGACTCATGGGCGAGGCGCTGAGCCAGGCGCAGATGGTCGTCGCCGAGCGTGATGCGCTGAGCGCTGTGCTCGTCGGTGGCGTCGACCATCCCGGCATGGATCTCGCCGGCATCGGTCGTATGTTCACCCGGCTCACCGAGGGCCACGCAGCGCGCATGGAAAAGCTCGGCCTCGCCGCCTGAGCGGTGACCTAGTCGCCCATCGATCAGGGGAGCGGTGACCTACGGTCAACCTGTCCCAGTGAGCGGTGACCTACGGTCAACCTGCGCGCGGCCCATTGACCACAAGTCACCGCTCAACGGAGGAGCTGCTCGACCACGCCTACTTCTTGGTGGCGGCGACTGCTGCCAGACCGAAGCCGACCTTGCGGCCCGAATCCGAGGTGAAGTCGAGGTACGCGACGCGTGCTGCGGGCACCGCGACGGTGCGACCCTTGTCATCGGTCAGGGTGAACACCGAGTCATCGGCGATCGCCTTGGTGAGCTGGTCGAGCACCGCCTCGGGCTCAGCCTCAGTTGATACGGACAGCTCGCGGGCGGCGTACTGGACGCCGATCTTGACCTCCACGGTCACTCATCTCCTTGATTCGTGTCTTCTTCGTTGCGGGGGAACCCGCCGATGCCACGCCAGGCGAGGCCGGCGACGAGCTGCACCGCCTCATCGCGGGTGAGGCTTGAGTCTGCTGACAGCCAGTTGCGTGCGCCGACGTGACCCATGCCGACCAGGCTGACAGCGAGCAGGTGGGATGCGGCCTTGGGGAGCCCGGTGTCCTCGGCGATCACCTCTGCGACCGCCGCGGCGGACTCCTCGATGACCCGGTCCACCTGCTCGCGCACTGAGGGGTCGCTGGTCAGGTCGGACTCGAACACGAGTCGGAACGCCTCGCCCTGGTCGGCGACGTAGTCGTACCAGAGCTCCATCGTCGCCTGCACGCGTTTGCGGTTGTCCGTCGTCGACGCGAGGGCCGTCTTGACGCCGTCGATGACGGTGTCGCACGAGGTCTCGAGGAGAGCGAGATAGAGATCGAGCTTGCCCGGGAAGTGTTGGTAGAGCACCGGTTTGGAGACGCCGGCACGTTCGGCGATCTCATCCATCGACGCCGAGTGATAGCCCTGCTCCACGAACACCTTGAGGGCGACCTCGAGGAGCTGCGCACGTCGAGCGGTGCGGGGGAGGCGGCTCGTACGGGGCCGCAGCGGGATGACGTCACTCACGCCTGCAGCCTAGTCGACCGCCGGTTGCCCAAGATCCGGACGCCGCCACGTATGTCAGGCCCGGCGCGGAACAATGGAGGGCGGTGCTGGCGTTATGCCAACACCAAGCCATACCTGAGGAGAACGCCGTGGTTGCCCCACTAGTCGAACCCGCCGCCGAGCTGACGATCGACGAGGTACGCCGATACAGCCGTCACCTGATCATCCCCGATGTCGGGATGACGGGGCAGAAGCGGCTCAAGAACGCCAAGGTGCTCGTGATCGGTGCCGGTGGACTCGGCAGCCCCGCCCTCCTCTACCTTGCCGCTGCGGGTGTCGGCACGCTCGGCATCATCGATGACGACATCGTCGACGAGTCCAATCTGCAGCGCCAGGTGATCCACGGACAGTCCGACATCGACAAGCCCAAGGTCGATTCCGCGGCCGAGTCGGTCGCCGAGATCAACCCGTACGTCAACGTCATCAAGCATCACGTGCGCCTTGACACCGACAACGTGATGGAGATCTTCTCCGGCTACGACCTGATCGTCGACGGTACCGACAACTTCGCGACCCGCTACCTCGTCAACGACGCGGCGGTCCTGCTCGGCAAGCCGTATGTGTGGGGCTCGATCTACCGCTTCGAAGGTCAGGTCAGCGTGTTCTGGGCCCAGGAGGGTCCGCAGTACCGCGACCTCTACCCCGAGCCGCCGCCGCCGGGCATGGTCCCGTCGTGCGCCGAGGGTGGCGTGCTGGGCGTGCTCTGCGCGTCGATCGGCTCGATCATGGTCACCGAGGCGATCAAGCTCATCACCGGCATCGGCGATCCGCTGATCGGCCGCCTGATGGTCTATGACGCTCTCGAGATGCGCTACTCGACACTCAACATCCGCCGCGACCCGACCGGTGAGCCGATCACGGCGCTGATGGATGACTACGAGGCGTTCTGTGGCGCGCTCAGCGACGAAGCCGCCGACGCTGCCGCCGACTCGACGATCTCGGTCACGATGCTCGAGGGTTGGCTCAAGGAGCGGGCTGACGGCGGCCGTGACTTCGTCCTGGTCGACGTGCGTGAGCCCGGCGAGTACGAGATCAACAAGATCCCGGGCTCGATCCTGATCCCCAAGGGCGAGTTCCTCAACGGCAAGGCTCTCGAACAGCTGCCGGGCGACAAGCAGATCGTCCTGCACTGCAAGTCCGGCGTACGTTCTGCCGAGGCTCTCGCGGTGCTCAAGGGCGCCGGCTACGAGAACTCCGTGCACGTCGGCGGCGGAGTCGTCGCCTGGGTCAACCAGATCGATCCGAGCCAGCCCACCTACTGAGTCCCTCACATCTCGCTGAGTGTCACGATTTGGTCGCAAGATCGCCGATTTTGCAACCAAAATGTGACGCTCAGCGGGGACAATGGGGGCGTGGACGAGCGATTTGTGGAGGATGTGCTCGAGATCGTCGAGTCCATCCCCGTGAGCCGCGTTCTGACGTACGGGGCGATAGCCGACCGGCTCGGACGCGGGGGCCCGCGCGGCGTCGGCGGGGTGATGGCGCGGGAGGGTCACGGCGTTCCGTGGTGGCGTGTCGTACGCGCTGACGGCTCGCTACCGCCGCACCTGATGATCGAGGCGCAGACCCAGTGGAACGTCGAACGCACGCCGGTCAAACGTGGTCGCGTCGACATCGCCGAGGCGCTCTGGCGGTTCGACAGCTGACTGTCACACCTGCATGGTGGGATGGGGGTCATGCCCGAGTACGTCCTGCAGCGGCCGAGTGCCGCGTCGATCACCCCGCCGGTGCTCGACGACAGCCAGCAGGCGGTACTCGATCATTTTGCGACAGGACCCGGCGGTCCGTTGCAGGTGCTCGCCGGGCCAGGCGCAGGCAAGACCACCGCGCTCGTGGAGCTGGTCGTCGACCGGGTCGAGAACGGTGGCCTGAGCCCCGACCAGATCCTCGTCCTGACGTTCAGCCGCAAGGCGGCGCAAGAGATCCGTTCGCGCATCGCCCGGCGCCTTGCACGTACGACGAGCACGACGCCGGCGATGACCTTTCACGCGTTCTGCTACGCGTTGCTGCGTGCCGAGCAGTCGCCGACGGACTTCGCCAGTCCGATCAGGCTGCTGAGCGCTCCTGAGAACGACGCGATGATCGCCGAGGTGCTCGCCGGTGTCGATGCCGAGCAGTGGCCCGCCGTGCTCAGGCCTGCGCTTCGTACGCGGGGGCTGGCGTCGGAGCTTCGATCGCTCATCGCGTCGGCTCGTGCGCTGGGCATGGACGACGCCGATCTCGCCCAGGTGGCTGCCCGCACGGACCGCGCCGACTGGAGATCTGCTGCGTCGTTCTTCGACGAGGTCACCGCCGTCGCCGCGCTGGCCAACACGATCGACCACACCGATCTGATCTTCGCCGTGGTCAACCTCCTCAAGGATCCCGACGTCCGCGACCGCTGGCGTTCCAAGCTTGCACTCGTCGTCGTCGATGAATACCAGGACACCGATCCATTGCAGGTCGAGCTCCTCAAGGCGCTTGCGGGCGAGGGTCGTGATCTGGTGGTCGTGGGTGACCCCTATCAGTCGATCTACGGTTTCCGTGGAGCAGACGTGCGCGGCATCGTCGACTTCCCGGAGCAGTTCGCAACCGCTGACGGGCCGGCGCCCCGCATCACGCTCGCCCACACCAACCGTTATGGCGACGACATCGCCGCCGCCGTGCGTTCGATCGTCGACAACAAGGGCGCGCTCGGCGCCGTCGACGGCTCGGCCTACGACGCGCTGCGCAATCCCACGAGCAAAGTTGACGAGCCCGGCTCGGTCGTCGTGCACACCTTTTCCACGCCGACTGCCGAGGCTGAGCACATCGCGCTGATGCTGCGCGAGGCGCACCTGCATGATCACGTCGACTGGCGCGACATGGCCGTGCTGGTGCGATCGGGTGCCCACCTGATGAGGTTGCAGCGTTCGATGGCCGCGGCGGGTGTGCCGATCGAGGTTGCCGGTGATGAGCTGCCGCTGGCGGTCGAGCCCGCCGTTCGCACGCTGCTGTCCGCGCTGCACGCCGCAGACTCGATGAGTCGTGGGGAGTCGCTCACCCCTGATGTGGCGCACTCGTTGCTGACCGGCCCCCTGGGTCATCTCGACGCGGCAGGCGTACGACGACTCGGCCGCACCCTCCGACAGCACGATGCAGCCGACGGCGAGACCCCGCGGGCCTCCCGACTGTTGATTGCCGAGTCGTTGGGCGACCCGGTGTTCCTCTCGACGCTCGGGGTCGTCGGTCCGTCGGCGCGCGCAGCAGAGGCCGCCGCCAAGCTGAGCGAGCTCCTCCGCAGCGCCGCGAGTCAGATCAGCGCGGGCGCCCCCGCCGAGCAGGTCCTCTGGACGATCTGGGACGGGACGCGCTGGCCGACCCGTCTGCAGGCTGAAGCCGAGGGAGATGGTGACGGCAGTGCGCGCGCAAACCATGACCTCGACGCCATCTGCGCACTGTTTGCGGAGGCTGCAAGGGCAGAGGAGCGCGAGGCGCACCGCTCGGTCGCCGAAGTTGCGCGCGCGCTGGAGGCGCAGCAGATCCCGGCCGACTCGATTGCCCAGACCGGCGATGCCGGCGAGGCCGTTCAGCTCATGACGGCCCATCGGTCCAAAGGACTCGAGTGGGAGCTCGTCGTCGTGGCGGGTGTCCAGGACGGTGAATGGCCAGACCTGCGTGCCCGCGGGAGTCTGCTCCAAGGTGATCGCTTGTCACCTGACGGTGTGCTGCCTCCACCGTCTCCGTGGGCTGCTGCTGCGGAGGAGCGCCGGCTGTTCTACGTCGCGTGCAGCCGGGCCAGGTCTCGACTGGTCGTCACTGCCGTCGCCAGCGGTTCCGACGAGGGCGAGCAGCCATCGCGGTTCGTGGGTGAGCTGCACGCGCATCTGTCCGGGGCAGCAGTCCGGACGCTCCCGGACGCTCAGCCTCGGCCGCAGCGCTCGCTGTCACTGCGCGGAGCAATCGCCGAGCTGCGACGTATCGGCGAGTCCACCGATGACCCGGCGGTCCGCGAGCGGGTCGCCATCCAGCTCGCCCGTCTGGCCCAGCACCCTTCCGGACGAGCCGCTCACCCCGATCGCTGGTGGGGCCTTGCCGAACGCACTGCCACGGACGCGCCCGTACGTGACCCCGAGGCGCCACTCCGTCTCTCCGGAAGCCAGATGAACACTCTCGGCAAGTGTGCTCTGCAGTGGTTTGCCGGCCACGAGGCCAAGGGCGATCGAGGCACTTCGGCGGCGCAGGGTTTCGGGTCGATCGTCCACGCGCTCGCAGCCGAGGCCGTACGCAGCGGGGTCGAGCCCGATGTCGCCGAGCTGTCCTCCCACATCGACGCGGTGTGGGATTCGCTCGGGCTGGCGCCGTGGATCAGTGCGCGGGAGCGGGGCGAAGCGGTCGAGGCGCTCGAGAAGTTCGTGCAGTGGCACCGCACCAACAAGCGCGAGGTGCTGGCGGTGGAGCACGAGTTCGACATCACGATCGATGTCGACGGCCGCGAGACGCAGTTCACTGGCTCGATGGATCGGGTGGAGCTCGACGCCGATGGCATTCACGTCGTCGACTTCAAGACGTCCAAGAAGGCCATGAAGGCCAAGGACGCCGCGGTCAACCCGCAGCTGGGGGTCTACCAGCTTGCCGTCGAAGCCGGTGGCACTGAGTCGTTGGCCCCGGGCGCCCCAGCGGCGGGCGCTGAGCTGGTCTACCTGCGCACCGACACGAAGTCAGCGTCGACCCGCAACCAGCCGGGCGCGCCCGAAGGCACGACGACGGCCCGTGAGCAGGTGCGCGAAGTGGTTCGCCTGATCACCGCCGAGGAATTTGCCGCAACCGTCGGCGACGCGTGCGGCTACTGCGCGTTCAAGCGCATCTGCCCGGCCCACGACGACGGCTCCTCGATCCTGATCGAAGAACTGAACCCGTCGGAGGAGGGGGCCTCGTGACCGGCCCACTCGTCCGCGACGAGCAGCACCTCGTGTCGCTGCTCGATCGACCGTTCTCCCGGGCCCAGCTCGACGCCATCACTCTCGGCCTCGACGCTCCGAGTGCCATCATCGCGGGCGCCGGCTCCGGCAAGACCACGGTGATGGCAGCCCGGGTCGTGTGGCTCGTGGGACACCTCGGCATCCCACCCGAACGCATCCTGGGCCTGACCTTCACCAACAAGGCAGCCGCCGAGCTGGGGCAGCGCATCCGCGCCAGCCTCGAGACCCTCGGTGTCGATCATGCCGAAGCGGGCTGGGGTGAGGTCACCGCCTCGACCTATCACGCCTTCGCCGGGTCCCTGATCGCCGAGCACGGTCTCCGCCTTGGCGTGGAGCCTGATCTTCGTGTCGTCACCGACGCGTCGCGGTTCCAGCGATTCGCGCGCGCTATCGAGTCGTACGAGGGCAACCTCGACCTCGTCACGACGTACGTTCCCCGGCTCGTTCCAGATGCGATGAAGCTCGACTCCGAGCTGTCTGAGCACCTCGTCTCGCCAGCGGCGCTGCGGGACTACGACGCAGATGTGATCGCTGCACTCTCCGACCAGAAGGTCATCGCGACAGCCTCTGCCACGGCTCGCAAGCGCACCGAGCTGAGCATGCTGGTCGACGCCTACAGACTCGCCAAGCTCAACGACGGCGTCATGGACTTCTCCGACCAGATGGCGTGGGGGGCGCAGCTCGCGATGCTTCCCGAGGTCCGCGAGTCGATGCTCGAGAAGTACGACGTCGTGCTGCTCGACGAATATCAGGACACCTCGGTCGCACAGCGTGACCTGCTGGTCGGTCTGTTCAAGGGACTGCCGGTCACCGCGGTCGGCGACCCTGCACAGGGCATCTACGGGTGGCGCGGAGCAGCCACCGGCAACCTCGAGGACTTTCTCGACGACTTCGCGATCGACGGGGTCGCGGGGGAGCGGCTGACGCTCCGTCAGACCTACCGGTGTCGACCGGAGATCATTGGCGCGGCCAACAGCATCATCTCGGCGTTCTACGAGGACGCCAAGGTCACTCGCAGCGTCGAGCCGCTCAGCTCCGGCAAGGACCCGGGCGGCAAGGTCGAGGTCTCGCTCCACTCGACGGTGTCGCAGGAGATCAGCGCGATGGTGCGCCAGATCGAAGACATCCGCGACGAGGGCCTCGTCCCGCTTCGCAGTGTCGCGATCCTCGTACGCGTCGCCGCCGAGAATGGTGAGATCGTCAAGGCGTTGCGCGACTCGCACATACCGTTCGAGATCGTCGGCCTCCAAGGTCTGCTGGCGCAGCCGGAGGTGCAGGACGTCGTGTCGCTGCTCGAGGTGGTCGACGACGTCACGGCCAACCCGGCAACGCTGCGGCTCCTCACCGGTCCGCGGTGGAACATCGGTCCACGTGACCTCGCCCTCCTCGGCCGTCGAGCCTCGCAGCTCAGCCGTTCGACGCGACCCACGGAGACCGAGCCCTCGCTGGCGGCTGACCTCGCCCATGCCGTCGAAGGCACCGACCCGACCGAGATCGTGGCGTTGGCGGACGCCCTCGAAGACCTCGGTGATCTGGCCTACTCCGACGCGGCTCGCGAGCGGTTCGCTGAGCTGGCCCACCTCATCTCGTCGGTACGACGGCACAGCAGCGAGCCGCTGGTCGACCTGACTCGCCGAGCCGTACGAGCGCTCGACCTCGACATCGAGCTCGAAGCCGGAGATGTCGAGGGCGGCGGTGACAACCTGGCGCTCTTCCTCGACGCCGTGGCCACCTATGCGGAGAGTGATCGCTACGCCTCGCTGGCCGGGCTGCTGTCGTACTTCAATGCCGAAGAGGCCTACAACCAAGGCATGGAGGTGTTCACCCCCTCCGAGGTGGAGTCGGTCAAGCTGCTGACCGTCCACCGTGCCAAGGGGCTGGAGTGGAACACCGTGTTCGTTCCGTTCATGTCGGCGACTGTGTTCCCGTCAGGGCAGGGGCGGGCCAACTGGCTCACCTACGCCAACGCCGTGCCCACAGCGTTGCGCGGTGACCGGTCGAGCCTCCCGCAGATGGCCGATGACCCGCAGGACTGGACCGATGATTCGCGACTCGTCCATGACAGCCAGGTCAAGGCGCTGGGGCACATGGAGGAGCGGCGTCTGGCCTACGTCGCCTACACCCGCGCCGAAGAGCGTCTCGTGCTGTCTGGTCACTGGTGGGGTCGCACCCAGATCAAGCCGCGCGGACCTTCTGAGTTCCTCCTCGAGACGCGCCAGTGGCTTGCGGACAATGGCGGCACGCCCACTGTGTGGGCCGAGGCTCCGGTCGACGGCGCAACCAACCCCCACCTCGAGACGGTGCAGCGGGCAGACTGGCCCGCTCCACCGCCACTTCTGGCCCGCCGGCATGCGCTGGCCGATGCCGTCACCGCGATCCTGAGCAGCTCCGAGCAGCCCGTTCATGACGTGCCGATGATTCCGCTCGACCGCCTCGACCAGCTCAGTGCCGACGTCGACCTGCTCCTCGCCGAGGCTGATGCGGTCGCGTCGAAGGAGCGCACTGTCACGCTGCCCGGCTCGGTGTCGACGACGTCGATGCTGGGACTCGCCGAGGACGAGGCGAGGTTCGCTCGTGAGCTGGCGCGTCCCATGCCTCGCCAACCGTCGCCCGCGGCACGCTTCGGCACGAGGTTCCACGCCTGGGTCGAGGCGCACTACGGTCAGCAGGTGCTCCTCGATCCGGCGGAGCTGCCCGGTCAGGGCGATGTCGACCTCAACTCAGACGCCGACCTCGAGCATGTCATCCAGATGTTCAAGGACGGCGAGTACGGCCAACGTAACCCCCACGCGATCGAGGCTCCCTTCTCGATCGTGCTGGCAGGACAGCAGGTGATCGGCCGCATCGACGCCATCTTCGCGACGACGCTGGACGACGGCCGCAGCGGTTTTGAGGTCGTCGACTGGAAGACCAACAAGAAGGCAACGGCTGATCCATTGCAGCTGTCGATCTATCGACTTGCGTGGGCTGAGCTGAACGGACTACCTCCCGAGGACGTCTCGGGCGCGTTCTATTACGTGCGGCTCGGCGAGACCGTGCGCTACGACGTCGACGACCTGCTCGACCGCCCGGCCCTCGAGGCGCTGCTCGGCGGCAACTAGCCTTTGTCGGGTGGACTACGCCTTCGATCACACCCAGCACGACCGCGCCGCCCATCTCCGCAAGGGCGATCTTTGGCGCAACGACGCGTTGAGGGTCATGGTGATCGGCGGCGAGCACGTCGCCACCAGGGGCGGCAGCGGTATCCGCTGGATCACCCTTGATGAGGCGCCGGACGGTGAGTGGATCTATCTCGGCACCAAGGGCGACGATCATTATGCGGCAGTGGTCGTTGACGGCCGCGTACCCACGGAGCTCGAGCCCGTGAGCCTGCGCGTCCTGGGCCCGACCATCGCGCCCGACGAGGCATCGCTCGCGGTGCACGCGATTGGCATCTCCCGGTGGCACGAGAAGCACACGTTCTGCGCCAATTGCGGCTCGCCGTCTGAGTCGGCCGACGCGGGACACGTGCGCATCTGCCCGAGCTGCGGCACCCATCATTTCCCGCGTACGGATCCGGCCGTCATCATGCTGATCACCGACGAGAACGACCGTGCTCTGCTCGGCCGTCAGCCCGTGTGGCCGGAGGGCCGGTTCTCGACGCTCGCCGGTTTCGTCGAGCCGGGGGAGACCCTCGACGACGCCGTACGTCGGGAGGTCATGGAGGAGGTCGGCATCAAGGTCGGTGACGTCACGTACGCCGGCAGCCAGCCCTGGCCGTTCCCGTCGAGCCTGATGCTGGGATTCTTCGGCAAGGCGCTGAGCACCGACATCACGGTCGACCAGGAAGAGATCGCCGAGGCGCGGTGGTTCACCCGCGAAGAGGTCACCGAGATGACCGCAGCTGCAGACCTGTTGCTGCCGCCGAACGTCTCGATCTCAAGAGGACTGCTGCAGGAATGGCACGGCGGCACCATCCACGGGAAGTGGGCCTAGGAAGCCAGCTGGGCCTTGACCTGTGCCATCGAGGGGTTGGTCAGGGCAGTGCCGTTGGCGAACACCAGCGTCGGGACGGTCTGGTTGCCGTTGTTGGCCTGCTCGACGATGAACGCGGCATCGGGAACGGCCTCGATGTCGACCTCGTCGAACTCGATGCCCTCACGCTTGAGCTGGCCCTTGAGGCGATGGCAGTAGCCACACCACGGGGTGGAGTAGAGCGTGAACGTGCTGGGCATTTATGTGTCTCCTTCGACGACTAGTCTTCATTGTCTCAACACCATCCCAGTCCGTTGCATTCCTCGAAGGGAGCGCCTTGCCCGACGCTGATGACCTGCTCACCGGTCTCGACCCCGAGCAGCGCGATGTCGCGAGGGCCCTGCGTGGGCCCGTCAGCGTCGTCGCGGGTGCCGGCACGGGCAAGACTCGAGCGATCACCCATCGCATCGCCTACGGCGTGGCGACGGGCGTCTACAAACCGACCGAGGTCCTGGCCGTCACGTTCACGACGCGCGCAGCTGGCGAGATGCGCACGCGTCTGCGGGCACTTGGCGCCGACGGCGTACAAGCGAGGACGTTCCACTCCGCTGCACTGCGTCAGGCGCAATACTTCTGGCCGCAGGTCTATGGCGGACCGTTCCCCGAGATCGTGAAGTCCAAGTTCCCGCTGGTCGCTGATGCGCTCCGCCGGCTCGGTCACCGCGCGGACACTCCGTTGCTCCGTGACCTGTCGTCCGAGATCGAATGGGCCAAGGTCAGCAACATCTCGCCGTCGGCCTATGTCGCCAGGGCCGAGACTGCCCGACGAGAGGTCGCCGACCTCGACCACGAGACGGTCGCCAACGTGCTGACTGCCTACGAGGCCGTCAAGCGCGAACGCGGCCGCATCGACATGGAGGACATCCTCCTGGTCACGGCGGCCATCCTCGCCGATGACGAGCGCATCGCCGCCCAAGTACGCAGCCAATACCGGTGGTTCGTCGTCGACGAGTTCCAGGACGTCAACCCCCTGCAGTCGACACTGCTCGACCTGTGGCTCGGCGGGCGCAACGACATCTGCGTCGTCGGCGACCCCCGGCAGACGATCTATTCGTTCGCGGGGGCCTCTCCGCAGATCCTGGCGTCGTTCGCGCGCAAGCACGAAGGCGCCGAGCGCTACGAGCTCGTACGCAACTACCGATCGACCCCGCAGATCGTCGCCGCAGCCAATGCCGTCTTCTCCAAGTCCGGGAGCGTCAACGAAGGCGTACGACTGCAGTCGCAGCAGGAGCCCGGCAATCCCGTGACGTACGTCGGCCATCCCGACGAGCAGGCCGAAGCAGCCGCTGTGGCCAGCGAGATCGCCCTGATGCACCGACGGGGTGTGCCCTACAAGGAGATGGCGATCCTGTTCCGCATCAACGCCCAGTCAGAGACGTTCGAGGAGGCGCTCGGTGAGCACGGAGTGCCCTATGTCCTGCGTGGTGTCGAAGGGTTCTTCCACCGCGCCGAGGTGCGTCAGGCCGTCGCGCTGCTCCGTGGCGCGGCCCGAGGCGGCGAAGGCGGGGGACACCTCGTCGACGAGGTGCGCGCGGTGCTCTCCAGCATGGGACACACCGACCAGCCGCCGAACGGGGCAGGAGCCGTCCGCGACCGCTGGGAGTCGCTGCACGCATTGGTGTCGATGGCCACCGACCTGCTTGAGGCCGATCCAGCGGCCAACCTCGACGCGCTCGTCGCCGACCTCAGTCGCAGGGCCGAGCAGGCGCACGCACCGGCCGCAGATGGCGTGACGTTGGCGACCCTGCACTCGGCGAAGGGTCTTGAGTGGGATGCCGTCTTCTGTGTCGGCATGCACGAGGGCATGATGCCGAGCGTCCACGCCGACACCCCGGCCGCTGTCGAGGAGGAGCGCCGGCTCTTCTACGTCGGACTCACCCGCGCACGCAACGACCTGATGATCTCGTGGGCGACGACCCGCAGGCGTGGCGGGCGCGGCAATCGTGGGCCGACCAGGTTCCTCGACACCTTGCTCCCGGCCAACCACGAGGCACGGCAGACCGCCAAGCAGCCACGTGACCGCAAGGTCGCCAAGTGCCGGGTCTGCAACACGATCCTCGCCGTCGCCGACCGCAAGCTGGGTCGTTGCGCAGATTGCCCTTCGACCTACGACGAAGACCTCTACGAACGACTGCGTGCCTGGCGCACGACCGAGTCGACCGAGCAGGGCAAGCCCGCATACGTGATCTTCACCGACGCGACTCTGCAGTCGATCGCCGAGGTCAAGCCGACTGACGAGGCCGCGCTTGCCGCCGTTCCGGGCATCGGCCCGGCCAAGCTCGACAAGTACGCCGAACCGGTCCTAGCGCTGGTCAGCGAATCCCGGTAGTGATTCTTCGACGATCGAGCGGAACGGCGCCGTTGCACCGAGCTGGCTGAGCACCCCGATCCCGCCGAACCACACCCGGTGGATGAGCAGGTACTGCGGCGGCAGGTTGATCTTCATCGCCGTGCCCATGCCGTCGGCTGTCGGAGCGCTGACCCGTTGCATCTGCTCGCGCATCCATTCGCGGCTGAAGCTGAATCGCTCGACCCGGGCTGGCTCGGCGAACGGGCCGATGTAGCGGGCGATGGTGGCGGCATCCAGGTCGATGCCGCGCTTGAGGAAGCCTTCGTCGCGCAGCCCATCGATCACCGCGTCGAAGTCGCCGTCGACGACGAGACGCAGCAGCCTGCCCATTGACTCGGGCAGACCGTCGGGCAGCCGCGCCACGGCGCCGAAGTCGACGACTCCGAGACGGCCATCGCCCATGATCCGGAAGTTGCCGGGGTGCGGGTCGGCGTGCAACATGCCGGCACGCTCGGGCCCGGCGAAGAGGAATCGTACGTACGCCTCGCCATAGCGATCGCGCTCCTCCTGCGTCCCGTCCGCGATGACCTGCGCCAGCGACGAGTCACTCTCGAGCCATCGAGAGACGAGGGCACGCTCGGTGTGCGCCAGCGGCTCGGGGATGACGACCGATCGGGATCGTCGGCGAACGCCCCGAAGAACACACTCTGCGCTCCAGCCTCGAGCGAGTAGTCGAGCTCTTCGGCAACCCGATCCTGCAGCTCGGCGATCAGGGGCTTCACGTCGAGGGCCGGCGCGAGTATGGAGAAAAGGCGAGCCATCCTGGCGATCTGACGCAGGTCGGCCGTCAGTGCCTTGGCGGCGCCGGGGTACTGGATCTTGACCGCGACGTCGGTGCCGTCGTGCCAGGTGGCTCGATGCACTTGGCCGATCGATGCGGATGCCGCTGGCGCGTCGCCAAACGTGGGGAACTGCTCTCGCCAGTTGTCGCCGAACTCGGCGGTCATCACGCGGTGCACGACCGCCGGTGGCATTGGCGGGGCAGAGTCCTGCAGCTTGGTGAGCGTCTCCCGGTACGGGCCGATCAGCTCATCGGGGAGGGCGGCCTCGAAGATGCTCATGGCCTGGCCGAATTTCATGGCCCCGCCCTTGAGCTGGCCAAGGACTGTGAAGATCTGGTCGGCGGTACGCCGTTGCACCTCGTCGAGCACAGCCTGCGCCGGGGCGCCGACGATGCGCTTTCCCACGCCGAGCGTCGTACGGCCGGCGAACCCCACGGGCAGCGACGCGAGCCGAGCAGTACGCGCGAAGGCGCTCCCGCTCAGCGGGCGACCGGTTGGCTTCTCGTCGTCTGCCACCGGGTCAGGATAGTTCGCCGCACCTAGTCATGCCGCGCTGAGCAGATCGCACCCGCAACCGTGGTGGAAGGCGATCGGCCACACATGACGCTCCTCGTGGCCCGGCCCGACCGCGAGGAACTGCCCGATGGTTCGCGCGGGCAGACCATCGCAGTAGTCCAGGATCTCGATCGCCAGCTCGAGCGCCGCGGCGTGCACCGTGACGGCGTCGAGTGCCGGTGGGGTGAGCACGCCGGTGTGCCGACCGAGCTGGGGGAGCAGGGCGCTCCACGCATGATCCCAGTCGCTGCGGTGCAGGTCGTAGCACGAGATGCAGGGGGTTCGCCCCGGACGGACGAGCGGACCAAGACGAACGCGGTCTTCGTCGATCATCACGAGCAGGTGATCCACGCCAGACATCGTGGGCTGCTCGAACACGGTGCGCGAGGGTTCGCCGCACGAGGCGATTATCATCAGGTCGGGTTCGCCCGAGTCGAGCTCGCGCATTCCGGAGGCGGCGAGGACCGTACGCGCTGCCTCGGCGATCGGCTCCGCCGCGGAATCGGTGTGGAATGCCACGCGAAACCGCGGGCGATGTGCCAGCCGCGCGAGATCACCTCCGCCGAGGTCCGCGTGCCGCGCCTCGGCATCGAGCCCACGACGGTGCGGCGCGCTCCATCGGGTGGAGTCGAGCACGACCCCGACAGCGAGCAGTCCGCGCATCAGCTCGGCGACATCGCAGCCGAGCTCGGGAATGTTGGACGCCGCGTACGACTGCAGCCTCTCGACGTCGCGGGTGCCGTCGGCCAGTCGCAGCAGCGCCATGAGTCCTGGCTGGTCAGCGATCACCACACCTGGCGACGTGCCGACCTGCAGGCTCGTCGCGTCACGCCGCAGCAGCGGTGCCCCGGGACGGAGGGCTGGTCGAAAGGTCATGGACAGAGCGTGGCGCGAGAACCGTGGTCAGACCAACTGAGCGTCCACAGCCAGAACACAGCAAAGGCGACCCGCCATGGAGCGGGTCGCCCTTACTGAAATTCGGGGAAGGTGTGGGACTCAGGCCTTGCCGAGGATCCGGTTCAGCTTGGTGCCACAGACCGGGCAGATGCCCTTGGCCATGCGAGTGCCCTTGTCACTGACGTGGACCTCGCCTGACGTCTCGCGCTTTTCCTTGCACTTGACGCAGTAGAAATCGCCACTCCATGTTTCTGACATTGCGGCCTCCTTGCCGTTGTGTTGCTAGTCACCATGAGCGTACGCGTGACAGGCGTGTTTCACGCTCAGCTGAGCGTAAAAGTCTCCGGCGAGTTGCGGGGGGCCAAAATGACCGAATTGAGCCGAAAGAGGCTCCCGGCTGGGTGTGCCTTCCCCTGCGCACCCCGCCGAGAGCCTCGATTGCCCGAAACGCTAGGTCCGGCCACACCTTCGGTCAAGCAAAATCGGGGGGCTGTTGTCCACCCCTGTGGATAACAGTGGGGACAAGTTGTGGGGAAAGTCCGGGGTGCGTGTGGACACCATGGGGGTGGCCGGTGCACAACCTGTGGGCGGTCAGATCAGCAGGTCTCCAAGTAGCCGTGGTGACCTGCGCATACGTGCAAAAGCCGCTGTGGACGAAAAAAATGTCGAGCCCGCCGGATAGGTTCTTGGGTATGGGCGAGGTGGAGATCCGGCGCAGCCGTCGACGCAAGCGGACGATCAGCGCGCACCGTGAGGGCGACAAGACCATCGTTCTCGTTCCCGCTCATCTGTCCAAGGCAGAGGAGGACAAGGCCGTACGCAGCCTCGTCGAGCGACTTGATCGCCGTGAGCAGCGCGCGCGACCCAGCGATGACGAGCTGATGGAGCGTGCCGCCGTGCTGTCAGGCAGGTGGCTTGAGGGCAAGGCCGTGCCGTTGTCGGTGCGGTGGGTGTCCAACCAGCGCGCTCGGTGGGGTTCCTGCTCGAGTGGCGACCGGAGCATCAGGTTGTCCGACCGGCTCAAGGGCATGCCGACCTACGTGGTCGACTACGTGCTGCTGCACGAGCTGGCGCACCTGCTCGAGCCCAACCACAGCAAGAGCTTCTGGGCGCTGGTCGATGCCTATCCGGACGCAGTGCGGGCTAAGGCGTTCCTCGAAGGCGTTTCGTGGACGCAGCGATGAGGTCCCGCACCGACTGATCGGTGTCGATCGGCAGTGCGTCGAGCGCAAACCACTCGAGCGCGTCTGACTCGTCGCTGATGACGCTCTGCGCGGCGGCCGGAGCGACGACGACATATTGCACGTCCAGATGGTGTGACGGTCTGATTGGCCCGCACGACGGCACCTCGTGGCGCGACAGGAGCACGGGCACGGGGTCGATCACCAGTCCCTCGATTCCGCTCTCCTCGAGTCCTTCGCGCAGCGCCGCCGCCGACAGGGACTCGTCGTCTGGTTCGCAGTGCCCTCCGGTCTGCAGCCAGCGCTTGATGACCCGGTGCAGTGTGAGCAGCACTCGCTGGTGGTCGGCGGAGAAGATCAGCGCGCTGGCGGTCAGGTGATCGGGGTTGCACTCGCGGGTCATCGCGTCAGGGTGTGCGTCCAGGTGTTCGAGATAGACGTGGCGCAGCCGCTCCTGCGCGTCGTCAGGTGCCGCCCAGCGCGTCAGCACGCTGTGCGCATCGTCGTGCAGCGTCACTCGTTCTTGGACGGAGTGTCGTCGTCTGGACCGTCGAGAAGCTCGCCGATGGCGGCGTCCCAGTCGGCGTCGCTGGTGGCATCGTTCTCGCCCTGCGCGTAGCCGAGCGGATCGTCGAGGTCTGCCGAGGAAGGCATCAGGTCGGGGTGGCTCCACGGAGCATCGCGCTCGTCGGGTCCTTGACGGTCACGCAGGGCCGCCCACAGCGTGGCCGCTTCCCGGAGCTTGCGAGGACGAAGCTCGAGGCCGACCAGCGAGGCGAACGTCTGCTCGGCCGGTCCGCCAGCACCGCGGCGACGGCGCATGGCCTCGGCGAGCGGAGCGGCGGCGGGCATCCGGTCCTTGGTTGCCTGGGCGACGACCTCGTCGACCCAACCCTCGATCAGCGCCAGCAGCGTCTCGAGGCGCTCGAGGGCCTTGAGCTGCTCGGGCGTGCTCTCGGGCTCGAACAGCCCGCCGCTCATCGCCTCTTGGATCGCCTCGGGGCGAGACGGGTCGATGTCACGGATCTGTGACTCGATCGCCGACACGTCGATGCGGGTGCCGCGACCAAATTCCTCGACCGCGCCGACGAGGGCAGGTCGCAGCCACGGAGCGTGCTGGAACAGCCGGTGGTGGGCGCACTCGCGCAGCACGACGTACAGGAGGACGTCGGATGCGGAGTGCTCGAGGCCCTCACCGAATGCGGCGATCCCTTCGGGGAGGACCGCCGCGACCTTCTCGGGTCCCAGCGGCAGCCCGATGTCGGTCGACGACAAGACCTCGCCGGCGAGGCCGCCGAGCGCCTGGCCGACCTGTTGACCGAACATTGCTCCACCGGCCTGGTTCAGCATGCCCATCAGCGGGCCGGCCATCGACTTGGCCTCCTCGGGCAGCGCGTCGCCCATCGCCTTGACGACGTGCTGGGCGATCGGCTCGACGAGTGTCTGCCACGTGCCCGAGGTCGCTTCGATCCACTCGGCGCGGCTCCAGGCTGCGGACGTGGTGGCACCGGCCGGGATGGTCGTGGCGGTGTCGAGCCACGACTCGGCGAGGCGTACGGCGTCGTCGACGGCGCCATGCTGGGCGGCGTTGGGCGCCGGATCGGGACCGGCGGCCGCAGCGGTGTGGCGGGCGACATCCTTGGCGAGGTCGAAGTTGACGCTGCCCTCGTGCGGGGCGAACATCTTCTGCATCTGGCCCATGATCTGGCTCATGTCCATCTGGCCGCCGGAGAAGGCACCGAAGATCTGCTCCATCGGCGTTCCGGCAAATGGGTTGGTCGGTTCGTTCTGCGCGTCGTCTTTATCGTCCTCGGACATACCTCAACACTAGCCACCCGCTCACAGCACTTCTCCACATCGCGAGCTGCGAGCCCTTCACAAACCCACCTTCATTGGGCAGGATCTTGCGAACACACTTCTTCGGGGGAAGAGGTTTCGGGAGTGGATTCTCAGGCGCCAGCGCTGGCCGAGCGCGTACGCGACCTCGTGCGCGAGCGCCGCATCGATCCGCGCACCGACGCCGAGTCCGTACGTCGCGCCGCCCTCGACGTCATCGCCGAGCATGAGTCCCGCAGCCTGACGGGTGCCGTCAGATCACTCGACGAACCTGATCTGCTCGTTGGTCACATCGTCGCCAACGTCTCCGGGTTCGGTCCCTTGCAGGCTTTCCTCGACGACGAGTCCGTCGAGGAGATCTGGATCAACGAGCCGTCGCGGGTGTTCATCGCCAGGGCAGGCAGGCACGAGCTCACCTCGGTCATCCTGACGACGGAGCAGGTGCGAGAGCTGGTCGAACGCATGCTCTCGTCTTCGGGTCGACGCCTCGACATCAGTCAGCCGTTCGTCGATGCGATGCTGCCTGGCGGACACCGGTTGCACGTCGTGCTCGACGGCATCGCCCGTGGTTTCAGTGCGGTCAACATCCGCAAGTTCGTTGCCCGGGCGCACTCGCTCGAGGACCTTGTCGCGCTTGGCACGATCGACCAGCGCGCCGCTGAGTTTCTTCACGCGAGCGTCCTCGCCGGACTCAACATCGTCGTCTCTGGCGGTACTCAAGCCGGCAAGACAACCTTGCTGAACTGTCTCGCGGCGTCGATTCCCGGCTCGCAAAGACTGGTGTCGGTCGAGGAGGTCTTCGAGCTGCAGTGCGGCCATCCCGACTGGGTTGCCATGCAGACCCGCCAAGCCGGCCTGGAGGGCACAGGGGCTGTCGAACTGCGTGCGCTCATCAAGGAAGCGCTCAGGATGCGTCCCTCGAGGATCATCGTCGGCGAGGTCCGAGCGGCCGAGTGTCTCGACCTGCTGCTGGCGCTCAACGCTGGCTTGCCTGGCATGGCCAGCATCCATGCCAACTCGGCCAAACAGGCAATGGTCAAGATGTGCACCCTCCCACTGCTGGCAGGCGAGAACATCGGATCGCGGTTCGTGGTGCCGACCGTCGCGTCCTCGGTTGACCTTGTGGTCCACACCGGCATCGACCCTGATGGATCGCGCGCCGTACGTGAGGTTGCCACCGTGACCGGGCGGGTCGAGAACGGCCTCATCGAGTCGGAGCCGGTGTTCATGCGCCGGGCCGGCCGCCTCGAACGCGGCCACGGCGCGCCCCTGAGGAGGGATGCGTACGAGCTGGTTGGCATCGACCTCGACGAGATCCTTGGGGCGGGTCGATGGGCGCCCTGATCGGACTTGTCTTCGGTGTCGGCGCACTCTTGGTGTTTGCGGCGTTCACCAGCCAGCCCTCCAAGCGGCAGCGACGGTCTGCTCGGCGCACGAGCCGGCTCGAACGATTGCTCTCGGCAGCTGGCGTCGAGGGCGTGTCCCCGCTGCAGGTCGTTGCGCTCTGCGTCGGCGCATTCGTGCTGGCGTCCTTCGTCATGCTTGGTGTGTCGGGGGTGCCGGCCGTCGGGTTGGTGTTCGGACTGATGGCCGCCGGGGCGCCCATTGCCGTCCTGCGTGGTCGAGCGGCGCGACGACTGAGGGATCATGCGGCGCTGTGGCCCGATGTCGTGGACAACTTGTCGTCGGGTGTCAGGGCCGGCTTGTCCCTTCCCGAGGCGCTGATGCAGCTGGGCGAGCGAGGGCCAGACGGGTTGCGCGAGCCGTTCAGGCAGTTCGGTCGTGACTACCAGGTGACGGGGCGATTCCACGAGTCGCTCGACCTGCTCAAGGCACGCCTCGCCGATCCGGTCGGTGATCGAGTCGTCGAGGCCCTGCGCATCGCGCGCGAGGTGGGCGGCGGCGACCTTGGCCGGATGCTCCGATCGTTGTCGGGCTTCTTGCGCGACGACCTTCGTACGCGCGGTGAGCTCGAGTCGCGCCAGTCATGGACGGTCAACGGTGCACGGCTGGCCGTTGCGGCCCCGTGGCTGGTGCTCCTGTTCATGAGCTTCCAAGGGGCAGTGATCCAGAGGTTCGCCACCACAACCGGACTGGTCGTCCTTGGCGGGGGTGCGACGTTGTGTGCGATCGCCTATCGGCTGATGATGTGGATCGGTCGGCTTCCCGTCGAGCGGAGGATCTTGGCATGACGGGTGCTCTGATCGGATTCCTCGGCTCGGCAGGTTTGCTCATGCTGGTGTCGGGATTCATGCGTACGAGGCGTCCCGCCCTTGATCAACGAGTGCTGCCGTACGTCCGCGACGTCCACCCCTACGCTCCAGTGCGCCCGCCAGCGGGTGTCCTCGGCGCCGTGTTCGGGCCATCGGTCCGAAGGGCCGCAGTGATGATGGGCGATGTTCTTGGTGGATCTGCCAGCGTGTCGCGACGTCTCGTACGGCTCGGTTCGCCCATGACGGTCGACGACTTCCGCATTCGGCAGGTCACGTGGGGCGGGGCTGGACTCGCTGCAGGTGTGGCCGTGTCAGCGACCTTGTGGTCGCGTGGATCCGCCGTGCCTGTCCTCTTGGCGATCTGCGCCTTCGGATTCGTCGCCGGTGTCCTGTGGAGCGACAGCCACTTGTCGAGTCAGGTACGTGCTCGCGAGGAGCACCTGCGGGCTGAATTTCCCGTCGTCGCGGATCTGCTCGCACTCGCCGTGGCCGCCGGGGAAAGTCCGGTAGCCGGGCTCGAGCGGATCATGCGTGTCTGCAGCGGACACCTCTCCGGCGAGGTCGGGCAGGTGCTCGCGGACATCCGCACGGGAACACCGATGGCCGTTGCCTTCGACGCACTGGCGTCGAGAACGGGAGTCGGGAGCATCGCGCGGTTCGCGGAGGGGCTCGCGATCGCGGTCGAACGCGGCACGCCGTTGGTCGACGTCCTGCACGCCCAAGCCGCGGACGTACGGGAGACCGGACGCCGCGAGCTGATGGAGGTTGGTGGACGCAAGGAGGTCGCAATGATGATCCCCGTCGTGTTCCTCATCCTGCCGGTCACCGTTGTCTTCGCGTTCTACCCGGGCTACATCGGGCTTCATCTGACTTCAGGTATGTGATGCAGAAAGGGGGAAGGAAATGAAACGACTGATGGAGGAGATCAGCTCGCGTCATGATGAGCGGGGTGATGTGCCGGGCTGGGTCATGATCACAGTGATGAGTGCGGGACTGGTGGCCGTGATCGGCGCAGTGGCCGGCCCCCAGCTGAGGCAGATGTTGGAGCAGGCGTTGTCGGCTGTTGGCGGCTGAATGCCACTGCCGCCGCGAGACGAGCGGGGCGCTGCCGTCGTCGACTTCGTGCTCGTGATGATCTTGCTCGTACCGCTGGTGCTGGGCATCGCGCAGGTCGGTCTCGTGCTCCACGTGCGCAACACGCTTGCGTCAGCGGCATCCGAGGGTGCGCGGGCTGCCGCTCCGCTGGGAGCCACGCCGTCGGACGGAGTGGAGAGGGCTCGATCGATGATCCGCCAAGCCCTCGCAGATCGGTACGCCGATGACGTCTCGGCTTCGTGGACCACGGTCAGTGGGGTCGCTGGGTCCGAGGTCGTCGTGCATGCGCAGGTTCCAGCGCTTGGTCTGTTCGGGCCGTCAGTACCGGTCACGGTACGCGGCCACGCCGTACGGGAAGTTGCGCCGTGAAGCGGGCATCTGGAGGAACGGCGTCGGTCGAATTCGTGTGGCTGACCATCTTGCTGCTGGTCCCGTTCGTCTACGTGCTGATCGCAGTGTTCGACACCCAACGAGCCGCATACGGGGTGTCGACCGCCAGTCGGGCGGCAGCACGCGCATTCCTCCAGTCACCCGATGTCGCGACGGGGGAGCGTCGCGCACAAAGGGCGGCTCGGATCGCGCTCAACGATCAGAGCCTGGCTGACGCTGCGGTGCAGATCTCGTGTCTGCCGACCCCGGCGGACTGCCTCCAGCCAGGATCATCGGTGCGAGTGCGCATCAGCTCGACGCAGCCTCTTCCGCTCACCCCGCCTGCGCTTGGATCCCAGCTCGGTGGCATCGCCGTCGACAGCGTGCACACGGAACCGTACGGCAGCTTCAAGGCCGAGCGATGAGTCGCGACGAACGCGGCCAGATCACCGTCATGACGATCGGATTCCTGGTCTTCCTCGGTCTTCTGGCTGTGGTCGTCATCAATTCTTCGGCCGCGTTCCTCCAGCGCCAGCAGCTCGACAACCTTGCAGACGGCGCGGCTCTGGCTGCTGCGGACGGTCTGAGTGAGGAGGCGTTCTACCGAGACGGCGTCGACACAGCCGTCAAGCTCGATCCGACCGAGGCGAGCCGGCTCGTGTCGCAGTACGTCGCCGCCTCCGGAGACGCGGTCGGCGCCATCGCGGTGACGACAACCGAAGACGAGGTGCACGTACGCGTCGAGCGGACGGTCTCGCTGGCGATCGCTCCGCCGGGCTGGAGCTCGGAGACGACGATCGTGTCGGAGGCGACGTCGCAGCTGCGACTCAGCGACTGAGAGTCTCGCGGATCTTCGTGGCGTACTCGGCGGCCTCGCCGTCGGCGTACTTGGTGCGCGGCCAGAAGAATCCGCGCAGGCCGTCGCCCTTCGTGCGCGGCACGACGTGGACGTGGAGATGGGCGACGCTCTGGGAGACGACGTTGTTCATGGCGACGAACGTCCCTTGGGCGCCGAGGCTTGAAGTGACGGCATTGCCGACTCGCTTGGCCGTGCCGAAAAGCGGAACCATCAGGTCCTCGGGCAGATCAGCGAGGGTGACCAGGTGCTGGCGCGGGACCAGGAGCACGTGCCCCTTGAAGACCGGGCGAATGTCGAGGAACCCGACGACGTGTTCCTCGTCGAGCACGATGTGCGCGTCGACAGATCCGGCGATGATCCCGCAGAACAGACAGTCGTTGCTCATGGGGTCGATCACATCACAGGAGGGGCATAGGGTGGAGCCATGGCTGCCAAGAAGAACGCAAGCAAGAAGCCCGCGGCAAAGAAGGGCGCGCCGGGCAAGAAGGCTGCTCCGGCGAGGAAGTCCACCCCCGAGAAGCTCGAGGGCGACCAGCTCGACATGAAGGCGAGGTTCCGCGCTGCCCTGGAGAAGAAGAACGCCAGCAAGCACGCGTCCGCCGAAGGTGCCGAGCACGACGGCAGCGAGAAGTCGCACGGCGCCACCGGGCCGACGATGGCGCCGGAGTTCCGCCGCAAGAGCATCTGACCGCTCCCTGTAACCTCGACGGGTGGCGACACCCGACTTTGCTGAGCAGACCAAGGCCCTCGACGCGACCCTGACGTCGATCGAGAAGGTCCTCGACCTCGACTCCGTCCGTACGGAGATCGCCACGCTGCAGGAAGAGGTCGGCGACCCACAGCTGTGGGACGACCAGGCCAACGCGCAGCGAGTGACCAGTCGTCTCTCGACCCTGCAGGCCGAGGTCGAGCGAGTCACCGGGTTGCGCCAGAGGCTCGACGACGTCGAGATCATGCACGAGATGGCCGCCGAAGAGGATGACGCATCCGCCGAGGCCGAGGTCGCCACCGAGCTGGTCAGGATCCAGAAGGCCATCGAAGCACTCGAGGTCCGCACCCTGCTGTCGGGCGAGTACGACATGCGCGATGCGCTGGTGTCGATCCGCTCAGGCGCTGGCGGCGTCGACGCGGCTGACTTCGCCCTGATGCTGCAGCGGATGTACATCCGTTGGGCCGAGCGCCACGGCTACACCGTCGAGGTCTACGACACGTCCTACGCCGAAGAGGCGGGTCTGAAGTCGACGACGTTCGCGATCAAGGCGCCCTACGCGTACGGCACGCTCTCGGTCGAGGCGGGCACGCACCGTCTCGTACGCATCTCGCCGTTCGACAACCAGGGCCGGCGCCAGACGTCTTTCGCCGCCGTCGAGGTTGTGCCGGTGCTGGAGCAGACCGACGAGATCGACATCCCCGAGGAAGACATCCGCGTCGACGTCTATCGCTCCTCGGGTCCCGGTGGTCAGAGCGTCAACACGACCGACTCCGCCGTACGGCTCACCCACATCCCGACCGGCACGGTCGTCAGCTGCCAGAACGAGAAGAGCCAGCTGCAGAACAAGGCCAGCGCCATGGTGATCCTCAAGGCCAAGCTGCTCGCGCTCAAGAAGGCCGAGGAGCGGGCTCAGCTCGACGAGATGCGCGGCGACGTACAGGCTTCGTGGGGTGACCAGATGCGCAACTACGTGCTCAACCCGTACCAGATGGTCAAGGACCTGCGCACCGAGTACGAGACCGGCAACACCCAGGCAGTCCTCGACGGGGAGATCGACGACTTCATCGAGGCCGGCATCCGCTGGCGCCGCAGCGCCGCCTGATCGCTCGTGGTGGCGGTGACGTACGGCCAACCTCCGCGCGGTGGCGGTGACCTACGGTCAACGGCGAGTCGTCACATCGACCATGACTCACCGCTCCCTCGGACGCGTTGACCGTTACTCACCGCTCCCGGGTCAGTCGCCTGAGCTGAAGGCTGCGTCGAACGCCGCCTCCGGGGCGTCGAAGAGGTTCTTCTTCACGAACTCGAGCGCCTCGGGAGCTCCGAGCAGCCGATCCATGCCCGCGTCTTCCCACTCGATCGAGATGGGCCCGTCGTAGCCGATCGTGTTGAGCATGCGGAAGCACGCCTCCCACGGCACGTCGCCGCGACCGGTCGAGACGAAGTCCCAGCCGCGCCGCGGGTCAGCCCACGGCAGATGCGAACCAAGGCGTCCGTTGCGGCCGTTGCCGACCTGCTTCTTCGCGTCCTTGCAGTCGACGTGATAGATCCGGTCCTTGAAGTCCCAGAGGAAGCCCAGCGGGTCGAGGTCCTGCCAGACGAAGTGCGACGGATCCCAGTTGAGGCCGAACGCCTCACGGTGACCGATCGCGTCCAGAGCAGCGTGCGTCGTCCAGTAGTCGTACGCGATCTCGCTCGGGTGCACCTCGTGGGCGAAACGGACTCCCTCCTCGTCGAACACGTCGAGGATCGGGTTCCATCGGTCCGCGAAGTCGGAGTAGCCCGCAGCGACCATCTCCTCGGTCGCCGGCGGGAACATCGCGACGTACTTCCAGATCGACGAGCCGGTGAAACCGATGACGGTGTCGACGCCCAGCAGCTTGGCGGCGCGGGCGGTGTTCTTGAGCTCTTCGGCGGCGCGCTGGCGCACGCCTTCGGGATCGCCGTCACCCCAGATGCGCGACGACAGGATGCCCTCGTGGCGGGCGTCGATCGGGTCGTCGCAGACGGCCTGACCCGTCAGGTGGTTGGAGATCGCGTAGACCTTGAGGCCGTTCTTCTCCAGGATGTCGTGGCGCGACTGGACATACGCCGGATCCTCGACCGCCTGCCACGGGTCGAAGTGGTCACCCCAGCACGCAATCTCGAGGCCGTCATAACCCCACTCGCCGGCGAGGCGGGCAACTTCCTCGAACGGGAGATCGGCCCACTGGCCGGTGAAAAGTGTGATCGGTCGTGCCATGTCAGGCTCCTGTCGTGTGGGTCTGGCCATCATCTGAGCTCGCCGCCACCGCGTCGAGGACGCGCTGGACGGCGAGGCCGTCGGCAAAGGACGGTACGGGGTCGTTGCCCGCAGCAATGTCGTTGACGAAGTCGACGACCTGGTGGGTGAAGCCGTGCTCGTAGCCGAGTCCGTGACCGGGCGGCCACCACGCGGCGATGTAGGGATGTGATTCCTCGGTGACGATGATCCGGCGGAAGCCGGCGATCGAGGAGTCCTCGGTGCCGTCAAAGAACTCGAGCACGTTCATGTCCTCGAAGTCGAATGCCAGCGAGCCCTTCGAGCCGTTGACCTCGAGGCGCAGTCCGTTCTTGCGACCATTCGCGAAACGCGTTGCCTCGAAGACGCCAATGGCGCCGTCGACGAAGCGGGCGGTGAAGACGGCCGCATCGTCGACGGTCACCGGACCACGTTCGGCGTCGGAGCTGGAAGACCCCCCGAGCGTCGCGTGTTCGCCCCCGATGGGGCGCGTCTTGACGAACGTCTCCAGGAAACCATTGACCGATGCGATCTGAGATCCGGTGACGAACTGAGCCATGTCGATGATGTGGGCGCCGATGTCGCCGAGTGCTCCCGAGCCGGCTTTGTCCTTGTCGAGCCGCCAGTTGAGCGGGGCGTTCTCGTCGGTCAGCCAGTCCTGCAGGTACTGCGCACGTACGTGGCGGATCGTGCCGAGGCGGCCGTCGGCGACGAGCTTCTGGGCCAGCGCAACGGCTGGCGTGCGGCGATAGGTGAAGCCCACCATGGCGCGTACGCCGTTCTTGGCGGCCTCGGTGGCGGCGGTTGTCATGGCCTCGGCCTCGGCGACGGTGTTGGCCAGGGGCTTCTCGCACAGCACGTGCTTGCCGGCCTTGAGGGCCTCGATCGCGATCTCGGCATGGGTGTCACCGGGTGTGCAGATGTCGATCACGCTGATGTCGTCGCGTTTGAGGAGCGCGCGCCAGTCGGTCTCGACTGACTCCCAGCCGAAGCGCTGGGCGACCTTGCTGGCCGCTTCTTCGTTGCGGCCGCAGATCGCAGCCATCCGGGGGTGCAGCGGGAGGTCGAAGAAGGCGGGAGCCGTGCGCCATGCCTGTGAGTGGGCGGCGCCCATGAAGGCATAGCCGACCATGCCGATCCCGAGGTCGGTACGTGCGTCAGTCATCTGGCCTTGCCTTCCGAAAGGTGTGGGGTGGGGAAGTGGTGTTGGGGCCTGCGCACCCGAAGGTACGCAGGCCCCGATCGATCAGGACTCGAAGGCCGACGGCAGGTACGTGTCGACGTTGTCCTTGGTGACCACAGGTGCGGACAGCTTGATCTGGCGCGGCACCTCGATCTCGGCGAGGTCGGACAGCGACTTGCCCTGGACGAGCAGGCGAGCCAGCTTGACGCCATCGGCAGCCTGCGTCGACGGGTAGATGACCGTCGCCTTCAGCACCGTGTTGTCAGCCTTGATGTCGCGCATGACGTTGGCCGAACCAGCGCCACCGATCATCACGAACTCGTCACGGTTGGCGTTCTTGATGGCAGCGAGGACGCCGACACCCTGATCGTCATCGTGGTTCCACAGGTAGTCGATCTTCGGAGCAGCCTGCAGGAGGTTGGCCGCCTGCTTCTCGCCCGACTCGACAGTGAACTCAGCAGCGACGCGGTTGTTGACCTTGAGGCCACACGCCTTGAGCGCGTCTGAGAAGCCCTTCGAGCGATCCTGCGTCAACGGGAGCGAGTCGATGCCGGCGATCTCGGCGACGGTCTTGTCCTTGGCCCCCTTGGCGTCATCGCAGATGAACGTACCGGCGGAGACACCCATGCCGTAGTTGTCGCCCAAGATCGTGCTTCGGGCTGCGAACGGCGAGTTGAACTCACGGTCGACGTTGATGACGACGATGCCGGCGTCCATGGCCTTGCGGGCCACCGACGTCATGGCTGCGCCATCGAACGGCAGGAGGACGATCGCGTCGACCTTGTCATTGATGAACGTCTCGACCTGCGAGATCTGCAGGTTGACGTCGTTGGTGCCTTCAGCGACCTTGAGCTCGACGTCGTCGTACTGCTTTGCCTGGGCAACGGCGGACTTGGTGATGGAGCCCATCCAACCGTGGTCAGCTGCAGGCGCCGAGAAGCCGATGACGACCTTGTCGCCGGACTTGTCGTTGTCGGTGTTGCTCTTGCCGATGGCTTCGCTGGTGTCGTTGCCGTCGGAGCCATTGGTACACGCTCCGAGTACGAGCGTCGCCGCCGCGAAAGCGCCGACCAGGGCGAAGGCGCGGCGCCTACGTGGATGGATGGTGGACATGTGTACTCCTGTTGGTGGGGGGTGTGACGTGGGTGTTGCCGTAATCAGGTCTTGCGGTTCGCGATGCGCTGCTGGAGGAGCACAGCGACCACGATGATCACGCCCTTCGCGACGTTCTGGGTCGACGTCGAGAGGTTGTTGAGCGTGAAGACATTGGAGAGGGTGGTGAAGATCAGTACGCCGAAGAGCGTGCCGACCACCGTTCCTCGACCTCCGCTGAGGAGGGTGCCGCCGATGACGACGGCGGCGATCGCGTCGAGCTCGAGGAACTGGCCGTGCGTGGACGAGCCGGTCGTCGTGCGCGACATCAGCATCACCGCTGCGATGCCGCAGGTCGTGCCGAGCAGTGTGTAGAGATAAACCGTGTGACGCTGCACCTTGATGCCAGCCAGGCGGGCGGCCTCCGGGTTGCCGCCAACGGCGAACGTGCGGCGACCAAAGGTCGTGCGATTGAGCAGGAACCAGCCGCCCAGGGTGACGAGCGCGAAGATGATGACGATCACCGGGATGCCAAGGGGTTCGGCGCCGAAGAAGTCGGTGAACCCCTGGTTGGTGATGATCTGGGTCTTGCGGTTGGCGATGAGCTCAGCGAGCGCGCGTGCCGAGGCGAACATCGCCAATGTCGCGATGAACGGGACGACTTTGCCGTACGCGACCAAGACCCCATTGATCAGTCCGCAGGCGGCGCCCACCACGATCGCGGCGAACACCATCGCGACCCAGCCGATGCTGTCGGCCATCGCCTGCGTGCCTGTGGTGGTCGCCCACACAGATGCCAACGCGAGGATGGCGCCGACGGACAGGTCGATGCCGCCGCCGGTGATGACGAAGGTCATCCCGACTGCCACGACTCCGAGGACTGCACCAAGGCGCAGGATCGTCACCAGGTTGTCGGTGCTGGCAAAGCGCTCACCAGTGGTGGCGATGCCGACGATGCACACGACGACCAGTGCGATGACGAGTCCGAGGTTGCGGAGCACGCCGAGGGATATGCCGCGGCCTTCCCGGCTCTTGGGGGCTGGTGCCTGAACGGTGCTCACGCTACGTCTCCTTGGATCATCTGCTGGTCGTCATGGGTGGCGAGGATGCGGTCGAGCACACCCGATGAATCGATCTCGGTGCTGGGTCCTTCGTGTACTACGTGGCCGTCGGCGACGACGAGGACGCGATCTGACAGCCCGAGCACCTCGTCGAGGTCGCTCGACACGATGACCAAGGCGACGCCTGCGTCGGCGAGCTCGCGGACGAGGTTGTAGATCTCCGAACGTGCGCCGACGTCGACACCACGTGTCGGCTCGTCGAGCAGCAGCACCTTGCACGACCGCAGCAGCCAGCGGGCGAGGACGACCTTCTGCTGGTTGCCGCCCGAGAGTGTGCGGATGATGCGATCGGGAGCATCCGGTCGTACGTCGACCGACTTCGCCGCCTCGTGCGCTGCCTTGCGCTCGGCGCCTTCCATCGAGATGCCGAAGCGAGCGAACCGGTTGACGCTGGCGAGCGAGATGTTGCGGTAGACCGCATCGTCGAGGATCAGGCCTTGCGACTTGCGCTCCTCGGGGCAGAGTCCGAGCCCTGCGGCGACTGCAGCGTCGACCGAGCCGTTGCGCAGCGTCTTGCCGTCGACCGTGACCGATCCCTGTGAAGCGCGGCGCGCCCCGAAGATCGTCTCGATGATCTCGCTGCGGCCGGCACCAACGAGTCCGGCGATGCCGACGATCTCTCCGGGACGTACGCCGAACGACACGTCCTCGAACTCGCCGTCACGGCCGAGGTCGACGACCTCGAGCAGGGGAGCGGCGTCCGGGACGTTGCCGTTGCGTCGGGGAAACACCGACGAGACGGTCCTGCCGGTCATCAGCTCGATGAGGTCAGCGGTCTTGGTGTCCTTGGCGGAGAGGTCGCTCGCGACGGTCTTGCCGTCCTTGAGCACCGTGAGGCGGTCCCCGATACGGCGGATCTCCTCGAGCCGGTGCGAGATGTAGATGATCGCCTTGCCCGATGCGCGGAGGTCCTCGACGACCGTGAACAGCCCGTCCACCTCATCGGGATCCAGCACGGCGGAGGGTTCGTCCATCACGATTACCCGAGCGTCGTGCGAGAGCGCGCGAGCCATCGAGACGATCTGCTTGCCCGCTGCCGACAGGCTGCCGACCTCGCGGGTCGGGCGGATCTCCGGGTGGCCGAGCGTGCCGAGCAGCTCGCGGGCCTGCTTGTTCATGTCGGAGTCGCGGGTGATGCCACCGCGGGCCATCTCGTGGCCGAGGAAGATGTTGTCGGCGACGCTGAGGCCGTCGATCAGGTCGAGCTCCTGATAGATCGTCGCCACGCCAGTCGCCAGGGCCGCGATCGGATCGGCGAAGGCGACGGGCTCGCCGTCCCACAGGATCGTGCCCTCGTCGACGCTGTGCGCGCCCGAGAGGATCTTGATCAGGGTGGACTTGCCGGCGCCGTTCTGGCCCAGCAGGCAATGGACTTCGCCCGCTCGAACGACCAGGTCGACACCGTCGAGGGCGCGGACGCCGGGGAACTCCTTGACGATGCCGCGCATCTCGAGCAGAGGTGTAGCCATGGCGGTGACCCTAGTCACACCTTTTACTTTTCGTCAAGCAGAAGTATGTTGTTGCTCGACATACTTGACTCATCCCAACGCCCGAAGGAGGCATGGTTTACTCATGGCCATGACCGTGCCCGCCGGGCTTCCCCCGACGCTTGCCGGCACCGGCGATCTGTTTCAGCTGCTGCGCGATGGCAGTCCTCGTACGCGTGCCGAGCTCGCTCAGCTCTCGTCCCTGGCCCGCTCGACCGTCACCGCTCGCGTCGAAGCGCTGCTGGCTTGTGGTCTCCTCGCGCCGGTCGGCGAGGCCGCTTCGACGGGTGGTCGGCCGCCCACCCGCTTCGCGCTCAACCGCGACAACCGAGTGGTCCTGGCGATCGACCTCGGCGCGTCGCACGCAAGTGTCGCGGTGACTGACCTGTCCTGCCGCGTGCTTGAGGAAAGGACTGTCGACAGCGACATCGCCGACGGGCCGGAGATGGTGCTCGAGCTGGTCGCCTCGATCGCGATCGAGCTGCTCAAGTCGATCGATCGACCGTTGGGAGATGTCGCTGGAGTCGGGATCGGCGTACCCGGACCGGTCGAGCACGCAACCGGTCGACCCGCCAACCCGCCAATCATGCCGGGCTGGCACGACTTCGACATCCCCAAGCACCTGGGCAAGACGTTCACCGGTCCGGTGCTTGTCGACAACGACGTCAACCTGATGGCACTGGGTGAGTACGTCACGTCGTGGCAGTCTGCCCCTCACCTCCTGCTGGTCAAGGTGGCCACCGGCATCGGCGCCGGCATCGTCTCCGACGGACGACTCATGCGTGGTGCGCTTGGCTCGGCCGGCGACCTCGGCCACGTCCAGGTTGCCGGAGCGCCCGATGACATCGTGTGCCGGTGCGGCAACATCGGCTGCCTGGAGGCGATCGCGGCCGGGCCCGCCATCGCCGCAAAGCTCCGGTCCAAGGGCCTTGACGTCGACGGGTCCCAGGGCATCGTCGACGCCGTGGCGGCGGGTGACATCGCAGCGCTCCAGGCCGTACGCGAGGCTGGCCGCGACCTCGGCACCGTCCTGGCGACCTGCGTCAACCTGCTCAACCCGTCCGTCATCGTCATCGGCGGCAAGCTCTCCGAAGCGGGCGAGTACCTTCTTGCCGGCGTGCGCGAGGTCGTCTATCGACGATCGCTGCCGCTGGCCACTCACGATCTCCGGATCGTCAGCACCGCCGCCGCCAGCCAGGGTGGGATCCTCGGTGCAAGCGCCATGGTCATCGACACCGTCCTGTCGCCGCGAGCCGTCGACGACTACGTCGCCCTGCGCATCGCCTGACCTCAGCGAGCCTTCGCGACCTCGTGGTGGAGTCTGCCTACACTCGATCGAGTGATTCGATTCGACAAGGTCACCAAGACCTATCCCGGCCAGAAGCGCCCCGCGCTCGACGCCCTCGATCTTGAGATCGAGAAGGGCGAGTTCGTCTTCCTGGTCGGCGCCTCAGGATCTGGCAAGTCAACCTTCCTGCGACTGATCCTGCGCGAGACGACGCCCACCACCGGTCGCGTGTACGTCGCCGGCAAGGAGATCAACAAGCTGTCGAGCTGGAAGGTGCCCAAGCTGCGCCGCCAGGTCGGCACGGTGTTCCAGGACTTCCGACTGCTGCCCAACAAGACGGTCTCGGAGAACGTTGCGTTTGCCCTTGAGGTGATCGGCAAGTCCCGCTCGGAGATCGCCAAGCTCGTGCCCGAGACGCTCGAGATGGTCGGGCTGGAGGGCAAGGGGCACCGCATGCCCGATGAGCTCTCCGGAGGTGAGCAGCAGCGAGTCGCCGTGGCCAGAGCCTTCGTCAATCGGCCGATGATCCTGATCGCCGACGAGCCCACCGGAAACCTCGACCCGGCCACCAGTGTCGGCATCATGAAGCTCCTTGACCGGATCAACCGCACCGACACGACCGTGGTGATGGCGACCCACGACTCGACGATCGTCGACCAGATGCGCAAACGGGTCATCGAGCTCGAAGGCGGACTCATCGTGCGCGACGAGGCCCGCGGCATCTACGGCTACCAGAACTAGGAGGCCTGATGCGAGCCACACTGAGCGAGCTGGGTGCAAGCCTTTCGCGCAACAAGTCCATGACGATCTCCCTGGTCGTCACCATGACGGTGTCGTTGTTGCTGGTGAGCCTCGGGCTGCTGATCAACAGCCAGGTCAACCGCACCGAGAGCTACTTCGGCAGCAAGCTGCAGCTGCAGGTCAACCTCTGCACCAAGAACTCGCCGAGCTCCAATTGCATCGGCGGAGTGGCGACGGAGGACCAAAAGGCCGCTGTCAAGGAAGCGCTCGACAACAACGCCCAGGTCAAGTCCTTCGACATTCGTACGCCGGCCGACAACTATGAGCGCGCGCGCGAGCTGCTCGGGCAGCAGTCCGACACCGGTCGCGCTCAGCTCGAGACGCTGGGTCCGGACTCCTTCCCCGAGTCGTACCTGGTGACGCTCAAGGACGCGAACAAGTACGACAGCGTCGCCAGCCAGGTTTCCGGGATGGATGGCGTCGGCAACGTCAACTCCTTCAAGGAGCTGCTCGGACCGCTGTTCGACATCTTGAAGTACATGAAGCAGGCCTCGTGGGGCATTGCCGGCCTGCTCGTCGTGGCGGCAGTCCTCCAGGTTTCCAACACGATTCGCATGACGGCGTACGCACGCCGGCGCGAGATCGGGATCATGAGACTCGTTGGCGCATCGAGCTGGCACATCCAGCTCCCGTTCGTCCTGGAGTCCCTGCTCGCGGCACTGATCTCCGCTCTGCTGGCGGGTCTGGGCATGGCGGCCTTCATGCAGTTCGTCGTCTACGGCTATCTGCGCGACTCGCTGGGCAACCTCACGACGTGGGTCGGCTGGCACGAGGCGAGCATCGCGCTCGGCATCACGACAGGACTCGCACTGCTTCTGGCGCTGATTCCGACACTCGTGATGACACGCAAATACCTCGACGTGTGAGTCGCATCAATTAGAGTCGCCCTAGTCACTGCTTTCACAGTGGTCACATCAGCATCACGCATCGACAGTCTCTTCACGAGAAACTTCCCCCAAGGTCGAGGTCATGATCCGGTCCAGCCGCACGTCCCTGACGGCAGTCCTGCTTGCCATCGCAATGATGGTTGCCTTCTCGAGCCCCTCGGTCGCCGACTCCAAAAGTGAGCTGGAGCGCCAGAAGAAGGAAGCCAGCGCCGCCGCGAAGCTCGCGAAGAAGGCGTTGGATGGCTCGACCAAGGAATACAACTCTGCCGTCTTTGCCCTGCGAGCCGCCCAGAGCAAGCTCAACGTGGCAGAGAACAAGCTCGGCGCCACGCGCGGACTGCTCGCGGTCGCCCAGCAGCGTGACGCGCAGATGCAGGCGAAGCTCGTCGTCAGCCAGGCGAACCTCGACACAGCGAGGGCAAAGCTGAAGCTCGGCGAGACCAAGCTCAAGGAGTCAGCGGCCCAGGTCGAGCAGTTCACCGTCGAGAGCGTGCAGCAGGGCGACCGGGGGCTACGAGCCTTCGGCGAGCTGCTCAGCGGCGAGGATCCCAGCACGTTCACCGAGCAGATGAACGTCAACGACACGGTCAGTGACGCCCAGGTTGCCACCATGCAGGGACTGGCCGCGACCAAGGTCTTGCTCGAGGTCAAGCGCGATGAGGTGACAAAGCTCCGCGACCTGGTCAAGAAGCAGCGTGCCGAAGCGGCAGCCAACCTCGTACGCAAGACCGCGCTGGAGAACAAGGCGCAGGCCCAGCGCAACACCGTCGCCGGACTTGTCGCGAATCGCGCGTCGGCTCGCGCCTCGGCCGCGAGTGCCAAGGCGCAGGACGAGAAGCACTATCGCGAGGAGATCGCCGAGCGCAATCGCCTGGAGCGACAGATCCAGGCCCTCATCCGAAAGGCCGCCGGCTCCAATGCGGGCGGCGACGGCGGCGGTGCCCTGTCGCGCCCCGTCAACGGACCGATCACCTCGCCGTACGGGATGCGCGTGCACCCCATCACGGGCGTCTACAAGCTCCACGACGGCACCGACTTCGGGGTCGGCTGCGGCACGCCAATCCACGCAGCGGCGAGCGGCACGATCATCAGCCAGTACTACAACGGGGCCTACGGCAACCGCGTGATTCTCAACAACGGGACCATGCGTGGCGTGAACGTCGTGACGACCTACAACCACCTGAGCCGCTTCGCCAAGAGCTCGGGATCGCACGTCAAGCGCGGCCAGGTCATCGGGTACGTCGGCTCGACCGGGTACTCGACTGGCTGCCACCTGCACTTCATGGTGCTCGTCAACGGTCGTACGACACAGCCGATGAACTGGTTCTAGGCACGCGTGCCGGTAGTACGGGCACCGGGTGACGCATCGCCCACGTGCGAGAATTGACCCGTGGCCAAAGAAGTAGGGCGCAAGGTAGTTGCGCAGAACAAGAAGGCGCGCCACGACTATCACATCGAAGACACCTTTGAGGCGGGACTGGTCCTCACGGGTACCGAGGTGAAGTCGTTGCGTGCTGGTCGCGCATCCCTTGCCGACGGATTCGGCGAGGTTGAGCGCGGCGAGGCGTGGCTGCTTCATGTCCACATCCCCGAGTACACGCAGGGCACCTGGACCAATCATGAGACTCGCCGTCGTCGCAAGATGCTGCTGCACCGCACCGAGATCGAGCGCATCGAGCGCCGCACCACCGAGAAGGGCCTGACGATCGTCCCGCTCTCGCTCTACTTCAAGGACGGGCGCGCCAAGGTGGAGATCGCCCTGGCGCGAGGCAAGAAGACGTACGACAAGCGGCACGCCATAGCCGAACGTACGGCCACCCGCGAGGCGGAGCGTGACCTCGGCCGCCGCCTCAAGGGCATGCACTAGTGCGGGACGACCAGCTCCCCGAGCTGGCCCACGAGCTCGGCATCCCCGGCCTGTTCGACGTGCACGTGCACTTCATGCCGCCGCCGGTTCTCGCCAAGGTGTGGGCCTACTTCGACACCGCCGGACCGCTGCTGGGCCGTACCTGGCCGATCACCTATCGCGGCACCGACGAGGAGCGGGTCGAGCAGCTGCGCGCAATTGGCGTCAAGAAGTTCTCGTCGATGTCCTACGCGCACAAGCCCGGCATCGCGACCTATATGAACGACTGGACGCGTGGTTTCGCCGAGCGCACCCCCGACACCCTCTGGTCTGCCACGTTCTTCCCCGAACCCGAGGCGGAGACGTACGTCAGCATGTTGATCGACGACGGTGTCGAGCTGTTCAAGGCGCACCTGCAGGTCGGTGACTTCGCCGCAAACGACCCACTGCTGGAGCCCGTGTGGGGCGCCCTTGCCGACAGCGGCACGCCGCTCGTCCTCCACGCGGGCTCCGGACCGGCGGCCGGAAGCCACACCGGCCCGGCAGGCATCGCCGACGTGCTCAGCCGCCATCCGTCGCTCAAGGTGATCATCGCCCACCTGGGCATGCCCGAATACGCGGAATTCCTCGACCTCGCAGACCGTTATGGCGACGTGCGACTCGACACGACCATGGCCTTCGTCGACTTCTGGGATGGTCCCAAGCCCGCCGACATCATGCCGCGCCTGCTCGACCTGCAGGACAGGATCCTGTTCGGGACCGATTTCCCCAACATCCCCTACGCTTACGCTCACCAGGTCGACGCGCTCCAACGGCTCGACCTTGGTGACGAATGGATGGCAGACGTGCTCTGGAACAACAGCGTCCGACTCTTCGGTGCCCCGTGAGGCTCGCCAGCGCACAGGGCAAGTGGTTGCTCGCCGCGATGATCCTCGGCTCGGGCATGGCGTTCCTCGACGGCTCGATCGTCAGTCTCGCGTTGCCCGCGATGGACCGCGACCTCGACGCGGGTGTCACCGGTCTGCAATGGACCGTCAACGCCTACACGCTCACGCTGGCAGCACTGATCCTTGTCGGCGGATCACTGGGGGACCGGCTCGGTCGTCGCAAGGTGTACGTCACCGGCGTCGCCTGGTTCGCGCTTGCCTCCGTGATGTGCGCCGCCGCTCCCACGATCGAGGTGCTCGTCCTGGCACGTGGACTGCAGGGCATCGGCGCCGCGTTGCTGACCCCCGGCAGCCTGGCGATCATCTCTGCGTCCTTCGTCGCAGAGGATCGCGGCAAGGCGATCGGCGCCTGGTCCGGCCTGGCCGGCGTCACGACCGCAATCGGACCGCTCGCCGGCGGCTGGATGGTCGACGCCATTGGGTGGCGCTCGATCTTCTGGCTCAACGTTCCGCTGGCAGCTGTCGTCATCTGGCTGACGGTCAAGCACGTACCGGAGACCAAGGGCGAACAGGGCAAGCTCGACTTCACCGGCGCCGCGCTGGCTGCCGGCGGGCTCGCGCTGCTGACCTACGGGCTCAGCGAGAAGTCGTGGCTCTGGGCGGTCGGCGGCGTGGCGCTGCTCGTGGTGTTCGTCATTCACCAGAAGGTCACGCCCCACGCGCTCGTACCGCTGAGCCTGTTCGCTGATCGCGTGTTCACGGCCGCGAACATCTGCACGTTCGCGATCTACGGTGCGCTGAGCGGCTCGATGTTCCTGCTCGTGCTGCAGCTGCAGTACGTCAGCGGCTACAAGCCGCTCGAAGCCGGTCTCGCCACGATTTCCATCACGATTCTCATGCTGTTGTTCTCGTCGAAGGCGGGTGAGCTCGGTGCCAAGATCGGGCCTCGCTGGCCCATGACGATCGGACCGATGGTGTCTGCCGTGGGGATCATCATGCTGCTTGGAGTCGGTGAGAATCCGAACTTCTGGATCGACGTGCTGCCCGGCTCGATCGTGTTCGGTGCGGGAATCACGCTGCTGGTGGCCCCGTTGACCACGGCCGTCCTTGCCGCCGCGCCGGCGGAGCAGACCGGCATCGCCTCAGGCATCAACAACGCTGTTGCGCGTACGGCCTCGCTGCTCGCGGTCGCCGCCATCCCGCCGATCGCCGGCATCGCGGGCGCCAATTTCTCCAATCCCGAGGTCTTTTCCCCGGGCTACCGCACCGGTATGTGGATCTGCGCCGGAATGCTTGTGGTTGCAGGCGTTTGTGCCATGACGCTGATCCATGGACGGAAGGTCAGTCCGCAGGTGTTGCAACAGGACTCCTGAAACTTTGCTCCGCAACTCTGGATTCAGCAGAAACTCTGTGTCAAGGTCAGAGGCAAGTCACTGACGTTCATCCGGGGGGATTGACATGCGTACAGGTTTGCCACGATTCGCGATCGCACTGGCAGGAGTCGGCCTGATCGCCGCGCTCGCGCCGGCCACCACAGCAAGTGCCTCGCCGCCATCGACGATCGACTGCTCGTGGGCATCGTCGAGCGTGCCACTCGACTCGGCCTTCGACCGGGCGTCAACGGTTACAGGCGTGCCGGCCGACGTGCTCCGGGCCGTGTCCTACATGCAGTCACGTTGGGACGATCACGCCGGGAAGCCCAGCGCGGACGGCGGCTATGGGCCCATGCACCTGACCGACCTCAAGGTGACGTCCGACGGCAAGGGTGATGGCAGCGACCGTACGGCGGCCTCGTCGCAGACGGCGCACCTCGGATCAAGGCTGACCGGACTGTCGCTCGCCCAGATCAAGACCAACGCGATCGCCAACGTGTGCGCCGGCGCTGCGGTGATCGCGTCATACCGCCAGTCCCCGAGCTCCGACGTGAACGCCTGGACCGAGGCGGTCTCGCGCTTCGGCGGCTCCGACCGGTTCGCCGGCCAGGTCTACTCGACGTTGCGCAGCGGCGAGAGTCGTACGACAGCGCAGGGCGAGAAGGTGACTCTTGACGCCCAGCCCAACGCCAAGGTGCCCAGCGCGGCCAAGGCCCGGAGCGAGGGCAGGACCGATTGCCCCAAGCGCCTGGCGTGCGAATGGCTTCCCGCTCCCTATGCCAAGGGCAATCCGGACGATCCGGACACGACCACCAACTACGGCAACCACGACATCGCTGACCGCACCGGCCGGGGCGGACCCAAGCTCAAGTACATCGTCATCCACGACACCGAGGGATCGTACGACGGCTCCGTCGCGCTCGTGCAGGATCCGACGTACCTTGCCTGGAACTACACGATCCGCTCCAAGGACGGTCACGTCGCTCAGCACCTCGATGCGAAGGACGTCGGCTGGCACGCCGGCAACTGGTACATCAACATGCACTCGATCGGGATCGAGCACGAGGGCAAGGCCGGCAACGGCGCTTGGTACACCGAGGCGATGTACCAGAACTCCGCGCAGCTGGTCCGATATCTCGCCAAGAAGTACCGCATCGCGCTCGACCCCGCGCACATCATCGGCCACGACCAGGTGCCCGGCACGGTGCTCGGTGCAACGAAGAACGTGCACTGGGACACCGGACCCTACTGGGACTGGGAGCACTACTTCGCCCTGTTGAAGGCCCCGGTCGGCGGCAAGAAGCACACGACGGGCAAGCTCGCGGCAGGCGATGTGGTGACAGTACGTCCTGGCTTTGCCGGCAACACCCACACCATCACGCAGTGCGAGGAACAGTCGCCCGGCTCGGGTCCCTGCCAGGCCGGCGCGCCGACCAACTTCGCCGCTCTGCATCAGGCGCCGGACGAGTCGTCGCCGCTCGCCGTCGATGTGGGCCAGCATCCTGCGGGTACGGCGAGCACTGACGTCGTCAGCGATGTCGGTGCCCGCGCCCAGGCCGGCAACCAACTCGTCGTCGCGGCTGTGCAGGGCGACTGGGTGCAGGTGTCATGGGCCGGAGAGCTCGCCTGGATCCACAACCCGGTCTCGCGCCGCGTCCTGGTCAAGACGCACGGATCAACCGTCACGGTGAAGCCGGGAGCGACGAGCGCCCCGGTGTACGGGCGCGCGTACCCGGAGGCGTCGGCCTATCCGTCGACCATCAAGTACCAGACGCTGTCCCCGCTCGAGTACACGATCAAGCCGGGCCAGGCGTACGCCCTGACCGACCGCAATGTCGTCACCGACTACTACAACGCCAAGACGTTCGACGGCACGACGCCGGGTGATCGGACTGACGTGCGTGGTGACGACGTCTACCTGCAGATCGCTGGAGCGCATCGGATCTTGTTCGTCCGCGCTGCTGACGTTCAGATCCACAAGGGGTAGACGTGGCCTGTGGGCGTCAGGCCGGGGGGTCCTGACGCCCACAGGAGTATGATGTGAGCTGTTGCGTTTGAAAATTCAAGAGGGGCTGATCGGTTTCGACTAAGGTCGTTCGATTCAGGAGAAGCGGGTAGAGGATCCAGGGTTATCTCTTAAACGATCTCTGGAAACCAACAAGTGCCGATTCCAATCGCACTGACTTCGCCCTCGCTGCCTAAGCGATAGGTGAAGCGTTGGCCTGGGGGCGTTCCCGCCCCAGATCACCAACGTCATTTAGGGGACTTGCTGGTCACACCACGTCGCAGGGTGTGACCGGGACTTTTATGCGACTGAGCCTGTCGGAGACGCGTTCGTCCGAGCTCCGGGGCTGAGAAAAGCGCTAGACGAACTACACCCGTAGAAGCCCTGACTCAGCGCCATAGGACCCGGGTTCGATTCCCGGCAGCTCCACGAAATAGAAATGGTCCCTGCACCCCGGTTTTGGGTGCAGGGACCATTTCTATTTCGTGAATCAAGCAGAGTGAATCGAGTCGGGCCCCACCACCGCAATGCCGTGATCGCGCGAAGCGCCACTCCGGCGTTGCCGCACGAGGGATCCCGGCAGCTCCACGACGAACGGTGGGCAGCCCGTGATGAATGCTGGACATATGTACAGGTTTGGTGCAGGGTGTTGGCATGTTAACCAGGCGTGTTGGGCAGTTGCTCGTGGTGTTCGCACTCTCCGCGACGCTTCTGTCGCCGTCGAGTCCCTCCCTCGCAGGCAGCCCGGATTTCTACGACACAGTCGGGCTCAAGGCGGCTGGCAAGCCCGGCAGCATAGTGCGTGCCGAGGTCATGCCGGCGTACATCCTCCCGGGCCTCCCGTTCAACGCGACCGCCTGGCGAGTGCTCTACCGGTCGACCGGCGCGACTGGAAAGCCGCAGATCGTCTCGGGGACCGTGCTGGTTCCCAAGAAGGCGTGGACTGGCGCGGGCAGTCGGCCGTTGGTTGGCTACGCGTTGGGTACGCCAGGCATGGCCGACCACTGTGCGCCGTCACGCCAGTTCGCGAACGGGACGGAGTATGAGGCAACGATCGTTGCCTCGGCGCTGAGTCGCGGTTGGGCGCTCGCGCTGACCGACTACCCGGGTCTCGGCACGCCCGGCGATCATCAATATGTCGTCGGTAGATCGCTGGGGCGCGCAGTCCTCGACTCGATGCGGGCTGCGCGCGCTCTGTCTGGTGCAGGAATCAGCTCGAAGGCGCCCACGGCGATCTATGGCTACTCCGAAGGCGGCGAGGCCGCAGGCTGGGCACTCCAGCTGCAGGGCTCGTACGCCCCCGACCTGAAGGTGCGCGGCGGGGCTCTTGGCGCAGCGCCTGCCGATTTTGTACGCGAAGCCGCTTTCATCGATGGCAAACCGTTCGCGTTCCTGCTGGGCTACGTGTCGTTGGGGTTTGCGGCGGCATATCCCGAGCTGGCGCCCGCTTTGCGTGATGCACTGACACCGCGCGGCAAGCAGTATCTGGCGATGCTCAACCAGTCGTGCTTGCCCGACGCGATCGTCAAGGCGCAGCTGTGGTCACACAGTTCGCGCACATATCTCAAGGTGCCACCTCTCGCGGTGAAGGGTTTCAAGGCAAGGCTGATCGAGAACAACCTGGGCAACATCGACCCGAAGGTGCCACTGATCCTGCAGGCCAATCGGTTCGATGAAGTCATGGCCTACGACACATCCGGGCCCGGGCTGCGGGACAAGTGGTGCCGAAATGGCGCGAGCGTGAAGTTCGTGGCGTCGCCGCTCACTGAGCATCTCACCGGAGTGATCCAGTTCTGGTCGCCAGCAAGCACGTTCCTCTCGGACCGCCTGAGCGGGCTGCCAGCCCCTAGGCCGGCGGACTGTCCGAAGCCGAGCTGAAGGCCGCCCGAGGCGTCGATGCTGCCCCGATCCAGGACGTCACCTTGCCGAGTCTCGCGTCTGGGCTGAGTTTCGCCTTGCTCGCTTCGGGCCCGCGCGTACCGTCGAAGGCATGAGCACCTTCACCGATGACGAGATCAAGACTGCGCTGGAAGGTCTGCCCGGATGGTCAACCGAGGGTGACGCGATCACCAAGACGTACGAGTTCGCCGACTTCCGAACGGCGCTGGACTTCATGAACCGTGCTGCGGGCCCCATCGAGGAGGCCGACCACCACCCGGAGTGGACCAATGTCTACAACAGGGTCGAGGTCAGGCTGAGCAGCCATGACGTCGGCGGGATCACCGACAGGGACACCCGGCTGGCAACCGTGTTGGAGCGGTCGCTGCAGCGACCTAGGCCCAGAGCTTGTCGCCGAACTCGAACCAGATGGCCGCCGCGACGGCGACGTACCAGAGCGCGACGATCAGGACGGTCCAGTCGGTGACGAAGCGGGTCAGTGCCGCGCCGGGCTGGAACTCCCGCAGCACCCACGCGGTGACCGCCACGAACAGTGGGATCATCACCGCCCAGACCACCATGCAGTAGGGGCACAGCTTGCCGATCTCGTAGATGCTCTGGAACTGGAGCCAGGTGACGAGGCCGATGCCGAACAGCGTGCCCAACCACAGGCCCGCCTTGACGATCGACGGCAGCGTGACCTGCAGGAACAGCGCCAGTGCGATCAGCACGACACCGGCAAATCCCGCGATGCCGATGTAGGAGTTGGGGAAGCCGAAGGCCGAGGCCTGATCCGAAGCCATGACGCCGGCGCAGCTGACGAACGCGTTGATGTCGCAGCTGAACGTCTTGGTCGGATCGTCGGACAACCGTGCCTTGTCGATCGTCAGCACGATCGAGGCGACCAGGCCGATGGCACCCGCGAACAGGAGGACCCACCGCGGCGGATAGGTCGGCTCGGCGGCGGTGTCCACGGGCTGCTCGGTCATGTGCACGATCCTAGGGTCAGTCCGCAAAGCAGATGGGCCAGACCCGTGACGTCCCTGACAATCTGGGCTAGGGTTCACATACCGAGGGTATGCGAAAGAGGAGATCATGGGTGCAGTGGACGTCGACGTCATCATCGTGGGGGCGGGACTTTCGGGCATCGGTGCGGCCTACCGCCTGCAGACCGAGTGTCCCGGCAAGTCGTACGCGATCCTCGAGGCGCGAGACGCCGTCGGCGGTACGTGGGATCTGTTCCGCTACCCCGGGATCCGTTCAGACTCCGACATGTACACGCTGAGCTGGCCCTTCCGACCGTGGAAGAACCCCAAGGCGATCGCCGATGGCGACGACATTCGTACGTACATCCGCGAGGCTGCTGACGAGTTCGGCATCGAGAAATTCATCCAGTTCGGCACCCGCGTCGTCTCAGCCGCGTGGTCGACCGACGATGCGACATGGACCGTGACCTCGACAGTTGACGGCAAGACCGTCACGCAGACGGCATCCTTCATCTACCTCTGCAGCGGCTACTACTCCTACGACAAGGGATACACGCCAGAATTCCCAGGGATCGACTCCTACGAGGGTCAGGTGGTTCACCCGCAGTTCTGGCCCGAGGACCTCGACTACGCCGGCAAGGAGGTCGTCGTGATCGGTAGCGGCGCCACCGCTGTCACCCTGGTCCCGTCGATGGCCGACGACGTCAAGCACATCACGATGTTGCAGCGCTCGCCGTCGTACGTGATGGCTCTGCCGCAGGAGGACAAGGTGGCCGACGTGATGCGCAAGGTCCTGCCGGACGGCTTCGCCCATCGCGCGATCCGTCGCAAGAACGCAATGTTCTCGATCGGGATGTACCAGTTCTGCCAGCGCTTTCCCAAGGCTTCGCGCAAGCTGCTGACTCGGCTCGCCAAGCGGAAGCTGCCCGAGGGCTATGACCTGGACCCGCACTTCACACCGGTCTACGACCCATGGGATCAACGCCTGTGCATCGTGCCCAACGGTGACTTGTTCCGAACGCTTCGCCACGGCAAGGCCTCGATCGTCACCGATCACATCAAGACGTTCGACGCCAAGGGCATCGAGCTGGCGTCCGGCGAGCGCCTTGACGCCGACATCGTCATCACCGCCACCGGATTGCAGGTCGTGGCATTCGGCCAGCTCAAGCTCAGCGTCGACGGCGTGGACATCGACCCGCACGAGCTGTACGTCTACAAGGGCCTGATGTTCAGCGGCCTGCCCAACTTCGCCTGGTGCGTCGGCTACACCAACGCGTCGTGGACGCTGCGGGCCGATCTGTCGTCGCAGTACGTCTGCCGGCTGATCAACCTGCTGGACAAGAAGGGTGTCGACTACGGCATGCCCGATCCGTTGGGCGCGGGCGCTGATGCGCGACCCATCCTCGACCTGAAATCGGGATACGTGCAGCGCGTCGTCAACGAGCTGCCGCAGCAGGGCCAGACCTCGCCGTGGACGATCCGCCAGAACTGGCTGCTCGACTCGCGCGACATGAGGAAGACCGACCTGGAGCAGGAGATGGTCTTCGGCTCGGCCAAGGCCGCGTCCTTGGCCTCCTAGGTCTGGCAGCTCGGGCACCAGAACGTGTTGCGGAGACGAGTCGGTGCATCGCCGAGCTCGCCACGCCGGATCGGTGTGCCACAGCGCCTGCAGGGTCGTCGGTCACGACCGAACACCCACTCGTTCTGACCATCACGCGCGATGCCGGTGAACGTACGGATCGTGCGCTCTCGATTGGCGTGGATCATCGTCTGCCCGCGAGCGATCACGTGCCGGATGTCCTTGACCTCCGCGACCGGCCGGGTGGGCAACATCCCGGACAGGAAGCAGATCTCGTTGACGTACTCGTTGCCGAAGCCGGCGAGGTTGCGCTGGTTGTGCAGGGCGACGAACACCGGGACCGATGGATCGGCGGTGACGCGGCGTACGGCCTCGTCGAGGTCCCAGTCAGGGCCGAGCAGGTCCGGACCGAGGTGGCCGATCGCATCGGCCTCAGCCTGACGGTCGAGCACCTCGGTGATGCCGAGAGAGAACCCGACCGCCTGGCGCTCGGCGGTCGCCAGCACGACGCGGGCCGTGTGTGCGGGCCGGCGCCACTTCTCATCAAGACGGTAGACGTGCCACGCACCCTCCATCTTGAGGTGGGTGTGGATCGAGTGTCGGCCGACCCGGATCAGCAGGTGCTTGCCGCGGCTCACCGCCTCGTCGACGACCTGGCCGGTGAGGTCGAGAGTCGCATGCGCCGGGACACGGAAGTCGCTGACCGTCAGCTCGTGTCCGACCAGTGCCTCGTGGAGGAGTCGAGCCGAGCGCCAGACGGTGTCTCCCTCAGGCATCGGCCCACCGGCCGCAGAGCTCAAGCATCGAGCCTCAGCCCCTTGGGAATGCGCTCGAATCCGGCCTCGCGCAGCGCCTCCCCCAGCGGGGTGTCGGTGATCGGGTCGCCGTCGACGGTCTCGACGCTCAGACGGTGGACCCGGCGCGCTCGTACGGTCGAGGCGAGCGAGGTGGCCGCAGCGGCGAGGCGAGCCGGATCGTGGTCGAACACCAGGGCCTTCTTGCCGCCGCGTTCGAGATAGAGCACCAGGTGCCCGTCATGCATGACGACCAGCGAGCCCGCCTTGCGCGCCGGCCGATGCTTGGAGTCGTTGGTGCGAGCTGGCCAAGGGAGGGCCGCGCCGAACGGGTTGGCCGGGTCGGTCGCAGCGAGAGTCAGCGCCCCGGAGTCCGTCACGGCATCGTCGTCGTGGACGTAGGTGCGCATCCGGTCGACGGTCGAGGGCGCTGCGAACTGCGCGGCGCCGAGGGTGTCGATGTAATAGCCGCGCAGGCAGGCCCCGGTCTGCTCCAGCTCTCGGAGAACGCGATAGACGCCAGCGAATCCGCCCGGTGTGCCTTCGGCCATGACCGAGCCGCGGCTGACGACGCCGTAGCGTCCGAGCAGCGACTCCGTGCGTGCCAGCTGCATGACGGTTGGATCGGTCGCCGGGTCAGGCAGCGCGAACCACCTGCCGCTGACCGTGGGCGGACCGTGCAGGGCAACGCGAGGTTGGACGCGGCGGCCGTGGATGCGTCCGCGTGGGGTCGGCCGACTCGTCCGGTGCGCTCCGCCGCGACCCACGAGTGTTCGCATCGGGGCGAACGTGTCGTTGCTGACCCGACCGGCCCAGACGAGTTCCCACAGAGCCTCGGCGATCAGTGAGTCGTCTTCCTCTGCCAAGGACTCGGTCAGCTGACGGAACAAGAAAGCACCCCCGCCACCGAGCGCCTCGGTGATGGCATCGTGGAGCGGCCCTGCCTCCCACGTGGCCGCGGCCGGGAGGAGCAGATCTGGCGGTGAGAGCTGCACCCATCCGTCGTTGCCGGGCAGCGATCCTGCGCCGGACCACACGACCTCACCGGCCGAGGTCAGCTCGTCAAGCATCGTGGGGGAGTAGTCCCGTACGCGGGCCGGCAGCACGAGCGACTCCCACGCCGAGGCGGGAAGGGCCAGCCCGGCCAGCTGGTCGACCACCGACAGCACGCCTTCGACGCCACGCAATGACGAACCGACTCCCTGCCACGACGGCAGGAACCGGGCGTAGGTGGCCGGGTCGACCGGTTCGACCTGCTGGCGCGCGGCGGCAAGCGACCGTGAACGAATGCGGCGCAGCACGCCCGGCTCGATCCATTCCGTACCGCTGGCCTGGGGCCTGAACTCGCCTTCGGTCAGACGTGCATCTCGGGCGAGGCGGCGGAGCACCTGGAGGGCTACGGCGCTGCCGAGACCGAACCGACTCGCGACCTCCTCGGTCGTGAACGGCCCGTGGGTGCGCGCATAGCGGGAGATCAGATCGGTGAGCGGATCTGCGACGCTCTGCAGCAGCGCTTCGGGGATGCCGAGCGGGAGCGAGACGCCCAGGGCGTCGCGCAGACGTCCGGCGTCCTCGACCGCGGCCCATCGCTCATCTCCGGCGACCACCAGTGCCACGGCACGGCGCGCCTCTCGGAGCTCGACCAGCCAGCCCTCGGCCTGGCCAGCCACCTCGTCCTCGAGCCGCTGCGCGACCTCGGCAATCGAGAGCGGGCCGAGCATGCGCAGGAGATCGGCGACGCCTTCGACGTCCTTGGCACGGCGGTCATCAGAGAGGCGCTGGAGCTCGTGCTCGGTGCGATCGATGACGTCAGGGTCGAGCAGCTCGCGGAGCTCGGCCCGGCCGAGCAGCTCTGCAAGGAGGGTGGGATCGAGGGTGAGTGCGGATGCTCGCCGTTCGGCGAGAGGGGTGTCGCCCTCGTAGAGGAAGGCGGCGACGTACCCGAACAGAAGTGTCTGCGCGAACGGGGACGCCTTGTCGGTGGTGATCTCGACGAGCGAGATCTCACGAGACGCGATGCGACGGGAGAGAGCCGTGAGCGCTGGCAGGTCGTAGACATCCTGCAGGCACTCGCGTGCGGTCTCGAGCAGGATCGGGAACTCCGGATAGTTGCGTGCCACGTCGAGCAGCTGCGCTGATCTCTGCCGTTGCTGCCACAGCGGTGCTCGCGATCCGGGGTTGCGGCGCGGCAGCAACAACGCCCGCGCGGCGCACTCACGAAAGCGGGAAGCAAAGAGCGCGGACCCGCCGACCTCCTCGGTGACGATCTTGTCGAGCTCGTCGGCCTCGAAGACGAACAGGTCGGCGCCGGGTGGCTCGACCTCGGTGTCGGGTATGCGGGCGACGATGCCGTCGTCGCTGGCCACGACCGAGCCGTCGATGCCGTAGCGCTCGACGATGCGGGCACCGACGGCGAGCGCCCACGGGGCGTGCACCCGGCGCCCGTAGGGAGAGTGCAGGACGACCCGCCAGTCGCCCAGCTCGTCACGGAATCGTTCGATGACGAGATTGCGGTCCGACGGGATGTGCCCGGTGGCCTGGCGTTGGTCGTGGACGTACGACACGAGGTTGTCGGTGGCCTGCTTGCCGAGCCCGATCTGGGTGGCTCGCTCGGCGAGCTTCTTGGGCGTCAGGTTGGAGATCTCACGTACGAACCCACCGATCGCCTCGCCCAGCTCATAGGGACGGCCGATGGTGTCGCCCTTCCAGAACGGCAGGCGGGCGGGCTGCCCGAACGCCGGCGTGACGATGACCCGGTCGTGGGTGATCTCCTGGATGCGCCAGCTCGTCGCGCCCAGCGCGAACACGTCATTGATGCGTGACTCGTAGACCATCTCCTCGTCGAGCTCGCCGACCTTGCGGCTGCCCGTTTCCTCGGTGCCTGCTGCGAGAGTGACGGAGAACATCCCGCGATCGGGGATCGTGCCGCCGCTGGTGACGGCAAGTCTTTGGGCGCCGGGTCGACCCGTGATGGTGCCGCCTTCGCGGTCCCACACCAGTCGTGGCCTGAGCTCGGCGAACTCGTCGGTCGGGTAGCGGCCTGCCAGCAGGTCGAGGGTGGCATCGAAGGCCGCGCGGGGGAGGGTCGCGAAGGGCGCGCTGCGACGTACGGTGTCGAACCACTCCTCGACGTCGAGGGTCTCGAGTGCGGTCGCCGCCACGGTCTGCTGCGCCAGGATGTCGAGCGGGTTGGACGGTATGTCGAGCCGCTCGATCAGCCCGTCCTGCATGCGCGCTGTCGTGACCGCCGAGGCGAGGAGGTCGTGCCGCGACGTCGGGTAGACGACACCGCGGGAGATCTCACCGACCTGGTGGCCGGCCCGGCCCACGCGCTGCAGGCCGCTGGCCACCGAAGGCGGGGTCGACACCTGGATGACGAGGTCGACCGCCCCCATGTCGATGCCGAGCTCGAGGCTCGATGTCGCCACGACACAACGCAGGCGCCCACCTTTGAGGTCGTCCTCGATCAGTGCGCGCTGTTCCTTGCTGACTGAGCCGTGATGGGCACGCGCGAGCACCGGTTCGGCGCCACTCGTCTGCGCGCTGCCACCCATCAGCTGCGCCGGCGGACGGGTGGGCTCGGTCGCCGACTCGGTGCCAAGGAGCTCGGCACAGGTCTCGTTGAGCCGTGCCGTCAGTCGCTCGGCGAGTCCGCGGGAGTTGACGAACACGATGGTCGACTGGTGCTCGAGCACGCGCTCGACGATCGAGTGCTCGACGTGCGGCCAGATGCTCCCACGAGGTGCGTCAGGATCGTCCGACGATGGAGAGGCAGGGAGTCGAGTCATGTCGTCGACCGGTACGGCAACCTCGAGCGCGAGGGTCTTGGTGGACTCCGGTGCCACGATGCGTACGGGGGTCGTGCCGCCCAGGAACCGGGCGACCTCCTCGTGCGGCCGTACGGTTGCGCTGAGGCCGATGCGCTGCGCCGGCTTGGCGAGGAGGGCGTCGAGCCGTTCGAGGGACACCGCCAGGTGCGCGCCGCGCTTGGTGCCAGCGACGGCGTGGATCTCGTCGATGATGACGGTCTCGACGCTCCGCAACGTCTCGCGGGCTGCCGATGTCAACATCAGGAAGAGTGACTCGGGGGTGGTGATGAGAATGTCGGGAGGGTGGGTCACGAGTGCTCGGCGGTCTCGTGTCGAGGTGTCGCCCGAACGAAGGCCGACCGTGACCTCGCGGAAGTCGTCCCCGCGCCGGGCAGCGGCGTGAGTGATGCCGACGAGCGGCGATCGGAGGTTGCGCTCGATGTCGACCGCCAGCGCCTTGAGGGGCGAGATGTAGAGCACTCGAGTGCCTTCGGAGTCGCCCGGCCGCATGAGCGCGTCGATCGCGGTGAGGAACGCGGCCAGGGTCTTGCCCGAGCCGGTGGGCGCGACAACCAGGACGTTGTCATCGCTGGCGATGCCGTCCCACGCACCGACCTGGGCAGGAGTGGGTGCCGCGAAGGAGTCGTCAAACCATTCGCGGGTCGCGGGTGCGAAGGCTGTCGTCGAACCGGGCATCTGCTCATTCTTCCAGCGACGTCGGACATTCGCCTTCTCGTGGCGCGGGGGGACGCCGCTCGCTACTGTGGTCACGCGCTCGGGCATGCCGGGACTCAGATGCAGGGGATGCTGACGTGACGACACCACCAACCAACACCAAGCGGCTTGCCGGGTTGACCGGGTTGGCCTTGGTGGCAGTGATAGGGGTCGGCTCCGTCGTCGGGTCGAACTCCACGCGGGACGACCTCACTCCCAAGGCCTACAAGGCTCTCGTCGACAACGGACTGAGCAACGTCAAGGTCGACTTCGACGGTCGTGAGGCCAAGCTCAGCAACGGCACGCCTGAGCAGCTCGCCAAGGCCGAGAAGATCGTCGAGGACGTCGAGGGTGTGCGGTGGGCCAAGATCGACGCGGACGGTGACGGCTCGCTTCCTGAGCCCCCGAGATTGTCGATCACGAGCAACGCCGACGGCATCACCCTGTCGGGCGTCGTGCCCAACCGGGCCATCGCCGCACAGCTCACGGACGCGGCTGCGTCACTAGGCAAGGTCACCGGCCGCCTGAAGGTCGATCCCCATGTGGGTACGGCTGGCTGGCTCGGCACCCTGCCCACGTTGATCCCCGATCTCGAAGGTGTCGGCAGGCTGGCGCTCAGTGTTGACGGTGACTCGATAGCGATCGGCGGCACGCTGGCGACGCAGGGTGGGGTTGACGCGGTGAGCCGGCTCGTCGAGCCCGCTGCACCCGGGCTCATGTTCGACAACACCCTCCGGATCGACTCGACGGCCCTCACTCCGGAGCAGGCGGACGAGGTCGACGCGGCAAGCGTCTACTTCGCTCGAGGGTCATCCAAGCTGGACGCCAGGGCCAAGGCAGCACTCCTCAAGCTCGCGGACCTGCTGCTTCGGGTGCCCGGGGTGGAGCTCGAGATCGGTGGCCACGCGGGACCGTCCGACCCGGTGCGCGGCAGGGCGCTGAGTGGCGAGCGGGTGGCGGCGGTCAAGGCCTTCCTCGTGAAAAGTGGCGTCGACGCCTCACGTCTTTCAACCAGGAGCTACGGATCTGATTCGGAGACCGACGGCGACGCATTTGCGGAGCAGTATCGTCGCGTCGACTTCATCGTGAAGGGAAATTGAGCATGTCGGGATACACCATCGGAGAGATCATCGTCTGGCTGCTCCTGGCCGCGATACTCGGCTTTATCCTCGGCTGGCTGCTGCGGCAGGCGAAATACCAGCGCGCTCGCAACTCACCTGAGCGTTCGCTCGGCCGGGTTGCCCCTGCCAAGGCAGCCGCGTCGACCGGCAAGGTCGAGTCGGCCGGGTTTGCGAAGTCGGCGCTGCCGCTGACTGGTGGCAAGGCTCCCTCTGCTGAGTACAAGATCAAGGGCAACAAGGACTCGATGTACTTCCACACGCCCGACAGCCGCTCGTACGGTCAGACGATCGCTGAGGTCTGGTTCAAGACCGAGGCGGACGCCCGGGCTGCTGGCTTCACCCCGCCGGGCACCGGCAGCGCAGCGAAGAAGGCAACGTCTGCAGAGCAGGCGCCGGCCAAGAAGTCTGTTGCGAAGGCTGTCGCCACCGAGGCCCCCGCTGCGGAGAAGGCAACCTCTGCAGAGACGGCTCCGGCGGCCAAGAAGTCGGCGGCCAAGAAGTCGGCGGCCAAGAAGTCAGCTGCCAAGAGCGCCGCCAAGGCGCCCGCTGCGAGAAGGGCGCCAGTCAAGTCCTCCGCGAAGAAGGCGCCGGCTGCCAAGAAGTCGACCGGCGCAAGACGGCTGCCAAGAAGGCCCCCGCCGCAAAGCGGGCTCCGGCCAAGAAGGTTGCGGTCGCGGCGGCTCCCGCTGCCAAGAAGGCCCCAGCTGCCAAGAAGTCGACGGCCAAGACGGCTGCCAAGAAGGCCCCCGCTGCCAAGAAGTCGACGGCAAAGACGGCTGCCAAGAAGGCCCCAGTCAAAAAGGCCGTCGCGCCTGGACGGTTCCCCGGCTCGGCACGTCCGCTGTCGGGCGGACGGGCCCCGTCGGCTCAGTTCAAGATCAAGGGCAACGAAGACTCGATGATCTATCACACGCCAGACAGCCCGTTCTACGGTCAGACGATCGCGGAAACGTGGTTCAAGACCGAAGCGGCTGCTGAGGCGGCAGGTTTCCGCAAGCCGAAGAACGCCTGAGCGTCGCCAAGACACGCGAACCGCGCACCGCCGGACATCGGCCCGGTGCGCGGTTCTGTTTGTCCGATGCGGCATGCTGAGGCAATGCCTGTTTCGAAGACATCCGCGCGTAGTTTCAAGACGATCAGTGCGCTTCTGGTCACCGTCGCAGCGTTGACACTGAGCTCCTGCTCGGGAGGCAGTGACCCCAAGGTCACGCCGGACGCCGACAAGGGCACCGCCGAGAAGCTCGTCGAGATCTCGCCGCTGAACGGCACCCCGATGCCCAACGGTCGCCCGCACAATCCGGTGTTCGTCGTCAAGATCGAGAACACCTCAGGTGGCCAGCCCCAGATCGGCCTCAACAAGGCCGACCTCGTGGTCGAGGAGCTCGTCGAGGGCGGGCTGACCCGTCTCGCTGCGTTCTTCTACAGCGAGCTGCCGTCCAAGGTGGGACACGTGCGCTCGATGCGTACGACCGACATCGGTCTCGCCGCACCGGTCGGCGGCCAGGTCGTCGCTTCCGGTGGTGCCAACAAGACCTATCGCGAGGTCAAGAAGGCCGGCACCAAGATCTTCTCCGAGGATCACGGTGCACCCGGATTCAGCAGCGACCCGAGCAAGTCACGCCCCTACAACCGGCTGATCAACCTCAAGACGGTTGCCAAGAAGGCGAAGTCGACAGATGTCGTCGGTCCCTATTTCACGTGGACGTCGGCCGACGCGCACGAAGAAGACCGAGCCGGCGCCGTCGGACTCAGCCACGCCGCCGCCGGCGCCCAAGACGGCAACCGGTGCGACTGTGCGATTCTCTCCGGGCACGCGGACCGAGTGGGCAGCCAAGGGTGGCAAGTGGGTACGCACCAACGGGCACGCTCCCGCAAGCAGCGACTTCAAGGCCGACACGATGATCGTGATGTTCGCGAAGATCGTCGACGCTGGCTACACCGACGTCGCCAACAACCCGGTGCCCGAGACCGTGGTCAAGGGAACCGGCCGCGCCATGATCTTCCACGGCAAGACCGTCACCGAGGCGACGTGGTCCAAGGACCGCTTGGCAGGGACGATCTCGTTCAAGGGCGAGGATGGCAAGCCGATCACCATTGACCCGGGCCACGTGTTCTTGGAGCTCGCGCCTCGGGGCGATGGCTCCGTCAAGCTTCGTTGACAGGGTCCGCTGGCGGCGCGTCGATCGACGGCAGCAGGCGCATGCCGGCGAGGATCGCACCGATCGCCCCTTGGACCTCCTCGCTGGCGGCGCTGGGGTCCTCGGCGTCGGCGACGAACTCTGACGATGACTTGATGGCGCCGTAGAAGATCATGCCGAAGGCCTCGTTGAGGTCTTCGCCGCCGCCGAGGTCTTCGAGCAGGGCGTCGACGGTGCGTTGGACGATGCCCAAGGTGGAAGCCTTTTCGGCCTCGTGCCAGCGCTCGTGGCCCAGTGCCACTGGGCCTTCCTGGATGCAGATGCGGCGAAATTGCGGCTCCCGACACACCTCGAGGAACTTCTCCAAGCCGATCTGAGCTCGCTCCCACGGATCCCTGGACTTCTCGATGGCCTTCTCGACCTGGGCCGTGGTGGAGCTCTGCACCCGGTCGAAGACCGCTTCGAACAGCGCCAGCTTGCTGGGGAAGTGGTGGTAGAAGGCGCCCTTGGTCACCCGAGCAGCCGCCACGACCTCGTCAAGCGACGTGCCGGCATAGCCGTGGTCGGTGAAGAGCCGGGTGGCGTTGTCGAGCAGCGCGCGCTTGGTGCTGGAGGAGTAGTCCTGGCGTCGAGTCGTCTTGCGCGCGGCGCGAAGGACGCTCTTGTGGACCACTTTTGTCGGGTGCGGCATCAGGCCAGTCTATGGCCCCCCGGGGTTTGTGCCTCGGATCACATACCGAGGGTTTGCAATCACTCTCGGTATGGAACATACTGAGAGTACGTACCGAGGGTATGGAACCCTCGATCGGCGGTAAACGAAAGGAGCACACCATGACCTGGAATGCTTACAACCGTCGCAAGGAAGTACTCAACGAGATGCTCGCCATCGCTGACCAGCGCCGCAACGACATCACGCTCACTGAACTGCTCGACACGGTCGACGGAGGCCGCGAGGCTTTCGCGAACGAGACCGAGCTCCTGTTCGACATCCAGATGAACTGGTTCCAGCGCCTCAGTGGCCAGCTGGATCGCCTCCTCAGCGAAGGTGTCGACACCCCGGAGATCATGGCTGTCTCAGCCTGGGTCAACGCCGCCAGCGAAATGCCTGGCGCGCGAACCCTGCTCGACGCCGAGCTCGACAACCCCGCACTCGGCAAGGCCTTCGCGAAGGAGCTCACGCTTCTCGCCGCATCGGCCGGAGTGCCCTGGAACCACCCGGACCTCAACGGTCACGGCGAACGACTGCGCGACTCAGCTCGCGAGTCAGTCGTCTACTCCGATGTCGTCGAGGACGAGGAGCCGCGCAGCGGCTCGCTCAGGAGCAAGCTGCGGTTTCACGCAGCCTGACCGGGTAGACGATCACCCCGCCTGGCGCCATCTCCCTCCCCCTCGGCGCCGGGCGGGGTTATCTCTTGTCTGACGTCTTTTCGCTCAATGCGCTGAGCTGCTGACCGATCTCGGCATCGATCGCCTCACGGAACTGCCCGCGAAAGATGCCCAAGGTGACCTGACTGGCAATCGGGACGAGATTCTCGATCGTCCGCAGGATCGTCGGCCACTGGTCCTCGGGAAGTCCGGCATCGACGAACGGCTGGATGATCTCGGCGGAAACATCGCGCACGAAGGTATCGGCGATCTGACGCAGATGACTCTGGAGCGTGGGGAACAGTCCGATGACCGTCTCCGGCGCCAGCCCGATCGCCACCGCGGCAGCCCCCGTGCGTACGACGATCGGCTCGAGAAGTCGTACGACGTCCCGGTCGCCGTCGACCCATTCGACCAGCCCGAACGCCTCCATCGAGTCGATCAGCTTGTCGTTGCGGGCGACCCCGGCGAGCGCTGCCAGGTCGTCACGCGACAGCACCTCGGCGCCCGTGTCGTCGTTGGGGATGTCGAGGATGTTGATCAGGTCGAGGGCGTGGCCGGCAGCGGCGCTGGGCGCACCTGCGACCGCCTTCTCGACAGCGGCGAGGGTGTAGCCACGATCGATGAGCTGGCGTATGAGCTGGAGCCGCTGCAGGTGCTCGAGCGTGTAGTAGCCCGTGCGGCCCTCGAGGCGCGGTGCTGCGATGAGTCCGCGACTGGCGTACGCGCGCACGTTGCGAACCGTCATCTGAGCCCGTGCAGCCAGCTCGTCGACGGTGAATTCGCCAGTTGCCGACGCGTCTCTGGGCATGGCTGCATCATAGAGGCATGGACACGATGCGAGGACGGCTGCTGGTCGCGACTCCCGCGATCGAATCCGGCCCGTTCACACGCAGCGTCGTATTCCTTCTCGACCATGACGGCGACGGCGCCCTGGGCCTCATCGTCAACCGGCCGCTGGACTCAGAGGTCGATGACGTGCTGCCGGACTGGGCCGACCTGGTCAATGCGCCGGTGTGCCTGTTCGACGGGGGACCCGTCGCCATTGACTCGGCACTGGCCCTCGGCATCATCTCTCGCCCTCAAGATCAGTCCGGTGCCCCGCCGGTGGGCTGGCGACAGATGACAGGCAAGGTCGGGCTGGTCGATCTCGAAGGGCCGTTGCCAAGCCATGGTGAGTTCACCGGACTCAGGGTGTTCGCCGGTTATGCAGGATGGGGGCCCGGCCAGCTCGAGGACGAGATCGAGGAAGGCGCCTGGATCGTCACCGATTCACGCGACGACGACCTGGTCTCACCGCAGCCGGAGACGCTCTGGCGCGAGGTTCTGCGGCGTCAGGAAAATGACGCGAGGTTCCTCACGACATTCCCCGACGACCCTTCGGTCAACTGACACAAGTCGTTAGACTCACCACGTGGCTTTCTTCCGGAGCGGTACAGAGACGGTGGTGGACGAGCGCACTGACATGCGCACGGAGGAGGGGGACCACGAGAAGTTCTCGCACTACGTCCCCAAGGACGAGCTGACCGAGGCCATGATCATGGGCCACCCCGTGGTCGCCCTGTGCGGCAAGGTCTGGGTGCCCAGCCGCGATCCCGAGCGTTTCCCGGTCTGCCCCGAGTGCAAGGACATCTGGGAGAGCCTCAACGACGGCGGCGAGGGGGACCCGTCGGGTGACGCGTAGCCAGCACCTCCGGGTCTGGCAGCGAGACGCTCTCGAGCTCTATCAGCGCACGCAACCCCGTGACTTCCTCACGGTTGCGACGCCTGGTGCGGGCAAGACCACGTTCGCGCTGACCATCGCCGCAGACCTGATGTCCCGGGGCGTCGTCGACCGAGTCGTCATCGTCACGCCTACTGATCACCTCAAGACCCAGTGGGCTCTCGCAGCATCGGGCATCGGCATCACGCTCGATCCCTCGCTGACGAGCCAAGGCCGTCTGGGAGCAGATTTCGACGGGTTCGCGGTCACGTACGCCGGCCTGGCCGTCAACGCCAACAGCTATCGCAGTCGTATCGCCAGCCGTACGACGATGGTGATCCTCGACGAGATCCACCACGCGGCCGACGCGCTGAGCTGGGGCGATGCCGTGCAGGAGGCGTGCGACCCTGCCGTGCGGCGACTGGCTCTGACCGGCACGCCGTTCCGCTCCGACGACAACCCGATCCCGTTCGTCTCCTATGCGCCGGCAGATGACGGAACGGTCTCGAGCGTCGCCGACTTCTCCTACGGCTACGGTCACGCTTTGCGGGATGGAGTTGTCCGTCCCGTGTTGTTCATGGCCTACTCCGGCCAGATGCAGTGGCGCACCCGAGCGGGTGACGAAGTTGCGGCAAGGCTCGGAGAGCCGCTCGACCGGGCGGCCATGGCCCAGGCGCTCCGTACGGCGCTGGACCCTCAGGGCTCGTGGATCCCCGCAGTGCTGCAGGCCGCACACACCCGGTTGATGGAGGTCCGCCGAGACGTGCCCGATGCCGGCGGCCTCGTGATCGCGAGCGACCAGGACACTGCTCGCCAGTACGCCGCGGTGCTGGCAGAGATCACCGGCACCGAACCCACCGTCGTGCTCTCCGACGAGCCCGGCTCCAGCGCCCGGATCGCCGACTTCTCCGCCGGCATGACGCCGTGGATGGTCGCGGTGCGCATGGTCAGCGAGGGCGTCGACATCCCCCGACTCTCGGTCGGTGTGTACGCGACGACGACGGCGACCCCGCTCTACTTCGCGCAGGCCGTGGGCCGCTTCGTGCGTACGCGGCGACGCGGCGAGACCGCATCGATCTTCGTGCCGAGCGTGCCGGCACTGCTGGCGCTTGCTGCCGACCTGGAGTCGCAGCGCGATCACGTCATCGGACGGCCTGTCGCCGACGAGGCTGACCTGTTCGCCGCCGAGGCCGAGCTGATGGCCAAGGCGCAGCAACAAGAGGCTGCGTCCGACCAGCTCGGCGAATATCGCGCTCTCGGCAGTGATGCCTCGTTCGACCGCCTCGTCTACGACGGTGGTGAGTTCGGCTACGACGCGCTCGCCGACGGTGATGGCGAGCTCGACTTCCTGGGGATTCCCGGCCTTCTCGACCACGACCAGGTAGCCGAGCTGCTGCGCAAGTCCCGTTCGAAGCGTGCCAAGGCCAAGCCGTCGGCCGCGCCTGCCGCCGATGTCGCGTTCGAACGGCGAGCGGCGCTACGCAAGGAGCTGCATGCCCTGGTTGGCGCGTGGCATCACCGAACTGGCGCTCCGCACGGTGTCACCCACAGTCGACTGCGTCAGCAGTGTGGTGGACCCGCGGCGGCCTCGGCCTCAGCGGTCGAGCTGCAGCAGCGCATCGACGCGTTGCGCGCGTGGGCACTCAAGGCATCCGGCTAGCGTGGCCACATGACTTCGATGCCGATGCGTACGCGCATCTTCGCGGCGATCCTCCGCCGCTTTTCGACGCCTGTCGAGGAGGCCAAGGACTACGCCAAGCTCCGGGCTGACCGGCGCAAGCTGCAGACCACGGCGGCATCGGCCGCCGCGTCTTCGGATCGGTCGACAAGGATGCCGACGGTCGAGGAGATCAGCTGGGGCGAGGATCGACGGGCACTCGTCTACCGGCCCAAGGGCGGCATCGCGCCGCTGCCATGCGTCGTCAACTTCCATGGCGGCGGCTGGGTGCAGGGCAATCCTGAGCAGTCGGGCTGGCTGGCAAGCCGGGTCGCCGTACGCAACAACGCCGTCGTCATCTCGCCGGCCTATCGACTCGCGCCTGAGGACCCGTTCCCGGCAGGCGTCGAGGACTGCCTCGATGCGGTGGAATGGGTCGTCAAGAATGCCGACGAGCTGGGCGTCGACCCCGAGCGAGTTGCGGTGATGGGGGACAGCGCCGGCGGCAACCTCGCCGCGGTCGTCGCTCTGCTCGCACGCGACGCCGGCGGCCCGCCCCTCCGAGCCCAGGTGCTGATCTATCCCGGGGTCGAGATGTACGAGAAGTGGCCGTCTGAGATCCGCAACGCCGAGGCGCCGGTGCTGACCTCGCGCAACATGAACGCTTTCGCCAGGCTCTACCTCGGTGACCAGTACGGCACGGAGGACTTCCGGGCATCGCCGATCCGCGCTGAGTCACACGCCGACCTGCCCAAGGCGTTCATCCTGACCGCCGAGCACGATCCGCTGCTCGACAACGGCGCGCACTATCGGGATGCGCTGGTGGCGGCCGGCGTACCGGTTCGCTACAGCGAGTACGAGGGTGCGATCCACGGATTCATGAGCGTGCCCGGCGTCTCCCCGCCGGCGAAGCGGGCGCTCGACGACATCGTCGACTTCCTTGCGCACACGCTCTGACGGGCCAGACCTACGACGGGTCGGTGAGAAACTTCGACACCGACTGCGGCTGAAGATTCACGGGCGCAAGTAGATCTTTCTGCGGTGCAGCAGTGAGGCGATCACCAGCCACACGGCGACATTGACCAGCACGAAGCTGAGGCGCGGGTCGCCGAGGAAGTCGACCCGCTCCGCCGCCTGCACCGCCCACGACGTGGGGCCGCCCCGCTGGAGGAGGATGATGACGACGATGTGGCTGCCGAAGTAGACGAGCAAGCTGTTGCGCCCAAGCGCCACGAGCGGCCACGCGAGATGGGCTCGCCGGCGCATCCAGGCCTGCGGCGCCGGCGAGTCCATCACGAGCATTCCGATGGCGAGCACGGCAACCCCCACAGCGCCGATCCCGAGCGCGAACGGCGTGGTCCAGAGCCGCTTCATCATCGGGACCAGGGGATGGGTGGCGAACGCGATGACCGCGAGGCCGGCCGCGAGGCCCATCAGATGCAGTGGTGCGAGACGGGTGCCGCGCTTGGACAACGCGAGATGGCCCGCCGTCACACCAGCGCTAGCCGTCACGAAGGCGCCGAGGATCGACGGCAGACCTTCGGGATCGTGCCCCAGCTCGCCCAGGTGATAGAGGTGCTGCGGCCCGAAGACCGTGAAGTCGATGGTCCGTGACGGGTTGCACGACGCAAGCAGCTCATCACCCGGGCAGCCTGCCTGGAACAGCAACAACATCGCCAGCTGAGCGCCGGCAACCACCAACGTGATGAGCAGCCATGAGCGCCACGTACGTGCTACCAGGTGAAGCACCCCGATCAGCAGCACGAGCACGGCGTAGACCTGCAGGGGGCCGGTGACCTTCAGCGTGGCCAGGGCGATCGACTCGTTGGCGATGACCAGGTAAAGAAGGCCGACCACGAGAAGCACGACGCTGCGACGCACGGTGGCGCCCCACCCGACGTGGTTGCGGTAGGCGAATGCCAGGCCGCATCCCGACAGGGTGACGAACAGAGGGAAGATGAGGTCTATCGCCCGGACACCGTCCCAAGGCGCGTGCACCAGGGCTGCGGGTCGAGGCGCCAGCACGGCCTCGCTCGCAACGCTGATGACCAGCAGCAGGCCCCGCACCACGTCGAGCGAGGCGATACGGCCCGGGCGGGACGTCCCGTCGACGCTGGTGGCAGTCATGCCGTCACGCTAGACGCCGCTCATGGACGTACGCCAGCCGGTGCCGCCGCGCGAAACTCGGGTCTCGGTGCTGGTCCGACGTCGTCGCGCGGACAGAATTCTCGACGGGTGAAAGAATGCGCCGAATGTGACCCTCGTTACATGTAACGTGACGATCGTGCCCCGGGACACCCCGCCGCACACGGGGACCTCCCACTTCTTTACACACCTTTTGTTCTGAGGAGAACACTGTGAGTAATACACATCTCGGGCTGCGACGGGCCGGCTTCGCCGGCGTCGCATCAGCCCTCGCCCTCGGCGGAGCTCTTGTCGCCGCCGCCCCCGCCTCGGCCGCTGTCGGCGACTTCCAGGCTGTCAGCCAGCCGGCAGTGACACCGGGCGTCAACCAGGCCGCCGGCAACCTGACGTATGACTTCGATGGTGACTTCACCACCAACTCGACGGTGAAGTTCCAGATCTCCGGTCAGACCTGCGACACGCCAGGGCAGATCGCTTCAGCGGTGGAGTTCTCAGATACCCCGACGGTGACGTTGACGAACATCACGCCGCTGGGCATCCAGCCGGTTCCGGGCGTTGTCACGACATTGGGGTCGCGCACGACCAACTGTTCGACTGCTGGCATCAGTGACGAGGTCGTGGTCACGTTCCCGACTCCCGCCGGTACCCCGGTCGACGACAACGACTTCCGTATCACGGTGAGTGACATCGAGTACAACGTGAGCGCCGATGTGCCAGCCGGCCCCATCATGGTGCGCGCGAACGCGAGCAGCGATCTCGATGCCGCGGCACCCACAACTGTGTCCAACGCCTTCGTGTCGGACAAGGCGTTCGGCTACACCGGCTTCAAGGCAGTCGAGTTCCCCGCGTCCGACGTCGTGCTCGGCACCGCGACGGTCACGGGCCTGCGCGCCTCCTCATTCGCGGATGGCGCCAACGTCATCAAGTTCACCGTCAGTGACGGCGCGACCTTCGACAACGTGCAGCCGACCGTCACGACCTCAGCCTGGTTACGCCAAGACAGGCGCTGTGGCCTTCGCCGGCAACACGGCGACAGTGACCGTGACCAAGACAGTCGGCGCACCAACGCCGCTGACGCTCACGGTCAGTGGGCTTCGGGTCGACGCGCCCAACGTCGCCCAGGTCGAGATCTCGACCGACCAGGTCGCGGGCTCGGGTGATCAAGGCGCTCAACGTGCTCAACTTCGACGAGCGCTTCGGCGGATCGGATCGCTATGCGACAGCCGCCAAGCTGTTCGCCGAGCAGTTCAGTCCGGTTGATGACGTCGTCCTGTCCTCGGGCCGCGGCTTCGCCGACGCTCTGGGAGCTGGCTACCTGGCGCAGAAGCACAACACAGGTCTGCTGCTGACCGATCCGAACACGTTGCCGACGTCGACGCGCATCGCCATCACCACCGCCGGCGTTGAGCGGGTCTTCATCACCGGCGGTCCGGCGGCCGTTTCCGCGGCCGTCGAGGCTGAGATCAAGGCGCTCCACGTCAGCGGCAACTCGGCCCAACCGTTGATCCAGGTCGTCAGGATTGCCGGCGCAAACCGTTACGCGACCAACGATGAGATCAACCGGACGGTCGCTGCCGGCGGCAATGAGCCCACCGTGCTCATGGCCTCGGGCGAGAACTTCCCGGACGCACTGGCCCTCGGCCCGATCTCGTACGACCAGAAGCTCCCGCTGATCTTGAGCAACGGCACGAGCCTCACGGCTCGGGACGCCGCGCAGCTGACCGACCTCGGCACCACGCGAGTCGTCATCGCCGGCGGCGCCGCCTCGGTGTCGCAAGCGGTTCAGGACGACCTGACGGCACGCGGCATCGCTGTCAGCCGTGTCGCCGGCGCCACCCGCTACGGCACTGCTACAGCGATCGCCTCATGGGCGACCGAGGGCATCGGCGTCTCGGGTTACTTGTCGACACCTCTCGGCTTCGGGGACGAGGTTGGCGTCGCAACGGGCGTCAGCTTCGCGGACGCCTTGGCGTCGGGCCCGGTGCTTGGTGACCGTGGAGCCGCTCTGCTTCTGGCGCCTTCGTCGACCGAGCTCGAGCCCGGACACCACGTCCTACCTCGCGGACAAGACTGTCGGCTTCGGCAGCACGAGTGTCAGCGACCTGATCGCCATCGGCGGCTCGGATGTCATCAGCAACGCGCTGATGAACGCTCTGGCTGCCAGCGTCGAGGAGTGACCAGCTCGCGGCATCACTGAACAACCCCGTCAGGGGGTCGGGCCTCGGCCCGGCCCCCTGACGTGCTTTAGCGGCCGATCGCCTTGACCGACGTCCTTGCCCGCTCACGCAGGAATTGTCTGCAAGCATTGTGACAGTGACACTGTCACGATAAGGTTCGAGGATGCGACGTGACCACTGGCAGCGTAAGATCGCACAGCTCGATCCGGAGACTGACTTCGAGGAGATCTCCCGGATCGTCACGTACTACGAGTTCCCGTGGGACGTGCAGCAGGCGCTGAGCTTCGCGCTGTTCCGGACGTACGCCGTGCCGTCCATCGGGCGACTGCTTTTCGACACCGGCGAGTTCACGACCGACACCCAGAAGCGACACGACGACACCGCGCTGGTGCTCGACTCGGTGCTCGAGGACGGCATGGAGTCGACCAAGGGTCGCTCCGCGATCCGCCGCATGAACCAGATGCACGGCAGCTACGACATCTCCAACGACGACATGCGTTACGTGCTCGCGACGTTCGTGGTGATCCCTCAGCGTTGGATTCGCGACTACGGCTGGAGGCGGGGGACCGAGGCCGAACAGATCGCAGCAGTTCGCTACTACCAGCGACTCGGCCGCCTCATGGGCATCAAGGACGTACCCGATGACTTCGCGGGGTTCGAGGAGCTGCTCGACACGTACGAGGCCGAGCACTTCACCTTCGATGAGAAGTCGCGAGCGGTTGCCGACGCGACGCTCCGGCTGCTGGTCTCGTTCTATCCCCGCATCTTTGCCAAGGGCACACATGCGTTCAGTCGTGCCCTGATGGATGATCCACTGCTGGAAGCCTTCGGGTTCGACAAACCGTCAAGGCCGGTCGTGTGGCTTTCACGTGCGAGCCTTCGTGCAAGAGCGCGTGTCGTCAGGCTGATGCCAGCACGTCGCAAGCCCGTACGCGTCCACGACCTCCCACGCATCAAGTCCTATCCCGGAGGGTTCATGGTCGAACGGCTCGGCACGTTCCCGGCCAGCATGCCGAAACTGAACGACGAGTCGGCCGTCTCCTGACACCCGCTTTTGCTGTAACTCCACGTGACTTTTGTGGCCTACGTCTCGTTGTGACATCTGGTTAACTTCGAGAGGGAATCAATGTCACGACTCGCGCGGCACCGTCACTTCTGGCCACTGTCGATCGCGTTCGTGACGATCGCGCTGACAATCGGCACCTTCCCCGCCTACGCCGCGTGGACGCAGCAGTTCCACGGCGGCTCGTCGAGCGCCAGCTCGGCCGTCGTCGACGAGTCCAAACCGCACTCGCACAACGACCCGGCGACGAAGAACGCCATCTCGCGGGCCGACGCGACCGGCACCACCGACGCGACCAGCGTGTTCCAGGCCGTGACGGGACTCTCCGCCGTCGAGGCCCAGCGACTCGAGGCGGATCCCAAGCTCGTGCCAACCGCCTCGCCTGCACCGCGCGCGGCCGTGCCGACGAATCAATACGCAATGGCTGGTGGCTGCTACGCCCTGCAGTCGAAGTCGAACGGCAAGTGGGTCGCCCGGGCGGGCACCGGTTACACGGCGTCCTCGGCAACGATTGCCTCGGCGGAACCGTTCCATTTCCAGGCAACCGACCTCGGCACCTATTTGCTCTACGGCAAGCCCGCCAGCTTCGTGTCTGAGTCGAGCGGCCAGATCAAGCCCGCGGCGAAGCCTTCGCGCGGTGCCGAGTGGACGGTGGGTGTCTCAAGCAACGGCTTCTCGTTCACGACCCCGTCCACGAACCGGGCCATCAGCGTCGCAGATGACGGCAAGGTCCGGACAGGAGCAGTGACGCGGTTCGCGCTCAAGCTCACGACCGGCTGTGAGCCCTGGCCCGAGGTCGATGTCAACGTCACCGGCAACCCCTTCGGCGGCACGTCGTCGTTCCAGGAGGTGCGGGGTTATCTCGACGCGCACACTCACGGGATGGCGTTCGAGTTCCTGGGCGGTCAGCTGCACTGCGGTCGCCCGTGGCACCCGTACGGCGTCACTGCGGCTCTCGTCGACTGCCCCGACCACTCGCTCACGGGCGGCTCCGGTGCGGTGGTCGAGAACTTCATGAAGGGCGGCGCGCCCATCGCTCCTCACGACACGGTGGGCTGGCCGACGTTCAAGGACTGGCCAGCGCCCAACTCGCTGACCCACGAAGGCACCTACTACAAGTGGCTGGAGCGCTCGTGGCGCGGCGGTCAGCGCATCTTCGTCAACCTGTTGGTCGAGAACAACCAGCTCTGCACGATCTATCCACTGAAGCGCAACTCGTGCGACGACATGACGTCGATCCGTCTGCAGGCCTCCGACATGCGCAAGCTCGAGCGCTACATCGACGCGCAGAACGGCGGGCCCGGCAAGGGTTGGTACCGCATCGTCACCGACCCGTTCCAGGCTCGCAAGGTCATCAACCAGGGCAAGCTGGCCGTGGTGATGGGCATCGAGACGAGCGTGCCGTTCGGCTGCTCGACGAAGCTCGACATGCCGCAGTGCACGGCGGAGCAGATCGACAAGCAGCTCGATGAGGTCCGCACCATGGGCGTGCGCCAGATGGAGCTGGTCAACAAGTTCGACAACGCGCTCTCGGGCGTGGCCGGTGACAGCGGCACGATCGGCCCGTTGGTCAACTCGGCCAACTTCCTTGAGACCGGAAGCTTCTGGGACATGCGTGCGTGCACCGACCCCGACCCCCAGGTCGCGGACAACGCGCAGCCGGCTCTCCCTGGCGTGATCCCGGCACAGGATGCGCTGTTCGGTGCCGTGGCAAGCCTCGCGCTCCCGATCAAGCTGCCGGTCTACGCACCGGGCCCGCACTGCAATGCACGCGGCCTGACCACCCTGGGCGATCACACGATCGCCGGGTTGGCGAAGAGGCACATGATGTTCGACCCCGACCACATGAGCGTCGCTGCCCGCAAACAGTCCATGGACGTCACCGAGAAGCTCAAGTACCCCGGCGTCGTCTCGAGCCACTCCTGGTCGACCCCCGACACGTATCCGCGCATCTACAAGGCCGGCGGCGTCATCACGCCGTACGCCGGTGACAGCGCCGGGTTCGTGAACAAGTGGAGGAAGCACCTGACCTGGGCTGACTCGCGCTACTACTTCGGCTTCGGGTACGGCGCCGACATCAACGGTCTCGGCGCGCAGGGCGACCCGCGTGGCGCGAACGCACCCAACAAGGTCACCTATCCGTTCAAGGGTCTCGGCGGTGTGACGATCGACAAGCAGGTCAGTGGGCAGCGTGTCTACGACATCAACGTCGACGGTGTCTCGCACTACGGGCTCTATCCCGACTGGATCGAAGATCTGCGCAAGCAGGGTGGCAGCGCGATCGCCGACGACATGGCGCGCGGCTCGGAGGCTTACCTCGACATGTGGGAGCGCGCCGAGGGCGTCACCAACGATGCCTGCCGCGATTCGAGGGCGCTCAAGTCTGAGAGCGTGATCAAGGCTCTCAAGAAGGGCACGTCGGTCAAGTCGGTGCTGCTCAAGGCTGGTCAGCCGCACACCCGGCTCGGTACGAAGTTCACCTACTGCGCCAAGAGCAAGAAGACCGGCAAGAAGGTCGTCCGGACCGTGTCGTTCCACACCAACGGCACTGTCGCCAAGGTCAGCTGATCAGCACGGCAAGGGCCGCCCCGTCCAGACGGGGCGGCCCTTGTGCGTGAGCGACCTGGTTGTCGTCGGCATTCTCGCTGTGTGGCGAACGTGTCGGAAGGATTATCGGGGCGCGCACGTTGACCCTTGCGTGAGGCTTTCCGTTCTTGATCTCGTGCCCGTCCGATCCGACCAGTCGACGGGTGATGCGCTCGCCGCGACCGTAAGCCTGGCCCAGGCAGCCGACCGTCTCGGGTTCACCCGGTTCTGGGTGGCCGAGCACCACAACATGCCTGCCGTCGCCGCGACGTCGCCGCCGGTCCTGATCGCGCACCTTGCTGCCCAGACCGAGTCGATCCGGCTCGGCTCAGGGGGTGTCATGCTGCCCAACCACGCGCCACTCGCAGTCGCGGAGCAGTTCGCACTGCTGGAAGCCGCGCACCCCGATCGCATCGACCTGGGCATCGGCCGCGCGCCCGGCTCTGACCCCGTGACATCGATGGCGCTGCGCGGTGCAGCAGGCCGAGATGACACCGACATCGAGAACTTCCCGCAGTACCTCGACGACGTCATGGCGCTGATGGGCACCGATGGCGTGCGCGTCGCGATCCCGCGGCAGAACTACGTCCTGAAGGCGACGCCCGCGGCGGGAAGCGAGCCGCGGATGTGGCTGCTCGGATCATCGATGTACTCCGCGCACCTCGCCGCAGCCAAGGGCCTGCCGTACGTGTTCGCCCATCACTTCTCAGGTCACGGCACCGCCGAGGCCCTGAACGTCTATCGGTCAGAGTTCCAGCCGAGCGAGCTGACTCCCGAGCCTGTGACGTTCCTGACCGTGAACGCCGTCGTCGCCGACTCGGCCGAGGAGGCAACGGCATTGATGCTGCCCAACCTCCAGCTGATGGCGAAGCTTCGTACCGGCCAGCCGCTCAGCGCGCTCGACCTCGTCGAGGATGCGGAGGAGCAAGCCCTGCACCCTCAGCAGGAGGCCCTCGTCGAAGCCGGGTTGGCACGGTCCGTCGTGGGCACACCTGCCGACGCGGCGCAGCAGATCCGGGAGCTGGCTGGGCAATTCGCGGTTGACGAGGTCATGGTCAATCCGGTCGCGTCGGCCCGCCGGGGCACCGACCCGCCGACCTCGCCCGGCCGGGTCAGCACGCTGGAGCTGCTCGCGAAGGAGCTGCTCTAGTCCGTCGGTGAGGGGACGTCCTCGAAGATCGTCTGGATCACGGGATCTCCGGGCGAGAGCTGCCTGGCTGCCTGCGGCAGCTCGTCGAGGGCAGTCCTGAGCCGTCGGCGTGCGGTCTCGAGCGACTCGTGGTGAACACGCTTGCCGTCACGTACGAGCTCGACCAGCAGGCTGCGCCCCGGACCTTTCGGCTCACCGCCGACGCCGACGACCTCGGCCCCCGCCACTCCGGATCTGATCTGACGGCGCATCGCGTACTTGCGACCCCCCACCGAGGTCTTGTCCTTGCTCGCCTTGGAGACCGGCACCAGCTCACCGCCGGGGGCCGCACGGGCCACGAGCTTGTAGACGAAGTTGCTCGTCGGCACGCCCGAGCCGGTCACCAGGGCGGTGCCGACCCCGTAGCCGTCGACGGGCGCTGCCGCCAGCGCCGCAATGGCGCGCTCGTCGAGATCGCTCGTGACCGTGATCCTCGTGGAGGTGGCGCCGAGCTGGTCGAGCTGTGCCCGCACCGAGGACGCGAGCGAGACCAGGTCACCGGAGTCGATGCGGACGCCACCCAGCTCCGTCCCGGCGACGCTCACTGCGAGCTCGACTCCCCGGGCGATGTCGTACGTGTCGACCAGCAGTGTCGTCGCGGCGCCCAGCGCCCGGACCTGCGCCTCGAACGCAGCGCGCTCGGTGTCGTGCACCATCGTGAACGAGTGCGCGCTCGTGCCGGTCGTGGGAATTGCGTACGTCCGGCCCGCCTCGAGGTTCGAGGTCGCCGCAAAGCCGGCCACATAGGCGGCTCGCGCTGCAGAAACTGCCGAACGCTCGTGCGTGCGGCGAGATCCCATCTCGATACAGGGACGATCACCGGCGGCGACGACCATGCGTGCCGCGGCGGAAGCGATCGCCGAGTCGTGATTGAGGATCGACAGGAGGAGGGTCTCGAGGATGACGCACTCGCCGAACGTGCCCTCGACGATCAGCACAGGGGAGTGGGGGAAGTAGATCTCACCCTCGGGATAGCCCAAGATCGACCCACCGAACGAGTAGTCGGCGAGCCACGTCGCGGTGTCGTCGTCGACGATGTCGGCCTCCCGGAGCCACGCGATCTCTGGCTCGCCGAAGCGGAAGTCCTCGAGCGCGTCGAGCAGCCGGCCCACCCCGGCCACCACGCCGTAGCGGCGGCCGCCCGACAGCCGTCTGGCAAAGAGCTCGAACACGCAATGCCTCTCGGCGGTGCCGTCGCGCAGAGTCGCCTGCAACATCGTGAGCTCGTAGTGGTCGGTCAGCAGCGCCGAGCTGTCAGTCGTCACGAAAGACAGGCTAGTCACTTCGGCGGCGACACCGTGACCTCGGCGCAGTGAGGACCCGTCGACGTGGTGGGGATCCCTCCCATTTCGTCGCTCATCGCTGCTGCGCCACAATGGACACGTGACCACGCCCACCCCCATCGAGATCGCCGAGCCGGACCTCGATCCAGTCGTCGAGCTGGAGGATCCGTGGGTCACGATCGTCTGGAACGACCCGGTGAACCTGATGTCATACGTGGCGTACGTCTTCCGCAACTACTTCGGCTACACCGAGGAGAAGGCGCACGAGCTGATGCTCTCGGTCCACCACGACGGCAAGGCTGTCGTCTCGAGTGGCAGCCGCGAGGAGATGGAGCGTCACGTGCAGGCAATGCACGAGTACGGGCTGTGGGCCACCCTCGACCGGGCGGACGCCCAATGAAACCGTTCAAGCGGAGGCGCCGTGGCGGCATGACGGCCGTGTTCACCTCCCCTGAGGCTCATCTGCTCGCCAATCTCGCCGGTCAGGTCGTCGAGCTGCTGCGCGATCGCAACGGTGCCGCCGAGTCCGATGCCGACCCGTTGGCGGTCCAGCTCGGCATGGGCGGTTCGGCCGTACCACCTGAAGACCCGGTGCTCGCGCGCCTGCTCCCCGATGCCTATCGCGGCAGCGAGGACGACGCGGGTGAGTTCCGGCGGCTGACCGAGCGATCGCTGACATCGGCCAAGGTGCATCACGCAGAGACCGTGATCGGATCGCTGATCGATGGCGGTCTGACCTTTGCCACCACGGCCGACGAAGCGGACGTCGACATCGAGGTCGAGCTCGACGCTGATGCAGTGCAGTCGTGGCTCAAGTCGCTCACCGACATCCGACTCTCGCTCGCCGTACGACTTGGGATCGAGAACGAAGAGGACGCGATGCTGGTGGGCGAGTCCTCCGACGAGGCGATCGTGGCGATGGCGGAGATCTACGACTGGCTCGGCTATGTCCAGGAAACCCTCATAGCCGCCCTGGACTGACGACACCGGCGGCTCGGCATCTCTTGCGCGCTTGGGACCCTGGGGCTTACCCGGTCAGCCGGTGCCCTCCTGCAGCTCGTCGGCTGCGACGAAGGCCACGACCTGACGGATGATCGCGGGATCGCGCAGGACTCGGCGGTGGCCGAGTCCCTCGGTCGTGGTCAGTCGCGCGCCCTCCCAGTGCGAGACGAGTGACGCAGCAGAGGCGTACGGGGTCTCCCGGTCGGCCGGGTCATGGATGACCAGCAGCTCAGGTCGTTCGATCTCGTCGGCGACGCGATGGAGGTCCACTTCCTCGATCGTCATCCCGACTCGTCGGTGCACCCTGTCCTCCAGCCGGCCAAGGGTGCGCGGGCCGAACCCGAGACCGGCCTGGACCACCTCGACGTAGTCGCGGATCCGTACGGCCGGTGCGATCATCGTGATCCGCTCGGTTCCAAGCCAGCCGTGCTGGAGCGCCAGACCGGTTGCCAGCCCGCCCATTGAGTGGGCGATGACGGCGTGAGCGGGTCCAAAGCGGGCAGCGACGTCATCGAGCGCCTTGCCCATCTGGATGCCGTCGCTGGACCCCGGGCCGGTCGGACCAGGATCGGAGAGCCCATGGCTCAGGGCGTCGTGCGCCACCACGCTGAATCCGGCGGCCACCAGTGGGGTGACGAACGAACCGAGCTGTGAGGCGTTGCCACCCCAGCCGTGGACGAGATAGACGACCGGGCCGGAGCCCCACCGCGTTCCCCGGACCGTGCCGCCCTGCGATGTGACCTCGAAGGGTGTCCCGCCGGGCACGGACGGTGCGATGCGGGACGGCGAGATCGCGAACCAGAGCCGTTCTGCCCAACGCGCGCCCCATCCGGGGGAGACGACCTCGAGCGCGCGGAATGTGCCGCGCACGGACCTCTGCTTAATACGAACGATCGTGCTTTTCTGAATCGATGTGACGGTCATGTTCTTCCTCTTGGTGGGTTGGTTCCTATTCAGCTGCCGAGGGAGCGCTCGACGAGCGAGTCGAAGGCCCGACGGGCGCGTTCGAGCGATCGGGGATCCTGCATCAGGCGAGAGGAGTGCTGGTGGTTGAGCGTGATGGCGTGGAGCTCGTACGCGACTTGCTCGACGTCGAGTTCGCTGGAGAACTCCCCTTCGCTGACGGCCGTCGCCGCGATCGTCGCGATGAGCTCGAGCCAGTCCCGCTCGTCACGGACGAGCCTGTCGCGTACGGGACCCGGTTGGTCATCGAGCTCAGAGCTCGCCGCGACGAAGAGGCAGCCGCCTTCCTCGAAGGCCTCGGACCAGGCCAGCCAGGACTCGAAGAGGGTGCGCAGGCGGGCGACGCCGCGAGGTGATTGCAGGGCGGGCCTCACGACCCGATCGACGAACCGTTCCCGGGTGTGCCGGAGGATCTCGATCTGAAGTGCTTCCTTGGACTCGAAGTGTGCGTAGAGCCCGCTCTTGGACATCCCGGTGTGGGAGGCGAGCTGGCCAATCGTCATGCCTGTCAGGCCGACCTTGGAAGCGACACTGGTTGCCTGTGTCAGGATCGCATCGCGCGTCTCATCGCCTTTGGACATGCATCAGTTATAGCACGACCGTTCTTTTTGTGTTTGTCTCAGCGGATGGTTGACCGTGAGATGCCGTGGCCACGGCCGATAAACTCCGTGGGTGCTGACGATTGACCGAGCGACCCATGACGCGATCATCGCCCACGCACGCCGTGACCACCCCGACGAGGCGTGTGGCGTGGTGGCGGGAGCAGTCGGCTCGGACCTGCCCACCAGATTCGTTCCCATGCTCAACGCAGCGATGTCACCGACGTTTTACGAGTTCGACTCAGGCGACCTGCTCAAGCTTTACCGCGACATGGACGACAACGACGAAGAGCCGGTGATCGTCTATCACTCGCACACCTCGACCGAGGCCTATCCGTCACGTACGGACATCAGTCTCGCCGGGGAACCCGGTGCCCACTACGTCCTCGTGTCGACCCGTGACGGCGCACACGAGAGCGGCCCGGTCGACTTCCGGTCCTACCGGATCGTCGATGGCGAGGTCACTGAGGAAGAAGTCAGCGTCGTGGAGAGTTATGAAGACGGCACAGCAGGTGCCCCCAACGAGCAGAAGGCAGAGCACTGATGGCGATCGAGGTCCGTATCCCGACGATCCTGCGTCCCTACACCGGCGGGGAGCGCGCAGTTGACGGCTCCGGCGCGACCGTGGCCGAGCTGATCGAACAGCTTGAGGTCGACCACGCCGGCATCAAGGAGCGGCTGGTCGAGAACGACGAGGTCCGCAGGTTCGTCAACATCTATGTCAACGACGAGGACATCCGCTTCACCGGCGGACTCAACACTCCTGTCGCAGACGGCAACACCGTGGTCATCCTGCCGGCCGTCGCCGGCGGCTGATCGGTCGCGCATGCGCTTCGACTCGCTGATCGACTCCGTCGGCGGCACCCCGCTCGTCGGTCTGCCCAAGCTCTCGCCGAGCAAGGACGTACGTGTCTGGGCGAAGCTGGAGGACCAGAACCCGACGGGATCGATCAAGGACCGGGCTGCTCTGGCGATGATCCTCAAGGCCGAGACCGAAGGACTGCTCAAACCTGGCTCAACGATTCTCGAGCCGACGAGTGGCAACACCGGCATCTCGCTCGCGATGGTGGCGAGTCAGCGCGGCTACAAGCTGGTCTGCGTCATGCCCGAGAACACCTCGATCGAGCGCACCCAGCTCCTGACGATGTGGGGGGCCGAGATCATCCCGTCGCCGGCGGCCGGCGGATCCAACGAGGCCGTACGCGTCGCCAAGAAGATCGCGGCAGAGCATCCCGACTGGGTCATGCTCTATCAGTACGGCAACCCGGCGAATGCCGAAGCCCACTACGCGGGCACGGCTCCCGAGATCCTCGCCGACCTCCCGGAGGTCACGCACTTCGTCGGCGGGCTCGGCACCACCGGCACGTTGATGGGCGTGGGTCGCTTCTTCCGCGAGCACAAGCCGGAGGTCCGCATCGTCGCCGCCGAGCCGCGCTACGGCGAGCTGGTCTACGGGCTGCGCAACCTCGACGAAGGCTTCGTGCCGGAGCTGTACGACGAGTCGTTGATCGACTCACGGTTCTCCGTCGGCCCGCGCGATGCCGTGCGCCGCGTACGGGAGCTGATCGCGGCGGAAGGCATCTTCGCCGGCATCTCCACCGGCGCGATCCTGCACGCTGCGCTGGCGCAGGCTGCCAAGTGCGTCGCGGCGGGGGAGACGGCCGACATCGCGTTCGTGGTCTGCGACGGCGGCTGGAAGTACCTCTCGACGGGTGCGTACGAGGGGACGCTCGACGAGGCCGAGGACAAGCTCGACGGCCAGCTCTGGGCCTAGGCGGGGCCGCGGGATAGGCGAGGCTGAAGGCTGACCCTCTCCCTTTGTGACAGTGGACAGATGAAGGACCCAGTGACGCTGGGAATCACTAAGGAGTTGGTCAACTGAGTGGGTACGTCGGCTAGCCTCAGTGCCGTGAGCGAGATAGTGGTCTTCTCCGGGAGCGCGCACCGACCCCTTGCCGAAAAGATCTGCTCCGAGCTGGGCCAGCCGCTGTCGGCGTCGGACACCATCAGGTTCAGCAATGACTGCCTCCAGGTCCAGCTGCTGGCCAACTGCCGGCGCAAGGACGTCTACATCATCCAGCCGCTCGTGCCGCCGACTCAGGACCACCTCATGGAGCTCCTGCTGATGATCGACGCAGCGCGTGGCGCATCAGCGGCGTCGGTCACCGCGGTCATCCCGCACTACGCGTACGCGCGATCGGACAAGAAGGACGCATCGCGCATCTCGATCGGCGGCAGGCTCGTTGCCGACATGCTGACCAGCGCCGGAGCAGACCGCGTCGTCACGATGACGCTCCACGCTCCGCAGGTGCACGGATTCTTCAGCGTGCCCGTCGACCACCTCACCGCGATAGGCGAGCTGGCCGACCACTACCGCAACCGCGACCTCAGCAATGTCGTCGTGGTGTCTCCTGACCTTGGCAACGCCAAGACCGCCTCGCTGTTCGCCCGGTTGCTCGGTGTCCCTGTTGCGGCGGGAAGCAAGCAGCGTCAGGCCGACGACAAGGTCGTCATTGACGCCATCGTCGGCGACGTCGCCGGCAAGACGGCGATCGTCCTGGACGACGAGATCGCCACCGGCGGGTCGATCGTCGAGCTGATGAACAAGCTGGAGGAAGAGGGCTGCGCCGAGGCGTCGGTCGCGTGCACCCACGGGCTCTTCACCGGCAAGGCCGTCGAACGGCTGCGCAACCACCCCAGCATCACCGAGGTCGTCACCACCGACACCGTCCCGCCACCGGCCGACTGGCCCGAGCTCCAGGTTCGATCCGTAGCCGGGTTGTTCGCCGAGGCGATTGCCCGCATCCACGCAGGTGAGTCGGTTTCCTCGTTGTTCGACGGTGTCGACCCGGCACACGCGCCGCCGCAGCCCAAGCTCCCGCTCTGACCGTACCGACGGGATGTGATCTTCGGCCCGTTCGCTTTCCCGTGTCTGCCCCCGCCCGTAACCTTTTCGGTTGTGAGAGAACGCCAGCGTACGAACCATGATTCGATCACGCCGTCGCGTCCATACTGTGCTTTTCCCAGGGAGGTGTCGGCGTGAACAGCGCACCCATCGGCATCTTCGACTCGGGCTTCGGCGGCCTGACGGTCGCCCGCGCCGTGCTCGACCAGCTTCCGCACGAGCCGGTGCTCTATCTGGGTGACACGGCTCGTCAGCCGTACGGCCCCAAGCCGATCTCGGAGGTCCGAGAGTTCGCCCTCGAATGCCTTGATCACCTCGTCGCCCAGGGCGTCAAGGCCTTGGTGATCGCCTGCAACTCGGCCAGCGCTGCAGTTCTCCGTGATGCGCGCGAACGCTATGACGTGCCGGTCGTTGAGGTCATCGTCCCCGCGACTCGCAGAGCGGTCAGCGCTTCGCGCAATGGCCAGGTCGGTGTCATCTGCACCGAGGCGACGGCGACGTCGCAGGCCTATGAGGATGCCTTCGCCGCCAACCCCGGCATCACGCTTCACACCCAGGCGTGCCCGCGACTCGTCGAGTTCGTCGAGACCGGCGTCACCAGCGGTCCTGAGCTCCTCGAGGTCACGCAGACCTACCTCCAGCCGCTGATCGAGCTCGGCGTCGACACCCTCGTGCTCGGCTGCACGCACTACCCGCTGCTCACGGGTGTGCTGTCCTACGTGATGGGCGACGGCGTCACCCTCGTGTCGAGCGCGGAGGAGACCGCCAAGGACGTCTACGCGCTGCTCGTACGCGAAAGCCTCGAGCGCGACATCTCGTTGCCGGCGCCCCAGCACCGGTTCCTGACGACCGGTCGGCCTGAGCAGTTCCGCGAGCTCGGTCACCGCTTCCTCGGCCCCGAGCTCGAGTCCGTCGATCAGTTCGCCTGGGTGACGGTATGAAGCTCACCATCGTCGGCTGCGCCGGCTCGTTCCCGAGCGCTGAGTCGCCGGCCAGCTGCTACCTGATCGAGGCGCCGTACGAGGGTCGCACCTACCGCCTCGTCATCGACCTCGGCAGCGGTGCGCTCGGTGCGCTGCAGCGCTACGTCGACCTGCGAGAGGTCGACGCAATCGCCCTGTCGCACCTGCACGCGGATCACTGCTTCGATCTCTCCGGCTTCTACGTCGTCAGCAAGTACCACCCCAAGGGCGCCCTACAGCGCATTCCGGTGCTTGCCCCGACCGGTGCTGGCGAGCACCTCGCCCTGGCCTATGGCATCGACGAGCCAGTCGGCATGACCGAGCAGTTCGAGTTCGTCGATCACGTCGACGGGGAGACCGTGCAGCTCGGTCCGTTCGCCATCACGCCGCGGCTGGTCGACCACCCGGTGCCCGCTTTCGCCCTGCGCATCGCGACCGGCTCGCACACGATCGTCTACTCCGGTGACACCGGACCGACCGAGGCGCTGGTCGACATCGCCGCCGGTGCCGACCTCTTCCTGTGCGAGGCATCCTTCGTCGAGTCGGGAACCAATCCGCCCAACCTGCACCTGACCGGTGCCGAAGCCGGTGAAGCCGCCACCCGAGCCGGTGTGGGGCGTCTGCTGATCACCCACATCCCAGCATGGACCGATGCTGCGGAGGTCGAGTCCGACACCAAGAGCACGTGGGACGGGCCCTTCGAGCTCGTGACACCCGGATCGGTCTACCAGCTCGGCCGATAGGGTCGCCACCATGACTCGCGAAGACGGCCGCAGCGCCGACCAGCTCCGCCCTGTGACCATCACCCGCAACTGGCTCGATCACGCTCAGGGCTCGTGCCTGATCGAGTTCGGCAAGACCAAGGTGCTCTGCGCGGCGAGTGCGAGCGAAGGTGTGCCGCGCTGGCGCAAGGGATCCGGTCTCGGCTGGGTCACGGCGGAGTACGCGATGCTGCCGCAGGCCACGCACGACCGCTCGTCGCGTGAGTCCGTCAAGGGTCGCATCGGCGGTCGTACGCACGAGATCTCTCGCCTCGTCGGACGATCGCTGCGCATGGCGATCGACTACAAGGCGCTGGGCGAGAACACGATCACGATCGACTGCGACGTCCTGCAGGCTGATGGCGGCACGCGTACAGCGGCGATCACGGGTGCGTATGTCGCGCTCGCCGACGCAGTCGAGCACCTGCGATCCAAGGGTGTGCTGGCCGGTGAGCCGCTCGTGGAGTCGGTCGCCGCGATCAGCGTCGGCATCATCGACGGCGTACCGCTGCTCGACCTTCCCTACGTCGAGGACGTCCGCGCCGAAACCGACATGAATGTCGTGATGACGGGCTCGGGCAAGTTCGTCGAGGTGCAGGGGACGGCTGAGGGAGCACCCTTCGACAAGGCCGAGCTCGACGCGCTGCTCGAGCTCGCCGGCAAGGGTTGTGTCGACCTGACCCGACTGCAGAACGAGGCCCTCGGGCGTGCCTAGCGTCGTCCTGGCGTCCAACAACGCCAAGAAGCTCGCCGAGCTGCGTCGCATCCTCGAGCCGCTCGTCCCGGGCATCGAGGTGCTCGGTCTGGCCGATGTCACCTCCTACGACGAGCCGGCCGAGACCGAGGCGACGTTCGAGGCCAACGCCCTGCTCAAGGCGCGGGCGTGCCTCGCGGTGACCGGTCTCCCGTCACTGGCCGACGACTCAGGGCTGTGCGTCGACGAGCTCAACGGCATGCCAGGGGTGCTCTCTGCGCGCTGGTCGGGCGTCAGCAAGACCGACGGGGGAGATGCCGCCAACAACGCACTGCTGCTGAGCCAGCTCGGCGACGTGCCCGACGAACGCCGCACGGCCCGGTTCCGCTGCGCGGTGGCTCTCTGCACCCCCGATGGAGCCGAGATCGTCGAGCTGGGCGAGATGCCGGGGCGGATCCTTCGCGGTGAGCAGGGGGAGGGCGGCTTCGGCTATGACCCGTTGTTTGCCGCCGACGGCTACGACGTCTCGACCGCCGAGCTGTCGGCCGACGAAAAGGATCGCATCAGCCATCGGGGCAAGGCGTTGACCGCGATCGCCCCCGCCGTCGTGGAGGCGCTCAGCCGAGAGCGCTGATCACCCGGTCGGCGATCGCGACGCTACCAACTCGATTGGGATGCACCCCGTCGATGACCCCTGACCGGGTCAACGCGCCGGTGGTCGAGATGAACTCGAGGCCGTGTCGGGCCGTCACACCCTCGATGATGCGGGTGACCCGCTCGCCGTTGGTGGGATCAGCCGGGCCCCACGGTGGGCCCATCACGATGATGCGCGTCGACCGCGGCAGGAAGGTCGTGAGCGTGCTGAGATAGGTGTCGACCGCATGCTCGACCGCTTCGTCCGGCGAGGTCACGAACCGGCCTTTCACGCATGCGGCCCAGTCGTTGCGACCGCCCTCGACGATCAGCAGCGATGGCGCCTCTCCCGTGAAGGCGCGCTGGCGGTCGATGAACCGGTCGCCGGTGCACAGCTTGCCGGGCCGCAGGTAGCCCGAGCCCGATTGTGCGTACGTCGTCACCTTGGCGTCGTAGTGCCGACCGACGACGCTCCACCAACCTTGCATCGCGTGACCGGGCTCGTCGTTGTAGCGGGCGGTGATCGAGTCGCCCACGACGACGATGCCTCGAGGTGCGACCGTCGAGATGGTTGTCGGCTCGCGACCGATGGCGCTGCGGGCCAGGAACGGGCCGAGCAGGACGGCGAGTGTGATGACGATGACGATCGGCGTACGTGCCGCCGTGCGTGCTTGGACCATGCGCTCTTTCTTCCACCCGAGAGAGCGTCAGCCTAAGACGAGGGACGGTGGATTGTTCGTAGATTTGAACAACTCAACCGAAAGTTCATTCGGTCGGCCCATCGGGCATGGCAAAGCCGTGCTGGCGCCACGCTTCGTAGACCGCGATCGAGGCCGAGTTCGCAAGGTTCATCGATCGACGGCCCGGGAGCATCGGGAGCCGCACGCGCGCCGTGATGCGGGGGTCGTCGAGCACCTCGTCGGGCAGCCCCGTCGGCTCGGGCCCGAACAGCAGCACGTCACCGGGTTCGTAGGCGATGTCGGTGTAGAGCTCGTCTCCTCTGCCGGTGAACGCGTACACGCGTGCCGGCAGGAGGGCATCGTAGGCGGCCTCGAGATCGGCATGGACCGTCATGACCGCGAGATCGTGATAGTCCAGGCCGGCGCGCTTGAGCTTGGGTTCGGCGAGGTCGAAGCCGAGCGGCTCGACCAGGTGGAGCTCTGAGCCGCTGACCGCAGCCAGCCGGATCGCGCTGCCGGTGTTGCCGGCGATACGGGGCTCGAAGAACGCGATGCGGAACATCAACGCCCTCCCTTTGGGGCCCAGTCCTTCGGCGACCAGTTGAGGACAGCATGCACGATCAGCCCAGCGGCGATCGCCCACGCGGCCGAACCGACACCCCACGGCGTGATCCCCGAGGCGGCTACGAGGAAGGTCACGACCGCCGCCTCGCGTCCCTTGGGCTGCGCCATCGAGCTCTCGAGTGCGGAGGCGAGCGTGCCGATCAGGGCGAGACCGGCGATCGTCGCGATCACGCCGACCGGAGCGACCTCGACGAGTGCTGCCACCGCGATGGATGCCGCGGCGAGCACGGCGTACGTCCATCCGACGGCCTGTCCCGCGATCCAGCGTCGGCTCCTGTCCGGCCCCGCATCAGGGCCCGCGACGAGCGCTGCACTGATCGCAGCGAGGTTGACGGAGTGGGCCCCGCCCGACGCTCCGGCGATCGTCGCGATGCCTGACACGGCAATAGAGTCGCGCCACGGCACCTCGAACCCGATGGCCCTCATGATGGCAACACCCGGCACGTTCTGCGAAGCCATCGTCACGATGTACAAAGGGAGCGCGATGCTGATGACGGCCTCCCAGCTCAGGGTGGGGGCTGTCAGCGCAAGGTTGGGGAGCAGGTCGGAGCCTGCGATGCCGTCGCCGCGTCGGATCATGTCGACGCCGATCACGATGCCGGCCGTGAGGAACGCGGCGGGCACGGCCCAACGCGGCGCGAGCCGTACGCCGAGAAGCCAGACCAGCACGATCGGGACGATCGCCCCGGGATTGAGGGCCAGCGCCCTGACCGGCTCGATGCAGAGTCCGAGCACGACCCCGGCGAGCATCCCCTGCGCAATGGGTGCCGGGATCCGAGCGATCAGACGGCCGAGCGCCGGCCAGAGACCCGTGATGACGTAGGCGACGCCGGCGAGCATGAAGGCACCCACGGCAGCGGACCAACCGCCGTCGACGGTGCCCATCCCGGCCAGGAGGGCCGCGCCAGGGGTCGACCAAGCCAGCATGATCGGCATGCGATGGTGTCGGCTGAGCCAGAGCGTTCCCACGGCCTGGACGGCACAGAGCGCGAGGAGTCCAGACGCAGCCTGCTTCGGGCTGGCGCCGACGGCGCGCAGGCCGGTGAGCACCACGGCGAACGAGCTCGTGTAGCCAACGACGCACGCGATGATGCCGGCGCTGATGGGCTGTTGGAGCGATGGCGTCTCACCGTCGTCGTTCGAATGCCGCTCCATGCCGCAAGAGCCTAGACTCACCCGTTATGGCCACTCCGCAGCGCGTCCACGTCACGCACACGTACAAGTCCGACCCGAAGACCGTTTTCGACAAGCTTGCAGAGCACGAGAACCTCGGCTCCGTCTTCGGTGCCAAGATCTCCCGCGTCAAGGACGGCGACACGTCCCGCAACGGTGTCGGCTCGACCCGCAGCCTCAAGATCGGTCCGCTGCCCGCGTTCCACGAGACCACAACCGTGGCTGAGCCCAACTCGCTGATCGAGTACAAGATCACCAAGGGGAGCCCCCTGCGTGGGCACTGGGGCAAGCAGGTCCTGACGCCGACCGCTGACGGTGGGACGCATCTCGACTACACGATCGGCTTCAACATCGCGCCCGGACTGTCGGGTCTCGTCGGCAAGGTGCTGGCGACGAACATCGCCAAGGGCCTGCCGAAGCTCACTGACTGAGCCTCTCCCACAGCACGGCCGTCTCCGAATCGATGTGGCCGGGATGGATCTGCTGGAAGTTCCGGCCGCCGCGCGCGAACGTCTGATCGACGGCAGCCGGAACCAGTGCCGGATCGACCGGTTCGACGATCCAGTCGGTGTCGCGCACGTTCACCAGGTCGACCTCGGCACCGCCAGGATCGTGTCGCCACGGGCCCGTGATGCGACCCACGTACGCGTTGCCGTTGCCATCGCGGGTCCAGACGAATGACCCCACGGGCACGGCGATGAACCGGTCGAGCCGCCGCTCGGCCCGCTCGTCGGTGGCCTCACCCATGCCGCACACGCCGACGCTGAGAGCGTGCTCAACGGCTCCACGCATGGGAGCGCGATAAACGTTCATGAGTGCCGGTGACAGGACTCGAACCTGCACACCCGAAGGCACAGGTTCCTAAGACCTGCGTGTCTACCAGTTCCACCACACCGGCTCTTGGTACATCTTATGCGTTCAGCTTGAGGTCCTTGCGAAGCTTGGCGACGTGGCCGGTGGCCTTCACGTTGTACGCCGCGTACGAGATCTTGCCCTCGGCATCGACGACGAATGTGGACCGGATGACGCCGACGACGACCTTGCCGTAGAGCTTCTTCTCGCCATAGGCGCCCCAGGCGTCGAGTGCCTCGCGCTCGGGATCTGAAAGCAGCGTGATCGTCAGCCCGTCCCGCTCGCGGAACTTCGCGAGCTTCTCCGGCTTGTCGGGCGAGATGCCGACCACGGTGTAGCCCTCGCCCTGCAACTGGTCGATCGAGTCACTGAAGTCGCACGCCTGCTTGGTGCAACCGGGCGTCATGGCAGCGGGGTAGAAGTAGACGATGACGTTCTGACCGCGCAGATCCGACAGTGTGACGGCTTCGCCGGTGTCGCTGACGAGGGTGAAGTCGGGTGCGGGGTCTCCAGGCTGCAGTCGATCTGTCATACGCACTATCCTGACGTACGAGCGCAGGCCCACCTCCGTGGCCTCGCAGTCCAGACAAGTGAGGCGCAACGTGTCGAAGGCCGAATCAGACGACCTGGTCAACGAGATCGAACAGATCCGTGATCGGTTGGCCGACACCGTCGACGCCCTGATCGACCGCTCGCACCCCAGGACGATCGCCCGCCGCACCCTGGTCGGCATCAAGGGTCGGTTCGTCGAGCCGGACGGCTCGCCGAAGCTCGGGGCCATCGCACCGGTCATCGGCGGCATCGCAGCCGTTGTCGCCGTGCTCGCACTGCTTCGACGCATCCTGCGCTAGACCGATGAGCCCGGCGCGCGACATACCGCTGCGGCGCCTGCGCCTGCCTCGCCCCGAGGCCTCGCTGCAGGATCGGCTCCAAGCACTGCGCCGACGTTGGCGGCTGTTGCTGCGATTGAGTGCCTCGACCGCCGGTGCCTATTTTTTCGCCACCAACGTCCTGGACCACCGGCAGGCGTTCTTCGCACCCATCGCGGCGATCATCGTGCTCATCGCTGGTGCCGGTCTGCGCGGTCGTACGTTGTTCGAGCTCGTGCTCGGGGTCTCGACCGGCGTGCTGATGGGTGAGCTGATCATCCTCCTGATTGGCCGCGGCACCTGGCAGCTTGCCCTGGTTGTCGCGCTGACGATGGTCGTCGGCACTCTCGTAGGCCTCAAGGGGCTTGCCCTGACCCAGGCGGCGACCTCGTCGGTGCTCCTCGCGACGGTCATCCCGGTGGCAGGCAACACCAACCCTGCCGTGACCCGGTTCATCGATGCCCTGGTCGGGGGCGCATTCGGCCTCGCGATGATTCTGTTGATCCCGCGCAATCCGGTGCGCGACATCGACCGCGAGGTGCAACAGTTCCTGACCCGACTGTCGGGCATCCTCAGCCGTACTGCACAGGCGCTGCGTACTGAAGATGCGTCACTCGCCGACCTCGCGCTCGACGAAGCGCGCATGATGCAGCCTCGGGTGGACACGATGACGGCCACCGCGGCGAACGTCACCGAGATCGCGCGGATGGCGCCGATGCGCTGGAAGCAGCGGGAGCATGTCGAGACGTACGTCGCCACGGTCCGTGACCTCGACAACGCCGTACGTGATGCTCGCGTGATGGCCCGACGCGTGTCAGCGCTCCTGCGTCATGGCGAGACACCACCGCCGGACATGGATCTCGCGATCGATGCGCTCGCCAGAGCGATCGTCATCTTCGCCGACGACCTGTCGCAGCAGGATGCTTTCGACGAAGCGCGTCAAGAGCTCGTCGAGGCCGCACGCATGGCATCAGCCGCATTGCCGGAGGCGATGACGATGAACAGTGCCTCGATCGCCGCGCAAGTACGTTCGCTGGCCGCCGATCTGTTGTACGCCAGCGGCTACACCAGGGACGAGATCGACGAACGACTTGAATTTGATTGAGTTCGGCGAACCTTGACCTGACGTTCGTCGGCAGTTCATGCCCATCCGATGGGTTGGGAGGCATGAACTCATTCACGAGAAAATCAAGCAAGCGCACAGCTGTGGGCATCGCGATGGCCAGTGCCATCGTCGCGGCGTCTGCGGTCGGCGCTGTCGGGGCGGGCAAGAACCTCTCGGTGTTCGGGGGAGCGACTCGCAATTCGGGTGACCAGAGCAAGGCGGTACGCGCCGCCGTCGACGGCGGCCGGGCTGACAATGTCATCTTGTTCATAGGCGACGGCATGGGTGACTCGGAGATCACCTCGGCCCGCAACTACGCGTACGGCGCCGGCGGCAAGCTGCCCGGCATCGATGCGCTGCCGCTGACCGGTGACTACACGACCTACTCGCTGACCAAGGAGGGCAAGGTCGACTACGTGCCCGACTCGGCTGCGACCGGTTCCGCTTGGGCGACGGGCACCAAGACGTACGACAACGCCGTCTCGGTCGACATCCGCGGCAAGGCGAAACCGACCTTGCTCGAGCTGGCCAAGGACCAGGGCTACAAGACTGGAAACGTGACGACATCGGAAGTGCAGGATGCAACACCTGCGGTTCAGGTCTCGCACATCTCGCAGCGTTCCTGCTACGGACCGGTCAAGACATCGGCGTCCTGTCCGGAGGCCGCGCTCGAGAACGGCGGCAAGGGATCGATCACCGAGCAGCTGATCGGCACGCGCCCTGACGTCACTCTGGGCGGAGGCGCAGCGACGTTCAACGAGAAGGCAGTCGCCGGCAAGTACAAAGGGTTGACGCTCCTCGACCAGGCCAAGAACCGTGGCTACAACGTGGTCAATGACGCCTCGGCGCTTGCGGCGGTGAGCAAGGCCGACCAGCAGAAGCCGTTGCTCGGCCTGTTCGGTGCTGGCAATCTGCCGGTCAACCTGGTCGGACCCGCGGCAACACCGACCGGTGGTACGACGCCCGCGGCCAAGTGCACCCCGAACGGCGACAAGCCGGCCGGGCAGCCGTCGCTGAAGGAGATGACCACGAAGGCGATCTCGCTTCTCGACAAGGGCACCAAGAAGGGGTTCTTCCTGCAGGTCGAGGGCGCCAGCATCGACAAGCAGGATCACGCAGCCAACGCGTGTGGACAGATCGGTGAAGCGCTTGACATGGACGCCGCTCTCCAGGCTGCGCTGAAGTTCGCCAAGAAGGATCGCCACACCCTGGTGGTCGTCACGGCTGACCATGGTCACACCAGCCAGATCGTCGAAGCGGGCAACAACACGCCAGGTCTCACGGCGACCTTGCTCACGGCCGATGGCAGCCCGATGACCCTCTCGTACGGGACAGCGGCAGCGGGTGGATCACAGCAGCACACCGGAACGCAGGTGCGCATCGCCGGCTACGGTCCGCAGGCGGCAAATGTGGTGGGGCTGACCGATCAGACCGACCTGTTCTTCACTATTTCCCGGGCTCTCAGGCTCGGCTGATCCAGCACGAACGTGTCGCGGCCAGCAGGAATCGGACCTGCTGGTCGCGACACGGCGGCAGGGTTAGACAACTCCGCGAGCCCTGCGCTACGTTTGCACAACCGCTCCGAACGAGCGTGAAACTGATGAAGGAGGTGGACCCATGAAGAACATCAACCCCGCAACGACCGGCATCGACAGCCGCGTACTTGCCATGTCCTTTGCCGGTCCGACCTCCGAAGCAGTGCACCTGAAGTAGTCATCACTTCTTGGCACTTCTGCCGCTTCGGATCGCTGATCTGAAGCGGTTTTTTCGTATGTCCGACCGCTGTTCAACCCACCCATCCACACGAAAGGAGGCGCGCTATGACCACGAATCTCGAAACACGACTCATAACCGCTAAGAACCAGACCGACCACTCCTCACCGACCCACGGAACCGTTGGAGAGGGGGTGAAGTCGGTGGCAATCTTCGAAGCCCGACAGGCCCGCGGCAAGCGCGCCTGGGATGAGTTGTCCGAGATCGACCGAGCAGTGCTCCTGGAGTCGGTGCGACAGCGTCGCAACCTGCAGAAGCGCAAAAGGTCCATCGAGTCGAACATCTACTCGCTGCGCAGCAGCCGGTAGAAGCGATGTCGGTTTCCCATGAGGCCTCTTGTATTTGTCACGCACCAAGCGCTGTAGCGCGAGGTGCGCAACAAAATCCCAAGGCCTCATGGGAAACCGCAGACGTCGCCTAGCGGGCGGCGATGGCTTCTGCGGAGGCGAGGATGCGACGCGCATCGCGTACGTGGAGCTCCTCGACCATCTTGCCGTTGAACGTCACGACGCCCTGACCCGCGGCTTTGGCCTCCTCGAACGTGGAGATCATCGCCTTGGCGTGCTCGATCTCGTCGTCGGACGGCCCGAACGCCGCGTTGGCCGGCTCGACCTGGCTGGGGTGGATCAACGTCTTGCCGTCGAAGCCCATCTCCCGGCCCTGACGAGCCTCGGCTTCGAAGCCCTCAGAGTTCTTGACGTCGTTGTAGACGCCGTCGAGGATCACCTTGCCGGCAGCGCGGGCAGCCAGCAGGGAGAGCGACAACGAGGTCAGCACGACGGGGTTGCGACCCGGGACATGCAGTCCGTACGTCTCGTTGACCACGTCATTCGTGCCCATGACGATCACGGTGAGTCGCTCGTGCGCCGCGCAGATCTCCTCAGCGTGAAGCAGAGCAACAGGGGTCTCGATCATGGCCCAGAGAGCGGTGTGTGCCGGTGCACCGTTGAGCTCGAGCGCCTTGACGAGCTGGAGCACCTCGGCGGCGGAGTTGACCTTGGGCACCAGCACGGCGTCGGGGCCGGCTGCCGCTGCGGCGGCGAGATCGGACTCGTGCCACTCGGTGCCGATGCCGTTGACGCGGATCGCGAGCTCCCGGTGTCCGTACTCACCTGAAGCCACGGCGGCGCACACGCGGTCGCGGGCCTCGATCTTGGAGTCAGGCGAGACGGCGTCCTCGAGATCGAGGATCAGAGCATCGGCGTCAATGCCCTTCGCCTTCTCGAGGGCGCGCTCGTTGGCGCCCGGCATGTAGAGGACGGAACGGCGGGGACGAAGCTCAGTCACTGGTGATCCTCAGAGGTCGTAGGCGGCGGCTAGCTCAGGGTCTCGTTCGGCGAGAGCCTTGGCGAGGTCGAGCATGACGATGCACTGCTTGCACGATGCGTCATCCTCCATCTTGCCGTTGATCATCACGGCTCCGGAACCGTCACCCATCGCCTCGACGACTTCCTTGGCGTGAGCCACGTCGGCGGGGTCGGGGGAGAACACCTTGCGGGCGATGTCGATCTGCACAGGGTGCAGGCTCCACGCCCCGACGCAGCCGAGCAGGAAGGCGTTGCGGAACTGGTCCTCGCACGCGACGACGTCCTTGATGTCACCGAACGGTCCGTAGAACGGCAGGATGTCGTTGGCGGCGCAGGCGTCGACCATCCGCGCGATCGTGTAGTGCCACAGGTCCTGCTGGTATGTGGTGCGCCCCTCGGTGAGGTCGTCACCCGTCGGGTCCTCGCGTACGAGGTAGCCGGGATGACCACCACCGACGCGGGTCGTCTTCATGCGGCGGCTGGCGGCCAGGTCGGCCGGACCGAGCGAGATGCCCTGCATGCGTGGGCTGGCGGCGGCGATCTCCTCGACGTTCGTCATGCCCTCTGCGGTCTCGAGGATCGCGTGCACGAGGATCGGTCGCGTCAGCCCGGCGCGTGCTTCGAGCTGGGCGAGGATCCGGTCGATGTAGTGGATGTCCTGGGCGCCCTCCACCTTGGGCACCATGACGACGTCGAGCTTGTCGCCGATCTCGGTCACCAGGGTGATGAGGTCGTCCAGCGCCCACGGGGAGTCAAGACTGTTGATCCGGGTCCAGAGCTGTGTCTGGCCGAAGTCAGTCTTCTTGGCGATGTCGACGAGGCCCTGCCGAGCGGCTTCCTTGTTCTCCGTCTTGATGGCGTCCTCGAGGTTGCCCAGGATGATGTCGACCTTGGTCGCGATGTCGGGCACCTTGTCGGCCATCTTGGGATTGCTGGGGTCGAAGAAGTGGATCATCCGGCTGGGTCGGAACGGGATGTCTGCGACCGGCGTCGGAGCTCCGACGGCCAGGGGACGGAGGAACGCTCGAGGGTTGCGCACGCGACTCACTTCTCTCTCGGGACAAGGGACCCCTCAGTATGTAGATGGGTCCCGGCGTGACGGTAGGGCGGAGGTCACATGGGCAAGTTGCGAACTTTTTCAAAGTTGAGTGGAATGGACTCAACTTTGCCGACGTTGTTCATGATGACGCCCCACACATGAGGAGGATTTCACATGGATCTTGCCAAGTTCACCACGCGCAGCCAGCAGGCGCTCGGCACCGCCATCTCAACCGCCGCCGCCGCAGGTCACCCCTCGGTTGAGCCTGCTCACCTCCTCGTCGCCCTGTTGACGCAGGACGGTGGCACCGCTGCACCCCTCGTACAGGCTTCAGGCGTCGACCCCCAGAGCGTGCTCGGCGGACTCAAGTCCGCTCTGGATGCGCTGCCCTCCGCGCGAGGGGCCAACGTCCAGAACCCGTCGCTCAGCCGTTCATCGCACGAAGTGCTGCAGCGTGCTCAGGATCTCGCCGATCAGCTCGGCGACGACTTCGTCTCGACCGAGCACCTGGTCGTGGGCATCGCGACCGTCGACTCACCGGCGAAGACGGCTGCTGATCGAGGCCGGCGCGACGGCTGACTCCCTGCAGTCGGCCTTCACCGCCGTTCGCGGCAACGCCCGCGTCACCAGCGCCGATGCCGAGGACACCTACCAGTCGCTGGAGAAGTACGGCGTCGACCTGACTGCGGTGGCCCGCGAAGGCAAGCTCGACCCCGTCATCGGCCGCGACGCCGAGATCCGGCGCGTCGTGCAGGTGCTGTCGCGCCGTACGAAGAACAACCCCGTCCTGATCGGCGAGCCTGGCGTCGGCAAGACCGCCGTCGTCGAGGGCCTCGCGCAGCGCATCGTTGCGGGCGACGTGCCCGAGTCGCTGCGTGGTCGGCGGCTCATCTCGCTCGACCTGGCTGCGATGGTCGCCGGAGCCAAGTATCGCGGCGAGTTCGAGGAGCGACTCAAGGCGGTGCTGACCGAGATCAAGGAGTCAGACGGCCAGGTCATCACGTTCATCGACGAGCTGCACACCGTCGTCGGCGCAGGTGCTGGGGGCGACGGCGCAATGGATGCCGGCAACATGCTCAAGCCGATGCTCGCGCGAGGAGAGCTGCGCATGATCGGCGCCACGACACTCGACGAGTACCGAGAGCGCATCGAGAAGGATCCCGCCCTCGAGCGCCGCTTCCAGCAGGTGTTCGTCGGCGAGCCGAGTCCTGAAGACACCATCGCGATCCTGCGAGGTCTCAAGGAGCGCTACGAAGCGCATCACAAGGTTTCCATCTCGGACGCCGCGCTGGTCGCGGCAGCCACACTGTCGGATCGTTACATCCCAGGTCGCCAGCTGCCTGACAAGGCCATCGACCTGATCGACGAGGCCAGCAGCCGGCTGCGCATGGAGATCGACTCGAGTCCCGTCGAGATCGACGAGCTCCGCCGTGCGGTCGACCGTCTGCGCATGGAGGAGCTGCACCTCGACAAGGAGTCGGATGCGGCGAGCAAGGAGCGTCTCGACAAGTTGCGGGTGGAGCTCGCCGACAAGAAGGAAGCACTGCGTGCCCTCGAGACGCGCTGGGAACGTGAGAAGCAGGCCCTCAATGCGGTGGGCGAGATCAAGGAGCGCATCGACGAGGTGCGCAGCGCAGCCGAACGCGCTCAGCGTGAGGGCGACCTCGAGACGTCGAGCCGGCTGCTCTACAGCGAGATCCCCGCCATGGAGAAGCAGCTCGAAGAAGCTCAGGCCGCAGAAGCGGCACACGACGGCGAGTCGATGGTCCACGAAGAGGTGGGCGCCGACGACATCGCCGAAGTCGTTGCCTCCTGGACCGGCATCCCCACGGGCCGACTTCTTGAAGGTGAGACCGGCAAGCTCCTGCGCATGGAGGACGAGCTCGGCAAGCGGCTGATCGGCCAGAAGGCTGCCGTCGCTGCGGTGTCGGACGCCGTACGTCGGTCGCGCGCGGGCATCTCCGACCCCGACCGGCCGATGGGTTCGTTCCTGTTCCTCGGCCCCACGGGTGTCGGCAAGACCGAGTTGGCCAAGACCCTGGCGGAGTTCCTGTTCGACGACGAACGGGCGATCGTCCGCATCGACATGAGCGAGTACTCCGAGAAGCACAGCGTCAGCCGACTCGTCGGCGCGCCTCCCGGCTACGTCGGCTACGACGAGGGCGGCCAGCTCACCGAGGCAGTCCGACGCCGACCCTATTCGGTCGTGCTGCTCGACGAGGTCGAGAAGGCACACCCGGAGGTCTTCGACATCCTGCTGCAGGTGCTCGACGACGGACGGTTGACAGACGGGCAGGGTCGAACGGTCGACTTCCGCAACGTCATCCTGATCCTGACGTCCAACCTCGGCTCGACGTTCCTTGCCGACGCCGACCTGGATGACGCAACCAAGCGCGAGAGCGTGATGGGTGTGGTCAAGGCGTCGTTCAAGCCTGAGTTCCTCAACCGTCTCGATGAGATCGTGATGTTCGACGCCCTCGGCACTGACGAGCTGGCCCACATCGTCGACCTCCAAGTCGCCTCGTTGGCCAAGCGGCTCGATGCTCGTCGGATCGCGCTTGACGTCACGCCCGCTGCCCGAGAGTGGCTCGCTCTCACTGGCTGGGATCCGGCGTACGGAGCCCGTCCGCTGCGCAGGCTCGTGCAGCAGTCCATCGGCGACAAGCTGGCACGGATGCTGCTCGCCGGCGACGTACGAGACGGTGACACCGTGACGGTGGACCGCAAGGTCGACGCAGATGAGCTGTCAATCAGCAACTAGCAAGGGTTGGGACGAAACTCGTCTCCCTGACGGCACGCAGTGTCGAGAATCGGTACGAAGGGGGTGCGAGGATCGTGGTCGTGGTGTCACAGCTCGTACGACTGGTCGTCTCCTGTGTGATCCTTGCCGTGGGGGTCGCCATGCTGTTGATCGCGGCGCTCGGCTCCGACGGCTACTCGACGATGATCAACGGGTTCTCGATCGCCCTCGACGTGAAGTTCTGGGTCGTCAACCTGGTCGTCGGCATCCTGCTCGTTGCGATGGCGTGGTCCCGTGGCCTCAAGCCGGGACTGGGGACGATCACCCAGCCGATTGTCGTCGGCCTCGTGATCTCGGCGTTGCTCGACGCCTTCCCCGAGCCGGACCACCTGGGCGTACGGGTCGCCCTGCTCGTGCTCTCGTTTCCCGTCGTCGCGGTGGGCGTCGCCGGTTATCTCGCCGTCGATGCGGGCGCCGGACCGACCGAGGCCGCTGCCCTGGCGTTCGATCCGCCGATCCCGTTCAAGTGGAGCTACAGCGCCGTGCAGGGCGGGGGCGCGTTGCTCGGCTGGTTGTGCGGTGCGGCGATCGGGCCGGGCACGATCATGGTGATCTTCCTGCTGGGTCCGATGGTCGACTGGCTGTCGTCGCGGGTTGCGATCTTGTCGATCGACCGGATTGATTGAATCCTCACTTTGAATGGGGTGGTCGCGAGGTCGAAAGTGCTCCGCCTTAACTTGGTACATCGGCGAATCCCGGATCAAGTGCGAGAGGGCACAATTGAGCATGGAAGATCTAGCGGCAACTCTGGACGCGGCAGGCGTCACCAATCCCCACGTTCGTGACTACGTGCGCTACTGGGCCGAGCTGACGGGTGCCGCCCGGGTCGAAGTCGTGACCGCGGCCGATGATGCGCGTCTGATCGCCGAGGCCCTCGAGGCAGGTGAGCTCGAACCAGCGGGGGAGGGCCTCTACTACTCGCGCAGCTACGTCAAGGACACCGCCCGCTCGGAGGAGCGGACAATCGTCGCGACCAGCGATCCCAAGGACCAGGGCGTCTACAACAACTGGCGCCCGGCCTCGGAGATGACGCCGATGCTCGAGGAGCGCATGCGCGGCGCATCCGAGGGCAAGACGATGTACGTCATCCCCTATCTGATGGCACCTCCGGGCAACGCTCTCGCGCCGTACGCGACGGGTGTCGAGCTGACCGATGCCCGCACCGTCGTGCTTCACATGATCCGGATGGCCCGCGTGGGCGTCGAGTTCCTCGAGAACCTCGACGACCCCAACCAGTTTGTCCGCGCCGTCCATGTGACCGGGGACCTGGAGAATCTCGGCCAGGGCACACCTGAGGACCAGCGCTATTTCGTCACCGTCGCCGATGAGCGGACAATCCTGCACTTCGGCTCGTCCTACGGCGGAAACGCCCTGCTCGGCAAGATCGCCCATGGACTTCGCCAAGCGGCGTACGACGGTTGGGCGTCGGGCAAGTTCCTCGCTGAGCAGTACATGCTGATCGGCATCCACGACAGGGAGACCGGCAAGGACTACCACATCTGTGGTGGCTTCCCGAGCGCCTCCGGCAAGACCAACCTCGCGATGATGCTCGCTCCCGACGCTCTCGGCGATCGCTATCACGTCTCCTTCTACGGTGATGACATCGCGTGGCTGTGGGTCGACGAGGCCAGCGGGAAGCTCTACGGAATGAACCCGGAGTACGGCGTCTTCGGCGTCGCCAAGGACACCAATGAGGTCACCAACCCCACGGCGCTGCAGTCGATCGCACCCGGCACGAACGCGATCTTCACCAACATCGCCTACAACCCCACGACACGTGAGGTGTGGTGGGAGGGTCGCACGCCGGAGCCGCCGGCCGACCCGACCGGCTGGCTCGACTGGACCGGTGCCCCGATCGCCGACCGCGAGCCCGGCAACGACTCGCCGTGGGCGCACCCCAACAGCCGTTTCACCACGACTCTCGACAACGTCCCCAACATCGCGAGCGACTACAACGCTGCGGCCGGTGTCCCGATCGACGCGATCATCTTCGGCGGTCGTACGCGCGACCGCGAGCCGCTGATCCGGGCCATCCACGACCTGGCCGAGGGCGTCTACGACGGACTCACCCTTGGCGCGGAGGCCACCTCGGCTGCCGAGGGCAAGGAGGGTGTGCTGCGCTACGACCCGATGTCCAACCGTCCGTTCATGGCGTACGGCGAGGGCGACTACGCCGCGCACTATCTCAAGATCGTCGGCGCCGCCAAGGACCAGCCGATCTTCGCGCACGTCAACTGGTTCCAGCGCGACCCCGAGGACGGACACTTCCTCTGGCACGGCTACCGCGACAACCTCCGTCCGCTCCTGTGGCTGTTGCAGCTCAAGAACGGCGAGGTCACGGGCCGCCAGACCCCGGTCGGGATCATCCCGACCGAGGAAGAGCTCAACCTCGAAGGCATGGACACCTCACCCGAGGACCTCAAGACGATCCTGTCGATCGACGTCGCGCGCTGGCGTCAGGAGATGGGTTACCGCGAGGAACACCTCCGGCAGTTCGACAACCTGCCCGAGGAGATCTGGGAGGCGCACCGCCGGGTCGCGGCAGCGCTCGACGAGAGCGAAGCCTGATCGACGCTCAGGCGTGGTCCACGCACGTACGTGCCGTGGGCCGCGCCTCGAGGCGTCCGGCGGCGATCGGCTCCCCGCACACCTCGCAGATGCCGTAGGTCCCGTCGACGAGCCGAGCCTGGGCCGCCTCGATCTCGGTCAGCCGCTGCGCGGTCTGGTCGATGAGTGCGACAACCTGTGCGCGCTCGAACGCAATGGTCGAGCCCTCGGGATCATGCTCATCGTCGGCGTTGGAGTCGGCCGACGCGTCAACCATGTTGCCGAAGTCGCGGCGCAGCTGGGCGAGCAGCTCCTGCGCTGCGTGCCTGTCGACGTCGAGCTGCACAATCAAGTCGGCGTGCCCGTTCATGTGAGCCTCGTTTCCGTCGGCATGCGCATCCAGCTCACCTGGGATGCCGATGTGTTGTCGGCTAACGTCGCGTCTTGCGCTCACGACGCACGGTGGCGGAGATGCGACGATCGGCCACGATGACCGAGACGACGAGCGCCACTGCACCCGTGGCAGCCAGAGCGAAGCAGATCATCGCGATGCTCGGGTAGCCCAGAATTTGTGACTTGGTCGGGATCTGCATCATCAAGGCGGCGCCAACGACCAAGGACGCGAGCACCAATCCGGTGGTCAGGCGGTTGGCGAGTCGTTGGAGAACCGCGAGCAGTCGCGGCTCATCGAGAGCATCGACCTTCAGCTCGAATTTGCCCCCAGCAACCGCGTCCATGACACCGTTGATGCGTCCGGGTAGCTGGACGGTGAAGTCGCGTGCCTCCAGTGCCGCCGCCAGGATCCCTCCCGGTGAAGCGGTCATCTGGGTCTGCATGATCGCGGCGACGTCGCGCCTCAGTGCATCAGCGGGCGCGAATGTCGGGTCGAGGTTGGTGGCGACCTGGTCGAGGTTGAGCAGCGCCTTGCCGACGAGAGCGAGTTCTGGTGGAGGTCGCATACCGCACTGGCTGGCAACGCGGGTCATCTGGAGCACCACGTGTCCCGCTTCGAGGTCGCTGCCCAGTTCCACACTCCGTTGCACCAGTTCGCCCATCGCCCTGTGGAACGTGTCTCGATCGAAATCATCGCGTGGGCTGCCGAGGGTCACGAGGGCGTCGGCGGCTGCGTCCCCGTTGCCATCGCTCACCGCCAGTAGCAATTTCACCACCTTGTCCCGCACGCTGACAGAGAGTCTGCCCACCATCCCCAGATCGATCAGGGCGAGGCGGTCGCCGGACATGAGCAGAACGTTGCCGGGGTGTGGATCCGCATGGAAGAACCCCTCGGCGAGGATCTGCTCCAAATATGCCCTGAACAGATCCTTGACCAGCGGCTCGCAGTCCAGCTCGGTACGCGCGACCGGGCTCAGGTCAGTGACTTTCCGGCCATCGAGGTGATCCATGGTGAGAACTCGACCGGTGCTGTAGTCCGCGACAGGCTCCGGCACGACCAAGCGCGGCCACGGCGCGACAATGCGTCGGAGGGTGGTCAGGTTTCGAGCTTCCTGCGTGTAGTCCAGCTCCGCGAACAGTGCCCTGCGGAATTGCTCGAGAAGCTCTGACAGACCAAAGGTCCGCCCGGCGTCAGTGTGGGCATCAGCGAAGGCTGCGAGTTCGCCCAGCGCTCCCATGTCGTCTGCGATCTGCTTGCGGATGCCTGGCCGCTGAACCTTGACGACGACTTCCCTGCCGCTGTGAAGTGTTGCTCGGTGAACTTGAGCCAGTGACGCGGCAGCCAGCGGGGTCGAGTCGAACGAGGCGAATGCGTGGGAAATGTCGACCCCGAGCTCATCGGCAATCACCTGCTCGACCGATTCGTAGTCGAACGGTGCGACATCGTCCTGCAGGCGAGAGAGCGCGTCCGTGTAAGCCTCAGGCAGTAGGTCGACCCGCGTGGACAACAACTGGCCGAGCTTGATGAACGTGGGGCCGAGCGCCTCGAGGTCGGCGGCAAGCTGTGTTGCGTCTTCGCACGCCGGGGCGTCGTACTCATCTTGACCGAGTCCGTCGATGTCGAGGTCTCGCACCAGGTCTGATCGACCGTACTTGATGAGAAGACGGCCGATCTCGAGATAGCGTCGTACGTGGGACGGATGCAAGGAGAGGCCCATGAGCCGAGAGACTATCGCTCGCGGGGCGTCTGGCATCTTGTAGGAATGAGCAAAGGCCCCATTCGGCGAGGAATGAGGCCTTCGCAGTGCGGCATCAGGGACTCGAACCCCGAACCCGCTGATTAAGAGTCAGCTGCTCTGCCAATTGAGCTAATGCCGCGAAGCGGGTGCAACGTTATCAGCCGATCAGGGCCCTCCCATAATCGGCCGGCGGAAGCGTTAGCGCTCAAGGATGGCGTGCGCTGCGTTGTGGCCCCCGATGCCGCTGACAGCGCCGCCACGCCGGGCCCCGCTGCCGCACAGCAACACGCGCGGATGGGCCGTCGCGACGCCCCAACGCTCCGCAGGGTTGCGCGGCTTTTCATCTTCCTCGAGCCAGGGCCACCCGAGGTCGCCATGGAAGATGTGGCCACCCGGCATGCCGAGTGCCTCCTCTATCTGAGCCGGTGTCTTGTGCTCGACCCCGAGGATGAGCGGCTCGATCGGCTCGGCGAGATGCCGGTTGAACGCGGCGAGGAACTGGTCGTATGCGCGAGCCGCCGCGGCGTCGTCCGCCAGCACCTCGTACGGCGTGTGCAGCCCGAAATAGGTCAAGGTCTGGGCCCCGGAGGTGGCGAGGTCATCGCCGAGGATCGAACGGTCAGTCAGCGTGTGACAGTAGAGCTCGCCCGAGGCTGCCTCTGGAAGGCTGCCAGCTGCGGCAGCCGCCCATGCTGACTCGAGCTCGGTCATGGATTCACCCAGGTGGAACGTGCCGGCGAAGGCGATCGCAGGATCGATGCCCGACCTGAGCGCCGGGAGCCGTGACACCAGCAGGTTGATCTTGAACTGCGAGCCAGACGGTTTCGCCGGCGCAGACTCACCGAGCAGCTGCGCCAGGACGTACGGTGCGACGCCGCTCAGCAGCCATGACGCATCGATCGCGAAACCGTCGCCGGTGACGGTCGTGCCGTCGGGGTGGGCGATGATGCCTTCGACCTCGCTGTTGGTGCGGATGTTGACTCCCGCCTCGCGGGCGACTCGCTCGAGCTCCGCGGTGACGGCGCCCATACCTCCCACCGGCACTCGCCACTCACCCGTTCCGTTGCCGATCAGGTGGTAGAGGAAACAGCGGTTCTGGATCAAGGACCGATCGTGCAGCGACGCGAAGGTGCCGATCAGGGCGTCGGTGGCCACGACACCACGTACGAGGTCGTGAGCGAAGCGGCGCTCGATCGCGGAGCCGAGAGGCTCGTCGATCAAGTCGGTCCAGATCGCCATCTCGACCTTGTCGCGAAGGTCGCCCACATGGGGCAGCGGCGACAGCAGTGTCGGCGCGATGGCGTCGGCGACGGTGGCCACCTCGTCGTAGAACGCCTTCCAGTGCGCATATTCATCGTCTGAGCCGGTGAGACTGCGAAATGACTCCCGGGTCGCCTCGCCCTCTGTCGTCTCGATCAACAGGCCCCCACCGTCATACGGCGTGTAGGAGGCGGTGTCGCGCGAGCGAAGCTCCAGCTCGAGGCCGAGCTCGGTGATGAGCTGCTGCGGCATCAGGCTGACGAGATAGGAGTAGCGCGACAGCCGGGCATCCAAGCCGTCGAACACGGGCGCGCTGATCGCTGCTCCGCCGACGTGGGGGAGTCTTTCGAGGATCATGACGGACTGGCCGGCGCGCGCCAGATAGGTCGCGGCCACGAGGGCGTTGTGGCCTCCGCCGACGATCACCACATCGCACGTCTCGTTGGCCCCCGGCATACGCGACCCCGTCTCATCAGACATGTTTCAACGCCTCCCGTTTCGACAGTCCGCTCAGCTGATCGTCGCGCTCTGCGACGAACGTGCGCACCCAGCCGGGTTCGATCTTGGCGTATTCGCGCAGTGCCCACCCGATCGCCTTGCGGATGAAGAACTCAGTGTCGCCCATGTTGGGCTCGATCGCCTCGGTGAGGAGGTCGGGGTCGAGTCGCTCGCGTCGGCCCAGCTGGCTCAGGATGGACAGGCGTCGCAGCCACATGTCATCTGACGTGATCCACCGACGTACGGCTGTCGACGTCTCGTGCGGTTGCGCGTCGAGCAGGTCGGCGATGCGATGCGCAATCTCGTCGACGTGGTCCCACCACGCTCCCGTCTCGGCCATGTGCTCGTGCAGGGGCAGCAGCGAGAGCTGGCCCTTGGCCATCGGGAGACCGGTCAACGCTGTGGCGGCGTAGCGCTCCTCGCGGTAGGCCGCCTGGTCCCACAGCGTGCGCGCAGCGAATTCGAGCTCGTCGAGATCGCTGAGCGGCTGAGCCGCGACCACGGATTGAGTGATCCGGCGCGCGTCGGGGACCCGAACGCCGAGGTAGGGCATGGCCGACCTCATGTAGACCTGCATGTCCGGCGCCCGGGCCGGATCAGCCGCCTCGCGCAGCGCAGCTCGCACTGCGGAGACGAGCTGATCAGCGGCTGGTCGACCGCCGGTACTGGGCATTGGCCAAGGGTACGAAGATCAGCAGCACCACTGCTGCCCAGATCAACGTGTAGACCTCCGGATGGACCAGTGGCCAGGCCGTGGGATCGGGCGCATTGGGGTTGGGATCACCGTTGCCGAACAGGTTGCGAGCAGCCTGGGTCACCGCCGACACCGGATTCCACTCGGCGAACGCCTTGAGCGGTCCGGGCAGTGTGTCGAGCGGCACGAAGGTGTTGGCGATGAACGTCAGCGGGAAGATGATGATGAACGAGGCGTTGTTGACCACCTCCGGGCTCGGCACCAGCAAGCCAACCCATGCCATGACCCACGAGATGGCGTACGCGAAGATCAGCAGCAGGATGAACCCCCACGCTGCCTCGAAGAACGAGGTGCGAATGCGCCAGCCGACAAGCAGCCCCGTCACGCTCATCACGAACAGCACGATGAGGTTGTTGACGACATCGGACAACGTACGGCCGGCAAGCACGGCTGACGGCGACATCGGCAATGACCGGAAGCGGTCGATGATGCCCTTCTGCACGTCCTCGGCCAGTCCTGCACCGGTGATGGTTGCTCCGAAGATCACGGTCTGCGCGAAGATGCCGGCGATCAGGAACTCGCGGTAGCCCTCGCCCCCGCCCTGCTGGTCGATCGCTCCGCCGAACACGTACGCGAACAGCAGAACGAACATGATCGGTGACAGCGTCGTGAAGACCAGCAGGTCGGGGACGCGCTTGATCTTGATCAGGTTGCGCTTGGCGACGACAGCTGCGTCACCGAACACTTCGAGGGCACTCATGCTGTTACTTCCTGTTCAGTCGTCGTGTCTTCGTCGACGGCGGTATGTCCGGTGAGGGTCAGGAACACGTCGTCCAGGGTCGGGCGGCGCAGCCCGGCGTCATCGACATTGATGTCCGCGTCGTCGAGCAGCTGCAGTGCCTGACGGAGCACGGCGACCCCACCCGTGACCGGCATGAGCAGGCTCTTCTGGTGCTCGGACAAAACGGGTGCGGAGACGCCCAGAGGGGTCAGCATCTTGGCCGTGCGGTCTAGGTCGGCGCCATCGCTGACCGTGACCTCGACGCGTTCGCCGCCGACCTGCGACTTGAGCTGGTCGGCGGTGCCCTGGGCGATGATCCTGCCGTGGTCGATCACGACGATGTCATCGGCCAGCAGATCGGCCTCTTCGAGGTATTGCGTCGTGAGCAGCAGCGTGGTGCCGCCCGACACGAGACCCTGCAGGACCGCCCACATCTCGGTGCGGCTGCGGGGATCGAGGCCCGTGGTCGGCTCGTCGAGGAACAGCACCGGAGGAGCGGCGACCAGTGCGCCGGCGAGGTCGAGACGCCTGCGCATGCCGCCCGAGTAGGTCTTGGCGGGGCGGTCGGCAGCATCTTCGAGATTGAATTGCGCGAGCAGCTCACGAGCCCGTTCGCGGCTCTTGCTGCGTCCGAGGTGGTAGAGCCGACCGATCATGTCGAGGTTTTCGAAGCCCGTGAGGTACTCGTCGACTGCGGCGTACTGGCCGGACAGCCCGAGATTGCGCCGCACGTCCCTCGGGTTGGTGAGCACGTCGACGCCGGCGACCTCGGCCGTGCCGGCATCGGGGCGAAGCAGGGTGGTGAGGATGCGCACGATGGTCGTCTTGCCGGCGCCGTTGGGGCCGAGCAGCCCTAGGACAGATCCGGTGGGCACGGAGATGTCGACGCCGTCGAGCGCCGTGACATCGCCGTACTTCTTGACCAGACCTCGCGCCTGGATCGCAGCTGATTGAGTCATGCTCGGCAGCGTAGTGAGGGTGTGCGACAGAACACATCCGCCAAAGGTCGAACAAGTAGTTGAACATTGAACTATCGAGAGGTATGCTGGACTCACCAAGACCGAGGAGTGACCATGCCCGCCGTGACCGTTGCCGACTGGACCGTTCTACCGCGCGTGATCGCCGCGCCGACGCAGGACGAGGACCGTGCGCCCGTCAGCGTGACGACGGCGCCACGTGGCTTCGAAGGCGAGGGTTTCCCCGTGCACCGCGCGTTTGCGGGCGTCGATCCGGCACTGCTCGACCCCTTCATCCACATGGACCAGATGGGCGAGGTCGAGTACGCACCCGGCGAGCCCAAGGGCACCCCGTGGCACCCGCACCGTGGCTTCGAGACCGTGACCTACATGATCGACGGCGTCATGGACCACCAGGACACCCACGGCGGCGGCGGATCGATCACCGACGGCGACACTCAGTGGATGACCGCAGGCAGCGGACTCCTGCACATCGAGACCCCGCCCGAATGGCTCGTCGTCAAGGGTGGCGTGTTCCACGGGCTGCAGCTCTGGGTCAACCTGCCCAGGGCCGACAAGTGGCTGCCCCCGCACTACCAGGACATCAGTCGCGACGACGTCGGACTGGCCTCCACGCCAGACGCGGGCGCGTTGCTGCGTGTCATCGCCGGTGAGGTCGACTCGGTCAGGGGCCCCGGCAGCACCCACACGCCGATGACGATGGTGCACGCCACCGTTCTGCCGGGCGCCGAGATGACGGTGCCGTGGCGCACCGACTTCAATGCGCTCGTCTACGTGCTCGGCGGTCACGGGTACGTCGGTCGCGATCGTCGCCCGATCTCGTCCGGCCAGCTCGCCGTGCTCGGTCACGGCGAGACCATCACGGTCGGCGCCGACCAGCAGCAGGAGTCGCGCCACCCGGCGCTCGAGGTCGTGCTGCTCGGCGGTCTGCCGATCCGGGAGCCGATGGCATTTGCCGGCCCGTTCGTCATGAACACCAAGGCAGAAGTGCTCCAGGCGTTCGAAGACTTCCAGAAGGGCAAGCTCGGCACGATCCCGACCGTTCCGCACGCTGACGTGCACGGCGAAATCGTTTAGTTGCGCTCTCCGCATGGGACGTCGTAGGCATGACAGCCCATGCAACGTGGGCCGACTTCATTCGGCTTGACCGTCAGCCTTTTGGTTGCGTTTGTCAATGCGCGTCCATGGACTGCAGAGCGGCCTGTTGCATGTGGCTAGGCTCTCGCGCATGGCAGTAAAGATGTACGTCGGCGCGATCGACCAGGGCACGACCAGCACACGCTTCATGATCTTCGACCACGACGGTCATGAAGTGGCCAGGCACCAGCTGGAGCATGAGCAGATCCTGCCGCGCGCAGGCTGGGTCGAGCACGATGCCAGCGAGATCTGGGAGTGCACGCAGGAGGTCATCGCCGCCGCCATGGCCAAGGCCGGCATCTCGGCCGAGAACCTCGCGGCGGTTGGCGTGACCAACCAGCGTGAGACGACGGTCGTGTGGGACCAGCGCACCGGTGAGCCCTACTACAACGCGATCGTCTGGCAGGACACCCGCACCGACAAGATCGCCTCAGCGCTGGACGCCAACGGCAAGGGCGATCTGATCCGCGACAGGGCCGGGCTGCCCCCCGCCCCGTACTTCTCCGGCGGCAAGATCCAGTGGATCCTCGAGAACGTTGATGGCGTTCGGGCTGACGCCGAAGCCGGCCACGCGATCTTCGGCAACACCGACAGCTGGCTGCTCTGGTGGCTGACGGGGGGGCCGGACGGCGGTCAGCACATCACAGACGTGACGAATGCCAGCCGGACCATGCTGATGGACCTCGAGTCCCTCGACTGGGACGACGAGTTGCTGGCCCTGTTCGACATCCCGCGCGCGATGCTTCCGGCAATCAAGTCGTCGTCGGAGGTCTACGGTCACACGCTCGCCGACGGACCCTTCGAGGGAGAGGTGCCACTCGCCGGTGACCTCGGAGACCAGCACGCAGCCCTGGTGGGCCAGGTCTGCTTCGAGCCCGGCGAGCTCAAGAACACGTACGGCACCGGCAACTTCCTGGTCCTCAACACCGGTACCGAGATCGTGAAGTCCAAGAACGGGCTCATCACGACAGTCGGCTACAAGCTCGGCGATGCGCCGGCCGTGTACGCGCTCGAGGGATCGATCGCCGTGACTGGTTCGGCGATCCAGTGGCTCCGCGACCAGCTCGGCATCGTCAAGGCGGCATCAGACTCCGAGAAGCTCGCCGGCAGTGTCGACGACAATGGCGGAGTCAGCTTCGTGCCAGCGTTCTCCGGTTTGTTCGCGCCCTACTGGCGGTCAGATGCCCGCGGCGTGATCGTCGGGCTCTCGCGTTACAACAACGCCGGGCACATCGCCCGTGCCGCCCTCGAGGCAATTTGCTACCAGAGTCGTGATGTCGTCGACGCCATGGTTGCCGACGCGGATCTCGACCTGCAGGTCCTGCGCGTCGATGGGGGAGTGACGCTCAACGAGCTCTGCATGCAGATCCAGGCCGACGTTCTGGGAGTGACGGTGAGTCGTCCGGTCGTCGCCGAGACGACCGCACTGGGTGCCGCGTACGCCGCCGGCCTCGCGGTTGGCTACTGGGCCAACACCGACGAGCTCGTCGCCAACTGGAACGAGTCCAAGCGCTGGGAGCCCACCTCGACGCAGGAACAGCGCGCCAGCGGCCACGCCCAGTGGAAGAAAGCCGTCGACCGAACCCTCGACTGGGTCGACACCAGCAGCTGATTTGCTCACCTGATTGACTAGCGACATGCGTTCCGTAGCCCTGTCACCCGCCAATCGCCAAGCAGCGCTCGACGCCATGGCTGCGCAGCCGCTCGACGTCCTTGTCGTCGGTGCCGGAGTGGTCGGCGGAGGCGCCGCGCTCGACGCCGCCACCCGTGGTCTGTCGGTCGGACTGGTCGACGCGCGCGACTTCGCCTCCGGTACGTCGAGCCGCTCCAGCAAGCTGGTCCACGGGGGTCTCCGCTACCTCGAGATGCTTGACTTCCGTCTCGTCGCGGAGGCGCTCGGCGAACGCAGCCTGCTGCTCGACAAGCTCGCACCCCACCTCGTACATCCTGTGCCATTCCTCTACCCGCTGACCCGCCGTCTCTGGGAGCGCGTCTACGCCGGTTCCGGCGTCCTGCTCTACGACTCGATGGCGGTGCTCTCCGGCCGCTCCCGTGGCGTGCCGCACCATCGTCACCTGACCCGCCGGGGCGCCCTGCGCATGATGCCGGCGCTCAAGAAGGACGCGCTGATCGGCGCCCTGCACTACTACGACGGGCAGGTCGACGATGCGCGTCACACGATGTTCCTGTCTCGTACGGCGGCCGCGTACGGCGCACACATCGCGAGCCGCACCCGTGTCATCGGTCTGCTGCGTGAGGGTGATCGGGTCACCGGCGCGAAGGTCAAGGATCTCGAGTCCGGCAAGGAGTTCGACATCCTCGCCAAGCAGGTCGTCAACGCCACCGGTGTGTGGACCGACGAGACGCAGTCCTTCGCCGGCGAACGTGGCCAGTTCCACGTACGTGCCAGCAAGGGCATCCACATCGTCGTCCCGCGCGACCGCATCCGCGGCGACTCGGGCCTGATCCTTCGGACCGAGAAGTCGGTGCTATTCGTGATCCCATGGGGACGGCTCTGGATCATCGGCACCACCGACACCGACTGGGAGCTGTCGAAGGACCATCCGGCGGCCAGCCGCAGCGACATCGACTACCTCCTCAAGCACGTCAACAAGGTGCTGGTCACCTCGCTGACGCACGAGGACATCGTCGGCGTGTATGCCGGTCTGCGTCCGTTGCTCGCAGGCGAGGACGAGGCGACGAGCAAGCTGTCGCGCGAGCACGCCGTCGGTACCAGCGTCAAGGGGTTGGTGGTCATCGCGGGCGGCAAGTACACGACCTACCGGATCATGGCCAAGGACGCCATCGACGCTGCGGTGCACGGCATGTCCAGCAGCCTCGATCGCATCACCCCGCCATGCTGCACCGAGGACGTGCCACTGCTCGGAGCGGACGGCTTCGAAGCCGTGTGGAACCAGCGCCAGATGCTCGCCGCGTCGAGCGGGCTCGGCATCGGCCGCATCGAGCACCTGCTCCATCGCTACGGTTCACTGATCACTGAGCTGCTCGACCTGATCGCCGAGAAGCCTGATCTGGGCAAGCCCCTCACCGGCGCCGACGACTACCTCCGTGCCGAGATCGTCTACGCCGCGAGCCACGAGGGTGCCCGTCACCTCGACGACGCCATCGCCCGCCGTACGCGCATCTCGATCGAGACGTTCGACCGGGGCACCGAGGTCGCCGCAGAAGTTGCCGGTCTCATGGGGGATGTACTCGGGTGGACCACGTCGCAACGCGACAACGAGGTTGACCACTACCTCAAGCGCGTCGAGGCAGAGCTCGAGAGCCAGACGATGCCCGATGACGAGACCGCCGATGCCGCCCGCATGGGTGCCGAGGACGTCGTGCCTGTCTCGACCACCCGCTGCCAAGGCTGGCGGCTGATGACCGACGAGATGGTGGCGGACTACGACGTCCGCTCACCGGCTTCGCGCACCCTGCTCACGGTGATCGGGACGTTGGTCACCGTCGGCTTGTTCGCCGGCGCAGTCCTCGGGGTCTCGATCCTGATGAAGGACACCAAGGCCTCGACGCGCATCATCGAGCTCGGCGACTCCCCGCAGATCGTGGTCAACGCGACCAGCGCCGACATCAGGGTCGTCGCGGGTGCCGACGACGTGGTCAAGGTGACGTCCCGTGTCACGAGCGGTTTGCGCAAGACGGACTTCCTGATCGGTCGCAAGGGTGACGAGATCAAGGTCATCTCCGGTTGCCAGGCCTGGTTGTCGCCGGGTTGCGGAGTGTCGTTGGTCGTGTCGGTGCCCAAGGGCATTCCGGTCGTGATCAACACGACGTCAGGCGACGTCACCGCGGATGCCGTGGTCCAGACCGTCCTGACGGTGGCCACCTCATCCGGAGACATCCGGGTCGGCGGCCTCACGGTCGACGAGTTCTCTGCTGAGTCGAGCTCCGGCGACGTGGTCGCATCGTTCGCCAAGCAACCGTTCGCGTTCAAGGCGCTCACGAAGTCGGGCGACATCACCGCCTCGATCCCCGCGGGCAAGCGCACGTACGCCGTCATGACCGAGTCGAAGTCGGGCAGTGTCGACTCTGCTCTCGAGTCCGACGAGGCCGGCCAGGGCTTCGTGCGCGCGACATCAGTCAGCGGCGACATCGAGCTCCGCACGGGCTGAGTCCGTCTCCAGCACTCCGCTTCGCTCCGTGCAGGGGGTGCCCACCGCTCCCGGGTTCTGCGTCCGTCCTCCCCGAATGACGAAACGCGGACCTCGCTGGCGCGAGTTCCGCGTTTCGTGTGGGGTGGACGACGGGACTTGAACCCGCGGCCACCGGCACCACAAGCCGGTGCTCTACCAACTGAGCTACGCCCACCACGCGTGCCGGGCATGCGCCCGACACGGCAGCAGGAAGTCTAACGCAGGGCAGTCGGTCTCTAGGACGCGCCCGTCACTGATCCGGCAACCTCGGCCGCGATGGCCTTGGCGGCGTCGGTCTCGGGGCCGGGCTGCGGCACGAACACGGCTCCCCGGTAGTACTTGAGCTCCTCGATGCTCTCCTGGATGTCAACCAGTGCGCGGTGGTGCCCCAGCTTCGCCGGGGCGGCGAAGTAGGCCCGCGGGTACCACTGTCGAGTGAGCTCTTTGATCGAGGAGACGTCGACGACGCGATAGTGCATCCAGGTCTCGAGCTCGACCATGTCGCGGGCCAGGAACATGCGGTCGGTGCCGATCGTGTTGCCGGCGAGCGGAGCCTTGCGCGGCTCCTTGACGTGCTGGCGGATGTAGTCGAGCACGCGCTCCTCCGCCTCACGGAGCGTGAGCCCGGCGTCCAGCTCGGTCAGGAGTCCGGAGCTGGTGTGCATGTTCCGTACGAAGTCGTCCATCTGGTCGAGCGCCTCGGCCGGCGGCTTGATGATGAGGTCGACTCCATCGCCGAGCACGTTGAGCTCGTAGTCGGTGACCAGCGCCGCCACCTCGACCAAGGCATCGGTCTCGAGGTTCAGTCCGGTCATCTCGCAGTCGATCCACACCAGCTTGTCATTCACGTCGTGCACCTTACTTGCCTTCGCAGACTGGGCACTCCGAGCACGGCCTTGTGGCGCGCCAGATAAGGTCTCATGGAACCTTCCACCACCGCACCGCGTTGGTCCTCGTGACCCGCCCGGAACCAGGAGACTTACGTGGCAAACGAACGTCAAGAGCGCGCCGCCCGTGCCGAGCAGATGCGCAAGGAGCGGGAGAAGGCAGATCGCAAGCAGCGCAACCTGATCTCCGTCGCCATCGTCCTGGTGGTCGTCGCCCTGATTGCCGTTGGTGGATACGCAGTGAAGAGTGCGAGTGACGACCGCAAGGCTGAGACCAAGGTCATCAACCCCAAGGGCGCCACCGACGACTTCGGCATCGTCTACACCGCCGAGGATGCCGGTGGCACCGTCCCGGCTGACACGAAACCGGTTTCGGTCGAGCTGTACGAAGACTTCCAGTGCCCTGCCTGCCTGCAGTTCGAGCAGCAGAGCAACGCGTTCCTCAAGGATCAGGTCAAGAGCGGCGCGATCACGGTCACCTACCGCCCCTTCTCCTTCCTTGACGAGAACGGCGGCAGCCCGAACGAGTACTCTCACCGCTCGACCAGCGTCGCAATGTGCGCCCTGGACTCCGGTGGCGTGACCGAGTACGTGAAGGCCCACGACTACCTCTACGCCAACCAGCCCAAGGAAGGGACGATGGGCCCGGAGAACCAAGAGCTCTTCGACTCGTTCACGGCGGCGGGGATCAAGGTCGACGAGTCGTGCGTGCTCACGGAGAGGTTCGTCCCGTGGGTCAACAAGTCCACGGCGGCAGGCCGGGACCGCGGCGTCAACAGCACTCCGACGGTCTACGTCGCTGGCAAGAAGGTTGAGGCGCCGACACCTGCCGCCCTGCAGAAGGCGATAACCGACGCGAAGACGGCGTAGCGCGCAAGGCGCATTTGTCGGCGAAACCCGGTACACTTTTCATCAGTTGCACAACGTTGGGCCGTACGAATGAATCTGGTTTCCGTAAAAGGTGTCTTGTTCCTCGAAGGTTGAATGTGTGTGGCGAAGTCGCTCGCGAAACGCGTGAGTGACTAGCTCGCTAATAGGAGTAAGAACATGGCAACAGGAACCGTCAAGTGGTTCAACGCTGACAAGGGCTTTGGATTCATCGCCCCCGATGACGGCAGCGAAGACGTATTCGCGCACTTCAGCGCGATCGCCACGAGCGGCTACCGCTCGCTGGACGAGAACCAGAAGGTCGAATTCGACGTCGAGCAGGGCCAGAAGGGCCTGCAGGCGACGAACATCCGTCCCCTCTGATTCACCCACTGATTTAGTTCAGTAAAGATCCCCCGGAGCTTCGGCTCCGGGGGATTCTTGCTTTCCAGTCGTCTACGACTGCAGCGGCGCTTCGCGGTACGGCGCCATTCCGCCCAGCTCGACCGCGTCGAGCAGCTCGATCGCAGCGAGGGTCCCGCTGGCGCGCACGGTCTCCGGGTCGCACCAGTGCACCGCCTTGATCTCGGTGACCTGCAGCTCCATGTCCTCGGTGATCGAGCTGTCGACCACGCCGAGGTCGAACAAGAAGATGCAGGCGTCGTCCCAGCCGCGCCATGCGGGCAACCAGTTGACCGTGATCAGACCGTGCACCTCGACCGTGATGCCGAGCTCCTCCTGGAGCTCGCGCACGAGGCCCAGTGCCGGCGCTTCCCCGACCTCGACGACACCGCCCGGCAGGTCCCACTCCTGCTTGTACGTCAGCTCGCAGAGCAGCACGCGACCCTGCTCGTCACGGAGCAGCCCTTGGCTGATGATGCGTTTGGTGGGCAGCCCGGCGTTGAGGATGGCGATGAAGCCATCGCGGCTGAACGGTGGAGGATCGTCGACGAGCCGCGCGAGCAGGACGCGATCCGGGTTGGCGCCGCCGCCTCGGGTGATGCCTTCGCGGCGGAGCCCGGCGATCGACGCAGCGCGGATGTCGTCATCGCGATCGACGGGGATGCGCGCCTCGACGCGGGTCCAGCCGAGGCCGTCGAAGGCGTGGTCGATGGCGAGTCGAATGGCGCGGATCGCGATCCCGAGGTTGTCGTGACCGACGTTCCACCGGATCGATCCAGCCCCCCGGCCTTCCGGGCGCAGCGCGACGGTGCCGACTCGCTCCTCAGCGATGACGATCGCGAAGCCCACGAACTCGTCCGAGCCCGTGGTCGGCTCGAGCGACAGGTCGTCGTCGCGCAGCGTCGCCGTCATACCGCCATCCTGCCAGCCCCGCCCCGAGGTCAGCTCGTGCAGCCACCGACCTTCGCGATGTCGCCGTTGGACCGCTTGGTCTTGCCGTTGCGGTCCGTGATGGCGTACGCCGAGCAGTAGTAGAAGCTCAAGGCCCCGTCGAGCTTGAGGGTGATCGGCTTCCACAGGCCGTTGCCGACCGGCTCGAGGTATCGGAACGAGGTGGCCAGCAGGGGATCCGTGCCCTTCGGCTTCGCGCTGACACCCTCGTGCTTGAGGTAGCGGCCGAGCCAGCGCTGCACGTACACGCTGCTGAGGGCCTGTCCGTAGCGACTGGCGGGAAGAACGAGCGGGATGTCGGTGTACTCGAGGTGCGTCGAGGCGCGCGGCACGATGACCATCGAGTCAATCTTCTTGGCGCGCCAGCTGTCGAACCCGGAAGCTCGCTCGCGCTGCGGAACGGGGTCACCAGGTGCCGGGAACAGCGATGAGCCGCCAGAAAGCGAGGCCGGCGAAACGGTGAAACCGTACTCGGACTGGATGCCGAGCGCGGGAACGGAAGGCTTGATCGAGCCTACGGCTGGGACACCAGTCTGCGCTGAATCGCCCTGGAGCTTGTCCAGCGCGACGACTGCCGCAACCCGCTTGTCGGTGCCCTGAACTCTTGACACTGCACCAGCGCCCAGCGAGTGGCCGATGATGGCGAAGCGCGACGTACGCCCCTTGGTCGCTGGATGCTTGTCGACCGAGCGGTCGAACTGCTTCCACAGCGGGTTGTACGCATTGACCGCGGTGCCGGCAGCGCCCGGGTTCTTGTACCTCGCGCTTGGCGTGGAGAAGAAGAAGTCCGTCGCATCCTCGGTGCCCTTGACGAAGTTGGACGACTGCTGGAACGGGAACCCGGGGCAGCCTGTCATCTCGGTCGCTTCGGGCGGGGCGAGCGGGTTGCAGAAGGGGAACGCCGCACCCGTCTGGTGTGGCAGCGTCTCACTCGTGCCTTGTCCTTGTACGTCGTATGCGAGCACGACATAGCCTCGCTCGGCGAGGTCCTCGGCCAGCCATCGGTACATGCCCTCAGATCCCTGGACCGACCCGGGTGTCAGGACGACACCGGGGAACGGGCCCTTCAGCCTTGCGCCGGTGTAGGGATCCTTGGCACCGGATCTGGGTGAGAACATCTCACCTCGGAGCAGTGCGCCATACCTGTTCGTGAAGGTGACGGGTGTGATGACTCCGCGCGTCCCGTTCCAGCTTGCCCTGAGCGGGTTGCCGACGTTCCAGCCCGGCACGGCCATGGCGGCCGTCAATGCCAGCCGTGTCGGTGACGCGGCCTGGGCGAGCAGTTGTGCGGCACTTGTCGCGGTGCTCTCCTTGATCAGTGCCGGCAGGTACGCAGGATTGGCAAGCTGGCCGCCGGGTCCGGTGACGCGGCCGTACGCATCTGCGATGTTGGCCAGATCTCGAGCGAGATACTCCGGTGTTCCCGGCTGCGGGGCGGCTGCGTGTGCGGGCACCGCGGCGAGGATGAGGGCGAGCGAGCAGGCGGCAGCGGACGCGATGCGGGGGAGCGAGGGCATGCCGGGATCAACGAGCGCCGCGGTGCGATGTCACGAGGAACTGCAAAGATCTGTTTGCAAAGAAGTCTTTGTAGTCATACGGTGGTCGCGTGGCACTCACCAGCAAGGTCGTCGAGGACCTCGACACGCTCAAGGCGGTCTCCCATCCACTGCGGATGAAGCTGCTCGGCCGGTTGCGGGCAGACGGACCCGCCACCGCGTCTGAGCTCGGTCGGATCCTGGGGGAGTCGAGCGGGTCGACGTCCTATCACCTGCGTCAGCTCGAGAGGTATGGGTTCATCGGTGAGGCCGAGGAGCAGCCCTCTGGCAGGGAGCGTCGCTGGAAGTCGCTGTACGACCTGACGACCTTCCCGGCGGCGCTGGCCGAGCTCGACGGTGGCCGTGAGTACCTCGACTCCGTCAGGCGTCGACAGGAGGAACGTCTCAGGGACGGGCTCAACGCGTGGACCGAGACCCGCCCGGGCATCGGGCACAGCGACTACGCCGTTCGGCTCGACCCGGAGGACCTGCAGGCGATGGAGGACGAGATCGAAGCGGTCATCTCCCGCTACTCAGGCCGCACGGGCTCGGAGCGGGTGACCGTGCACGTGCTGATGCTGCCGTGGACCAAGCCGACATGAGCGTGCGCACCCGTTTCTGGCTGCTCACGGCACTGCGATGGCTGCCGACGGGATTCATCGTCCCGGTCACCCCACTGCTGCCGCTGCACCGCGGGCTGACGATCGCGGAGATGGGGGCGGCGTTCGCGATGCAGGGGCTCGTGGTCCTGGCGCTCGAGCTGCCGACCGGAGGGTTCGCCGACGCCCTGGGCCGCAAGCCCGTGGTGATGGCGTCCGGCTGCTTTGCGCTGCTCGCCTACGTCGTCTTCGTCTCGGCCGATTCGGTTGCAGCGTTCATGGCCGCCGCCTCTTTGACGGGAGTGTTCCGCGCACTCGACAGTGGTCCGCTCAACGCATGGTTCGTCGACGCCACCCACGAGCACGGCGGACAGAGCGCCGATGTTGCTCGCGGACTGTCGGGCTCGGCGGCGGTGTTAGGCGCATCGATCGCGACGGGCTCCCTTGCGGCAGGAGCGCTGATTGCCTGGGCCCCAGTGGGCGCGTCGACGCGGCTGACGTTGCCCTACCTGATCGCCATCGGCCTGACCGTCGTGCAGCTTGCTGCCGTCGCCTTGTTCATGAACGAGGACAGATCGGGTCGAGCGACAGGTGTCCTCGCATCGGTCAGGTCGACCCCCACGGTCATCGCTGCGGGCTTCACGCTCGTCATGGGGTCGCGCGTGCTGCGGGCGCTGGTCGCGGTCGAGCTGTTCTGGGGATTCGGGATGATCGCGTTCGAGTCGCTGATGCCCGTCAGGATGTCAGAGCTGCTGGGCGATCGCGACGATGCTGCGGCCGTGATGGGCCCGATCATTGCAGCCGCATGGGGCCTCTCGGCGCTCGGCGCGCTCGCCGTACCGCTGCTGCTCCGGCGTTGGTCGATGCGATGGGTGTCCTTCATCCTGAGGATCGTGCAAGGAGCGACCGTCGTTGCGATGGGGCTTGCGGCCGGGCCGATCGGGCTGGTCGCCGCCTACTTCGCGACGTACGGCGTACACGTCGTTGCCGGCGCGATCTACGAGACGCTTCTCCACGAGCAGGTGGGAGCCGACCAGCGCGCGACGGTGCTGTCACTGTCGTCGATGGCGATGCACCCGGCCGCGTCAGTCGGCTCGATCGTCCTGGGCGTGATCGCCACCGGCGCGTCGACCGGCACCGCGATGATCGTCGGAGGCGTCGTGCTGGCGCTGGCCGCGCCGCTCTTTCTCGTCAGACCGGCGGTGGAGGATCGCGACGTTCGACCACTCGCGTCTCACGCTGACCGGTGAAGATCAGGCTCAGCACGATGCCGAGAGCTCCCGCACCCATCAGGATGTAGCCGATCGTCACGAGGTCGACGTCGTTGATCCTGTCTCGTACGGCGAAGGACAAGATCGCACCGAGTGCGAGCAGGAAGATGGATCCACCGATGCGCATGGGTCAGCCTTTCGTGGGGTTCTCCGAACGTACGCCGACCGTCGTGAACCGCACGTTTTAGTGAGCCGCATCCCAGCCGTGTACGTCGACCTGGCTCCTCAGCCTATGCTCGATCGCGAAGACCGCATCGACCGAAAGGCCCGCTCGTGGGAGAGCTCGTACGACTCGAAGTCAGCGACGGCGTGGGAACGATACGCCTCGACCGACCCAAGATGAACGCACTCAACTCGCAGATGCAGCGCGAGATGGTGGACGTCTGTGCAGAGGCCGAGAGCCGTGATGATGTCGCCGCGGTGGTCGTGTTCGGAGGCGAGCGCGTATTTGCCGCCGGCGCCGACATCAAGGAGATGGCCGACATGTCGCACGAGGACATGGCCAAGCACGCACATCTCCTGCAGGACTTCACCAAGTCCCTTGCCGCCATCAGCAAGCCCACGGTCTCGGCCATCACGGGCTTCGCGCTGGGTGGGGGATGCGAGGTCGCCCTCTCGACCGACCTCCGGTTTGCCGCAGACAACGCCAAGCTCGGCCAACCAGAGATCCTGCTGGGGATCATCCCGGGTGCCGGCGGTACGCAGCGGCTCGCGAGACTCGTCGGTCCGTCGAAGGCCAAGGACCTCATCTTCACGGGACGGTTCATCGACGCACAGGAAGCGCTGGCGATCGGCCTCGTCGATCAGGTGCATCCCGCCGACGAGGTCTATGACAAGGCTGTCGAGTGGGCCAGACAGTACGTCGGCGGTCCGAAGCTGGCGCTCGCTGCGGCGAAGCGAGCCATCGACCAGGGCCTCGACGTGTCGCTCGAGGACGGCATCGCGATCGAGCGAGACGAGTTCGCCGCGCTGTTCGCGACGGAGGACCAGAAGGCGGGCATGGTCTCGTTCATGGAGAACGGGCCGGGCAAGGCCACGTTCAGCGGCCGGTAGCTCCGCCAAATTCAGACGCGCGCGACTGCATGTTGGCGCAGGTGACAGGCGAGGCGCATGGGGCATACTGAGAAGCGAAGTGCACATGCGTGGCGCAACAACGAAAGGGAGTCATGAGCGACTCAGGAAACAACCCGCCGGTCGAGCGCAAGCGGGCTGACCCATTGCAGGTCGCCGCTGACATGCTGTCCGGTGAGGGCGCAGACGAGGAGCAGTCGACCTCCGGGCAGCGCCACGCTCCCGAAACCCGCTCGCCGTCTTCTGGCGAGAGCCGCGCCGAGAGCAGTGACGACTCGCCCAAGGCCCGCCGTGCTGCCGCTCGGGCCGCGCGTCAGGAAGCACTCGAGAAGCGTCGCGCAGAACGCGCCGCAGCCAAGGATCTCGCCTCGCGGCGCCGTGGTGGCGACGACCGCCAGGAAAACCCCAAGTCCCTCGCCGAAAAGCTCGATGAGGCCCGCGAGGCTGTCTCGACCCCGCCGGACCGCGAGGAGCCGCCGCGCGACGAGGACGATCCGACGCCGACCATCACGTGGAGCAATGCCCCGACGGCGTCGGACTTCTCTGACGAACCCGCATCCAAGCCGCAGTCAGATTCGCCCAGAGTCAGGCTTCGGCCGCATGCCGGCGGATCCAGGAAGCAGCGCCGACCAGCCTCAGCGCCGCTCGCCGAACAGCCACGCGTCGAGGCAGTCGGCCGACGACGCCCGTAGCCTGAGCCCGAGCCCCCCGCACCCTCGGAGCCGAATCGGAGTCCGCCCCCGAGAGCCAGGACCTCCCCGACGTTCCCGAGCGCGACGAGTCCGAGTCGGTCGTTCCGACCGTTGATGCCTCGTCGACGTTCGCCGAGAAGCTCGCCGCCGCGAGTGCCGCAGCTCAGCAGCGTGTTGCTGCAGCGCGGAGCGAGGCCGCCCGACTGATGGAAGAGGCTGCGCGAGAGCGTGCGCAGGTCAGCGCGCGGTTGACCGCCGACGAGGCCGCCCAGCGCGAGGTCAGCGCTGCCAAGCTCAAGGCTGCCGAACAGGCCGCTGCCGAGCGCGTCAGCGCCGCACGACAGGAAGCCGATCGGGTCTCGGCCGACATCGAGCGTGAGCGTGCCGCCGCTGCTGCCAAGATCACCGAGCTCCAGCAGGCTGCCGACGCCCGGGTCGCCGCCGCGCAGGCCGCAGCAGATCGTCAGGCCGAGCAGCGCATCAGCGAAGCCAAGGCTGAGGCGCAGAGACTGGCCGCCGCCGCCGAGGCCGAAGCTCGCGAGACGGCCGAACGTCGCATGGCCGAGGCAGAGAAGGAAGCGCAGGAGGCTGCTGCCCGCCGGCTTGCGGACGCCGAGCGTGACGCGCAGCGCCGCATCGAAGAGGCCCGGGCAGAGGCTGAGGCTGTTTCGGCCAAGGCCAAGGCCGATCGTGAGGCCGCGCTGAACCAGCTCGCGCAGGAGCGCGCCGAGGCCGATCAACGGCTGACCGAGGTGCGAGCCGAGGCGGACCGCATCGTGCGAGAAGCCGAGGAGACATCGGCGAGCCACGTCGCAGCCGCCAAGGCCGAGGCAGAGAAGTTCGCCCAGGAGTCCGCAGCGGAGCGTGTCGCGATCGCCGTACGGGTTGCTGACGCCGAGCGCGCCGCTGAGGAGAAGCTGGTCGCCGCCAAGGTCGAGGCTGACCGCTTGGCGGACGAGGCGGCACGCCGCCATGAAGAGGCAGCCGCCGAGCTGGCTCGCGAGCGTGACGAGGCCAAGGCTCTCGTCGAGCGTGCCAACGAAGAAGCCGCCAAGCTGGCACGTGAAGCCGAGGCGGAGCGTGCCGAGGCAGCCGCCAAGCTGGCCGAGGCCGAGCGCGTGGCGGCCGAGAAGGTCCGGGTCGCCGAGGCTGAGGCCGAGCTGGTCGCAGCCAACGCGGCCGAAGCCGCCCGCGTCGCCGCGGACGCTCGCAAGGAAGCCGAGCGCAAGCTGGCAGCAGAGGTCGAAGCCGCCCGCCTCGATGCACGACAGAAGATCGAGGAAGCGGAGAAGGACGCTGCCGAACGAGTGGAGGCTGCTCAGGCAGAGGCCAAGCGGCTCTCCGACCAGTCCGTCGTGGATGCCCAGGCCCGTGTGGCCCAGGCGCAGGCCGAGGCCGAGCGAGTCACGGTCCAGTCCAAGCGGGACGCGCAGGAGCGGCTGTCCCAAGCCGTCGCGGCAGCCAGGGTCGCCGCCGAGGAGAAGCTGCAAGAGGCCGAACGTACAGCTCTCGAATGGGTCGCAGCCGCAGAGGCAGAAGCCGAGCGGGTTGCCCAGGAGCACATCGTCATGGCCAATCACTCGGCCGGTTCAGCGCCACTGTCGACACCCGAGCCAGAGGTCGAAGAATTCGTGGACGAACAACCATCGGACGCCGACCAGCCTGAGGCGGTGAGCGACGAGACTGAGGCACTCGCCCCCCCGATCAAAAAAAGAGTCGTCCGGCGCAAATGAGTCTCTCAATCCCAAGGTCGGCGGGCTCGACCTCGCAAGCGGAGCGACACCCGGTGCGCTGACCGCTGCCGCGATCGCGTCGATCTTCGACGAGGAGGAAGCAGCCAGGCAGTCGCCTGAGCCCTCGAAGGCTGAGCGCCGTCGTGCGCAGGCGGAAGCCAAGGATGCTGAGCGGACGACACGCGCACAGGCCAAGGCCGAAGCCAAGGCAGCCCGCGCGGCGGAGAAGGCTGCCGCCAGGGCCGCGAAGCAGGAAGCCCGCGCCGCAACAGAGTCCGAGGCTCCCAGCGACGACACGGCGGTCGACGATCGCGCGAAGGCCAAGGCGAAGAAGGCCGAGGCCAAGGCAGCAGCCAAGGCCGAAAGGCGCGAAGCGCTGCAGGCCAAGCGCGAAGCCCGTATCGCGGCCCGCGACGCCAAGCGAGTGGCGGTGGAGGCCCCGACCGAGCCGGATGTTGGTGACGGCGGTGGGACCGAGCGACCCATCGCGGTAGCGGCCAAGCTGCAGAAGGACGCCGAGGACGCCGAGAAGCAGAAGCAGGAAGCCCGAGCCTCCAGGGAATGGGCAGCTCAGGCCAGGCGCGAGGCCGCCGAAGCCCGCAAGGCGAAGAAGGCCGAGGCCGCGATCGCCAAGCGCAAGGCCCGTGAGGAAGCCGCAGCCGCAAAGTTCAAGGCTGCCGCGGAGCGTGAGAAGGAGCGCGAGGAGGCCGCCGCCAACAAGGCGAAGGCCGACGCCGAGCGTGAGGAGGCTGTCGCCGAGAGGGCGAAGGCCGACGCGCAGCGTGAGAAGGAGCGCGAGGAGGCTGCCACCGCGAAGGCGGAGGCCAACGCCATTCGGGACAAGGAACGCGCTGAGGCTGCCGAGGCCAAGGCCGACGCCAAGCGCCAACGGGACGAGGCGAAGGCAGCAGCCAAACGGGAAGCCCGTCAGTCCAAGTCAGCACACCGTGCCGAGGATGATCACATCGTCGAAGCGCCCCGTGAACCCAAGAAGTCGCTCGTCGAGCGACTCTCTCCGGCACGTGCAGCCGAGTCGGGCGACGGAGACAAAGAAGGCTCAGCATCCAATCTCATCCCCACCCTTGCGGTCGTGATCGGAGCGCTCGGCTTCGTGTTCTCGGTGATCCTGGCGATCGGCGCATTCATGGTGGCGCTCAATCCGCAGGACGATGGTGGCCTGTTCCAGCTGGTCTCCAACATCTGTGATGCGTTGGTCGGGCCGTTGCGTGGCCTGTTCTCGTTCTCGGGTGCCAATGGCGACAGCAAGGAAGCCCTGGTTGCCTGGGGCCTGGGTGCGCTCGGCTATCTCGTCATCGGTCTGTTCGCGCAGTCGTTGCTCCGCTCGAGCTCGGACGACTGAGCCGACAGCTACTACTTCTTCGTGATCGCAAGGTTGACGGCGATCCCGAGCGCGATGCCGACGGCCAGCCAGATGACCTCGCCCGTCACGATCCACATGATGACGCCGAGCACGAGTCCTGTGGCGATCCCCGAGAGCTTCATGCATCAACGCTAGCGCGCTGATGTGACCTAACCCATGCCACTGAGGGTCGCCCACATTGCTACGCCTCGGTAACATTCACATCACAGCAGACCGCCTCGATCCGGTGCCCCGCGCCGTGGGATGGTGGCTCCGCACCCCTGCTACTTCAGCTTTTCAAAAAAACAGGAGGGTCCCTCGTGACCAAGATCGTTGTCGCGGTCAAGTACGTACCAGACGCCACCGCCAATCGTTCGTTCAGCGCCGACAACACTGTCGATCGTGACGGCGTTGACGGCCTGCTTTCAGAGCTCGACGAATACGCCGTGGAGCAGGCGCTGCAGATCGTCGAGGCCGGTGAGGGCGAGGTGACGGTCCTGACTGTTGGTCCCGATGACGCGGCCGACGCGATCCGCAAGGCCCTGCAGATGGGCGCCGACGCGGGCGTTCACGTCAAGGACGATGCGATTCACGGCTCTGACGCCTTTGCCACCTCGCTCGTGCTGGCCGAGGCCATCAAGAAGCTCGACTACGACTTGCTGTTCTTCGGGATGGGCTCCACCGACGGCAGCATGGGCGTTGTGCCCACGCTCGTCGCTGAGCGCCTCGGACACCCCGCCGTGACGTTCGCGTCCGAGGTCACCGTCGACGGTGACACGGTCAAGATCCGTCGTGACGGCGACGTCGCCACGCAGACTATCGAGGCGAGCGGCAAGGTCGTCGTGAGCGTGACCGACCAGACCGGTGAAGCCCGCTACCCCTCGTTCAAGGGCATCATGGCCGCGAAGAAGAAAGAGGTCCAGGAATGGAGCCTCGCAGATCTCGGTGTGGATGCCGCAAGCGTCGGCCTCGACAACGCCTGGTCCAAGGTTGAGTCGTTCGAGCCCCGCCCGCCGCGCACTGCCGGCGAGATCGTGACCGATGAGGGAGACGGCGGCACCAAGCTCGCCGAGTTCCTTGCCTCCAAGAAGTTCGTCTGAGAAGGAACTGACCCATGACTGAAGTTCTCGTAGTCGTCGACCACGTCGACGGAACCGTTACCAAGCCCACCCTCGAGCTGCTGACGATCGCCAAGCGCCTCGGCGAGCCGTCCGCCATCTACTTCGGTGGCGGCGACGTGTCGTCAGTGCTCGCCGAGCACGGCGCCGAGAAGATCTACCAGCTCGACGACGCTGCGTACACCGACTTCCTGGTGGCTCCCAAGGCCGAGGCGATCGCCAAGATCGTCGGCGACACGTCGCCGGCCGCCGTGCTGATCGGCTCGTCGTCGGAGGGCAAGGAGATCGCGGCTCGCGTCGCGCTCAAGACCGAGTCGGGCCTCATCACCGATGCTGTCGACGTCACCGACGATGGTGTGACGACGCAGTCGGTGTTCGCCGGCAACTTCACGGTGCAGGCGAAGGTCACCAAGGGTGCGCCGGTCATCACCGTCAAGCCCAACTCGGCCAACCCCGAGCCCAGCAGCGGTGCCGGAACGGTCGAGGCCGTCTCGGTGGACATCTCCGATGCCGCCAAGGGCGCCAAGGTCACCGACTCGCAGCCCAAGGCCGAGTCGGGACGCCCCGAGCTGACCGAAGCCGCGATCGTCGTCGCCGGTGGACGCGGAACCGGTGGAGACTTCTCCGAGGTCGAGGCCTTTGCCGACACCCTCGGTGCAGCCGTCGGTGCCTCGCGTGCAGCCGTTGACTCGGGTTGGTACCCGCACTCGTTCCAGATCGGCCAGACCGGCAAGACGGTCTCGCCCCAGCTGTATGTGGCGAACGGCATTTCGGGTGCGATCCAGCACCGCGCCGGCATGCAGACGTCCAAGACGATCATTGCGGTCAACAAGGACGACGAGGCACCGATCTTCGAGCTCGTCGACTTCGGTGTCGTCGGAGACCTCAAGACGGTCCTCCCGCAGGCCACCGAAGAGATCAAGAAGCGCAAGGGCTGAGCGCAGCTCACCCACGAACGGCCGGTCCCCATGGGACCGGCCGTTCGGCGTTTTTGGTGATGATTCAGGTTGACCAGATTGACCCACCCGCTGGAACTATTGACTTCCCGGCTTCATCCGTAGGTCATTTTCACGCCTGAGTTTGGTAACACTTTGATTACGGAGGCCTCCGGCGCTGTTCGGTGAACCGCTGCGGGTGATAGCAATGGGGGGCGCGCGCTCAGTGTGCAAACACAATCACAGGAGGAATCCATGCGACTCTCTCGGCGTACACGCCTTGCGGGTGTGGCATTCGTCGCTGTCGGCAGCCTTACCTTGGCGGCTTGCGGTGGCGGAAGCGACGACAGCTCCGGAAAAACCGACGCGGTTATCACGGTCTACGGCACCAACCCGCAGAACCCGTTGATCCCGACGGCGACCAACGAAGTCGGTGGCGGCGACCCGCTCAACAACCTCTTCAAGGGTCTGGTTGCTTACAACACCGACGGTTCGGTCACCAACGAGGTCGCTGAGTCCATCGAGCCCGACGAGTCCAAGAAGGTCTGGACCGTCAAGATCAAGAGCGGCGAGAAGTTCACTGACGGTTCGCCCGTCACCGCTGAGTCGTTCGTCAAGGCCTGGAACTACGGCGCCAACCCGGACAACAAGCAGCTCAACAACTACTTCTTCTACCCGATCGAAGGCACCGACGACGTCGGCAACACCGTCGGTGGCGACACGGTCAAGGGCCTGAAGGTCGTGGACGACTCGACATTCACGATCACGCTGAAGTCGGCAGAGTCGGACTTCAACCTCCGTCTTGGCTACTCGGCCTACTTCCCGGTCCCCGAAAGCGCCTACGGCCCCGACGGCAAGATCACCAAGGAGTACGGCGAGCGTCCCATCGGCAACGGTCCCTACAAGCTGACCAAGAGCGGCTGGGAGCGCAACAAGCAGATCGCGCTCGAGCCCAACCCCGACTACAAGGGCATCCACAAGGCCAAGAACGGCGGACTGGTGTTCAAGTTCTACGCCGGCGGAGGCACGGATGCTGCCTACACCGACGTTCAGTCGGGCAACCTCGACGTCCTCGACCAGGTGCCGCCGAGTGCGCTCACCACGTTCGAGAGCGATGACAAGGTCTCGGCTCACAACGAGCCCGGCTCGAGCTTCTCGTCCCTCACGATCCCGGAGCGCCTCGCCCACTTCAAGGGCGAAGAAGGCAATCTGCGACGTGCGGCAATCTCGATGGCGATCAACCGTCCCGAGATCACCGAGAAGATCTTCAACAACGCTCGTACACCCGCGAGCGACTTCACCTCGCCCGTGCTCGACGGCTGGACCAAGGACGTTGAAGGCAACGAAGTCCTGACGTTCAACGCCGAAGAGGCCAAGAAGAAGTGGGGCGAGGCCGACGCCATCGCCAAGTGGGACGGCAAGTTCGTCGTCGCCTACAACGCGGACGGTGCAGGCAACAAGGAGTTCACCGAGGCGATGACCAACCAGCTCAAGAACGTGCTGGGAATCGACGCCGAGCCGAAGGTCTACCCGACGTTCGACGAGCTCCGCAAGGAAGTCACCGACCGCACGATCAAGACGGCATTCCGTACCGGTTGGCAGGCCGACTACCCGTCGATGCTGAACTACCTCGGTCCGATCTACGCCACTGGCGCGGGTTCGAACGATGGTGACTACACCAACCCGGAGTTCGACAAGCTGGTCTCCGAGGCTTCGGCCGCTGAGGGCGATGCGCGCTACAAGCTCATCGGTGAAGCACAGGCGATCCTGCTGAAGGAATTGCCGGCCATCCCGCTCTGGTACCAGAACGCCACCGGAGTGACGAGCAAGGACCTCAATGGGTTCGAGTTCAACTGGCAGCAGAAGCCCGACTACTACAAGCTCACCAAGTAGTAGCCAGGTCTGAACCAACGGACGGGGGCAGCCAATGGCTGCCCCCGTCTCGTTAGGCCCATCAGGCGGAGGTCGCCACACGGGGAGTACCGTGGCGCCATCCGTGATCTGCTCTATCCACGGACTCAAGGAGGCCAACCCATGTGGTGGTACGTCGCCAAGCGGTTGCTGCAAACCATCCCGGTATTCCTCGGCGCCACGCTGATTCTCTTCGTCTTGTTGAAGCTGCGGCCCGGCGACCCGATTCTCAACCTGGCCGGCAACAAGCCGGTCTCCCAAGAAGTACGCGACGCACTTGCCGCGCAGTACCACCTCGACGACCCGCTGCTCGTGCAGTGGTTCCAGTTCGCCAAGAATGCGCTGATCTTCAACTTCGGCGAGACCTTCGCCGGTCAGCCGGTCTTCGACCTGATCAAGCAGACCTTCCCGGTCACTGTCGTCCTCGCCCTCATGGCACTCACGATCGACGCAGTTCTCGGTATCGGCCTCGGCACGATTGCCGGTCTTCGCCGCAACGGCTGGTTCGACTCGAGCACGTTGGTCGTCTCACTGCTCCTGCTGTCCGTCCCCATCTTCGTGGTCGGTTTCGTGATGCAGCTGATCTTCGGCGTCAAGCTGGGATGGACATCGCCGACCGTGGGCTCTGACTGGAACGTCGGAAACCTGCTGCTGCCGGCCATCGTGCTGGCGATCGCCAACTTCGCCTACACGATCCGTCTGACTCGCACGTCGGTCGCGGAGAACCTCAGCGCCGACCACGTGCGTACGGCTCGCGCCAAGGGACTCTCCGAGCGACTGGTGGTCCGCAACCACGTCCTGCGCAACTCGCTGGTGCCAGTCGTCACCTACATCGGCATCAACCTCGGTTCCTTGATGGCCGGTGCCATCATCACCGAGACCATCTTCAACGTCCCGGGCATCGGCAACGCCGCGTACATCGCGATCCAGAAGGGCGAGACCTCGACGGTCGTCGCGATCGTGACGTTCATGGTGATGATCTACGTGCTGATGAGCCTGATCGTGGACTTGATCTACGCCGTACTCGACCCAAGGATCCGCTATGTCTGACACACGACCGGGTCAGGAGCGATTCGTCGCACCTATCGAAGAGACCCCGCTGCGAGCAATCGACGCAGTCAACGTCGACGAAGTACCAGAGAACCAGTGGAAGGAAGCCTGGAAGCGTCTCCGTACGTCCTGGCTGTTCTGGTTCGCCGTAGCCATCCTTGCGGTGATCGCGACGATGGTCTTCTTCCCGACGCTGTTCACCGATGCCAACCCGAAGCAAGGCAACCTCGCCAACAGCTTCGAACCCGCATCTGACGGACACCCGTTCGGTTTCAGCCGGCAGGGCTACGACGTGTGGGCACGCACCGTCCATGGAGCACGCGCCTCTGTCGCGGTGGGTCTGCTCACGACGATCCTGACGGCGCTGCTCGGCATGGTGACCGGCGCGATCGCAGGCTTCTACGGTGGGATCACCGACTCGCTGATCTCGCGATTCAGCGACATCTTCTTCTCGATCCCGCTGCTGCTCGCCTGCATCGTGGTCATCTCGGTCCTCAACAACACGTTCCCGGATCGTGGCTTCTGGAGCTCGGTGTTCGTGGTGGTCCTGGCGCTCTCGTTGTTCGCCTGGCCGCAGATCACCCGGCAGATGCGTGGTGCCGTGCTCGAGATCAAGAACCTGGAGTTCGTCGACGCTGCGACTGCGATCGGCGCCTCGAAGATGAAGAATCTCCGGCGCCACATCGTCCCCAACGCCTTGGCGCCCGTGATCGTGACGTCGACGATCTCGCTCGGTGTGTTCATCGTCGCCGAGTCGTCGCTGTCGTTCCTGGGTCTCGGTCTGCCGCAGGGCGTGGTGTCCTGGGGCAACGACCTCTCCGACGCCCAGGCCCAGGTTCGCTCAGGTCAGCATCTCAACGTGATGTTCCTCCCGGCCGCTGCGTTGGCATTCACAGTGCTCGGTTTCATCCTGCTGGGTGAGGCCGTACGCGAAGCCCTCGACCCGAAGGCGAGGAAGAAGTGAACGACAACAACGCACCACTCCTGCAAGTGGAAAACCTCAGCGTCGGATTCCGTGCCGGCAAGGAGATCCTCACGGCGGTCGACGAGGCCAACCTGACGATCTACCCGGGCCAGACGATCGCGATCGTGGGTGAGTCCGGATCGGGCAAGTCCACGCTCGCGCACGCTGTCATCGGGCTGTTGCCGGGTAGCGGCAAGATCACTGGCGGAGCCATCAGGTTCGAGGGCGAAGACGTCAGCCAGGCTGCCAAGGGCAAGATTCTCGCGCTGCGTGGTTCGTCAATCGGCCTCGTGCCGCAGGACCCGATGTCCAACCTCAACCCGCTGTGGCGGGTGGGCGCGCAGATCAAGGAAGCCCTGGTTGCCAACGGAGTCGCCACCGGCGCCGCCGCTGACAAGCGCGTCGTCGAGCTGCTCGAGGAGGCCGGCCTGCCCGATGCTGAACGTCGCGCACGCCAGTACCCCCACGAGTTCTCCGGCGGCATGCGCCAGCGGGCGCTGATCGCGATGGGTCTCGCTGCCCGTCCGAAGCTCCTGATCGCGGACGAGCCCACATCGGCTCTCGACGTGACGGTGCAGAAGCAGATCCTCGACCACCTCGACAAGCTGACAGCTGACCTTGGCGTCGCCGTCATGCTGATCACGCACGATCTCGGGCTCGCCGCCGAGCGCGCCGACCACCTCGTCGTGATGTATCGCGGCCGGGTCGTCGAGTCGGGTCCCGCCCGCGCCATCCTGCAGGATCCCGAGCACCCCTACACCAAGCGACTGGTCTCCAAGGCTCCGTCGTTGGCGTCCCAGCGACTGTCCTCGATCAGCGCGCGCGCCGAGGTGCGCGAGCAGGCGGTGCAGACCGCCGCCGAGATCGCCGCCGAGATCGCTCACAGCGAGGCCGAGTTCGGCGAGGGCAAGTCCGACATCATCCAGGTCGAGAACCTCACCAAGGTGTTCTCGCTGCGGGGTTCCAAGCCGTGGCAGAAGGTCGACTTCGCAGCCGTGGACGACGTCTCGTTCAAGCTGGAGCGCGGCACGACCATGGCGATCGTCGGGGAGTCCGGCTCGGGCAAGTCGACGGTCGCCCGCATGGTGCTTGACCTGCTCCCACCCACGTCGGGCAAGGTCTTGTTCGACGGCCATGACCTGCGTGAGCTCAAGACCAAGCAGGAACGTCTCCGACTGCGTCGCCAGATGCAGCCGGTGTTCCAGAACCCGTACGCGTCGCTCGATCCGCTCTACTCGATCTACAAGTCGATCGAGGAGCCACTGCGCACGCACGATGTGGGCACCAGCAAGGAACGGGAGGCCCGCGTACGCGATCTGCTGGACCGGGTCTCGCTCCCGACAACCGTGATGTCGCGCTATCCGGGTGAGCTCTCGGGCGGCCAGCGTCAGCGTGTCGCCATCGCGCGTGCCCTGGCGCTCGAGCCCGAGGTCGTCATCTGTGACGAGGCGGTCTCTGCGCTCGACGTGCTGGTGCAGGCTCAGATCCTCGAGCTGCTCAACGACCTGCAGGCCGAGCTTGGTCTGAGCTATCTGTTCATCACGCACGACCTCGCGGTGGTGCGTCAGATCGCCGACAACGTTCTGGTCATGCAGGACGGCAAGGTCGTGGAGGCAGCCACTGTCGCGGAGGTGTTCGACAACCCGCGGGAGGAGTACACCCGCAAGCTGCTCGACGCGATCCCCGGCGCATCGATCGAGCTGGGTCGCTAGGTCCTCATCAACCCGCCGGAGTGACGAACTAGTCATTTCGGCGGGTTGATCTATTCGAACAGATGTTCGAAGATGGGTGAATGACCGTTGCCCCCTCACCGAGCCTGAGCGAGCTGCGCGAACGCGTCAACCAGATGCAGGGCCGACCTGCCTCTCAGCCCGTGGCGACACATCCAGCGCTCGCCGGTCTGCTGCAGCTGCAGACCGGATCGAGCTACGGGGTCAGCTCGGCAAGCCTGGCGATCGCGCTGATGGCGGGCCCGTCCGCCGATGGTGCGTGGTGCGGAGTCGTCGGCTCGTCGGAGCTTGGGCTGGAGGCGGCCGCGGCAGCCGGTGTCGAGCTCAGCCGTACGATCCTGGTGCCCGATCCCGGTGATGCCTGGCTCGAGGTCACCGCTGCACTGATCGATGTCCTGGGTGTGGTGGTGCTGCGGTCTCCCGCATCGGTGTCCGACGGCGAGGTGGCCCGGCTCAGCGCCCGGCTGCGTCAACGCGGGGCGATCCTCATCTCGTGGGGTCACTGGCCGAGATGCGAGGCCCGGCTGACGATGCGCGACGCCCAGTGGGGCGGGCTGGGGCGCGGTCACGGCCATCTGCAGGCCCGGCAGGTGACGGTTGACGTGCAGCGCGGCACCGCACCGCCACGGTCTGGTCGGCTGTGGCTGCCCGACGCCGATCTGGCGATTCGCCGGGTCGATTCGGCGCCCGCCGCACTCCGGAGCGTGAGCTAGATGGAGAGTCCAGGACGAACGATGGTCATGTGGGCGCCGGACTGGCCGATCGTCGCCGCTGAGCTTCCACCGTCATTGCCCGCTGCGGTGCTCGACAAGGGGCAGGTGCTGGCCTGCTCGCAGGCGGCGCGGGCCGAAGGCGTACGCCGTGGCATGCGCCGCCGCGATGCCCAGTCACGCTGCCCCGACCTGGTGCTGCACGACTACAACGCCGATGCTGATGCGCGCGGGTTCGAGGCGGTGCTGACCGCGATCGAGGCGCTGAGTCCTGGCGTCGCCCCGTTGCGCCCGGGATTGTGCGCGCTGCGGGTGCCGAGCCGCTTCTACGGCGGTGAGCCCGAGGCTGCAGCGGTCATCGCCGAGCGGCTGGTCGGTTTGGGGGTGTGGGATGTCCGCATCGGCATCGCCGACGGGCTGTTCGCCGCCGAGCTGGCCGCCCGACGGGCTCTGGCGCAGGACAGCCTCACCATCCCGAGGGGTGGCTCGGCGCACTTCCTGCGCGATCTGCCGATCGATGCGCTGGACGATCCACACATGGTGAGCCTGTTGCGGCGCATGGGGCTGCAGACCTTGGGCGATTTCGCCGGATTGCCGGCGGCCGACGTGCACACCCGATTCGGCACCCACGGCGAGCTCCTGCACCGATTGGCTCGCGGGCTCGACCCGCAGCCGGTCGGGCGCCGACAGGTGCCGCCGGAGTTCGACGCGACGCTGCTGCTGGAGCCACCACTTGAGCTGATCGAGCCGATTGCGTTCAGCCTGCGCACCACCGCCGAGGGTTTCGTCAAAGATCTCGCTGCCCACGGGCTGGTGTGCACGACAGTGCTGATCGAGGTCGATGCCGACGGCTCGCTGGCGACCGCCCGGCGCTGGATGCATCCGCGCTGGTTCGGTGCCACCGATCTGATCGACCGGGTCCGGTGGCAGCTGCAGGCTGACGGCGCCGTACGAGCACCGGTTGACGCCGTACGCCTCATCCCTGAGGTCACCGAGCCGCTGGGCGATCACGCCGACAGCCTGTTCGGCGGCGGGCCCGATGAGCGGGTCGAACGTGGAGTGGCACGGGTGCAGAGCATCGTCGGCCACGAGTCGGTGGTGTCGGCGTCGGTGCAGGGTGGCCGCAGTCCCGCCGATCGGCGACTCCTGGTGCCATGGGGCGAACGCGTCGTGGCCAAGCGCCCGGCCGGTCTACCCTGGCCCGGCAGCCTGCCTCCACCCGCTCCGGCCACGGTCTACGACCAGCCGTGTGAAGCACTGGTCGTCGGTGCTGAAGGTCAGCCGATCGGGGTGACGGGTCGCGGGGTGATCACGGGGGAGCCTGCACGGTTCAGGGCAGCCGCCGGCAGCGACTGGCAACCGGTGGCGTCGTGGGCGGGTCCGTGGCCGGTCGACGAGCAGTGGTGGGACGAAGCCTCGTCCCGTCGGTTGGCCCGCTTCCAGGTCGTCGGCGTCGACGGCAGCGCCTGGCTGATGCTCGTCGAGAACGGATCCTGGTGGACAGAAGCTCGCTATGACTGATCGCACGAACCCGCTGAGTGACACGATGTGGCTGCATTTCCGGCAGTTTCACGACCCAAACGTGCCACTCAGCGGGTTCTGGGGTTGCTGATGGGTTTCAACAATCCTGATGTTCCTTGGCGGGAGCTGGAGCGTCGGCTCTCGGGCCGCACCGAGCCCAATGGGGGAGATGCGCCGGGTTGGTCGCGCAAGCGCCCGACGTACGAGCCCGTGGAGCAGGTTCAACGCCCTGACGGGCCGGTGGTGCCCTATGCCGAGCTGCACTGCCACAGCAACTTCAGCTTCCTCGACGGGGCCAGTGGTCCCGATGCCTTGGTCGAGGAGGCCATCAACCTCGGCCTGCACGGACTCGCGCTCACCGATCATGACGGGTTCCACGGCGCGCCCTTGTTCGCCGAGATCGCCCAGAAGTACGAGCGAGCAGGGGGACTCAAGACCATCTTCGGGGCCGAGCTGTCCCTCGGGCTCAGCGGACCACAAAACGGTGTCGCCGATCCCGAGGGCAGCCACCTGCTGGTGCTGGCACGCGGCGTCGAGGGCTATCACCGCCTCGCCGGTGCCATGACCGAGGCGTTCTTCCGCGGCGACCAGAAGGGGCGCCCCGTCCACGACCTCGATGAGCTCGCCGAGATGGGCCGCGGCCACTGGCTGGTGCTGACCGGTTGCCGCAAGGGTGCCGTACGTCAGGCGCTGGCCAAGGGTGGACGCGAGGCCGCCGCCAAGGAGCTCGACCGGCTGACGGTGCTGTTCGGCCATGACAACGTCGTCGTCGAGCTGATCGACCACGGCTTCCCGACCGACAGCGCCACCAACGACGCACTCACAGCGCTGGCAGCCGATCACGGGCTGGCAATCGTGGCAACCAACAACGTGCACTACGCCAAGCCGGCCAACCACCAGCTCGCCGCCGCGATCGCCGCCGTACGAGCCCGGCGCAGCCTCGCCGACATGGACGGCTGGCTTCCGACGTCGAGCTCGGCGCACCTTCGCTCCGGAGCCGAGATGCATCGGCGATTCAGTCGATTTCCCGGAGCCGTCCAGCACAGCGTCACGATCGCCGACGAGATCGCCTTCGATCTCCGCGCGGCCACCCCGCGCCTGCCTCGCCGCGGCATCCCCGAAGGACACACGGCGATGAGCTGGCTGCGTGAGCTGGCCGAGCGCGGCATCCGTACGCGTTACGCCCACAACGTCGACGAGGCTCGTGCGCGCATCGAACGTGAGCTGGCGGTGATCGAGGAGAAGGACTTCCCAGGCTATTTCCTGATCGTCCACGACATCGTCAAGGAGGCCAAGCGGCGCAAGATCCTGTGCCAGGGTCGAGGATCGTCGGCCAACTCGGCGCTCTGCTACGCCCTCGGCATCACCGCGGTCGACTCGATCTTCTACAACCTGCCGTTCGAACGGTTCCTCGCCACGACGCGTGAGGAGGAGCCTGACATCGACGTCGACTTCGACTCCGCCAGGCGCGAGGAGGTCATCCAGTGGGTCTACGAGACGTACGGGAGGCACAACGCCGCCCAGGTCGCCAACGTCATCAGCTATCGACCGCGATCGGCGATCCGGGATGCCTCCAAGGCGCTGGGCTACTCCGTCGGACAGCAGGACGCCTGGTCCAAGCAGATCGACGCATGGAGTGCGATCTCGACGGACGAGACCACCGACGTACCAGCGCAGGTGATCGACCTGGCCACCCAGCTGCTCAAGGCTCCCCGGCACCTTGGCATCCACTCGGGCGGGATGATCCTGACCGAGCGACCCATCGGCGAGGTGTGTCCCATCGAGCGGGGTCGCATGAAGGACCGCACTGTGCTGCAGTGGGACAAGGACGCCTGCGAGTGGATGGGACTGGTCAAGTTCGACCTGCTGGGTCTTGGCATGCTCGGCGCGCTCAACCACACCCTCGAGATCGTCGCCGAGCACCTGGGGGAGGAGCTGGACCTCGACACGATCCCCAAGGAGGAGTCGGCGGTCTACGACATGTTGTGCCGGGCCGACTCGATCGGTGTGTTCCAGGTGGAGAGCCGTGCGCAGATCGGCACGCTTCCTCGCCTGCAGCCACGCTCCTACTACGACCTCGCGATCGAGATAGCGCTGATCCGCCCCGGCCCCATCCAGGGTGGCGCGGTGCACCCCTACATACGTCGGGCGATGGGCAAGGAGGAGGTCGACTACCCGCACCCCATCCTCAAGCCGGTGCTCGAGCGCACCCTGGGGGTCCCGCTGTTCCAGGAACAGCTGATGCAGATGGCGATCGCGATCGGCGACTGCACGGGTGACGAGGCCGACCTGCTGCGTCGCGCGATGGGTTCCAAGCGCGGCATCGAGCGCATCGAGACGCTGCGCGAGAAGCTCTATGCCGGCATGGCCCGGCACGGGCTCAGCGAGGAGGAGTCGGATGCGATCTATCTCAAGATCCAGTCGTTCGCCAACTTCGGCTTCGCCGAGAGCCACGCCCTGAGCTTCGCGCTGCTGGTCTATGCCAGCTCGTGGCTCAAGCTGCACTATCCGGGAGCGTTTCTCGCGGCGCTGCTGCGCAACCAGCCGATGGGGTTCTACTCGCCGCAGTCGCTGGTCACCGATGCTCGGCGGCACGGAGTCACGGTGCTGCGCCCCGACATCGTGCACTCGGGTGCTGCGGCCGATCTCGAGCACGCAGTGTCAGGGCCGTCGGGCCAGGACGCCTGTCTCGAGCGGGTGCAGGCGCCGGTGGGGAAGTTCGTACGTGGAACTCCCGATCCCACCCCGGAGCACCGCCGTGATGGCGCCTTCGCCGTACGGCTGGGGCTCGATGAGGTGCAGGGACTCGGTGTCGAGGTTGCCGAGCGCATCGTCGCCGTACGAGCCGAGCGACCCTTCACTGACATGGCTGACGTCGCTCGACGGGCGGAGCTGACCGTCGCGCAGATGGAGTCGTTGGCCACCGCAGGAGCATTCGATGCTTTCGGGATCTCGCGCAGGCAGGCTCTCTGGAATGCCGGCTATGCCGAACGCACCGATCAGCTGGTGGGCACCTCGGTCACCCTGCCACCCCCGACGCTGCCGGGCATGAGTGATGTCGAGCTGACCATGGCCGACCTCTGGGCCACCCGCATCTCTCCTGAGACCCACCCGATCGAACATCTGCGGCCGCTGCTGGAGAGCGAGGGCATCTACTCCGTGACGGGACTGGCCGCTGCCGAGGCGGGACGACGGGTCAAGGTCGCGGGTCTGATCACCCACCGACAGCGACCGGCGACCGCGGCCGGAGTGACGTTCCTCAGCCTCGAGGACGAGACCGGCATGCTCAACATCGTCTGCTCGGAGGCGCTGTGGCGTCGCTACCGGCGAGTCGGCCGTAATGCTGCCGGGATGGTCATCCGCGGCACGCTCGAACGTTTTGACGGAGTGGCCAACCTGGTGGCGGACAAGCTCGAACGCATCGAGACTGTCTATCCGCAGGCGGCGTCAGCCATTCCCGCCAAGCACCAAGGCCGCAACTTCCGCTGACTTCAGCTGAGCTGCTCGACGAGCACTGTCTCGCCGAGCGAGTCGACGTAGGTCATGACGAGCCGCTGTGTGTCGACTGACCACCGCTCCAGCCCGGCGGCACCGAGCAGGGTGGACATCTCGACATAGCCAACCTCTCCCGCCGCCGCCCGATCGAGTGCCCTGCGTACGGCAGCGTGATCGGGTGCGACGGCAATTTCGACGACGTCATGGTGGGCGGGGGACGCGAGCTCGGTGCCTTCCGTCGTACGGAACACGGTGTGTCCGTCGACCACGTAAGAGTCGAAGCCGGTTACGCCGAGGTCCGCGAGGGCCCGGCAGTACTCGTCGAGGGAGTCGGCCTTGCCGAGCCGCTCGTGCAGGAGGTCGATCTGCGCCAACGTCACCACGGACCTGACGCTACATCCATCCTCGCAAAGCACGCCGGCCGCAGCTTCCGGTAGGAAGCTGCGGCCGACATCGAGATGGCTCAGGCCATGACGCCCTCGGGCACTTCGTCGTCGACCAGCTCGTGGTGCTTGACGTTGAGCAGGATCCAGACGATCGCGGAAGCGGTCCAGATCATGAAGGCGCCGACCAGGAAGGCGTGCGTGGCGCCTGAGGTGAATGCGCCCTGCCCGACGAGATCGCTGATGCGCTGCTGTACGTCAGCCGACGGGGCCGGACCGCCACCACCGGACACGGCCGCCGAGATGTCGGCCGCCTTGTCACGGGTGAAGTGCACGGCCACGGTCGAGAGTGCGGCGAGGCCGATGGCGCCACCAACCTGCTGCATCGTGTTGAGGACGCCTGAGCCGATGCCGGACTCCTCGGTCGGGATGCCGTGCACCGCGACAAGCATCATCGACACGAAGGTCAGACCCATGCCGATCGACATGAGAACCACCCAGGGAGCGATCGCGGTCCAGTAGTTGATGCCGTCGCCGACAAAGCCGCCGCTGGAGGCGAGCTTGAGCAGATTGGCTGGGCTGTCATCGACCGTGATCCGCGAGAACATGAACAGGGCGATGCCAGCGAGGATGGTGCCGGTTCCGGCGAGCCACCTCGGGTCGACCTTGGCGATCAGCTTCGACGACGCGGTGGCGCCGATGATCATGCCAGCGGTGAACGGGAGGAAGGCGAAGCCGGTACGCAGGGGGCTGTAACCCATGACGTTCTGGACCAGCAGTGAGAGGAAGAAGAACATCGCGAACATCGCTGCAGGCGTGATCATCATCGACACGAAAGCAGTCGCGCGTGCCCGGCTGGCAAAGATGCTGAGCGGCATGAGGGGGTTCTTCACGGTGCGCTCGATCACGACGAAGCTGACAAGGAGCACGACGGCGGCGACCAGCGAGGCGATGGTCCAGGTGTCGCCCCAGCCGTACCGGCTGTCACCGGCTCGTGACAGCCCGTAGACCAACGCAGCCAGACCGATCGTTCCCGACAGGGCGCCTGGTACGTCGGGAGCGATCCGCTGGGGCGCGCTCTCCTTCAGGAAGCGTGGTGCGATGAACGCAGCGAACAGTCCGATCGGGACGTTGATCAGGAAGGTCAGGCGCCATCCTTCGACTCCACTGACGTTGAGGCCCGTGAGCCAGCCGCCGAGGATCAGGCCGATGGCGGCACCGACACCGGACAGAGCGGCGTACACCGAGAAGGCGCGGTTGCGCAGCGGCCCGGCGGGGAAGGTGGTCGAGATCAGGGCGAGCGCGGCCGGAGCGGCCATCGCGGCACCGACGCCTTGCAGGGCGCGTGAGCTGAGCAGCATGGCTTCGTTCTGAGCCAGTCCGCCGAGGGAGGAGGCAATGGCGAACACGACCAGACCGATCATGAAGATGCGGCGGCGACCGTAGAGGTCGGCGAGGCGACCACCGAGGAGCAGGAGGCCACCGAAGGCCAGGGCGTAGCCCGTGACGATCCACTGGAGGTTGTTCTGCGTGATGTTGAGGTCGTGACCGATGTAGGGGAGTGCGATGTTGGCGATCGTGCTGTCGAGCACGACCATCAGCTGGGCCGTGCAGATGACGACGAGCGCCCATCCCAGCTTTTCGTTGGAAGCCGACGGTTTGTCGACCACGGCGGTTTGCGTCATGACGGGTCCTTTGGATGTGAGGGGGGCAAGACTGCTGGCAGGATGATCTGGTCGATCACCTTGGTGATGGAATCTGTGGTGGGCTGCTCGCCCAGGATGAACTGGCGGTGCAGGACGATGCCTGAGAGCGATGAGACGACGACGTCGAGGTCGAGATCGGGGCGAACCTCACCGCGTTCCTGAGCTCGCTCGAAGAGCAGGCGAGATGCTGCGACCTTGGGTCCGATGAACTTCGTACGGAATCCCTCGGCGAACTCGGCATCGCGGCTCAGGGCCGTGACGACGCTCCCGAACACCGCGATCTGCCGTTCGTCGGCGAGTCCGCCGTGGCCGCAGTAGGAGGCAATCAGGTCGCCGCGGAGCGTGCCCGTGTCGGGCGCATCGCCCATGGGGCCTTTCTGGGCTAGCACGGCCTCGAGCACGAGGCTGGCCTTGGACTCCCAGCGGCGATAGAGCGTGGCCTTCGACGCGCGGGCGGCTGTTGCCACGGCATCCATCGTCAGCCGGTCGTAACCCACTTCGGCGAGCACGTCGAGGGTGGCTTCGAGGATCTCCTGCTCACGGTCGCCCTCCACTCGAGGTCGAGCGGCGGCAGCTGCTGCTTCGGCCGGGGTCATGATGCTCCTTATGGAACGAAACGGTTTCGTACCGTCAGACAGTACGGCACCGTTTCATCGACACGCAAGTGGTGAAGCTGTGACCTGCCGCACAACGATCTCCCCGCCTGCAATCTCCGGACCGAGTAAAGGTTGACATGACTTTAAGGTCGGGCTTAGAGTCGAGGTGACACTAAGTAGGGAGCGCAGGATGACGATCGGCATGCAGATCGATCAGCGAGTATCGCTGGCTGTCTCCACCGTGATCTTCGCGCTGCGCCCACACCCCGACACCGGGTTGATGACGCTCTGGCTGCCGCTCGTACGTCGGATCCGCGAACCGTACGAAGGCCAGTGGGCACTGCCCGGAGGACCGTTGGAGGCTGACGAGGACCTGGCCGCCAGCGCGCGACACACCCTCGAACGTACGACCGGGCTCACCCCCAACTACCTCGAGCAGCTCTATGCCTTCGGCAACCTCGATCGTTCACCCGACGACCGGGTCGTCTCGATCGTCTACTGGGCCCTCGTGCAGCCCGACGAGGTGGCACGTGCCGTCGACGGCGAGAACGTCGAGTGGTTCGTCGCTGACGAGCTGCCGCCGCTGGCTTTCGACCACTCAGAGATCGTCGAGTACGCGCTCGCGCGTCTCCGCGCCAAGATCACCTACACCCCGATCGCCTACGGGTTCCTCCCCCCGGAGTTCACCCTCGCCGAGCTGCGATCGGTTCACGAAGCAGTGCTGCGGACGTCTCTCGACCCGGCCAACTTCCGCCGCCAGGCCCTCGCCAGCGACACCCTCGTCGCCACCGGCAACTACCTGCAAGGCACCAGCCACCGACCTCCAGCGCTGTTCCGATTCACGGCCGGCGCACCAACACCGCTTCCCGAGGAGCGCAGATGACCTCCGTCAACGACATCATCACGTCCGACCCCGCAGTGAGCTGCGACGTAGAGCTGGTCAAAGGACCGTGGGAGTTCGACACGATCCCCGGCTACGGCCCGGGTTGCTCTGAGGATGACGTGATCCCCGAGCCGGTCGTACGACCCGGTCAGCTGCCCGCCGCCTATCAAAAGATGAGCGACGAAGAGCTGGACGCGCGCATCCGTGCCGCCAAGAAGACACTCGGCAGCAAGCTCGTGATCCTCGGCCACTTCTACCAGCGCGACGAGGTCATCCAGCACGCCGACTTCGTGGGGGACTCGTTCCAGCTCGCCAACGCTGCGCTGACGATGCCCGATGCGGAGGCGATCGTGTTCTGCGGAGTGCACTTCATGGCCGAGACCGCCAACATCCTGGCCCGTCCCGACCAGCACGTGATCCTGCCCAACCTCGCCGCCGGCTGCTCGATGGCCGACATGGCCGACGAGGACACCGTCGAGGCGTGCTGGGAAGAGCTCATGGAGCTCTACGGAGACGCACCGGGTGAGCACGGCAAACAGCCCGTGATCCCGGTGACGTACATGAACTCCTCTGCAGCGCTCAAGGCCTTCTGCGGCCGCAACGGCGGGATCGTGTGCACGTCCTCCAACGCCTCGACCGTCCTGGAGTGGGCGTTCGAGCGGGGCGAGCGAGTGCTGTTCTTCCCCGACCAGCACCTCGGCCGCAACACGGCCAAGGCCATGGGCATCACGATGGACCAGATGCCGATGTGGAACCCGCGCAAGCCGCTCGGCGGACACAGCGAAGAGGTGCTGCAGAACGCCAAGGTGCTGCTGTGGCACGGCTTCTGCTCGGTGCACAAGCGCTTCACGGTCGGTCAGATCAACAAGGCGCGCGAGGAGTTCCCCGGCGTCAAGATCATCGTCCACCCCGAGGCGCCGATGCCCGTCGTTGACGCGGCAGACGCATCCGGATCGACCGATGCGATCCGCAAGTTCGTCGAGGCTTCACAACCCGGCGACACCATCGCCATCGGCACCGAGGTCAACATGGTCAACCGGCTCGCCGCGGAGTACCCCGACCGGACGATCTTCTGCCTCGACCCGGTGGTCTGCCCCTGCTCGACGATGTATCGCATCCACCCCGGCTACCTCGCCTGGACGCTCGATGGTCTGGTCGAGGGCGAGTTCCGCAACGAGATCATCGTCGACGGCGACACGGCGACCGACGCCAAGGTCGCACTCGAACGGATGCTTGCCGCACTGCCCAACACCATCCCCGTGACGGGAGACTGACATGCCCAGCATCATCGTGGTCGGCAGCGGGGTTGCCGGCATGACGGCTGCCCTCGAGGCGGTCGGCTCGTACGACGTCACGCTGCTGACCAAGGCGACCCTCGCGCAGAGCAACACCAGGTATGCGCAGGGGGGCGTGGCCGTCGTGATCGACAACATGGTCGACCCCGGAGCGCCCAAGCTCGGCGACACCGTCGAGTCGCACGTCCAGAACACGCTCGTGGCCGGCGCCGGGCTGTCCGACGAGGACACCGTCGGCATCCTCTGCGCCGAGGGTCCCGCAGCCATGGACGAGCTGATCGAGCGCGGAGTGAAGTTCGACCGCCACGACGGCGAGCTCTCGCACGGCCTCGAGGCGGCCCACGACTATCCGCGCATCCTCCATGCCGGCGGCGACGCGACCGGCGCGGGCATCGCGTACGCGCTGATCGACCGGGTGCGTGAGAGCGACATCGAAGTACGCACCCAGACCACGGTGGTCGACCTGGCCATCAAGGACGGGCGATGCGTCGGGGTCCTGCTCCTGGGCGGTGAGGAGCTGCTCGCTGATCACGTCATTCTCGCGACAGGTGGAGCGGGACAGCTGTTCCCCTACACGACCAACCCGGCCGTCGCGACGGCTGACGGGCTCGGCATGGCCCTGCGCGCGGGAGTGGTGGCCGCGGATCTCGAGTTCTACCAGTTCCACCCGACGTCCCTCGACGCTCCGGGCAACTTCCTGGTGTCGGAGGCCGTCCGCGGTGAGGGCGCGACCCTGGTCGACGCCGACGGCAAGCGATTCATGTTCGACGTCCACCCCGACGGTGAGCTCGCACCCCGCGACGTGGTCGCTCGTGGCATCGCGATGCAGATGGCCAAGCAGCCAGGCGTGCCCGTACGTCTTGACGCCACCGCTCTGGGCGCCGAGTTCCTCGCCAAGCGGTTCCCCAACATCGACGCAGCCTGCCGCGCGCAGGGCTTCGACTGGGGAGAGGTGCCGATCCCGGTGACACCTGCGGCGCACTACTACATGGGCGGCGTCCGCACCGACTCGTGGGGCCGCACCTCGCTGCCGGGGCTCTACGCCGTGGGTGAGGCGGCCTGCAACGGCCTGCACGGTGCCAACCGGCTCGCCTCCAACTCGCTGCTCGAGGGCGCTGTCTACGGTACGCGGGTGATCGAGGGGCTCGACGATCCGCCGCCCGTCACCGCCTTCGACGACGAATGGCCTGCTCCGATCGACGTCGACCTGATCGACGATCCGGAGGCTGATGACGTCAACCGCACGGACCTTCAGCAGTTGATGTGGGAGGTCGCTGGACTCGCCCGCAACGGCGAAGACCTGGCGGCCGCGATCGCCAAGCTCAAAGGGTTCAAGGCACCGGTCGTCAACGACGCCAAGTCCGCAGAGGATGCCAACCTTCTCGTCGTCGCTCGGGCCGTGATGACCAGTGCTCTGGCTCGTCAGGAGTCGCGTGGTGGTCACTACCGGACCGACTTCCCCGAAACTGATCCGGCGCAGGCGCGTCACTCCTCGGTGGTCGCTGATGCTTGAACGCCGGCAGATCCAGCACGTGGTCGATCAGGCGCTCGAGGAGGACGCGCCCTTCGGTGACCTGACCTCGCAGACGCTCGTACCGAGCTCCGCAAAGGCGACCGCTGACCTCGTGGCGCGCGAGGCTGGTGTGTTCGCCGGGGCCGAGGTGTTCGAGATCGCCATGACATCGCTCGACCCGACGGTCACGGTGTCGCCGAAGGCCGCCGACGGCGATCGGTTCGAGGTCGGCGCCGTGCTGGCGACCGTCACCGGTCCTGCGCGTGCGGTGCTGCAGTCCGAGCGTGTCGCACTCAATCTCGTGCAACGCATGACCGGCATCGCGACACTGACGGCGACGTACGTCGCCGCCGTGACCGGCACGGACGCTCGGGTGGTCGACACCCGCAAGACCACGCCCGGGCTGCGGGCACTGGAGCGCCACGCCGTACGGTGCGGCGGCGGGCACAACCATCGCTACTCGCTCTCGGACGCCGTGATGGCCAAGGACAACCACCTCGCGGTCATCGACGACATCACCGCCGCTCTCAAGCAGGCCAAGGCCGATCTGCCGCACACGACGCACATCGAGGTCGAGGTCGACCGGCTCGAGCAGATCGACGCAGTCCTGGCGTCCGGCGCGGTGCACACGATCATGCTCGACAACTTCTCGCTCGACGACCTGCGCGCGGGCGTTGCCCAGATCGGCGACAAGGCGTTGGTGGAGGCCAGTGGTGGGATCACGCTCGAGACGATCAAGGACGTCGCCGCCACCGGCGTCGACATCATCTCGGTCGGAGCGCTGACCCACAGCGTCCGCGCTCTTGACCTCGGCCTCGACATCACCGTCAGTTGATCTACCTCGACGAGGCCGCGACCACGCCGCTCAGACGGGACGTCCTCGAAGCCATGTGGCCGTACATGAGCACCGAGTACGGCAACCCGTCGAGCCATCACGAGGTCGGCGATGTCGCTCGCCGGGCGCTGGAGCAGGCGCGAGGTGATGTCGCCAAAGTGGTCGGCGCGAAGGCTTCCGAGATCACGTTCACCTCAGGTGGCACCGAGTCCGACAACGCCGCGATCAAAGGCATCGCACTCGCCGCTCCTCGTGGCAAGCACGTCATCGTCTCGTCGGTCGAACACCCCGCCGTCCTCGAGTCCGCCGAATGGTTGGGGCGGATCGGCTACGACGTCACCGTTTTGGACGTCGACCACGAGGGCATCGTCTCGCCCGACGCCCTCACCGCGGCACTGCGCGCAGACACGACGCTGGTGAGCATCCAGTACGCCAACAACGAGGTCGGCTCGATCCAGCCGATCGCCGAGCTGGCTGCCGTCGTCGGCGACGTACCGTTCCACACCGACGCCGTGCAGGCCGCCGGTTGGCTCGATCTTGACGTCATGAGGCTCGGCGTACAGGCCATGAGCATCTCGGGCCACAAGATCGGCGCTCCCAAGGGCATCGGCGTCCTCTATGTGCATCGACGTACGCCCATCGAGCCGCTGATCCACGGAGGGGGACAGGAGTCGGGCCGACGCTCCGGCACGGAGAACGTCGCGTCCGCTGTCGGCATGTCGGTGGCTCTCCGCTCCGCCGGCGGCGCGGCGGAGACCACGATCACCCGTCGTGACGCCTTCATAGCCAAGGTTCTCGCGGAAGTCCCCGGCGCTCAGCTCACCGGTCACCCCACGCTGCGGCTCCCCGGCAGCGCATCATTCGTGTTCCCGGGCCGCAGCGGCGAGTCGATCCTGCTCGATCTGGAGCGTCGCGGCATCGTCAGCTCCAGTGGGTCCGCCTGCGCAGCCGGAAGCGATGACCCCAGCCACGTGCTGACCGCGATGGGCTACGACCGCGAGCTTGCCCAGACTGCGGTCCGCTTCACGTTCGGCAGGGAGACCACGACCGCACAGCTGGACGCTGCGGCCGCTGCGTTGAAGGAGGCACTCGTCGGCTGAATGTCGGACGGCCGCGAAACACGTGACCCTCAGGGCCGCCCAAGGTCGACTGCGTGGCCTAGCGGTCGAGATGGCGGGCCCGGGCGAAGCAGAACAGTCCATAGCAGGCGAGTCCGACGGCGATCAGGAGGAGAAGGTAGGAACCAAACGGCTGATCCAGGATCTTGCCCATCGCGTCGTCGAGACCGCCTGACTTGTCCGGGTCGCTGGTCTTGGCAGCCCACAGGATCAAACCGGCCACAGCGAGCAGGGCTCCGCCCTTGCCGACGTAGCCGAGGGTGCCGATCCGGAGGTACGCCTTGCTGAGGTCGCTGGTGCGCGCCTCCGCGGACAGGTGCTCACGAAACTTCTTGGTGATGCCATTGCGGACCAACACCGCTGCCCAGAAAGTGACGGCAAGTCCGATGGCGGCGACGAGCAGCTGGCCGGCCGGCAGGCCCAGCACCTTGGCGACGAATGGCTCGGTGCCGTCCTCACCGGCACCGCCTTGCGTGCCAACCTTCCACGCGCCATAGGCGAAGAATGCGTAGACCCCGGCCTTGACGATCGAGGTGCTCCGCTTCAGTGCACGCTTCGCGCCCTCGCTGTCCCGGTGGCCGGTCACAGCGTCACGGAGCTGCCAGACCGTGAGCGCCACGAAGCCGAATGCCATGACCCACAGCAGCGCCGTACCCCACGGTTGCTCCTTGACCTGGGCCAGCGCGCCTTTCTGGGAAGCTGACCCTTTGCGCTCACCGAGGGCGAGACTTCCGATGAGCCAGGCGAGGAGGATGTGCACGACCCCGTACGACATCAGACCGATGCGGACAGCCCAGTCGAAGGTCTCGCTGTCGTCGGCCTGTCGACCCATGTCTCGAATGCTGTTCGCCACTTTCAGACCATAAGGTCGAAAGGGTTCGCCGGCGACTTGTCGCGTCGCGCGACCACCCGGGGTCGGGTCGCTGAGAGCTGCAGTGTCACCTAAACTCTGAAACGCGAGTCGCCGATCGGGGACACGCGCATGCGCAGCTGGAAACGGCTGCTCAAAGATTCGTTCTGGGGGCTCTATCAAATGACCGAGGAATCCACGCGCACTCCCGCCAGCACCGTGCAGGATCGCCAGCGCCAGCGCGCGTCCCGTGGGATCGGCACCAGAGCCGCCAACGCGCCCGGCACGCCGCTGCCGTCCCCGCCACGCCGCCGCCGTCCGGCCCTGGGCGCGCTGGCTGTACTACTGATCGTGGGCGGAGCTGCGGTCGCTGGTCTCCTCGCCCTGCGCCTTGACTCGCGCGTCCCGGTGATCGTGCTGAGCAAGGACGTTGCTGTGGGTACCGAGATCACTGCGGACATGCTGACCACAACCGAAGTCGCCAGCGAAGGGCTCAAGCTCGTACGCGAGAGCCAGGCGAACACGGTCATCGGCACGTATGCCCGCACCAGCCTCACCGCGGGTCAGCTGCTTGACACCTCGATGGTCGTCGAGGGCGCACCGTTCGACAGCACCGCTGTCCGCGTGGGCGTGCCGCTCACAGCGGGCCAGGTGCCCGGCGACCTGCGATCGGGAGACCAGGTGCGCATCATCCGCATCAGCGACGGCGCCGCCGACGCACAGCCCTTGGCCATTGGCCTGTTCCTGGCATCCACGAGCTCTGACAGTGATCGGTTCGGCGGCGACGGCGCAAAGGCGAGCGCGACTCTTCTGGTCCCGGCCAGCGCATCCGACGCGGTCGTCGATGCAGCCGGCAACGACAAGCTTGGCCTTGCACTGATCAAGCGCGGCGTCTCGGTCGAGGATGCTGGGCTCCAGAGGCTTGGCAGCTCCTGATGAGCCTCTATTCCTTCGTCTCGGCCAAGGGATCACCGGGCGTCAGCCTCGCCGTCACCACACTCACGTCGCTGTGGGGTCAGCCCGCCATCGCGGCAGACCTCGATCCGGTGGGCGGTGACCTCGCCCTCCGGCACCGGGCCCCCGGCGGCATGCCACTGAACGAGGACCTCGGACTCGTCTCGCTCGGCGCTGCACTGCGCGGCGGTCATCCGGGTGAGCTCGATCAACACCTGCAGCCCACCGAAGACGGGCTCGAGGTGCTGACCGGCGTCAATTCGCCAGGTCAGGTGCACGGCCTCGGCACATCGTGGCCGCACATCGCTACGGCGCTGCGCACCCACGATGCCGACGTGCTCGCCGACTGCGGACGATTCACCCCGGGAACACCGGTGATGCCGGTCATCGAGGCATCATCCGCCGTCGTGTTCATCGCCCGAAGCGATCTTGAGGGCCTGGCACACCTTCGTCACCGGCTCGGCGCACTGCAGGAGTCGGTGCGCCTCGGCACGATCTCTGAGCTTCGTGTCGGCTACGCCCTGGTGGGCGATCCCGGTGACACCCGGGAGGCGCAGGACACCGAGCGGCTGCTGGCGTCTTCAGGTCTCAAGGCCAAGCCTCTCGGGGTCATTGCGTTCGATCCGCGTGCCGTGGTCGGCCTGCAGACCGAGTCAGCGCGCAAGCTGCGTCGCTCGCTCTACATACGTTCGCTGTTCGACGTCGCGGAGCGTGTGCGCGCTCTCGCCACCACCCGCATCAGCACGGGAGCCCTCTGATGGACCAACAGCTGCTGAGACGACTCCGCGAACAGGTCGCCGACACGCTCTCGCGCCAGCGCCGAGAGGATGCCGAGGCGAACATTCCGCTGATGAGTGCTGACGACGAGCGCCAGTTCGCGCGTGCCGTCGTGTCCAGGGTGCTTGAGGCGCATGCGCGCAGCGAGATCGCCGCCGGCCGGACGCCCCCGGATCACGCCGAGGAAGAAGAGCTCGCGTACGGCATCCACGCCGCGCTGTACGGAGTCGGCCGACTGCAGCCGCTGCTGGACGATCCCGAGGTCGAGAACATCGACATCAACGGCTGCGACAACGTGTTCGTCGGTTATGCCAATGGCGAAGAACGGCGCCTGCCGCCGGTGGCTGAGTCCGACGACGAGCTCGTCGAGCTCGTACAGGTTCTGGGCGCCTACTCCGGGCTCACCAGTCGCCCGTTCGACACGTCCAACCCGCAGCTCGACCTACGCCTGCCCGACGGGAGCCGCCTGTCTGCCGTGATGGGCGTGACCCAGCGGCCGTCGTTGTCGATCAGGCGTGCGCGCCTCAGCCGGGTCACCCTCGACACCCTGGTCGAGAGCCACACCATGACGCCGGAGCTGGCGGCGTTCCTCTCGGCTGCTGTCGCCGCCCGCAAGAACATCATGATCGCCGGCGCCACCAACTCCGGCAAGACGACCTTGCTCCGTGCCCTGGCCAACGAGATCCCACCGGGCGAGCGGCTCATCACGATCGAACGAGCCCTCGAGCTCGGTCTCGGCGAGTTCGCCGACCTGCATCCCAACGTCGTGGCATTCGAGGAGCGTCTGGCCAACTCGGAGGGACAGGGAGCGATCCACATGGCCGAGCTCGTACGCCGGTCGCTGCGCATGAATCCCAACCGCGTGATCGTGGGTGAGGTCCTGGGTGACGAGATCGTCACGATGCTCAACGCCATGAGCCAGGGCAACGACGGCTCGCTGTCGACGATCCACGCCAACTCTTCGCTCGAGGTGTTCAACCGCATCTGCACCTACGCCATCCAGTCGGCCGAGCGTCTGCCTGCCGACGCCACGATGATGCTGATCGGCGGCGCGATCGACTTCGTGGTGTTCCTCGAACGGCGCAACGACTACGACGAGGGCGGCACCCTGCGGCGAGTCATCACCTCGGTGCGCGAGGTCAACGGTGTCGACGGTCGCGTGCTGTCGAGCGAGGTGTTCCGCGAGGGTCCCGATGGCCAGATCGAACCCGCTGCTGCAGTGAGCTGTCTCGATGACCTCATCGCCGCGGGCTACCGTCCCGGCCTGTTCCACGGCCAGGAGGTCTGAGCATGTCCTCGACACTCCTGCTGATTCTCCTGGTCGGTGCGCTGGTCGGAGCGGCCGGCGTGCTGCTCATCTGGTCGCTGCGGCCATACGAACCCAGCACCGTCGTACGGCCGCCCTCGACCATGCTGCGCAAGATCAGGAACACCGGCACGCAGATACCGGTCGCCCTGGGCGCGGGACTCCTGATCCTGCTGGTGACACACTGGCCGGTCCTCGCGATCGCCACGGCCCTCTTGGTCATCGCGGCACCGTCCCTGTTCGGCGGCGCTGGCAGCGAGAAACGGTCGATCGCTCGGCTCGAGGGACTGGCCGCCTGGACGGAGTCGCTGCGCGACACCATCGCGGGTGCCGTGGGGCTCGAGCAGGCCATCCCGGCGACCGCCTACGCCGCATCACCGGCGATCGCCGGGCACCTCGCGACCCTTTCGGACCGCCTGCGCGTACGCACCCCGCTCCCGGTGGCGCTGCAAGGGCTTGCTGACGACCTCGACGACTCGAGTGCCGACCTGATCCTGGCCGCGCTCATCCTCAATGCCCGTCTGCGGGGTCCGGGCCTGCGTGAGGTGCTCACCTCGTTGGCTGACTCGGCGCGTGAAGAGCTCGAGATGCGCCGCCGCGTCAGCGCAGGTCGTGCCAGCACGCGACGCAGCGTCCAGCTCGTCGTCGGGATCACCGTGTTCTTCGTCCTCGGCCTGGCGATCTTCAACCGCAACTACGTAGAGCCGTTCTCGACGCCGCTCGGTCAGGTCGTCCTGGTGTTCGTCCTGCTCTTCTTCGCCGCAGGGTTCGCCTGGATGCGTCGCCTGTCGGTGTTCGAGATCCCGGAGCGTTTCCTCTTCGGTGCCGGACCCGCGCAGGAGGTGCGCTCATGACCCTCGTCCTGATTGCCGGAGCTGTCGCCGGAGCCGGCCTCTATGTCCTGGTGCTGATGTTTGACCACGGCACAGGCACCCCAGCAGCCGAGCTGGCACGCCTTGACTCGGCGCGCATGCGCAATCAGCGCACGGCAACGCTGACGGCCGACCGCCGCCACCAGACGGAGTCGATGCGCGTACGAAAAATCGGGGCCACGCTCGCGACCTTCCTCGAGTCGCGAGGGCTCCCTGTCCCGGCAGGCGTCCGCTCTGATCTGGCGGTGATGGGCCGGTCCGTCGAGACCCACCTCGGCATGAGCGTCCTCGCGGCGCTCGCCGGTCTGGTCGCCCCGACCGTGGTGCTCGCTCCGCTTGTGGCCCTGTCGGGTCTGAGCCTCGCGGTCCCGCTCTGGCTTGCGGGCGTCGGCGCAATCGCCGGCGGCGCCCTGGCAACCCTTCAGCTGTCGTCAGAGGCCAAGGAGCGCCGTCGCGACTTCCGCCACGTGGTGAGTGCATTCCTCGACCTGGTGTCGATGAACCTTGCGGGCGGCCGGGGCGTACCCGAGGCACTCTCCTCTGCGGCCGACCTGAGCGAGGGATGGGCCATGGTCCGCATTCGCGACACGATGGAGTCTGCACGCCTGCAGGGCGTGACGCCGTGGGCGGCGCTCGGCGACCTCGGGCGTGAGATGGCTGTGGACGAGCTCCGCGACATGGCAGCCGCACTCGCGCTGGTGGCTGAGGACGGTGCCAAGGTTCGTGCGTCGCTCTCGGCCCGGGCGGCATCCATGCGTCAACGCGAGCTCGCCGACGCCGAGAGCCGTGCAGGCCAGCGTTCCCAATCGATGCTGATTGCCCAGCTGTTGCTGTGCGTCGGTTTCCTGCTGTTCCTCATCTACCCCGCAGTGTCCGAAATCGCCGGACTCTGACCCCCACCAAGAAGGACACACCATGAACGTCAACCCAGGCTCGCCGATCGGCTTCCTCCTGGCGCTGCTTCACAGCCGCGTCGACCGGACTCGCGACGAGCGCGGCGCGTCCGCAGTCGAGTGGGTCATCATCGCGGCGATCGTCGTCGGCATCTGCATCGCTGTCGCGGCCATTCTTCGGGCGGCGCTCGTCGGTGAGGCCGGCGACATCGGCGACCAGATCCAGAACCAGTAGACGATGTTCTCCCGATCGCGTCGACGAGGAGAGGCAGGCACCAGCGCAGTCGAGCTGGTGCTCTACATGCCACTCCTCATGATCGCGATCATCATCACGGTTCAGTTCAGCCTCATCTACCTCGCCAATCAGGCGGCTTCTGCGTCCGCCCGAGAGGCGGCGCGTGTCGCGCGGGTGACCGGTGATGCGGGGGAGGGCAGGGCCAGGGGTATCAACTATGCCGGCTACCTCGGCGGGGGAATGTTGGATGACGTCTCGGTCGACGTCGAGCAGGTCGGGAGAGACCAGATGCGGGTGACCGTATCGGGCAGTGCGCCGCAGCTCCTGCCGTTCCTGAGATCGCCGCGAGTCACCGAGGAAGTCCAGGGCCCCATCGAGGAGTTCCGCGAGGACACCGAGATGACCAGGCGCACGGACGAGCGAGGATCGATGGCAGTCGAGGTCGTCCTGATGATCCCGATCCTGTTCATGTTCACGCTGCTCGTGGTCGCCGGCGGCCGGTACGTGTCTGTGCGTGCCGACATCGAGGCAGCGGCGCGGGACGCCGCCCGGGCGGCGTCCTACGAGCGGAGCTATGGCGACGCGGCGGACGCGGCGTCATCGGTTGCGACCTCCGCGTTGGACGGTTTCGCCAACTGCGAGGTCGACCGTCTGGGCGGGGAGTTCGAGTCCGGCGGTGTGGTCGAGGTGACGCTGCGCTGTGACATCCCGAACGACGGTCTCGGACTGATCGGGCTGAACGGCAGCCTGCCGGTCTCTGCCTCGGCCAGCGCGCCGCTCGACACCTACCGGAGGACCGAATGACGCGCAGGAGTGTTGAGCGTGGTGCCGCCTCGATCTTCGTCCTCGGAATGTCGGTCGTCCTGTTGGTGTGCGCCGGCCTGGTGGTCGACGGTGGTCTGGCGATCAACGCCAGGATGCGCGTCGCGGACGACGCAGAGCAAGCCTCCAGAGTCGGCGCGGACTCCATCAACCTCGACATCTTGCGTGCCGGTGGAGGAGTCGTGATCGACCGAGATCTCGCGGCTCAGCGCTCGGCCGACTATCTCAGCTCCCGCGGATACACCCCGGGCCAGTACTCACTCGACGTCGAGGGAGAGACCGTCAGCGTGACGGTGCGCGACAAGACCGACACGATGATTCTCGGAGTGGTGGGCATCGACACGTACAACGTCGAAGCCGCGGCCAGCGCGACTCCCGAGACCGAAGCAGACGCAGCGGGCCCATGATGAGTCATGAACCTGAAGGGACGAGCATGAACGAGGACACCACGGAGACACGGTCAACCGATCCGGCGCGTTTCGCGGCCGGCAGGTTCTCCGAGCAGAGCGTCGAGCGCAGCTCTCGCGAGACAGCCGGTGCCGTTCTGGCGCTCCTCGCGCTCGTCGTCGGCATCCCCGTCGCGCTGTTGGTCCTGGCTGGCCCGCCCCCGCTGCCGACCAGCATGCCGTCGATGCGGGACTTCGCCAAGGAGATGAGCTTCGATGACCTTCTGGCGGTGCTGGTCGCCGTGGTCTGGCTTGCTTGGGCCTACTTCACTGTCTGCGTGATCGTCGAGGCCGTCGCCGCCAGGCGCGGCGGGATCGCCCGATCGTTGCCGTTGGCCGGACCAGTGCAGACAGCTGCCCGGGTGCTCGTGGGCGCCGTGCTCCTGACCGGTCTCGTCGCAGGACCTGCCCAGGCTGCGGAGGGCCCTGCTGCCTCATCGCCGGTTGCCTCGGCGACGGTCGAGGCCGAGCCGGCGCTGGTGACCGCAGAGGTCGCACCGGTTGTGGCCGTCCCCGACTCGGCGACCACGGCTGCCGATCAGATGTTCGGCAGCAAGATCTACACCGTCAAGGCTCCCCACAACGGCTATCACGACAATCTGTGGGACATCGCCGAGAAGCACCTGGGCGACGGTCGCCGCTACACCGAGATCTTCGAGCTCAACAAGGATCGCATCCAGTCCGACGGTGCCACCGTCGACCTGGCTCGGCTGATCCAGCCCGGCTGGGAGTTCGTCATGCCGGACGACGCCACCGGCGTACCAGTTGTCGAGGCGGTACGGGTTGCACCCGCAACGACGGGCAGCGCTGCGTCGGACGCTGGTTCGGCCGACGCCGCCGATCAAGCCGCCGACCAGGTGAGCGTCGAGACAGCACCGTGGTGGGCCGGGGCCGGGCTGCTTGCTGCCGGCATCATCGGGTCCCTTGCGCTGCGCCGTCGGCGCCAGCTCGGTCGCGATCCCGAAGAAGACGCGCTCGACGTCGAGTCGGATCTGCGGCTCGCGGCTACGCACATGCGCTCGGCCTGGGTTGACCACGCCCTTCGTCGTCTTGCCCGTCAGTGCCGCGAGCAGGGCATCGAGCCCCCGCCGGCCTACGGCGCCACGGTCGACGACGACTCGATCGAGCTGTTGCTCTCGCCCGCCGTTCCCTCGGCAGCTGACGGCTGGACCGCGGTCGACGGTGGACGCCGTTGGCGCTGTGAACGTCCGGAAGGCGATGACACACCAGAGCTCGCGACCGTCCCCTATCCGGCTCTCGTCAGCCTCGGCGTCGACACGGAGGGCCGGGACGTGATGCTCGATTTGGAGGCCGCTGGAGGCGTCATCTCGATCTCGGGCGACGCCATCAAGGCGGCCCAGGTTGCCACGGCGATCGCGGTCCAGGCGGCGACATCGCCATGGACCGATCAGCTGCGCGTGATTTCGTGTGACGTTCCCGCGTCAATGGGTCAGATTGACGACGAACGCATCAGTGTCGTGGACGACCTCTCTGACGACCTCGATCGCATCGAGGAAGAGATCGAGGGACTGCGCCAGGATGTCCTCACCGGACGTATGAGTCGGCGCGGATTCGTTGCCTCGACCGTCTTGGTGCTCGGGCAGACGCCCGCACCCGACGTCGCAGCCCGCCTGGGCGCGCTGGTCGGCGCATCGAGGCAGGCGCTGGCCGTCGTGATCGCCGGCGAGCACCGGGCCGCGCGCTGGCGTCTCCACGTTGACGAGCACGGAATCCTGTCGGCGCCGAACCTCGAGCTCTCCATGCGGGCCAACGTCATCGGAGCCGCCCAGCTCGATGCTGTCGCTGAGCTCTTCGAGGCGACACGGGAGGTTTCCGAGGCGAAGCCGGGGGACCGGGTGCCCATCGCACCGCCCAGACGTACCCACGACGACGCCGACTGGAGCACGGCACGTCGCAGGGTCGGTGTGCTCGGCGCCGTCAGTGTCGAGGCCGCAGGTGACTTGGCGCCAGAGCGCGCCGAGCTGGCCACCGAGATGGCCGTCTACCTCGCGATGCACCCCGAGGGTGTGCATCCCAACGTCCTCGGCGGGATCGTGTGGCCGCGAGGCGTCACCGCGGATGTGCGTGACGCGGGCATCGAGCGGGCCAGGACCTGGCTCGGTACCGACACCGCAGGCAATCACAATCTTCGAAGCGGCGCCGACGGCCGCCTCTCGCTGGCACCCCAGGTGGTGTGCGACTGGGATGTTGCGCGCAACCTCCTGCTTCAGTCGAGACGCGCCACCACGGTCAGTGAGGAGGCCGAGCTCTTGAGGCGCGGACTCGGCATGGTTCGCGGAGAGCCGTTCAGCGGTCTCCCCGAGGGACGCTATGGCTGGATCGTTCGAGACGGTCTCCCACGAGCAATGGTCAACGTCATCGTCGACAGCTCGATGCGGTTGTGCTCCCTGATCGACGACGATCCCGGTGGTGTCGTGGCGGCTGCTGGTGCGGGCCTGCGCATCAACCCCGGCAACCAGCAGCTGTGGCGTGAGCTCATACGTGCGCGGTCGGCCTTGACCGGTGTCGCCGGCGTACGTCAGACCCTCGACGAGATGGGTGCTGCCCTGCACGGGATCGCTCTCGATGCGGAGACCGAGGCACTGGTCGAAGAGCTGCTGCCCGAGGCGGGTTCGCGCGTCTCGTAGTGCTGTGCCAGATCAGCGCACCCGCTGTTGCATGGACCACGAGCGTGGCCAGTTGAGACCGCGCCAGTCGTTGGCCGGCACTCGTTCGGGAAGACCGCCGTCTTCGCGACCCAGTTCCCTGCGAACGACCTCAATAGCGTCATCGAAGGCGTCGGTGACGCCGTTGCAGTGCTCGGTGAGCTCGGTCAGCCACGCGGTCGCCTCGCGGCATTCCCACCCTCCGTCACCCACAGGTTTGGCAATCGGGTCTGCCGGGGATCCCGCTCCCTCATGCACTGTGTCTCGGCAGTCCGGGATGAGAGCGTCGCGACAGCGCTCGAGCGTTCCCTTGTAGAGATTCGGCTCGTCCGGTGCGTCTTCCTCGCCTGCCATGCGACCCCCGTAGTGCGCCAACGATGCTCATTCAGAACTATATGTTGCCAGTAATTCGGTGATGGTCCGGCTGACCGTGAGGCGGCGGGTGGGCGTCCTGGGTCGTCTGGCTGCCCGGGTCGATCTGGCCTAGTATCGAGGAGAACACCGATGTGGGTCCTTCGGCGGGGTGTCGGGGGACGGACCTACCAGAGGAGAGCAGCCGCATGGCTAGAGCAAGAATCGAAGACCTCGAAGCGTTGTACAAGACGCTGGAGAAGTCGATGCAGGACACCGACCTCCTGATCAATGAAGTGGACGGCTCGCTGAACACCGCGAACGAGGAGTGGACCTCGAAGGGCGCATCTGAGTTCAACGAGGCGTGGGGCACGTTCAAGACGTCGCTCACCAAGCTCTGCCAGGCCTTCTCGGCGGCCGGGTCCGATGTGGCCTACCAGCACAACAAGTTCGCCGAGGGCGCCAAGGAAGCGGACCTGCACCCGGTGCTGGCCCCGCTGACGTCGCCGCGCTAGTTCGCGGCACCATCGTGAGGGGAGTGGCTTCGGCCGCTCCCCTCACGTTTTCTCTGTCCGGGGGCAAACCTAGGCCCGCGGCACCTGGACCCACCGCCAGCCACCGGCATGCGTGAGGACACCGCGGCCGACAGGAAGTGACGCTCCGACCGAACGCGGCAGCCTCGCGTTGAGAACGTCACCGTCGTTGCTGGCTCGCGGCGCGAGCACGAGGCCGGTACGTCCGCGCTTGAGCTCGACCGGCAGCCCGCGGTAGAGCGAGAGGATCTCGTCGATGTTTGCGGCGACGACCATGATGCTCGTGGTGTCGCGTAGCTTTCCGTAGTGCTCGGCCAGGAGCTGACCCAGCGGCGAATCAGCGCCGATGACGTCGAAGTCATCGACCACGATCGTGTGATCACCCCGGAGCCCGGCGAGCACGTCCTTGATCTCGTTGATCGGCTCGTCGCCGGTGAACACCCGAAGGTTGCGACCGGTCGTCTGCTCGCGCAGGGGCGAGATGCGCGGGGTGAAGACGATGACGTTTCGACGCTGGTCGACCTGGTGCCGGACGATGCCCTGCAAGGTGTTGCTCTTGCCCGACCGCGGTGGACCGGCGACCAGGAAACCAGGTCCGTCTCTCAGGGGGTCGAATCCCTGCAATGAGAGCGTGTCTCCGCCGATGCCAATCGGCACGAAGCTCCGGCTCGGCGAGACAGGCTCGAGCTCCATCGCCTCGGCGAGTCCCAGTGACGCAGGAAGCTCATCGATGCGCTGAGGGCGCCTGGACCGAGGAAGATCGGCAAATCGTTCCTGGGAGACGCGGCCGATCTCGTGCAGGGCACGCACCTGGTCGGTGCCGATCCCGGTCTCGTCGAGCAGGGCCCACTGCATCTCACGGGGTCGCTCGCCGCTGCGGAAAGCCCGGCCGGGTGCCATGACGGAGGGAACTTCCTTGTTGCCCAGACCGATCGCGGAGAAGTCGCTCGGATCGCTCATCGAGAGCATGATGCGATCCTCGACGAGGGTGGAGATCCGTCCGAGCACGCCCGAACGGTCGGCCGCGATGACGAAGCGGATGCCGACACCTGCGCCCTCCTGCAGGAGGCCGGTGATGCGTTCGACCAGCACTCCGCCATCCACCGACTCGAATGCGGCGGTGTAGCCCTCGAGCCGATCCAGGAGCACCACGAGGTAGGGCAGGCGCTCGTCCGGACCGGTCGACCGTCGCTGCTCGCCGATGTCGGCGAACCCGTGCTCGGCCAGTGACTGCTGGCGCCGGGCCAGCTCTTTCTGCAGGAAGTCGAGGAGTCGGTAGACCCGGTCGACCTGCGTACGCGTGACCACCGCGCCGACGTGGGGCAGGGAGACCAGTGGCAGCAGCGCGTTGTTGCCGGCGTCGAGTCCGTAGAGGTGCACGTCTGCGGGCGAGCACTGGCGCGCGATCGCTCCGGCAAGCACACGCAACGCCGAGGAACGGCCCGAACGAGACTGACCGGCAATCATGAGGTGCCCTGCACCTTCGAGATCCCAGACCTCGTCGACCTGTAGCTGGCGGTGCGGGATGTCCGAGCGTCCAAGGGGCACGGGCGGGACCACGCCGTCCTCGGGCTCGGCAAGGTCGAGGCTGTCGAGTGCCAGCCGTTCGGGCAACGGCGGCAGCCATGGCTTGCGCATGGGTTCGAGCCCGATGAGGTCGTTCGCCGACTGGATGGCACTGACCAGTGTCGCGAGGTCCGTCGGCGTGCTGACGTCGTCCTCGACCTCCTCCACGACCGGACGATGGCCCGCCTGGGGCAGGTCCCGCCAGCCGAACGCCTGTGAGGCGAGCTCCTCGGCCTCGGTGCCGCGCGGACGGCCACCGACGCGTGCGCTCTGGAACGGAGTGAGGGATGAGTGACCCAAGCGGGCGTATGCCCGGCCGGGGAAGCTCTTGGAGATGCGGGCCGCCGCTGGTGACTCGATGACATCGTCGGAGTCGTTGCCGTCGGTGACCCGCAAGGCGATCCGCAAGTTGGTGTTCGACTTGATCTCGGCGTTGACGACACCGGCGGGACGTTGGGTGGCAAGGATCAGGTGCACGCCGAGCGACCGTCCTCGCCGGGCTACGTCGACGAGCCCGGTGACGAAGTCGGGGAGCTCGGCGACCAAGGCCGCGAACTCGTCGATCACGATCAGCAGGCGCGGCATCGGCTCGTCACCAGGCTTGCGGCCCGCGATGTAGTCCTCGATGTCCTTGGCGTCGGCATCGGCCAGCTGGTGCTCGCGACGACGCAGCTCTGCACCGAGCGAGTCGAGCGCACGGGTCGTGAGGTGTCCGTCGAGATCGGTGACCATGCCGACCGTGTGGGGGAGGTGCTGGCAGTCCTTGAACGCCGCTCCGCCCTTGTAGTCGATGAGGACGAAGTTGAACTCGTCGGGGCGGTTGCCGACCGCGAGCGACGCGATGATGGTCTGCAGGAGCTCGGACTTGCCGGAGCCGGTGGTGCCGGCGATGAGTCCGTGGGGTCCGTCGGCGCGTACGTCGATCGTGAACGGCCCGTCGATGCCCACGCCGATCACAGCGCGCGTGGTCCGGCCACGGGCGGCCCACCCCTCGGTCAGCGCCTCGCCGGAGGGGTGCTCGAGCCGGAGCACGTCGAGCAATCGGCTCGACGCTGGAAGGCTCGAGCTCAGGTCTTCGGTGCTCACGTCGCGGATCGGCGCCAAGGCTCGGGCCAGGCGATCGAGCCATTCCTGGCTCACGACGTCTGGGCGAATCGCGTCGAGGTGACGCTCCTCGGTGGTCTCGAGGTTGAGCATCCCGTCACCGTGCTCGACGACTGCGCGGCACTCCTCGGGGAGCTGGCGCGGGGTGCGGTCGAGGCAGATGAAGTACATGTGGAGCGCGGGGCCGTCCTTGAGCAGCGAGATCATGCCGGTGGACATTCGCAGCTCGCGGGCGCCGTCGAGCACCACCACGAGCCGGGAGAGTCCGTCGCGGGCCTTCTCGTCGACCTGTTTGCGGGCCTCGAGCTCGCCGCTGAGCTCGGAGATCATCCCCGCCGCGTTCTGCTCGTCCAGCGCGAGCTTGACGGGTCGAGGGTGGTCGTCGTCGTTGCGGGCGTGGGGGAGCCACTTGGTCCAGTCCCACTGGCCCGCACCTTCAGGATCGGTGAACACCCACACGGAGGCATCCGCGGGACTGTGCAGCGCCGCGACCTGTGCGATGAGCCAGGATGCGGTGGTGCGGCACTCATCGGCCGGGCCGGCTATGCCCAGCACGCCGGTGCGTCCGATCGAGACGGTCACCGGCACATCGGGGGCCGTCCAGCGAAGCGGCCCTTCGTGTGCTTCTCGGGTGCCGTCGCGGACGATGACGTCCGACGGCAGGTCGCTGGTGCCGAGTCGCAGGGTCAGGAAGTCAGGATCCCAGCGCCGGCGTTCCCACAGGCGGGCGCGGGGTCCGGTCGCGAACAACAGCACGGACGCAGGATCGGGATACGTGCTGCGCCGCATCGAGCGCTCAGCCAGCAGCGAGTCGACCGCGGCCTCCTCGACCTGGACGCGCCGCCTCCTGAACTCTTCGAGCTGCTCCTGGTAGCGCTTCTTCTGGGTACGACGCGATCCCGTCGCGTTCAGCAGCATCATCATCGGCATCATGATCATGAAGATGAGCGAGTACATCGACCTGGTGATGAAGAACATCGAACCGCTCATGAGCATGGGGGACAGCACCATGAGGAACGGGATCGGCATCTTGTCCGGCCGACGGGGCTCGGTCGGAAGGCTGAACTCCTGCACGCGCGGTGCGGGGTGCAGTCGTGGCGGACGGTTGTAGTCGAGCTCTGGGAGGGACGGCGAGCGTGAGAGAGAGGCGTCAGGCTCGGTGATCTCCACCCGTTCGAGCAGCACGTGACCGACCCCGAGGACGTCACCGGGACTCCAGACGACTTCGGGCTCGGTGATCGGACGGCGGTCGAGATGGATCATGGGAGCCGGAGCCATGGGGTCCACGCGGTCGCCGATCCGCATCTCGGTCACGAGCTTCTTGCGACGACGTTTGACCTTGTGGGTATCGAGCGAGCTGGCCTGGAGCACGATCGGCTCTGTCGCGGGCTCGCGACGTAGCGGCGCCGGGATCGTGAGGTCGGCCGTACCGTCAGCCGGCGAGACGTGGACCGTGCCCTCCAGGTCGACCCTGAGCACGGCGGCCTCCTCGGGAACGTCTTCATCCTCGATTCGAATCGTGCAGTGCTTCCCGGAGCCGATGACCGTGGTGCCCGTTCCGAGCCGATAGACCCTTCCGGCTCCACGGCCCGAGCTGATCCGCACCTCGACCAGGCCCTCGGGCTCGACCTCCTGGTGGGACGACGGGGCGCGCAGGCGGAGCACGGTCCCATGGCGTACGTCGCTCGCGTCGATGGTGGCCGTGGGGTCGAGCTTGGTCGTGCCGAGATAGAGGTCAGGACCCCTCCTCGTCGAGCCGCCGAGCTCACTGTCGGCACGACGGCGTGCAGGATCGATGGAGACGACGTTGGTGCCCGTCACCACGGGCTCGTCGAGAACCTGCGCGAGGTGGTTGGCGAGGTCGCCGACCGTCGACTCGGGCGAGTAGCTCACGATGGCGTCGCGTCGTTCCCCCGGACTGGCCGACTCGACGGTGGTGAAGAGTCGCATGCGCCCCAGCGTAGCCAAGTGGGAGGTGGGTCGCTCCGTGCGCCAGGACGCGTCGAGCGTGGTCTGGTCGATTCAGCTGAAGCGTCCGGCCGATTCGTCAGGTCACGCGGTCAGCTCTTTGGTCGCGCTGGCAACCAGCCAAGCCACTACGAGGGGTTTTTGGCATCCCAGGCATCGAGGTTGCTGTCGATCTCCTGTGCGACCTTGAGCAGGAGCGGTGTGAACTCGACGGCCTGATCCGCGGTGGCGGGCGCGGTCACCGAGATGTGCCGAGTGCCGGTGAGGAGGCTTGCCGCAGCAGTGTCGCCGGTGTACCAGGCGTAGCCCAGGTCGTCGCCGTCGGACTCCAGCGCGACGTAGTGCTCCGGGTCCTCCTTGGCGTACTTGGCCATCTCTGAGCTCATCTGTGCGCGCTCATCCCGAGCCTTGTCCTCGGACCACAGCTCGAACTCGTAGAGAGACAGAAGCGGCTGTTGCTCGCCGGGCACGGACAGGAGGCACTGGATGCGTCGGTAGTCGTCCTGGGGCACGGGACCGCCGATGTCCTTGATCTCGTTGCTGCCGACGATCGGTTCGACGGTATTGGGGTCGATCAGGTCGCAGTACATCGAGCTCGCCTCCTGGGTGGGCGTCTTGGGGTCGTCGGGGTCGTCGGAGCCGCCGTCGCAGGCGGACAGGGTCAGTGCGAGCGCAAGCGCTGCGGTCACCGCGCGGATGACTCCAGACATCGTGATCTCAACCTTCCGGATCTGGCTTGACGCGGTCGTAACCGTTCAGTGCGTCGTTCAGCAGGCCTTGGAGCGAGGCGCCAGGTCCGTCGACCGAGGGCCTGTTGGTCAACAGGTAGTTGATCGCTTCCTGCATCTCGTCGCGGTTGTCGGTCCGCTCCTGTTTTTCTGCGGCTGAGATGCCTTCCTCGTTCGGGTCCGGCATGCCATTGACGCCATCCATCCGGATGTCCTCCCGGAACCGGCGATCCTCGCCCTCGCCGACGAGGAGCACGTCAGGGATGTTTTGGTCGTCGAGATAGCCGGTGGTCAGGAGCTGGTCATAGGTGTTGTATCGGATGATGTCCTCGAACTGGGAGTTCTGGACGTCGGCGTACTGGCCGGACGTCGCGTCGGGTGAGCTCTTGATCATGTCGCTCAGCGCGCTGACGCCTTCGTCCTTGGCGGTGTCGATCGCGGTTTCCCAGAGCGTGTCCTTGACGCCAGAGAGAACGTCGCCGGCACCCGGGACGAAGCTCGTGGCGATGTCGAACGCCTTGGCGGCGAACTCGGCTCGCTTCTGGTCGAGCTCCTCGCCGTACTCCTTGGACTCCAGGCCGAGATCGAGCAGCTTGCCCAGGACTTCGCCGTTGCTGTCGAGGATGCCCTGGGGGTCGAGGCCATCGAGGTTGTCGAGCGTGTGGTCGCCGGGATTGTTCCCGAGCATGGTGTGGAATCGGTCGTTGCCTTCGACCAGCAGGCTGGCAGACAACGTCTCGAGTCCGCTCATGTCGTCGTGGTGACCGATCTGGCCGACGACCTTGTCGAGCGTGTCGAAGTCGATGGCCAAGGACGTCGGTCCGGTCGGTACGTAGCTCTCGTTGTCGAGGAGCTCGTAGATGTCGTCGGCGTAGGCCGCGCCGATGTTGCCATAGGCCACAGACGTCCCCGGAAGGCCGTGGAACTTGTTGTCGAAGATCCCGTCCTCACCACCCTGATCGTGCTCGGCGACGTGGTTGAACAGGTCGGTGGCGAAACCAGCGCTCCACTCGTCGCTGTAGCCGATGCCGGGTATGTAGTCGTGGGTCGTGTTGCCGCTGGCTGCGGACTGCAACGCGACTCCCAGGCCGTAGCCGTCATCGCTGCCGTCGGCGCCGTCGAACGTACGCTCCTGCAGGAGGTAGTCGATACGGGAGTTGGAGCCGTCCGTGCCGCTGCCGTCATAACCGTTGGCGAAGAATCGTTGGGCTGCCTCGGGCGTTTGTCCCATCGAGCCCAGTAGGTTGGCCAGACCGTCGGAGCGTCGTGAGGCATCGAGCGAGCTCGAGCTGTCGACGTCGAAGGTGTCGGGATCCCACAGGATGACGTCGCCATCGTCACGTGGCCCCCAGACAGCGCCGTCCTGATCGAGCTCCCACTGGTAGGTGTCCTCGGTCAGGTTGTAGAGGAAGTCCGGGTCGAAGGCAGCGTTCTCCCCGCCCTTGCGGATCAAGAAGGTCAGAGCGGAAGCATTGCCCGGCTTGTCGTCGTCGGTGATCGCGTCGAACCAGGTGTCGGCGAGGCCCACCGGGTCGTCGACGGCGTTGGTGTAGGTCGCGAAAGTCGTACCGGCACCGTTGATGAACTGGCTGTACAGCTTTTGGGCGTCTTCGTCGGGCCCGTCCATGTAGGCGTACTCGAACGCGGCGTTGTTGAGGTACTCGATCGCATCAGTCATCTGATCCGGGGTGACCTCGGAGTAGAGGCTCTCGCTGAAGTCGGCGGAACGGCCAAAGCCGGCCAGCAGGGTGGTGGTCTCGGTGTCGATCTTGCTGGGGTCGACGACGTCGGCCTGCACCCAGCTGGCGATCTCGGCCTCGGAGTCGGCGCTGAACGCGCTGGTGACACGGGTCATCGGCACGCCGGCCTCGCCTGCGGTCTTGAGGACGCTGACGACTCCGCTCTGGCCGAGGCCGGTCAGAAAAGCATCTTGGAAGTCCGTGCTGTCCTCATGGCCCGCCGCCATGTCGAGGTATTTCTCGATGTCCGCCTTGGACGTCGCGCCCTCGAGGCGGGTGGCGACCATGGTGCCGAGGTCGGAGGTCATCGTCTCGATGCTGTAGTCGCCGGTGTACGTGTAGGTGACCGTTCCGTTGCCCTGGGTGTCCAGCAGCCTTGCGATGTCCAGCACGACCGTCAGGGGGGAGGCGGCTTGTTCCTCGGCCCACAACGCGAAGATGCCGGCGGCGCCGCTCGAGGCGAGCGTGCTGATGCTGGCGCCGCGGGGAACGGCGCTGGTGACTCGACGTCGCGCGTCGTCGACGTCGGTGCCGAGCGTGGTCAGCTTCTCCACGGCGCTCTCGAGGGCCGGGACCTTGACAGTGAGGCTTCCCATGGCGTCAGACCGGGACGTTGCTCGGGCGGCGAGCCGAGGAGTTGTAGGCGATGCCGCGCCAATCGCCTTCGTCGACCTCGTCGGGCTGGTTGCGCCACACGGAGGCGAGCTCGGACCAGGCGGTGTCGAACTCGCCCATGATCGGCGAGCACTTGGCGGTGAGATCAGCGATCCAGTCGTCGGCTGCGTCACAGACCCATCCCTGATGGGTGGAGACTTTCGTCTTGACGTCGTCACCCAGGCTGCCGTTGGCCGTCAGCGAGGTTCGCGCCTCCTCGACGACCCCCATCGCCTCGTGGAGCGCCCGCTTGAAGTTGTTGGTTTCCTTTTCGGCCACGTGCCCCCCTGGGCGGTCGAAATGCCGCGCGAGTGAGCGAGATCCTCGCGACGCCACGTGTGAACTGTCCTGTGGGAGATGTTGTCACGAATGGCCTCTGGCGGCCACCCAGCCCCAGCCCCCGGACTGCGAGGTCGATCAGCCGTGGCGGGAGCGACTATCCTTGAAAACGCAATGAACGCTCCCGAACGCACGACGTACCTCGACCACGCGGCGACCACTCCGATGGTCCCTGAGGCGATTGCCGTGATGGCCGACGAGCTCGCCCGTACGGGCAATGCGTCGTCTTTGCACGCGTCGGGCCGGGCCGCTCGTCGTACGGTGGAGGAAGCCCGCGAGCTGATTGCCGAGAGGTTCGGTGCGCGACCCAGCGAGATCGTGTTCTGCTCGGGCGGCACCGAGGCCAACAACCTGGCCATCAAGGGCCTCTACTGGTCGAGGCTGGCCCAGGATCCCGCCCGCAACCGCATCGTCTTCAGCTCCATCGAGCATCACGCACTGCTCGACCCCGTCACCTGGCTCGCCAAGCATGAGGGTGCACAGGTCGACATGACACCCGTCGACGGTGCCGGTCGCATCTTGGTCGACGAGCTCCGTGCCGGAGTCGCCGCTGACCCGTCACGGGTCTCGGTCATCACCACGATGTGGGCCAACAACGAGATGGGTACGGTGCAGCCGGTCGCCGAGGTCGTCGACATCGCCCGCGCGTACGACATCCCCGTGCACAGCGACGCCGTGCAGGCCGCCGGCTACCTGCCGCTGGACTTCACCGCCAGCGGCCTCGACGCGATGACGATCACGGCCCACAAGCTCGGCGGTCCTGTCGGCGTCGGCGCACTGCTGATCCGGCGCGAGATCGAGCCCACACCGCTCCTGCACGGAGGTGGACAGGAGCGCGACCTGCGCTCGGGCACGATCGGCGTCGCGCTGATCGCGTCATTCGCGAAGGCCGTGGACGTCACGGTCGGGCGACAGGCTGAGACCTTCCAGCGCATCGAGACGCTGCGGCAGCGGCTCGTCGACGGCATCCGCCACGTCGTGCCCGACGCGGTCATCAATGGTGATCCGCTGCCAGGCCCGGAGCACCGGTTGCCCAACATCGCGCACGTGACGTTCCCTGGCTGCGAGGGTGACGCGATGCTGATGCTCCTCGACGCGCAGGGCATCGAGTGCTCGACGGGGTCAGCGTGCGATGCCGGTGTCCCGCAGCCCAGCCACGTGCTGCTCGCGATGGGCTATGACGACGTGGCTGCCCGCGGCTCACTGCGCTTCAGCCTCGGCCACACCTCGACCGAGGCCGATGTCGACGCGCTGATCGCCGCGCTGCCTGCCGTCCACGAGCGCGCCAGGCGAGCGGCACTCGTACGGACGACGTCATGAGGGTCATCGCCGCAATGTCCGGCGGCGTCGACTCGGCGGTGGCCGCCGCTCGCGCCGTCGATGCCGGTCACGACGTCACCGGGGTGCACCTTGCCCTGAGCCGCAACCCGCGGTCGTACCGCACCGGCGCACGTGGCTGCTGCTCGATCGAGGACGCTGGCGACGCGCGCCGTGCTGCCGACGAGCTGGGCATCCCGTTCTACGTGTGGGACATGAGCGAGGAGTTCGCCGACGAGGTGGTCGACGATTTCATCGCCGAGTACACCGCCGGGCGCACACCCAACCCGTGTTTGCGCTGCAACGAGAAGATCAAGTTCGCCGCCGTGCTCGACCGTGCTCTGGCTCTCGGCTTCGATGCCGTTGCCACGGGACACTATGCGCAGCTGCGTACCGCCGACGACGGGACGATAGAGATGCACCGGGCGATCGACATGGGCAAGGACCAGTCGTACGTCCTCGGCGTGCTGACGCAGGATCAGCTGGCCCACTCGCTGTTCCCGCTCGGCGACACGACCAAGGACGTCATTCGTGCCGAAGCGGCCGCCCGCGGCATCCAGGTCGCGCAGAAGCCTGACAGCCATGACATCTGCTTCATCCCCGACGGCGACAACGCCGGCTGGCTCGGCGACAAGCTCGGCGCCAAGCCCGGCACCATCGTCGACGAAGGAGGCGCAGTCGTCGGTGAGCACGAGGGTGCGTACGCCTTCACGATCGGTCAACGGCGTGGTCTGCGGCTCGGCATCCCCGCCGACGACGGCAAGCCGCGCTTCGTGCTCGACATCGAGCCCGTCAGCGGCACCGTCACGGTGGGTCCGCGCGAGCACCTGAGCGTCGACTTTCTCGAGGCGATCAAGCCGCTGTGGTGTGGAGCCACACCGACGGAGTCGCTCCGGTGCACGGTCCAGCTGCGGGCCCACGGCGAAGAGCATCGCGCGACGGTGCACGTCGACGGAGCGGCCGTGCGGGTCGAGCTGCATGATCCGGCAAGCGGCATCGCGCCGGGCCAGGCGTGCGTGATCTATGACGGCACCCGGGTCGTCGGCTCTGCCACGATCAGCCGCACCGACCGCCGCATCCACGCGTGAGCCTCGCCACCGGCATCGGCTCGATGCCGGGCACGGACTTTGCCGAGTCGCTCCGCATCGTCCTGGGTGAGATCGGCGACCTCCCACACGTCCCCGAGCTCCCCGCCCGCGGCGTGCACGCGGGGATGATCGGTCGCGCGTTGGCCGTGCTCGAGGGCATCGAGGCCGATCTGCAGCCCGACGGCTGGCGCCTCGGCGCCGGTGAGGGTGCTGATCTGCGTCGTGCCCGGTCGTTGCTGGCCCAGGACCTCGACACGGTCGAGGAGCTTGTGTCCGGCCACGCCGGACCCCTCAAGATCCAGGTCGCCGGACCGCTGACCGTCGCGGCGATGGTCGAGCGCCCCCGCGGCGACAAGATGCTCGCCGATCATGGTGCCCGCCGGGAGATCGCCGAGTCGCTCGCCGAAGGGCTGCGTACGCACGTTGGCGGCGTACGACGACGGTTCACCGGTGCAGACATCGTGGTGCAGATCGACGAGCCGTCGATCGTCGGCGTGATGACTGGCGGCATACCGACCGCGAGCGGATTCGGTCGACACCGCAGCGTCCAGCCGCCTGAGGCCGATGCCCTGCTGACGATGATCACGCGGGCGATCACCGATGCCGGCGGGCGGCCAGTCGTGCACTCGTGCGCTGCTGACGTACCGGTGGCGCTGCTCGCAGGCGCGGGCTTCACGGCGATCTCCTTCGACCTCGGTCTGGCCAGCCCGGACGATGTGTGGGCCGAGGCATTCGAGGCGGGCATCGACCTGTGGGTAGGCGCCGTGCCGACTCTCGATGAGCCGGCGACAGATGCCGCGGTGGCCGATCAGGTCGAGAAGTTCTTCGCTCAGCTGGGCTTCGGCGTCGAGTCCTACACCGAACGCCTCGCGATCACCCCGACCTGCGGGTTGGCGGGTGCGTCACCGGCCTGGGCGCGGCGCGCATTGAAGCTGTCTCGCGACAGCGCCGAGCGGCTCGACGCCTAGCGACGCCTCCAACCCAGGCGGAGGGCTGCAAGACCGGCGAACATGACGGCGATCCCACCGACGATCCTGGCTGAGCTGTTGCCATCTGTGGACCAGACCCCGCTGAGCATCACCCCGGCGACGACGAGGATCACCCCGAGCACGACGAGTGGCATCTTCTGGCCCATGTGTGAGATCCCTCCGTTGGCGTGGTTGCCCTACAGCGAGTGTCACCGCTCAGCGATAAAGTCGCATCATGGCGAGCGACGACGACCTGAGGCAGCGGCACAAGGAGCTGGCCGAGGTCATCGAGGAGCATCGTCAGCGCTATCACCGCGACGACGCCCCGACGATCTCCGATGGCGAGTACGACGCGCTGATCCGCGAGCTGCAGGACCTCGAGGAGCAGCTGCCGGAGCTTCGTACGCCGGACTCACCGACTCAGCAGGTCGGCGGCATGATCTCGTCGACGTTCGAGGCCTACGAGCACCGTGAGCGACTGATGAGCCTCGACAACGCGTTCAGCATCCCCGAGCTCGAGTCGTGGCACGCCCGCATCCTGCGCGAGGGCATCAACGACGCCGAGTTCCTGTGCGAGCTCAAGGTTGACGGGCTGGCCATCTCGCTGACCTACGAGGACGGCGTCCTCACCCGCGGAGTCACCCGCGGCGACGGCCGGGTCGGCGAAGACGTCACCAACAACGTGCGCACGATCGGCGTCATCCCGCACACGCTCACGGCGTCCAAGAAGCACCCCATCCCGGCGTACGTCGAGGTGCGCGGTGAGGTGTTCTTCCCGACCGAGGCGTTCGAGGAGTTCAACAAGGCGTGGGGTGAGGCGGGCAACACGCCGTTCTCCAACCCCCGCAACGCCGCCGCCGGCACCCTGCGCATGAAGGACGCCTCAGTCACGGCGAGCCGACCGCTGTCGATGGTGTGCCACGGCATCGGATATCGCGAAGGGTTCACTCCCAAGCGGCAGAGCGAGGCGTACGAGGCGCTCAAAGCCTGGGGCCTGCCGACCAGCGACCGCATGAAGGTCGTGCCCGACCTCAAGGCAGTCGAGGAGTTCATCGACTATTACGGCGAGCACCGTCACGACGTAGTCCACGAGATCGACGGGATTGTGGTCAAGGTCGACCAGGTCGCCCTGCAGGGACGTCTCGGCTCGACCTCGCGGGCGCCACGCTGGGCCATCGCCTGGAAATACCCTCCCGAAGAGGTCAACACGCGCCTCCTCGACATCACGGTCAACGTCGGCCGTACGGGTCGCGTGACCCCGTTCGGTGTCATGGAGCCGATCCGTGTCTCCGGGTCGACCGTCCAGATGGCGACGCTGCACAACCAGCACGAGGTCAAGCGCAAGGGTGTCCTGATCGGCGACATGGTCGTGCTGCGCAAGGCCGGTGACGTGATCCCCGAGATCGTCGGTCCGGTCGTCGCCCTGCGCGATGGCACCGAGCGCGAGTTCGTCATGCCGACCCACTGTCCGGCGTGTGGCACCAAGCTCGCACCCTCGCGCGAGGGCGACAAGGACATCCGCTGCCCCAACACCCGCACGTGCCCGTCACAGCTGCGCGAGCGGCTGACGCACGTCGGCGGACGGGGCGCGTTCGACATCGAGGTGTTCGGCTGGGAGGGTGCCGTCGCGCTGCTGGAGGCGGGCGTGCTCGTCGATGAGGGCGGGCTGTTCTCGCTCACCGAGGAGCAGCTTCTCCAGGTGCCGCTCTACACCCGCGCTGCCAAGAAGGGCGAAGACGGCGAGCGGGTGCTCAGCGCCAATGGCATCGCGCTGCTGGACAACCTCGAGAAGGCCAAGACCCAGCCGCTGTGGCGCGTGCTCGTCGCCCTGTCGATCCGGCATGTCGGGCCGACAGCTGCCCGGGCACTGGCCACCGAGTTCGCTGACATGGAGATCATCCGCCATGCCAGTGCACAGCAGCTGGGAGCCGCAGAAGGTGTCGGCCCGACGATCGCCGATGCCGTCGTCGAGTGGTTCGAGGTCGACTGGCACCGCGCGATCGTCGATCAATGGGCCGAGGCCGGGGTCCGCATGAGGGACGAGCGCGACGAGTCCATCGTCCGCACGCTCGAAGGACTGACCATCGTGGTCACCGGCTCGCTCGAACACTTCACTCGCGACTCGGTCAAGGAAGCCATCATCAGCCGGGGCGGCAAGGCGTCCGGCTCGGTTTCCAAGAAGACCGACTACGTCGTGGTGGGCGAGAACGCCGGTTCGAAGGCCGACAAGGCCGAGGAGCTCGGCCGGCCGATCCTGGACGAGGCCGCCTTCGAGAAGCTCCTCGCCGAGGGGCCGTCCGATGCTTGAGCTGCGGCCCAGCTGCGAACGGTGCGACAAGGACCTCGATCCGCTGTCGACCGACACGATGATCTGCACCTACGAGTGCACGTGGTGTCGCGACTGCGCGGAGATCCTGGGCGAGTGCCCCAACTGCGGTGGCGAGATGGTGCAGCGTCCGGTTCCGTCCGCTGCTCGCCTGGCGCAGGACCCTCCATCGACCGCCCGGGTGTTCAACCCTGACCTGATGGCCCCCACGAGCGACTGAGTGCCTCCCCGCTCCCCGCTGCCGCCACGTCACGGGCTCGATGCAGCATGGCTGCGTACGCCCGATCGCACACCGTCTGCCGCGTGGTCGACGATGGGCGAGTGGCTGCGGTGCCGCCTGCCGGAGCGGGTCGACATCGACGGGATGCTCGGCGAGCAACGATTCGTGTACGACGACCTGCGCCCCGTGGCCGACGGTGATCCGTACCTACCGCACACCTTCGTCTGGTTCCACCGGGATCTGGCCGACGAGGTCGAGGTGCCGGGGGAGATCCGCGTGGTGCATCGCGACGACCGGCTGATCGTGGTCGACAAGCCGGCGTTCCTGTCGTCGATCCCGCGGGGGCGGCACGTGCGAGAGAGTGTGGTCGTACGGCTGCGTGACGAGCTCGAGCTCCCCGAGCTGTCGCCGCTTCACCGGCTCGATCGGGTGACGTCGGGCCTCCTGATGCTGGCGACGGAGCGCCGTTGGCGGGGCGCATACCAGTCGCTGTTCCAGCGCGACGCCGTGCGCAAGGTCTATCGGGCGCTGGCACCCTTGCGTGCTGACCTCGAGCTCCCCGTGACGATCAGCAACCACATCGTGAAGCGCCGCGGTTCGTGGCAGGTCGACGTGGTCCCCGGCGCTGCACCCAATGCGGAGACCCTGATCGAGCTGGAGTCGTCGTCTGATGGCCTCGGGGTCTACCGGCTCACGCCGCGTACCGGCCGCACCCACCAGCTGCGTCGACACCTCAACGATCTCGGCATCCCGATCGTCAACGACCCGCTGTACCCGGCGGTGCAGGACATCGACCTCGACGACTTCTCTCGACCTCTACAGCTCTTGGCCGCTGAATTGTCGTTCACCGACCCGGTCGACGGTTCCGCTCGCGAGTTTCGAGCGATCAGCGAGCTGCCGTTGCAACCCGTGCGGTGGCGGTGACTTGCTCGCCAGCGCGCTGGGCTAGACGCCGATCCGCTTGGCGATGCTCTCGGCGAGACGCTCGGGCGCCTCGTCGGGGATCCAGTGCGTCAGTCCCTCGTACACCTCGAGCTCGTACGGTCCCGTCACGTACTCCTCAGTCAGGTCGACGCCCTTGCGCCCCAACGCGATGTCGTTGTCGCTCCACACCATCGTGGTCGGGACCGTCACTTTTCTGCCGATCTCACCAAACGGCGCGAAGGGCAGACCGCGATACCAGCCCAGTCCGCCAGGAAGCGCGCCGTACTCGACGATGTCCTTGCGGTAGGTCTCGACCATCTCGTTGGTCATTCCTGCGTGGCGCAGTGCCTTGGCGGTGGACCTGCGACTCAGGATCAGCTCGGGAACGACAGGCGTCTGGAAGATGCCCATGTAGTAGGACTTTGCGAGCTGATTGCTCCTGACCATCGACTTGATGAAAGCACCTGGATGAGGCACGGAGACCGCCGTGTACGACGAGATCAGCTCGGGAGAACTGGCGGCGACGGACCAGCCGACGGCTGAGCCCCAGTCATGGCCGACAAGGTGCACGGGACCGCCGATCTCATCGATCAGGGCGAGGATGTCGTTGCGCAGCTGCGAGGCGCGGTAGCCCCAGCGCGTACGCGGCCGCGCACCGGGGGAGTAGCCCCGCTGATCGGGCGCGTACGTCCGCAGCCCGCGCTCGTGCAGGTGCTCAGCGACACCGTTCCACGAGGATGCCCGCTGCGGGAACCCGTGCAGCAGGACCACGGGGGTGCCGTCGATCGGCCCGCTGTCGATCACGTCAAAGGTGCAACGGCCGCGGCTGAACTGGGAGATCCGGTCGGAGGTCATGCCTCATCCTTTCAGGTCTTGCCGGGTCACTAGGATGAGTCAGTACCCCCGACCTCCATCCGCAAGGATCTGTATGTCTGAGCCCTTGGGCATCTCGCGCGTTGATGTCGCCCACCTGGCCGGCCTCGCACGCATCGACCTGAGCGACGCCGAGCTGGACCACCTCGCCACCGAGCTGCCGTCGATCCTCCAGTACGTCGCCGCCGTGCAGCAGGCCGCGGGAGACGACATCGAGGCGATGAGTCACCCGGTGCCGGTCAACAATGTGTTCCGCGAGGACGTCGTTCGCCCGAGCCTCACGCAGGACGAGGCTCTCGCGATGGCACCTGCGTCGGACCAGGGACGTTTCGGCGTGCCCAAGATCCTGGGGGAAGGATGACCACCGATCTGACCAAGATGTCGGCCGACGCGATGTCGCAGGCACTCGTGGAGGGGAAGCTGACTTCGGTTGAGCTGACCACCAGCCACATCGACCGCATTGCTGCTGTCGACGGTGCGATCCACGCGTTCCTGCACGTCGACGCCGAGGGTGCTCTCGCCACCGCCGCCGACATCGATGCGCGACGCGCCAACGGCGAGAAGCTCCACCACCTCGCCGGTGTGCCGATCGCGGTCAAGGACATCGTGGCGACGACAGGCCTGCCGACGACCTGCGGCTCCAGGATCCTCGACGGCTGGATCCCGCCGTACGACGCCACGATCACCCAACGCATCAAGGCCGCGGGTCTGCCGATCCTGGGCAAGACCAACATGGACGAGTTCGCGATGGGCTCGTCGACGGAGCACTCCGCCTACGGGCCGACGCACAACCCGTGGGACGTCACGCGCATCCCGGGTGGCTCCGGCGGCGGTTCGGCCGCTGCTGTTGCCGCGTTCGAGGCGCCGCTCGCCATCGGCACCGACACAGGCGGTTCGATCCGCCAGCCCGGCGCCCTCACCGGCACGGTCGGCGTGAAGCCGACGTACGGGGGAGTGAGCCGCTACGGACTCGTGGCCCTCGCCAGCAGCCTTGACCAGGCCGGCCCGGTCACCCGTTCGGTGCTCGACGCAGCGCTGCTGCACGAGCTCATCGGTGGACACGATCCGTGCGACTCGACCAGCATCGACGAAGCCGTTCCTGCGGTCGTTGCGGCCGCACGTCTCGCAGACGTCAAGGGACTCAAGGTCGGCATCATCACCGAGCTCGGTGGCGACGGTTTCCAGCCAGGCGTACGCGCGCGCTTCGACGAGGCCGTCGCGCTCCTGACCGGCGCTGGTGCCGAGGTTGTCGAGGTGTCGCTGCCCAGCCTCGAGCATGCGCTCGCCGCCTACTACCTCGTCATGCCGAGCGAGGCGAGCAGCAATCTCGCCCGCTTCGACGCAATGCGCTACGGCGTACGCGTGCCGCCTGCGGGCGCCGCCGACCCGAGCGCTGAGCAGGTCATGGCCTCAAGCCGCGACGCCGGTTTCGGCGACGAGGTGAAGCGACGCATCATCCTTGGCACGTATGCGCTGTCCAGCGGCTACTACGACGCCTACTACGGCTCGGCGCAGAAGGTGCGCACACTCATCGCGAGTGACTTCGCTGCGGCATTTGCCAACGTTGACGTGCTCGTGTCGCCGACCTCACCGACGACGGCGTTCGAGCTTGGCTCCAAGCTCGATGATCCGTTGTCGATGTACCTGCAGGACGTCGCCACGATCCCAGCCAACCTGGTCGGTCTCCCGGGGCTGTCGCTACCTATTGGTCTGGCCGACGAGGACAACCTCCCGGTCGGGCTGCAGTTCCTCGCGCCGCAGAAGGCCGACGACCGTGTGTACAACGCGGCGGCTGCCCTCGAGCGGTTGCTCGAGGAGAAGTGGGGCGGCCAGCTTCTTGCCCAGGCTCCCGAGCTGGAGGTGGCCCGATGACTGAGACTCTGGTTCCCTTCGACGAAGCCATCACCCGCTACGACCCGGTCATGGGCCTTGAGATCCACATCGAGCTCAACACCGCGACCAAGATGTTCTGCGGCTGTCCCACCGAGTTCGGCGCCGAGCCCAACACCCAGACCTGCCCCGTGTGCCTGGCGCTGCCGGGAGCGCTCCCGGTCGTCAACGCCAAGGCCATCGAGTCGGCGATCCGGATGGGTCTCGCGCTCAACTGTGAGATTGCCGAGTGGTGCCGCTTCGCACGCAAGAACTACTTCTATCCGGACATGCCCAAGAACTTCCAGACGTCGCAGTACGACGAGCCCATCGCATTCGACGGCTTCGTCGAGGTCGAGGTGGAGGGCGAGACTTACCGGATCGAGATCGAACGAGCGCACATGGAGGAAGACACCGGCAAGGCGCTGCATGTCGGTGGATCGACGGGCCGCATCCACGGCGCCGACTACTCACTGGTCGACTACAACCGTGCCGGCATACCGCTGATCGAGATCGTCACCCGCACGATCGAGGTGCCGGCCGACAAGGCACCCGCCGTCGCCCGCGCCTACGTCTCGCACGTCCGCGACCTGATCGGTGGCCTCGGTGTCTCCGACGTGCGCATGGACCAGGGCTCGCTGCGCGCCGACGTCAACCTGTCGCTCAAGCCCAAGGGCTCGACGACTCTTGGCACGCGTTCGGAGACCAAGAACGTCAACTCCTTCCGCTCGGTCGAGCGTGCCGTACGTTACGAGGTCTCTCGGCACGCAGGCATCCTCGACGATGGCGGCAAGGTCCTGCAGGAGACGCGACACTTCCAGGAGGACAGCGGCACCACGTCGTCGGGCCGTGAGAAGTCCGACGCCGACGACTACCGCTACTTCCCCGAGCCGGACCTCGCGCCCGTCTCCCCGTCACGAGAATGGGTCGAGGAGCTGCGGGCCACCCTGCCCGAACCGCCCGCCGTACGACGTGCGCGTCTGCAGGCGGACTGGGGGTTCTCCGACCTCGACATGCGCGACACGATCGGTGCCGGTGCACTCGACCTGATCGTCGCAACTGTCGAAGCCGGTACGTCGCCCCAGGCCGCCAAGAAGTGGTGGCTCGGTGAGATGGCGAGGCGCGCCAACGAAGCCGGCGCCGATCTCGACACCCTCGGCATCACGCCGAAACAGGTCGCCGAGATCCAGAAGCTGATCGAGAGCGGCCGCATCAACGACAAGCTGGCACGTTCGGTGTTCGACGGCGTGATCGCCGGAGAGGGCACGGCCGAAGAAGTGGTCGTCGGGCGCAAGCTCGAGGTGGTCTCCGACGACGGCGCACTCGGCGCCGCCGTTGATCGGGCGATCGAGGCAGATCCCGATGCGGCGGCAAAGATCCGCGCCGGCAACCTCGGTGTCGCCGGTGCGCTGATCGGTGCCGTGATGAAGGAGATGCGCGGCCAAGCCGATGCAGGCCGCGTACGCGAGCTGATTCTCGAAAAACTCAGCTGAGCGATGGTCGCGCAACCCAGCCACGACCGGTGCGAGTTCGGGTCGAGGGCGAGTCTCACAACTCTGCGCCGTTCGCGATCAGGTTCGCGTCACTCGATTGAGCAGCAGGTGGAGCTCGTCGAGCACGATCTTGGGAAACTCGACCGGGATGAAGTGCGTCGACTCGAGCTCACGGAAACGTGCACCGTCGACACGTTTCGACGCCGAGAGCATGTCGCGTGAACCGGTCAGCATGTCCCACTTGCCCGCGAGGAACGTGACTGGCACGGCGATCTGGGACAACGACACCCTCTGGTGCTCCGAGACGCCGAGGGCGAGCTTCGCGTACCAGGACGGGTGGGTCGTGCAGAACTCCTGGAGCAGTGTTCGCAGCTCGCCGGGGTCGGCCGCGGGGTTGATGATGCGCGACCAGCGCAGCATGTTGGCTGTCGCCTTGGTCCAGGGGATGCGCTTGGTGAGTGGCGCGATGACCGGGCCGGAGAAGCCGCCAGATCGCGCCAGCCCGACCATCAGCTTCTTGGCGATGAACGGAGGCACCTTGATCGGAGCGAGCATCGTTGCGAACGTGTTGCCCGGCACTCCGGCAACGGCGAGGATCCCGTTCACCCGCTCGGGGTAGCGACCGGCGAGCTCGAAGGCGACGGTGACGCCCGCGGACCAGCTGGCGATGGTCGCGGTGGCGACACCGGCATCGTCCATCACGGCGACGGCGTCCTCGACGAAGGCATCGAGGTCGACCCGGTCGTCCGCCGGCCGAGCCGAGCCGCCGGTGCCGCGGTGATTCCAGGAGATGACGTGCACACCGCAGTCGGGGTTGAGCAGCGAGGGCCAGGCGTGCGGATTGGTGCCGAGTCCGTTCGACAGGAGCACCGTCGGACCTTCGGCGTCATTGGTCCAGGCACGCAACCTCGTACCGTCGGCGCTGACCACGTCGTAGTAGCGGACAAATGCGGTGGGTGTTGTCACGCCGTGAATTGTCGCACTGCCTGCGTACGTAGAGTTGCCGTATGCCCGAGCTCCCACCTGAGGCGCGACCCGATGCAGCACCCAAGAAGGCCGACCTGGTGCTCGAAGGTGGAGGAGTCAAGGGCATCGCCCTGGTCGGGGCGGCCGTTGCGCTGGCCGAGGACGGCTACCGGTTCGAACGGGTCGCAGGTTCGTCCGCAGGCGCACTCGTGGGCGCCATCATCGTCGCGATGCAGCAGCGCAACGAGCCCATGAGTCGGGTTGACGACATCATGCGCACGCTCGACTACACCAAGATGCTCGACCGTCGCGGGCTCAGCAGGGCCTTCAGCTGGTGGCCGGCGATCGCCAATGGCTTCGGTGTGGTCCTCAACCAAGGCATGTATCGCGGCAAGTACCTCGAGGACTGGACGCGTGGGGTGCTGGGTGACCTGGGGGTGCGCACGTTCAGCGACCTCGCCTTTCCCGATCCCGGTTCTGCACTGGATCCTGAGCAGTCCTACCGATTGGTGGTCACCGCGAGCGACCTCTCACGCCAACGGCTCATGTATCTCCCCTGGGACCTCGAGGAGTATGGGCTCGACCCCGACAACTACTCCGTGGCGCGCGCCGTGCGCGCCTCGGCCGCGATCCCGTTCATGTTCGAACCAGTGACCTTGCGTGGCAGGTACGGCACGTCGACGCTGGCCGATGGCTCACTGCTGCGAAGTTATCCGATCGAGATCTTCGACCGCGACGACGGCTTGCCCAGTCGATGGCCGACTCTTGGCATACGACTCAGCTCACCGGCCGATGAGCAGCAGCTGGCGAAGCCGATTCGAGGTCCCATCAGCATGATCCTGAGTCTCGTCTACACCACTGTCGACTCGACGCAAGTGCGTCACGTCCACGATCCAGTCAATGTGGAGCGGAGCATCTTCGCCAAGCCGACCGGGATCAAGTGGACCGACTTCGACCTCACCCAGGAGCAACAGCAACATCTCTACGACTCGGGATATGTCGCGGGGCGCAAGTGGCTCAAGGCGCACCCAGACGGTCTGCCCAACGCTCCCACCGCCTAGAGGCGCGCGGCCACGGCTTCCAGGAGCCGGTCGGCACCGCCGTCGGACCAGGGCAGGAACAAGCTCGGCTCCGTCAGCTCCAGCTCGATCACCAGAGGTGAACCGTCGGCGGCGGTCACCAGGTCGACGCGCGCGTACATCAGCGCGGCCTCCCCGCCAAGGATGTCGTCGACCGCCGCGAGCGCCTGAGCGGCAACGCGATGTTGAGCTTCAGATGGCTTTCGCGACATCGGGTTCTCGCCGCGGCCGTCACGATCCTGGCGGACCCCTTCGCCGCGGGCGAGGATCGCCCCCTTGCGGATCGCGTGGGAGAACTCCCCGCCGAAGAACAGCATCGCGGTCTCACCCTCATCGTCCACCGAGGCGATGTACGGCTGGGTCATCGACGTACGGCCAGCCGCCACGAGCTCGGCGGAGTGGGCGTAGACGTCGTCGCGGGATGTCCACCGGGCGGTGTCGCGTGATCCGGCCGAGACGGTCGGCTTCACGACCCATTCGTCGTGCTCGCCGAGGTCGTCGCCTTCGGCGATGTCCCACCTGGTCTCGATGATCGGTACGCCGGCGGCCTGGAGCTGGCGGAGATAGACCTTGTCGGTGTTCCAGCTGATCACGGCATGGCTGTTGTGGAGGCGTGGCACCGAGGCGGTCCAGGCGAGGAAGTCGTCACGTCGGAGGACGTAGTCCCAGCACGAGCGAACGATCACCTGGTCGTACGCAGACCAGTCGGCCGCAGGGTCATCCCAGTTGACGATCTCGGCATCGATTCCGCGTTCTCGGGATGCGTCGAGCAGGAGGGGGAGGTCTTCGTCGATGGCGCGGAAGGCGGCCGCTGAGGCAAAGGCGATGGTCACACCTGCATCTTAGGGTTGAAGCGTTCTCCTTGAAAGTTGCCAAATCAAGCAAATGGCTTCACTATGGAGAAATGAAGCAAAGCACTTCACAGGATGCACCCCAGTACGCCGTCATCGGTGACCTGGTCGGTTCACGTCAGCAGGCCTCACGCGCAGAGGCGCAGCAGCACCTGCTCGCTGCGTTGGACGTGGTCAACTCCCGCATTCCAGCGCTCCAGAAGCTTGAGCCGACGATCGCTGATGAGATCCAAGGCGTCTACGGCGATCTCCACAGTGCGCTCTACGCGACGGTGCTCGTACGGCTGGCCCTGCCCGAAGGCATGGACTGCCGTTTTGGCATCGGCGTCGGAGAGGTGGAGATCGTCGGCAGCTCCACGTACGGTCTGACGCAGGATGGTCAAGCGTGGTGGTCGGCTCGCACGGCCATCGATGACGTGAAGGCAAAAGAACGCAATCATCCTGGGCTGCGGACCAGGATCGTGCGCGAAGGCTCGGACAAGGGGGACGTCGTGAACGCCTACTTGCTGTGCCGCGACACGATCGTGAGCGACTTCGACGGGCGCCAACGACGCATCTCCCTGGGCGTCCTTGCCGGCAAGAAGCTCTCCGTGATCGCCGACGAGGAAGGCATCTCGACCTCGGCGGTGTCACAGCGGCATCGCGCCGGAGTCAGTGTGTTGGTGGAGTCGATCGCGGAGGTGCCGGCATGAGTGTGTTGGCGGTGCTGCTGGCGGCAGTCGGGATGGCCGATCTCGTCGGACGGCGAATCCTCGCGGGCCTCGTCGTGGTGGTTGTCGGACTGCTGCTGGTCGGTGCCGGATGGCACACCCTCTGGCTTGCACCAGCTCTTGGCATCGTCGTGTTCGTGTGGGTCGTCGCCGCACGTAGCGACTCGATGGCCGGCATCACCCTGCTCGCGGTCTCCAGTGCGGTGCTGGTGCTGCTGTCCGGCGAGATCACGTTCGACGACATACCGATCCAGGGCTGGTACGACGACCTCGCCATACCGGGGTTGGCTTCAGTCCCGTTCGACCGAGCCGTGCTCGGCCTGGGTGTCGTGCTGTTCCTCACGAGCGCTGCCAACGTCGTCGTGCGCAGCGTCCTCGACCTGACTGGTCCGCGCGTTCTGGCGCAGGAGGACGACCTCCAAGGCGGTCGAGTGCTCGGTCCGCTGGAGCGGTGGTTCGTCTTCGCCTGTGCCGTCACCGGCAATCTCGCCGCGATCGCCATCGTCGTCGCCGCCAAGGGCATCCTGCGGTTCCCGGAAATCTCTCGCGACAAGCCCGAAGGCCTGCGGGCGGAGTACGTCCTCGTCGGGAGCTTCGTCAGCTGGGGTCTCGCGCTGCTCTTCGTCCCGCTCTTCTAGGCCCCGGCCACGATCTGGACCGAGCACACGCAGTCGTACGCTTAGCGCATGGCATCTCCCATCGACATCAAGCCCCGCAGCCGCACCGTCACCGACGGACTCGAGGCGACCGCATCGCGCGGCATGCTGCGTGCCGTCGGCATGGGCGACGACGACTGGGCCAAGCCCCAGGTCGGCGTGGCGTCGAGCTGGAACGAGATCACGCCCTGCAACCTGTCGCTCGACCGACTTGCCAAGGCCGTCAAGACCGGCGTGCACAGCGGCGGCGGCTACCCGCTCGAGTTCGGGACGATCTCGGTCTCCGACGGCATCTCGATGGGTCACGAAGGCATGCACTTCTCCTTGGTCAGCCGCGAGATCATCGCTGACTCGGTCGAGACCGTGATGATGGCCGAGCGCCTCGACGGCTCGGTGCTGCTCGCCGGCTGCGACAAGAGCCTGCCGGGGATGCTCATGGCCGCCGCCCGTCTCGACCTGGCCAGCGTGTTCCTGTACGCAGGGTCGATCATGCCGGGCAACGTCGACGGCAAGGACGTCACGATCATCGACGCGTTCGAGGCCGTCGGAGCCTGCATCAAGGGACTCATCACCCGCGAAGAGGTCGACAAGATCGAACGTGCCATCTGCCCCGGTGAGGGCGCCTGTGGCGGGATGTTCACCGCCAACACGATGGCCACCGCGGCAGAGGCGCTTGGCATGAGCCTGCCCGGCTCGGCGGCACCTCCCGCGATCGACAGCCGGCGCGACGAGTTCGCCGTCGCATCAGGTGAGGCCGTCGTCGAGCTCCTCCGCAAGGGCATCACCGCCCGCCAGATCATGACAAAGGAAGCATTCGAGAATGCGATCACGGTCACGATGGCGCTTGGCGGCTCCACCAACGCGGTGCTCCACCTGCTCGCGATCGCCCGCGAGGCCGAGGTGCCGCTCACGCTCGAGGACTTCAACCGCATCGGCGACAAGGTCCCGCACCTCGGTGACCTCAAGCCGTTCGGTCGCTACGTCATGAACGACGTCGACAAGGCCGGTGGCACGGCGGTGATCATGAAGGCGCTGCTCGACGCAGGTCTGATGCACGGTGACTGCATGACGGTCACCGGCAAGACGATGGCCGAGAACCTGTCAGGCATCACCGAGAAGCTCGACGGTGACGTCATCCGTACGCTCGACCGGCCGATCCACAAGACCGGCGGACTGACGATCCTGCGCGGATCGCTGGCACCAGAGGGTGCCGTGGTCAAGAGTGCCGGCTTCGACTCCGACGTCTTCCGGGGCACGGCACGGGTGTTCGACGGCGAGCGTGCCGCCATGGACGCCCTCGAGGACGGCACCATCGTCGCCGGCGACGTCGTCGTGATCCGCAACGAGGGCCCCAAGGGCGGACCCGGTATGCGCGAGATGCTCGCGATCACCGGTGCCATCAAGGGCGCAGGGCTCGGCAAGGATGTCCTGCTGCTCACCGACGGACGGTTCTCCGGCGGCACGACAGGACTCTGTGTCGGTCACGTCGCACCCGAAGCCGTCGACGGCGGACCCATCGCATTCGTCAACGATGGCGACCCGATCGTCCTCGACATGGCCAACCGCACCCTCGAGGTCGAGGTGGAGGCCGACGAGCTCGAGGCCCGCAAGGTCGGTTGGGAACCCATGCCGCCCAAGTACACGACCGGTGTCCTGGCGAAGTACCGCAAGCTCGTCAGCTCCGCCGCTGACGGCGCCGTCTGCGGCTAGGTCATGACCCGCCTCGCGCGCACCGTTGCACTGACCACTGCCTGCGTGCTGCTCAGTGCGGTCTCGGCGACTGCTGAGACGGACGCGGCCGATCCGACGGTCACCTGGGACGCCTTGTCGTACGTGACCGAGGCCGGCATGGAGACCGCGATCGCCGGAACGGTCGCGGGCGCGGGCGACGAGCCTGAACTCGCCGTGGAGAAGCAGGTCGGCGGTGGCTGGTCACCCGTCGAGTCCCATCTCGAACAGGATCACTTCGTCGCCAAGGTTCCGGGGGAGACGGCGATCTATCGCGCCGTGCTGACCTCGGGCGAGGTGAGGACGGTGAGCAGCGAGCTCGCGGTGGTGGCGGAGGGGGCCGAGTCGGATCTCGGCTTCGACATGCCGGCCTCAGCCAAGGACAAGTCCACGATCACTGCCACCATCACATGGCGGCGCACCTCAGATGCTTCCCCGATCAGTGGCGAGGTCGCGCTGGAGTTCAAGCGCCGAGGACTGGAGACCTGGACAACGCTTCGATCCGTGCCAGTGGTCAATGGTGCAGCAGCGATCTCGCTCACACCACGCGATGACGGGATGTACGTCGTACGGTGGGCTGGCGATGACGACGTCCGCGCTGTCGAGTCGGCCCCTGTCGACTTCGACAACGTGCCCACGGTGAGGGCGACACTGCGCCTCGGCCAGCTCAACCTTCCCGGCGCTGACAAGCTCAAGAGGGCGACGGTACGGGCTGCCAAGGCCGCCAGCCTGATCAAGTCCGTGAGCCTCGATGTCGTGACGTTCAACGAGCTCGTAGGGCCCACCTCCAGCAAGAGACCGTCGCAGTTCGCGCGATCTGTGCTCAAGGCGCTGGGATCGAAGTGGCGGATCATCACCCCGACCATGGGCTACAACGAGAACTACATCGCCTACCGGCCCGACCGTGTCGAGCTCATCACGCAATATCCCGACCGCATCGTGCCCGGGGTCGGCACCGGCACCGCCCGGAAGAAGACCGGACGGCACGTGACACCAGTCCTGTTCAAGGACCGCAGCTCCAACCAGCCTGTGCTGATCGTGGCGACGCACCTGGTCAACAACAATCGCGCAGGCGCACGCACCCAGGCGTACGCCGTCGGCTCGTACGCGACCGAGCTCTCCAGTGGCTATCCGGTTCTCGTGGCCGGCGACATGAACACCTCGGACCAGCTCAGGGGCCTGACGAGCAGGGGTCTCAAGGACGCTCGGCGCAACGCCTTGAAACGTACGAACGCGTCGTACGCGACCTACGTCAAGTACTCCGGGACGAAGCCGCGCAAGGATGCGTCGTGGATCATCGACCAGACCTACGTGCCGCGGACGTGGACGGTCAGCCGCTGGAAGACCGAGCTCGGTACCAAGAAGGGGACGTTCACGAAGCCGCGCGTGTCGGACCACCTCCTGGTGTGGTCGGATCTCGTGGGGCCGCGCACGTGAGCGACATCGACCCGGAAGAGCTGGCCATCGCCTTGCAGGTGCTCAAGGCTGCCGAACAGCTCATCGAGGATGACGCTGACTACGTCGCGCTGAGGCGCGCCTGCGGGAAGTTCTACAAGAACGTCAAGAAGAACCGCAGGCTCGACAAGCGCGCGCAGGTCGCTGCGGCCGATCGCGCCGTGGTCTCGGTGACCGCCACCGGCTCGCCGACGCGAATCGACGACGAGACCGAAGGGATTCCCCTGGTCTCCAATGCTCCAGGAGCCACGGCGGGCACGCTCCTGGTCGCCCGCCCCTGCTACATCTGCAAGCAGAAGTACACCGTGGTCGACGCGTTCTATCACCAGCTCTGCCCCGAGTGCGCCGCACTCAACCGCTCCAAGCGCGACGCCCGCACCGACCTGACGGGCAAGCGCGCGCTGCTCACCGGCGGTCGCGCCAAGATCGGCATGTACATCGCGCTGCGTCTCCTGCGCGACGGCGCTCACACCACGATCACGACTCGCTTTCCGCACGATGCCGTACGGCGCTTCACCGCGATGCCCGACAGCTCCGACTGGTTGCACCGCCTCCGGATCGTCGGCATCGACCTGCGAGACCCGGCGCAGGTCGTCGGACTGGCCGACTCGGTCGCCGAACAGGGACCGCTGGACATCCTGATCAACAACGCCGCCCAGACCGTGCGCCGCACGCCTGGCGCGTACGCACCACTTGCCGAGGCTGAGGACGCTCCACTGCCAGAAGGGCCGCTGCCTGAGCTGCTGACGTTCGGGCACACCAGTGACGCACACCCCGCCGCTCTCGTCGGTTCGGTCGACTCTCACCCCGTGCTTGCCGGTGATGCGCATACAGCCGAGGAGCTGACCAGCATGGCGCTGACCGCCGGCTCCGCTGACCTGGAGCGGATCGATGCCGGGGGGCTCGTGCCCGACACGGTCGACATCAACAGCTGGACCCAGAGGGTTCACGAGGTCGACGCCCTCGAGCTTCTGGAGGTCCAGCTCTGCAACACGACGGCTCCGTTCATCCTGGTCAGCCGGCTTCGCCCGTCGATGGCTGCCGCTGAGGCGCGACGCACGTACGTCGTCAACGTCTCGGCGATGGAGGGGCAGTTCAGCCGTCGGTACAAGGGCCCCGGCCACCCGCACACCAACATGGCCAAGGCCGCGCTCAACATGCTCACGAGGACGAGTGCGGGGGAAATGCTCGAGCAGGACGGCATCCTGATGACGGCAGTCGACACCGGCTGGATCACCGATGAACGACCGCACCCGACGAAGGTGCGGCTCGCCGAGGAGGGGTTCAAGGCTCCGCTCGACCTTGTCGACGGTGCCGCCCGCGTCTATGACCCGATCGTCCAGGGCGAGGCCGGCACGGACCTGTTCGGCGTGTTCCTCAAGGACTACGTCCCGTCGCCTTGGTGACGTAGCGAGCGGATGCGATCGTCGTCCACATGCTGGTACAGTCCGTCTCAACACTTGACCATCCCGCTGCGCGGGACGAGACTTGGGATCGTGAACGTGGAAATTCTCGTAGTAGATGACTGACGCGATGGCCTGATCGGCCCCGCGTCTCCCTCGAATGCCTCACGGCCGGGGGATTTTTTTATGCGAACTCACCGACAAGCCACGGGCATACTGAAATGGACAGAAGGATGAACTCATGACCGAGACGCTCACGGGGGCGCAGAGCCTCGTGCGAGCCCTGGAACAGGCCGGGGTCGACACGATCTTCGGCATCCCGGGCGGCGCGATCCTGCCGGCGTACGACCCACTCTTCGATTCCGAGCAGATCCGCCACATCCTCGTACGCCACGAGCAGGGTGCCGGCCACGCGGCGCAGGGCTACGCCCAGGTGACCGGCAAGGTCGGCGTCTGCATGGCCACATCAGGGCCCGGCGCCACCAACCTGGTCACCGCCATCGCGGACGCCTACATGGACTCCGTTCCGATCGTCGCCATCACGGGGCAGGTCGCCACGCACCTCATCGGCACCGACGGCTTCCAGGAGGCCGACATCCGCGGCATCACGATGCCGATCACCAAGCACAGCTATCTCGTCACCGACGCCGCCGAGATCCCGCGCGTGATCGCCGAGGCGTTCCACATCGCTGGCACAGGCCGACCCGGACCCGTGCTCGTCGACATCGCCAAGGACACGCTCCAGGCCGAGACCACCTACGCCTGGCCGTCGGAGCTCGCGCTGCCGGGCTACCGGCCGACAACCCGCCCGCACGGCAAGCAGGTTCGTGAAGCCGCGCGCCTGATCGCCGAGTCGGACCGCCCTGTCCTGTACGTCGGCGGCGGCGTCATCAAGGCCGAAGCTTTCGCCGAGCTCAAGGTGCTCGCCGAGATGACCCAGATCCCGGTCGTCACGACGCTGATGGCTCGTGGCGCCTTCCCCGACTCGCACGAGCTGCACCTCGGCATGCCGGGCATGCATGGCTCGGTGGCCGCCGTCGCTGCGCTGCAGCGCAGCGATCTGCTGATCTCGCTCGGCGCCCGCTTCGACGACCGGGTCACCGGCAAGCTGTCGACGTTCGCGCCTCTCGCCAAGATCATCCATGCCGACATCGACCCGGCCGAGATCTCCAAGAACCGTACGGCCGACGTCCCGATCGTGGGCGACTGCCGCGAGGTGATCGCCGATCTCATCGCGATGCTGCAGAAGCAGACCGAAGAGGACGACGTCACGGTCGACTGCAGCGCCTGGAAGGCGCAGATGCTCGGCGTCAAGGCGAAGTACCCGGTCGGCTACGACCGCCCCGAGAAGGGTCTCGCACCGCAGACCGTCATCGAGCGCATCAGCGCCATCGCCGGACCCGGCGCGACATACACCGCGGGTGTCGGTCAGCACCAGATGTGGGCCGCGCACTACGTCGACTTCGAGCGGCCACGTCAGTGGCTCAACTCCGGCGGCGCCGGGACGATGGGCTATGCGGTCCCCGCAGCCATGGGCGCCCAGGTCGGTCTCCCCGGCACGGTGGTCTGGGCCATCGATGGCGACGGCTGCTTCCAGATGACCAACCAGGAGCTCGCCACCTGTGCGATCGAGGGCATCCCGATCAAGGTCGCCGTCATCAACAACAGCTCGTTGGGGATGGTCCGCCAGTGGCAGACGTTGCTGTACGACGGCCGCTACTCCAACACCGACCTCAACACCGGGCCCGAGGAGATCGGCGCCCGCCGCATCCCTGACTTCGTCAAGCTGGCCGACGCGTACGGCTGTGTCGGGCTGCGCTGCGACAGCGAGGCAGATCTGGACGCGACGATCGAGAAGGCCATGGCGATCACCGACCGTCCTGTCGTGATCGACTTCGTGGTCGAACGTGACGCCATGGTGTGGCCGATGATCCACGGCGGTGCCAGCAATGACGAGATCCAGATCGCCCGCGATCTGGCTCCCGAGTGGGACCAGGAGGAAGTGATCTGATGCTCACGTCGTGCAACAGCTCAGTGAGAGCTTCCGCAGCTGAGCGGAATGTGTCCCAGATGCCGGTTGTCCTGAATTACCAACGACCAGAAATCGAGGGCTGACCATGTCACAACACACTTTGTCTGTGTTGGTCGAGAACACCCCCGGCGTCCTGGCGCGTGTGTCGAGCCTGTTCATGCGCCGCGGCTTCAACATCGAGTCGCTCGCAGTGGGTCCGACCGAGATCCCCGAGATATCGCGCATGACGATCGTCGTCAATGTCGACGAGCTCCCGCTCGAGCAGGTGACCAAGCAGCTCAACAAGCTGGTCAACGTGCTCAAGATCGTCGAGCTCGACTCGGCCATGGCTGTCGAGCGCGAGCTCATGTTGATCAAGGTCCGTACGGATCCCCAGACCCGTGGACAGGTGCTCGAGACCGTGCAGCTGTTCCGTGCCAAGGTCGTCGACGTCGCCAATGACGCCGTGACGATCGAGGCGACCGGCGACGCCGGCAAGCTCACCGCAATGCTCAACGTCCTCGAGCCCTTCGGGATCCGCGAGATCGCCCAGTCGGGACGCGTGGCCATCGGCCGCGGCTCCCGTTCCATCACCGACCGCACCCTGCGCGCCGTTCCTGGTTCGCAGGCAGTCTGACCGCACCATCTCAAGGAGAAGAACCCCAGTGGCTGAACTGTTTTACGACGACGACGCAGACCTGAGCATCATCCAAGGCCGCCATGTGGCAGTCATCGGCTACGGAAGCCAGGGTCACGCTCACGCGCTCAACCTGCGCGACTCCGGCGTCGATGTCCGGGTCGGCCTTGCCGAGGGCTCCAAGAGCAAGGCCAAGGCCGAGGCCGAGGGCCTGCGTGTCCTCTCGGTTGCCGAGGCGGTCGAGGAAGCCGACGTCACCGTCGTCCTCGCCCCGGACCAGTTCCAGCGTCACATCTACGCCGAGTCGATCGCTCCCAACCTGGTCGAGGGTGACGCCCTCGTCTTCGGGCACGGCTTCAACATCCGCTTCGACTACATCCAGCCTCCCGCCGGCGTCGACGTGCTCCTGGTCGCGCCCAAGGCCCCAGGACACACGGTGCGCCGTGAGTTCGTGGCCGGTCGCGGCATCCCCGACATCGTCGCGGTCGAGCAGGACGCCAGCGGCAAGGCATGGGACCTCGCGCTCTCGTACGCCAAGGCCATCGGCGGTACGCGCGCCGGTGTCATCAAGACGACGTTCACCGAGGAGACCGAGACGGATCTCTTCGGCGAGCAGGCCGTGCTCTGCGGCGGTGTGTCACACCTCGTCCAGGCCGGCTTCGAGACGCTGACCGAGGCTGGCTACCAGCCCGAGATCGCCTACTTCGAAGTTCTCCACGAGCTCAAGCTGATCGTCGACCTGATGTGGGAGGGCGGCATCGCCAAGCAGCGCTGGAGTGTCTCCGACACCGCAGAGTACGGCGACTACGTCTCCGGCCCGCGCATCATCGATGCCTCGGTCAAGGAGCGCATGCAGTCGGTGCTGTCGGAGATCCAGGACGGTACGTTCGCCAAGCGCTTCATCGGCGATCAGGACAACGGTGGCAAGGAGTTCCTCGAGCTGCGTGAGAAGGAAGCCGGTCACTCGATCGAGGCAACTGGCAAGGTGCTCCGCTCCCACTTCTCGTGGAAGCAGCAGGACGCCGACTACGTCGACGGTCAGGCAGCCCGCTAGACCTCAAACCCCGAGATGTGGGCACTTCTCGGGCATCCACGGCTTGCGGATGCCCCAAAGGTGCCCACATCTTGGGTCAGGCGATCAGCTCGAGTGTCTCCGAACGTGCCGGCCTGTCGTCCGTCCGACCCGAGCCGCTTACTTCGTCGTATGCGAGTCGCAGCCGCCGGACGGCTTCGGTGAGGGTTTCGGTCGACTGCGTGTAGGGGAGCCGAAGATGGCGTTCGCCGGCGGATCCGGCGCGGGTGAAGAACCGCGGGCCTGGCGTCAGCAGAAGTCCGTGGCGGGCGGCAGCCGCAGTCAGCTTCGAGGACATGCGGTCGGGGAGTGTCAGCCACAGGCTGAGTCCGCCCGAGGGACAGTGTGCCTCGACGTCGGGGAGGGTGGCGGCCAGCTCGCCGAGCAGGTGATCGCGCCCTGAACGCAGCGTCGCCCGGCCCGCCGCTGCGGTCTGGCCTCCCTCGGTCAACAGCTCGGCAAGGACCAGCTGCTCGAACGCAGCCGATCCGAGGTCGAGGGTCATCCGGGACTGGATCAGCGGCATGATGAGATCTCGAGGTGCGCGCACCCAGCCGACTCGCAATCCACCCCAGAAGACCTTGGACGCCGAGTCGACCAGCACGGCACGCGAGTCGTACTTCGCATATGACGGAGGCAGTTCGATGCCGTCGAGATTCACATCGCGAAGCGACTCGTCGACGATCGGCAGCACGTCGTTGCGGCGAAGCTCACGAGCCCACTCGCCGCGCTGCTTGTCACTCATGATGGCTGCGGTCGGGTTGTGGAAGTCGGGAATCAGGTAGGCAAGCCGGTGTCGTGAGCCGTGGAGGGTCGAGGTCAACGCGCCGGTGTCCCAGGGCGTGTCGAGCATCGGCAGCGGCGAGAGGCGACCGCCCACGGAGGTGAGCGCCTCGTGGGCATGCGGATAGCTGGCTCCCTCGACCACGACGCGGTCACTGGGGGAGAGTGCGGTGTGCGCCATGAGTGAGATCGCCCCGAGCGCGCCATTCGTGATGACGATCTGGTCAGGATCGGTCGCGAGCCCACGATCGCAATAGCGCTGTGCGAGCAGCTCTCGCAGGACGGGCAGGCCGTCGGGCAGATAGCCGGTGGTCGACAGCAGCCCCGGCAGCTTGGTGACCGCCGCCTCGAAGGCCCGACCCAGGCCTGAGGGTCCCGCCGGTGCCGAGTAGGTGAGCGCGATGGTGTCCTCGCCGCCGGGGCTGAGGATCAGGCTGCTCGCGGTGGAGGCGGCATACGGGACGTGGATGACGCTCCCCGAGCCCTGGCGGGACCGAAGAAGGCCCGATGCCCGCAGCTCAGCGTACGTACGAGTCGTCGTCGTCCGGCTGACGCCCAGCGCCGCTGCCAGCTCGCGCTCGCTCGGGAGCCGGCTGCCGTCCATCACACGTCCGTCGACGACGAGCAGTCGAATGCCCTCCGCCAGCCCTCGATAGGCGGGCCCGTCAGTGGCGTAGGGCTTCAACAGGGTCGCCAGGCGGGCAGCGGGGATGGTCGTGGTCATGAGGCCACTGTTTCACAATTGGCTATGTATTGAATAGCCAATTACCGTCAGGATGGCGTCATGTCCCTGATCGTTACCCTCGTTGGGCTCCTGGCCCTCGTGGTGATGCTCGCGGCACTCGCCCGTACGATCGCCACCGACGGCCACGGCACTCGCCAACCTCGGAGCCATCCAGAAGAAGTGGGTTCATGGATCGACCAGCAGCTCCTGCGATGAGACAGATGCCCGAACGCTTGGTCCGCCTCGTCGCCGGGCTCTTCCTGTACGGGTTCACCATGGCGATGATGGTCGAGTCCACCCTCGGACTGGACCCGTGGGACGTGTTCCACGAAGGAGTGGCCAAACATGTCTCGTTGACGTTCGGTCAGGTCGTGATCGTGACCGGCGCCGTCGTGCTGCTGCTCTGGATCCCGCTGAAGCAGATGCCAGGCATCGGCACGGTCCTCAACGTCGTCATCATCGGCCTTGCTGCCGACTTCGGCATCGCCGTGATCGCCCAGCCTGACAATCTCTGGTTGCGCGGGCTGTTGTTGGTCGGGGGAGTCGTCGGCAACGGATTCGCCGGCGCTCTCTACATCGGCGCCCAGCTCGGACCCGGACCACGAGACGGCCTGTGGCTCGGACTCGTCCGCATCACGGGGCGCAGCGTTCGGCTCTGGCGCACCGTGATCGAGGTGACCGTCCTGGCCGTTGGCTTCTTGCTCGGCGGCACGGTAGGCGTCGGCACGGTTCTGTACGCGTTGATGATCGGACCGATCGTGCAGTTCTTCCTGCCGCTCGTCGAGGTCGATCTCCGGACTGGCAGATTGCCCGAACGCGTGCCGGATTGACTCGGCGGGAAACGTTCTCGCACGTCAGGCCGACGCGCACAGTTCCTGGAAGCGACTAGCGGCGGGTGGCGATGATCAACGAGGCGTCAACGTCGATCAGCATCTCGACGGCGGCGAATCGCTCGTCAGTCAGCCAGCGCTCACGGATCGTGTCGACGCGCCCCTCGACGATCGGCGGCCAGAACGCCGAGGGCTCGAAGTCGTCCAGCACGGCGATGCCGCCCGGCTCGAGGAGATCTGCGAACACGTCGATGAACTCCATGACGTCACGCACGTCCACGAACACCAGTGAGAAGGGTGCGTACTGCTCGAGGGTCGACCAGTCGCCCGCGATCACGTCGACGTTGGGAGTCTCGGCGAAGATCTTCTGCACGTCCTCGGCCAGCGCCGGGTCGAGCTCAGCGCTCACGACGCGGGCATCCTTGGGCGCTCCGCTCGACAGCCACGCCGATCCGACACCGCAGCCGGTGCCCAGCTCTGCGAGCGTCCCGGTGCGCGATGCCGCGAGGGCAGCAAGAAGTCGGCCGGTCTCGTTGCGGATCGAGGTGATGAAGCCTCGCTGCCGCGAGAGATCGAGAGTCGCCGAGACGATCTCTGGGACTTCTGCTGGCGCGCTCATGCCCGAAAGTCTCGCACGTGTCTCGGACACCGAGATGTTGTGACCAAATCCGCACATCATGTGGACTGCGGGTCTACGCTCGTCCCATGCGGAAGCAGCTCGTAGTAATCGCTTGCCGCGGCAGGGCCTCTTAGGGCCACCCCTGCCGCGGAGTTTCGGCATTGGCTCGCCGTTCCGCCGCAGGGATCCAGATCACGACCTGATCTGTTGATGCATCTCTTTCTCCTTCCCGGATGATCTCCGGTCTTGGTGTCTGGCGGAACGGCGGACCCGAAACCTCGCGGCGATCTGACAAAGGAGAACGTCATGGATCCGTACCTCATGGAGTGGGGCCCGGCTCATCTGCGCGATGAGCCCGCGCCCGAGCTCGAGTTCGACGAACGCCCCGATGACAACTAGAGACGTCCAGATGACAAGACGGCTGTTTCAAATCATGAGACGCCAGCCTTAGGATGATGGACATGAGTCGCACCTACAAGCTTGCCGTCATTGCTGGGGACGGCATCGGCCCCGAAGTCACCGCCCAGGCGCTCAAGGTGCTCGACCTGGTGGCTGCCGAGCACAATGTCAGCTTCGCCAGGACCGAGTTCGACCTCGGCGCGAAGCGCTGGCACGCCACGGGTGAGGTCCTCCCCGCGGAAGAGCTTGAGGCCATCCGGGCCCATGACGTGATCCTGCTGGGCGCCGTCGGCGATCCGACCGTCCCGTCCGGCACGCTAGAGCGTGGGCTGCTGTTGAAGCTGCGCTTCGAGCTCGACCACTACGTCAACCTTCGCCCCTCACGCATCTACCCCGGCGTGCCAACGCCTCTCGCCGATCCCGGTGAGGTCGACTTCGTCGTCGTCCGCGAAGGCACCGAGGGCCCGTACGTCGGCAATGGCGGAGCGATCCGTGTCGGCACACCCCAGGAGCTTGCGACCGAGGTCAGCGTCAACACGGCGTACGGGGTCGAGCGTGTCGTCCGCGACGCCTTCGCCCGCGCCCAGGCGAGACCGCGCAAGAAGCTCACCTTGGTCCACAAGAACAACGTGCTCGTGCACGCCGGCCACCTCTGGACTCGTACGGTTGACGCCGTCGCGACCGAGTTCCCCGAGATCACCGTCGACTACCTGCACGTCGACGCGGCCACGATCTTCCTCGTCACCGATCCGGCACGCTTCGACGTCATCGTCACCGACAACCTGTTCGGGGACATCCTCACCGACCTCGCCGCTGCGGTGACTGGCGGTATCGGTGTCGCCGCCAGCGGCAACATCAACCCCGACCGCACCGCGCCGAGCATGTTCGAGCCCGTGCATGGATCGGCTCCTGACATCGCCGGCCAGTCCAAGGCCGATCCGACCGCGGCCATCCTGTCTGCGGCCCTCCTGCTCGACCACCTGGGCCTCTCGGCGGCGGCGGCGCAGATCAACGCCGCTGTCGAGTCCGACATTGCTTCACGTGGCACCTCTCCCCGCAGCACCGAGGAGGTGGGAGAGGCCATCGCACAGCTCATCGCTGATGCCCGCGTGGCCGAGGGCGTAACGGTCGGTTAACGACCATTTACCCTTCGACACCGAAAGCAGTATCGTGAAAATCATGACGTCCACGTTTTCGGCGACCTTCGAGCAGAACGCCGCCGCCAAGTCCGACGCCGAGCGCGAGGCCATCCTGGCCGACCCCGGTTTCGGCAAGCACTTCACCGACCACATGTTCCTGTCCGAGTGGACGCCCGACACCGGTTGGGCCAATGCTCGGGTCGTTCCCTATGGTCCGCTGTCGCTCGACCCTGCCACGGCGGTCCTGCACTATGCGCAGGAGATCTTCGAAGGACTCAAGGCGTATGTGCACGCCGACGGCTCGGTCTGGATGTTCCGCCCTGAGACCAATGGTGAGCGCATGCAGCGCTCAGCGCACAGGCTGGCGCTCCCCGAGCTCCCGATCGACTGGTTCACGGGCTCGATCGAGGCCCTGATCTCGGCCGACCGTGCGTGGGTGCCGGCGGGCGAGGAAAAGAGCCTCTACATCCGGCCCTTCATGTACGCTTCCGAGGCCTTCCTCGGGGTCCGGCCGAGCCAGCACGTCACCTACTCGGTCATCGCATCGCCCGCCGGCGCCTACTTCGCGGGTGGCGTCAAGGCGGTCTCCATCTGGCTGTCGAGCACCTACTCGCGTGCCGGGGCGGGCGGCATGGGGGCAGCAAAAACCGGCGGCAACTACGCCTCCAGCCTGTTGCCGCAGCAGGAAGCCATCGACCAAGGCTGCGCACAGGTGGCATTCCTCGACTCTGCCGAGCACACGTGGGTCGAAGAGCTCGGCGGCATGAACATCTATTTCGTCCACGCGGACGGCTCGATCGTCACGCCGACCCTCTCGGGCACCATCCTTGAAGGCGTCACCCGTGACTCGATCCTGACCTTGGCCGGAGACCTCGGACATGAGGTCATCGAGCGTCAGGTGAGCATCGACGAGTGGCGCGAAGGGGTGGCTGACGGCACGATCTCGGAAGTCTTCGCCTGCGGTACGGCCGCGGTCGTGACACCCATCGGATCGCTCAAGTGGGATGGTGGCGAGGCGGTCACCGGTGACGGTGAGGCCGGCAAGGTCACCTCGGACATCCGAGCAGCGCTCGTCGACATCCAGTACGGTCGCGCAGCTGACCGTCACGGCTGGATGCGCCCGGTGCTCCCAGCGTCGAGCACGCACTAGCGACGTCGTCACGCAAGCGGGCGACGGATGGGCCGGCGCGCAGTCTGCGCGGGGTCGGAAACTGTACTGGCGAGTACAGTGATGCCGCTCACCCCGTGACCGTCGGGATGTTCTAGGGTCAGCGGGTGGGGCTCAACGTCGCGCCTCGCGTACTGGAGGCTGAGCATGGCGGTCGAGACCCGATCCGAACACGACCTGATCGGTGATCGTGAGATCCCCGCCGACGTCTACTGGGGCGTCCACACACTTCGGGCGTTGGAGAACTTCCCCATCACCGGCGTGCAGATCGGGGTCAGCCCCTACCTCGTCGAGTCGATTGCCGCGGTCAAGCAGGCCGCCGCCGCCGCCAACCACGATCTCGGGCTGCTCGACGACGAACGGTATGAGGCGATCCGAGGCGCGTGCGAGGAGATCCGGGCTGGGGCGCTGCACGACCACTTCGTCGTCGACGTGATGCAGGGTGGCGCGGGCACGTCGACCAACATGAACGCCAACGAGGTGATTGCCAACCGTGCGCTCGAGCTGATGGGCCACAAGAAGGGCGACTACGCCACGATCCACCCCAACGAGCACGTCAACCTGAGCCAGTCGACCAACGACGTCTACCCGACAGCGGTCAAGATCGCGCTGATCCTGGCGACGCACGAGCTCATTGCCGCCATGGAAGTCCTCGAGGCATCGTTCGCGGCCAAGGCCGACGAGTTCCACGACGTGCTCAAGATGGGCCGCACCCAGCTGCAGGACGCCGTGCCGATGACCCTGGGTCAGGAGTTTCGTACGTACTCGCTGATGATCGGCGAGGACCGCGCCCGACTGAGCGAGTCGGTGATGCTGCTTCACGAGATCAACCTCGGCGCCACGGCGATCGGGACGATGCTCAACGCCCCCAAGGGTTACGTCCCCTCCGCCTGCAAGCACCTTGGGTCACTCACAGGTCTGCCGCTGGTGAGCGCGGTCGACCTCATCGAGGCGACGCAGGACTGCGGCGCGTTCGTGCAGCATTCCGGCACGCTCAAGCGCGTCGCGGTCAAGCTGTCCAAGATCTGCAACGACCTGCGCCTGCTGTCATCGGGTCCGCGGGCCGGCTTCAACGAGATCAACCTGCCCGCCGTCCAGGCCGGGTCAAGCATCATGCCCGGCAAGGTCAACCCGGTCATCCCGGAGGTCGTCAACCAGGTCGCCTTCCAGATCATCGGCATGGACGTCACGGTCTCGATGGCGGCGGAGGCCGGTCAGCTGCAGCTCAATGCCTTCGAACCGGTGATCTGCTACTCGTTGTCAGCCGGCCTCTCACGACTGCGCGAAGCCGTACTGGTGCTCGCGGAGCGCTGCGTCGACGGCATCACGGCCAATGCCGAGCTGCTGCGTGCCGAGGTCGAGAACTCGATCGGGCTGGTCACGGCACTCAACCCGTACATCGGCTATGCCGCGGCGACCGAGGTGGCCAAGGAGGCGCTGGCCACCGGTCGCGGTGTGGCGGAGCTGGTGCTCGAGCGTGGACTTCTCCCGCGCGAGAAGCTCGAGGCCATCCTCAAGCCGGAGACGCTCGCCAACCTTGCTCCGAAGGGCAAGAAGAAGGCCTAGAAGAGGGCTTCGCCCGGGCTGGTCATCACCTCGACCGTGAGCGCCGGGCCGTCAGGTTCGTAGTCGATCAGCACGTCGACACCTTGGTCGGTCCGCGACGACTCGCCGCCCTCGTAGCCTGCCGTGATGTCGCCGAGGGTGACCCGCGCCGGTCCGACGGGATCGTGCTTGGGCCATTCCTCCAGCAGCCGGTGCACCAGCCCGACGACGACCATGTCGTACATCTTGCGCTCGTGCTCGGGCACGTTGCGCACGACGATCTCCGGCAGGCCGAGCACGCTCAGGCCATGTGTACGGATCTCGCCGAGGTTGTCCAGGTCGTACTCGAACGTGAACCACCCTGCTGCGGGCCGTTGAAGTGGCACCGGGGTCTCCACGACCCGTGGAGTCTGAAGATCGAGAACGACTCCGTCGTGGTGCTCCGCGAGCTCAACCGCCTCGTGCAGGGCTTCCTCGGCGGCGAGGCGTGCAGCGCCGGGACCGACCGAGCGCGCGACCAGCCGCTGATGGGTCAGGCCCGTCATGCGGTCGAGATCCTCGACGCTGCTGCCCCGCAACCGGAGCAGGGAGCGGTCGGGGAGCGGCACCAGATCGTCGCGGTCGAGGGGTGTAGCGGTGAGCACGACGTACGCGATGGTGAGGACGTTCGGGACTGGTACGGGTCTGGCGCTCATATCGCGGTCAGTCTAGACTGGCCCGCATGACGATCATCTCGATCATTATCGACAGGCGCGCCGGGATCTAGACCTCTCCCGACGCGCTGCCTCCCATTGCCATGGGGGGCATTTTTTATGCAGGTGTTGCTAGTACTCGTGATGACAGAACGAAGGATTGATCAGTGACGGCAGGCAAGCAGCACGTGAGCGACTTTCACGTCTACGACACGACGATGCGCGATGGCGCCCAGCAAGAGGGGCTCAACCTCTCGGTGCAGGACAAGATGCACATTGCCCGTCACCTCGATGATCTCGGCGTGGGCTACATCGAGGGCGGATGGCCCGGCTCCAATCCCAAGGACACCGAGTTCTTCGCCCTGGCCGCCAAGGAGCTCGATCTCAAGCACGCGACCCTCGCTGCCTTCGGTGCGACCCGTCGCGCCGACGGCAACGCCGCGGATGACGAGCTGGTCGGCGCCTTGCGCGATTCGGGCGCCTCGGTCGTGACGCTGGTCGCCAAGAGCCACGACCGCCACGTCGAGCTCGCGCTGCGCACGACCCTCGCCGAGAACCTCGCCATGGTGCGCGACACCGTCAGCCATCTCCGTGCCGAGGGTCAGCGGGTATTCGTCGACCTGGAGCACTTCTTCGACGGCTACCGAGCCAACCGCGACTATGCGCTCGAGGTAGCCGCCACCGCGGCCGATGCCGGCGCCGAAGTCGTCATCCTGTGCGACACCAACGGAGGGATGCTCCCGCACTGGGTCACGGAGATCGTCACCGACGTCGCCACCACCGGCGCACGCCTCGGCATCCACGCGCACAACGACACCGGGTGCGCCGTGGCCAACTCGATGGCAGCCGTGCAGGCGGGCGTCACCCACGTGCAGGGCTGCATCAACGGGTACGGCGAACGTACGGGCAATGCCGACCTGGTCACCTGTGTCGCCAACCTCGAGCTCAAGCTCGGCATGCAGGTGCTGCCCGAGGGCAAGCTCGCCGAGGCCACGCGCATCGCCCACGCGATCGCCGAGATCACCAACTATCCGCCGTCGGCGCGCCAGCCCTACACGGGTGTGTCGTCGTTCGCGCACAAGGCGGGACTGCACGCCAGCGCGATCCGGGTCGACCCCAACCTCTACCAGCACATCGATCCGGCACTGGTCGGCAACGACATGCGACTGCTGGTGTCGGAGATGGCAGGGCGCGCCACGATCGAGCTCAAGGGCAAGGAGCTCGGCTATGACCTCGCGAACGACGCGGCACGTCTTGCCCGGGTGACCGATCGGGTCAAACAGATGGAGCAGGCGGGTTACACGTTCGAAGCGGCCGACGCATCGTTCGAGCTGTTGCTCGCCGAGGAGATGGAAGGCGCTCGCCCCTCCTACTTCGACGTCGAGTCGTGGCGCGTGCTTGCCGAGTCCAACCGCGGGGACGAAGCGGTGTCCGAGGCGACGGTCAAGCTCACCGCAGGGGGAGTGCGTCTCGCCGTGATCGGTGAGGGCAACGGTCCGGTCAACGCCCTCGACCACGCTCTGCGGCAGGCGATCGAGCAGGTCTATCCCGACGTCGCGCAGTTCCACCTGATCGACTTCCGCGTACGCATCCTCGACCAGGGTCATGGCACGGACGCCATCACCCGGGTGCTGATCGAGACCACGGACGGCAAGGACGTGTGGGTGACCGTCGGCGTCGGCGCCAACATCATTGAGGCCTCGTGGGAGGCGCTCGTCGATGCCTTCACCTACGGTCTGCGCAAGCACGGCGTCGACCCGCGCATCGATCACTAGCCGCGACCACTCGCTAGCGTGGACCCATGAAGGCGCGCAACGCTGCACTGGTGCTGCCGGTGCTGATCACGCTCGTGGTCGGAGCCGCGGTCGGCGGACTCGTCGTCGTGCAGAACCAGCAGCAGTCCAAGCAAATTGCCGCTGCAGAGGACATCGCCCGGGACTACCTCTCGGCCGCCGCGAAGTTCAGGTCCGGCGTCGCCGCGGCCATCAGGGCCGCCGACTCGACCAAGCTCGCCGAGATCGAGCAGGCCTTGGAGAAGGCGATCGCCAAGCCGCCGAAGCTCCGGCCGACATCGTCGTACGGGCGGCAGAACTCATCGACGTACCGCGAGGCGATCGACGTGCAGTCGACGCTGCTCGGCCCGTACGAGAAGCTGGAGAAGCAGCTCAACCAGGCCAAGGTCTCCGAGACGTTCATCGCTGCAGCCCGCAAGGTGCTCGAGATGCGCGCCACCGACTTCGTCGGCTTCAACGTCATCACCAACAGCAATCTCGTGAGATCGCAGCTCATCCCGGCGTTCACGGCTGCGCGGGACACCTTTGACGCCGTCGCGGTGCCCAAGGGGCAGACGAAGCTCGCGGCGACCGTGCACGACGCGGTGCAGTACGTCATCGACCAGGCGACGACGCTCGCCAACCGGATCGACGCCAACACGAACTTTTCGTTCAGCTACGCGGATGAGTTCCAGGCTGCGGCCGACGATCTCAACGACTACGCGACAACTGTCGAGGGTGATGTGACCGAGGCGGTCAACACCGTGATCGAGGCGGGCTGATCATGCAGCCAACTCGAACGGGACTCGTCGCGATAGATCTCGATCACGATGGGTTGCGGTGGTGCTTTCCGTGGTCCGATCGACCAGAGCAGGACGCTGTGGCTTTTGAAGATGTGGTGTCGTCGGCACAGTGGCCCGAGGTTGGCGGCATTGGTGGCTCCGTTCGGCCACGGGTCACGGTGGTCGATGTCGCAGAACTGCGCGGGGACCATACATCCAGGTGCCTGACACACGCCGTCACGGAAGGCGAGTGCGATGTCGAGGACATCGGGGCTGAACCGGCCAACGTATTCATGGGAGAGCACGTCGCCGGTGACTGGTTCAAGGACCATTCGGTGCCAGAAGGTGTTGCCGGTGCTTGCCACCTCGGTGATCCAGCTGGCGGGGACTGCCCATTGTCCGTCGGAGGACTCGGCGAAACCGTCAATCGCGCCGGCGAGGACGTCGGCGTCGATCATGACGGCGATGTTGGCGTCGACGACGGAGTTGGTGGCTTCGGAGTTGGTGCACCAGGACGCGACCAAGTCGGCTTCACGTTGCGCTGGTGGTGCGGTTGTCGTCGTCGCCGAGTGGGTTTGCGGGCGGCTCGCGGCTGCATGCGATGCGTTCGATGGCAGCTAGCTGATGGTGCGGCAGGTTGGCAATGAGCACACTGGTGCCAGGTCATCGCCGTACCTGGACGTGCTTGATGGAAACATGGCGATTGGATCGCTCGGCCTCGGCCCGCTCGACGGCGAGGTCGGACTCGACCCGTTGGACGAACCGACGCAAGCCAGACGCGCAACTCGGCGGCAGTGTGACTCTGTGGCGTAATCGATGACTCGTCGCATCCAGTCGCTCGATCGGACTCGGGTCGTTCGAGGATGCTCAATCGTGCTGGGCGATGTCGCGCACTCGAGTCAAGTCGATCTCGCCACGTCGGAAGGCGGCCCACGAGCGGGGGTGCGCTGGTTGCGTCAGAGTCTGAGCGATGGACAGTCGCAGCGTAGCACCTGGCTTTCGCTGAGCCCGGTGGCCTCGCCGATCGTCATCGGGACTGGCGGAATCGCTCCACCAGGCGACGCATCGGCTGGTTCGACGTCTGGCGGTGCGGACGATCTCGGCATCGCGGTAGTGCGAGCATCGCGGTGACCTCCCGCGCCTCTGCGCGAGCCCGTTCGTGCGCCGCAGACGCGTGAGCGTCCTCGACGAGTCGGAGCGGGACTGCGGTGGCCATACCTCCAAATCTAGGTGTCCGCCACCGACAACAAGTTTCTGCCGCGAGCGCCGCGCTGGACGACTCAAGGTGAGCCTCGGCGAGAGGCGCGAACTCGTCCCAGTTCACCCACTAGACGCAGTTGCTTACCGCCCAGATTGGGTGATTAGATCCGTCGGAGCGAGGCCGTGCCTCGCTCGCCGTCTTCATTTAGCCAGCGAGCCTCGCGTTCGCTTAGCCTCGGAGGCGTGCGGCACCTCCTCGTTGACACTTCCACTTGGCTCGACCTTGTGCAAGCGTCGTGACGGCCAACGGTGGACCGTCGCGATTCGCGTACGCACTCATCGGGCGAGATCGAGCAACTCGTGCCTGAAGTGATCGTCGACGAATTTGAACGCAATCGCGATCGCTGGAGACATCGATGACGAGCACCGTGGCGCAGCGCGTCGGTTGATGAACCACCATCTGGCGAGTTCGCGGCAGAGCAGGCGAGCACGAGACCGGGCACCCTCTCGGTTGAACGACGAGACGTTCCACGGCATCGTGCTCGGGCTGGTCCGTTCAGTCGCGCAAGGGGGCTTCGCGAGGGTGGTGCTCATCCCCACGCACGGCGGCAACTTCGCTCCTCTCGGAGCTGCCTTGGAGAAGCTGGAGCCGGACCTCCCAATCCGAGTGAGCGCCCTGACCGACGTCCGGGTACTGCTGGCGATCGCCGAAACCGGAGAACAGGAGTTCGGCTCACGCACAGGCGTTCGAAGAACTCGTCGAGATGGCGGTCGACGTTGTCCTCGGGCGGACTCCACGCCGGAGAATGGGAGACCTCACTGTTGATGGCAACGAGGCCCGACCTCGTGCACTCCGACGCGCGGCGAGAGCCCGGGCTACACCGGAGACCTCGACGCCGCACTCGGCGCCAGAGTGACTGTTGGCCAAGGCGTGCACTCGGTCGCAGCCAACGGCCGACCACGTCATCCGAAAGCTATAGAGGAAGGGGCGGATGCGCGAAAGGAAAGAAAAAGGAAAACCGCGGACGAGAACAACGGGCTCTAGAAGGACAACGGATGGATGCGCGAAACGAGTCTAAGGTACGCTTGAGCGTGGAGGGACATGAACGGCAATACCATGCGAGAGACCTCACAGTCGTCCGCATTTCTGAAGCAGGGGCGAAGATTGATCGTGTCGAGGCCTGCTCAGGACGCGGATCAATCCGGCGACCCTGCCGCCGCATCGCCGGAGCACGGCCAGCGGTACTGGGACCGGGTACGTGGAGATCGTGCTCGACGCGATCGTATGAAAGTGGCGAGCACCCAGGCGGGGCAGTTTCGTCTGACTTCAGGTGAGCTTCCTGAACATTTCCCTCCTTGCCGCGAAGGACGGGAGAACGTCGTGGACGCGTGAGTCGACACGTAATGCCGGCGGGCTGTAGTCCGTTGTGCGAGGCTCAGTCGGATCGAGACCGGACCAGACCGATTGCGCGCGGAGCTCAGTCCTCCTGACGAGCGGTCGGATGGGGTGCGGGGCTCCAGGCTGGCGGTACTGAGGACCGGACTCTGTCGAATGCGGTCAGTCGACTGGAGGAACGGCCGCGGCGGTCGCTGTGGCCAACAGCACGCTGTAGGCGCAGATGGCTGGCGGCTGGAAGGAGTACCTCAGCAAATACGGCCTGAGCCTTCTCGCGCAGCGCCGCTGCGACGGCGTCTGCAGCTTCGGACGACTCCCACAGAGTCAGCGTGACAGCAACGTTGTCTGCTGACATCAGAGAGATCAGCCCGTGACACACGCCCGTGTCCTGATAACTGGCAAGCAACTCCTGCCACCCGTTCTGAACGGCTGACGCCGTCCCAGGCTTGACCCGGGCTGTTGCGATCCTTGCGTGCATGCGTTCATCCTCGCGTTAGATTGCCGTCTGTCACAGCTGGCTGATGGTCGGCACCGCGGATGTACCGGGCGCGGGTCGGTCGAAAGAGAATAGAGTCGGGTACTCTGCGGCCTGAAGGCAAAGAGAGATGCAAGCTACTGAGATCACGCCGATCAATGCAATCAAGAACAGCTTAGCCATCATTCGCACAGGCAGAGAAGTGTCAGGCACGAGGCCGAACAAAAAAACCAGCAGCCAGATGCAGCGGCGAGAACTCGGGCCGGTGAGGACGGCGCCGAAACGACGCCAAGACCGTGGGCAAGAAAACCAAAGCCGTCGTGCAAACGAAGGGGAGTTAGAACGAGAGGGGTGTGAGAGCGGGCTCCGGCAACAGGGGTCACATGCATGAAGATATGCCAGCATCACCGCCAACATTCGGAGAGTGGTCACCAAGGTGGACTCTGGGAGCGGCAGAGTTCCAACGTTCGGATTGGCCGTGGGAAGGCTGCACCACACGACTGCCGTTCCGTCCGCCCGAGGCAGCGTCATTTCGCCGCGTTTAGACGCGCGGGAATGGTCCGAATTTACGTGGTCGGCCAGCGGTCATGGCTCGTTCGCGTACGCTTTGGCCGCCTACGAGTGGCTAGTCTGCCGGGCGAACCATGGGAGTGTGCTGGATGCCGGCCTCGTCGAAGTCATCGCCCGAACGGGAGTAGCCGAAGGACTCGTACCACCGCTCGAGGTGTGACTGGGCGTTGAGCACGATCTCGCGATCACCCCACAACCGCGACACCTCGGTCATCAGCCGGCCCGAGAGCCCCTTGCCGCGCTGGTCCTTGCGCGTGCAGACGCGTCCGATGTGGACCCCGCCCTCATCGTAGGCGCGCAGGTAGCTTGTGGGTCCGTCCTCGTCTGCGAGCCACAGGTGTGTGGTGGTGGGCAGCAGATCGCGCCCGTCGACGTCGGTGTCCTCCACGTGCTGCTCGTACGCGAACACCTGGTCGCGGATCTTCCAGATGTCGTACACGTCCTGGGCAGACAACGCGTCGCCGGTGACCGTACGGATCTGAGCTCCCTGGCGCTCGCTCATGCGCACACGTGGCAGGTGCCGAAGATCTCGAGCGTGTGCGACACGCCCGTGAACCCGTTCTCCTCGGCGATCTTGTCCGCCCATCGCTCGACGGTGGGACCTTCGACCTCGACGGTACGTCCACAGGTACGGCACACAAGGTGATGGTGGTGGCCGGCGCTGCACTGGCGGTAGAGGACCTCGCCATCGTCGTTGCGGAGGGCGTCGATCTCGGCAGATTCGGCGAGCACCTGGAGGCTGCGGTACACCGTGGACAGCCCGACCGACTCGCCTCGCCGGGTCAGTGCGTCGTGGATCTCCTGGGCGCTGGCGAACCCGTCGAGGTCGTTGAGGATTGCCACGACAGCACGTCGTTGGCGGGTGTTGCGCGGTGCTTCGACCATCAGCCCTCCTGGACCATATCTACGTGACGGCGTCGACTTCGGCCGCGTCTCATCACGGCGCCGACGAGCGCGGCGACGGCGAAGATCGTCAGCGCCAGGATCACGATCGTCGGACCCGGCTGGGTGTCGATCTCGTAGCTGGCGACCACACCGCCGAGCGCGGCGACGAGGCCGATCGCCATCGCCCCGAAATGGGTCGTTCGAAAGCTCCGGGTCAGCTGTTGCGACGCGGCGACCGGTACGACCATGAGGGCGGACACGAGGAGCAGGCCGACCGTCCGCATGGCGACCGTGATCGTGATCGCAGCGAGGATGGCGATCAGGATGCTGTAGAGACGCACGGGCACACCGCTGACCTTGGCGTGCTCCTCGTCCTGGCACACCGCGAACAGTTGTGGCGACAAACCGATCGACAAGGCGATGACGATCGCCCCGAGGATGCCGACGAGAGTGAGGTCGGCGGTCGTGACCGTGGTGATCGACCCGAAGAGGAAGCTGTTGAGGTTGGCGGCAGACTCCTCGGCGAGGTCGGCAAGGAGAACGCCGCCGGCAATGCCGCCGTAGAAGAGCATCGCCAGAGCCACGTCGGCGCTGGTGCGGGCATACATGCGAAGCAGCTCGATGACGATCGCGCCAAGGGAAGCAACGATGACGGCGGTGACGATCGGAGCGATGCCGGTCAGCATGCCGAGGGCGACACCTGTCAGGGCGACATGGCCCAACCCATCTCCCAGCAGAGCGAGTCGGCGCTGCACGAGGAAGGTGCCGATCGCGGGTGCTGCGAGTCCGGTGAACACCGCTGCGACCAGTGCGATCTGCATGAAGTCGTAGTTGAGGAGCTCGAACATCAGATGACCCCCTCGCCGGGCACGCCGGGCCTGCGCTCGGGCTCGGAGTGGTGGTGCACGTGCGAGTGGTCCTCATGGACGACGCCCTCGACGGGTCCGTCGTACGAGATCTGGCCCGCGTCGAGGACCACGGCACGATCGATCAGCGGCCGGAGCGGACCGAGCTCATGAGCCACGAGGAGGATCGACGTTCCCTCGTGGACGAGTCCACGAAGCAGGTCGGCGAGGACCTGCTGGTTCTCGTGGTCGACGCCGGCGGTCGGCTCGTCCATGACGAGGAGCTCGGCCTCGGTGGCCAGTGCTCGGGCGATCAGGGCGCGTTGCTGCATGCCCCCCGAGAGCTCGCTGAGTGCGGATCGCGCACGCTCAGTGAGCCCCACCCGTTCGATGGCAGCCGCCACTGCTGCCGTGTCGGCGGCTCGATTGCGGCCGATGATCGGTCGGTAGGGGAGACGTCCGCTGGCCACCACCTCGCGTACGGTGGCCGGCACCCCGGCGACGGCGCGCGATCGCTGGGGTACGTAGCCCAGCCGCCGGCGTTCGCGGAAGTCGCCCAGCGGCGTACCGAACAGCTCGACGGATCCGCCTGTCACCGGGACCAGTCCGATCGCCGCGCGGACCAGCGTCGACTTGCCGGACCCGTTTGCTCCGAGCAGCGTGACGAACTCGCCCGATGACACGTCGAGGTCGACCTGTCTCAGGACAGGTCGGCCATCGAGCGTCACGGTCACGCCGCGGGCGACTAGGGGCTTCATGTGCAGCTGTTGGCCTTCTTGAGAGTGGTGAGGTTCTTCTCCATCAGAGTCAGATAGGTCTCGCCCTTGGTGTCAGCGGACAGGCCCTCGATGGGGTCGAGCGTAGCGACTGAGGTGCCGGTCTCGCGCGCAATCGTCCTGGCGATCGCCGGGCTCACCAGCTCCTCGGTGAAGACGGTCGTGATCCCCTTCTTGCGGACGAGGTCGCTGATGTCGGCCAGCTGAGACGGCGACGGCTCATTGCTCGGGTCGATGCCGGCGATCGGCACCTGGGTGAGGCCGTAGCGCTCGGCGAGGTACTGGAATGCCGCGTGGCTGGTGACGATGGTGCGCTGCGCACAGTTCTTGAGTCCCACATCGAAGGCTTGGTCGAGGGCGCCCAGCTTGGTGATCAGTGCGTCGGCATTGGTGCGATAGTCCGAGGCGTGGTCCGGGTCGGCCGCAGCAAGCTTGGTCGAGATGGCCTTGGCCATCACGATCATGTTGTGGGGATCGAGCCAGGTGTGGGGATCTTCGGAGCTGTGGTCGTGACCCTCCTCGTCAGCACCTTCCTGGGTCGGCAGGACGCTGAGCTCGATGTCGGCATCCACCGTGCCCTCCTTGGGGCGGTCGGCCTGCTTGACCGCCGCGTCGACCGCTGCTTGGAAATGTTTCTCGAAGATCACCAGGTCGGCGTCCTGCACGGCTGCGACCTGCTTGGGCTTGAGCTCGAGATCGTGCGGCTCTGCGCCGGGGGAGGTGAGGTTCTGCACGGTGACGAAGGGCCCCCCGACCTGCTCAGCGACATAGGCGAACGGATAGAACGACGCGACGACCGAAGTCTTTCCATCGTTCTTCACGTCCGCTCCACAAGCGGCAAGGAGGGCGACCAGTGGAATTGTCGTGAGCAGGACGAGCGGCTTCTTCATGACAATGATTCTCAACTAAATGAGAATCATTGTCAACTGTCAGTCGAGTCGGGCGCCCGACTCGGTGTCGAACAGGTGGATCGCCTCCGGGTCGGTCGGTGCGAGGAAGATGTGCTCGCCCTTCGACGGCGGATTGCGCCAGTCGACGCGCGCCACGATGGTCTGACCATCGACACCGGCACCACTGACGTCAACGCGACCATAGACGTAGGCGTCGGCGCCGAGCTCCTCGACGACGTCGACCTCGAGCGGCAGACCAACCTCGGCAAGCTCGAGATTCTCGGGGCGGATGCCAAGCGTCACCGAACGAGCGTCCGCTCCGGCGAGCGTGTCGCGCGAGACGGGGACGACGGTGTCACCGAACCGTACGCCGCCGTCGGTGACCGGCAGCTCCATCAGGTTCATGCTCGGCGAGCCGAGGAAGCCCGCGACGAACAGGTTGCTCGGACGGTCGTACATCTCGCGCGGCGATGCGCACTGCTGCAGGATCCCGTCCTTGAGCACGGCGACCCGGTCGCCCATCGTCATGGCCTCGACCTGGTCGTGGGTGACGTAGACGGTGGTCGTGCCGAGACGACGTTGGAGCTGGGCGATCTGCGTGCGAGTCTGGACGCGGAGCTTGGCATCGAGGTTGGACAGCGGCTCATCCATCAGGAAGACGCGCGGCGAACGTACGATCGCGCGACCCATGGCGACGCGCTGGCGTTGACCGCCGGAAAGCGCCTTGGGCTTGCGATCGAGGTAGTCCTGGATGTCGAGCATCTTGGCCGCCTCGGCCACACGCGCGGTGATCTCGCTCTTGTTCTCGCCGGCGATCTTGAGCGCGAAGCCCATGTTCTCGGCGACGGTCATGTGTGGATAGAGGGCGTAGTTCTGGAACACCATCGCAATGTCGCGCGCCTTGGGCGGGAGGTGGGTGACGTCCTCGTCGCCGATCAGCAGGCGACCCTCGTCGACCTCCTCAAGCCCGGCGAGCATGCGCAACGATGTGGACTTGCCACATCCGGAGGGCCCGACGAGGACGAGGAACTCGCCGTCCTCGACGTGCAGCTCAAGCTTGTCGACCGCTGGGCGGTCCTGGCCCGGAAAAATCCGGGTGGTCTTGTCAAACGTGACTGATGACATGCTTCTACTTCCAATCACCGGCAGGTACGTGCCGGACGGTCCGAGTGAATGGTTGGTTGTTGCCACTGCACACTAACGGGTGTCGGGTCTCAAAACGATTGCCAATCTGGTTTGTTCGCCGCAGCGAAGCGGTAGTAGTCAGCAAGCTTGAGCTGACCGGCAGCCTCGTCATCGACGACGAAGGTGACGTGCGGGTGCATCTGCAGGACGGATGCCGGACAGAGGGCGCTGACCGGACCCTCCACGGCTGCAGCGACCGCGGGAGCCTTGCTCGCACCGGTCGCGATCATGACGACATGCCGAGCTTGGAGAATCGTGCCGAGACCTTGGGTGAGCACGTGATGCGGCACGTCGTGGACCGAGTCGAAGAATCGCGCGTTGTCGGCTCGCGTCTGTTCGGTCAGCGTCTTGACCCGCGTACGCGACGCCAGCGACGAACCTGGCTCGTTGAAGCCGATGTGGCCGTCCGTGCCGATGCCGAGCAGCTGTATGTCAATGCCGCCCGACCCGGCGATCGCGGCCTCGTAGCGCGCAGCCTCCGCAGGAATGTCCGCTGCCTCGCCGTCTGGCCCATCGACCTGATCGAGCTCGACCTGATCGGTGAACTCGCGGCGGATCACCGAGTGATAGGACTCGGGGTGGTCCTGAGGGAGTCCGACGTACTCGTCGAGGGTGAATGCTCGAGCTCCGGCGAAGCTGAGCTCACCGCGTTCGGCGCGATCGATCAGCTCCCGATAGACCGGCAGCGGTGAGGAGCCGGTCGCCAGTCCCAGCACGGCCCCGGGACGTACGTGCTGCGAGATGACATCCGCGACCAACGCACCAGCGGCCTTGGCGTCGGCGACGATCAGGACCTCCATGCCAGGTCCTTTCCCAACAGCGCAGCGCCGAGCGCACCCGCTGGATAGTCCGCCGGAAGCCACCTCACCCGATCAGCGATCGCCGCCAGCCTGCCGAACGAGGTGCCCTCGTCCCGCCGCAGGTTCGTGAGGATTGCCTCGCGCAGAGCGGGCGTCGCGGAGACGACGCCGCCGGTGACAAGTACGTATGACACATCTAGACCATAGGCGAGCAGGCTGATCGCCTTGGCGATCCCGGTGGTCAGCTGGTCCCGGATGAGCTCGGCGCCGGGGTCGCCGGCCGCGGCCAGGGCGAACAGCTCGGCAGCGGTCCCGTCCCACTGCCGACGCAGGCCGCTCCCGGATGCGTACAGCTCAAGGCATCCCCGGCGGCCGCACGGGCACATCGGGCCTTGCGGATCGTGGACCAGGTGGCCGATCTCACCGGCCATGCCGCGTGAGCCGTGGCGCAGGCGGCCTTCGAGCAGGAATCCCGCAGCCAGGCCGGTCCCGACGTTGAGGAGTGCGAGGTCCTCGACGGTCGACCCCTGCTCCTGCAGCCAGGCGAGACCTCCAAGGGTTGCAGTCTTGACGTCGTTCTCGACGACGACCGGGATCGTGTCCAGCTGCCTGGACACATGGCTGGCCAGGTCGAGCGGCACATGGTCGAGACCGAGGTTGACCGCGTGCGTCACGGCGCCGTCGTGCACGATGCCCGGGACGCCAAGTCCGACGCCGGCCACTTCACGGTCAGCCGGCAGCGCTGACTGAAGCGCAGCGATCATGTCGACGGCACTGGAGATCACGCCGTCGGCACCACGGCGGGTCCTGTGGGTGATCTGCTCGCCGATGACCTGGTGGCTGTCGGCATCGACGGCAATGCCGTGAACCGTCGTGCCGCCGATGTCGAGCCCGAGCCGTGTCTTCATGGGGATGCCCTGAGCGCTTTGTTGAGTGCGTCGGTGAGCACGGCAGCGGACCCGTACGTGCTGACGACGCGCTCGTGGTCATCGAGTGCGGGCGAGGGCCAGCCGAGCTCGACGAGCAGCGCCTGCGGGTTGTCGGTGAGCTGACGCCCGATCCAGTCCCACACCTCCGGGATGGCTGCGGCCCGACGTACGACGATGGCCACCTCGCCCTCGAACGTCGACGCTTCTGCGAGATCCGTGGTCGTCAGGTATTCGCTGGTTCCGCCCAGGTCGAGCTGGCCCCACGAGCTGTCGCCGACGGCAGGATTGGTGCCGGTGTCGATGCGTACGACCGTTGCCGGACCGGAAAATCGTGGGGCGTGGGCCGCGATGGCGGTCGCGATGTCGCACCGAGCGCGCACGCCCCTCGGCGATGATCTGCTCGGCATCGGTATGCGGCGCGATAGAGGTCCAGGTATCCCTCAGCCTGGCAACACGACGGGCGGCCTCTGCGAGGCGCTCGACCTCGAGCCGACCGTCGCCGACGGCGTTGCACACGGCGTCCACGGCCTCGGTGATCAAGCTGGGTGAGGCGGTGGGCTCGGGGCCGAGGCACAACAGGTCAGCGCCCGCGGCGAGGGAAAGCACGGCGGCGCCACCGATGCCGTGGATGGCGCTGGCACCTGCCATGTCGAGCGCGTCGCTGATGATCACCCCGTGGTAGCCGAGCTCGTCTCGCAGGAGATCGCTCAGCACGGCGTGGCTGAGCGTTGCCGGCTGGGCATCGTCGAACGCCTCGAGGACCACGTGCGACGTCATGATGCTTGCCGCGTCGAGGCACTCGGCAAACGGCACCAGCTCGCGGGTGCGAAGCACCTCGGCTGGGGCGCTGACATGAGGGAGAGCGATGTGTGAATCGGTCACCGTGTCGCCGTGACCCGGGAAATGCTTGAGGCAGGCGGCGACGCCTTGCGATGCCAGACCGTTCACGTACGCCGCGGTGTGCCGGGCGACCAGTGCAGGGTCCTCGCCGAAGCTCCGTGTGCCGATCACCGGGTTGCGCGGGTCGCTGTTGATGTCGGCGCAGGGTGCGAGGTTGAGCCAGATGCCGGCGGACGCGAGCTCTGCGCCGATCGCCGAGGCCACCGCGCGGGTGGCTGCGACGTCGTCGTGCAGGCCGAGTGCGGCGTTGCCGGGGTAGGGGCTGCCGTCGCGCATGTGGAGCCGGGTGACGTCGCCGCCTTCCTCGTCGAGAGTCAGGACGGCGGTCGGCGCCAGCGCCCTGACGGCACGGGCGAGGTCGGTGATGCCGTGCGTCGCCGAGGTTGTTGCCATACAGGCAGATGCCGGCTAGACCTTCGGCGTACGCGGCCTCGAGCCAGTCGGGGATCGTCGAGCCCGTCGAAGGATCCGAGCATCACCTCGTGCGCGAGCCGTCTGATGTCGTCTGTCATCCCTTGACCGCCCCGCCGACCATGCCTGACGTCATACGGTTCTGGACGATCATGAACAAGATGATGACCGGGACGGCGACCATCGTCGCGCCGGCCATGACGGCAGGCCAGTCGACGGCCTCGTTGGAGACATCGCTCAGACCGGCCAGCCAGAGTGGGAGCGTCCGGTTGGACGGATCCATGACGACGACGGCGAGCGTGTACTCGTTCCACGCCTGCAGGAAGCCGTAGACACTGCTCGCCACGAGTCCCGGAGCCAGCAGCGGGAACGTGATGGTGAAGAACGCCCGCGTACGACTGCACCCGTCGGTCATGGCTGCTTCCTCGAGCTCGAGCGGGATGCCGTCGACGAACCCGCGCAGCATCCACACGGTGAACGGCAGGATCAGTGCGGTGTAGAGCAGCCCGAGGCCGATCACGCTGTTGTAGAGACCCCATTCGTTGAGCATCTTGTACTGGGAGATGAACAACGCCTCGGGCGGGATCATCTGGATCGCCAGGACCGTGAAGATGAACGACTTGCGGCCCTTGAACCGGAACCGCGAGATCGCAACGGCTCCGACGAACCCGCACAGCGTGGCGCAGATGATCGCGAGCAGGGTCACGGTGAGGCTCAGCTTGAGTGAATCGACGAACGAGTCGTCGAACACCCGGCCGAATGCGCCCGCTGAGAAGTCGGGGATGAACGTGGGATCGGGGGAGCGGAGCTTCTCGATGGGCTGGAACGAGCTGTTGAGGACCCAGTAGAACGGGAACGCCCAGATCAGTGCGAGACCGACCGCGACGAATCCCCAGAGCCGGCGTCTTGTCGTCATGCCGCGTCCTCCGCAAGCAGTCGGCGTACGTAGCGGTACGTCAGGGCGAGGGTGAGCACGAGGACGAACATCGCGAGCGCGGACGCCGAGCCGTAGTCGCTCTGACCGATGCCGAGCGAGTAGATGTAGGTGCCGAGCAGGTTGGTCTCGCTGACCGTGCCACCCACGCCTTGCAGGAACTTGATCTGGGCGAACACGCGAAGGTCCCACACGACCTGGAGCAGCAGGACGATCGTCAGGACGGGTCGGATCGTCGGGTAGATGATGTGGCGGAAGCGTTGGAGGGGAGTCGCACCGTCGAGGTGGCTGGCCTCGAGCGTCTCGTCAGACACCTGCGTCAGTGCCGCGTACGCCGTGAACGCGACGAACGGCACGCTCATCCAGATCACGATGACGCCGGCGACGAAGAAGAAGGACATCGGCTCGATGAGCCAGTTGTGATTGTCGAAGCTCGAGAATCCCAGGCCTCGCAGTGCCCAGTTGACGAGCCCGTAGCGCGTGTCGAAGAGCCACTGCCACGCCGTCATGGCGGCGATGACCGGCATGGCCCAGGCGAGCAGCATGCTGATCTGCAGCACCAGGCGTGGACCGGTGCTGACCCGCTTCATGAGCAGGGCGAACAGCGTGCCGACAAGCATGGTGATACTGGCGCAGACGGCGCAGAACACCAGCGACCGGACGATGACGGTCCACATCGCCTTGTCGGTGACCAGGTCCTGGTAGTTCTGCAGACCGATCCACTCGGCCGGCTGGCCGAACTGCTGTGCCCGGCCGAACTCCTGGAAGGACAGGATCAGCTGGCGGCCGAGCGGGTAGCCCATGCCGACCGCGAGCACGAGGATCGTCGGGACGATCAGGAGGTACGGTCCGCCGACTGCGGCTCATGCGTGTCGAGCTCATGGACATCCCCCTCTCGTTCTGTCGTGGCATTGAAAGGCAGAGTGGGGCCCGAGGATGGCCCGCAGGCCCCACTCTGTCGCGACTTTCCGGTGTTGCCGAGTGCTACTTGTTCAACAGGTCGTTCAGCTTGGCGTCCGTTGCCTTGGCGGCGTCCGCCGGATCGTCGCCGCGGGCGATCGATCCGAAGAATTCCTCCATGACGCTGGCACTCTCGACCGCAGCCCATTCCGGCGAAGCGGGGGTGAGCTTGGCCGTGGCTGCCGCGGCGATGGCCGCCTTGGCGAACTCGTCGTCGCCCATGAGGGTGGTGAACGTGTCGTTGGCCGGACCGAGGCCGTTCTTGGCGAGCTGCTGCTGGTACTCGTCGCTGTAGATCAGCTTCAGCACGTCGAAGGCGCCGTTCTGGTTCTTCGACTTGGCCGAGATGGCGATGTTCGAGCCGCCGGCGAAGACCGGAGCGACTCCGCTGTCGACACCCGGAAGTGCGAACGCACCCAGGTCCTTGGCCTTGTCCTCGGCAACGCTCCAGCGTGCCCAGCTCGGTCCCATGAACATGGCGGCTTCGCCATTGTTGAACGGGACCCACGGCTCGGCGTCGAGGCCGTCCTTCGGAGCGAGGGTCGCGTCCTGGTACAGCTCCTGCACCTGCTTCAGGCCCGCCTGTGCCTCGGGTGCCGACAGCTTGGCGACCCACTTGTCGCCGTCCTTGACCGCGATGTCACCACCGTTGGCGAAGATCCAGCTGATGCCGTTGCGCCAGTCCTGACCCGGGAGCCAGAATCCTGAGGTCTTTCCGCTCTTGAGCTGCGTGGCCGCCTTCTGGAAGTCGGCGAGGTTGGTCGGCACGTCGATGCCGGCATCCGCGAACGCCTTCTTGCTGTAGAAGATGTAGCGCGAGCCCCAGTAGTAGGGGACCGCTGAGACCTTGCCGTCAAATGTGCCGGCCTCGACGAAGCCCTTGGGGCCGATGTTGTTGCCGAGCTCGTCGAGCTTGTCCGACAGATCGGTGAACGCGCCCACGCTGGTGAATGTCGGGGACTGCGTGTTGCCGACCTCGACCACATCGGGGGTGTCCTTGCTCTGGAGGGCGGTGTTGAGCCGCGGCATGAGCTCACCCCAGTCGATGTGTGAGACCTTGAGGGTCTTGCCGGGGTGCTGCTTGGCGTACTCGGTGACGAGCCACTTCTCGAGGGGCTTCGGGGTGTCTTCCTTGCCGGCCAGCCAGAGAGTCACTGTCTTGGACTCGTCCGCTGCGGGCTTGTCGTCGTCGCTGCTTCCGCACGCGGCGAGAGCGGCCAGCGCGAGGGCCGAGGCCGCCGTCGCTGCCGCGATCTTGTTCATCTTCATCGGAATTCCTTTTCTCGGGTTCTTGCAGGTTCTTGCTGGCACAGTCCGGTGCAGGTTCGACAGGTCACACCACCCCTAGCTCGCGGTAGCGCACCAGCGCCGCCGCGCCCGTGAGCACGAGCTCGTCGCGCATCGGGACCAGGCGAACCTGGACTCGTTGGGCGACGAAAGGAAGGGTCTGTTGTGCCAGAGCACCCCGTACGGACTCCAGCAGGGCGCCGTCGAGCAGCTCGGCCGGGCCGTAGAGCACCACGTCGGCGATCCCGAGCGTCGTGACGACGGGAGTGAGGACCGACGCGAGCCTGAGGCCGACCTCGCTGCGGTCCGCATCGTTGTCGAGGAGGCGGAGCGCGGGCGCTGCGAGAAACGTCTCGAGGCAGCCGCGGTTGCCGCACGAGCACTGGCGACCGCCCGGGTCGACCACGACGTGGCCGATCTCGCCCGACGACATGAGCGGTCCGGCGAGGGCGCGGCCGTCGATCAGCACGCCGCCACCGACACCTGAGCCGATCATCAGCAGCAACATGCCCTGGTCGTCGCCGTCGCCGAACGTGCTCTCGGCGACCGCTGCGACATTGGAGTCGTTGCCGGCGTGCACCGGCACACCGAGGGCGGTGGAGAGCTGGCCGGCGAGATCGACGTTCTCCCAGCCGAGGTTGGGGGCCGTGAGCACGGTGCCCTCGTCGTCGACGACGCCCGGTGTACCGATGCCGACCCCGAGGATGCGGCGAGTGGTCGACTCACGAAGCCGCAGGGCGAGGCCGGCGATGACCGAGATGTCGTCGCCTCGGCTGAACTCGACCTGTTCGCGGGAGAGGATCTTGCCGTCGAGGTCGACGATCGCGCCGCTCAGGTGCCCGTCTGCCGACAGGTCGAGGGCGAGGGCGACGGGTGAGTTCTCGGAGATGCCGACCAACGTCGCGGGCTTGCCCATGTGGGTGCCGGGACGGGTGCCGAGCTCGACGAGGAACCCGTCGTCCATGAGCTCAGCGACGAGGTCGGAGACGGTCACCCGGGTCAACGAGGTCTCACGGGCCAGGTCGGCGCGACTGCGCGCTCCGTCGTCGACGAGCTGCTGCAGGATCAGGGCGCGATGGTGACGGCGGGCATCGCCGGGGAGCACCTTGCCGACCGGACGTCGACCGGTGCTGCGTCGACGGGGCTCTTTGATCTGCGTCACATAGTTAATAAAGCGTACTAACAAAGTCGAGGTCAAGGCTTTTCGGTGACAAATCGGTGAATCGGCGTGCGCCCCGCCCGGAGCGGACCACCGCCGCCCCGATATCGTTGCGGTTCATCGGGCGTACGTCGTCACGACGACATACCCAGGCCCGCCGACACCCAGCCGGAACGGAACACCATGGCATCGACCGTCGACAACGTCATCAGCCTCAGCAAGCGCAGGGGATTCGTCTACCAGTGCGGCGAGATCTACGGCGGGACCAAATCCGCCTGGGACTACGGCCCGATCGGCGTCGAGCTCAAGGACAACATCAAGCGCCAGTGGTGGCGCTCCATGGTCCAGGGCCGCGACGACGTCGTGGGCCTCGACTCCTCCGTCATCCTCCCGACCGATGTCTGGAAGGCCTCCGGCCACCTCGCCGCGTTCGTGGACCCACTCGTCGAGTGCCAGAAGTGCCACAAGCGTTACCGCCAGGACCACCTCCAAGAGGCCTATGCCGAGAAGAAGGGTCTCGACGACCCCGATGCGGTCGGCATGGAGCTCATCGTCTGCGAGAACTGCGGCACCCGCGGCGAGTGGACTGAGCCCAAGATGTTCAACGGCCTGCTCAAGACGTACCTCGGACCTGTCGAGTCCGAGGAGGGCCTGCACTACCTGCGCCCCGAGACCGCCCAGGGCATCTTCATCAACTTCGCCAACGTCATGACGACCTCGCGCAAGAAGCCGCCGTTCGGCATCGGCCAGATCGGCAAGAGCTTCCGCAACGAGATCACGCCGGGCAACTTCATCTTCCGCACGCGTGAGTTCGAGCAGATGGAGATGGAGTTCTTCGTCGAGCCCGGCACCGACGAGGAGTGGCACGAGACCTGGATCAAGACCCGCATGGACTGGTACACCGGCCTGGGCATCAACCCCGACAACCTGCGCCTCTACGAGCACGCGCAGGAGAAGCTGTCGCACTACTCCAAGCGCACGGTCGACATCGAGTACCGCTTCGAGTTCCAAGGATCCGAATGGGGCGAGCTCGAGGGCATCGCCAACCGTACGGACTTCGATCTCAAGACCCACAGCGAGCACTCGGGCAAGGACCTGCAGTACTTCGACCAGCCCAACAACGAGCGCTGGACGCCGTACGTCATCGAGCCCGCCGCGGGCGTCAACCGCTCGATGATGGCGTTCCTGATCGACGCGTACGTCGAGGAGGAGGTGCCCAACGCCAAGGGCGGTACCGACAAACGCACCGTCCTCAAGCTCGACCACCGCCTCGCCCCCGTGAAGGCAGCCGTGCTCCCGCTGTCGCGCAACGAGGACCTCTCGCCCAAGGCGCGCGCACTTGCGGCCGAGCTGCGCGGGTTCTGGAACGTCGAGTTCGACGACGCACAGGCGATCGGCAAGCGCTATCGCCGCCAGGACGAGATCGGTACGCCGTTCTGCATCACGGTCGACTTCGAGACCCTCGACGACAATGCCGTGACGATCCGCGAGCGTGACTCGATGGCCCAGGAGCGCATCCCGCTCGACCAGGTCACCAGCTGGCTCGCGGCGCGTCTACCTGGCTGCTGACACGACCGTGGGCGACAATCGGCAGGTGTCGACACTCAAGCGTCCCGCTCTGATCGTTGCCGCTGCCGTGGCGCTCGTCGTCATCGCGGCCTGCGGGTCTGACACCAAGAAGGACGACGACGAAGTGCCGGTGCCCAAGGGCTTCGACGTACCGGCGGGGGTGACGCTGACCAAGGGTGGCACGACGCTGACCGAGGACGAGTCGGCAAGCGTCATCTATCAGGTCGGCAGTGCGGCGGCGAGTGCGATCACCGTCACCGTGACGTCGGTCGCCAAGGGTGACATCGACGACTTCAAGTTCTTCTCACTCGATCAAGAGACCAAGCAGGCGTCACCGTTCTACGTCAGCGTGAGGGTCACGAACGAGGGGCCAGCAGGCCTCGGCGGAGCAGCTCTGCCGATCTATGCCCACGATTCAAGCAACACGATCTTCCCGCCCAACGAGCTCGTCGGCAGCTTCAAGCCCTGCCCCAACCCGGCGCTCCCCAAGACGTTCTTGCCGGGCGCCTCCGCCAACCTGTGCCTCGTCTACCTCGTGCCCAAGGGCAAGGCCCTGCAGTCGGTCGACTTGCAGACGGGCAGCGCAAAGGACGCCATCACCTGGACCCCGTAGTCCCACCAGCGACGGGGAGCGGTGACTTACTACCCACCGGCGACGGGGAGCGGTGACTTACTACCCACCGGGGACGCTGCGGTGGGACACGACTCACCGCCCCCGAACGGTGCGGCGTTGGGTGGGACAATGGAGGCATGTCCATCGCCACTTTGCCGCGCACGCTGCGTCTCGGCGACCTCGAGGTGGCAACGCCGGTCGTGCTCGCGCCCATGGCCGGCGTGACGAATGCGGCATTTCGCCAGCTCTGCGCCGAGCAGGGCGCCGGCCTGTACGTGTGCGAGATGATCACGTCGCGCGGCATCGTGGAGGGTGACAAGACGAGCCTGTCGATGCTGACGTTCGCGCCCAACGAGACCGTGCGATCGGTACAGCTCTATGGCATCGATCCTGAGTACGTCGGGCGTGCCGTGTCGATCCTGTGCGCCGAGCACGGTGTCAACCACGTCGACCTCAACTTCGGATGCCCGGTCCCCAAGGTCACCCGCAAGGGTGGGGGAGCGGCGCTGCCGTGGAAGTCGACGCTGCTGGGCGAGATCCTCAACGCCGCCGTGGGTGCCGCCAAGCCGTACGGCATCCCCGTCACCATGAAGACTCGCAAGGGCATCGATGATGACCACCTGACCTACCTTGATGCCGGTCGCATTGCGCAGGACGCCGGCTGCGCCGCGATCGCGCTGCACGGTCGTACCGCTGTCCAGCACTACTCCGGCCGCGCCGACTGGGACTCGATCGCCGAGCTCAAGGGCGCAGTCGACATACCGGTGCTCGGCAACGGCGACATCTGGGAAGCCGCCGACGCGATCCGCATGGTCACCGAGACCGGCGTCGACGGCGTCGTCGTCGGCCGCGGCTGCCTCGGTCGGCCATGGCTGTTCCGTGACCTCGCAGCGGCGTTCAACGGCGAGGAGGTGCTCGAGCTGCCGACCCTCGGCGAGGTGGCTGCGGTCATGCGTCGCCACGCTGACCTGCTGGGTGAGCTGCTGGGAGAACAGCGCGGTTGCATCGAGTTCCGCAAGCACATCGCGTGGTATCTCAAGGGATTCGCCGCAGGCAAGGACGTACGTAGCCAGCTCGGCATGGTGTCCTCGTACGCGGACCTCGACGACCTGCTCGGCCGCCTCGACCCGACGGAGCCCTATCCCGTGGCTGAGCTCGGCACGCCGCGTGGGCGCCAGGGCACGCCCAAGCGCGTCTCCGTGCCGGATGGCTGGCTCGACTCCCGTGACGTCACCGCGCCGCTCGACGCCGGAGCCGAAGACGCAACCGACGGCGGTTGACAGTGAACTGCTCCACAGGCTTCCCCCGGATCCACTAGATTCGCGACGGTTCGATGTCGTATCTGGGAGTCGCCGTTCGTGGCGATGGTGAGGGCCGGCGCTGTGCTGGCGCACAGGAGGAGCAACCATGGCCGAGTACTTGATCTACTTCAATCAGCAATGGGTCGGTGATCACAGCGAGGAGTGGTTCCAGAGTCGAGTCGCGCCGTCGACCGCGGTGGTCGAGGAGATGAAGGAGGCGGGTGTCTACGTCTTCGCTGGTGGCCTGCAGGAGGACGGCCCGGTCTTCGCCGCCGACGCCACGAGCGGCGAGGTGCTGATCACCGACGGTCCGTTCGTGGAAACCAAAGAGGTCCTGGGTGGGTTCGCCGTGGTCGACGTCGCCGACGAGGAAGCCGCCAAGTACTGGGCCGGCAGGCTCGCTGAGGGCTGCGGCTGGCCCCAGGAAGTACGCCGCGTCGTCGCGTAGGACTCACCCGTACAGCTGGCACAGCCCCGCGAGCTCCCAGTCCTTGGCGAGCGGTGACCTGGTCGCCCCATCGAAGGTCTGACAGGCGACCAGCCCACCGCCACCGGTGCGGATGGGCGAGCAAGTCACCGCCAAGCCCGCAAGCCGATCACGAGCGGGCTGCGCGGGCCCGATCGAGCTGCGCCAGCAGGATCGTGCGCGCCTCGGCCGCCGGGAGGTTCCGTCCATCAGCGTCGACCGGACCCTTGGGTGAGTGCACCTCGACAGTGGCGACACCGAGCCGGCGTTGCAACGGACCCTGGCTGAGCTCCACCGACTGCGTCTTGTGGTGCGGCACGATGCTGGTCGTTCGCTCGATCCAGCCCTCGCTGGCGACGAATGTCCGCTCGTTGGCGGCGACCCAGCGGTAGCGGAAGCCGATCGGGGCGAACCACCGCGATCGCGGCGACGCGTACGTGCGGCCCGCCAGCGCCGGATCGGAGCCGGGCAGCAGCTCGGCGATCACCGCGTCCGCGAGTGGTCCGTCGCTGATCGGGAGCAACGTGGAGTTGGAGTTGTTGCCGTCACTGTCGTTGCCCTGCGAGGCGTAGCCGGCGACGTCGACCTCGAGACGTTGCCAGCCCAGCCTCCTCCACACGAATGGCTCCTTGATCGCGATGCCCTGGACGCGCTCGTACGGGATGGTTTGGGACGTACGCGACAGCAGGCCGCGTTCGATGCGGAGACCGCGCTCGCCGCGGGACAGGGTGAAGTTCCACTGCTGGATGACCCGTCGGCCGACGATCTGCATGAGCCATGACGCCAGCGGGATGATGCCTCCGAGGAGCGCGATGATCTGGTCGAACCACAGCGCCGCCACGATGACAGCGATGCTGCCGATCGCCGCGAACAGGAAGTCGAGCGAGAGCAGCGTGCCGATGATGATGCGCTCTGGAGGGACGACCGTGATGATGCTGCGCTGCTCCTCGGGTGCTTCCTCGGCGAGCTGACCATGGGTACGCGCGAGCAGGACCCGACGGAGCGCCCCCGCGTCGGTGACCTTGAGGAAGCGCAACGAGGTGCGCGAGTTCTTGCCGCCCGCCATCTCGATCCGCAGCTCGGCGAGGCCGAAGATGCGGGCGACGAGCGGCTCGGCGATGTCTACGGACTGGATGCGCTCGTACGGGATCCGGCGCGACGACTTGGTGACGATGCCGCTGTTGATGCGCAGCTCGGCGCCGTCGATGACGTAGCGGGTGAACGCCCAGCTCAGGAAGCCCACGCCCATGCCGATCAGAAGTCCGCCGAAGAGCAGGATGAGGACGCTCAGGACAGGGTTGAGCCCATTCATGCCTTCGCCGTTGAACATGGAGGTGAACAGGCCGAACACGGCGGCCGCGGCCCAGAGCGTTCCTTGGACCACGCCGGTCAGCGGATGCGTGCGCAGACCGGTGGCCTCCACGACCGCGGGTGACGATTCAAACACCGGCACCATGGGCTTCGCCCAGCTCGGTCAGTCGGTTGCGCAACGCCGTCGCCTGATCGGCTGGCAGGCCGGGAATGTCAGCCGCCGTCTCGGGACTCGCGGTGTGCAGCGTGACGGTGGCGATGCCGTACGCCCTGGCGAGCGGTCCGGCTTCGACGTCGACGAACTGCATGCGTCCGTACGGGATCGCGACGAGGCGCTTGAACATCACTCCGCTGGTGACGAGCAGGTCGTCGGCGTTCTCGGCGTAGCCCCAGCTCCGTTGGTTGCGGCCGGCCCAGACCCAGCCCCAGACCCCCGCCCCGACCGCCAGCGCGCCGATCGCGGTGCCGATCCACCAGCGGTTGTCCGGCAGCACCAGGACAAGGGCTACTGCGACGAGCAGGAGCAGGCCGGTGAAGGCCAGGATCAGGATGCGCCGGACGGTGGCGAGACGTGGAGAGTTGCGCCTCCACTCGCCGACGACAGGTTCGAAGAGATCACTCACGTCGCTCACCCTAGGTCACATCTTGATAGCGTCCGTCCCGTGCAACTCGTCGTCAGCGCCGCCAGTGTCCATGGGATCACCGAGACGTCCGGACCTGGCTGGATCCAGGTCTCCGACGGCCGTGTCGCGGCAAGCGGTGCCGGCACGCCACCTCGGACCGCTGACCTGCACGTCGAGGTGCTCGCACCCGGTTTCATCGATGCGCAGATCAATGGCGCGTACGGTGCCGACTTCGCCTCGGCGAGTGACGAGGACTGGATCCGCGTCTGCGACTCCCTTCCGAGCACCGGCGTCACCGCCATCGTTCCGACCTTCATCACCGCGCCGATCGAGGAAGTCAGCGAGGACGTGCGATCGTACGCGTCCCGGCGAGCCACCGGTGATCGCCCACGATCCGCAAGGCTGCTGCCGTGCCACGTCGAAGGGCCGTTCCTCGCGCAGAGTCGTCGTGGGGCCCACCGCGAAGAGCTGTTGGTCGACCCGACGCCTGAGCGGGTCAATGCGCTGATCGAGGCGGGTGGAGACTCGCTCGGCTACGTGACCCTTGCTCCTGAGCGTGACGGAGCGTTGAAGGCGATTGCCACATTTGTCGCGGCCGGCGTACGTGTTGCCGTCGGCCACAGTGACGCCGATGCCGCCACGGTGTCCGCCGCTGCAGATGCGGGCGCGACGTTGGTGACCCACCTCTTCAACGCCCAGAGCCCGCTCTTGCCCAGGAGTCCAGGAGTTGTCGGCGCGGCGCTGGCAGACCCACGTCTGACTCTCGGACTGATCGCCGACCTCCACCACGTGGAGGCCGAGGCGATTCGACTCACCTTCGCAGCGGCCGACGGACGCGTCATGCTCGTGACCGACAACGTATCGGCGTTCGGCATGCCGCCGGGGGAGTACGAGCTCGGCGGCCAGATGCTCTCGGTGGAAGCCGGGGAGCCGGCCCGGCGCGCCGACGGAACTCTCGCGGGCGCCGCCGTACGGCTCGACGACTGCGTGGCCAATGCCGTCGCGTCGGGCGCCTCCGTGGACCAGGCGATCGCCGCTGTCACCAGCGTGCCCGCCCGCGCCCTTGGCGCCGACAACCTGGGCCATCTGAGTGCCGGAGCGGCCGCCGACTTCGTCATCCTCGGCAACGATCTGGGCACTCAACAAGCCTGGATCGGTGGCGAACTGGCCTGGTCTGACGGCCAAAATGACATTTGACCCTGACGGCACCCGGTGGGAGACTGAGAGACGCAGGCATCGCACCTGCCCTTCCCCCAAAACATTGCACTTCGAGTGCCAATCTTCACCGGAGATTTCCATGGCCAAAGCAATTGTCGGCTTCATCGGCCCCGCACCAGCACAGTCTCGCGACGGTGCTCTGCTGCGTCGCCGGATCGCCGATCTCGAGGCCGAAGTTCTACGCCTCAAGGTCGAGAACGACGGGCTCCTCAAGGCTCTGCGCGAACAGGTTGACCACGTGACGGCGGGCGATCTGCTCGAGCCGGTCGCCGGTCACCGCTAGTTCTTGTCGACACTGCGTCTGCCAAGGCTGCTGGTCGCCTAAGGTGTCCTCAAGTCCCCGGACCTGATCACCACCGTCGACCGCCGCCGTAGGAGCAGAGTTGTATCTCAAGAGCCTCACACTTCGTGGGTTCAAGTCCTTTGCCTCCTCAACGACGCTCCAGTTCGAGACCGGCATCACGTGTGTCGTCGGACCCAACGGTTCGGGCAAGTCCAACGTCGTCGACGCGCTCGCCTGGGTCATGGGCGAACAGGGTGCCAAGTCGTTGCGCGGCGGCAAGATGGAAGACGTCATCTTCGCCGGTACGTCGGGGCGGCCGCCACTGGGCCGAGCCGAGGTCGTGCTCACGATCGACAACACCGACGGCGCCCTGCCGATCGAGTACACCGAAGTCACGATCACCCGAACGATGTTTCGCAACGGTGGATCCGAGTACGCGATCAACGGCAACACCTGCCGACTCCTCGACGTCCAGGAGCTCCTGAGCGACTCCGGCATCGGCCGCGAGATGCACGTCATCGTCGGCCAGGGCCAGCTCGACAGCGTCCTGCGAGCCACCCCGGAGGAACGCCGCGGTTTCATCGAGGAGGCCGCTGGTGTCCTCAAGCACCGCAAGCGCAAGGAGAAGGCGCTCCGCAAGCTCGACGCCACCCAGGGCAACCTGACACGACTCAACGACGTGCTCACCGAGCTGCGTCGTCAGCTCAAGCCGTTGGGACGCCAGGCCGAGGTAGCCCGCCGCGCTGCGGTCATCCAGGCCGACGTACGCGACGCCCGTGCCCGGCTGCTGGCCGACGACGTGTCGCAGGCGCGCAAGGTCATCGCTGAAGAGCTCGCCGACGAGACGGCACTGAAGGAGCGCCGTCAGTCCGTCGAGGCCGCGATCGCCGAGGCTCGCGAGCAGGAGACCGTGCTCGAGGACCAGCTGCGTGAGGACTCACCGCGGCTGGCCGCAGCGCAGGAGACCTGGTACTCGCTCTCCGGTCTGCGCGAACGTTTCCGCGGTACTGCTGGTCTCGCCAATGAGCGCGTACGCCTTGCTGCCGTGGAGGCCGAGGACCGCCGCGTCGGCCGCGACCCAGAGGTGCTCGAGGCCGAGGCACGTGAAGCGCAGGCCAAGCACGAACAGCTTGACGCAGGGGTGTCGGAGGCAACCGAGTCGCTCGAGCAGGTCATCGCGGCGAAGGAGGCTGCCGAGGCCGCCTACACGGCAGAAGAACGCCGCGTCGCAGGTCTTCTCCGGGCCGCCGCCGACCAGCGTGAGGGTCTGGCGCGACTGCACGGGCAAGTCAACTCGCTCAAGAGCCGGGCCACCGCTGCCGGTGAGGAGATCGGACGGCTCACCGTCGCGCGCGACGAAGCCGAGCTGCGAGCCACCGAGGCGCAACGCGAGTTCACCACACTGGAAAGCACGATCGCTGGCCTCAACGCCGGCGAGACCGGGCTCGACGAGAACCTGGAGTCCGCCGAGCAGGCGCTCGCCGAGATCGTCGAGCAGCTTGCCTCGCTCGGGTCGCAGACCCAGGAGGCCGAGCGCCAGCAGTCCGCGCTCGCCGCTCGTAAGGAAGCCCTTGAGCTCGGCCTGGCCCGCAAGGATGGTGCCGGCGCACTGCTAGCTGCGACCGACGAGATCAGCGGCCTGCTCGGCTCGGTCGCGGCGCTGCTGACCGTGCGCAGCGGCTATGAGACCGCGATCGCCTCCGCACTGGGCTCGGCAGCAGATGCGGTCGCCGTCGACCACCTCGACACCGCCGTGTCCGCCATGGAGAAGCTGAAGTCCGAGGACCTGGGTCGCGCTGGCATGCTGCTCGGCGGCGGCGAGGTGGACGACTCGTCCTGGCCCGGTCTGCCTGCGTTCGCGACGTACGCGATCGACGTCGTCGACGGCCCGGCACCGCTCCAAGGAGCCCTGCGTCGCCTGCTCTACAAGGTGGCCGTCGTCGATGACCTCGAGCACTCGCGCCAGCTGATCGCCCAGTCGCCCGACGTCATCGCCGTGACGCGCGACGGCGACGTGATCGGTCCGCACTTTGCGTCTGGTGGCTCGTCCTCGAAGCAGAGCCTGATCGAGGTGCAGGCCGCCATCGCGGAAGCCGGAGCCGACCTCGACCGGGCCGTTCACACCCTCGAAAGACTTCGCTTCGAGATCGAGAGCGCCGAGACCAGGCGCGTGGCCGCGCAGGAGAGGGTCGATTCGGCACTCGCCCAGCTGCACGAGTCCGACGCCACGATGGCCGCGGTCGCCGAGAACCTCGGCCACCTCGGGGCCACCGCGCGAGCCGCGCGGGGGGAGGCTGACCGACTGACGGCCGCCATCAACGCAGCGGCTGAGGCGCGCGATGTCGACGTGTCCGGGCTCGCGGAGCTCGAGGAACGGCTGAAGCAGGCCGAGTCGGCGCCCGAGGAAGAGCCCGACACGACCCTTCTCGAGGAGCTGGCAGAGAAGGCCTCCGGGGGTCGCCGGGCCGAGACCGACGCACGCCTTGCGCTCAGGACCAACGAAGAACGTGCCCGCGCGCTCGCCGCCCAGGTCAAGTCGCTGTTCGACGCCGCGGCGGCCGAACGTCAGGCCCGGATCAAGGCCGAAGAACGCCGCGAACGTCAGCTGCGGGAGGCCGAGACCGCCAAGGCTGTGATCGTGGCGAGTGAGCGCGTGCTCGTCCGCCTCGAGCAGTCCGTCGTACAGGCCTCTGAGCTTCGCCAGACGATCGAGGCCTCACGAGCCGGACGCGAGGAGACGCTGCGCGGCGTGCGCACCAAGCTTCGCGAGCTGAGCACCGAGCTCGACGGACTCACCGACTCGGTCCACAAGGACGAGATGGCCAGGGCCGAGATGCGTCTGCGCCTCGAAGGACTCGAGACCCGTGCGCTGGAGGAGCTGGGACTCAACATCGAGGAGCTCCTCAACGACTACGGGCCCGAGCAGCTCGTGCCCCCGATCGTCGAGACGGTCGAGGAGGGTCAGGAGCCGGTCGAGCCCAGCCCCGCCGTCCCCTACGACCGCGAAGAGCAGACCAAGCGCCTGCGCGCCGCCGAGCGCTCGATGGCCATGCTCGGCAAGGTCAACCCGCTCGCCCTCGAGGAGTTCAGCGCGCTCGAGGAACGTCACCAGTTCTTGTCGGAGCAGCTCGAAGATCTCCGCAAGACGCGCAAGGACCTGCTCGAGATCGTCGAGGAGGTGGACGCCAAGGTCGAGCAGGTGTTCACGGAGGCCTGGTATGACGTCGAGCGTGAGTTCGCCGACGTCTTCTCCCGACTCTTCCCGGGCGGTGAGGGGGCGCTCATCCTGACCGATCCGCAGAACATGCTGACCACCGGTATCGATGTCGAGGCACGGCCCCCGGGCAAGAAGGTCAAGCGGCTGTCGCTCCTGTCGGGCGGTGAGCGATCTCTCGTCGCCGTGGCATTCCTCGTTGCGCTCTTCAAGGCACGTCCCAGCCCGTTCTACATCCTCGACGAGGTCGAAGCCGCCCTTGACGACACCAACCTCGGCCGTCTGCTCGAGATCTACGAAGAGCTGCGTGCCAGCTCTCAGCTCATCGTCATCACGCACCAGAAGCGGACGATGGAGGTCGCCGACGCACTGTACGGCGTCTCGATGCGCGGCGACGGCGTCTCGGCCGTCATCAGCCAGCGGCTCCGTGAAGAAGAGCCGGCATGAGCGAAGGGCCCACGTTGCGAACGGAGTTTCCAGCGCTGCGGACCATCACGACGAGGTGGGAGGACGAGGACGTCTACGGCCACGTCAACAACGTCGTCTATTACTCGTACTTCGACACCGCGGTCAACGGCTTCCTGATCGAGGCGACCGCCACCGACATCCGCAAGCTCGATGCCGTGGGGCTGGTGGCGGAGACCCAGTGCGAGTTCAAACGCGAGCTCGGCTTCCCCGGTGATGTGCAGGCGGGGCTCGCAATCGTCAAGCTTGGCACCTCGAGCATCGTCTATCGCATCGGCCTCTTCCAGGGCGACAGCGACGAGCCAGCAGCGATCGGGCGTTTCGTCCACGTATACGTCGACGCCACCTCACGCCAGGTGACGCCGATCCCTCAGTCGATCAGGGACGCCGTCGCACCTTTGGTGTCCTGATCGTCTCGGCAAGCGTTGACTTCTAGACGAGTGGGTGGACTCTGTTTTTACCCCAGCACCGGAGGCAAAAATGCCCAAGTACGTAGATGTGCACGCTGATTTGAAGCTGCCCCAAGAGGCGATCGACAAGTTCACGCTCGAAGCGCGCGATGGCGTCACTGACTCGTTCGGCGTCAAGCAGGTGGAGTTGTATCACAACCCCGCGGGACACGTCGTTTGCATTCTTGACGGTCCGGATGAGCAGGCCATCCGTGATCATCACGAAGCGCTTGGCGTGTCGTGCGACGAAGTCATCGAGATCAACAGTCTGCTCTGACTCCCCAGAACTACTTAGAAGTCGCTTTTTGGGTCGTCGCCGTCCTTGCGGCCCCACCGCCAGCGCGGGGTGGGCCCGTGATCCATGGCCACGCGGATGAGCGCGACGACTGCTATCGCGACGAACACCAGATAGGCGACGACCGGCCACACGTCGCCGTCGTCCGTCGTGAGCACGAGGACACCCGCACCCGCAAACACTGCTGCGACGAACACTCCAAGGGTGAGCCAGCCCTCTTTGGAAGCCGGTGTCCAGCCCCAGCCGAACCGCCGACGTTTGAACCAAAGACCCGTCATCTGCGGGACTCTACATAAGATCTCCGTGTGACCACGCTGACGCTCGTCCTGATCATTGCCGGTGTTGTCGTTCTCCTCGGGGGAGGTGGGGCGCTGCTGCTGTCGCGCCGTCGCGCCGAGCTGCCGCCGGCGACGCCGACGAAGGAGGTCACCCGGGAGCCTGAGGTCGACAGGCCGGTCACCGAACCAGAGCCGAAGCCAAGACCCACGCCCGAACCCGAACCCGAACCCGAACCCGCGCCGACACCTGAGCCGGTCCTTGAGGAAGAGCCCGCCGCTCCGGCCATCGAACGCCCCGAGGCGCCTCAGGGCCGACTCGTACGACTGCGCGCCCGCCTCGCCCGTTCGCAGGGCACGCTCGGCAAGGGCCTGCTTGCCGTGCTGGGCCGAGCGACGCTCGACGACGCTGCGTGGGAGGAGATCGAGGACACCCTCCTGGCTGCGGACGTGGGCGTCGGTCCCACCGATGAGCTGGTCGAGAAGCTCAAGACCCGCGTACGCATCGACGGCGTGAAGGATCCCGAGCAGGCCCGCTCGATCCTTCGCGAGGAGCTGGTCGCGCTCATCGGGCCGTCACAGGGTCGTTCTCTGGCATCCACGGGCGCTGACGGCAAGCCCGGCGTCGTGCTCGTCGTCGGCGTCAACGGCACCGGCAAGACCACGACCGTCGGCCGGCTCGCCCGGGTGCTCGTCGCCGAGAACAAGTCGGTCGTGCTCGGTGCCGCCGACACATTCCGCGCTGCCGCCGCCGAACAGCTGCAGACCTGGGGCGAACGCGTCGGCGTCGACACCGTGCGCGGCCCCGAGGGCGGCGACCCGGCGAGTGTCGGGTTCGAGGCGGTCCAGAAAGGCATTGCCGACGGCGCCGACGTCGTGCTGGTCGACACCGCGGGACGCCTTCACACCAAGGCTGGGCTGATGGATGAGCTCGGCAAGGTCAAGCGCGTGATCGAGAAGCAAGCGCCCGTCACCGAGGTCTTGCTGGTCATCGACGCCACGACAGGGCAGAACGGCATGACCCAGGCGCGCGTGTTCGGCGAGGTGGTCGACGTCACGGGCGTCGTGCTGACCAAGCTCGACGGCACGGCCAAGGGCGGTATCGTCATCGCGGTCCAACGTGAGCTCGGCGTCCCGGTCAAGTTCGTCGGCCTCGGCGAGGGCGTCGACGACCTCGCGCCGTTTGATCCCGAGGAGTTCGTCGACGCACTCCTCGAGTGAGTCCCGGGTGCGCGTTACCTGCTGTTAACACGATCGGCAGATTCGTGACATCGCCGCAACACCGGGAAACCCGGACTGAAATCACCGAGTAGGAATCTGTAGCGCAGTGGGCGACGTCCCCGCCCGCGCACATCTCACTCGGAGGTTTCATGGATACCGGCGATACCGCGTGGATTCTGGCCAGCTCGGCCTTGGTCCTGCTCATGACCCCAGGACTGGCGTTCTTCTACGGCGGCATGGTCCGCTCCAAGACCGTTCTCAACATGATGATGATGAGCTTCCTGGCCCTGGCGATCGTGCCCGTGCTGTGGGTGCTGTACGGCTACTCGTTCGCGTTCAGTCCCGGTGGCAACCGTTGGCTGGGCGGCTTCGACCGCATTGGCCTCGACAACATCTCGGTCAACACGGCGTACGGAACGATCCCCGAGTACGTCTTCGTGGCCTTCCAGCTGATGTTCGCGATCATCACGGTTGCACTGATCAGCGGTGCCATCGCCGACCGCGCGAAGTTCACCGCCTGGGCGCTGTTCATCGTGGTCTGGACCACGGTCGTCTACTTCCCGGTTGCGCACTGGGTGTTCGACTTCGGCGACGACGGCGGCTGGATCGCCACCAAGCTGGAGGCGTTGGACTTCGCGGGAGGCACGGCCGTCCACATCAACGCCGGTGCCGCAGGTCTGGCACTGGCCCTGGTGCTCGGCAAGCGGGTCGGCTGGAAGCGCGATCCCATGCGCCCTCACAACCTGCCGTTCGTGCTGCTCGGTGCGGGCCTGCTGTGGTTCGGCTGGATCGGCTTCAACGCCGGCTCGGCGGTCGGGTCCAACGGTCTCGCGGGTCTGGCCCTCGTCAACACGACGGTCGCCACGGGTGCCGCCATCCTCGGCTGGCTCCTGGTCGAGATCATCCGCGACAAGAAGGCGACCAGCCTCGGCGGCGCCTCTGGTGCTGTCGCCGGACTGGTGGCCATCACGCCGGCGGCAGGCGCCCTGACTCCGGTCGGCTCGATCGGTCTCGGCATCATCGCCGGCGTCTTCTGTGCGCTCGCGGTCGGGCTGAAGTACAAGTTCGGCTACGACGACTCGCTCGACGTCGTGGGTGTCCACCTCGTCGGTGGCCTCGTCGGCACGCTGCTGATCGGCCTCTTGGCGTCGCACGACGTCGGCGTGCTGTACGGCGGTGACTTCAGCCAGCTGGGCAAGCAGGCTGTTGCCGCCGGCGCCGTCCTGGCGTACTCATTCATCCTCACGTACGTGATCGGCACGTTGATTGACGTCACGATCGGGTTCCGCATCAGCGAAGAGGATGAGGTCCTCGGCATCGACCAGGTCGAGCACCTCGAAACCGCCTATGAATTCGCCGGCTCCGGCGGCGGCTCGCACCTGTCGAAGGGACTCTGAGAATGAAGCTCGTTACTGCAGTCATCAAACCCCACAAGTGGGAAGAGGTCCGGGAGGCTCTCGCCGCCGCCGGAGTGGCCGGCATGACGGTGACCGAGGCCAGCGGTTATGGCCAGCAGAAGGGACACACCGAGGTCTACCGCGGTGCGGAGTACGACGTCTCGCTGGTCCCCAAGATCCGTCTTGAGGTCGTGGTGGACGACGGCGACGTCGACAGCGTGGTCTCCACGATCAGCGGGGCAGCCAAGACCGGCAAGATCGGTGACGGCAAGGTCTGGGTGATCCCGGTCGAGTCGGTGGTGCGGGTTCGTACCGGCGAGACCGACGAGGCAGCGCTCTAGGCACAACCCGCGAGCTGGCGCCGCATCCTCAGGGTGCGGCGCCAGCTCATTTTCTCGGTAGCGACACCCACCGCGTTTCCGGTGCGATAGTGTCCGCCACCGACGTGACTCACTGACCAGGCACGGAGGCGACATGAACTCAGGTGACACCGCATGGATGCTGGCATCGTCGGCCCTCGTGCTGCTGATGGCGCCAGGTCTGGCGTTCTTCTACGGCGGAATGGTTCGTGCCAAGAGCGTCCTCAACATGATGATGATGACCTTCATCGCGATGGCGATCGTGCCGGTTGCCTGGTTCCTGTACGTGTACAGCCTCGCCTTCGATGACGACGCCGTGGGCGGCCTGATCGGCGGGCTCGGGAACGTGGGCCTCAGCGGGATCACGCCCAACACGTTGACCGGGACGATCCCGACGTACGTCTTCGTCGTCTTCCAGCTGACCTTCGCGATCGTGACCGTTGCCCTGATCAGCGGTGCCGTGGCAGACCGGATGAAGTTCGCCGCCTGGGCTCTGTTCGTGCCGGTGTGGCTCACGATCGTCTACGCCCCGGTGGCTCACTGGGTCTTTGCGTTCGACGGCGACGAGGTCAAGGGCGGCTGGATCGCCAACAAGCTGGGCGCCCTCGACTTCGCCGGCGGAACGGTGGTCGAGATCAGCTCCGGAGCGTCGGCACTTGCCCTCGCACTCGTCATCGGCAAACGAGTCGGCTGGAAGCGCGACCCGATGCGTCCTCACAACCTTCCGTCAGTTCTGCTCGGAGCGGGCCTGCTCTGGTTCGGCTGGCTCGGTTTCAATGCGGGCTCGGCGCTCGGCGCCAACCAGCTGGCCAGCCTTGCGCTCATCAACACGGTCGCTGCCGGTGCTGCGGCGATGCTGGGCTGGCTCGCAGTCGAGGTGCTCCGCGATGGCAAGGGCACCAGCTTCGGCGCCGCGTCGGGCGTCGTCGCCGGCCTCGTCGCGATCACGCCCTCGTGCGGCTCGGTGTCGCCGATGGGTGCCCTCGTGGTCGGCGTCGTCGCCGGTGGGGTCTGCGCGTTCGCGATCGGTCTCAAGTTCAGGCTGGGCTACGACGACTCGCTTGACGTCGTGGGCGTCCACCTGGTCGGCGGTCTCGTCGGCACGCTGCTGATCGGTCTGCTGGCCAGCAACGCCGCCGTCGAGCTGCTCGGCTTCGGACAAGCGGGCCTGTTCTACGGTGGCGGACTCGGCCAGCTCGGCAAACAGGTCGTGGCCGCTGCGGTCGTGCTCGTCTACGCGTTCAGCTGCACGTACGTGATCGCTAGTGTGATCGACAGGCTGTTCGGCTTGCGCGTCGACGAAGAGCATGAGGTCACCGGCATCGATCAGGTCGAACATCTTGAGACTGCGTACGACCACATTGGAACAGCCACCGGCGGACTGGGATAGGACTGAGAATGAAGCTCGTTACAGCGGTCGTGAAGCCGCACAAGTGGGAAGAGGTCCGAGAGGCCCTTGCCGCTGCAGGGATTGCCGGCATGACAGTGACGGAGGCCAGCGGTTATGGCCAGCAGAAGGGACACACCGAGGTCTACCGCGGTGCGGAGTACGACGTGTCGCTGGTTCCCAAGATCCGCCTCGAGGTTGTCGTGGATGACGGCGACGTCGACATGGTGGTTTCCACCATCAGCACGGCAGCCAAGACCGGCAAGATCGGTGACGGCAAGGTCTGGGTGATCCCGGTCGAGTCCGTGGTGCGTGTCCGCACCGGCGAGACCGATGAGGCAGCTCTCTAGCTCAGTGAGGAGTCAAGAGCTGGCGCAGCGTCGTCAGGATCGCGCCGTGGAGGTCGATCAGAAGCTGCGTCAGCTCTTCTTCGACGCGACGGGTTCACAGCCATCCCATGATGCCGAATCGGGCTTTGCCCTGGTCGCGGTGGGTGGCTACGGGCGCAGCGAGCTGTCGCCGTTCAGTGACGTCGACGTGGTGCTGCTGCACCAGCCCGGGCTGGAGGACGATCACGTACGCGAAATTGCCGAGTCCATCTGGTATCCGATGTGGGACGACAACATCGCGCTCGACCATTCCGTACGCGACACCGTGCAGATGCGTGAAGCGGCGGCCGTCGATCACCGGGCAGCGATGGGGATGCTCGATGCCCGAGCCGTCGCCGGGGACGCCTCGCTGGTTGCCACCCTCCGGTCAGAGGTGCTCGGCGACTGGCGTCGCGACGCGCGCGCGAGGGTCCAGGAAGTGCGCGAGGCCAGGCTTGCCCGGATCGAACGTGCCGGTTGGTTGGCGCACTCGGCGATACCTGATCTGAAGGAGTCCGGGGGAGGGCTGCGCGACACCGTGGTACTGCGGGCCCTGGTCGCGACCTGGCTCATCGATGTCCCGCGTGAGGAGTCGGAGAGCCTGCGCGGCGCGCTGCTCGACGTACGTGACACGTTGCACGAGGTGGCTGGCCGCAAGGGCGACAAGCTTGACGCCGAACAGATCCCCGAGGTCGCTCGAGCACTCGGCATGGATGCCGAAGAGCTCGACCTGCACACGCGGCAGCTCGGTCGCCGCATCGCCCACCTGACGTCGCTGGCGTGGCGACGCATCGACGGCGCGGTCACACCCTCGACCAACAAGCCACGGATCTCTGCGACCGGACCGGTGGTGACCCGGCTGGGGGAGGGCGTTGGCCTGCTCGGTGGTGAGGTGATCGTCACGCAGCAGGCTGATCCTGCCAACGACCCGGAGGTCGCGCTTCGCGCGGCTGCTGCGGCCGCACGTGAGGGCCATCCGCTCAGCGCGGGATCGGCGAGCCGTCTGGCACGCACCATGGGGGAGATGACAGACCCGTGGCCGAGGTCTTCCACCCGGCTGATGGTTGACCTGCTGACGGCGGGTCCAGGACTCCTCACCGTGTGGGACGAGCTCGACTTCGCCGGCGTGATCGACCGGCTGCTGCCTGAGTGGGCGGACGTCAGGCTTCGGGGGTCGTCGTCGCCCGTGCACAGCTTCACGGTCGACAGGCACAGCCTCGAGACCTGCGTGTTCGCTGCGGAGCTCCAGCGTGACGTGGCCCGTCCGGACCTCCTGGCGGTGGCGGCCCTGCTTCACGACATCGGCAAGGGCGCCAACGGCGACGACCACAGCATGGACGGCGAGCCGATGGCCGCCGCCATCGCTACGCGGTGGGGCTTTGACGCCGACGATGCCGCCACGATCGGCCGGCTCGTACGGTGGCACCTCCTGCTGCCGACGATCGCCACCCGCCGAGACATCGAGGACCCCTCCACAGCGGCCAACGTCGCCGAGGTCGTGGAGACAGCCGACTTCCTGGAGCTGCTCGCTGCGCTGTCTGCGTCAGATGCCCAGGCGACGGGTGCCGCCGCCTGGTCGACCTGGCGCAAGGGGTTGATCGAGGGTCTGGTCGCCAAGACCGCCGACCACCTCGACGCAGCGGTCCAGAGCCCGGACCCCCAGACGTACGAGGGCTGGCCGTCGCACGTCCCGATTCCCGACTACGGCGCAACCGGACCGGCCGACTTCACCTTGGAGGTCGAGGCGCACAAGGACGGCTCGCTGCTGACGGTCGTGACCTCCAATCGCCGAGGCGTGATGGCTGACCTGGCTGGCGGCATTGCGCTCGCGGGGCTCGGTGTCCGCTCAGCAAGGACCGTGACCCTCGGCGACGCGGCGGTGTCGTTGTGGGAGGTGTCGCGGGCGGACGTCGACGCAACACACCTGCGTGAACGGCTGCGGCCCGCGCTCGCAGGCGAGGTCGACCTGGCTGCTCGACTCACGGTCAGTTCAGGCGATGACACGGTGGGGTCACGCGTACGTCTGCTCGATCGCCTGTCCGAGACGGCGACGCTGCTCGAGGTGCGCGCGCATGACCGTCGGGGCTTGGTGTGGACCGTGTGCCACGAGATCGCATCGCTCGACCTGTCGATCCGATCGGCGCACATGTCGACGTACGGGACGGAGGTCCGAGACGTGTTCTACATCGTCGACGCATCAGGCGACCGGCTCGACGAGGCCACCGCAGCCAACCTCCGCGAAAGAGTCGAAGCAGCTCTGGCCTGAGGTGAGCGGTGACTTAGGGTCAACCAACACGGGTGAGCGGTGACTCAAGGTCGACCAAGAGCCTCGGCGTTGACCCCAGCTCACCGCCCGCGGGTCCGACGGTCGAGCGGCTCACCGATCAGCCGGTGAAAGGGCGAACCCGTTAGGCTTGGTACGCCCTCCGACACCTGATCAAGGACACCATGTTCGACACCCTGCAAGACCGGCTCCAGTCGGCGTTCAAGAACCTTCGCGGCAAGGGTCGACTGTCCGAGGCTGACATCGACGCCGTCGCGCGTGAGATCCGGGTCGCCCTGCTCGACGCCGACGTCGCCGTGCCGGTCGTCCGTGAGTTCATCGCCAACGTCAAGCAGCGCGCGCTGGGCGCCGAGGTCAGCCAGGCGCTCAACCCGGCTCAGCAGGTCATCAAGATCGTCAATGACGAGCTCGTCACGATCCTCGGCGGCGAGACCCGTCGCATCCGCTATGCCAAGACCGGTCCGACCGTCATCATGCTCGCTGGCCTCCAGGGCGCCGGTAAGACGACGCTCGCCGGCAAGCTCGGGCTCTGGCTCAAGTCGCAGGGCAAGTCACCCTTGCTGGTGGCAGCCGACCTCCAGCGACCCAACGCCGTCACCCAGCTCCAGGTCGTGGGCGAGCAGGCCGGCGTCACCGTCTTCGCGCCCGAGCCGGGCAACGGCAAGGGCGACCCCGTCAACGTCGCCAAGGCAGGTCTCAGGGAGGCCCAGCGCACCCTTCACGATGTCGTCATCGTCGACACCGCCGGTCGTCTCGGCATCGACGAAGAGCTGATGAAGCAGGCCGCCGACATCCGCAAGGCCGTCGATCCCGATGAGGTCCTGTTCGTCATCGACGCAATGATCGGCCAGGACGCAGTCGTCACGGCGCAGGCGTTCCTCGAGGGCGTCGACTTCACCGGTGTCGTCCTCACCAAGCTCGACGGAGACGCCCGAGGGGGTGCGGCCCTGTCCGTACGCTCCATCACCGGCCGACCGATCATGTTCGCCTCGACCGGCGAAAAGCTGGCCGACTTCGACGTGTTCCACCCCGACCGCATGGCCGGGCGGATCCTCGACATGGGCGACATGATGACGCTCATCGAGCAGGCCGAAAAGGTCTTCGACGAGGAGGAGGCCAACAAGGCCGCCGACAAGCTCATGGGCGGCTCGTTCACCCTGCAGGACTTCCTCGGCCAGATGGAAGCCATGGCCAAGATGGGCTCGATGTCCAAGCTCATGGGCATGCTCCCGGGCATGGGCGCGATGAAGGAGCAGCTCGAGAACTTCGACGATCGCGAGGTCGACCGCATCAAGGCGATCATCCTGTCGATGACCCCTGCCGAGCGTGACAACCCCAAGATCATCGACGGCTCACGTCGTGCCCGTATCTCCAAGGGATCCGGCACCCAGGTCAAGGACGTCAACCAGCTGGTCGACCGGTTCTTCGATGCTCGCAAGATGATGCAGCAGATGGCCAAGGGCGGCGGCATGCCCAACATTCCGGGTATGCCTGGTATGCCCGGCCTCCCCGGTCCCGGCAAGCGAGCCGGCGCCAAGCAGAAGCCTCAGCAGAAGAAGGGCAAGCGCGTCTCGGGCAACCCCGCCAAGCGCGCAGCACAGGCCGCTGCCGCCAAGAAGTCAGACGGCGCCAGCGCGTTCGGTTTCCCCACCAGCGGCACGGAAGATTTCGAGCTGCCCCAGGAGCTCAAGGACCTGATGTAGCGGCCATCGTCTTCAATCGGCGACGGAGCACCGTCAGCGTGATGCCCACGAGGCAGATGGCCGCGGCGACGGTGTCATCGAGCAGCTCACGACCTGCACCGATTCCGCTGTCGTACGGCTCAGCGAGGTAGGGGACGGCGACGCCGGTGAGAGCAGCTCCAATTGCCAGCCAGAACCCATGGTCCGGCGTCCAGGCGGAGCTTCGCGACCAGACGCCCACCACGCCGCACGCGGTGACCACGACGACCACTGCCAGAGCGAGTGCCAGCCCGTTCTCTCCTGGCAGGTACAGCAGGTAGCCGACGAACCCCAGACCTGCCATCGCCCACACTGGCGGGACTCGGGCCGTGTTCCACCGGTGCTGAGCGTCGCCACAGCAGCGCCGTGGCGATCAGCAGCGTGACGGTGAGCGATGCGGTCGTGACTTGGTGTCGGTGATGCCTGGAAGCCGTGGCCGTCCTCGTCCTTGACACCGAAATGGTTGACAGCTGTCGCGAGTGCGTACATCGCGATGACAGATCCACAGTCCGGTCCGGCTCAGCCAGGGGGCTTTCGAGCGCGGCCTCGACCAGCTCTCCGCCAGGATGATCGGCACGGTGATGCTGATGACGACGTGGCCCGTGACGAAGTTGACCAGATAGTAGAGGCTGATGTCGATCCAGCCGATGTGCACTGGATGCTGGAAGTCGTAGCGGTCGTAGCGTGGGTTGAACAGCGACTGATCGACCAGGCCGGCCTGGAAGCAGCCGAACGCGGCCGCGAGCAGGGGCGCGTCGGCCACCCTCGTCGGCCGCTGCGGCGCGTCACCTCACGAATCAGCAGCGCAGCCGCCGCCGTACATCGGTCCGAGGAACAGCACCACAAAGATCACGTCCGTGAACGGGATGCCTCCCCACGACATCTCCGCCATCCACGGACGGAATGACCACGACGGCGAGCACCGATCCCCATCGATTTGGGGTGGCGTCAATGTCGGAGGGCCCGGATACGGATTCGTGACATCTGTCGTGATGATTCGTCGGCGCTGCGGGATAACCTGCAATGGTGCTGATCCCGCTCATGCGGACCTATCTGGCGCCCTACCAGGGTCCGCTGGCAATGGTCATCTTCTTCCAGCTCGTCCAGACAATTGCGAACCTCTACCTCCCGGGCCTGAATGCCGACATCATCGACAAGGGCATCGTCGAAGGTGACACGGGCTTCATCCTGAGCACCGGCATGATCATGCTGGCGATCACGGTCGTGCAGGTCGTGTGCACGGTGATCGCGGTCTACTACGGCGCCCGTACGGCGATGGCTGTGGGCCGCGACATGCGTGCAGGCATCTTCGGCAAGGTCGAGACGTTCGCCCAGCGCGAGATGACCCAGTTCGGTGCCCCCACGCTGATCACCCGCACCACCAACGACGTGCAGCAGGTCCAGCTGCTCGTGTTCATGCTGCTGACGATGCTCGTCACGGCTCCGATCATGGGCGTCGGAGGCCTGGTGATGGCGCTGCGCCAGGACGTCGAGCTCTCCGGAATCCTGGTGATCGTCCTTCCCGTCCTGATCCTGTGCCTGGCGATGATCATCCGACAGCTCCGCCCGCTGTTCCGTCAGATGCAGGAGCGCATCGACGACATCAACGGCGTGATGCGCGAGCAGATCATGGGCATCAGGGTCATCCGGGCCTTCGTCAAGGAGGACTACGAGACCGAGCGCTTCCACGATGCCAACCGCGCCAACATGGACGTGGCGATCGCGGTTGGCAAGCTGACCGCAATGTTCTTCCCGCTCGTCATGCTGATCATGAACGTCTCGGTCGTGCTGGCAACCTGGATCGGTGGGTTCCGGGTCGGCAGCGGCGACCTCGACGTCGGCACTCTGACCGCATTCCAGGCCTACATCACCCAGATCCTGATGTCGGTGATGATGGCGACGTTCCTGTTCATGATGTGGCCTCGCGCCGAGGTCTCGGCCGAGCGCATCACCGAGGTGCTCGAGACCGAGCCCAGTGTGCTTGCTCCCGACCATGCCATCGAGGTCGTTCTTGGCGGGAGTCGCATCGACATCGAGAAGGCCTCGTTCGCCTTTCCCGGAGCCGAGCAGGACGTGCTCCACGAGATCGACCTGATCGCCCGGCCGGGCGAGACGACCGCGATCATCGGCTCGACGGGCAGCGGCAAGTCGACGCTGCTCAGTCTGATCCCGCGGCTGTTCGATGCCACCGCAGGTGCGGTCCGGATCGACGGCCACGACGTACGTTCCTTGCACCCCGAGAACGTATGGACGGCGATCGGACTCGTGCCCCAGCGACCGTTCCTGTTCGGCGGCACGATTGCGTCCAACCTGAGGTACGGCCGTCCGGACGCCACCGACGAGGAGCTCTGGGACGCCCTCGAGATCGCGCAGGCCAGGGACTTCGTGACCAAGATGCCCGAGCAGCTCAACGCCCCCATCTCTCAGGGTGGCACCAACGTCTCGGGTGGTCAGCGCCAGCGCCTTGCAATAGCTCGGGCGATCGTCAAACGCCCGCCGATCTACCTGTTCGACGACTCGTTCTCTGCGCTCGACTATGCGACCGACGCGGCCCTGCGCAGGGCGCTGCGTACGGTCACCACCGATGCGGCAGTCGTCATCGTTGCGCAGCGGGTCTCGACGATCCGGGGCGCCGACCGCATCGTCGTGCTCGACGAGGGAAGGGTCGTCGGAACGGGCACGCATACCGATCTCATGCAGACCTGCGAGGTCTACCGCGAGATCGTCCTCTCCCAGCTCACGGAAGAAGAAGCAGCATGAGTGGCCCTCGCGGACCCATGGGTGCCATGGGCATGCCGCCGGCAAAGCCCCAGGACTTCAAGGCAACGTTCAAGCGCCTCGCCGAACGGCTGCTGCGTGACCGTCTGCTCGTGTGGGGAGTGATCGGATTCGGTGTCGTCGGCACGATCCTCACGGTCGTCGGACCCAAGATCCTCGGCCACGCGACCGACATCGTGTTCACCGGCTACCTGTCCGACCAGTTCCCTGCCGGAGCGACCAAGGCAGAAGTCGTCGCCCAGCTGCGCGCCGAGGGCAACGACAAGCTCGCCTCGCTGATCGGGTCGGTCGACCTGCAGCCCGGCACCGGCATCGACTACACCTCGCTGTCGTGGGTGCTGGGCGGTGTGCTCGTGTTGTACGTGGTCGCGTCGTTGCTCACCTGGTTCCAGGGTGTCGTCACCACCACGGTCGTCCAGCACACGGTTGCCACCCTGCGCGACGACGTCGAGGCCAAGCTCCACCGGATGCCCTTGTCGTACTTCGACAAGACCGATCGCGGCGAGATCCTGTCGCGTACGACCAATGACATCGACAACATCGCGCAGTCGTTCCAGCAGACGATGAGCCAGCTGCTCACGTCGATCCTGATGGTCGTCGGCACGTTGACGATGATGCTGATCATCTCTCCGCTGCTCGCCCTCGTCGCGGTCGGCACGATCCCCATCGCGTTCCTGCTCACCAAGACGATCGCCAAGCGCTCCCAGCCGGAGTTCATGGCGCAGTGGGCCAGCACGGGGCGGCTCAACGGCCACATCGAAGAGGTCTTCACCGGCCACGAGGTGGTCAAGGTCTTCGGTCGCCAGGCCGAGGCCCGCAAGGTGTTCGACGAGCGCAACGACGACCTGTTCAACTCGGCGTTCAAGGCGATGTTCATCTCTGGTGTCATCCAGCCGGTCATGATGTTCGTGTCCAACCTCAACTACGTCCTCGTCGCGGTCATCGGCGGACTGCGGGTCGCGTCCGGGTCGCTGAGCATCGGCGACGTGCAAGCGTTCATCCAGTACTCCCGCCAGTTCACCCAGCCGCTGTCGCAGGTCGCGGCGATGATCAACCTGCTGCAGTCGGGCGTGGCATCGGCCGAGCGGGTCTTCCGCCTGCTCGACGAGCCCGAGGAGCAGGCGGACCAGGTCGATGCGCCGTTCCCCGATCCCGTACGCGGGCGCGTCGTGTTCGATGACGTGGCGTTCTCCTACCAGCCTGACGAGCCGCTCATCGAGCACCTCAACCTGACAGCGGAGCCGGGTCAGACGATAGCGATCGTCGGCCCGACCGGTGCCGGCAAGACGACGCTGACCAACCTGGTGCTGCGCTTCTACGACATCCAGAGCGGGCGCATCACGCTCGACGACGTCGACATCTCCCACATGGACCGCAACCTGCTGCGTGACAACTTCGGCGTCGTGCTGCAGGACACCTGGCTGTTCAAGGGCACGATCCGCGAGAACATCGCCTACGGTGCGCATCTGGCCACCGAGCAGGAGATCATGGCTGCGGCTGAGGCCGCCTACGTCGACCACTTCGTACGTACGCTGCCCGATGGCTACGACACCGTGATCGAGGACGAAGGCACCAACGTCAGCGCGGGTCAGCGACAGCTGCTGACGATCGCCCGTGCGTTCCTCGCCAACCCGGCGATCCTGGTCCTCGACGAAGCGACCAGCTCGGTCGACACCCGCACCGAGGCGTTGGTGCAGGGCGCCATGGAGCAGCTGCGTTCGGGTCGTACGTCCTTCGTCATCGCGCACCGCCTCTCGACGATTCGCGATGCCGACCACATCGTCGTCATGGAGGACGGCCACATCGTCGAGCAGGGCACCCACGACTCGCTACGGGCAGCAGGCGGTGCGTACGAGCGCCTCTACAGCGCGCAGTTCGCCGGCTCGGCCGTCTAGCTGAGGAAGGGGGCGACGCGGTCCTTGGGGCGCCCGATGATGGCTCGTCTGCCTCGTACGAGCACGGGGCGCTGCATCAGGCGAGGGTGCTCGGCGATCAGATCGGCCACGGCCTCAGGAGTCGTGTAGTCATCGGGGTCGAGCTCGAGCCCCTTGAAGAACCCGTCCTTGCGTACCAGGTCGGCCGGTGGATCCTCGAGCTTGTCGATCAGGTCGAGGATCTCGTCGCGCGTGAGTGGCTTCTTGAGGTACTGCACGACCTCGGGCGCGATGCCGAGCTCGAACGCCTCGTCGAGTGCGTGCCGCGAGGTCGAGCAGGAGGTGTTGTGAAGGATCGTCACGTCAGCCATTCCGCGAGCATACGGCCCATCTGACGTGCGACGATGTTCGGATGTGGGAGGCCTTGTCGCACAATCTGAAGGATCCGGCCGGTGCCGCGATCCCGTTCTTCCTGCTGTTCATGTTCATCGAGATGGCCGCGGTACGCAACGAGGCCAGTCACGACCGGGCCGCGGACGCGGACGTCGACCAGGTCAAGGTCAAGGGTTATCTCAAGCAGGACACCCGGGCCAGCCTGACGATGTTCTTCGGCTCGCTCGGTTTCTCGGTGGTCTTTCGTACGGCGGCGTTCCTGCTCTACACCGTGATCTACGTGCACTTGGCGCCGTGGCACCTGTCGGCATCCAACCCGTGGACCTGGGTCGGTGTGCTGTTCGGCGTCGACCTGCTGTTCTACATCTATCACCGCTTCGCGCACCGGGTCCGCCTCGGCTGGGCGGGCCACCAAGCACACCACTCGAGCGTCTACTTCAACTTCTCAACGGCTCTGCGGCAGAAGTGGAACCAGTGGTTCGAGGTCGTCGTGTGGCTGCCGTTGCCGCTGCTGGGGGTGCCGCCCTGGATGATCTACTTCGTCTTCTCGATCAACCTGATCTGGCAGTTCCACCTGCACACCGAGAAGATCGACAAGCTCCCGCGCTGGTGGGAGTTCATCTTCAACACGCCGTCGCACCACCGGGTGCACCACGGCTCGGACCCGATCTATCTCGACCGCAACTACGCCGGGATGCTGATCATCTGGGATCGGATGTTCAAGTCGTTCCAGCCTGAGCTGCATCGCCCCACGTACGGGCTGACGGTGCCGGTCGAGACGTACAACGTCTGGTCCTTGCAGTACGGCGAGTACAAACGCATCTGGCAGGACGCTCGCCGCGCACCGAGGGTGCGCGACAAGCTGGGCTACGTCTTCGGCCCACCGGGCTGGGCTCCCAGGGCCTAGACGTTGATCGCCCTTTCCGCGTGGTAGCGGTGACTTGCGGTCAATGAGCGCACGCCGCGTTGCCGATAGGTCACCGCCACACGCGGCGTGACCACGGGCTGTGTGAAGAATGGGTGCATGAACTCCGAGGTGAGACAGAACGTACGGCTCGACATCGACGACTCGATCTGCACCATCACGATCGATCGTCCGGAGGTGCGCAACGCGGTCGATGGCCCGACTGCACGCGAGCTCCGCGACGCCTTCGAGGAGTTCGAGGACAATGACGACCTGGCCGTCGCCGTCCTCACGGGATCAGACGGCACGTTCTGCGCCGGAGCTGACCTGCATGCCTTCGAGGACTCGTCTCGTCGCAACGAGCTCGACCCTGCGGGTGGGGGAGAAGGGCCGATGGGTCCGTCCCGCATGGAGCTGACCAAGCCCGTCATCGCGGCTGTTGCCGGGCACGCAGTTGCCGGCGGCCTCGAGCTGGCATTGTTCGCCGATCTGCGAGTTGTCGAGGAGGACGCCGTGTTCGGAGTGTTCTGCCGGCGATGGGGTGTCCCGCTGATCGACGGCGGCACGGTTCGCCTGCCGCGCATCGTCGGCCAGGGCCGCGCGCTCGACATGATCCTCACCGGACGTCCCGTTGGCGCGCATGAGGCCTTGCAGATGGGTCTCGCCAACCGCGTCGTACCCGTGGGGGAGTCGCTCACCGCGGCCCACGACCTCGCCGAGCAGATCGCGGCATTTCCTGCGGCGTGCATGAAGGCCGACCGCGCCTCGGCCTATCGCCAATGGGATCTCCCGCTCGACGCGGCACTGCGGTCAGAAGGTGCCGCCGGCGTGCATCTGCTGATGGCCGGTGCGGAGGCCGCCGAGGGGGCCAAGGCCTTCAGCGAGGGCGCAGGCCGGCACGGAGAGTTCTAGGGTCGCAGCGATGCGGCTGACGCCGCGAACAGGGCCACGCAGAGGTCGACCAGCTCGTCCTGGCTGAGGTCGAGGTCACCGTGCTGCCACGCCATCAGCGTCTCTCCGAACCCACCGACCAGGAAGCGCGCGATGGCGTCAAGTCCAGCCGTGCGTTCGGTCTCGTAGAACGACTCGGCCTGGGTGGCGAGGAGCCCGGCGAACATCTTCGCCATCTCGAGCCGTTTGGGCGCCAGTGCCGGATGGGAGAGCGCCGTCCCGAAGAGCAGTCGCCCGCGCCGGGGGTCGGCGGCCAGATGGGCGACGATCGCGCTGAGCCCTGCCCGGATCTGTTCATGCTCCTCGTTGGGTGACGTGGCCATCGCCGACAGCGTGTCGGCGACGAGGTTCTGGTTGACCCGCTCGTACACCTCGACGGCGAGAGCGTCGCTGTCGGCGAACGACTCGTAGAAGTAGCGGGCGACCACGCCGGCCCGGGCGCACACGCCACGTACGGTCAGCGTGACCGACTCGTCGGCGGATCCGAGCAGGTCGAGGCCGGCCTCGAGCAGTCGCTCGCGGCGGTCCAGCGCGCGCTGATCGGCATCCACTCCGCCGTAGGGACGCACGGACGGGGACAGGCTCATGACATACATCTTGACACAGGCGTGTGCAGAGTGTTCGATAAGTGCTAACACTCGTTCTCAGATCTGGAGCTGCCGTGGCGACCTCGACCGTCCTGCCCGACGATCACCGCTTGCGCTACACGTTCGATCCGATCATGCTCCAGGGCGCGACCGCCAACGTCATCATGCAGCTCGCGCTCAAGCCCGTCGGCTACGGAGTGATCTACGGCAGCGTCGAGAGCGGCAACGTGTTCAAGCATCCGCTCAAGCGACTGCGCACCACGCTGAGCTATCTCGCCGTGGCAACGCTCGGCACCGAGGAGGAGATCGACGCCTATCGCGAGGCCGTCAACGAGGTCCACCGATTCGTACGCTCACAGCCCGGCGCCGAGGTGAAGTTCAACGCTTTCAACAAGGATCTCCAGCTCTGGGTCGCGGCCTGCCTCTACATGGGGTTCAAGCTCGGCTACGAGGCCATGCACGGTGAGATCGACGAGGACGTCGCCGACTACGTCTATGAAGAGGCCGCCAAGCTCGGCACGTCCCTGCAGGTCACGCAGGACCAGTGGCCGGCCGATCGTGCCGCGTTCGACGAGTACTGGGAGCAGGGCCTCGCCCGGTGCGAGATCGACGACGTCACCCGCGAATACCTCTGGTCGCTGACCAATCTCAAACAGCTCCCGGCCTGGGCTCGTTGGCCGTTCGTGCGCTCCAGCCGGTTCTTCACGATCGGTTTTCTCCCGCAGGTGCTCCGCGACCAGATGCACGCCGAGTGGTCGGACAAGCAGCAAAAGCGCTTCGACCGCTTCTTCCGCGTATGTGGCCGACTGACGCGCTTCTCGCCGAGATTCGTGCGTGAATACCCCTTCAACGTCTACATCTGGGACGTCCGTCGGCGCATCAAGAAGGGCAAGCCGCTCCTCTGAGCAGCTGGTTGTCAGCACCGAATTGGAGCCAGGGCACGTGGTCTGGCAGAATGACTCCTTGCGTCCGGTACGCGTGAGGGCCCTCTCTCCCACATGCTCCGGCACACAGATTTAGTCGGCCGTGTCCCCACGCGGCACCGGCAAGTCACCACATACAAGATTCTGAGGAGACACCACACTCGTGGCAGTCAAGATTCGCCTGAAGCGCATGGGCAAGATCCGCACGCCGTTCTACCGCATCGTTGTCGCCGACTCACGCACCAAGCGTGACGGTCGCGTGATCGAGGAGATCGGTACGTACAACCCCAAGGCCGATCCGTCGATCATCAACGTCGACGGCGACCGTGCCAAGTACTGGCTCGGAGTCGGCGCACAGCCGACCGAGGCCGTCGCCGCACTGCTCAAGATCACCGGCGACATCGGCGGCAAGAACACCATGAAGTTCGCCGAGCCCAAGCGCGACAAGGAAGAGATCTTCCAGGAAGCGCTCAAGGAGCTCCACAGCGACAACAAGGCTGACGCCGTGACTCGCAAGGCCGCTGCCGCCAAGAAGGCCGCCGCTGCCAAGGACGAGGACGAGGCAAAGGACGCCACCACGGCCAAGAAGAAGGCTGACAAGGTTGAGGCTGACGCCCCGGTCGAGTCGCCCGACGCCAACGACGCAAAGGTCGACGACGCAAAGGCCGACGAGCCTGCTGCCGAAGCTGCACCCGCTGAAGAGGCCAAGGCTGCGGAAGCACCTGCTGACGAGGCCAAGGCCTGATCGTGGCCGCGCCCATCGTCGAGGTCATCGAGCACCTGGTTGCCGGCATCGTCGACAACCCGGACGACGTCAACGTGCGTGCCAAGCAGACGCGCAACGGTGAGCTGTTCGAGGTCCGGGTCAATCCCGACGACCTCGGCAAGGTCATCGGCCGTCAGGGTCGCACTGCAACCGCCATCCGCAAGGTCGCTGGCGCCATCGCCGGCAGGGGCGGCGCGCGCATCGACTTCGTGGACGTCGACCGCCGCAACTGACGATGCAGGTCGTCATCGGCCGCATCGGTCGAGCCCACGGCATTCGCGGTGAGCTGAACGTAGACATCCGCACTGACGAGCCCGATCGGCGTTTCGCCCCGGGCTCGTCAGTCATTTGCGGCGACCGTACGCTCACCGTCGCAACGGCCCGCCACCACAGCGGGCGACTCGTCGTGGCCTTCCGCGAGATCGCTGACCGTACGGCCGCGGAGGGTCTGCACGGCAAGATCCTCGAGGCGGAGATCGATCCGTCCGATGTGCCGGATGATCCCGATGAGTTCTATGACCACCAGCTGGTCGGCCTCGAGGCCCGCAGCGATGGCGCCGTCGTCGGAACGGTCACCGGCATCGTCCACGGGCCACACCAAGACACCCTCACGATCGAGGTGGACGGACGCGAGGTGTTCGTACCGTTCGTGACTGCCTTGGTGCCCGAGGTCAACGTGGTCGGCGGATTCGTCACGCTCAACGAGATCAACGGTCTGCTCGACCCCAACCAGGCAGAGTCGGCGGACTGAGACATGCGCATCGACGTGATCTCGATCTTCCCGGACTACCTCGACTCGCTGCAGCTCTCGCTGGCCGGCAAGGCTCAGGCGTCCGGACTGCTCGAGATCGCTGCCCACGACCTGCGTGACTTCACCCGCGACAAGCACCGCAGCGTCGACGACACCCCGTACGGCGGTGGCGCCGGCATGGTCATGAAACCCGAGCCCTGGGGCGAGGCGCTCGACAGCGTGGCTTCCGACGAGGCGATCATCGTCGTGCCCACGCCCTCCGGTGAGGTCTTCACCCAGCGCACCGCCGAACGACTCAGCGCTGAAAGTCATCTCGTGTTCGCCTGTGGCCGGTACGAGGGCATCGACCAGCGCGTCATCGAGCACGCCGCGACGCGATGGCGGGTCGAGGAGATCTCGCTCGGCGACTTCGTGCTCAACGGGGGAGAGGTCGCCTCACTCGCGATGATCGAGGCCGTCGTACGACTCATCCCGGGTTTCATGGGCAATCCCGAGTCCCTGGTCGAGGAGTCGCACGGCGACGACGGGCTGCTCGAGTACCCCGTCTACACCAAGCCCGCCTCGTGGCGTGAGCTCGACGTACCAGAGGTTCTGCTGTCCGGGAACCATGCCGCGATCGCCGCCTGGCGCCGCGAGCAGGCGGTCGCGAGGACTCGCGACCGCCGTCCTGACCTGCCTCACTGAGATGTAACGCCCCCGAAACCTCGGGGAAGCCGACCGAAAACCTCGCGCCGAGAGACTCTCGTCATTCCTTCCGCGCAGCAACGAAGCTGCTTCAACGGAAGGACCCTTCACGAGAGGTAATTCGCATGGATTTGTCATCTGCCTGGTTGCTGCTCACCGCAGCCCTGGTTCTCTTCATGACGCCGGGCCTGGCGTTCTTCTACGGAGGTCTGGTCAAGGCCTCCAGTGTCGTCTCCATGATGATGCTGAGCTTCGGAGCGATGGGCCTGGTTGCTGTCCTCTGGGTGCTCTACGGCTTCAACATGGCGTTTGCGAGCGGCACCAGCGCCGACTGGATTCCGGAATTCGTGGGCGACGCCTTCTCAGACTTCGGCATGGCAGACACGGCACAGGCCGCGTTCGCCGGCGACGGTGATCTGACGATGGCGGCAGTCATCTTCGGCGCGACTTTTGCAATCATCACGGTTGCGCTCATCTCGGGTGCCATCGCCGACCGCGCTCGGTTCTTCCCGTGGATGGTCTTTGCCGGCCTGTTCGCGACCTTGGTCTACTTCCCGGTTGCGGCGGCGGTCTTCTCCTTCGTCACTGATGACAAGGGTGTCCCCACCTTCACCGGTTGGGTCGGGCAGCTCGGTGGACATCTCGGTCTTGACGTCGGCACCATCGACTACGCCGGTGGCACGGCAGTCCACATCAACGCGGGCGCTGCGGCTCTCGCCCTGGCGATCGTCCTCGGCAAGCGCGTGGGCTTCAGCCGAGACCTGCAGAAGCCTCACAACGTTCCGCTCGTCCTCATCGGCGCCGCCATTCTGTGGTTCGGCTGGTTCGGCTTCAACGGCGGCGCAGCACTGGCCACCGGAGTTCCCGGGACGAACGGCTCGGCTGGCCTGATCTTCGTCAACACGCTGGTGGCTCCCGCCGCCGCGCTTCTGGGCTGGATCCTGGTCGAGCACTTCAAGAACGGCAAGGCGACTGCCGTGGGCGCTGCTTCGGGCATCGTCGCCGGACTCGTCGCGATCACCCCCGCGTGCGCGAACGTGTCGCCGCACTGGGCGATCGTCCTCGGCCTGCTCGCTGGCGGCATCTGTGCCCTCGCGATCGAGTTCAAGTACAAGCTGGGCTTTGATGACTCGCTCGACGTGGTCGGAATCCACCTCGTCGGCGGAGTCATCGGCACGCTGTACCTCGGGTTCTTCGCCATCGGAACGGGTCTGTTCACCGGCGGTGGAAACCTCGACCAGTTCATCGTCCAGCTCATCCCGGCGGTCGCCATCGGCCTCTACTCGTTCACCGTTGCCTTCATCTTGGGCAAGGTCATCGACCGGACGATCGGTTTCCGCATCCAGCCCGACGAAGAGGCCGCAGGCATCGACTCGGTGCTTCACGGAGAAGAGGGCTACGCCCTCAGCTGATGTTCCTCCAGCACGCGCCCGTCAGAATCTTGGCGGGCGCGTACTGATTTCGTGGGGGCGGGCCTGGTGTGGCAACATTGACTCTTGGCGCAGGATGGTTCTGCCGCAGGGGCACCATCGCCGACCGCCGTACGATCCTTCATCTTTCTTAGCAATCCGTGAGTGACCTGTGGCACCAGCGAGGAGACAGCAATGACGAACATCATCGACCAGGTCGCGGGCGAGTCACTCCGCACCGACCTCCCCAGCTTTCGCGCCGGCGACACCCTTGAGGTCCACGTCAGGGTCATCGAGGGAAGCCGCTCGCGCATCCAGGTGTTCAAGGGCGTCTGCCTCAAGGTCCAGGGTTCCGGCATCGGCCGCACCTTCACGGTCCGCAAGATCAGCTTCGGTGTCGGCGTCGAGCGCACGTTCCCGCTGCACACCCCCGTGATCGAGAAGATCGAGATCGCCACTCGTGGCGACGTACGTCGCGCCAAGCTCTACTACCTCCGTAGCCTTCGTGGCAAGGCTGCCAAGATCAAGGAAAAGCGCGAAGACTGATCGGCTGGTCGACGCGTTGCTCGGTACGGCTAGGCTCACCGCGTGACTGAGAAGAAGAGACAGCTGCCGATCTGGCAGGAGTCGATCCTTCTGGTCATCACCGCCATGGTGATGGCGGTGATCGTCAAGACGTTTTTCCTTCAGGCGTTCTACATCCCGTCGGCGTCGATGGAGCCGACGATGCTCATCGACGACAAGCTTTTGGTCCAGAAGGTCTCCTACTGGGCGGGCGAGGCCAAACGCGGTGACATCGTCGTGTTCGACGATCCTGGTGGATGGCTCGGCGCGGAAGAGTCCAACCATGCGAGCAACCCGGTCCAGAGTGCACTCGAGACTGTCGGCCTGTTCCCGACCGGCGGACACCTGATCAAGCGCGTCATCGGTGTCGGCGGCGACGAGGTCGTCTGTTGCACCGAGGGCGGCAAGCTGACGATCAACGGCAAGACGCTCGACGAGCCCTATCTCCTCGACCAGCAGGCCCCCGCCAGCGAGCAGACGTTCGACGTCAAGGTTCCCAAGGAACACCTGTGGGTCATGGGTGACAACCGCGGCAACTCTGCCGACTCCCGGTCGCACCTTGGCGATCCCGGTGGCGGGTTCATCGCCGAGAAGACCGTCGTGGGCAAGGCCTGGCTGCGCGTCTGGCCCTGGAACCGAGCCGGCATCATCCACAAGCCCTCATCGTTCGACGCCGTCAACGACAAATGACGCAGCTCGCAAAAGGTGCCACGATCCGGCGCGACGCCGGCTTGTACGGCTTTGAGCGTGCCCTCGCCCGTCAGGGGCTCACCCCGGTGGCCGGTGTCGACGAGGCCGGGCGTGGCGCTTGCGCGGGCCCCCTCGTCGCCGCAGCGGTGGTGCTCGATCGGCCAATACCCGGCATCGCCGACTCCAAGCTGCTGACCGAGGCTCGGCGTGAGAAGTGTTTCGACCTGATCATGAAGCGCGCCGCCGACGTGTCGGTCGTGATCGTGTCCGCCCCCGACTGCGACCAGCTGGGCATGCACGTCGCCAACATCTCGGCGCTGCGTCGGGCGCTGGCCCGGCTTGCAGTCCGACCCGGCTACGTCCTCACCGATGGCTTCCCCGTCGACGGACTCGGCGTCCCCGGGCTCGCGGTGTGGAAGGGCGATCGGGTCGCGGCGTCGATCGCCGCCGCCTCGATCGTCGCGAAGGTGACACGCGACCGGATCATGGTGCAGCTCCACGACGAATATCCGGCATACGATTTCGCCACGCACAAGGGTTACTGCACGTCGCTGCATCAGTCGAAGCTCGACGAGTTCGGCCCGTGCCCAGAACACCGCAGGCGTTACGTCAACGTACGAGCAGCGATGGAGGGTGTCTCGCATGAGCTCTGAGGATCTCGAACGGTACGAGTCGGAGATGGAGCTCGCGCTCTATCGCGAGTACCGCGATGTCGTCTCGATCTTCAAGTATGTCGTCGAGACGGACCGCCGGTTCTACCTGTGCAATGCCGTCGACGTGAAGGTGCGCTCCGAAACCGGCGACGCCTACTTCGAGGTCACGATGAGCGACGCCTGGGTGTGGGACATCTACCGCCCCGCCCGCTTCGCCAAGACCGTCAAGGTGCTGACGTTCAAGGACGTCAACGTCGAGGAGCTTCAGGAGTCCGAGACTCAGCTCCCGTCCACCGACTGACTTTCCACACCGTGGCGGCGCTGGTCGGTCGTCCACAGGTCCGTCCTTGATTTTCCTGTGAACGCTGCTGGCCCACAAGGCTCGGGTGATGACGTACGAGCGCAACAAGGCCATAGGAATCTTCGGGGAGAACGTCGCCGCCGAGCACCTCAAGCAGCTCGGCATGGTGATCCTGGCCCGCAACTGGACCTGCAAGTTCGGTGAGATCGACATCGTCGCGCGGGACGGGGCGACGTTGGTGATCTGTGAGGTCAAGACCCGCAGCAGTGCGAGATACGGCGGGCCGTTCGAGGCGGTCACCGGGCACAAGGCGACTCGGTTGCGTCGGCTGGCCATGCATTGGCTCGAGGTGCACGACATCGACCCACCCAGCGTGCGGATCGACGTGGTGTCGGTCGCGATGCGGCCCCGCGGTGGTCCGGTCGTCGAGCGCATCGCGGGCGTGGCCTGATGGGCGCGGCGACCCACTCGGTGACCCTCGACGGACTGGCGGGGCGCGCGATCGAGATCGAGGTCGACATCGGCGGGGGACTTCCCAAGACGGTGCTGGTGGGACTGGCCGACACCATGGTCAGCGAGGCGCGCGACCGCTGCCGTTCGGCGGTCTCCAACTCCGGCACCACGTGGCCCGACCAACGCGTGACGATCAATCTTGCGCCGTCGACCCTGCCCAAGACTGGCTCGCACTACGACCTCGCGATCGCCTTGGCAGTGTTCGCCGCCAAGACGCTGGTGCCTGCCGAACGGCTGGCCGGGGCTGCCTTCCTCGGCGAGCTTGCTCTCGACGGACGCCTGCGAGCCATACGCGGTGTGCTGCCGGCGACCCTGGCCGCAGCCGAGGCTGGGTTCGACCGTGTGTTCGTCCCGGAGGTCAACGTCCCCGAGGCCGAGCTCGTCAAAGGCATCTCGGTCGTTGGGGTGCGTTCGCTGCGGCAGACCGTGGCCCTGCTGACCGGCACCGAGGAGCCCGACGATCCTCCGGTTCCTCCCCTCGACGAGATCCCCGGCATGTCCTGGACCTCGGCCGAAAGGCTTGCGCACCTCGATCTCGCTGACATCGCCGGGCAGGAGGACTCCCGCATGGCACTGGTCGTCGCGGCCGCCGGTGGACACCACATGCTCATGACAGGACCGCCCGGCATCGGCAAGACCATGCTGGCCCAACGCCTTCCTGGCTTGCTTCCCGACCTGACCCATGAGCAGTCATTGGCAGTGAGCGCCGTCCACTCGGTCGCCGGTGTCCTGCCGAACGACAGCCCGCTCCTGGTGCGTCCGCCGTTTCTCGACCCCCACCACACCGCGAGCGCCGTGTCGATCGTGGGCGGGGGGAGCAAGGTCATTCGGCCCGGAGCGCTCTCACTGGCTCACCACGGGGTGCTCTTCCTGGACGAGGCGCCCGAGTTCGCCTCCAATGTGCTCGAGGCCCTTCGGCAGCCTCTGGAGAGCGGGCACGTCGTCGTCTCGAGGGCGGCGCTCACCGCCGCATATCCAGCGCGCTTCCAGCTGATCCTCGCCGCCAACCCGTGCCCGTGTGGGCTGAGCAGTGCGGTGAGCGACCAGTGCCGATGCTCGCCGCTCAGCCGTCGCCGCTACGCCGACCGGCTCTCGGGCCCGATCCGGGATCGGATCGACATCCACCGTTCGCTGTCTCCGTTGGCCCGTCCCGAGCTCGTCAACGCCATGAGCAGCGCCCGTGGCACCGCGGAGCTGGCGGCGACCGTCATCGAGGCGCGAGCCAGACAGCGGCGGCGGTTCCGCGACACCCCGTGGGAGCTCAACAGCGCCGTGCCAGGTGTGGAGCTGCGCAAGGAGTGGCCGGTCAGTGAGCAGGGTCGCGTGCTGGTCGATCAACAACTGCGGACCAACAAGCTCAACGCCAGGTCAGCCGACCGCATATTGCGTCTGTCGTGGAGCATCGCCGATCTGCACGGTCACGACACCCCCACCGGCGACGATGTCGACACGGCACTGTCTCTGCGGCGGGGAACGCCACTTGGGAGCGCCCTGCGAGACATGGTGCAGGCCTCGTGAGTGGGCGCGACGGGCGAACAGATCGGGCTGGGCGACCGGCCGAGACGCGACCCACCTCGAGCGTGCCCATGCCGACGTGGCGTGACCAATGACCGAACGCGCGGACCGACTGGCCCTGAGTCTCCTTGCGGAGCCGGGTGATCCCCGGCTGCGAGACCTGCTCCAGCAGTACGAGCCGGGTCAGATCGTCGCCGCTGCCCAAGGCAGGACCTCGACGTGTCAGGTGCCGCCGTCGTGGATCGAGCGTTCTCGTGATCTTCGCTCCACGGTCGAGACAGCCATGGCTCGCGCCGCCACCAGTGGATTGAGGTGGCTCTGCCCGGGCGATCCCGGCTGGCCTGATGAGCTATGCGACCTTGACCATCTCGAGCCGCTGCACGGCACCACAGGCTCTCCCGTCGGCCTGTGGATCCGGGGCCAGGGCAACCTCGCCCAGCTCTGCGAGCAGGCCGTTGCGATCGTTGGAGCTCGGGAGTGCACGACCTACGGGGCTGAAGCGGCGTCCGAGCTGGCCGCCGACTGTGCCGATGCCGGGTTCACGATCGTCAGCGGAGCGGCTTTCGGTGTCGACGGTTGTGCGCATCGCGGCGCCTTCCTGATGAACAAGCCCACGGTCGGGGTGCTCGCGTCGGGGGCTGACGTCGACTATCCGGCGGGACACAGTGCGCTGATTGCAGAGGTCGCGGCCGCCGGGCTCGTGGTGAGTGAGCAGGCACCCGGCTCTCGACCCCTCAAAGGTCGATTCCTTTCACGCAACCGGATCATCGCCGCCCTGAGCCACGGCACCGTGGTGGTTGAGGCAGCCGTTCGCAGCGGTTCGCTCAACACGCTCAACTGGGCAGATCAGCTCGGAAGACCGACGATGGCACTGCCCGGCCCGGTGACATCGCGACAGTCAACGGGGACACATGAGGCGATACGTGCTGGCAAGGCCGTGCTCGTGACGAATGGCAAGACGGTGCTTGAAGAGGTCAGCGGTCTCGGATCAGAGAGCGCCAAGTCCAGCTCCGTACCGCTGACGGAGTTCGATCGACTGCCCGTTGCGGTTCGCAAGACCCTGGACGGCCTGGACTGGAGCAGCGCGCAAACCATGTCTGAGATCGCGGCGGCTGTGCGACTGACGACACGAGAAGTGCTGACATCGCTCGACCTTCTCGAACGACGTGGGCTGGTGGGGCGCGATGGAACCGGCTGGACCCTCACGCGGCGGGCCGACGTCGGCTAGAGATCCGGGCCCAGCACAGCCGATGGAGGCTCCCCCGAAGTGGGCTCCTTGAGCTCGACGAAGATGGTGTGGGTCGCGGTGGTGCCGATGTTCTCACCCGAATGGGACTGGGCAGGAAGCCACGTCGCGAGACCAGACGTCAGCGAGACCTCCCGCTGCTGGTCGCCGACGCTCAGTCGGCGATCGAAATCCGACAGGGTGATCATCACGCTGTCGGGGTGGCTGTGCGGAGTGGTCTGATCTCCCGGTTGATCGAGATACTCGAGCACTCGCACGCGATCGTTCTCGAACACGATCTTGTACAGGTCGGAGTTTGTCGTCGTCGGATCGTCATTCATGCAGTCATTTCAGTCCGGATCCCTCGTTGCGTCAAAGGGTCGCGGCGCGCCGACATTGGCAGAGCGACAGCGCATCGCACACTGGAGACCATGACCGACGCAGGAGAAGCTCAGCTCGGCGAGGCGTGGTCGCTCGCTCTCGCCGACTACGAGCGTCATCTGGTGTCCGAGCGTGATCTCTCCGTCCATTCGGTGCGCGCGTACATGACCGACCTCCACGCGTTGGCAGTCCACGCCGAACGACTGGGGATCCGCGAACCGTCAGGGCTGACGATCCGTACCCTCCGCAGCTGGCTCGCCAACCTGCAGACCTTGGGCAAGGCGCGGACCACGATGGCACGGCGCGCCGCCTCGGCGAGGGTGTTCACGGCATGGTTGGTACGAACCGGCCGGGCCACCGCAGATCCCGGCGCTCTCCTCGCCAGCCCCAAGGCGCGCCGGGAGCTTCCGGATGCTCTGACGCAGACCGAGATGCGCTCGGTCCTCGATGCAGCGGTGAGCGAGCTCGCGGGCGATGGTCCGCGCGGTCTACGCGACCTGGCGATCCTCGAGCTCCTGTACGCGACCGGCATCCGCGTGGGTGAGCTGGTGGGCCTCGACGTCGACGACCTCGATCGTGATCGTCGTGTGGTCAGGGTGTTCGGCAAGGGTCGCAAGGAGCGTTCTGTGCCCTATGGCGCTCCCGCTGGCGACGCCCTGGAGCTCTGGCTGACCGCTGGGCGGCCGAACATGTCGGCTGCGAACACCGGCTCAGCCGTGTTCGTTGGCGTCCGGGGGAGCCGTATCGATCCGCGCGCCGTTCGTCGTATCGTTCACGAACGCCTCGGCGCCGTCGATGGTGGTCCTGACCTCGGTCCGCACGGACTCCGGCACACGGCCGCCACCCACCTCCTGGAGGGCGGAGCCGACCTGCGCAGCGTGCAGGAGATCCTGGGGCACGCCTCGCTCGGCACGACCCAGATCTACACGCATGTCAGCAACGATCGGCTGAGGGCGGCCTACAAGCTCGCCCATCCACGCGCCTAAGCCCCGCGATCTGTGACCTCATGGGCGCCATAAGCTTCACGAAGCGCTCGTAACGACACAAATCGCGGGTGGGATCAGACGTACTTTGCCGGGTCGACGGGTTTGCCGTCCTTGACGACCATGAAGTGCAGGTGGCACCCGGTGGACAGGCCGGTGCTCCCTGATCGTCCGATGACCTCGCCCGGCAAGACGCGGTCGCCGACGACGACCGACTGGCGGCTCAGGTGGTTGTAGGACGTCTCAAGCCCTGGCCGATGCCTGATGATGATGCGCTTGCCGTAGGCGCTCCCGCTCGACAGGCCGATGACGGTTCCGGCCGCCGCAGCGTGCACAGCTGTGCCGCACTCGACACCGAAGTCCGTGCCGTCGTGCAGCTTGCGGACGCCAGTGACTGGGTGGACGCGCATCCCGTAGGCGGAGGTGATCGGGCCGCCGACCGGCCTCTCGAGAGAGCCGGTGCCAGCTGCCGGAGGTGCAGGTGGTTTGCCTTCAGGGTCAATGAGTCGGAATCGCCCGCCGGCAAGGAGCTCGAGCGGATCGAGGTAGTCATCATGACCGACGACTCTCCCGAGGTGCAGGCACGGTCCGGCACAGTGGCTCGGCGAGCCGAGCAGGGTCCCGATCGGTTGAGCCGCCGAGACTGCGTCGCCGACCTTCAATAGCGATGACACCGGTTGGTAGGTCGATCGCTCGTGGCCGTGATCGATCGTGAGGGCCGGGGTGCCGCCGACCGACCCGACGAAGGTCACCCGACCCGCCGCAACCGCACGTACGGTGTCGCCCGCAGTCGCGGCCAGGTCGACGCCACGATGGCCGGGTCCGTAGTCAGTCTCAGGTTTGTCGAATCGCTGGCTGACTTCGTGTCCAGGCAGCGGCCAGGTCCAAGGATCGGTCCCATCGGCACGTGCCGGACCCTGAGACAACAGTGACATCGGCAGCAGGGTGATCACGAGAAGAGTTCGTTTCATCCCGCCAGCAAAGGCTGGCCGCCGGCACGGCGCCGTACATCCGGCCAGCGTTGGGGAATTCGAGTCGACGGGGTCATGGTTGTGGATTTCGCAGCGGGCGCACCCGTGCCCTAGACTGGGCGCAATCACTTCGCAAGGAGTGAAATTCGCGCGCCTGTCTCCGTATGACGCGAAAGCCGAATGCGGATGCGGTCCTGGTCTCCCTCGGGAGTGGGCCACACACGGCAGGCGCCAGGTCACCGTCAACCGGCGGTGAGACAACCAGGAGTGGCATGCACGTGCCACAAGGAGAATCACCATGGCAGTAGTCACCATGCGCCAGCTGCTCGAGAGCGGCGTTCACTTCGGGCACCAGACCCGTCGTTGGAACCCCAAGATGAAGCGCTTCATCTTCACCGAGCGCAACGGCATCTACATCATCGATCTGCAGCAGTCGCTCGCCTACATCGACGCCGGCTACGAGTTCGTCAAGACCACCGTCGCCCGCGGCGGCACGATCCTGTTCGTCGGCACGAAGCGCCAGGCGCAGGAGCCGATCGAGGAGCAGGCCAAGCGCGTCGGCATGCCGTACGTCAACCAGCGTTGGCTCGGCGGCATGCTCACCAATTTCCAGACGATGCACCAGCGCCTTCAGCGTATGAAGGAGCTCGAGGAGATCGACTTCGACGACGTCGCAGGCTCCAACCGCACCAAGAAGGAACTCCTTCACATGAGCCGTGAGTACGCGAAGCTCTCGCGCACCCTCGGCGGCATCCGTGACATGGGCCGCACCCCGGCCGCCGTCTGGATCGTCGACACCAAGAAGGAGCACCTCGCGGTTGACGAGGCCAAGAAGCTCGGTATCCCGATCATCGCGATCCTCGACACCAACTGCGACCCCGACGACGTCGACTTCCCGATCCCGGGCAACGACGACGCCATCCGTTCAGTCGGCCTGCTGACTCGCGTCATCGCCGACGCCGTCGCCGAGGGCCTCATCGCCCGCGGTGGCAGCAAGACGGGCGAAGAGACTCCCGGCACCGAGCTCGGCGCCGAGGAGCCCCTGGCTGACTGGGAGCGCGAGCTGCTCGAGAAGAAGGACGCCGAGGACAAGGCTGCTGCCAAGGCTGACGACGCTGAGAAGCCCGCCGCCAAGAAGGCTGCTGCCAAGGCTGACGACGCTGATGCTGCCAAGGCTGACGACGCTGAGAAGCCCGCCGCCAAGGCTGACGACGCTGACGCTGCCAAGGCTGACGATGCTGAGGCGCTGCCAAGGCTGACGACGCTGAGAAGCCCGTCGCCAAGAAGGCTCCTGCCAAGAAGGCTGCCGCCAAGGCTGACGACGCTGAGAAGCCCGCCGCCAAGAAGGCTCCTGCCAAGAAGGCAGCCGCTGAAAAGGCGCCGGCCAAGAAGGCTCCTGCCAAGAAGGCCGCCGCCGAGTCGCCTGCCAAGTAGGCATCCCCCACCAGGCGCTCCACAAACACTGAGAAGCGAGAAAACGTACATGGCAATCACTGCCCAAGAGGTCAAGAAGCTCCGCGACGCCACCGGCGCGGGAATGATGGACGCCAAGAAGGCACTCACCGAGACCGACGGTGACTTCGAGAAGGCGATCGAGGTCCTGCGGATCTCGGGCGCAGCCAAGGCGGCCAAGCGTGCCGACCGCGAGGCAACTTCCGGGCTTGTCGCCAACTTCGGCAGCGCGATCGTCGAGCTCAACTCCGAGACCGACTTCGTTGCCAAGAACGAGCAGTTCATCTCGCTCGCCGAGGAGCTCGCGGTCCTCGCCGACAAGACCAAGCCGGCTGACGCAGCAGAGTTCGCCAGCGCCACGCTCGACAGCGGCAAGACCGTTGCCGAAGCGGTCGCTGACCTCGCAGTCGTCATCGGCGAAAAGATCGAGCTCGGCCGGGTTGCCAGCTTCGACGGCGCCGTCGTCACCTACATGCACCGTCGAGCCAGCGACCTGCCGCCAGCAGTCGGCGTGCTCGTCGAGTTCGACGGCGACGAGGGTCACGAGATCGCCCGCGGCGTCGCCATGCAGATTGCTGCCATGCGTCCTCGCTACCTCACCCGTGAAGACGTGCCCGCCGAGATCGTCGCCAAGGAGCGTGAGATCGCCGAGGCGACGTCGCGCGAAGAAGGCAAGCCCGAGCAGGCCATCCCCAAGATCACCGAGGGACGCCTCAACGGCTTCTTCAAGGACAACGTCCTCCTCGAGCAGGCGTCGGTCCAGGACAACAAGAAGACCGTCAAGGCTCTGCTGGATGAGGCGGGCGTGACCATCAAGCGCTTCGCCCACATCGAGATCGGCGCCTGACCTACTCGATCGACCGCAGCACAATGGAGGCCGGAATGGACAACGCCCAGCTCGTGAACGACGCGTCCTCCGGCAAGCGGTTCAAGCGGGTGCTCCTGAAGCTGTCCGGCGAGGCCTTTGGCGGCGGCAAGATCGGCATCGATCCTGACGTCGTCAACGGCATCGCCCACCAGGTGTCCGAAGCAGTGGCCGAGGGTGTCGAGGTGGCGATCGTCGTCGGCGGAGGCAACTTCTTCCGCGGAGCCGAGCTCAGCCAGCGCGGTATGGATCGTTCGCGCGCCGACTACATCGGCATGCTCGGTACCGTGATGAACTGCCTGGCGTTGCAGGACTTCTGCGAGAAGCTCGGCATCGAGACACGCGTGCAGTCCGCGATCACGATGGGCCAGGTCGCCGAGCCCTACATCCCGCGCAAGGCCATTCGTCACCTCGAGAAGGGCCGGGTCGTCATCTTCGGCGCCGGCGCGGGCATGCCCTACTTCTCGACCGACACCGTCTCGGCGCAGCGCGCGCTCGAGATTGGCGCCGACGCGGTGCTGATGTCCAAGAGCGGGGTCGACGGCGTCTACTCTGCTGATCCGCGTACGGACCCGGAAGCCAAGAAGTACGACGAGATCTCGTTCGACGAGGCGCTTCGCAAGGGGCTCAAGGTCGTCGACGCAGCAGCATTCGCCCTCTGCATGGAGAACAAGCTTCCGATGATCGTCTTCGGCATGGATGGCGAGGGCAACATTGCCCGCGTGCTCCGTGGTGAGAAGATCGGAACACTGGTTCACGCCGCCTAGGCTGACCTCGCACCTCGCCTCAAGGGAAGATGACACCATGATTGACCAGACCCTGCGTGACGCTGACGCCAAGATGGAGAAGGCCGTCGAGCACACCCGCGAGGAGTTCGCGGCGATCCGTACCGGTCGCGCGCACCCGGCGATGTTCGCCCAGATCACCGCCGAGTACTACGGACAGCAGACCCCGCTCAACCAGCTCGCCGGCTTCCAGGTGCCAGAACCTCGTACCGTCGTCATCCAGCCGTACGATGCCGGCGCCAAGGCGGCCATCGAGAAGGCGATTCGCGAGTCCGACCTGGGCGTCAACCCCAGTGACGACGGCAAGGTGCTGCGTGTCACGCTGCCCGAGCTGACCGAGGACCGGCGCAAGGAATACATCAAGCTCGCCAAGACCAAGGCCGAGGAAGGCCGTGTTGCCGTACGTGGCGCTCGCCGCAACGCCAAGCAGACTCTCGACAAGGCCGAAAAGGACTCCGAGATCAGCAAGGACGACAACACAGGCGCCGAGAAGCGCCTCGACGGCCTGACCAAGAAACACGTCGAGACGATCGATGAGCTGCTCAAGAACAAGGAAGCCGAGCTCCTTGACATCTGAGTCGCCGAAGACGACTCCAGAGTCGCCTGCTGAGGCGGTGAAGCACAGCCGCGCCGGTCGCAACCTGCCCGCCGCGATTGGTGTTGGCGTCAGCTTGGGCGCGACGGTCGTGGCCTCGCTGTTCCTGGTCAAGGACGTGTTTGTCGCGGTCGTCGTGATCGCCCTCGGCATCGGGCTGTGGGAGCTTGCCCGCGCGTTTGCCAAGGCCAACATCACGATCCCGTTCCTGCCGATCGTCACCGGTGGCTCGATCATGCTCGTCGGGGCGTTCTACGGCGGCATGGAGACTGCTGCCGTGGCGATGGCACTGACCGTGATCGGCAGCTTCGTCTGGCGCCTGGCCGAAGGCACTGACGGTTTCGTACGCGATGTCAGCGCCGGCATCTTCTCGCTGTCCTACCTGTATCTCATGGGGGTGTTCGTCCTCCTGATGCTGATCGAGGACGACGGGCCGTGGCGCATCGTCGCGTTCATCGTCGCCACCATCGCCTCCGACATCGGCGGCTACATCGCCGGTGTCCTGTTCGGCAAGCACCCGATGGCTCCGACGATCAGCCCCAAGAAGTCGTGGGAAGGCTTCGCCGGCTCGTTGCTCGTCGGCATCGCAGCAGGCGTCGGCACTGTGGTCTACGGTCTCGACGGTCGCTGGTGGGTCGGCGTGATCCTCGGTGTGGCCGGTGTCGTGTTCGCGACACTCGGAGATCTGTCGGAATCGCTGATCAAGCGCGATCTCGGAATCAAGGACATGGGCGACCTGCTCCCCGGCCATGGCGGTCTGATGGATCGCCTCGACTCCCTGATCGCCGTCGCACCGGTTGCCTGGTTGATCCTGCACACCCTGGTTGACGTCGCCTGAAGCTCCCGGCTGATCCGATTGCTGTCGAGGGGCGTTAGGTTTCTCCCATGCCCCTGACAGACGCGGATCACATCCGCGGGCTCCTCGGTACGTACTGCCGACTCATCGACGCAGCCGACTTCGCGGGTGTCGGAGAGCTGATGGCCGACGCGGTGCTGATGGCCGAAGACGGGACAGTCATCGCCACCGGCGCGGATGAGGTGGCAGCGCTCTACGGTGCGATCGTCATGGTGCACGGCGATGGCACACCGGGCACGCAGCACGTCGTTGCCAACACGGCTCTCGAGGAGATTGACGGTGGCGCCATCCGCGCACGGTCGGCGTACCTCGTCTTCCAGGCGGTGCCGGGCGTCCCGCTCCAGCCCGTGATCACGGGTTCGTACGACGACACGTTTGCGCAGGGCCCGACGGGGGAGTGGCGCTTCGTCGAGCGTCGGTTCGCCGTCGGCCGGTCCGGCGACCTCTCCCACCACCTCGTACCAGGAGTAATCGGATGACCGAGCCAAGCCCCCGCGTCGTGGTCATCACCGGAGCGGCCTCCGGCATCGGGTACGCCACTGCCGAGCTCTTCCGTGACCAAGGTGCGATCGTCTTCGGTCTCGACATCGCGGCGTCCGTCCCGGACGGAGTGACATACGTCGAGTGCAACGTCGCCGATCGTGGCTCGGTCGACGCCGCCATCGAGACGTGTGCGCAACACGGACGTATCGACGTGCTCGCCAACGTCGCCGGGATCGTGCAGTTCGGCAGGTTCGAGCAGGTTGACGACGAGCTGTGGGACCGGGTCCAGGCCATCGACCTCAAGGGGCCCTTCATGCTGATGCAGGCGGCGTTGCCGCACCTGCTGGCGTGCAGGGGCAACATCGTCAACGTCTCGTCCGTGGCAGGCAACAAGCCGCAGCCCTTCTCCGTGGCGTACTCAGCGGCCAAGGGTGGCCTGACGATGATGACGAAGGCACTGGCTCTCGAGCTCGCTCCGAAGGGCATACGGGTCAACGCGATCTGCCCGGGCACCGTGGACACCCCGCTCGTGGAGGCTGTGGCTGCCAGCTTCCCGTCCGACCTCGAGCCGCGCCTCGCCGACCGGCTCATGGGCTTGATGCCCGGCCGGTCCAGCAGCCCGACCGAGATCGGCGAGGCAATCGTCTATCTCGCCTCGCCGGCTGCACGCAGGGTCACGGGTGCTGTCCTGGCCGTCGACGGCGGCATGACGTGAGCCGCGCGTGCTGAGTGAACGCCCGTGACCGCTCTGCAGGACTACTCCGCTGCGGTCACACAGCCGACGCTGACGAGCGATGCCACCCGGTACGACGAGGTGGTTGCGCCCGACGGCAGCTTGCGTAGTGCGTGGAAGGGACTTGCCGAGACAGCAGTCCAGCTGACCCAGGCTGACCTCAGTCGGGTGTCGGGGGACATCGAACGGATGCTCGCCGACGACGGAGTCACGTACACCCCGCCCGAGCAGAGCTCCGGACCATGGCGTCTGGACCCGATCCCGCTCATCATCGACGCCGCCGAGTGGCAGTCGCTCGAGACCGGGCTGGCGCAGCGCACCGAGCTGCTGAACGCGATCCTCGTCGACCTCTACGGCCCGCAGCGCCTGCTGTCGTCGGGTGCGCTCCCGCCGCCGCTCGTCTTCGGGCACCAAGGATTCCTCCGGGTGTCGGCGCGGGCGTCGGCCCACGACCCGTGGCCACTGCTGCTGTCTGCCGCCGACCTCGGCCGCAACTCGGCAGGGGAGTGGCAGGTCATCGCCGACCGCGCTCAGGCACCGTCCGGCGTCGGATTCGCCATGGAGAACCGCCGGGTCATCTCCCGGGTCATGCCCGAGCTCTATCGGCAGGCCGGGATGCATCGGATGGCGCCGTTCTTCCAAGCTCTACGCACGACGTTGATGGACGCCGCGCCCAGCAACACTCCCGATCCTCGTGTCGTCGTGCTGTCGCCCGGTACGCACTCGGAGACCGCGTACGACCAGGCGTTCGTCGCGTCGATGCTCGGGTTCCCGCTGGTCGAGGGCAGCGACCTCGTGATGCGCGAGGGTGCCGTGTGGGTGCGCGTCTTCGGGCGGCTCGAACGCGTTGACGTGATCCTGCGACGTGTCGACGCCGCATGGAGCGATGCGCTCGAGCTGCGCAAGAACTCACAGCTCGGCGTCGCGGGGCTGTCGGAGGCCGTACGTCGTGGCACGGTGCGCGTGGTCAACGGGTTGGGCGCCGGGGTGCTCGAGAACCCCGGACTCCTGCCGTTCATGTCGGCGATGTGCGAGATGCTTCTTGACGAGCCCTTGCGGCTTCCCTCCGTGCAGACCTATTGGTGCGGCTTGCCGCGGTCTCAGGCTTTCGTCGAGGACAACATCACCGACCTCGTCATTCGTGCGATCGATGATCCAGCTGACCTCGGACACCTCACGGCGGACGAGCTGCGTTCACGCATCACCGCCGAACCTCATCGTTACGTCGGGCAGGAGCCGCTGTCGCTGTCGCAGGCGCCGTCGTTCGGATCACGCGGCGTACGAGCCCAGGCGCTGACGCTGCGTACGTTCACGCTGCGCTACGGCTCGACCTACCGGCCGATGGTGGGCGGTCTCGCGAACGTGTTCGAGGAGGGCGAGGCGGCATCGAGCAAGGATGTCTGGGTCCTGAAGGACAGCCCCGAGGACGCCGACCAAGGGCTCTCCGAGGTCCTGCCGATGACACGTTCGCGAGCGACGGCGACCATGGTGCCGCGCGTGCTTGAAGACATGTTCTGGTTCGGCCGCTACGCCGAGCGCGCTGAGGACCTCCTGCGTCTGGTCCTTGCCGCGCACGAGAGCGCAGAGGACAACGGCAACCGGCCCCACACCGCGGGTGGCGCGAGCCTCGCGGTCCTGCTGGATGCCATCACCCGGCTCGCCGGCCCACCCTTCGAGCCGGATGGGCTCGACGCCAACTTCCGATCGATCCTGCTGGACGCCCAGCGTGTCGGATCGGTGGCTCAGTCCATCAGTGCCCTCCGCGAGGGGGCGCAGAGCGTTCGTGACCAGCTCTCGCCTGATGTGTGGCACGCGTTCAGCTCGACCGACCGCGCTTCCGCAGCGCTGGCCAGCTACCACTACAGCCACCAGGTTTCCGAGAGCGCGAGCCGGATGCTGACGGGCATCTTGTCGTTGCAGGGGGTGACGGCCAACATGATGCGCGACCCGGGTTGGCGGATGATCAGCGCCGGCCGGGCAGTGGAGCGTGGTCTCCAGCTCAGTCATCTGCTGCGTGCGACCACCACCGTACGCCGGGGCATCGACGTCGATCGCGCTGTGCACAACGCCGTGCTCACCATCGCCGAGAGTGCGGTGACCCATCGTCGTCGCTATCGGGGGTACGTACGTCTGGCCGGCGTGCTCGACCTGCTCCTCATGGATGCCGACAACCCGAGGTCGCTGGCTTTCGGGATCAACGAGCTGCGAGAGCACCTCGCCGCGATGCCGGGATCGACGGGTTCGACCCGCCCGGAGCGGCTGCTCGACGACCTTGCCCACGAGCTGGCGCGGGCCGACATCGCCGCCCTGGTCGCGGTCGAGGGGGAGCGCCGCCCCAACCTCGAGCGGTTCCTCGACGGCTACATCGCGCAGCTCTCGCGCGTCGCCGACGCGATCGCCGAGCTGCACCTTGCCGTCGGTCCCGCGCCCCGGGCCTTCGGTCTCGGCGGTGTGTCGTGAGGTACGACGTCTCGCACCGCACGACGTACTCGTACGACGAGGACGTGAGCGACAGCCTCGGCATCGCCTACCTAGTCCCGCGTGAGCTGTCGTGGCAACGAGTCCTCGAGCATGATCTCGTCATCGATCCGATCGCCCTCGACCGCACCGAGGACCTCGACTACTACGGCAACACGCCGACGTACTTCCAGGTGACGACACCCCACAAGGCCCTGGACATCCTGGCAACCAGCCGGGTCGAGGTGGACACGCCGACCTACGACGAGCAGGCCCTCGCCACACCGTGGGACCAGGCGATCCCGTCAGCTCGCGACGATGTCGAGGACGCATGGCGTGCGCAGGACTTCACGCTCTCGTCACCGCTCGCCGATCACACCGACGAAGTTCGGGCGTACGCCGGGGAGTCACTGGTTGCGGGCCGTGCCATCGGTGAGGCCGTCACCGATCTGATGCATCGCATCCACACCGATTTTCGCTACGACAAGACCGCCACCACGGTGACGTCGACGATCCATGACGTGTTCGAGCAGCGTGCCGGGGTGTGTCAGGACTTCGCGCACCTCACGCTGGCTTGCCTGCGTACGCACGGGCTCGCCGCACGGTACGTGAGCGGCTATCTCGCCACCCAGCCTCCGCCGGGCAAGGAGCGCGTGTTCGGCGCCGATGCGACACACGCGTGGGCTGCCGTGTGGCTCCCGGATGGTGCTTGGCTCGCGATCGATCCGACCAATGACCAATGGGTCAACGACCGGTACGTGACGTTGGCGTGGGGACGCGACTACGGCGACGTACCCCCGGTCAAGGGCGTGATCTTCACCGAGGCCAAGACGTCGTCGCTAGCCGTCGAGGTCGACGTAGCTCCGGCCCCATGACCCGCGAGTGGTGCAGATTCGGCTGACGCACCGTCTCACTTTCCCGAATTCGCACCACTTGCGCGTTGCTTTTGCGCTACGCGGCGACGATTTCATCCCGGTGAGAGCGGATGAGAGAATGGAACGTGTCCTCCGTCAACCCAAACCCGCTGCCGCTCGTCTTCGAGCAGAAGCGCGGCCGCGGCAAGCCGCCGCGGCATCTGGCTGATCTGACGGCCGAGGAGCGTACGGCCGTCGCCGAGGCACTGGGCGAGCCCGCATTCCGGGTCAAGCAGGTCGCCAACCACTACTACAGCCGCCTCGAGCGCGATCCGGCAAACATGACGGACCTGCCGGCAGCGAGCCGCGATCGGATCGTCGCCGAGCTGTTGCCGATCCTCCTCAACCCCATCCGCACGATGGAGGCCGACAAGGGCGCCACGGTCAAGTCACTCTGGAAGCTGTTCGACGGAGCACTCGTCGAGTCGGTGCTGATGCGCTACACCGATCGCGCCACGATCTGCGTCTCCAGCCAGGCCGGTTGCGGCATGGCCTGCCCGTTCTGCGCCACCGGTCAGGGCGGCCTGGAGCGCAACATGAGCTGCGCCGAGATCGTCGACCAGGTCCAGGACGCAGCAGGCAGGATGAGGCGCGGCGAGGTCGCTGGCGGGCCTGGCCGCCTCTCCAACGTCGTCTTCATGGGCATGGGCGAGCCGATGGCCAACTACAAGGCCGTCATCGGCGCCGTACGCCGCATGGTCGCCCCAGCACCCGACGGACTCGGCATGTCCGCGCGCAACATCACGGTCAGCACGGTCGGTCTCGTACCGCGTATGAAGCAGCTCGCCACGGAGGGCATCCCCGTCACATTGGCGCTGTCGCTGCACGCTCCCGATGACGAGCTGCGCAATGAGCTCGTGCCGATCAACACCCGCTGGTCGGTGCATGAAGCCGTCGAGGCTGCGTGGGAGTACGCACAGACGACCAAGCGTCGGGTGTCGATCGAGTACGCCATGATCAAGGACATCAACGACCAGGCCTGGCGCGCCGACCTCCTCGGTGACGTCCTGCAGTCGTACGGCGACTGGGGTTGGGTGCACGTCAACCTGATCCCGCTCAACCCGACACCGGGCTCCATGTGGACCGCGTCGCGGCCTGAGGACGAGCGTGAATTCGTACGTCGACTGATTGCCAAAGGCGTGCCGACCACGGTCCGCGACACCCGCGGCAGTGACATCGACGGCGCCTGCGGACAGCTCGCCGCGGCCGAATAGCTAGACGGCGACCAACGCTGGTTTCTTGACCAGCAGCTCGACGTTGCGGTCTTCCTTCGTGCCGCTCGCGTTCGCGGAGCGCTGAGGGTCGTTGGCAGCAAGCTCGCGGGCGAGACCGGCCAGCGCAACTGTCGAGGTGAGCGGTCCGGGACGACCCACGGCGCCCGCGTGGTCGACCATGGTGGTGAAGATCGACAGCGAGCCGTCCCGGTTGTCCACCAGCTCGATCAGCCGCGACTGCTGCGGCCAGTCGATGTGGGAAGCCGTGTTGATCTCCCAGAAACCGGTCCCACCGGTCGGGGACTTGTGCGCCCAGACCTCATTGCGGTGGGTATGACCATTGACCCACGCGATCACGTTGGGATTGGAGAGCAACAGGGAAACGACGGCGTCCCCGAACACTCTCTGCTCGAAGTCGAGGCCCGTCGCGACGAATGGATTTGCCATGGTCTTCGAGGTGTGGTGGCTGAAGATCATCACATACTTGTTCTTCGACTTCGCGAGGGTGCTGGTGAGCCAGGCCATCTGTGTCGTACCGAGGGAGCCTTCGGAATAGCCGTTGGGGTTGACCGAGTCGAGGACGATCCCGCGGAACGATCCCCTGTCGAACGTGTAGTAGGCGGTCCCATTCGCCTTGTTCTCGGCGGTGTAGCCGTGTCCGACAGGTGATCCGCTGGTGTTGAAGTGCTCTGCGACAACCTCCCTGCGGGTCAGCACGCGGCGCTTGGCGTCGGCGGTGACGACCCGAGCGCTGGAGAGCCCCAACGCGCTGGTCAGGATTGTCGGATCGGCGGCTTTGAGGCTTGAAAGGACGTCTGCCTCAGACAGCCCGGGCGGCAGCGCTGTCACCTTGAGGGGGCCGGTTGAGACGAGGGTGAGCGGGAGCGTCTTGGGGAAATTTCCTTGCACGAGTCCGTCGTGGTTGCCGAACACGGAGTACCACGGCATCTTGATGCCGGCGGCCTTGAAGGGTTTGCGCGCCGCATTGAGCAAGCCGGTGACCTGCGGGAATCCGAACCGCTTCTTGTAGTTGTCGGGTTCCTTGCCCGCCGGAGGGGCGTCGGGGTGCCAGTAGTGCACGTCGTAGTCGACGTTGTCGGCGACGCCCTCGTACGCCGTGGTGGTTCCCGAGTCAGGAGTAACGGTCTTGCCGTCGAGGATGTCGATGTTCCAACGGAACTCGTTGAGCTGGCAGTTGTCTGCGTTGTCACCGGTCTGGATGGCGAAGGCCAAAGGGGCGCCGCAGACTGGTCCGACCTTGGCCCTGTTGATGGCCTGCACCATGGCATCCGCGGTGTGCAGCGAGAGCATCTCGTGGGCTCGGTAGCTTGACTGCAGGAGTCCGATGTTCGGGTCTCCTGGCTCGTACTGGTCTTCGAGGCGGTCGACGTACTCGACTCGGCCTGGTGACTGGGCATCTACGAGGTGCACATCGGTGAGGTGCGCGAAAGCTGTGATCGCCTTGCGCTTTGACGCGCGTCTGGGTCCGGCCGGGGCTCCAAGGTCGGTCCGAACGATGTGTTTCTCGGCTGCGGCGACGACGACCTTGGCGTAGCCGCCAGCACCTGCCTTGCCGCGTACGAGTGTTCCGGCGAGGGTCGTCCTGGGAGGAGCGATCTGACCGGGTATGGCCCATGCGGCCGTCGAGAAGGAGAGATCGGTCAACGCGGCTGCCGTGCCGATCGCAGCGCCCGATTGGATCAGCTTGCGGCGAGACAGGTCCATGGTGGACTAACGACACAGCGGCGACGAAGTGACGTCCCGATGAGTCCCAGGTCACACGCCACCGGATGCCGGCTCGAGCTCGTGACGCGGGAGGATGTTGGGACACGATCCTCACGCGCAAGGAGAACCATGCTCGGAAGCACCACAGATGGCGACGTCGTCATCCTCGAGCTGCAGCGGGAAAAGCGCCGCAACGCCCTCAACCTCGAGCTCTGCCGCGAGATACACATGGCGGTGGACGAGGCTGTCGAGGGCGGGGCCCGCGCGATCGTCATCACCGGTCAGGGCACCGCGTTCTGCGCCGGTGCTGACCTCGGGGGTGTGTACGGGCCTGAATTCCTCGAGGGGTTGTACGGAATGCTGGCGCGACTCACGAAGGTGCCGGTGCCATTGATCGCAGCAGTGAACGGGCCTGCGATCGGTGCAGGTACGCAGCTCGCCATGGCGTGTGATCTCCGGGTCGCCGACGCCACGGCCAAGTTCGCCGTGCCGACAGCCCGCAACGGCATGGCGGTCGACGCCTGGACCATCCGTACGCTCGTCGCTCTGGCCGGCGGTGGCGCGGCGCGGCGACTGATGCTCGCGGCCGAGACACTTGACGCCGACCAGGCGTTGGCCGCCGGCCTGGCTGATCGTGCCGGGACGCTCGCCGACGCGACAGCGTGGGCCCATGAGATCGCTGAGCTGGCGCCCCTTGCACTGGCGCACAACAAGCTCGTGCTCAACAGCACCCCGGCCGACGATGCAGCGATCGAGGCAAGCTTCGCCGCCGTGTGGGCGAGCGAGGACGTACGAGAGGCGGCTGCGGCACGCGACGAGAAGCGCCCGCCCGTGTTCAGGGGGAACTGATGACGACTCTGGTGTTTCGTGCTCTCGACCGACACGTGATCGGAGGACTCGCCGATCATCCTGCTGTCCAGGACGACCGCGGGCCGATGTCGTACGCCCAGCTGCTCCACGAGTCCGCGTGCATCGCGGGCGCCATGGGCCATCTGGGCGTGGCGAACGGCACCGAGGTGTCGATCAACGATGCGCGTGGTCGCACCCTGGTGATCGCCGTCCTCGCCTGCGCACGATTGGGAGCAGTGCCCAGCACCCTCGGCGGATACAGGTTCTCGGGCGAGACGTTCCACACGCCTGAGACCGAGATCCCGTGGGACCTGCTCATGCGTGCGGGTCGCTCGGAGCCGGCGCCTGCGCCCGACAGCGATCCTGAGGGCTATGAGGATCTGATGACGGCCGGCTTCCCCGAAGTTTTCGCGCCGCTGCTCGCTGGCGAGACGGTTACCTAGTACCCCAGGCGTACGTCTGCTTCTCAAGCTGGAGGTAGACGAACGTCTCGGTCATGACCACGTTGTCGACGGCGCTGATCTGCCCCGAGACGATGTCGAGGAGCTCGTCGTCGCTCTCGGCCACCAGCTCGGCCAGGATGTCGAACCGTCCAGTGGTGATGACGATGTAGTCGAGCTGGTCCATCTTGGCGAGCTCCGCGGCGACTGTACGGACGTCGCCGGAGACCTTGATCCCGATCATGGCCTGCCGCGCGAACCCCAGCTGCATTGCGTCGGTGACAGCAACGATCTGCATGACGCCGCTGTCGATCAGCTTCTGCACACGATGGCGGGCAGCCGCCTCGGACAGGCCCACCTCCTTGGCGATCGCGGAGTACGACAGGCGCCCATCACCTTGGAGCAGCTCGATGATCTTGCGACCCTTGTCGTCGAGCGAGATGGCGCGGTCAGTCATGCGGCTCATTGTGCCGTATCCCCGCTGGCTGACGATCGTGGAATGATCGTCGCGTGGAGACCTCCGACCTCGTGCTGCTGCGCAAGGCACGCGACCAGATGGATCGTGAGTACGCCCGCCCCCTGGACGTCACGGCTCTGGCCCGCACTGCTCTGATGTCACCGGGCCACTTCTCGCGGAGCTTCCGTGAAGCGTTCGGCGAGACACCGTACGGCTACCTGATGACGCGACGCATCGAGCGGGCCATGGCCCTGCTGCGTCGTGGCGACCTGTCCGTCACCGAGGTCTGCTTCGAGGTGGGCTGTTCGTCGCTCGGCTCGTTCAGCGCCAGATTCTCCGAGCTCGTGGGTGAGAGCCCCAGCTCCTATCGAGCCCGGCCCCACGATCCGAACATCACGCTGCCCTGCATCGAGAAGATCCACACGCGACCGATCAGGCAGCACTGATCAGGCGGTGTTGATCAGGAATGGAGAAGCGCCGACAGCTGGCTGACGCATAGCGTGACCTCATGGACATCAAGATCTCAACCAGTTACCTCAACGTCGACGATCCCGAGCAGGCACTCGCGTTCTATCGAGATGTGCTCGGGTTTGACGTCCGCAACGATGTCGGTCAGGGCGAGATGCGCTGGATCACTGTCGGCCCGGCTTCGCAGCCCGACATCTCGATCGTGCTCGGTCCGGCCGCGCCCGAGGCGCCTCCCGCCGAACGCAAGCTGCTGGCCGACATGATGGCCAAGGGCATGATCGGCCTCATGCAGTTCACGACGGATGACCTGGATGCGACGTTCGACAAGCTCCAGGCCTCCGGCGCCGACGTCGTGCAGGAACCCATCGAGCAGCCGTGGGGTGTGCGCGACTGTGCCGTGCGGGACCCCGCAGGCAACATGCTCCGCTTCAACGCGTCCTAGCCATGTGCACGCCCGCGATGTGGGCGGCGCGATCAGAGCAGGCCCTGCGCCTCCGTCAGGACGCTGCGCAGGATCTGCTCGATCTCGTCGAAGTGGGACTGGTCGGCGATCAGGGGTGGCGACAGCTGGATGACCGGGTCGCCGCGATCGTCGGCGCGGCAGTAGAGCCCACCGTCGAACAGCGCCTTCGAGAGGAAGCCACGGAGCAGCTTCTCTGACTCCGCGTCGTTGAAGCTCTCCTTGGTGGCCTTGTCCTTGACGAGCTCGATGCCGTAGAAGAATCCGTCACCTCGGACGTCGCCGACCATGTCGAGGTCGAGCAGCTTCTCCAGCGTGCCGCGGAAGGCGCCCTCGGTGTCTCGCACGTGCTCGTTGATCTTCTCGCGCTCGAAGATGTCGAGGTTGGCCATGGCCACTGCAGCCGAGACCGGGTGGCCACCGAACGTGTAGCCGTGCAGGAAGCTCGTGTTGCCCTCGAGGAATGGCTCCATGATCCGGTCCGACGCGATCATCGCGCCGAGCGGGGAGTATCCGGAGGTCAGCCCCTTGGCGCAGGTGATCATGTCGGGCACGTAGCCGTACCGGTTCGCGCCGAACATGTCACCGAGGCGACCGAAGGCGCAGATGACCTCGTCGGAGACGAGCAGCACGTCGTGGCGGTCGCAGATCTCACGCACCCGCTCGAAGTAGCCGGCTGGGGGAGGGAAGCAGCCGCCGGCGTTCTGCACCGGCTCGAGGAACACCGCACAAACGGTGTCGGGGCCTTCGGCGATGATCGCGTTCTCGATCTGGTCGGCGGCCCACTGCCCGAACGCCTTCTCGTCCATCGTCTGATCCGGGGCGCGATAGAGGTTTGTGTTGGCGACATGCACCGTCGACGGCACCAACGGCTCGAACGGCTCCTTGAGCCCGGGAATGCCGGTGATCGAGAGCGCTCCCTGGGTCGTGCCGTGATAGGCGATCTCCCTGCTGATGACCTTGGTCTTGTTGGGCTTGCCAGTCAGCTTGAAGTACTGCTTCGCCGCCTTCCACGCGGTCTCGACGGCCTCGCCGCCGCTCGCGGTGAAGAACACTCGGTTGAGATCACCCGGCGCGTACGAGGCGACGCGTTCGGCCAGCTCGATCGCAACAGGATGGGCGAAGGTCCAGAGCGGGAAGAACGCCAGTTCCTTGGCTTGCTTGGCGGCGGCCTCGGCAAGCTCCTCGCGACCGTGGCCCGCCTGTACGACGAAAAGTCCCGCGAGACCGTCGAGGTATCGCTTGCCCTTGGCATCCCAGATGTACATGCCGTCACCCTTGGTGATGATCGGGATGTCGTGGTCGGCATAGGTCCCGTGGCGTGAGAAGTGCATCCACAGGTGACGCTTGCCGGCCTTCTGCAGCCGCTGAAAGTCCTCGTCGGAGTAGGTCATGTCGCCATGATCGCAAGAGGCTCGGCACGATGACAAGGGATTTCGTCGCCAATCACGCAATTCATCGCTAATTCCGTTGCCGCGACCTTGACGCATGAGGTTGGATGAGGCCATGGCCACGACAGCACCCATCAACAACGTCATCAACGGCAAGCTCGTCCCCGCCAAGAGCGGCAACACGTACGACGTGTTCGACCCGTCGACCGGCAAGGTCTACGCCTCGGCCCCCCTTTCCGGGCCTGAGGACGTCGACACCGCGCTCAAGGCGGCCTCCACGGCCTTCGAGACCTGGCGCGACACCACGCCGTACGAGCGACAGAAGGCGCTGCTCAAGCTGGCCGCCGCGATCGACGAGCGGGCCGAGGAGATCGTCGACGTCGAGTCGCGCGACACCGGCAAGCCCAAGGCGCTCACGATGAGCGAGGAGATGTACCAGGCGACCGAGGTCATGACGTTCTTCGCGGGAGCTGCCCGCGTGCTCGAAGGCAGGGCGGCCGGCGAGTACATGAAGGGCCACACCTCGATGATCCGCCGTGAGCCGATCGGCGTCGTCGCACAGGTGACGCCCTGGAACTACCCGCTGATGATGGCGATCTGGAAGATCTGCCCGGCACTCGCCGCCGGCAACACGATCGTGCTCAAGCCGAGCGACACGACACCGGCGTCGACCTCGCTGCTGGCCGAGATGGCGCAAGAGTTCTTCCCGCCTGGTGTGTTCAACGTGGTGTGCGGTGACCGTGAGACCGGCAAGGCCCTCGTGTCGCACCCGATCCCGCAGATGGTCGCGATCACCGGCTCCGTACGAGCCGGGATCGAGGTCGCAAGAGCGGCGGCCGACGGACTCAAGAAGCCACACCTCGAGCTGGGTGGCAAGGCGCCGGTCGTGGTCTTCGACGACGCGGACCTCGCTGCCGCTGCCTCTGGCATCGCCGAAGCCGGCTACTTCAACGCCGGCCAGGACTGCACGGCCGCCACCCGCGTGCTGGTACATCCCCGCGTCGCCGGCGACTTCACCGCAGCGCTCACCGAGGCGGCCAGGGGGACCAAGGTCGGCATGCCTGACGACGACGAGACGTACTTCGGTCCCGTCAACAACACCAACCAGCTCGCCCATGTCAGCGGGTTCATGGACGATCTGCCAGACCACGCCAACATCGAGACCGGTGGTCACCGGGTAGAGGCGCTCGGCGAGGGTTACTTCTACGAGCCCACGGTCGTCTCGGGGCTGCAACAGGACGACCGCGCCAGCCAGGAAGAGATCTTCGGCCCGGTCATCACGGTTCAGCAGTTCAGCGACGAGGACGAGGCGGTGCGCTGGGCCAACGGCGTCGAGTACGGCCTCTCGTCGTCGGTATGGACCAAGGACCACGGCCGGGCGATGCGCATGGCCAAGCGTCTCGACTTCGGCTGCGTGTGGATCAACACGCACATCCCGCTCGTCGCCGAGATGCCGCACGGCGGCTTCAAGCACTCGGGTTACGGCAAGGACCTCTCGATGTACGGACTCGAGGACTACACGCGCGTCAAGCACGTGATGACCAACCTGGACGGCTGACCTTCGATGCCCCATTTCGACACCATCGTGGTGGGCGCGGGTGTTGCGGGTCTCACGGCTGCCCGCCTCCTCGCGCGTTCCGGCCAACGCGTCGTGGTGCTCGAGGCCCGGGATCGGGTGGGTGGCCGGGTGTGGACCGACCGTACGGATGGGCACGTCATGGATCGCGGCGCCTCATGGATCCACGGCATCGATGACAACCCTGTCGCGGCAGCAGCGGCGGCGTTCGGCATGCCCGTCCAGGAGTACACGGTCGGCAGCTACCAGCCGGACGGTCGCCCCATCGCCTACTTCGGGCCGGGAGGGGAGCCGCTGTCGGCCGAGGAGGTCCAGCGGTTCGCCGATGACATCCGCGCGGTCGATGAAGCAATGGCGGGCCTGATCGAGGCTTCGGCACCCGACGCGTCGTACGGCGAGGTGGCCGAGACTGCACTCGGATCGTTCGGCTGGGAAGTCGGGCGGGTCGACCGGGTGCGCGAGTTCCTCGGCCATCGAACGGAAGAACAGCTCGGCGCGTGGATCGACGATCTCGCCGCGCACGGGCTCGACAACGACGAGATCGACGGTGACGAGGTGGTGTTCCCTGACGGGTACGGGCGTCTGCCCGAACACCTTTCGCGAGGGCTCGACGTACGTCTCGAACACATCGTCTCGCGTGTCGAATGGTCGGCCGACGGTGTGACAGTCACGGCGGGAGAAGCGTTTGCGGCGGACTCGGCGGTCGTGACGGTGCCGGTCGGCGTGTTGGAGAGCGACGACTTCGTCATCGAGCCACCGCTGCCTGACCCCAATGCCAGCGCCCTGAGTCGGATGGAGATGAATGCCTTCGAAAAGGTGTTCCTCGGCTTCACGACAAAGTTCTGGGACGACGATGTCTATGCGATCCGCCAGCTGGGGCCGGACGGCGAGTGGTGGCACTCCTGGTACGACCTGACAACTGTCAACGGGAAGCCGTCCCTGCTGACGTTCGCGGCGGGGCCAGCAGCGAAGGCCATACGAGGATGGGACGACGCACGGGTGGCCGAGTCCGTGCTCGACCAGCTGAAGCGGCTGTACGGCGACCGGGTGGAGGAGCCCACCGCCGTTCACGTCACGAAATGGCAGGACGATCGCTTTGCACGCGGCTCCTTCGCGTACCTCAAGATCGGCGCAACGACCGCCGACCACGACGACCTCGCGACGCCCGTCGGCGGTGTCCTGCACCTTGCCGGCGAGGCGACCTGGACGGAAGACCCAGCCACCGTGCCCGCGGCGATGTGCTCAGGCCATCGGGCGGCGGAGAAGATCCTGGGTCGGGACATCCCGATCGAGGATGCTTGGGCGGAGGACCCCAGTCCAGACTGACGGCGATGACACAAAGGTCGAGGCTGACCAACCCTGGGGTTGGCCAGCCTCGAAATCTTTTGAAGTGCTAGGCGTGGGTGCCGCGACGGTTGAAGATGCTCCATCCGCCAGGTCCAACAGCCAGACCGACGATGATGAGCACGATGCCCAGCAACACGCTGCCGTTGATGAGCGTGATGATCCCGTAGATCACGAGGGCAACAGCAATAAGCCAGAGAATGAATCCCATGGTTCTATTCCTTCCTTAGGGGCAATGAAGCGCTGCCCAGATGTGTCGAGTTGGTTAGCGCGGGGGGAGCTCGTCACCACGAACTGCGCGGTCGTCACGACGCACTGCGCGGTCGCGCTGGCCGTTGAGGACGAGGCTGAGGACGATGCCCAGGGCGCCGGCTGCCATGCAGATGTAGCCGACAGCTACCAGGTCAACTCCACTCAGGCGGTCTGCGACTGCAAAGGCGAGGATGGCGCCTAATGCGATGAGTGCGATTGATCCACCGAAATACATTGTGTCGCCTTTCGTTTGGGCCCGACTGCGGAAGGGCCATTACGTGCACCTTCTACATCCGAGCAGAATCAGATGTACCCCAGCGGGACAGGAACGAAACGCTGCTGCAGCGGTTGGTTTGGAAGCGCCTGCACCCCGCACGGTTGGTCGCGCTCGCGGCACGCGCCCATCATGGGCGCATCTGGGCAGACCTAGAGCAGGCCGGCGTCGTGCATGCAGATCGCCACCTGCACGCGATTGCTCACGTCGAGCTTGGTGAAGATGTGGGAGATGTGTGCCTTCACGGTGGCCACGCTCATGTGCAGGTCGACCGCGATCTCGGCATTGGACGATCCCTTGCCGACCGCGATCGCCACCTCACGCTCTCGCGCCGTCAGCGTGTCGGCCAGGGTCAACGCCTCGTCGCTGCGGTCGTCGGGAGCGGACTCCGTGATCTGGCGAATGAGCTGAGCCGTGATGGTCGGTGACAGCATCGGCTCGCCGTCGACGACCTTGCCGATCGCCGAGACGATGTCAGCAGGGGGAGTGTCCTTCAGCAGGAAGCCGTCGGCGCCGGCAGCGAGGGCGCGGACGACGTACTCGTCGGCGTCGAACGTCGTCAGGACGATGACTTTCGGGGGCTCGGGCAGATCCAAGAGCGCCTTGGTCGCCTCGATGCCGTCCATCACCGGCATGCGGATGTCCATCAGCACGACATCGACACCACCGGCCTGCACCGCCTCGACTGCCTCTGCGCCATGTGCGGCCTCACCGACCACGATGATGTCCGGTGCGCCGCCGAGGATCAGGGCAAGACCAGCGCGCACGAGCGCGTCATCGTCGGTCAGCAGCACTCGGGTCGTCATGCTGGCCAAGGTATCCACACGGTGAGGACGAACTCGTTCTCGTTCATTTCGTGCGTCAGGAGCCCACCGGCGAGGGCTGCTCGCTCGGACAGGCCGATCAGGCCCAGACCGGACTCGGGGTTGGCGGCGGATCTCGATCCGACCGGCAGCGGGTTGCGTACCTCCGCGGTGAGTCCTTCACCTGGCTTGCCGCTGAGGACCACCCGCACCAAGGTGTTGGGACCGTGCTTGCGAGCGTTGGTCAGGCCTTCCTGGATCACGCGGTAGACCGTGCGACCGAGCGTCTCCGGGATGCCGTCGAGCTCAATCAGGTCCGACTCGACGTGCATGCCGGCGTTGCGGGCCTCGTCGAGCAGGGCGGGCAGGTCGCAGGCCGATGGCTGGGGGAGCTCGGGCGCAGAGTCGCCCGGCCCGTCACGCAGCAGACCCAAGACCTCACGCAACTCGACCATGGCCTGGTGGGAGTTCTCCTGGATCACCTCGGCCGTCGTGCGCATCTGGTCAGCGTCGAGGTCCTTCCTGTAGGTCAGCGCCCCGGCGTGCATCGTGACCAGTGAGATGCGGTGAGCGAGCACGTCATGCATCTCACGGGCGATCTGAGCCCGCTCAGCGGTACGGGCTTGGGCGACCCGCGCCGCCTGAGCGGCCTCGGAGACGTTGGCCCGTTCGCGCAGCGTCGCAATCAGCTCACGCCGCGATCCGATGTACATGCCGATCGCCACGGTCACGGCGATCGCGGCGAAGATGATCGGCCAGGTGATGATCTGCTCGTCCTGTGACGCGGGGTTGAACCAGTCCAGGGTGAGCGCACCGGCGGTGTTGACCAGTGCGGCCGGGATGATCTCGCGCCAGCGGCGACGGGTGGACAAGGACACCAGGGCCAGGGTCGCGGGGCCCGCTGCAAATCCAGAGATCGCACTGACCGCACCGGTGATGACGGCCAGCTGCAGCGGGAAGCGCCGACGCCACGCCACCAGCACGAGACAGCCGAGTCCGAGTCCGAGATCGAGTGCCATCCACGGGCGGTCGTGCTTGTACTGCCAGATTCCGAGCTCGATCCAGCCGCCAACGCTGAGGGCGATCGTCAGCGCGTATCGCCACGCGTGCCCCCACCAGCGAAGGCGCGGCTGGTACTCGTCGGGGTCCACCATCCAAGGCTAGGGCTCCGGCATTGGCAGTGCGTCGGCCATGCGGCTTGAGCGCCTCATACTTTCGGCTGAGCATCGGCCGCCCTCCGCACGATGTGGCCGACACCGGTGCTGGGGCAGACTCGTCGACATGATCAAAGTTGAGAACCTCTCGAAGACGTACGGCGGCTTCAAGGCCGTCGACGACGTCTCCTTCGAAGCCCGCCCCGGTCAGGTCACCGGATTCCTCGGTCCCAACGGCGCCGGCAAGTCCACCACGATGCGTATCGTCGCGGGACTGACTCCCGCGACCTCAGGGAGCGCCACGATCAGCGGCGTCAACTATCGCGACGTGCCCAATCCGGGCACCCAGTTCGGTGTTCTGCTCGACGCGTCAGCGCAGCACGCTGGGCGTACCGGTCGCGAGATCCTCGCGATCAGTGCGGCGACCATGGCGTTGCCGTCCTCGCGCATCGACCAGATGCTCGAGCTGGTCAGCCTGACTCCCGCGGAGTCCAAGCGCCGTGTCAAGAACTACTCGCTCGGCATGCGCCAGCGTCTCGGCATCGCCAATGCACTGCTCGGCGATCCCAAGATCCTGATGCTGGACGAGCCGGCCAACGGTCTCGATCCGGCCGGCATCCATTGGATGCGCAGCCTCCTTCGCGAGTACGCCAACCGCGGCGGCACAGTCCTGCTCTCGTCGCACCTGCTGCACGAGATCGAGGTCATCGCCGACGAGATCATCGTGATCGGCCAGGGTCGGATCGTGGCGCAGGGCACCAAGGCCGAGCTGCTGCAGACGGCTGGCACATTCGTGAAGGCCACGGACGCTTCGGCGCTCGCCAACGCCCTGACGAAGGCAGGCCTCGAGGCTTCGCCGTCGGGTGACGGCGGATTGCGTACGGAGGCGGCCCCGGAGGTCGTCGGCCAGGCAGCTGCCGCCGCGGGCGTCGCCCTCGTCGAGCTTCGTCCAGCTGAGGGCGCCGGTCTCGAGGAGATGTTCCTCGAGCTGACCGGTGAAACCCAGCGCGATTCACAGCCCACCGAAGGAGCCAAGGCATGAGCACCGCAACCGTAGAAAAGATCGACACGGCCAGGCCGGGAGTTCCCCTCAGTCGCCTGATCAAGGTCGAGCTCCGCAAGATGTTCGACACGCGTTCGGGCTTCTGGCTCATGATGAGCATCCTCATCATCGGGTTCGTCGCCACGATCGCGGTGATTGCGTTCGCTCCCGACCAGGAGTTGAGCTACAGCAACTTCGGCACGGCGATCGGTGTCCCGTTCGCGATCCTGCTGCCCGTGGTCGCGATCTTGTCGGTGACCAGCGAGTGGAGCCAGCGCACAGGCCTGATCACGTTCACGCTGGTTCCGCATCGCGGCCAGGTCATCTTGGCAAAGGCGATCGCTGCCGTGACGGTGGGCATCGTCTCGATGATCTTCTCGTTCGCGATCGGAGCACTGGGCAACCTCGCGGGTGCGGCCATCAACGGGATCGATGCCAACTGGAACGTGTCCTTCTCGGACATGTTCTACATCGTCCTGGCCAACATCCTGGGTCTGCTCGTCGGCTTCATGCTCGGTGTGCTGATCCGCAACTCCGCCGGAGCGATTGTGGGCTACTTCGTCTACTCGTTCGTGATCCCGACGATCTTCGGCATCTTGGCGGCACTGCAGGACTGGTTCGAGAAGCTGCAGCCGTGGGTCGACTTCGGCTTCGCCCAGGCCCCACTGTTCGACGGCGGGCCGAGTGGCGAGGAGTGGGCACAGCTTGCGACGTCGAGCCTCCCTTGGCTGATCCTCCCGCTGGCCTTCGGCTGCTGGGCGGTCCTGAGGTCTGAGGTGAAGTAGCAACTGGACTCCCGGGGCGGGGGGCATGGCAGTAGGACTACGGCCTACACCGTCCCGGGGCAACACCCTCCGATGGCGACACCTTCGCAGGTGTCGCCATCGGCATGCGCGGTCGAATAGGTGCCGGACCCGTCCGTCAGGGAGAATGGCAACATGCGAAAGCGCGTCGCCATCCTCGGTTCGACGGGCTCGATCGGCACCCAGGCCCTCGAGCTCATCGCCGCCAACCCCGAACGGTTCGAGGTCGTGGCGCTCGCAGCCGGAGGCAACAACCCCGCACTTCTCGCGCAGCAAGCCATCGCGTTCGACGTCGCGCTCGTCGCAGTCGCCAAGGCCAGCGCCGCCGAGGACGTACAGCTCGCGCTCTATGCCGAGGCGCAAAAGCACGGTTACGAGAACGGTGACCACCGGGTGCCACGGCTTCTCGCCGGACCCGAGGCTGCCATCGAGGTCGCGCGGGTCGAGTGCGACGTCGTGCTCAACGGCATGACCGGATCGGTCGGACTTCTCCCGACACTGGCTGCGCTTGAAGCCGGAACCACCCTCGCGCTGGCCAACAAGGAGTCCCTCATCATCGGGGGCGAACTGGTGACGGGCGCCGCGAAGCCTGGACAGCTCGTGCCCGTCGACTCCGAGCATTCTGCGCTCGCCCAGGCGATGCGCGGCGAGCGCCGCGAAGACGTACGCCGGCTGATCGTCACGGCGAGCGGCGGGCCGTTCCGCGGCCGTACGCGCGCCGAGCTCGCCGACGTGACACCCGAGCAGGCGATGGCGCACCCGACGTGGGACATGGGACCGGTCATCACGATCAACTCCGCGACCCTCGTCAACAAAGGGCTCGAGGTGATCGAGGCCAACCTCCTGTTCGACATCGGTTTCGACCGCATCGAGGTCGTGGTCCATCCGCCGTCCATCGTCCACTCGATGGTGGAGTTCGCCGACGGCGCCACGATGGTCCAGGCCTCCCCGCCAGACATGAAGCTGCCCATCGCGCTCGGCCTTGCGTGGCCCGACCGGGTGCCGGACGCCGCCGCCGGCTGTGACTGGACCACTCCTGCGACGTGGGAGTTCTTCCCTCTCGACGATGAAGCGTTCCCCGCGGTCTCCCTTGCACGCAAGGCAGGGGAGTTCGGCCGTACAGGACCGGCCGTCTTCAACGCCGCCAACGAAGTCTGCGTCGATGCGTTCGTGGCCGGACATTTGGACTTCTTGGGCATTGTTGACACGGTGGGCGCGGTCCTCGACGAGCACCTCGGCGATCCAGACGTTGCCCGCCAGGACATGACACTCGATGGCGTTCTCGGCGCCGATGCATGGGCCCGGACCCGGGCCAGTCAACTGGTGGAGAAGCGATGAACACCCTGATCTACACGCTCGGCGTGGTGGTCTTCGTGTTCGGCGTCGTGCTCTCGATCGCGCTGCACGAGCTCGGGCACATGTATCCAGCCAAGAAGTTCGGCATCAAGGTCACCCAGTTCTTCGTCGGCTTCGGCAACACGGTCTGGTCGACCAAGCGGGGCGAGACGGAGTACGGCTTCAAGTCGATCCCGCTCGGTGGCTACGTCAAGCTCGTCGGCATGCTCCCTCCCGCAAAGGACGCCGACCCGCACGAGGTACGCAAGACCAACACCGGACTCTTCACCCAGCTCGTCTCAGATGCCCGCAATGCGGAGTACGAGCACGTCTCGGACGAAGATCTCGACCGCCTGTTCTACCGCAAGCCGTGGTGGCAGAAGCTGATCGTCATGGCCGGCGGTCCCACCGTCAACATCATCATTGCGATTTTCCTGTTCTCCGTCGTGTTCATGGGCATCGGCGCGCTGAAGCCGACCACAACCGTGCAGGCCGTGTCGGACTGCGCGATCACCGACGCCGAGGCCGGACGTTCCTGCACGTCGGAGGATCCGATCACACCGGCACGGAAGGCAGGCATCGTCCCGGGCGACCGCATCGCGGCGTTCAACGGCAGCGAGATCAAGAACTGGGAACAGCTCACGAAGCTGATCCGTGCAAACGGCGGCCGCGAGGCGACGATCGAGCTCGAACGCGACGGTCAGGCCCGCAGCGTCACGGTCGACACCTCGGTGCTGGCTCGTCTCGACCTCGACGACCCCACCAAGACGGTCAACGTCGGCTTCCTCGGCGTCACCCCTACCGACTCGATGCAGCGCCAGGGTCCTCTCTACGTCGCCGACGTGATGGGCGAGTACGTGAGCGGCACCGCATCGGCGATCGTTCACCTGCCGCAGCGGATGGTCACCGTGGCCAAGGCTGCGTTCGGCGGCGAGCGTGAGGCCAACGGGCCGATCAGCGTGGTCGGGGCCAGTCGGGTCGCCGGTGAGCTGGTCACGGTCGACGATCCGAGCTGGGCCGAACGGACCCAGCGTGTTCTGGTGCTCCTTGCGGGGCTCAACCTGTTCCTGGCGATGTTCAACTTCATCCCGCTGCTGCCGCTCGACGGCGGCCACATCGCCGGCGCGCTGTGGGAGGCCATCCGCAGGCCGATCGCCCGCCTTCGGGGTCGTCCCGATCCGGGCTACGTCGACGTCGCCAAGATGCTGCCGGTCGCCTACGGCGTGGGTGCCCTCCTTATGCTGATGAGTGTGATCCTGATCTACGCCGACATCGTCAACCCGGTGAAATTGTCATGACCGATCTCGGCCTGCCGGCAATGCCGCCTCCGGTGCTCGCTCCCCGGCGCAAGACCCGCAAGATCAAGGTCGGCTCGATCGACGTCGGCGGCGACGCTCCCGTGTCGGTGCAGTCGATGACGACGACGCTGACGTCCGACGTGAACACCACGCTCCAGCAGATCGCCGAGCTCACCGCGGCCGGCTGCGACATCGTACGTGTGGCATGCCCGAGCCAGGACGATGCCGATGCGCTCGCCGAGATCGCCCAGCACTCCAACATCCCGGTCATCGCAGACATCCACTTCCAGCCGAAGTACGTGTTCGCCGCGATTGACGCCGGCTGCGCTGCCGTACGCGTCAACCCGGGCAACATCCGCAAGTTCGACGACCAGGTCGGCGCCATCGCCAAGGCGGCCAAGGATGCCGGCGTGTCGATCCGCATCGGCGTCAACGCCGGATCGCTCGACAAGCGCATCTTCGAAAAATACGGCAAGGCGACGCCCGAGGCGCTCGTCGAGTCAGCCGTCTGGGAGGCCTCGCTGTTCGAGGAGCACGACTTCCATGACTTCAAGATCTCGGTCAAGCACAACGACCCGGTGATCATGGCGCAGGCGTACGAGATGCTCTCCGAGCGCGGTGACTGGCCGCTGCACCTCGGCGTGACCGAGGCCGGTCCGGCGTTCCAGGGCACGATCAAGAGTGCGACTGCCTTCGGCTACCTGCTCGGCAAGGGCATCGGCGACACGATCCGGGTGTCGCTGTCGGCGCCTCCCGTCGAAGAGGTCAAGGTCGGCATCCAGATCCTGCAGTCGCTCAACCTGCGTGAGCGCAAGCTCGAGATCGTGTCGTGCCCGTCCTGTGGTCGCGCCCAGGTCGACGTCTACACGTTGGCCGAGCAGGTCACGGCCGGGCTCGAGGGACTCGAGGTCCCACTGCGTGTGGCCGTCATGGGTTGCGTCGTCAACGGTCCGGGGGAGGCCCGCGAAGCCGACCTCGGCGTCGCCTCCGGCAACGGGAAGGGCCAGATCTTCGTCAAGGGCGAGGTCATCAAGACGGTGCCCGAGTCCAAGATCGTCGAGACGCTGATCGAGGAAGCCATGCGGATCGCCGAAGGCATGGAGCCGATCGAGGGATCAGGCGCGGCTGTCACCGTCAGCTGAGTCCCCGCTGAGTGTCACGTTTGGGTCTCCCGATCGTCGATTCGGCAACCACAACGTGTCAGTCAGCGGGACGTTGAGACGCTGCCCACGTACGCTTGGAGCCACTACTCACGGAGGCAGACGTGCTCGAGACCACGACGCAGCTACGCGCGTTGACGGCCGATGACGTCCCCGTCCTGCGTGAGCTGCTCGACCAGGATCCGCTGGTCAACCTCTTCGTACGTGGCCGCGTCGACGCGAGCCGGCTGCAGAGTCGCTGGCTCGGTGGCGAGATCTGGGGCTACTTCGAGGGTGACCAGCTGGTCTCGGCGTGCCACGCCGGGGCCAACATCGTGCCGGTCCAGGCAACACCTCGCGCCATCGAGGCATTCGCCGACCGGGCACTGCGAGACAACGTTCGGCCGTCATCGATCGTCGGGCCTCGCTCCGTGGTCGAGCCACTGTGGGAGATCCTCGAACCGCACTGGGGGCCAGCCCGATCGCCACGCCTCGACCAGCCGTTCATGGTGCTCGAGCACGATCCGGTCATCGCCACCGACCCCCGCGTGCGCCCCGTGGCGATCGACGAGTTCGACCTGGTCTACCCGTCGTGCGTCGCGATGTTCACCGAGGAGGTTGGCGTCGATCCCGAGGCCGGCAACCGCAACGGCTATCGCGCCCGTGTCGCCCAGCTCATCACGCAGGGGTGGGCGTTCGCGATCATCGAGAACGGCGAGGTGCTGTTCAAGACCGAGGTGGGCGCTGCGACGTCGTACGCGTGCCAGCTCCAAGGCGTCTACATCCGCCCCGATCTGCGCGGGCAGGGTCTCGCTGCGGCTGCCGTTGCAGCGGTCGTCCAACAGGTACGCGCGACCGTGGCGCCGTCGGTCACGCTCTACGTCAACGGGCACAACACCCCGGCGCGACGAGCGTACGAGCGGGTCGGCTTCGAACACACCGAGACGTTCTCCTCGATCCTGTTCTGACGGCGTAGCATCATCAGGTGCCCCGCCGATTGACCGCCCTCCTTGGTGCTGTCGTACTTGTCTTGCTGGCCTCACCGGCGGAGGCGATCATTCCGCCCGACGTCCAGTGCTCCAAGGGGTGGGTGGCGCTCACGTTCGATGACGGACCGAGCAAGGTCAACACGCCCACGCTGCTCAAGATCCTGCGCCAGAACCACGCCCAGGCGACGTTCTTCGTCCAGGGTCAGAACGTACGTCGCTACCCGGGCATCGTCCGCGCGGCGGTCAAGGACGGCCACGCGGTCGAGGTCCATTCGTGGGACCACCCGGAGCTGACCAAGCGGAGCAGCCGCAGCGTGAAACGACAGCTCAACCTGACCAAGCAGGAGATCCGCAGGGCCACCGGACAGACTCCGATCCTCTACCGTCCGCCGTACGGCGACACGTCAAAGCGCGTGAGGAAGATCGGCAAGAGCTTGCACCTGCGCGAGCAGATGTGGACGATCGACACCCGCGACTGGAGCGGTCGGAGCAAGAGCGCCATCCACAAGGCAGCGTTGAAAAACCTGCGTCCCCACCACAGCAACGTCATCCTCATGCACGATGCAGTGCGCAACTCCCCGACCACGCTCAAAGCCGTGCCCGGGATCATCAAGGCCCTGCGCCAGAAGGGCTACTGTCTGGTGCCCCTGCAGAACATGATGCCGCTGGGCGCGGTCTCGGCTGCGCCCGTGACGGTGACCGAGGACTTCGCGGAGTCCAAACAGGTGCCGATCACGCTTCGGCTCGATGGTCCCGCACAACGGTCGGGCCGCCTGCACGTGAATGCCGTGGCGGGCACGGCCTCGGAGGGCACCGACTTCGACGCGGTCAGTCGCACGGTCGCCGTCCCGCGAGGCGCGCGGACGGTGACGTTCCACATCACGATCCACCCGGACTCCGCCTCCGGCGCTGACAAACGATTCACGCTCAAGCTCAGCAAGCCGTACGGGCTACGACTCGCCACCACGACGATCCCGGTGACCATCACCGACAACGGACACGCGCTCGGCGGCCCGACGGTCGCCGCGCCGTCTGCGTCGCCCTCGCCTACGCTCGACCCATGAACGAACGCGGAGCTGGCGGCATGAGGCGCGATGTTGCTGGTCTGGCCGTGGGATTCGCTGTCTCCGGCGTCCTCCACCTTGTGAAGCCCGAGCCGTACATCGCGATCGTGCCCAAGCCCCTGCCGTACAAGCGTGAGCTCGTGCTTGGGTCGGGCCTGGTCGAGATCGCCCTCGCGGCGATGATGCTCCATCCCCGTACCCGGAGCCTGGGCGGCAAGGGTTCCGTGGCGCTGCTCGCTGCGGTGTTCCCGGCGAACATCCAGATGGCGATGGATGTCGTGCGCGACGACAAGGCAGCGGGCTGGTTCAAGGTCGGATCGGTGCTGCGGCTGCCGTTGCAGGCCCCCATGATCCGCATTGCCCGCACGGCCGCCCGCTCCTGATCGTCGGTTTCCCATGAGGCCCAGGGTTTTTGTGGGACACCTCGTGTTGTAGCGCTTGGTACGTGACAAGAGTGCTGGGCCTCATGGGAAACCGACACCCGCCGGATCGGGCCGCACCGATAGGCTCGGTCCCATGAGAATGAGCCGGATGTTCCTGCGAACCCTGCGAGACGATCCGGCCGACGCCGAGGTCCCGAGCCACCGGTTGCTGGTGCGCGCCGGATACGTCCGTCGCGTCGCGCCCGGCATCTACTCCTGGTTGCCACTGGGCCTGAGGGTGCTGGCCAAGGTGGAGCGCATCATCCGCGAGGAGATGGCGTCGATCGGCTCCCAGGAGGTGCGTTTTCCTGCCCTCCTGCCCCGCGAACCGTACGAGGTGTCCGGCCGCTGGACCGACTACGGCCCCAACGTGTTCCGGCTCAAGGATCGCAAGGGCAACGACATGATGCTCGGTCCGACGCACGAGGAGTTCTTCACCCTGTTGGTGAAGGACCTCTACTCGTCCTACAAGGACCTGCCGTTGAGCCTCTACCAGATCCAGACGAAGTACCGCGACGAATCACGCCCACGCGCCGGCATCCTGCGAGGTCGCGAGTTCATCATGAAGGATTCCTACTCGTTCGATGTCGACGACGCGGGTCTGGAGGAGTCCTACCAGGCGCACCGCGAGGCCTACGTACGGATCTTCGAGCGCCTCGGCTTCGAGTACGTCATCGTCCAGGCCACCTCTGGCGCCATGGGTGGCTCGGCCAGCGAGGAGTTCCTCGCGGTCTCCGAGACGGGTGAGGACACGTTCGTGCGCTCGCCGGGTGGCTATGCCGCCAACGTCGAGGCTGTCACGACGGTCGCGCCCGAGGCCATCCCGTACGACGATTCTCCGGCCGCGCACGCCGAGCAGACCCCCGACACCCCCACGATCGACACGCTCGTGGACCACCTGAATGAGAAGTTCCCCCGCGACGACCGTCCGTGGGCAGCGGGGGACACCCTCAAGAACGTGCTCGTCATCCTGCGTCACCCCGATGGCACGCGTGAGCCGGTCGCCATCGGCGTTCCGGGCGATCGCGAGGTCGACGCCAAGCGGCTCGAGGCCCAGGTCGCGCCCGCCGAGGTGGAGGCGTTCGAGGAAAAGGACTTCGCGGCCAACCCCGGTCTGGTCAAGGGCTACATCGGCCCGGAGGCGCTCGGCACCGAGAGCAGCACCGGCATCCGCTACCTCACCGATCCGCGCGTCGTCGACGGCACCCGCTGGGTCACCGGCGCCAACGTGCAGGGATCGCACGTCATCGACCTCGTGGCAGGTCGCGACTTCACCTCCGACGGCACCATCGAGGCTGCCGAGGTGCGCGCCGGCGACGAGGCGCCCGACGGCTCCGGGCCGCTCGAGCTCGCCCGTGGCATCGAGATGGGCCACATCTTCCAGCTCGGTCGTCTCTACGCCGAGGCGCTGGGTCTCAAGGTGCTCGACGAGAACGGAAAGCTCGTCACGGTCACGATGGGGTCCTACGGTGTCGGCGTCTCACGCGCGGTTGCCGCTGTCGCGGAGTACGCGCACGACGAGCTCGGGCTGGTCTGGCCGCGTGAGCTCTCGCCGTTCGACGTGCATCTCGTCGCTGCGGGCAAGGACGAAGCCGTTCTGAGCGCGGCCGAGTCGATGTACGACGAGCTCATTGGCGCCGGCCTCGAGGTGCTGTTCGACGATCGTGTCGGCAAGGTGTCACCCGGGGTGAAGTTCAAGGACGCCGAGCTGATCGGCGTGCCCACGATCGTCGTGGTCGGCAAGGGCGTCGTCGACGGGGTGCTCGAGGTCAAGGACCGCGCCAGCGGTCAACGCTCGGACGTGGCGATCGGTGACGTCGTCGGCCACGTGCAGGGCCTGCTCGGCTAGTCCGGAAGGCCCGGGAACGCCGACGGCTCGCCACCCCAGGCGAGCTCGGCAAGCGCTGCCCGACGCAACGACTTCGTGGCGAAGGTCCGGTCGTCGCCCGACACCTCGCCGACCAGCCCGAGGCAGGCAGCGGCGATCCTCGACTCGACCTGGCGTACGGCGGCGCGGGCTTGCACGATCGTCTTGAAGGGTCCGACGTCGTACGCGAGAGCCGTCGCCACAGGATCGGCTCCGGCTCGGTGGATCCGATCGAGCAGCTCGTCGCGCGCGATTAGGTGGGCGTCCTGCGTACGGTGAGCCAGGTCGTTCAGCTCGCCGAATCGTGCGCCGGCGATCGGCAGGAGCCAGATCGCCTCGTGCTCCAGTGCCAGCCAGCTCTGCATGGCGGTGGTCGCGCTCATGACAATGCTCCGACGGCGCGAGAGCACTGTGCCAGACCGGCTGACATGGATGACAGGACCCGGGCGAGGTCGGGTGACACGGCGGCGTTGGCGTCCTTGCGACGATCGGCCGACGCCCGAGACAGCGTCGTGGTGAGAGCCGCGAGTGCGCGCGCAGGATCGTCGTCGACAGGCTCCGAGGTCGGGACGATCGATGAACCACCGACCGCCGTGACATGCTTCTGCCCGATCCGGGCGATCGGAGCCAGCTTGTCGGCGAGTGAGGAGTGAGCTGCCGCGGTGGCCTCGACCTCCGCAAGGACGAGGTTCTGCGCCTGGGCCACGGCAGCGATCAACGTGTCGTCGCTGGTGACCGACTGAGGGCGGGGCTTGAGGCCGACGGCACGGGCGAAGTCGTCGAAGGTGTGGGTCGCGTCGCCGACCACAATTGCTCCAGCGAGAGCGACTGCGCCGGCACCGGTCGCGATGAGGGAGCGGCGGCTGATCACTACGGCAGGTTAGTCGACAAAGGTTCGCTAGGATGAAGCCGACACTGAACGCAGTGCCGGGCTGCACCACAAAAGAACAGAGGAGGACGAGCCATGACTGACAGGCTTGAGACCCTCGTTGCTTCTTGTGTGTCCGCCCTCGGCCTTGATGTCGAGGCCGTTGAGCTCCGCGAAGGTGGTCGGCGCAAAGTTCTCCGCATCGCGCTCGACACCGACGGCGGCATCGGCATCGACCACATCACCCAAGCGACGCGCGCACTCTCGGAGGCGCTCGACAACTCCGACGTGATGGGTTCGGACCCCTACACGCTCGAAGTGACGTCACGCGGTGTCGAGCGGCCGCTCACGTTGCCACGCCACTGGCGCCGCAACGCCGGACGGCTCGTACGTGTGACGCTCGAGGACGAGACCCTTGACGGACGCATCGGCGACAGCGACGAGACCGGCGTCGACCTGACCACCAAGAAGGACACGACGCGGATCGCGTACGACCAGATCGTGACCGCGCTCGTGCAAACCGAGCTGAACAGGAAGGACGCCTGATGGACATCGACATGGCAGCCCTGAGAGCTCTCGAGCACGAGAAGGACATCTCGTTCGAGGTGGTCGTCGAGGCGATCGAGACCGCCCTGCTCTCGGCCTATCACAAGACCGCGGGATCGTTCCCCCATGCGCGCGTCGAGCTCGACCGCAAGAGCGGGCACGTCATCGTCTGGGCCAAGGAACGTCTCGAGGTCGAGGCGCCTCCCGCCCCGGCAGAGGGCGAGGAGCCGGCCGAGCGACCCGAGCCGCAATTCACCGAGGAGTTCGAGCACACGCCCGACGACTTCGGCCGATTCGCCGCGACGATCGCGCGCCAGCTGATCATGCAGCGCATCCGAGACGCCGAGGACGAGGCGAAGTACGGCGAGTTCTCCGGGCGTGTCGGAGACATCGTCTCGGGCGTCATCCAGCAGAGCCGCCCCGGCGACGTGGCGCTCGACCTGGGCCGTATCGAGGCGATCTTGGTCGCCTCCGAGCGGGTGCCTGAGGAGAAGTACGCACACGGTGAACGACTCAAGGCCTACGTGTACGACGTCGAGAAGGGGATGCGCGGACCCAAGGTCAAGGTGTCGCGAACGCACCCCAACCTGGTGAAGCTCCTGTTTGCACTTGAGGCCCCTGAGATCGCCGATGGATCGGTCGAGATCGTCGCGATCGCCCGCGAGGCCGGTCACCGCACCAAGATCGCCGTGCGCGCCAACGTGCCGGGCATCAACGCCAAGGGCTCCTGCATCGGTCCGATGGGCTCACGCGTACGCAACGTGATGCACGAGCTGCACGGCGAGAAGATCGACATCGTCGACTTCAGCGACGATCCGGCAGAGTTCATCGCCCATGCGTTGTCGCCCTCGCAGGTCAAGGGCGTCACCCTGGTCGACCCGACCACGCGCTCGGCACGGGTCGTCGTACCCGATTTCCAGCTGTCGCTCGCGATCGGCAAGGAAGGGCAGAATGCACGCCTGGCGGCCAAGCTGACCGGGTGGCGCATCGACATCCGCTCCGACACCGAAGTCCCCTCCGCGGGAGACGGCACGGGAACCGATGGCGCAGCCGCCTCGCGAAACGGGTAGACTGACGGAGGTCCTTCGTACGTGCATCGGTTGCCGAGAGCGTGCGGACAAGACCACTCTGGTGCGAGTCGTCGCAGTTCAGGAGTCCACGACCACGGTCGTGACGCCCGATCTGAGCCGTTCGTTGCCGGGCCGCGGGGCGCATCTGCATCCAACGGCGCGGTGCCTGGAGCTCGCGACACGACGCAAGGCATTCGGTCGGGCCCTTCGAATCGAGGGATCGCTCGATCTGACCAAGCTGAGTGACATGCTCGCCGAGGCAACACCTGCTGAATGACCACGAGGAACGCAGACAGCGTTCCCAGACCACGAATCGGAGCACCCCGCTCATGACGAACCGATGAGTACTCACCGATGAGTACTGACCGATGAGCCTGCACGTCACGATGTTGGATAAAAACTAGTGGTCTGATCCTCCTTTGGGTCGGACCCCCTGAAGGAGAAAAGTGGCTGTAAGAGTCCACGAGCTCGCCCGCGAGTTCGGTGTCGAGAGCAAAGTCGTCCTGTCCACCCTGAAGGACATGGGTGAGTACGTGAAGTCGGCTTCCTCGACCGTAGAAGCCCCCGTCGTACGCCGCCTCACCGAGGAGCACGGAGAGGCGCTGCGCGCCCAAGGTGCCAAGAAGGGCGCCGGCAAGGCCGCTGCCAAGAAGGCCGCACCCGCCGAGAAGTCCGAGGCGTCCGAAGAGCCGCCCGCCGCCGAGGCACCTGAGCGGGTCGCGGCAAAGCCCGCGGGCCCCACGCCCGGCCCGCGCATTCCCAAGGCGCCTGAGCCTGAGCCGACAGCACAAGCCCCGGTCGAGGCGCCTGCAGCCGCGACCGAGGCGCCCGCAGCGCCGAGCCCCGGCCCGCGCCCGCCCGCTGCCGGTGGCGCCCGCCCCGGCAACAACCCGTTCTCGTCGACGCAGGGCATGCAGCGCTCCACCCCACGTCCTCCCGCAGCACGCGAAGGCGGTGCGCCGGCTGCCGGAGTTCCCGGTATGCCTCGCCCCAACCCCGCGATGATGCCGCGCCAGTCCGGCCTCGGCGGACCTCCGACGAGCCGTGACCAGGCTCGCGGTGGTCCCGGTGGACGCCCCGGTGGAGCGCCCGGTCGCGGTGCACCCGGCGGCTACGCCGGTCGCCCCGGCGGTGGCGGTGGAGCCCCCGGCCGTGGTGGCCCAGGTGGCGCACCCGGTGGTGGCAACAACTTCGGCCCGCCCCGCAGCGGTGGCGGACCTGCCGGACGCAACACGCGTGGTGGCACTCAGGGCGCCTTCGGTCGCGCCGGTGGCCCCGTACGCCGTGGACGCAAGAGCAAGCGCGCCAAGCGCCAGGAATACGACCAGATGCAGGCTCCCGCGATCGGCGGAGTCCGCGTACGCAAGGGCGACGGCGAGAACGTACGCCTGACCCGTGGGTCATCCCTGAGCGACTTCGCCGAGAAGATCGGCGTCGACGCAGCATCGCTCGTCGAGGTGTTGTTCCACCTCGGTGAGATCGTCACGGCGACCCAGTCGGCCAATGACGAGACGCTGCTGCTGCTCGGTGAAGAGCTCAACTACAACGTCGAGATCATCTCGCCCGAGGACGAGGACCGCGAGCTCCTCGAGTCATTCGACCTCGAGTTCGGTGAGCACGAGGGTGACGACAAGGATCTGGCTCCGCGCCCGCCGGTCGTCACCGTCATGGGTCACGTCGACCACGGCAAGACCAAGCTCCTCGACGCACTGCGCAACGCCAACGTCGTCGACAAGGAGGCCGGTGGCATCACGCAGACCATCGGCGCCTACCAGGTCTCGACCGAGGTCGACGGCACCGAACGTCGCATCACGTTCATCGACACACCCGGTCACGAGGCGTTCACCGCCATGCGTGCCCGTGGTGCGCAGGCGACCGACATCGCGATCCTCGTGGTCGCAGCCGACGACGGTGTCATGCCGCAGACGATCGAGGCGCTCAACCACGCCAAGGCCGCCGGCGTGCCGATCGTGGTTGCCGTCAACAAGGTCGACAAGCCTGACGCCGATCCGACCAAGGCTCGCGGACAGCTGACCGAATACGGTCTGGTGCCCGAGGAGTACGGCGGAGACACGATGTTCGTCGACGTCTCGGCCAAGGCCGGCACCGGCATGGAGGCGCTCCTCGAGTCGATCATCCTCACGGCTGACGCCTCGCTCGACCTGCGCGCCAACCCCGACCAGAACGCCGAGGGTCTCGTCATCGAGGCACACCTCGACCGCGGTCGTGGTCCTGTTGCGACAGTCCTCGTCCACCGTGGAACGCTCAAGGTCGGCGACTCGCTCGTCGCTGGTCCGGCATTCGGACGCGTACGCGCCCTCTTGGACGAGCACGGCGACAACATCGAGGAAGCCACGCCATCGCGTCCTGCGCTGGTGCTCGGCCTGACCGCGGTGCCCGGAGCTGGTGACAACTTCATGGTTGTCGCCGATGACCGCCTGGCTCGCCAGATCGCCGAGAAGCGGGAAGCCCGTGAGCGCAACGCCTTGCTGGCTCAGCGCAGCGGTCGCCGCACGCTCGAGGACTTCATGTCCTCGCTCGAGAAGGGCGAGACCGACGAGCTGCTCCTCATCCTCAAGGGTGACGGTTCAGGTTCGGTCGAGGCGCTCGAGGATGCTCTCGCTCAGATTGACGTCGGCGACGGTGTCGCCCTGCGCGTCATCGACCGCGGTGTCGGCGCGATCACGGAGACCAACGTCATGCTGGCCGCCGCGTCCAACGCCGTCATCATCGGTTTCAACGTTCGCCCGCAGGGCAAGGCGACGGAGCTGGCTGACCGCGAAGGTGTCGAGATCCGCTACTACTCGATCATCTACAACGCGATCGAGGAGATCGAGGCATCGCTCAAGGGCCTGCTCAAGCCGGAGTTCGAGGAGGCGCAGCTCGGTACCGCCGAGATCCGCGACATCTTCCGCTCCAGCAAGATCGGCAACATTGCCGGTTGCATGGTCACGGGCGGCGTCATCAAGCGCAACGCCAAGGCGCGTCTCCTGCGGGACAGCGCGGTCGTCTCCGAGAATCTCGATCTCGGCAGCCTGCGTCGTGAGAAGGATGACGTCTCCGAGGTCCGCGAAGGCTTCGAGTGCGGCATCGTGCTCAAGGGCTACAACGACATCAAGGTCGGCGACGTCATCGAGACCTACGAAATGCGGGAAAAGGTGCGGGCCTAGTCATGGCCGGGCCTCGCAACGCCAAAGTCGGAGACCGGATCAAGGTGGTCGTCGCGCAGATGCTGGAGCGTCGGGTCAAGGACCCACGCCTCGGCTTCGTGACGATCACCGACGTCCGGATGACCGGCGACGGCCAGCAGGCCTCGGTCTTCTACACCGTCATGGGTGACGAGACCGCTCGGGCGGAGACGGCGGCGGCGCTCAAGAGCGCCACCGGCCTGATCCGGTCCGAGGTCGGCAAGCAGCTCGGTACGCGCATCACGCCGTCGATCGAGTTCTACCTCGACTCGGTGCCCGAGACCGCCAAGGAGATCGAAGACCTGCTCGCCAGGGCCAAGGCGGCCGACGACGCCGTCGCGGCCCAGTCGGCAGGTGCCACGTACGCCGGCGACGCTGACCCGTACAAGAAGCCGCACGAGGACGAGGCCGACTCCGAGTGACGGAGTCAGGTCTTGTCATCGTCGACAAGCCGACCGGTTGGACCTCGCACGACGTGGTCGGCCGCATGCGTCGCCTTGCTGGCACCCGCAAGGTCGGCCACAGCGGGACACTCGACCCCATGGCGACCGGTGTCCTGGTGCTGGGAGTCAATCGGGCGACCAGGCTGCTCGGCCACCTGACGCTCGCCGACAAGGAGTACGTCGCCACGATCCGGCTGGGGCAGTCCACGGTGACTGACGATGCCGAGGGTGAGGTGACCGAGGCGAAGTCGGCCGCACACCTGGGCGAAGACACCGTCCGTGATGCGCTCGCGCCGTTCAGGGGAGACATCGAGCAGGTCCCGTCGTCGGTGTCCGCGATCAAGGTCGACGGGGTGCGCTCCTATGCCCGCGTCCGTTCGGGCGAGGAGGTCGCGCTCAAGGCGCGCCCCGTGACGGTGTCGGAGTTCGAGGTCACCGCATCACGCCACGAGGCTGACTGTCTCGACGTCGACGTACGCGTCGTGTGCTCCAGCGGCACCTACATCCGCGCCTTGGCACGCGATCTCGGCACGACGCTGGGAGTCGGTGGACACCTCACGGCTCTCCGTCGTACGCGAGTGGGCGGCTTCACCCTTGACCAGGCGCGCACGCTCGACGAGCACGAGCAGGAGCTCACGGTCGTGCCTCTCGACGAGGTCACCCGAGCCAGCTTCGCCACGTACGACCTCACCGACGAGCAGGCGGCCGACGTGATGTTCGGGCGCCGCCTTCCGGGGCTCGACCTCGGCGCATCCGGCCCCGTGGCGTTGTTCGCCCCGGGTGGCGCGTTTCTCGCGCTGTACGAGCAGCACGGCGCGGATGCCAAGGCCGTGGCAGTGTTCGTCTAGGGTTTCGATCCATGAGACTCCGGGCCCGCACGATCCTCCGACGCGCGTTCCTGGCAATGATCACGCTCCAGCTCGTGACCATCGGGACGCTGATGATCGTCACCAAGGTCCGCAAGATCATCCGCGGTCGGGCGGCCACACCGTTCCCGGTCACGCCGCCGCGCCCGATCTCGGTCGGCGACGAGGGCACCGCGACGACCTACACGTACGGCGCCGACCTGTACGAGGACATGTTGGCTGCGATCGACGGAGCGCAGGACCGCATCCTGTTCGAGACCTACATCATCAAGGGCGACGCGATGGGGGAGCGATTCAAGCAGGCGCTGATCCGCGCAGCCGATCGTGGCGTCGACGTCTATGTCGTCTATGACGCCTTCGCCAACCTCGTCGTGCGCCCGAGCTTCCTGCGGTTCCCACCGTCGGTCCACGTGTTGCGCTATCCGATCTACTCGGCGGGTCTGAAGATCTTCAGCTTCCGCAGCTACGGTCGCGACCACCGCAAGATCCTGGTCGTCGACAAGTCGGTGGGCTATGTCGGAGGGTTCAACATCGGCGCCCTGTACGCGACCGAGTGGCGCGACACCCACGTCAAGATCGTCGGACCCTCTGTGTGGGACTTGGACAACGCGTTCGTCGACTTCTGGAACTTGCGCGATGACGAAACGGCGCAACCGCTCAGTCCGCTCGGGGAGGCGAGCTGGGAGCCGCAGGTCAGGGCTCACCGCAACGTCCCGCGCCAGCTGATGTTCCCCATCCGTGGGATGTACCTCGAGGCGATCGACCGGGCCAAGGACCACATCTACATCACCGCGGCCTACTTCATCCCTGACCGCGACATCCTCCGGGGACTGATCGAGGCTGCGGGACGAGGCGTCGACGTACGCATACTGATGCCCGAGGTCTCCAACCACGCCGCGACCGATGTCCTGTCGCGCGGTTTCTACGGTTCGCTGCTGCGCGGGGGCGTACGGATACTGCTCTACCAGGACTGGATGGTGCACGCGAAGACCGCGACGATCGACGGGCGTTGGACGACGATCGGCACGGCCAACATCGACCGGCTGAGCCTGACGGGCAACTACGAGATCAACATGGAGTTCCTCGATGCCGGGCTGGCCGCCGAGATGGAGACGATCTTCGAGAACGACTCGACGATTGCCCGTGAGCTGCGCCTCGAGGAGTGGGACTCACGCCCATGGGTGGCGCGGGCCTGCGAGCTGATCGTACGACCGCTCCGACCTTTGCTCTGAGCCGCTGGATAGGCTCATCCCGTGATGATGTGGCGTGACGTCCCGGGCGCAACGACCGAGACCCGTACCGAACCGGCCGCGGTCACGATCGGCACGTTCGACGGTGTGCACCGCGGTCACCAGCACGTCCTGAACCGCACCCGTGAGCTTGCTGGGGGAGCCCCGCTCGTCGTGGTCACGTTCGACCCTCACCCCATGGCCGTGGTGCGACCCGATCATGAGCCGCTCAAGCTGACGACCCTGGAGAGACGCGTCGAGCTGCTGCTCGAGCACGGTGCCGACGAGGTACGGGTGCTCGCCTTCAGCGCCGAGATGTCGGGGTGGTCGCCGGCAGAGTTCGTCGAGCGCGTCCTGGTCGACCAGCTCCACAGCAACCTCGTGGTCGTGGGTGAGAAGTTCCGGTTCGGCCACAAGGCCGCGGGTGACGTGGCATTCCTCGAGCAGGCGGGGGAACGACACGGATTTGCCGCTGTCGGGCTACCACTGATCGGTGACGGTGAGGTGCTCTCATCGACCCGCGCCCGTGCGCACATCGCCGCAGGCGAGCTTCTTGAGGCCGCCGAGGTGCTCGGACGACCCCACGAGGTCAGCGGCGTGGTCGCCCGTGGTGAACAGCGGGGCCGCGAGCTCGGCTTCCCGACCGCCAACGTACCGGTCGACGAGTCGTTCGCCGTGCCGCCCGACGGTGTCTACGCCGGGTGGGTCGTGCGCGCCGTCGGCGATCGGTTGCCCGCGGCGATCTCGGTCGGAACGAACCCCACGTTCGACGGGGTCGAGCGGCGCGTCGAGTCGTACGTGCTCGACCGCACCGACCTCGACCTGTATGACGAGCAGATCCGGGTCGAGCTCGTCGACCGGCTCCGCGGCATGGTGAAGTACGAAGGGGTCGAGCCGCTCATCGCGCAGATGAACGACGATGTCGCCAAGTCGCGGGAGATCCTCGACCCCTAGTCACACACGACCGGAACTTGTACGATCGTCCCACTATGACGATCCTTCGGTTGTTCGGTGCTGCCCTTGCGGGCGCTCTTCTGACTCCACTGCTGACGTTCTCACCCGCCCCTGCTGTCGGACGGTGTGGTGACCATCCGTGGTGCCAGGCCTCGCTGAGCCCGGAGAAGCGTGCCGACCTCCTGCTCAAGGAAATGACGATCTCAGAGAAGATCGGACTGCTGGGAGGCGATGACTTCACCTTGCAGGAACAGCTGGACCAGAGTGAGGCTCACACCGGCACCCAGCACGGAATCCCGCGCCTCGACGTGCCCACGATCTACTACAGCGACGGTCCCGTCGGTCCGCGTCAGGGTAAGTCGATCGGTCTGCCCGCGCCGCTGGCGCTTGCCGCGACGTTCAACACCGAGCTGGCCCGCCAGCACGGGATCGTGGCGGCGACCGAGGCGAAGTACAAGGGCAACGACGCGATCTACGCGCCGACCGTCAACATTGCTCGGATCCCGCTCGCCGGCCGCACATTTGAGGGGTACGGCGAGGACCCCTGGCTCACCGGCCGTCTGGGCGTCGCGTGGATCAAGGGTGCTCAGTCGACCGGAGTCATCGGCAATGTCAAGCATTTCGCCGCCAACAATCAGGAAGGCATCGACATCACCGGCGGGGAGCTCAGCTCGTACTCGCCACTTGGCGTCGGCGTCTTTGGCCTCCGGTACGCGCAGAACTCGGTCGTGGACGATCGCACCCTGCGCGAGATGTACCTCCCGCAGTTCGAGGCCGCTGTCAAGGAGGCGAAGGTCGGGACGATCATGTGCTCCTACAACCGACTCAACGGCAAGTACGCCTGCCAGAACCCGACACTTCTCCAGGACATCCTGCGCAAGGACTGGGGCTTCACGGGTTACACCATTGCCGACTACATCGCGATGCACAGCACAGGCGGGGGACTCAACAACGGCCTCGACTTCGACCCGTTTCCTCCGATCACCTACCAGCCGGCGCTGATCACCGCCGCCGTTGCGACAGGGCGCGTGAGCAGGGCCACGATCGACACGCACGTGCGCGCGATGTTGCGTACGTGGTTCAGATTTGGGGTGTTCGACCGCAAGGCGTACGTCAACGATGACTCCCAGATCGATAAGATCGCCGATGGCAAGGCGTCGCAGAAGATCGCCGAAGAGGCGGCGACCATGCTCAAGAACAACGGCGTCCTGCCACTCGAAAGATCAGTCAGGTCGATCGCCGTGATCGGCAAGCCCGCGACGCAGTTTGCCGTCGGTGGCGGATCGGGCAACGTCGTACCGTTTCAGAACTTCCCGCTCCTCGAGGCGATAACGAAGCGGGCTGGTTCGGGAGTCACGGTCACGTACGACGACGGCTCCGAGCCCGCTCGTGCGGCAGGCGTGGCCAAGGCCGCCGATGTGGCAATCGTCGTCGCGAAGGACCAGTACGGCGAGGGCGCTGACCGCGGCTGCTTGAAGCTTCAGTGCCCCGGCGGGAGCGGTGACCAGGACGGGCTGATCGAGAAGGTCGCGGCGGTCCAGAAGGACACCGTGGTTGTGCTCGAGACAGGCGGCGTCGATCTGCTGCCGTGGCGGTCGAAGGTAGCCGCGCTTGTCGTGGGTTGGTACCCCGGCGCCCATGGCGGCCCGGCGCTCGCACGAGTCCTGTTCGGCGACGTCGACCCCGGAGGACGGCTTCCGATCACCTTCCCCGAGAGTGAGTCGCAGCTCCCCACGGCCGTCAGCAAGACGCGCTACCCCGGCGGCGGCCTGCTTGGCCTGGATACCCGGTATGAGGAGGGTGTGTTCGTCGGCTACCGCTGGTACGACGAGAAGAAACTCACGCCGTCATACCCGTTCGGCTTCGGGCTGTCGTTCACCACGTTCACGCTGTCGAAGCTGAAGGTGACCCGCCGGGGCTCGGGTGCCACGGTCTCGGCCGTCGTCAAAAACACCGGCAAGCGAACCGGTTTCGCCGTTCCGCAGCTATACGTCGGACTGCCCGACCAGTCTGCGACCGTGCAACAGCCCCCTTCGGCGCTCAAGGGTTTCACCAAGGTCAAGCTCGCCCCCGGTAAGTCGACGACCGTCACGATGAAGCTCGATCAACGTGCGCTCTCGTACTGGAATGCGACTGCCAACACGTGGAGGGTCACCAAGGGGTGTGCCGTCGTCAAGGTTGGCTTCTCCTCGCGAGACCTACCGCTCAAGGGCAAGCTGCCGATCGGCGGAGGTCGCTGCTAGGGCTTGGTCAGATCCTCGGCGAGGATCTTCGCGACGGCGCGCATACCCGCCTTGTTGGGATGGAGCAGCGCACCGTCGCCCGGGGCGGATTGCAACCCATTGACCCAGGCGTTGGACTTGGCGCAGGCCTCGTGGCCGACGCTCGCCCCTGCCATGGACACGAAGTCGACCCTGGCGCGCTTCGCCGCGCTCCCGAGGGCACTGTTCAAAGCTGTCATGCCCTTGGCGGCCTGGACGACACGTTCCGGGCTGAGGCTCGACATGGTGCAACCACCCTTGTCGGGCAGGATGCGCAGGTAGCCGACCAGGACGACGCGGGCGTTCGGCGCGTTCTTCTCGATGTTGCCGAGTGCCAGCGCCACTCGATCGGCAGTACGTACAGCGATCGCGTCGAGCTGGGTGGTGATGAACGACTCGCAACGCGCTGCGTCGTACGGGCCGTAGAGGCAGGACAGGATGATCTTGGTGAACAGGCCCTCATCGTTGCCGCCGATGCTGATGGTCACCAGGTCGGTCTTGGCGGAGAGGGCTTCGATCTGGGCAGGCTTCACGCGCTCCTCACTGATGTCGGCCGAGACCGCGCCGCTGCAGCTGACGTCGCGCACCTCGTCGATGGTCAGCGACTCGGCAAGGAGTGCCGGCCAGTTCTTCTTCGAGCGTGCACAGATGCCGGAGCGGCGATCGTTCGGGGTGATGTCGGGACCTGCGACGGCGGAGTCGCCCATGGCGACGTAGGACGTGAAGCTTCCCGGCTGCTGCCCGGGCTCCGGATCGGGTGACTGCTCGGCGTCGCTGGAGCACGCGGTCGGCAGGAGCAGAGCCGCGGCGGCGAGAGCCACGCCGAGGCGTCGAGCACGAATCATGCGCCGAGGTTATCTGGCCGCCCAAGGGCGGAAGCTACTTCTTCTTTGCCGTGTACAGCAGGTATTCCCACTCCATCGTGCCGCCGCCAAGATCGTGACGTCCGGCGAGCTCGGCGAGCTCGCGATCGAGCGACGCCGCACGCTCCATGTCGTCGCCGATGAACGAGTAGACACTGATGGTGGGGCCATAGGTCGCCTTGAAGAAGTCGCGAAACTCCTCGGGCGTCCCGAACGTGTCCACCGTGACCTTCTCGCGCTTCGCGACAACGTCGGTCAGTCGCTCACCGAACAGCTCACTCAGGTGTTGCTCGCTGCCCCACAAGGGTGCGGGCTGGGCGCCAGGCGGGGGTGGAGGGGCGTACGGCTTCATGACTCCGAACATCTGCCCGATGAACCCCTCAGGGGTCCAGTTGATCAACCCGATCCTGCCATCGCGGCGTACCACCCGTACGAGCTCGTCAGCGCTCTTCTGGTGGTGCGGCGCGAACATGATTCCGACGCACGAGATCGCAACGTCGAACTTGTTGTCGCCGAAAGGGAGGGCCTCGGCATCCGCTTCGCGCCACTCGAGTGCGACGCCCTCGGTCGCGGCCTGGATCCGGCCTGCTTCGAGCAGGTCCGGGGTCAAGTCGGACGCGATCACGTCGGCGCCGGTCCTCGCTGCCGGGATCGATGCGTTGCCGGAGCCCGCGCCGATGTCGAGCACACGATCGCCGGCTGCGATGCCGGTCGCCTTCACGATGGCCGGCCCGAGCGCGGAGATGACATCCGCGGCGATGGATGGATAGTCGCCCGACGCCCACATGGCACGGTGCTTTGCCTTGATGTCTGGTGCAGCGATGTCGTTCATGGTGACTCCTCGAAGTGGTGGTGATCAAAGGGTGCCCCCGCGCCCTCCATCCCATCCAGTCCCAGATCTGAACCAGCAAAAGGGTTCACGATCTGTACTAGCGCAGGGAGGCGGCGGCACGATCTACTTATCGCAGTCCCATCTGAGGAGGCACATGACGTCATATGGCCAGTTCTGCCCGGTTGCCAAGGCGATGGAGCTGTTGGATGAGCGATGGACGCTGCTCGTCCTACGGGAGATGCTCGCGGGCAGCACGCAATTCAACGACCTTCGGCGCGGCAACCCGAGGATGTCGCCGACGTTGCTTTCCAAGCGCTTGCGAACCCTGGAGCGTGCGGGTGTCGTCCGACGTGCCGTCGAGGGCGGACGTACGAGGTACACGCTTACCGATGCTGGCGAAGAGCTCCGCGGCGTCGTTGAGGCTCTCGGAGCGTGGGGAGTGCGGTGGGTCGGGGAGCTCGGCGAGCAGGACCTCGATCCACACCTGCTGATGTGGGACATGCGCCGTACGGTTCCGGTCGGGGCCTGGCCGTCGGGGCGCACCGTGGTGGCGTTCGAATTCATCGACGTGGCGCCGAAGGCGGCCAGCTGGTGGCTGTGCGTGAGCGGAGGAGAGATCGACGTCTGCGACCACGACCCCGGGTTCGACGTCACCGTGACGGTCGCGATCGGACTGCGTACGCTCACCGAGATCTGGCGCGGCGACGTCTCGTGGCAGCAGGCCATCAACAGCGAGCGGCTCGAGCTCACCGGGTCTCGGGCCGCGGTGAAGGCTCTGCCCGCATGGCTGGGCCAGATGTCGCTCGCTGCGGTTCCTCGACTGGATTCGCAGTTGGCATACCCGCGCTGATAGTCTGAGTGTCGCCGTGTAACGGCCACGGATTGATAGTGCCCCGGTGGACAAGCCCGGGCGCGCCGTGCAACGGAACCCTCAGAGGAGAAAAGTGTCAAAGAAGACTGCTGCGCCCACGGTCGCAGACATGCCCAAGGACGAAATCATCAAGCAGTACGCACTCAGCGACGGCGACACCGGATCCCCCGAGGTCCAGATCGCACTGCTGACTGGCCGCATCTCGCACCTGACAGGCCACCTCCAGGAGCACAAGCACGATCACCACAGCCGTCGTGGTCTGCTCCTCCTGGTCGGCCAGCGTCGTCGTCTGCTCAACTACTTGCAGAACAACGACATCGAGCGCTACCGCTCGCTCATCGAGCGTCTCGGTCTGCGCCGCTAAGACCCCCGTGGCGGTCACTTCCCCGTGAAGTGGCCGCCATACAACTTCACACAGAAACACCCCACGACGAGTTGACCCGGCAGACGTGATCGGTCCTCGGTAGTGGCCCTCGGGAGGCATTCAGCCCCGCAGGCCTCGATCGAAGACCGACGGAGTTACACCGCCGGTACGCAGCTCGTCCCAATGAGCAGGCTTTGACCTGCGGAAGGGACTTCCATGTCGGAACTCCACACCTCTGAAACCGTTATTGACAACGGCAGCTTCGGCAAGCGCACCATCCGCTTCGAGACGGGCATCCTCGCCCAGCAGGCCGCAGGTTCGGTCTCCGCATTCCTCGACGACGACACCATGCTGCTGTCAGCCACCACGGCCGGCAAGCACCCCAAGGAACAGTTCGACTTCTTCCCGCTGACGATCGACGTCGAAGAGCGCATGTACGCCGCGGGTCGCATCCCGGGCTCGTTCTTCCGCCGTGAAGGCCGTCCCAGCGAGGACGCGATCCTCACCTGCCGCCTGATCGACCGCCCGCTGCGCCCGACCTTCAAGAAGGGTCTGCGCAACGAGGTCCAGGTCGTCATCACGGTCCTGGCGCTCAACCCCGACGCCCCGTACGACGTGCTGGCGATCAACGCGGCCTCCGCGTCGACCCAGATCTCGGGTCTGCCGTTCACCGGCCCGATCGGCGCTACCCGCGTCGCCCTGATTGACGGTCAGTGGGTCGGTTTCCCGACACACAGCCAGCTCGAGAACGCCGTGTTCGACATGGTGGTCGCCGGCCGTATCGCCGACGATGACGTCGCGATCATGATGGTCGAGGCCGAGTCGACCGAGAAGACCTGGGACCTCGTTCAGAGTGGTGTCCAGGCTCCGACGGAGGAGATCGTCGCCGGTGGCCTCGAGGCCGCCAAGGTGTTCATCAAGCAGCTCTGCGAGGCGCAGATCGAGCTCGCGAAGTCGGCCGCCAAGCCCGTCAAGGACTTCCCGGTGTTCCTCGACTTCGAGGACGACGCGTACGAAGCGGTCAAGGCCGTTGCGGCTGGTCCGCTCGCCGAGGCCATGACGATCCTGCACAAGGCTGACCGTGAGGTTCGCGAGTCGGAGATCAAGGCCGATGTCATCGACAAGCTCGGTGCCGAGTTCGAAGGTCGCGAGAAGGAGCTTGGAGCTGCGGTTCGCGCTGTCACCAAGTCCGTCGTGCGCGAGCGCGTCCTCCGCGACAACATCCGCATCGATGGCCGTGGCCTCGCTGACATCCGCGCCCTGAGCGCTGAGGTCGGCGTCGTGCCCCGTGTCCATGGTTCGGCGCTGTTCCAGCGCGGCGAGACCCAGATCATGGGCATCACGACGCTGAACATGCTGGGCCTCGAGCAGAAGCTCGACACGCTGTCGCCCGTCACCTCGGTTCGCTACATGCACAACTACAACTTCCCGCCCTACTCGACCGGTGAGACCGGCCGTGTGGGTTCGCCGAAGCGTCGCGAGATCGGCCACGGTGCCCTCGCGGGCCGCGCGCTGCTGCCCGTGCTGCCGACGCGTGAGGAGTTCCCGTACGCGATCCGCCAGGTTTCCGAGGCGCTCAGCTCCAACGGTTCCACCTCGATGGGTTCGGTCTGCGCCTCGACGCTCGGACTGCTCAACGCGGGTGTCCCGCTGCGCGCGCCGGTTGCCGGCATCGCCATGGGACTCATCTCCGGCGAGGTCGACGGCAAGCAGACGTTCGTCACGCTGACCGACATCCTCGGCGCCGAGGATGCCTTCGGCGACATGGACTTCAAGGTCGCCGGTACGCGTGAGTTCGTCACCGCGCTTCAGCTCGACACCAAGCTCGACGGCATCCCTGCCGACGTGCTGGCCGGCGCGCTGACGCAGGCATACGGTGCTCGTGTTGCGATCCTCGACGTGATGGCTGAAGCCATCGACGAGCCCGATGAGATGAGCCCCTACGCTCCGCGGATCATCACGATCAAGATCCCCGTGGACAAGATCGGTGAGGTCATCGGCCCCAAGGGCAAGATCATCAACCAGATCCAGGACGAGACCGGCGCCAACATCTCACTCGAGGATGACGGCACCGTCTACGTCGGCGCGGAGAACGGCGAAGCAGCTGAGGCTGCTCGTGACGCGATCAACGCGATCGCCAACCCGACGATGCCCGAGGTCGGCGAGCGCTACCTCGGCACGGTCGTCAAGGTCGTCGACTTCGGCGCCTTCGTGTCGCTGTCACCGGGCCGCGACGGTCTGCTGCACATCAGCAAGCTCCGCGAGCTCAACGGTGGCCAGCGCGTCAACAACGTCGAGGACGTTGTCTCTGTCGGCCAGAAGATCCAGGTTGAGATCGCCGAGCTCGGCGACCGCGGCAAGCTGTCGCTGGTTCCGGTCATCGAAGGCGGCGGCGAAGCTGCTGCCGAGGAGCCGGCCACGGCCGACGCCTGATCGATTGCTTGGAGGGCCCCGTCGCACTGCGGCGGGGTCCTTCCGCATCCCCCAGTGAGCGGTGGATTCTCAACCGAATGACTCTTCGCGATGGTGAGCGGTCAAAGTGCAACCGAATGAGCCTTCTTTGAGTTGAAAGTTCACCCCCGCAGAGCGGTGGGAGCCGGCGCGTCGTGAGAGCATCACTCGGTGACAACACCCCCTGACGTACGTGATGCCGCCGACCCGCTGGCGACCTTTCGCGACCGCTTCGTGAGCGACTCGGACCTGGTGGCCTACCTCGACGGCAACTCGCTGGGGCGACTACCCATGGCGACGGCTGAGCGACTTGCCAGCTTCGTCACCGACGAGTGGGGTGGGCGGCTGATCCGTGGCTGGTCCGAGGGCTGGGTCGAGCTGCCAACCACGGTGGGGGACGAGCTCGGTGCGGCCGTGCTCGGCGCCGCACCCGGTCAGACCGTCCTTGCGGACTCGACCTCGGTCAACATCTACAAGCTGCTCCACGCGGCAGCGGGCGTACGCCCGGATCGATCCGAGCTCGTGATCGATGCCACCAGCTTCCCGACGGATCGCTACCTCGTCGAGTCGGTCGCCGCGGCGCGCGGCCTCGAGGTTCGGTGGATCGAGCCGGACCTCGTGGAGAACGTCACGGCCGAGCTGCTTGCTGACGTGCTGAGTGCCCGTACGGCCGTGGTGCTGCTCGGGCACGTCGATTACCGGTCCGCGACGCTGCTCGACCTGCCGGGCCTCACGTCGCAGGTGCACGATGCCGGCGCCGTGGTCATCTGGGATCTGTGCCACTCAGCCGGTGCCGTGCCGATCAATCTCGACGCCGATCAGGTCGACTTCGCGGTCGGCTGCACCTACAAGTACCTCAACGCTGGGCCCGGAGCCCCGGCCTACCTGTACGTCGCAGAGCGGCACCTGGCAACGGCGACGCAGCCGATCGCCGGATGGTGGAGCGCAGCAGATCTGTTCGCGATGGCTGACTCGTACGAGGTGGCGCCGACGATCCGTCGAATGCTCAGCGGTACGCCCCCAGTAAGCGGCATCATCGCTGTGCAGGAAGGCGTACGGCTCATCGCCGAGGCCGGCATCGAGGCGATCCGCACGAAGTCCGTCGCACTGACCTCCTACCTCGTCGAGATGCTCGACGATGCTGGATTCGAGGTGGCCACGCCGCGGGATCCCGAGCTGAGGGGCAGCCACGTCACGGTGCGGCATCCGGATGCGCGTGACATCACCGCCAAGCTCATCGAGCGCGGGGTGATCCCGGACTACCGGGAGCCCGACTTCATCCGGCTCGGCCTGTCGCCGCTCACGACGTCGTTCGCCGAGATCGCCGCCGCGGTGGCCGCGCTCATCGACGTCACCGCCTAGGCTGAGCACCATGACACGAGTCGCGGTCCTCGGGGCCAAGGGACGCATGGGCACGGCCTCCGTCGAGGCGCTGACGGCTGCCGGGCTCGAGGTGGTGGCCAAGGTTGACGTCGACGACTCGATCGAGGCGCTCGCCGACGCGGGCGCCGAGGTCGCCCTCGACTTCACCCAGCCAGGTGTCGCGCTCGACAACGTCACGTGGTGTGTCGAGCACGGCGTCCACGTGGTCGTCGGCACGTCAGGCTTCGATGACGCCAAGATCGCAGAAGTCCGCGCACTCGAGCCCAGTACGGGAGTGCTGATCGTGCCCAACTTCTCGATCGGTGCCGTGCTGATGATGAAGTTCGCCGCGACTGCGGCACCGTTCTTCGAGTCGGTCGAGGTCATCGAGATGCACCATCCCGACAAGGTCGACGCGCCTTCGGGCACGGCGACGCGTACGGCTGAGCTCATCGCGGCTGCCCGCTCTGATGCCGGCTCGGCGCCGCTGCCCGATGCCACCAGCGACGATCCCGATGGCGCTCGCGGAGCCAAGGTCGCCGGTGTGCCCGTGCATTCCGTACGAGCCCGCGGCTTCGTGGCCTCGCAGGACGTGGTGTTCGGCGGGGTGGGGGAGACGCTGTCCATCCGCCACGACTCGAGCACCCGTGACTCGTTCATGCCCGGCGTGGTTGCCGCCGTCAAGGCCGTGAGCGACAAGCCAGGCGTGACCGTCGGACTCGAAAGCGTCCTCGGTCTCTAGAGCTGACGTACGAGCGCGGCGACCAGCGCTGCTGCGAAGACCATCGGCAAAAACGGCACCCGCAACATCAGCAGCACCGCAGCCACACCGAGCGCCAGCACGCGGGCGTCGACCGCCAGGGACGAGCCGTCACCGAACACCTGCACCGCGATCAGGGCACCCAGCAGGGCGACCGGGATCAGGTCAGCCGCCCGCACCGTGAGCGGATGATTGAGCAGACCCGCAGGGACCGACAGCCCGGCGATCTTGAGAGCGAAGCAGCCCACGATCATGATGCCGATCCCCAGCCACAGCTGACTCATTCCGTGGCCTCCTTCTGCCAGGCGAGGCCGAGCAGCACCGCCGCTGCGCCGCCGATGATGATCGGCAGTCCGGCTGAGGTGAAGGGCAGCACGCCGAGTGCGACGGCGGCGGCGAACAACGCGACCACTCGAGAAGTCCACGAAGTCAGCCGAGGCCAGAGCAACCCGAGGAACGCGGCGCCGACTGCGGCATCCAAGCCGTACGTACGCGGATCGCCGATGGCGTTGCCGGCCAGCGCCCCGGCGAAGGTCGAGAGATTCCACAGCACGAAGATCGAGATGCCGGTCCAGTAGAACCCGAGCCGAGCCTGCCGGGTCGTCTCACGGGTGACTGACATGGCAGTCGACTCGTCGATCACGAAGTGAGCCGTGGCGAGACGAGCCGGCGCGCTGAGATCGAGCTTGCGCACGATGCTGAGCCCATAGAACATGTTGCGGCTGCCGAGCAGGATCGCCGTGAAAGCACCGGTGATCGGGTTGCCTCCCGATGCGATGATGCCGACGAAGGCGAACTGCGACGCGCCGGTGAAGACCAGCAGCGACAGGACGCAGGTCTGAAGCACGCTGAGGCCCGACGCCGTCGAGATCGCGCCGAACGACACGCCGTACAGGCCGGTCGCCACTCCTACTCCGAGCGAGTCGATGATGACCGAACGATCGGACTTCACGCGAGACTCGTGTGCAGCCGAATCTGCTTGACGGTGCTTCCGTCGTCGGCCGCCAGCTCGCGGTGTGCTCCGTCGGGTTCCCAGCCGGACTCGCTGATGAAGCGCCGGAGCGCGTCGTCGGTGGATCCGATCCACCACACGGCACGGGTGAACTTGTCGGCGCTGAGCGTGTCGATCGCAGCTTGCAGCAGCCGTGATCCGTGCCCCGCGCGCTGATGCTCCGGATCGATGATGAACTCGCCGATCTCGCCGTCGGCGACCTGGTCGCTGTCTGGGTCGTACGACGGGTGCACCAACGCGAAGCCGCGTACGTCAGCACGCTCGAGCGCGACCAGCACGCGCATCCGCGCTTCCTTGGGTGTGCTGATCGTCGTGGCCCAGCGTTCGGCGAGCTGTCCTGCGTCGAGGGCATCGAGCTCAGCCGCCGGGATCAGCTCGGCGTAGTTCTTGCGCCACGCCGCGACTTGTACGCGTGCCATCGAGCTGGCGTCGTCGGGCCAGGCGAGCCGAGCGCTGACATCCGCGCTCACAGGGCACCGAATCCATCAATGAGCCCGGACTCGGCGCCTCGAGAGTCGAGCATCGCAGCCGTACGTGAGACGTTGCGCCTGGTTGGATAGGTCTCCCAGGCGAGCAGGAGGATTCCGGGGAAACCTGCGATCACGATGGGCCACGCACCGTACGAGCCGACGAATCCGACGGCCACGGCCGGCAGCATTGCCGCCTCGACGTAGATCAGCTTGCGGAAGGTCTGCGACGCGTAGATGTCGACGGCCTCAGACTTCATCCGGCTCGGGTCGAGGTCGGCCTGCAGCGGCGAGCCGTTGAGCCACACGCGTTCGGCGAAGACTGCGGCGATGACCAGCGGGACGACGAGCGCCGCCGAGAGCCATGGTGACGGGTAGTCGGCATCGGTACCCCCGCAGAACCAGAACAGGGCAACGAGGAACGCGCCAGTGAGGACGAGCTGCAGCGCCGCGAAGTTGCGGATCTCGCGAGGCGTCGTGTTGTATTCGGCGCTCGGCATGGTGAGAGTTTCGCACACGATCTGTCATGGCCGATTGATAGTCTGCGGTCATGCGGGCCTACCTCGATCTTGTCCAGCGGATCCTCGACGAAGGTGTCGAAAAGGGCGACCGCACCGGCACCGGGACGCGAAGCGTTTTCGGTCATCAGATGCGGTTCGACCTCAACGAGGGCTTCCCGCTGGTGACGACCAAGAAGGTCCACCTCAAGTCCGTCGTCGCCGAGCTGCTCTGGTTCATCGCGGGCGACACCAACACGACCTATCTCCGCGACAACGGTGTGACGATCTGGGACGAGTGGGCCGACGACAACGGTGACCTCGGGCCCGTCTACGGCTATCAGTGGCGCTCCTGGCCCACCCCCAACGGCGAGCAGATCGACCAGCTCGCGCAGGTCATCGAGCAGATCAAGAGCAACCCCGACTCGCGCCGGCACCTCGTCAGCGCGTGGAACGTCGCAGAGCTCGACGCGATGGCGTTGATGCCCTGTCACGCGTTCTTCCAGTTCTACGTCGCCGACGGCAAGCTCTCCTGCCAGATGTATCAACGTTCGGCCGACGTATTCCTCGGCGTTCCGTTCAACATCGCGTCCTACGCACTGCTGACGCACATGGTGGCGCAGGTGGCCGGGCTCGAGGTCGGCGACTTCGTGCACACGCTCGGGGACGCCCACCTCTACCTCAACCACCTCGACCAGGCGCGCGAGCAGCTCACCCGCGAGCCCAGGGCTTTGCCCGAGCTGTGGCTCGATCCGGCCGTCACCACGATCGACGACTTCACGCTCGACTCCATCAAGGTCACCGGCTATGACCCGCATCCCGGCATCAAGGCACCGATCGCCGTATGAGGCGGCGTCGATGACGGTCACGCTCGTCGTGGCCATCGGTGAAAACCTTGTGATCGGCCGAGACGGTGATCTGCCGTGGCCACCCACCGGAGACCTCAAACAGTTCAAGGCTCTGACGATGGGTCACCCGATCGTGATGGGTCGCGCGACCTACGAGTCGATCGGTCGTCCGCTGCCGGGCCGTACGTCCATCGTCCTGACCCGCGACCCCGACTGGCAGGCCGAGGGCGTCGAGGTCGCGCACTCCCTGACTGACGGGCTGGCGCTGGCGCTGGGCCGCGACGCGGAGGCGTTCGTGATCGGCGGTGCGCAGGTCTTTGCCGAGGCGATCGACCTTGGGTTGGCCGACTCGATGGTGGTCACACATGTCCGGCTCTCGCCCGAGGGAGACGTGTGGTTCCCCGACGTCGACTGGACGCAGTGGGACGAGACCGCTCGTGAGACTCACGACGGCTACGACATCGTCACCTACGTACGCGCCTGAGGCTCCTCAGGCAGGTCGGCATCGATCGTGGGGATCTGTCCGGTCGCCCGAGCTGCTCTCTGTTCAGCGTCGTCGTCACCGCTGAACAGTCCGCCGGGATCTGACGCGCTCGCCCGTTTGGGGGCGACTCGTTCGACTGCCTCGACCCGGAACCGGGGAAGCCCGCCCTCGTTCTTGCTCTGCAGCCAGTCGACCATGCGCTCGCGCACCAGGCAGCGCAGATCGAACAATGTCGGTGCATCCTTGGCGGTCACCAGGATGCGAATCCGGACCCAGCCATTGACCGCGTCGGTGACTTGCAGGACGTTGACCCGTTTGTCCCACAGCTCGGTGGTCTCCAGGATGCGTTCGAGCTCGTGTCGCATCCCGTCCGGGCTGGCCCGCCAGTCGACGTCGAGCTCGACGGAGCCCATCAGCTCAGAATGCTTGCGGGTCCAGTTCTGGAACGGTGTCGTGGTGAAGTACGTCGTCGGCAGGACCATGTTCCGGTCGTCCCAGAGGCGTACGACGACGTAGCTGAGCGTGATCTCGTCGACCCACCCCCACTCCTCCTCGACGATCACCGCGTCACCGATGCGAATCGAGCCGCTGAACGCGATCTGCAACCCCGCGAACAGGTTGGCCAGGGTCGACTGTGCTGCGACGGCCGCAACCACCGAGATGATGCCGGCGGACGCGAGCACGCTCGCACCGATCGTGCCGACACCGGGAATGCTCAGCAGGACCGCGCCCGCGGCGAGGACGACGATCACGACGACGGTGAAACGCCTGATGACACCGGCCTGCGTGTGGGCGCGACGTGCTAAGAGGTTGTCGGCGACGTCGAGGCGGTAGCGGCGCATCCCGAAGTCTTCGAGCGACAGCACGATCGCCGCCACGAGCCAGGACACCGAGATGATCACGAGGATCCGCATGCCGAGGTTGACGGCCCGCCCCACGTCGTCGCTGCCCGACCAGGGGGCACCTGAGCGGATCGCCACGGACACCGCGACCACGGTCACCGCGAAACGGAACGGTATGCGAGCTCGCCGCTCTAGGTGCCGTGCGACCGGCGAACGCCTCGCCAGCACCTTGACGACGACGTACGCAATGGCGCTGACGATCACCGCGGCGACGATCGCCAGACCCACCGCCTGGCTGAAGCTGCTCCACGTGTCGGTCATGGCTTCATCGTGCCAACTGGGCGACGATGCGCGACTTGGGGTGCCGATTCAGAGGAGGATCGCGAGCTGGCGGCTCTGCGCCACGAGGTTGCCTGCCTGGTCCCAGAGCTCGCAGTCCTCTTCGTGATAGCCGTTGATGACGTGCCGGGTCGTGAGCCGGGTGGCGATCCATCCGGGTGCCGGCCGACGATGCAGGTGCACCGTGAGCTGCACCGTCATCGACTGGAACTCGCCGATCTCCAGCACCGGCGGCGCGTAAGCGTCGCACAGGAATGCCAGTCCCGGCAGGTCGATCTCGCGGCCGCCAGCCAGCCGCATCCACAGCTCTGCCGTCGGGTCGCCGCTGGGCTCGCCGAGCGCCCACCCGGGTGCCGTGCTGAGTCGGTAGTCGACGCGTTCGAAAATGCTCGAGCTGGGCAGTGCGTCGGGAAAGTCCTTCGGATCGAAGCAGTCGTCGGGCGCCGGGAGATCGGGTGGCGTGCCGAGCTCCACGGTGCGCCCACCCGTACGCGGCCCGAAGCTCGCCAGCAACTGGGCAATGTGCCGATCGCCTTCCCAGAGTGCCGCCTCCCCGGTCTGCACGCGTCGTCCGTGTCGCAGCGCCGTCGTACGAAGCTCGGCCGCACCGGTCTCGGGTGACGCGAGGTAGGTGATCGCCGCGACCATCGGCTCGTCGGCCCCCATCTCCTCGCGGAGGCCGCGCAACATCGCTGCGAGGATGTAGCCGCCGTTGGGCTTGCCGAGGGGAGTGTTCCAGCGGTCGGTGAGCACCAGGTCGCGAACACCGTCGCCCCGTGAAGCGGACGCCGTGTCAATGTCGTAGATGTCCTCGGTCATGCGTACATCCTGCCCGTCACCGGGGACGCCGGAAGCGGTAGCCTCGACACATGACTTCGCCGCTCGCCACCGAGGCTGCGCCCTTCGGGCGCGTGCTGACCGCAATGGTCACGCCGTTCACCCTTGAGGGTGAGCTCGATCTCGATGCTGCGCAAAAGGTCGCGAGCTACCTGATCGACCAGGGCAACGACGGTCTCGTCATCAGCGGTACGACGGGCGAGTCGCCCACCACCACCGTGGCCGAGGACGGCCGGCTGCTTGCAGCGGTCATCGAGGCAGTGGGCGACCGGGCCACCGTCGTCGCCGGAGTTGGCACCAACGACACCCGTCACTCGATCGAGCTCGCCCAGCAGGCCAAGAAGGCCGGCGCCGACGGGCTCCTCATCGTGACGCCCTACTACAGCAAGCCTCCGCAGTCCGGGCTGCTCTCGCACTTCACCGAGGTCGCCCGCGCGGGCGATGACACCCCGGTGATGCTCTACGACATCCCGGGCCGCAGCGGCATCGCGATCGGCGTCGAGACGTACGCCGCACTGGCAGACAACCCACTGATCGTCGCGGTCAAGGACGCCGTGGGCGACTTCAACCGTGGCGCTTGGTTGATGCGCGAGACCGGCATCAAGATCTACTCCGGCGACGACCCGGTCAACCTGCCGTGGCTCGCCATGGGAGCAAGTGGACTGGTCAGCGTCGTCTCGCACGCGGCTGCCCGCCCCTACGCCGACATGGTTGCGGCGGTTGACGCCGGCGACCTGACCGAGGCTCGGTCGATCAATGACCGGCTCCTGCCCGCCGTCAAGGCGATGATGACCTACACGCAAGGCGCGATCACCGCAAAGGTGGCGCTCCAGCTGCTCGGAGTCCTCGAGCACAGCACGATGCGTGCACCCCTGCCCGAAGCCACCGCTGAGGAAGTCGCGATCATTCGCGACGGCCTGGTGGCATCTGGCCTTCTCGAAAGCTAGGCAAATCTCACTATGAGTCACATGCATCTCGAGCTCGATCCGCCTCCCGCACTCCCGCGAGGCGCACTCCGTGTCATACCGCTCGGCGGACTTGGTGAGATCGGTCGCAACATGACCGTCTTCGAGTACGACGGCAAGCTGCTGATCGTCGACTGTGGCGTGTTGTTCCCTGAGGAGCATCAGCCGGGCGTCGACCTGATCCTGCCGGACTTCGGCCCGATCCGTGACCGGCTCCAGGACATCGTCGGCATCATGCTGACCCACGGCCACGAGGACCACATCGGTGGCGTGCCCTATCTCCTGCGCGAGCGTGGCAACATTCCGGTCATCGGCTCCAAGCTGACCTTGGCCCTGCTGGCGCCGAAGCTCAAGGAGCACCGTCTCAAGGACGCGCCGACGCACGTCGTCTCGGAGGGGGAGGTCGAGAAGTTCGGTCCGTTCGAGCTCGAGTTCGTCGCGGTCAACCACTCGATCCCCGACGCGCTTGCGGTGGCGATCAAGACTCCGGCCGGTGTCGCGCTGCACACCGGCGACTTCAAGATGGACCAGCTGCCACTCGATGGCCGCATCACCGACCTGCGTGCCTTCGCCCGCCTCGGTGAGCAGGGTGTCGACCTGTTCCTGACCGACTCGACCAATGCCGAGGTCCCCGGTTTCACGACGTCGGAGCGCAACATCACCCCGGCGATCGACGCGGTCTTCGCCAACAGCCAGCGCCGCATCATCGTGGCGTCCTTCGCATCGCACGTGCACCGCATCCAGCAGGTCATCGACGCCGCCCACAAGCACGGACGCAAGGTGGCGTACGTCGGCCGCTCGATGATCCGCAACATGCAGATCGCCCGCGACCTCGGCTACCTCCACGTGCCCGACGGTGTGGTCGTCGACAAGATCGACGCGGCACCGCCGCACAAGATGGTGCTGATGTCGACGGGCTCGCAGGGTGAGCCGATGGCCGCGCTGTCGCGCATGGCCAACAACAGCCACCAGCAGGTCAGCCTCGAGCCCGGCGACACGGTCCTGATGGCCTCGTCGCTGATCCCGGGCAACGAGAACGCGATCTACCGCGTGATCGACGGACTGACGAAGCTCGGCGCCAACGTCGTCCACAAAGGCAACGCGCTGGTGCACGTGTCGGGCCATGCCTCGGCCGGCGAGCTCCTCTACTGCTACAACATCGTGAAGCCTTCCAACGTGCTGCCGGTGCACGGCGAGATCCGGCACCTGCACTCCAACGCCAAGCTGGCCACGGCCACGGGAGTCCCCAACGTGCTCCTCGCCGAGGACGGCTACGTCATCGACCTGGTCGACGGCCACGCCTCGATCGTCGGCGCTGTCGAGTGCGGCTACGTCTACGTCGACGGCTCCTCCGTGGGTGACCTCACCGACTCAGAGCTCAAGGACCGTCGTGTGCTCGGCGAAGAGGGCTTCATCTCCGTCGTCGTCGTGATCGACTCGACCAACGGCAAGATCCTGTCCGGTCCGGAGATCCACGCCCGTGGCATCGCCGAGGACGACTCGGCGTTCGACGAGGTCATGCCCAAGATCATCTCGGCGCTCGAGGAATCACTCAAGGAGGGTGCGCACGACTCGCGTCAGCTCGAGCAGGTCATCCGCAGGGTGCTGGGTTCGTACGTCGGCCGCAAGCTGCGCCGCCGACCGATGATCCTCCCGGTGGTCCTCGAGGCCTAGATCCGGCGGTGGTCCACCCGGGGCATCCGGGGGCCACGACGCTCCGATTGCGCCAGTGGACTGAGCTGGACGAGGCGCACGACCCTGAATCGGTGACCGCTCCACGGTTCCAGCAACTCGGCGAGCTCGGCATCGTCGATCCGTCGGCCAACCAAGGCGAGGCCGACGTCCTTGGCCACGTGGAAGTCGCCGAACGGGACGGCGTCGGCGTCACCCAGCGCGCGTGATCCGACCTCGGCAGCGGTCCACACTCCGACGCCGGGGATGCTGCGCAGACCGCGATAGACCGCTGCGCGATCGAGCGGTGTGGATGCCGCGAGGCGCTCGACCTGTGGTCCGACACGAGCTGCGGCTTGCGCGGTGCGTGCTCGTTGAGGGTCCACCCCGGCCAGGTGCCACTCCCACGACGGGATCGCCGCCCACTGCTCGGCGGTCGGGAACACTCGCATGCCATCGGGTGCGGGCCCGGGAGCCGGTTCGCCGAACGTGAGGTGCAGCCGTCGCCACGCGGCGAAGGCGTCCAGACCCACGACCTTCTGCTCGATGATCGCCGCGATCAGGGCCTCGAGCACGCGGCCGGTGTGAGGGACCCGGAGCCCAGGGAACCTGCGCCAGGCGTCAGCCAGCACCGGGTGTGACGGGACGAACCCCGACGGATCGTCGTCGGCGCCCACCAGGCGGGGGAGGTGGTCGAGTAGCTCCTCCGCACCGGATCCCCACGCGCGGGCGGTCACCAGGCGGGGGGAAGGTTGCTCCAGGACGTAGGTGACGGGACCGGTCTCCATGCGACTGGTGCGCCACAGGTGTCGACCGTCGCGCCTGGTCGTCGGATCGCCCGGGCCGCGTCGCATGAGCGCCAACGTGCGCGCGACGTCAATGACCTCATCGAGGTCGACCTCGCGTGAACGCTCCTGCTCGACTCTTCCGGCCACCCGCCCAGTCTGCCCACTGGCGCCGACAGCGGCTCAGTAAGAAATGGATGTAACCCAACTTCGTCCTTGCGTTAATGCCTTGGAAACGTTGCGACCTGACTCTGGACGTGTGCCTGCATCCGGTCGTGGTTTACGCAATCGCGGTCCTCGGGGGCGCAGGAGATGACGCGCAGCCTCCTGCTGTGCGCGCATGGTCCGCAGAACACCCGAGGTCGTGCCGCCCTCGCCGGACTGGTCAATGCAGTCAGGCGAGAGGCGCACGGCCTCGACGTCATGGACGCGTACGTCGACGTGCAGGAGCCGTCCATCGTGAGCACGGTCGAATCGACCTCGGGGCCTCGGGCGCTCGTGCCGTTGATGCTCTCGTACGACCGGTCCGTCAGCTCCGACATCGTCAGGGCCTCCCATCTCGACCCCTCCGTCACCGTGACTTCGCCACTCGGCCCCGACTGGGTGCTGGCGGAGGTTGGCGTACGGCGACTGTTCGAGGCAGGAGCACGCTCGGACGACACCATCGTGCTCGCGGCCGACACCACGACCAACGAACGGGCACTCGCCGACACGGCCAAGGCTGCGCAGCTGCTCAGCGCCGTGTGGGGTGGGCGCGTGCACGTCGGCGCCCTCGGCGGTCCTGACACCGTGCTGACCGAGGCGGTCGACGTGGCTCGTGCGTACGGGCACCGAGTCGTCGTCTCGACGTACCTCCTCACCGTCGGCCCCGCCCACGACGCCATGCGTGAGTGTGGCGCCGACGTCGTCACCGAGCCATTGCTTGACCACAACCCGCCCGACTCCCGCCTCGTGTCCCTGGTGATGGCGCGTGCTCGTGGCGAAGGATCGAGCACCAAGGATCCGACCAAGCTCATCTGGAACTAGCCGATCTCGGCGCAAAAGTGCCTTGTCCGGCGCTCCCACGCGGCGGGGATGCGGGGAAACCCTTGAGTTCTGCTTTAGCCTTTGACCATGGCGACCCGAACGTCTTCCCCGCCGCGCAAGCGGCCGTCCGGTAGCCAGGCCCGAAAGAAGCCAGCAGCACGCAGGCCGCAAGCCAAGAAGCAGACGCGACCTCGCAAGCCAAGGCGTTCCGGACCTGGCCCAGTTGGTGCTGCCTTCAGCAGCCTGGCCAACTTCGTACGCGCGATCTGGCTCGGCATCGCCGGTCTGGTCGGAGCGATTGCTCGCAGCATCGGCAGCAGTGCCAAGGAGCTCGACCCCGCGCAACGGCGCGATGGTGTCGGCTTCGGCCTGCTGGGCGTCAGCATCATCGTCGCCGCCTCGGTGTGGTGGCAGATTCCCGGTCGCGTCGGCGAGCTGATCCGTGCTGTCAGCTCCGGCAGCGTCGGCATCCTCGCCTGGGCTCTTCCAGTGCTGCTCGTCGTGATCGCCTGGCGCACGCTGCGGCACCCCGACCGCAACGGTCCCGCGGGACGTCAGGTCATCGGCTGGAGCGCGATCGTCGGCGGCATCCTCGGGCTCGTGCACCTCTCACATGGCGTTCCGCGCCCCAGCGACGGCAGCTCTGACGCCATGCGTGAGGCCGGAGGCGCGATCGGCTTCCTGTTCTCCGCCGTGCTCGTCGACCTGCTCAAGAGCACGTACGTCGTGGGTCTCCTGCTGGTCCTCGTCGTTGCTTTTGGGCTGCTGATCGTGACGAACACGCCGCTGCACGCCGTACCCAGCCGCCTGACAGAGCTCCGCGACAAGGCGCTCGGACGTACGACCGACGAAGAGGTCGCCGAGGAGAAGCCCAAGCGGGCCAGGCACCCCAAGACCCTGATCGCCGACGAGCCGTTCGAGAATCCTCTGGTCGACGGCCCCGATGAGGACCGCAAGGTCCCCGCACGGGTCTTTGACGAGCCCGAGGTCGAGTCGGAGGAGGAGGTCACCGGCCCGATCCGTGCGATCGTGCCGATCCCCGCGTCAGCCGAGCAGCTCGCCCTGGCCGGCGACGTCGTCTACACGCTGCCCGAGCCCGCCGTGCTCCGCGAGGGCACTCCGCACAAGGCCCGCTCGGCCGCCTCCGACGAGGTCGTCGAACGCCTCACCGAGGTGCTCGAGCAGTTCCAGATCGACGCCACCGTCACCGGCTACACCCGTGGCCCGACTGTGACGCGCTACGAGGTGGAGCTCGGCCCTGCGGTGAAGGTCGAGAAGGTCACCGCCCTGTCACGCAACATCTCCTACGCCGTCGCCTCGGCCGAGGTGCGCATCCTGAGCCCGATCCCAGGAAAATCTGCCATCGGCGTGGAAATTCCCAACGTCGACAAGGAGATGGTCTCGCTCGGTGATGTCTTGCGCTCCAACAAGGCGCGGAGCGATCACCACCCGATGGTCATCGGTCTCGGCAAGGACGTCGAGGGCGGATACGTCGTCGCCAACCTCGCCAAGATGCCTCACCTGCTCGTCGCGGGTGCGACCGGCTCGGGCAAGTCGTCGTTCGTCAACTCGATGATCGGCTCGATCCTGATGCGTTCGACGCCCGAAGAGGTGCGGATGATCCTCGTCGACCCCAAGCGGGTCGAGCTCACCGCGTACGAGGGTGTTCCGCACCTGATCACGCCGATCATCACCAACCCCAAGAAGGCCGCCGAGGCGCTGCAGTGGGTCGTGCGCGAGATGGACATGCGCTACGACGACCTGGCCAACTTCGGCTACCGGCACATCGACGACTTCAACAAGGCCGTACGGGCCGGCAAGGTCCAGCTGCCTCCCGGCAGCGAACGCGTGCTCGCGCCCTACCCGTACCTCCTCGTCGTCGTCGACGAGCTCGCCGACCTGATGATGGTCGCTCCTCGCGATGTCGAGGACTCGATCGTCCGCATCACCCAGCTTGCCCGCGCAGCCGGCATCCACCTGGTGCTGGCGACGCAGCGACCCTCGGTCGACGTGGTCACGGGTCTGATCAAGGCCAACGTGCCGAGTCGGCTCGCGTTCGCGACGTCGTCAGTCACCGACAGTCGCGTCATCCTCGACCAACCGGGCGCCGAGAAGCTCGTCGGGCAGGGTGACGGGCTGTTCCTGCCGATGGGTCAGAACAAGGCCATGCGCATGCAGGGCGCCTGGATCACCGAGGCCGAGATCCACTCGATCGTCGAGCACTGCAAGAAGCAGCTGCAGCCGGTCTACCGCGAGGACGTCACGGCCCCGGCCGTGTCCAAGCGCGAGATCGACGATGACATCGGCGACGACATGGACCTCGTGCTGCAGGCGATCGAGCTTTGTGTCACGACACAGTTCGGCTCGACCTCGATGCTGCAGCGCAAGCTCCGCGTCGGATTCGCCAAGGCCGGCCGACTCATGGACATCCTCGAGAGCCGCGGCATCGTCGGACCGAGCGAGGGCTCCAAGGCCCGCGACGTGCTGATCAAGCCCGATGACCTCGAGCAGGTCCTGGCGAGCATCCAAGCCGGATGAGCGAGCGAATGGGCGCGGACCTGGAGCCGTTCGAGATCCGCCGGAGAACTGGCCTTTTCGCAGTGCTCGCGCCGGTGTGCTTTGCGCTCGCCGCCGGGTTCGGCTGGTTGGCGTACGACCGCAACGAGCCGTTGCTCTACGCGCCCGTGGCGGTCCTGGTGGTGCTCGGCATCTTCAACCTGCGAGGCACTCGCGACGCGAGGGCGCCGCTGTTCGTCGCCGACGAGCACGGCGTACGTCTGCGCGGCCGCGAAGGCTGGGTCGGGCTGCTGTGGAGCGAGATGGCTGAGATCCGGGTCGAACGACGGGCCGGCATCCGCCATGATCCGCGGGTCAAGGTTGTCAACCAGGACGGCACGCGTTTCTACACGTCACCGCTGGGCCTGGCGACCGACACGTCACCGGCGGAGGCCGAAGTCCAGTTGGCGCGCCGCCGACCGACTGCCGCATACTGAAGGCCGGTAGCACCAGCGAGAGGGATCCATGGAAACGGCGCACCAGCCGAGCAGGCTCAACATTGCCAACGTGCTGACGGTCGCACGCATCGCCGGAGTCCCAGTGTTCGGCTGGCTCCTGCTGACGCAGGACGGGCAGTCGATCGAGTTCCGGGTGTGGTCGTGGGTGGCGTTCATGGTGCTGATGGCCACCGACAAGATTGACGGCGACCTCGCCCGCAAGCACAACCTGGTGACCAACTTCGGCAAGCTGGCCGACCCGATCGCCGACAAGGCCCTGACCGGCATGGCGTTCGTCGGGCTCGCGATCATCTTCGACAACTGGCTGTTCTGGACCGTGACGATCATCGTCCTGGTCCGCGAGTGGGGCATCACGTTGATGCGCTTCGTGGTCAAGAAGTACGGCGTCATGCCCGCCGGTCAGAACGGCAAGATCAAGACCACGCTCCAGGCCGTGGCCATCGGCGGATACCTCTTGCCGTTCGAGATCTGGGACAACACGATCTCGGACGTCCTCCGTTGGATCACCCACGGCTTCATGGCGGCGGCGTTCTTCATCACCGTGAGCACGGCGGTCGCGTACGTCCGCGATGCGCGCAAGCTGCGCCGTGACTCCAAGGCCGCGAAGACTGCGGCGTGAGCCTGGCCGATGAGGTCATCGGCGCTCTTCGCAGGGCCGGTGCGACAGTCGCGACTGCTGAGTCGCTCACGGGTGGCCTGGTCTGCGCGACCCTCGTCTCCGTCGCGGGCGCTTCGGACGTCGTCCTCGGCGGCATCGTCGCCTACGCGCCCGAGGCCAAGATCGAGCTGCTGCACGTGGACGCCGACCTGATCGACGAGCAGGGGACCGTTCACGCCGATGTCGCCGCCCAGATGGCGTTCGGCGCACAGGAGCGGTTCGAGGCGACCTACGGGATCTCGACCACGGGAGTCGCCGGCCCCGGGGAGAGCGAGGGCAAGCCGCAGGGCGCGGTGCACATCGCGATCGCGGGCCCTGATGGTGTACGTACGACGGCCCTTCAGCTCGACGGTGACCGCGACACGATCCGCCAGGAGACGGTCGACGCGCTGCTGTCGCAGCTGGTCGCTAGGCTGAGGGAAGAAACCTGATCCACGCAGGGTTGTAGGTTGGAGACACAAGGAGGTGCCTGATGACTGCAATGCGACAGCTGGTCGGAGAGGTGCTTCGCGCGCGCCGCATCTCGCAGGGGCTGACGCTCCGCGACGTGTCCGGCAAGGCCCGTGTCAGCCTCGGCTACATCTCCGAGGTCGAGCGCGGACAGAAGGAGCCCAGCTCCGAGCTCCTCGCGGCCCTCGCCGCGGCTCTGGAGGTCCCGCTCTCCAAGGTGCTCCTCGACGTGAGCTCGCTGCTCGAGGTCGAAGAAGCCGCCGAGGCGCAGATCGCGAGCATCTCCTCGATCGCCCGCGGCGACGTCTCAGCCTCCGCCGCCTGATCCAGGACATCCTGCGGGCGTGACCCGGTGATGTGCGCGTCGTTTACAAGGCATGCGCAGTGTTCGTATGGTCAGCCTCGCCGCCCTGTTCGCCGCGACCCTGGTGGCGGTCGATGCCGACACCGAGCGTTCAGCCGCGGAGGCTCCTGCGCCGCCCCTGCGCGACGTCATGCTCGTCGGCAACAACTGGGCAGGAACGGCAACGATCGTCGATGCCAAGACGCGCAAGCTGTTGCGTACCGGGATCAACTTCATCCCGGACAAGGCTCAGGAGCTGGCCGACATCAAGAAGAATCCCGCCCAGCTCGCCTTTTACCTGCTCATCCAGCAGGGGCCGGGGGAGGGCCACGACCAATACGTCGATGACATGTTCACCACCAAGGATGGCAAGTACGTTGCCGTGTCGCGCCCCAGCTTCGCCGACGTCGTGTGGATCGACATCGAGAAGGCAGCGGCCGGCGGCTCCGACAGCATCGTGCGTGAGCAGCAGATGGACGGCTACCGCACCGACCACATGGGGTTGTCACCCGATGGCCGACGGCTCCTCGTGAGCGACTCGACCAAGGCGCAGGTCATCGAGTACTCGATGGTCGACGAGGTTGTCGGGACCCAGCAGATCAAGATGGGCGACAGGCTGCGCTCGTTTCCGTCCGGTGAGACACCGCACGAGAACAACTACTCGCCGGACGGCAAGCGGATCTATCACGCGTCGATCGGCAAGGTCTACCTGCCGGGCGACCAGCACTCGATCGGCCCGATCAAGATCGGTCCGGTGCACGACGCGATCAAGGGTGATCGGTTCTACCAGATCGTCAACAACGAGGACTTCTCGATCTCGCAGCGCTGGGACATGGGCAAGGAGCTCACCGAGGCGGGATACGAGGACATGAGCTCTGCCGTACGTCCGATGGCAGTCGCACCAGACCAGCGGTTCATCTACTTCCAGGTGTCCTACTTCCACGGGATCGTGGAGTTCGACACCCAGGCTCCCGACCTGGACGGCGAGGTCACCTACACGGCCGGCGGCATCGCTGAGCCGCGTACAGGTGCCGTGACCCGGGTGATCGATCTGCCGAATCGCATCCCCGACGTGCCGCTCGAGGACTACGTCAACGACTCGGCCCATCACGGTCTCGCGATGAACGCGGGCGGCGACACCCTGTGCGCCGCGGGAACGATGGATGATTATGCGGCGCTGGTCGACCGCGCGACGGGCGAGGCGAAGATCTTCGACTCGGCGACGACGGGTCACGGCTATCTCAAGCCGTACTGGACCACCGAAGGCCTCAATGACACGTGTTGGATCTCCCTCAGTGACTCCGATGCGGTGGCGGTGCTTGACTTCGACACCGGTGAGGAGCTCGCCTACCTGCCGGTGGGAGATCACCCGCAGAGGGTTCGCCACGGATTCGTGCCCAAGTCGACGGTGGCGTCGTGGAAGCCCGCAGTTCCGGGGGCCGAGGGCGGCAGCAGCGGTAGCGGGGGCCTCATCAACCAGGCGTCGAGCCTCATCGGTGTCGTCTTCCGCTTGCTCAACCCGTTCCTTCCGGTGCGGTGACGGGCTGTCACCATCACCGCGCATACTTGACGAGGTGAAGTACAGCGAGTTCTGGGTGCGGATGGACCAGCAGTTCGGCGTGGGCTATTCCAGGGTCTGGGCCGACAGTCATGTGATGCGCGAGCTCGGTGGTCGTACGGCCGCTGACGCTCTCGAGGACGGTGAGACGCCCAAGACCGTGTGGCGAGCGATCCACGAGTCGCTCGGGCTTCCCGCCAGCGAGCGCTGAACACGCATCGACCAGCCTCATCCGGCAGTGGGGCTGGGCAGAAGGGCAAATGGGGAGCGCTTCCAGAGATCCCGTTGACGAGCGGCGGTCGGCGTGTCGCGCGTTGATCGAACAGACGTTCGGATAATCTCGTGCACAGGTTGGACGTCAGAAGGACGGAGTCCACAGACGGGTCGATGAGGCCCACATATGTCTGAGGGTCCTTCTAACGTCGTCGATGACCCGCCGCCCACGAGCAGAAACGGACCCACCATGGCACAGCCCAACCAGTCCATCGCCAGCGACAAGGACAAAGGCAAGTCCCTCGAAAACGCGATGGCCCAGATCGACCGCGCACATGGCAAGGGTGCCGTGATGCGTCTCGGCGACCAGGCCCGCGCACCGATCGAAGTCATCCCCACCGGAGCCACCACCCTCGACATCGCACTGGGCATCGGCGGTCTGCCGCGCGGTCGCGTCGTCGAGATCTACGGCCCGGAGTCCTCAGGCAAGACGACGGTCGCGCTCCACGCGATCGCCAACGCACAGAAGGCCGGCGGGGTCGCTGCCTTCATCGATGCGGAGCACGCCCTCGATCCTGAGTACGCCAAGCGTCTCGGCGTCGACACCGACGCACTCCTGATCTCGCAGCCCGACAGCGGTGAGCAGGCGCTCGAGATCGCCGACATGCTGATCCGTTCGGGCGCGCTCGACATCATCGTGATCGACTCCGTGGCGGCTCTCGTGCCCCGCGCTGAGATCGACGGCGAGATGGGTGACAGCCACGTGGGTCTGCAGGCACGGCTCATGAGCCAGGCGCTGCGCAAGATGACGGGCGCGATCAACGGGTCCGGCACGACGGCGATCTTCATCAACCAGCTGCGCGAAAAGATCGGCGTGATGTTCGGTTCGCCCGAGACCACGACGGGCGGCAAGGCGCTCAAGTTCTACGCCTCGGTCCGCCTCGATGTGCGACGCATCGAGACGCTCAAGGACGGCACCGACATGGTCGGCAACCGCACCCGCATCAAGGTCGTCAAGAACAAGCTCGCACCGCCGTTCAAGCAGGCCGAGTTCGACATCATGTACGGCACCGGCATCAGCCGCGAGGGCAGCCTGATCGACGTCGGCGTCGACACGGGCTTCGTCCGCAAGGCCGGCGCCTGGTACACCTACGAAGGCGATCAGCTCGGTCAGGGCAAGGAAAACTCCCGCAAGTTCCTCCGGGACAATCCCGATCTGGCAGATGAGCTCGAGAAGCGCATCATGGAGCACATGGGCATCGGCGCACAGGCCGACAAGCCGGCGCTCGAAGTCGTCGAGGAGCCCCCGACCGACATCGAGTTCTGATGCCTTGGGCGCAAAAGGCCGACGCGGTCGCGCCGGAGGATCCCGAAGGCGTGGCCCGCCAGGTCATCTATGACCGACTTGCCGTCCGCGCCCAGAGTCGCAGCGACCTCGCTCAGGCACTTGCCAAGAAGCTCGTGCCTGAGGAGGTCGCGTCGGCGATGCTCGACAAGTTCGAGGCCGCCGGTCTGATCGACGACGAGGAGTTCGCTCGGGCGTGGGTCCAGTCGAGGCAGCGCAGCAAAGGCCTGTCCTCTCGCGTGCTGGCGATGGAGCTGCGCCAAAAGGGCGTCGACGACGAGATCTCCAAGGAAGTGCTCGCCGAGCTCGACCCCGCCGACGAGATCGAGGCGGCTCACCGTCTCGTGCAGGGCAAGCTCAGGTCGCTGTCACGTTTTGATGAGGCGACCAAGATGCGCCGGCTCACCAGCATGCTGGCCCGCAAGGGCTATTCGCCGCAGATTGCCTTCGGAGTGGTCCGCGAGGAGCTCGGAGCAGAAGCCGCAGCCCTCGACAGCTTGTGAACTACGCTCCTTCGCGTGATCTCGTTCCGGAGGCTCGCCGATTCAGACATCCCAGCGCTGGTCGGCTGGATGGCGGCGGAGCACGCGCAGCCATGGTTCGGTGACGAGCCCCGTACGCCTGAGCTTGCTCGCACGCACTACGCCAAGGAGCTCGCCGGCACCAGCGCCACACGGATGTGGGTGGTCGTCCTCGATGGTGTGGACATCGGCTACGTCCAGGACTATCCCGTCATCGCGTACGACGACTACGCCATACGCGTGCAGGACCCTGAAGCGGTCGCCTTCGACTACCTGATCGGTCTGCCAGATCTGGTCGGCCGGGGGATCGGCACCCAGATGATCACGGCCTTCTGCCGAGACGTGTTGTGTCGTGACTATCCCGACGCTCCACGGTTCGTGGCGAGCCCCGACGTACGCAACAAGCGCTCGATCCGGGTGCTGGAGAAGTGCGGGTTCACCCAGGGCCTCTGGATCCAGCCCGAGTCCGTCACCCATCCCGAGGTGGTGTGCACGGCACCTCGAGGCCAGTTCGAGAGCCTGTGACGAATGCGACGCTGACAGTGGCAGTGCAACGCTCCTACACTCGCGGCATGCCTTCGACACTCGAGCTGTACAAGAAGTTCACCGCACTGCCACAGGGCAAGCGCTTGTTCTCCGTCGCATTCAGCCAGAAGGCGCCGTACTTCGCCTCCATCCACCTTGAGGTGCAGGAGATGAAGCCGCACCTCGGACAGATCCGCATCCCCAAGCGCCGTTCCGTCAAGAACCACATCGGCACGATCCACGCCATCGCCGCGTGCAACGGACTGGAAGCAGCCATGGGCCTGCTTGCGGAGGCGACCTGCCCCGACCACATGCGCTGGCTGCCCAAGGGCATGGAGGTCAGCTACCTCGCCAAGTCCACGACGGCGCTCATTTGTACCGCTGAGACGACCGAGGCTGACTGGGCGGGAGCGCCCGACGTGCCGGTCAAGGTCAAGGCCGTGACTTCCGACGGCACGGTGACGGTCGAGGGCACGATCCACCTCTGGGTCACGCCGAAGTCGTGACGCCGCGCTGACGAGCTGCTAGTCCGTCACGCAGAACGGGTTGCCGTCGGGATCGGTCATGGAGACCCAGCCCGGCTCGCACGGTGCGTCATCACTCTGGTTGGCGCCGAGGGACACGAGCCGATCGACCTCTGCGAGTCGTTCTCCGCCGGGCTTGAGGTCGAAGTGCAGGCGAGTCCTGCTGGTCCGGACGTCCAGCGGAGGGCCGCCCCAGGAGATCTTGGACCCGCCAGTGGGTGACTGGATCGCCGTCTCCTCGTCCTGGTCCCAGACCAGGGGCCAGTCGAGCGCGGCGCTCCAGAAGTAACCGACGGCCTGGCTCCCGTCGCTGGAGTACGCGCCGATGCGGGCCGTGTCCTTGAGGAAGTTGTTGATCGGCTCGATGACGCAGAACTCGTTGCCCTCAGGATCTTGGAGGGGGACGTGCAGCTCGTCCGGCGGCAGGTCGAAGTCAAGATGCTCGGCACCCAGACTGATGGCGCGCTCGACCGTCTCCTTCTGGTCGTCCCAGGAGGTCGTCGTGGTGTCGAAGTGCATCTGGTTGGGCTCGACCTTGGGCTCGTTGCTCGGGACGAAGCGAACAGCGATGGCCGTGTCCGTTGCCGGGAGGGTGGTGCCGTCGACGGGACGGTCGAGGACTCCACCCCAGAACGCTGCGAGTCGGGCGGGATCTGCCGCGGCGAAGCTGAGCTCGTACAGCGAGGAAGTCATACATGAACGCTATGGTGCGATGTCGGCCAATTCAACCGGGGCCAGGCACGCCCTGGAGCCAGCTGGTGAGCACGAGGTCGGTGACCGCGGTGGCGAGATCCGCGGGGTCCCACTCGCCGGGAGCCTCGAGGAGCATGGCGGCGTTGGACTCGGCCAGGGCCACGAGGTTTCGCGCGTAGAGTCGTGCAGTTCGGGTGGGCAGCGGACGAGCAATCGACGACAGGTGGTGCGTCAGCAGTGCCGTCAGCTGGTCGATGATCGCTGTACGAGCGGAGGTGACCTTGGCGGTGATGACCGGATCTTGTACGTGGGGGGCGTCGAACACGATCCGCCACGACGCAGGGTGCTCGAGCGTGGCGCGGAAGAACGCCTCGTACGCCGAGCGCATGACGTCATTGACGTCCTCGAGGTCGACCGACTCGGGGAGTGCGTCCTGGGCGGCGCCGACGAGCCGCTCCTCCTCGCGCGCCATGAGCGCCCTGAGGGCCTCGTCCTTGTGCGCGTAGCAGGCGTAGAGCACGGGCTTGCTGACGTTGGCGGCCTTCGCGATGCGCGCCATCGTCGTGCCGGCGTATCCGTGCTTGATCCACACCTCGAGGGCCGCATCAAGAACCAGCGGACGGCGGATTTCGGGGCCGAGGTGCTCGGCACGGGCGCGCGTTTCCACTGTCATGGATCTGCCTGTTCTCGTTGACACTCGGTAGGGGTGTCACTACTGTGTGCAAAATCCTACCGCACGGTAGGAATCCCTGACCAGAGGCGAGCAGCATGAGCGAACTGCGTGCGTGGCTGGACGGCATCGAGCCCGACGAGCTTGATGAGCACTTCGCCAGCGTCGACGCTGCGGAGATCGCCACCATGCTCGGTCAGGCAACTGACGCCGAGCTCAAGGAGCTCATCGCCGATGAGTCGATCCGTGCAGCCGCCCTCGGCGCTGGCTTCGACCGGTTTGCCGACTTCGCCGTTCCAGAACAGCTCGCCACGATGGACGGAGTCGTGCGATTTGTCGTAGGACGCGACCGCGGCATCGACGAGACGTACGACGCGCACTTCGCCAACGGCACCGTCGAGGTGCATCCCGCTGACGACCGCCAGCCGGACGTCACGATCAGCACCGATGCGCTGACGTTCCTGCGCCTGCTTTCCGGTACGGCCAGCGCCGCCCTGCTCGTCCTCGCCGGGACGATCAAGGTCAGCGGCGACGAGGAGCTCGCCCTGCGCACGGGCGGCGTGTTCCGGGTGCCCGGCCAGGAGGGTGTCGCTGTCGACCCGGCAGCGCTCGACGCTGTCGAGGTCGCCGGTGTCATCTCGAAGGCCAAGGACTCGCATCTGCAACACGTCATGAAGGGCGGCTTCCGCAGCGTCGTGCTCGACGAGATCTTCCGCAGGTTCCCCGAGTACCTCGACGAGCGCAGCGCCAAGAAGCTCAAGCTCGCAGCGTGCTTCAAGATCGGCGGGGGACCCGATGGGGACGACCGCTATCTGGTCGAGATCGACCACGGCACGTGCACCGTAACCCCCGAGGGTGAGGGCAGACGTTCGGTGACGATAGCCCTGGGCGGCGCTGAGTTCCTGAAGCTTGCCACCGGCAACCTCAACCCGACGATGGCGTTCATGAAGGGCAAGCTGCGGGTCAAGGGCGATCTCGCCTCTGCCCTCGCGCTCAGCAGCGCCGTCCGCATCCCGTCGGCCAAGGGCTGAGTGATGGCGACTCGCACCCACGTCGGTCAACGGCTCGTCAGTGGCGCCCGCTCGAAGACGGACGCCGGCCTCGAGACCTTCGGCGCCATGATCGTGCTGGCGTTCGAGGCGAGCGTCTTCGCGGTCGTCGACATCGCCAAGCGTCGGTTCCCGTGGAAGGAATTCCTCGAACAGGCTTGGTTCATGACCCGCGTGTCACTGCTCCCCACGATCCTTGTCGCCATCCCGTTCGGTGTGATCGTCTCGATCCAGGTCGGCGCGATCGCCCAGCAGATCGGCGCGGTGTCGTTCACCGGCGCTGTCAACGGGATCGGCATCCTCCGCCAGGGTGCGCCGCTCGTGACGTCGCTGCTGATGGCCGGCGCGGTCGGATCGGCGATGTGCGCCGCACTCGGATCGCAGACCGTACGCGAAGAGATCGACGCCATGAAGGTGATGGGCCTCAACCCGGTCCAGCGCATCGTCGCCCCGCGCCTCGTCGCCGCGATCCTCGTCGGCATGCTGCTCAACGTCGTGGTGGCCGTGACCGCGATGACCACGGGCTACGTCCTCAACGTCGGCGGCGGCTCAGTGAGCTCCGGCGCCTATCTCGGCTCGTTCACCAGCTTCGCGCAGCCGACCGATCTGTGGCTCGCGGAGGGGAAGGCCGCGATTTTCGGCTTCCTCGCGACGATCGTGGCGTGCCACAAGGGACTGCGTGTCGTCGGCGGACCCAAGCAGGTCGCCGATGCGGTCAACCAGAGCGTCGTGCTGAGTGTCGTCCTGCTGGCTGTCGTCAATGTTGGGATCACCCAGGCGTACGTGATGCTCGTTCCGCAGAGGATGGCCTAGATGAGCCGCGTGATCGACCGCTCACTCGACGGCATCGCCCTCATCGGCGCCCAGGCGACGTTCCTGCGTCGCACGCTGCAGTCGGTCCCGGCCGCGCTCACGACGTACCGGCAGGAGACGTTCCGGGTCCTCGCCGACATCAGCTGGGGTTCCGGCGCCTTGGTTGTGGGCGGCGGCACGATCGGCGTGATGATCCTGCTGGCTGTGTCGGCCGGTACGTCGCTCGGCATCGAGGGATTCAACGGCCTGGAGACAATCGGCTTGTCTCCGCTCACCGGTTTTGTGTCGGCGATCGTCAACACCCGCGAGCTCGCTCCACTGATCGCCGCTCTCGCCCTGGCTGCGCAGGTGGGCTGCCGGTTCACCGCGCAGATCGGCTCGATGCGCACCAGCGAGGAGATCGATGCCCTCCAGGTCATCGGCGTACCGCCGATCCAGTTCCTCATCGCCACCAGGCTCGTCGCGGCGATGGTGGCGATCCTGCCGCTCTACCTGATCGGGCTGGTCGGCTCCTACATCGCTTCACAGGCGGCGGTCACGATCCTCTTCGGTCAGCCCGAAGGCACCTATCTGCACTACTTCCACACCTTCATCAGCGGCGGCGACATCTTCATGTCGATCGCCAAGGTGCTGGTGTTCGCCTTCGCCGTCACCCTCATCCACTGCTGGTACGGGTTCATGGCGAGCGGTGGCGCCCAGGGCGTCGGCGAGGCGACGGGACGGGCCATCCGCGCCAGCATTGTCATCGTCGTGCTGCTCGACATGGTCATGACGCTGCTGTTCTGGGGCGGCAACCCCGGCGTGCGGATATCGGGGTGATGGCGTGATCGACGCGACCATGATCGACCCCCGGATCGACAACCGGGGGATCCTGCTGCGTTATGCGCTGGTGCTGCTGGTCGTCGCCGCGCTCATCTCGACCGGGCTGCTCGCGTGGGGCAAGGGCATGTTCAGTGACGAGGTACGGGTGGCGGCGCAGGTCGACGACATCGGCGGTGCCCTCGCGGCGGGTGCAGACGTGAAGGTTCGCGGAGTCATCGTCGGCCACCTCGCGTCGGTCGAGTCGCATGACGGCGGTGTACGCCTCGGGCTCGTGATCGACGGGGATGCCGCATCGGAGATCCCACGCGACGTCTCAGCCCGCATCCTGCCGGCATCGGTCTTCGGCACCTCGTATGTCGACCTCGCCGTACCGGACAAGGCGACGGCCGCCCACCTCGCCGCGGGGCAGGTGATCGAGCAGGATCGCCGCGACTCGACGCTGGAGCTGCAGGACACGCTCGACAGCACGTACCGGGTCATGACCGCGGTCAGGCCGGCCGAGCTGTCGATCACGCTCGGAGCCATCGCCGACGCGCTCGATGGTCGCGGTGAGCAGATCGGCACGACGATGGAGACGCTCAACTCCTACCTCGGCCGCCTCGACGACCAGAATCCCTTGCTCAAGGAGGACTTGGCACTGCTGGCGACCAACCTCGAGACCCTCGCCACGCTGTCGCCGGACCTGCTCGACGCGGTCGACAGCGGACTTGTCACGGCCCGCACGATCGTTGCCAAGCGCGCCCAGCTCACCTCGATCCTGGCGGGGGGCACGGCGCTGGCCGACGAGGCCGATCGGCTGCTCTCCGAGCAGGAGAAGCCGTTCACCGACACGATGCGGCAGGCCGCGACGGTGGTCGACGCGATCTATGACAACCGCACGGGCATAGCTGCTGGCTTCCGCAACTTCGTCGAGTTCGCCACGAAGGGGATGGGAGTGTTCGCCGACGGGCCCCGGATGGCGACCGATGTGCTGATCAAGACCGGCGACGACGCTCCCTACACGGCCGCGGACTGCCCGGTGTTCGGGCCTGCGCGCGGTGACAACTGCGGGGGAGCGAGCCGCTCCAAGGCAACGGCTCAGGACGACGCAGCGCTGCTCGGCGAGATCCGCGGACTGTTGTCCGGGCTCGATGCCTCGGTGCCGACCGACGGCGGTGTCGGCGAGCTGCTGATCGGCCCGTACGTGAGGGAGGCGCCATGAGGCCGACACTGGTCAAGTTCCTGGCGTTCGCCGTGGCGTCACTCGTGGCTCTCGTGGTCCTCGCCAACACGATGGGCAACCAGGTGGCGGGGTCGTCCCACCAGTACGCCGCTGACTTCAGCAACGTCAGCGGACTGCGGGTGGGTGACGACGTACGCGCCGCCGGCGTGCGGGTCGGACGCGTCGAGTCGATCACGCTGCGCGGGGGAGACGTCGCTCGCGCGACGTTCACGTTGTCGGACCAGCAGGGCCTGTACGACACCACGACGATCGTGATCCGCTACCAGAACTTGTTGGGACAGCGTTACCTCTCGCTGACGCCGGGCAAGGACAAGGGCAATCGGCTGGACACGGACAGCGTCGTGCCGGTGAGCCGCACGAGCCCCGGCTTCGACCTGACGGCGCTGCTGAACGGCTTCGAGCCGCTGTTCGCGACGCTCGAGCCCGAGCAGGTCAACACGTTGTCCGAGTCGATCATCGCCGTCATGCAGGGACAGGGCGGGACGATCGAGTCGCTGCTGTCGGAGACCACCGAGCTCACCAACCACCTCGCCGACAAGGACGAGGTGCTGGACCGCGTGCTGGACAACCTCACGCCCGTCCTGCAGGGGCTTGGCGCCCAGGACGAACACCTCGACTCGACGATCGAGTCGCTGCAGACGCTGATGACTCGATTGGCCGCCGAGCGCAAGACCATCGGCAACTCGATCGACGGGATGGCCGCGCTGTCGGCAGCCACGGCGGATCTCGCGACCGACGCACGGCCGGCGTTCGACAAGGACATCGCCTCGCTGAGAAAGACGGCAAAATTGTTCGTCGACAACACCGACGCCCTGGTTCGCGCCTTCTCGACCCTGCCTCGTACGACGGATGCGTTTGCCCGGCCGATGTCGTCGGGCACGTGGCTGGACATCTACATCTGCAACATGTCGATGACGTTGCGCGACAGGACCATCCCGCTCGGCCCCGACGGCCCCTACTCGGCGGTGTGCCGATGAGCACGCGTCGCATCGGCATCATCGGCCTGGTTGGCGTCGTCGTGCTCGGTCTGCTGGTGCTGGCGCTCAGCGTGATCCCGTTCGGTCAGAAGCACTACGCCGCCCTCATGGAGCACTCGGCGGGCCTGCGCGTCGGCGAAGAGGTGCAGGTCGCCGGGGTCGGCGTGGGGGAGGTGCGTGCCATCAAGCTCGAGGGCAAGCACGTACGCGTCGAGTTCACGCTCGACAAGGACATCGAGCTGGGCGCGCAGTCACGAGCCGCGGTCAAGGTTGCGACACTGCTCGGTACGCACTTTCTCGACGTCACCGCCAAGAAGGGTCCTGATCTGGCGGATGACACGATCCCGCTCGCGCAGACCTCGGTGCCCTTCAACCTGCAGGACGTGATCAACGGCGGCACCGGAGCACTCAACGAGCTCGACGGCGATGCGATCAACTCTTCGATGACCGTGCTGGCTGAGGCGTTGCGTGGCACACCGGTCGCCGCCCGCGAGGCCATCGACGGTGTGGCCCGCCTGACGGCGGTTGCCGGCAAGCGGTCGGACCAGATGCGCGCTCTGCTCGCCGCGACCAACGACGTCACCGGCGACCTGGCGCGCAACTCCGATCGCATCATCGACCTGCTCGAGCAGTCGTCGCTCGTCCTGCACGAGCTCACCGTACGGCGAGACGCGATCGACGAGCTGTTGGCTGACAGCCAGCGGCTGGCTCGCGCGGTGATCGGGGTCCTCGACGACACCGACGATGACATCAAGCCGCTCATGAGCGACCTCACCAAGGCCCTCAAGACCATGAAGTCGCAGAAGCAGCAGCTGACCACGTCGATCGACGGCCTCGCCACCATGGCGACCTACTTCGCCAACGCAACCGGCAACGGACCGTGGCTCGACCTCAAGGTGCCTGCCCCTGTCGGCGACAACCTCACCTGCGCCGCGAGGGGGCCCGCATGCTGAGGCGACTCCTTGTCCTCGTGCTTCTCGTGACGCCGTTGACCGCATGCGGCGGAGGCTCGGCAACCACGGTGACCGCGCAGTTCCACGATGCCGCCGGACTCTTCGTCGGCAACGACGTCGGCGTGCTGGGCGTCAAGGTCGGCAGCGTCACCAAGGTGGCTCCCAAGGGCGATCACGTCGATGTCGTGCTGACGATCGATGACGGGGTCAAGGTGCCGGCCGACGCCGGTGCCGTCATCGTGTCGCGCTCGGTGGCAACAGATCGGTACGTTGAGCTGACCCCGGTCTATGACGGCGGGCCGGTCTTGGCATCCGGCACGGTGCTACCGGTCGCCCGTACGCGCACACCGGTCGAGTTCGACGACCTCCTCGCCTCGTTGACCGACATCTCCGATGAGCTTGGCGGCAAGTCCGAACCACTCAACGAGCTGCTCGCCATCGGTGCCGAGACACTTGCCGGCAAGGGCCAGAAGATTGGCGACAGCATGCATGACCTCGCCGACACGCTGGGCACGATCGACGATGCGTCGGGCGACATCACCGGAACGTTGGACAACCTCGACAAGCTCACCGCGACGCTGGCCAGCAACGACGAGCTGATCCGCCGGTTCAACGGCGAGGTCACCTCGGCCGTGTCGATGCTGGACGACCAGCACGAGGCGATCGAGTCGACGTTCACGGTGCTCTCGGCGATGCTGCAGAAGGTTGCCGCGTTCTCGCACGACCACCGACAGCAGATTGCATCCCAGATCAAGGACATCACGACACTGTCCGACATCCTCTTGGAGCACCGAGCCGGGCTCGAGGACGCCGTGGAGACGCTGCCGCTGATGATGCAGAACGTCGACCGTGCCATCGACGAGGACGATCGCCTCAACATGCGTACGCGTCCCGGAGACCTGGTGCCCGCGCAGGACGTGCTCAACCTCCTGTGCGAGTCGCTGCCACCTGCCGTGTGCGACACGACAGGTCTTGCGAACCTGTCACTGCTCGACGTCCTCGGCGCCTTGGCAGGGGTGAAGTCGTGAAAAGACTGGTCCTGGCGCTCGCGACCATCCTGACGGTGTCGGCGTGCGGCACCTCGGCCGCCGACCTGCCCCTGCCCGGCTCCAAGCTCTCCGGGGCGAGCTATGAGATCACCGCGCAGATGGACGACGCCCTCAACCTCGCCGTGGGCGCACCGGTGAAGCTCAATGGCGTCACGGTCGGTCGGGTCAACGAGGTGACGGCGCACGACTTCATCGCGCGCATCTCGATGGACGTACGCAGGTCGGCGCAGCTGCACCACGGCGCCAACATCCGACTGCGCTCGACCACCCCGCTCGGCGAGCTCTTCGTCGACGTCACCGACAAGCCCGACGGCGACCTGCTCGCAGACGGTGACCTGATCGGTGCCGACGACGCCTCGGCCGCTCCGACGGTGGAGGACACCCTCGCCTCGGCCTCGATGCTGATCAACGGAGGAGGCCTCGGCCAGCTCCAGACGATCGTACGAGAGGCCAACGAGGCGCTCGACGGCCGCGAGGGCACAGCCCGCGAGCTGCTCGACAAGCTCAACCGCACGATGGACAACATCAACGGGAGCAGCGCCGAGATTGACGCAACCCTGGACGCTCTGGCTGACGTGTCGGAGGTGCTGCACCGCCGCGACACCACGATCGACAAGGCCCTGGTCGAGGTCGAACCGGCCGCCCGGGTGCTGGCCGACAGCACCGACGACCTGGCAAAGCTGTTGCAGTCCGTCGACAAGCTCAGCAGCACCACGACCCGGGTCGTCCGGGAGACCCGCGCCGACTTCCTGCTGACCCTTCAGGAGCTTGGCCCCGTGCTCGACCAGATGGTCTCGTTGAAGGGGCAGTTCGGCAAGGGGCTTGATGCGCTCGTGGCCTTCGCGGAGGCGATCGACAAGGGCGTGCCTGGCAACTACCTCAACGTGTTCCTGCGCTTCCAGGACAGCATCTCGCTCGGCGTGCCGAGCTTCCCGATCGTGGGCGACCTGGGCATCGAGCCGATCACGATCTCGGACGACCTGCTCGAGCAGCTGCCGTTGCCGCCGACCTTGAAGGACCTGATCAGTCCGGGCTCCACCAAGGAATCCGGCACGGGGCTGCCCGGCCTGCTCTCCAATCTCGGAGGTGAGCGATGAGACGCCGCGTGCACAGGAAGCACCTCGTGGCTGCCGTGGGTCTGCTGGGAGTCTTCCTGGCCACGATCGCCTACCTTTACGGCGGCATCCTCGACGGCTCGCTCACCAAGCGGCAGGTCCACGTCGCCGTCGAGCTCGACGAGACCGGAGGCCTGTTCGGCGGGTCCGGAGTCACCTATCGCGGCGTCCACGTCGGCAAGGTCGAGAGCGTCAAGCTCGATGGCTCGCGCATCGTTGCCAAGGTCAGGCTCGCTCCGTCGGCACACGTACCGGCAGACAGCGAGGCAGTGGTTCGTACGTTGTCGCCGGCCGGTGAGCAATACCTCGACTTCCAGCCCAAGAAGGCGCAAGGCCCGTGGCTGGCGGATGGTGACACGGTGCAGTCTGTCCAGACCCCCACGTCGATCGCGACTGCGCTGGAGTCGCTGGACGGGCTGATGTCGCAGGTCGACGAGAAGGACCTGGCGACGGTGCTCGACGAGCTGCACCTTGCCTTCGCCGACTCAGGCGACCTCGACCGCATCCTGACGTCGGGCACCCACATCGTCACCATGCTCGACGAGAGCTGGCCCGAGACGCTGCGGACGCTCGAGAATGCTCGGACCATCCTGCGCACGGGCGTCGAGAGCAAGGATCAGTTCGTTGAGCTCACCAGCTCGCTCAAGTCGCTGACGGCGTCGCTGGCGAAGTACGACCCCAAGCTCCGCACGATCTTTGACAAGACGCCGCAGGAGATCGCAGAGATCCGCGCGATCACCGCTACCTTCGCCGAGGTCCTGCCGGACTTCCTGCGCACCTCCGACGAGCTGACTGGCACCCTCGCCGACCGTGATCCACACCTGCGGGCCCTGCTGACCGACTTCCCGCGTGGCCTGCAGCGCCTTGCTGACTCGATCGAGGAGGGCTACCTGCGGGTCAACATGCTGGTCTCGCCGGGCGAGGTCTGCTCCTACGGCGTCAACCAGTCTTCGCCCCGTTCCACCAAGCGCGAACCCGTCGTGCCCGGTCGCACGTGCACCGCGAACGTCAGCGGGCAACAGCGCGGGTCGGCCCACGTACCGGCGCCGCTGCGATGAGCGGCCGCATGGTCAGGACGGGGCCCGAGCGCTCCACCGTCGTCCTGAGCACGGTCATCGCCGTGCTCGTCGCGATGCTTGCGTTCGTGCTGCTGCGTGGTGGCGACGATGACGACGCGATTCGTCGTGATGCTTTGAAGGCGGCCACCACGGCGGCGGTCGAGCTGACGACGTACGACCACACACAGCTCGACCGCGACTTCGCCTGGGTCGACGACGGTGCCACGGCATCGTTCGCCAAGGAGTACGCAACCGCCAACGAACCGCTGCGCAGCATCATCACCAAGCTCAAGGCCGACGCGGTCGGGACCGTCGTCGAAGGCTCGGCCACGGTCCAGAATTCACATCGGGTGAAGGTGCTGTTGTTCGTCGATCAGACGATCACCAACGGCACTGACTCCAAGTCCCGTACCGAGCGCAATCGGGTCGTGATGTCGATGGTCGAGCGTGACGGCACGTGGCTCGTGGACGACGTCGAGCTCCGCTAGCTGTCAGAGACCGCTGCCGCCACCCGGCTGTTTGGGGAGGATCCCGCCGACCGCGTCGACGTCGAGCTCCTTCTCGCCCACGAACTTCTTCTGGGCCCAGGTGGCCAGCATGCTCAACAGCAGGTTGAGCACGATGTAGATCAGCGCCATCACGAATGCGGTCTGGATCGTGTTGCGGAAGGTGCCGAAGATCTGCTTGCCGGCATAGGTGAGACCTGGTGCCAGCACGGCGTATCCGAGGCTGGTGTCCTTGAGCGCCACGATGGCCTGGCTGATCAGCGCCGGGAGCATGATCTTGACTGCCTGCGGGATCAGGATGATGCGCATGACCATCGACTTGCGCATGCCGATCGCGTACGCGGCTTCGGCCTGACCCTTGGGAACGGCGTTGATGCCGGCTCGGAAGATCTCGGCGAAAACTGCGCCGTTGTAAAGGATCAGCCCGAGCACGAGGGCCTGGAAGGCGTTGGCTCCGGACTGTGGGCCGATGGCGAACCAGGTGGCGACGATCAGCATGAGAAGTGGGACAGCGCGGAAGAACTCGACCACGACCCACGAGATCCAGCGGGGGATCCGGTGATCGGACAATTTGCCCACGCCGAAGACCACACCGAAGATCAGTGCACCGATGATCGCGAAGACTGCCGCCTGCAAGGTCTTGAGCAGGCCCTCGAGGATGACATTGAGGATCTTGGGGGTGACGAACGGCTCCCACAGCTCGTAGGCGAACTGTCCCTTGCGCTCAAGCTGCCAGACGATGAGTCCGAGGATTCCGGCCAGGACGACGGCCGACACGACGGTGTAGATGCGGTAGCGCGCCCGCGTCTTGGGTCCGGGAGCGTCGAAGAGTACGGAAGCGGCCATCAGCTGACCCTCCATCGACGCTCGAGCAACGCGGCTGCCAAGGAGATTGCCTCGACGATGATGATGTAGCCGATCGCGATGCCGACGAAGATCCACCAGAGCTGCGAAGGGGAGTCGTTGAGCAGCCCTTTCATCGCCGCGGTCGCCTCGAGGATGCCGAAGATCGAGCACAGCGAGGTGTTCTTGGTCAGTGCGATGAGAACGCTCGCCAGCGGTGGGACGATCGCGCGGAAGGCTTGTGGAAGGACCACGTGCTTCATGGTCTGGGTGAATCCCAGACCGACCGAGCGTGCGGCCTCGGCTTGGCCGAGAGGGATCGAGTTGACGCCGGCTCGCAACGCTTCACACACGAAGGTGGAGGTGTACATCGTCAACGCCAGGATGTTCATCCAGAAGTAGCCGAGGCGTATGTCGAGCTTGGGGAACCCGAAGACCACCAGCAGCAGCAGGATCAGCAGGGGAGTGTTGCGAAAGATCGTGACGTAGACGGCCCCGGCCTTGCTGAGCACGCCGACTGGTCCGACGCGCATGGCGGCGAGGATCGTGCCGAACACGATCGAGAGGGCGCCGGCAACGAGGGTGAGGCGCAACGTGTAGCCGAAAGCTTCGAGGATGCTGTCGAAGTTGTCGATCAGGACCTGCACGGTGTCACCTCTTTCGTTGCTGGCTGGGGGTTACGTACTGGCTGGGACCACTCACGGGAGTGGCCCCAGCCCTCGTACGGTTAGGCGCAGGCGTCCATCTTGGGCGGCTCAGGTGTCTCTGCACCTGACTTGCCCAGCGTCGCCTCGAAGGCCTTGGCCCAGGTGCCGTCGTCCATGGCGTCCTGGATCGTCTCGGTCAGGAACTGGCACAGCTCTGGCTTGTCCTTGCTGTAGCCCATGCCGATGCGCTCCTCGGAGAACGGGTCTCCGACGACTTCGAGCTCATCGGGGTTGAGCGCGGCGTAACCGAGCAGGATCGAGCCGTCGGTCGTCATCGAGTCGACTGCACCGTCGAGCACCTGGTCGCGGCACTGCGAGTACGTCTCGAAGCCGCGGACCTTGGCGCCCTTGGCCTTGACCTGCGCGAGCGAGGTCGAGCCGGTGACCGAGCAGACTTCCTTGCCCTTGATGTCATCGACGCTCTTGATGTCGCTGCCCTTCTTGACGAGCAGCTGCTGACCCGTCAGGAAGTACGGTCCTGCCTGGCCGACGACCTTTCGACGATCATCGGTGATCGAGTAGGACGCGAAGACGAAGTCGACGGTGCCCTTCTGCAGGAACGGCTCACGGTTGTCGGAGATCGTCTCGACCCATTCGACCTTGTCGGGGGCGATGCCGAGCTTGGCGGCAACGATCTTGGCCATCTCGATGTCGAATCCGGCGGGCTGGTCGTCGCCGGCGGACTTGAAGCCGAGTCCCGGCTGGTCGTACTTGACGCCGATGCGTACCTTGCCCGACTCGGCGATCGCCTTCATGGCGGTGCCGTCCTTGAACTGGGCGGCGGCGTTGTCGTCGACCTTGGTCTCGGGACCGTCTGAGCTTTCGCCGGCGCTTCCGCAGGCTCCGAGGATCAGCGCGGCAATCGCCGCGACGATCGCAAATTGCGTCCGTTTCATCTTCATACCTCTCCTAGTGCTTCAGGATCTTGCCGAGGAAGTCCCTGGCTCGATCCGTGGCGGGTTTGGTGAAAAATTCGTCGGGGGTGTTCTCCTCGATGATCTCGCCCTCGGCCATGAAGAGGACCCGATCGGCGGCGGTGCGCGCGAACCCCATCTCGTGGGTGACGACGATCATCGTCATACCGCCCTTGGCGAGGTCGACCATGGTGTCGAGCACCTCTTTGATCATCTCGGGGTCGAGGGCCGAGGTCGGCTCGTCGAACAGCATCACCTTGGGATCCATGGCGAGTGCGCGGGCGATGGCGACGCGCTGCTGCTGGCCGCCGGAGAGCTGGGCGGGATACTTGTCGGCCTGCGAGTCGATGCCGACCCGTTCAAGGAGTTCATGGGCGCGTTTGACCGCGTCGGCCGTGTTCATCCCGCGGACCTTGGTGGGCCCCAGGGTGACGTTCTCGAGGACGGTCTTGTGGGCGAACAGATTGAACGACTGGAACACCATGCCCACGTCTGCGCGCAGCTGCGCCAGGCCCTTGCCCTCCTCAGGGAGGATCTCGCCGTCGATCTTGATGACGCCCTCGTCGATCGTCTCGAGGCGGTTGATGGCGCGGCAGAGAGTCGACTTGCCTGAGCCGGAAGGGCCGATGACGACGACGACCTCGCCCGGCTTGACCGTGAGGTCGATGTCCTTGAGGACGTGCAGCTGGCCGAACCACTTCTGGACGGATTGCATCGAGACCATCGGGGGAGCGTCAACCATGCGACTCAACCTAGCCCGAAAGGGCTAGTACGTGCGGGCTAGTCACCGAAATGTAACGACGCCAACCGGGCTCGGCCCGCCGTGTGAACCGTTTGGAGGCCGGTGCGCTTGGGTAGTCGTTTGAACAGGCCGTCAAGATCGGCGGCCGGCACCGCCAAGGAGAGGTTCAACATGACCACCAACGATCCGGTCAACCCAGGCCAGCGCAACGTCGGCGAAACTCGCAACCTCGGTGATCTCCAGATCTCAACCGGTCGGGGTTCGGCGGAAATCAGCATCGAGCTCATCCTCTACGTGCTGGCGGTCCTCGGCGTGTTCATCACCTCGGCAATCGTCGACGAGGACAACGGGCCGGGATTCAGCGCGTCGCAGGCATGGTTCTACGTGACGTTGTTGACGGTCGGCTTCCTGATCAGCCGGGGCCTGGCCAAGATCAACGCACGCGGCAACAACGCAGTGCTCTGATCAACACCGTGCTCTGATCTAGACGATCCCATCTCGGCCCACGCCCGTCGTGGGACGAGATGCTGAGCCGTCGAAGCCTGTTCAACCCATCAACTTGGACGCCACCAGCGCATCCCACAGGGCTGGGCCGAGCGTCGAGGCGAAGGTCGCGGTGAGGTGGGACCCGTCGAACCAGACGATGACGTTGCCGACAACTGGGTGACAGGTGCTCTTGGGGCAGATGGTCGATGCCAGGTCGATGACGCGCACGTTCGGGGCGTCAAGTGAGCGGGCCGCGTCGGCGTACGGGTCGGGGTGTCGCCAGTCCGCCAAGGCTCCCGAGCACTTCTCGTCGAAATCCTTGGGGTGCTTCTCGACGCACTCGGGCACGCTGAAGGTCTGCGGAGAAGGTGAGTCGCGCAGCAGGGCGACGGGCAACCCGGCGTCGCGCCACGTCTTCAGCAGCGGAAGCGCGCCGCGCTCGAACTGCGGGGCGCCGGCCAGGAGCGACGAAGTGCCCTCAGCCTTGCGGGCCAGGCTGGCCGACAGGATGACGAGATCGGGGGCGTCGCGGACCACCTCACGAGTGGTGCGGTGACTCCACGCGAGGCAGCCGTCCTGTCCGGCCTGTGAATAGAACACCTGTCGCGTCTCGTTGATCGCGCAGGCCAGCGCGATGTGCGTCGTGATGCGCCAGTGCCGGGTTGCCGCTATCTCCTGGAGAGCGGGCAGCCACTGCGCGGCGTGTGAGTTGCCGATCAGTGCGACGTCGAAGGTGCCATCCGGGTCGCCGAACGTGCAGGAGTACGAGTCGAAGTGCGGGGTGCCGGCGTAGCAGCGATCTCCGCCGGGGGTGCGCTGCTCGTACAGGTCGGACATGTCGCTGGTCGCTGCCGCCGGGCCCAGCACGAGATCGTCGAACGTCGACTTCGCGCAGTCGGGGTTGCCCGCCGCGGGTGCGCCGATGCAGGGGTCCTTGGCTGCAAGCAGTGCCGCTGTCCGCCTGTCGGCTTCGTCGGTGCGGTGCTCGATGACCGCCGAGAGGGTGAGTGCGGCGGCAACGACGACTGACATGCCCGCAACCGCTGTGCCGTAGGTGCGGACGGTCCGCTTCGACCACGCCCTGGTGCGGAAAGGATCCTCCACCAGCACCTTCGTCAGCGAGGCAAGGACGATCGTCGCCGCGATGATCGCGACGTTGTCGAGGGTGCCCCGCGTCGAGTCGAGTGCGTACGGCCAGATGATGATCAGCGGCCAGTGCCACAGGTAGACCGAGTAGGAGATGTCGCCGAGGCCGTGCACAGGCCGCCACGACGCGAGGCGGGTGGGGGAGAGGGCGCCGTCGGGTGCCTGGGCGGCGATCACCGCGAGGGCTCCGAGTACGGGCAGAGCTGCCCACCAGCTGGGGAAAGGGGTTTCGTCGGAGTAGAGGACGGCACACGCAGCGACCAGTACGAGACCCAGCCAGGCGACCGGCACTCGCCAGCGACCAGGAGGCGACGCTCGCCCGGCGAGGAAGAACGCGAGCAGTCCGCCGGCGCCGAGCTCCCAGATGCGCGTGCCGGTGTTGAAGTAGGCGTTGGCGGGAACCGAGGCCGTGTGGATCACGCTGTACGCGAACGACGCCGCCACGACCGCCCCGAGACCGACGCCGATGACGGCACGTCGTGCGCCGACGGCGGCTGCGAGCAGTCCCAGCGCCAGGAGCAGGACGGGCCAGAACCCATAGAACTGTTCCTCGACCGAGAGCGACCAGAAGTGCTGCACCGGTGTCGCGAGGTTGTCGGCGGCCAGGTAGTCGACCGCGTCGGACGCGAGGGTCCAGTTGACGACGTACAAGGCGGCGGCCCGGGTGTGATCCGCGGTCGTGCGCCACTGCGTCTCGGGCAGGAACGCCCACGTGGCGAGCAGCGTGGCGGCGAGCACTGTCAGGCTCGCCGGAAGGAGTCGTCTGATGCGTCGCGCCCAGAAGGCCACCACGTCGCCGGCGCCGGTCGGCACGTGGCCCAGCAGGTGCGCGGTGATGAGGAACCCGGAGATCGCGAAGAACACGTCAACGCCGATGAACCCGCCGCTCAACCGATTCGGCCACAGGTGGTAGATCACCACCAACCCGACGGCCAGGGCCCGCAGTCCTTGGATGTCGAGGCGGAGTCCGCGGGGAACGAAGGTCTTCAAAGGTGGCGACTTTACTGACGGCGGGCAGGTCGATTGAGCATAACGGGGAGGACAACGCGCATTTCATCGGCGCCGATGGCTGCCCGTATCCTTGGACGGTCATGACGAAGACGTATGAGGTGCGCACCTACGGGTGCCAGATGAACGTGCACGACAGCGAACGGCTGTCGGGCCTGCTCGAGACCGCCGGTTACACCGCCGCGACCGACCAGACCCCTGACCTCGTCGTCTTCAACACCTGCGCGGTGCGGGAGAACGCCGACAACAAGCTCTACGGCAACCTCGGCCACATCGCGTCGGTCAAGGAGAAGAACCCGGGCATGCAGATCGCGGTCGGCGGCTGCCTGGCGCAGAAGGACCGCGACACGATCACGAAGCGCGCCCCGTACGTGGACGTCGTGTTCGGCACCCACAACATCGGCTCGCTGCCCGTGCTGCTCGAACGCGCACGCATCGCCGAGGAGTCCCAGGTCGAGATACTCGAGTCGCTCGAGGTGTTCCCCTCGACGCTGCCGACCAAGCGCGACTCGGTGTTCGCCGCCTGGGTGTCGATCAGCGTCGGCTGCAACAACACCTGCACGTTCTGCATCGTTCCGAGCCTGCGCGGCAAGGAGAAGGATCGCCGACCCGGCGAGATCCTCGCCGAGATCGAGGCGCTCGTCGCCGACGGCGTCGTCGAGGTCACCCTGCTGGGCCAGAACGTCAACTCCTACGGGGTCGAGTTCGGCGACAAGCTCGCCTTCGGCAAGCTGCTCCGCGCCTGTGGGCAGATCGACGGTCTGGAGCGCGTACGGTTCACCAGCCCGCACCCCAAGGACTTCACCGACGACGTCATCGCCGCGATGGCAGAGACGCCGACGGTCATGCCGCAGCTGCACATGCCGCTGCAATCGGGCTCCGATCGTGTGCTCAAGGCGATGCGCCGGTCCTACCGCCAGGAGAAGTACCTCGGGATCATCGACCGCGTGCGCGAGGCGATGCCACACGCGGCAATCACCACCGACATCATCGTCGGTTTCCCGGGCGAGACCGAAGAGGACTTCCTCGAGACGATCGACGTCGTACGCCGTGCACGGTTCACCGGCGCCTACACGTTCCAGTACTCCCAGCGCCCCGGCACACCTGCCGCTGAACTGCCCGATCAGCTGCCCAAGGCGATCGTGCAGGAGAGGTACGAGCGACTCGTCGAGGTCGTCAACGAGGTCGCCTGGGACGAGGCCAAGAAGCAACAGGGACAGGTCGTCGAGCTGCTCGTCGCCGACCACGAGGGCAAGAAGGACGGCGCCATGCACCGCCTCACCGGCCGCGCCCGCGACAACCGACTCGTGCACTTCTCGCCCGGCAGCTTCGACGTGCGCCCGGGCGACATGGTCGAGGTGCGGATCACGTACGCCGCGCCGCACCACCTGGTGAGCGACGACGAGCCGATCAGTTGCCGACGTACGCCGGCCGGCGACGCCTGGGAGTCGCGCCAGGGCAAGACGCAGGTGCTCAGCGTGGGACTCGGCATGCCGACCCTCGGCGCCCCCGCACCGCTGCCGCCGGCACCCGCCTGCGCGTTCTGATCGTCATCTCAAAACCGGTGCGAAACCCCTTGTCCCGTGGGATTGTGTGATAACTGCTCGGCCGAGCAGCCCCTCTTCTGGGAGAGCCCATGCGTAAGACCCTGCTGTCAGCTGTCGCAGCGATCTCGCTGGCGAGCATGACCTTTGTCCTGCCACCATCAGCAAGTGCCGAGACCGCAAAGCCTGCGGCCGCACCCGAGTCAAACATCAACTGGACGAGGTGTGGCAATCCGTTCTTGCGCGAGATCGGCGCGCGATGTGCCAAGATCTCGGTGCCGCTCGACTGGAACAATCCGTCGGGCACCAAGATCAAGATCGCGGTCTCACGCGTCAAGCACACTGTCCCGGCCAACAAGTATCAGGGCGTCATGCTCGTCAACCCGGGTGGTCCCGGTGGCTCCGGGCTCACGCTCTCGGTGCTCGGCAACTTCGTGCCCGACTACAGGGGCGAGAACGTGGGCGGTGCGTACGACTGGATTGGCTTCGATCCCCGCGGTGTGGGCGACAGCGAGCCAGCGGTCTCTTGTGACCCCAACTACGCAGGCGCTGGCTACAACAGACCCAACTATGAGCCCACGACAAGCGTCTACAACGTCGATGACCCGTGGCCCTCGATCACCAACGACTACACGGACAAGTGCGCCGCCAACAACCCGAGCGGCATTCTCAAGTTCATGACGACGGAGGACGTCGCCAGAGACATGAACCGCATTCGAGTCCTTCTCGGTGAATCCAAGATCAACTACTACGGCTTCTCGTACGGCACCTACCTTGGCCAGGTCTACGCCTCCCTTTTCCCGACCAAGATGCGTCGAGTCGTGTTCGACGGCACCGTTGACCCGCGCGGTGTCTGGTACGAGGCCAATCTCAGCCAGGACACCGCTTTCAACCGCAACATGAACATCTGGTTCGGCTGGATCGCCAAGCACGACGACACCTATCAGCTCGGTGACACCAGAGCCGAGGTCAAGAAGCTCTGGTATGACACCAAGGACGCGCTCTACGCCACTCCGGTGGATTCCAGCGGCGGCAAACTTGGCGGTGCCGAGTGGAACGACGCCTTCCTCTACGCCGGCTACTACCAGTCGACGTGGACCGACATGGCGGACGTATTCTCGGCCTACATCAACAACCATGACGTGGATGCCTTCGAAGGGGCCTTTCTCGACGCGACTGGCTACGGCGATGACAATGGCTACGCGGTCTACACGGGTGTCCAGTGCACCGACACGGCGTGGCCAAAGAGGTGGTCAACCTGGTACAACGACAACACGAGAATCAACGCGACCGCGCCGTTCATCACGTGGTCCAACGCCTGGTACAACGAACCGTGTCGCCACTGGCCAGCCAAGGCCCACCACGCCGTGGAGATCGCGGACAGGCACCTCAGGAGTTTACTGCTGATCAACGAGACCCTCGACGCGGCGACGCCGTACCCGGGCAGTATCCAGGTACGCAAGATCTTCAAACGGTCGAGCCTGGTTGCAGTCGTAGGCGGTACGACGCACTCTAACTCGCTCAATGGCAATAGATGCGTCGATGTCGCTATCGCGCACTACTTGTATGACGGCACACGTCCCGCGAGGGTAGGTGGCAACCAGGCTGACAAGACGTGCAAGGCGTTACCGCGGCCTGAGCCGAGCACTGTGACGGCAAGGAAGGCGGGACAGAGCGGCATCACGCGCCTCGATCTTCAGAAGATTGCCGTACGACGTTAGGCCACACCCGAACGTGCTCCGCGACCGACAGATGAGGTCCTTGAAGCGATCCAGCCGATCGAATCGTTCATCGCATAGGGCGTTGACGTGGGCCAGCCCTGCCGCGAACCTGTCCGGCTGAGGCAGGATGGATCCATGGCCATCAAGATCGCGCAGGAGCCTCACGCCGACGAGGTGCTCAACGTCGAGTCCGTTCGCCCTTCTCGTCGGGATGATGCTCGACCAGCAATACCCGATGGAGCACGCGTTCCGCGGGCCCGCCAAGGTGCTGGACCGGTTCGGCAGCTTCGACCCCGCGACGATCGCCGAGGCCGAGCCCGAGGCGTTCGCCGACCTGTGCTCGACCCCGCCGGCGATTCACCGCTACGGACGATCGATGGCTGGCCGGCTCCAGGAGCTCGCTCGCCACGTCGTCGAGGAGTACGACGGCGACGCATCACGCATCTGGGCCGACGCCCGTACGGGCAAGGAGCTCTTCCAACGCGTACGCGCGCTGCCGGGATTCGGCGAGCAGAAGGCCAAGATCTTCACAGCGCTGCTGGCCAAGCAGCTCGACGTCAAGCCACCGGGCTGGACCACGGTCGTCGGTGACTACGGCAAGAAGGGTTACCGGTCGGTTGCTGATGTCGTCGACGCCGACTCGCTCGCCAAGGTGCGCGCATTCAAGCAGGTCGCCAAGAAGAAGGCCGCCGCCGCGGCTCAGACCGCCGAGACGTCCTCCGGGTAGGGATTGAGCAGCTCGTCGGGCACCTCGCACACCGGCGACGTCAGCCACACCGCGTCCATGCGCTCGTAGATCCGGTCGCCGTGCGCGTCGCGCGGAATGCGCAGGTCCGTCTCGTAGCCATTGCGCCGCTGCTCGGCGAATCCTTCGCGAGCCGCAATCAGGGCATCCCAGTCGTCGAGCCAGGCAAGCGTCGGCGGATCGGCCCTGAGCGCGGTGCCATCGATCTTGCGGATCTCGGTCAGCATGTTGGCGATCGCCTTGTCCTGGTCAGCAATAACGTCGGCCTGCTCAGCGGGAGTGCCCTCGACCGGCATCGACTTGACCGTGTCGATCATGATCGAGCACTCGCGATCGATGACCGAGACGATGCGGTCGTCCTCGATCATCCCGGGGAAGTCCTTGTTCATGATCACGACAGCGCTGACGATAAGCGCCGCTGCCGCGACCGCTGCGAACGCGACAGCAGCGATGGGTGCCCACCGCCAACGACGGGAGATGGGCGGCGGAGGGAACTCCCACGCGTTGCGCGCCGGCGGGTACGGCGGCAGCTCGCGGTGGTCGTTCACGGTGCCATCGTGTCACGTGGCGATAGCCTCGCCACGTGATCCTTGCTGCCGCGGTCTGCCCGCATCCACCGATGCTGGTGCCCGAGGTCAATGCCGGTGCCGACGATCTTGCTGCTCTGCGGGAGTCGTGTGACGCCGCCGTGGCAGCCTTGCTCGATCAGGAGCCGGACCGCGTCGTCGTGATCGGCTCCGGGTCGCTCGCCAAGGATCTCGACGAGTCGGCAGGAGGTACGTTCGCCGGTTTCGGTCTTGACCTGCACGTCGGCGGGCACACCGAGGAGCTGTCGCTGAGCCTCACGATCGGCGCCTGGTTGCTCGCCCGAGCCGGCTGGGTCGGCCCCCGTACGTATTCGACGGGCACGCCCAGCACCGAGGGCCGCGTCGCCCTGCTGGTCATGGCCGACGGCAGCGCCAAACGTACGACCGAGTCACCGGGCTACTTCGACGAGCGGGCGATCGCGTACGACGAGCACGTCGCCGCAGCCCTGGCCGCAGGCGACGCCGGGGCCCTGGCCGGTCTCGACCTGGACCTCGCCGCGGATCTCTGGGCCGCGGGCGCTCCCGCGCTGCGATCGCTCGGGCAGATGACGAAGGACGCCACGATCACCGCGCAGCTGCGCGAGAACGTGGCGCCCTTCGGAGTCGGCTACTGGGTGGCCAGCTGGGACATCAGCTGACTAGGCCGGTGGCGTCGTCGAGGTGGGAGGAGTGGTCGGCGTCGTGGGAGTTGTCGGCTGCGCCGGAGTCGGCGGTGCGGGAGTAGCCGTCGGCGACTCGTTCTCTGCCGCCAGCTTGTCGGCGGCGTCCTTGGCCTTGTCGGCGGCGCCTTCGATCTGGTCGTCGTACTTGCCCTTGGTCGCTTGGTTGGCGAGGTCAGCGGCCTTGTCGATGCCCTTGTCGATGTTGGCGTTCTGGCTCGCGGCAAGGTCAGCGGCCTTGTCCTTGAGCTCGGCGCCCTGCTTCTTGAACTTGTCGAAGAAACCCATGGTTTCTCTCCTTGATCATTGGTGTGGGCGGTGGCCCCCGTCTGTCTGTCACGGTACTGCGAGACTTTGAGCATGGCATCCGTCGACCGCATCGTGGGAGTCGTCGGGCCGACCGCTTCAGGCAAGTCCGGACTGGCGGTCGAGCTGGCCCGCCGGCTGGGCAGCGCCGAGGTGGTGAACGCCGACTCGATGCAGCTCTATCGCGGCATGGACATCGGCACGGCCAAGCCCACGGTCGCCGAGCGCAGTGTCGTGCCGCACCACCTGTTCGACGTGCTCGACGTCTTGGACACCGCCTCGGTCGCCGAGTTCCAGACGCTGGCACGTGACGTGATCGCCGACTGCCACGGCAGGGGAGTCACACCGATCCTGGTCGGCGGGTCGGCGCTGTACGTACGTGCCGTGTTCGACCGGCTCGACTTCCCGGGCACGGACGCCGGTGTGCGCGAACGATGGACCGCCGAGCTCGACGCGCGTGGGTCGGAGGAGCTGCATGCCGAGCTCGCCCGCCGCGATCCCGAGGCTGCGGCGAGCATCCTGTCGACGAACGGGCGCCGCATCGTTCGCGCCCTCGAGGTCATCGAGCTCACCGGCGAGCCGTTCGCGGCAACCATGCCGGGGTTCGAGTCGGTCTACGACGACGTCACCCTGATCGGGCTCGACGTACCGCGCGATGTGCTCGACGTACGCCTGGCCGAGCGTGTGGACTTGATGTGGGCCGAGGGGTTCGTCGACGAGGTCCGAGCACTGCGTGAAATAGGGCTCGACGACGGGCTGACCGCCGGGCGGGCGCTGGGTTATCAGCAGATCCTGGCGTTCCTGCGTGGCGAGATGACCGAGGACGAGGCGCGTGAGGCGACGGTCACCGGCACCCGCAAGTTCGCCCGCGCCCAGGACCGCTTCTTCCGCAAGGACCCCCGCATCCACTGGCTTCCGTACGACGCCGATGACCTCGTCGACCAAGCCGCATCCCTCCTCTGACCCCAAGATGTGGGCACTTTTGGGGCACCAGACGCTCACACATGCCCCAAAGACGCCCACATCTTGGGGCTTGGTCGCCCGGTAGACTTGCTGAATGACTTTTCCATGGTTGAAGGGACACGGCACGGAGAACGATTTCGTGCTGCTCCCGGACCATGACGGCACGATCCACGGAGAGCTGGATGCTGCCTTCGTGGCCGCCCTCTGCAACCGTCGCCGCGGTATCGGCGCCGATGGTGTGATGCGTGTTGTCCGCGCGGCGGCGCTCGGCGAGGAGTCGGCCGGCGAGTGGTTCATGGACTACCGCAACGCCGACGGCTCGGTCAGCGAGATGTGTGGCAACGGCATCCGCGTGTTCGCCCTGCACCTCGCCCAAGAGGGACTCGTCGACCCGGCGGAGCCCCTCGTCATCGGCACACGCGACGGCGACAAGGCGGTCACGTTCATCCGTGACCAGATCTCGGTCGACATGGGCAAGCCGGAGGTCCGCGGCGTGTCCAAGGTGGCGGTCGATGGGCGCACGTGGGAGGCGCAGGACGTACGCACCGGCAACCCTCACGCGGTTGCGTTCGTTGAGCGCCTCAGCGACGCCGGCTCGTTGCTCGTGGAGCCCGAGTACGACAAGGCGACCTATCCCGAGGGCGTCAACTTCGAGTTCGTCGTACGCGAGGCTCCCCAGCACGTGTCGATGCGGGTCCACGAACGCGGCTCCGCTGAGACCCGCTCGTGCGGCACCGGCGCGTGCGCGGTGGCGGCGGCGACGGCGCATGTCGACGGGGCAGCACACCCCGTGACCTACCGGGTGGACGTCCCCGGTGGCACGGTGCACGTGACCTGGAACGCCGATGACCACCTCATCCTCACCGGCCCAGCCGAGATCGTCGCCAAGGGTGACATGGAATGGATCGCATGACAGAGCAAGGCGGCATCGAAGGACTCGAGCTCGAGGAACGCAACTCACTTCGCCGCATCGACGGGCTTCGCACCGAGCTCGAGGACATCACCGAGGTCGAGTACCGCAAGCTCCGCCTCGAGCGGGTCGTCCTGGTCGGCGTATGGACCGAGGGCACGGCACTCGACGCCGAGAACTCCCTCGCCGAGCTCAAGCTGCTCGCCGAGACGGCAGGGTCTGAGGTGCTCGACGCGCTGATCCAGCGACGCCAGAAGCCCGACCCGGCGACCTACATCGGCAGCGGCAAGGTCGAGGAGCTCCGCGCTGCCGTGGAGTCGACCGGCGCCGACACGGTGATCTGTGACGGTGCGCTCGCACCCAGCCAGCTGCGCAACCTGGAGGACCGGGTCAAGGTCAAGGTCGTCGACCGTACGGCGTTGATCCTCGACATCTTCGCCCAGCACGCCAAGAGCAAAGAGGGCAAGGCGCAGGTCGAGCTGGCGCAGCTGCAGTACCAGACCCAGCGGCTCCGCGGCTGGGGTGGCGAGCTGTCCCGCCAGGCCGGTGGTCAGGCCGCCGGCGGTGAGGGCATCGGTGGCCGTGGACCCGGTGAGACGAAGCTCGAGACCGATCGCCGTCGCATCCAGATGAAGATGACCAAGCTGCGTCGCGAGCTCAAGGAGCTCGGCACGGCTCGCGAGACCAAGAAGGCCAATCGCAAGCGTCACGAGATCCCGTCGGTCGCGATCGCGGGCTACACCAACGCCGGCAAGTCGAGCCTGCTCAACCGGCTCACCGACGCGGGCGTGCTGGTCGAGGATGCGCTGTTCGCCACCCTCGACCCGACGACCCGCCGCACCCAGACCTCCGACGGACGCGTCTACACGATGTCCGACACGGTCGGCTTCGTACGCAACCTGCCGCACCAGCTCGTCGAGGCGTTCCGCTCGACGCTCGAAGAGGTCGCCGAGTCAGATCTGGTGCTGCACGTCGTGGACGGAGCGCATCCCGATCCGGAGGGTCAGATCCGCTCCGTACGCGCGGTGTTCGCCGATGTGGACGCCGACAAGGTGCCCGAGATCATCGTGATCAACAAGGCCGACGCCGCCGACCCGATCGTCCTGAAGACGCTGCTCTCCAAGGAGCCGCATGCCGTCGTGGTGAGCGCCAAGACCGGTGAGGGCATCGACGAGCTGCTCAGTGCGATCGAGGCTGATCTGCCGCAACCGGCCACCCGGGTCGACGTGGTGCTCCCGTACGCACGCGGCGACCTGCTCAACCAGATCCACACCCAGGGTGAGATCGAGTCGCTCGACCATGAGGGCGACGGCACACATGTGGTCGCGCGGGTCCACGGCCACCTCGCATCAGAGCTCGAGCCTTACGCGACTTCATCGGTGGTCGAGTAGGCCCGAGGAACGAGACCATGGACGCCGGACCAAGCGGCGTCGGCGTCGGCGGATAGCCTTCGGCTGTGTCCCAGACCCCTGACGTCCGCGCGGTTCTCCACGCCGCGGTCGAGGCTGTCGGGGGAGAGGAGCGGCCGGGCCAGGTCGAGATGGCCGAAGCCGTACGCCACGCCCTCGTCAGCGGTGAGCACCTACTCGTGCAAGCCGGCACCGGCACCGGCAAGTCGCTCGGCTACCTCGTGCCGAGCCTCCTGCACGGCAAGCGTGTGGTCGTCGCGACGGCGACACTCAACCTGCAGCACCAGCTCGTCGAGCGCGACATCCCTGCGCTCAAGGATGCGGCCCGCAAGACGATGGGTGACGTGCCGCATCACGCCGTCGTCAAGGGACGCAGCAACTACGCCTGCCTGCACCGCGTACGCGAAGGGGCGCCCGACGACCAGGGCGCGTTGATCGACGTTCCCGAGGGGTCGCTGGGTGCCGAAGTCGTCGAGCTGCGCGAGTGGGCCGAGGATCAGGCCGAGGCGGGGCACGCCGGCGACCGCGACTCCGCCCCCTCCCACAACGATCGCGCCTGGCGGCAGGTCAGCGTCAACCACCGTGAGTGCCTCGGTGCCTCTCGATGCGCCCACGCCCAAGAGTGCTTCGCCGAGCTCGCCCGCGAGGACGCCCAGGACGCGCAGCTGATCGTCACCAACCACGCGCTGCTCGCCATCGATGCGATCGACGGCGTGCCGATGCTGCCCGAGTACGGTGCCGTGATCGTCGACGAGGCGCACGAGCTGGCCGCGCGGGTCACGCAGGCCTCGACCGACGAGCTCGACGCCGCAGCCATCGAGCGTGCAGCCCGCAGGGCGCGGGCCAACACCAACGGCACGGCTGCCGACGACCTGACTGACGCATCCGACGCCCTCAACGACGTCCTCGTACGCATGGACGAGGGCCGCATCGACACCGTCGACGAGTCGTTGCAGGACGTGCTGGCGCTGATCCGCGACTCGGCGCGTGCGTGCCTGTCCGACTTCCCCAAGGAGGACGGCAAGGCCGAGCCCGATGCAGCGCGCCAACAGGCTCGCGGCATGGTCGACGACGTACGCAAGATCGCCGATCGGATGGCCTCGAAGCACGAGACCGAGGTGCTCTGGATGAGCGCCGGACAACGCGACAAGCGGCTCCACATCGCGCCGATCGACGTGAGTGCGAGCCTGCGCGAGAAGCTGTTCGCCGAAAAGACTGTCGTGCTCACCAGCGCCACGCTCAAGCTCGGCGGTGGCTTCGACCCGGTCGCCCGGTCGCTGGGCCTCGAGCTCGGTGACGGGAGCTGGAGCTCGCTCGACGTCGGCTCACCGTTCGACTATCAGAAGCAGGGCATGCTCTACGTCGCCAAGGATCTCCCTTTGCCGGGTCGTGATGGCCTCGAGGAGGCACAGCTCGCCGAGATCACCGCCCTCGTCGAAGCAGCGGGCGGTCGTACGTTGGGGCTCTTCTCCTCGCGCCGGGCCGCCGAGCGTGCCGCCGAGGTCGTGCGCGAGCGGCTCCCGGACATCGACATCTGGTGCCAGGGCGACGCCCAGCTGCCAGAGCTGGCGCGCAGGTTCGCCGACAAGCCGAGCACCTGCCTGTTCGGCACGCTGAGCCTGTGGCAGGGCGTCGACCTGCCTGGTGACACGTGTCAGCTGGTGATCATCGACCGCATCCCGTTCCCGCGCCCTGACGATCCGTTGATGAGCGCTCGCCAACGCCTCGTAGAGAAACGTGGCGGCAACGGCTTCATGGACGTTGCCGCGCATCACGCCGCCCTGCTGCTTGCACAGGGGACGGGTCGGCTCATCCGGCGGGCGACCGACAAGGGGGTCGTCGCGATCCTCGATCCGCGCATCGTCACCGCCCGCTACGGGTCGTTCCTGGCGGCGTCATTGCCCGGCATGTGGCGCACGACAGATCGCGCCGTCGCACTGGCTGCCCTGCAGCGTCTGGACGCATCGGCGAATGCCTCTGAAACCGCCGAACTTTGATAGCCTGACTCGGTCCTGCTCGGCCGACACTCTCGGGGATCCAATGAAGTTCCGATTCGCTGCGCTACTCGTTGCACTTCCGGCTGTCATCGCCGGTCAACTGGCGAGCGTGCCCGCGTCCGCGGTGTCCCCGAGCACGTCCATCAGCACCAAATACGTCACGATGAGCACCATTTCGTCATCCGGCGTCGGCGGAGTCGTCTCACTGAAATGCCATACCTCGGCCCGGTGCCGCGGAACGCTTCATTTCGATGGCAGCGCGAACCGCAAACGTTCCTACAGTGTCAAGGGCCGTTCGACGGCATCGATCTCTGTCACGATGAACAAGAGCAGCGCATCTAATCCGCTCAGCTCGGGCACGCCGACGGGTCGGCCTGGCAACCAGTACAAGTCAGTGTCCAACGTCAAGCTCGTGGTCTCGGAGTCGTCGCCCAAGAAGGCGACCTACACCAAGGCGGTACGGACCGAGACGCGCGCCAGTGGTCGCATCTACTACACGGTCAAGGGCAACGACGCCGGCCTGTCAGACATGCGGATTGAGCTCCATCGCATCCTGAGCGGCGGCAACACGTCCCTCGTTGTCAGCCGTGATATCGACGGCAACTCGTCGGGCTTCATCAATGCCAAGCTGGGCCGCAACAACTCGCCAGGCTCGGGGTACAAGCTCAAGGTGCGCGCAACCGACGACGGCAACAAGCGACTCTCGTGGTGGTGGCGCGGCACAAGTGGCAACACCGCCGGTGGTGCCCGCTACCTGCGAGAGTCCAGCACGGTCCAGTCGACCAAGGACGGGTTTGACGCTGACATCACCTGGGGCACGATCAGTGGCCAGGCGCCGGCAGGGCAGACCGTCCGCGTCTACGCACCGCCAGCATCGTTCGGCGGCAGTGCTGCAATCAGGCGCGAGCTGGATGTTCCCAGCTGCGCCAACGTCTTCGGCGAGGACAGGGCCAGCTCCGGCGGGGGCTACTCAATCCCATTCCTTCCCTATAGCGGTGCCAGGAATTTCGCGGTCTCGACCACCGTCGGTGGTGAGCCGGTGTGGCTCGGCTCGGGTGGTCAGCGGTTCGGTAGTTGTCACGCCCTGCTCAATTACAACTTCAGCCGCAGCAACCTCATCGCTCTTGGTGGGGCCAGCTTGGGTGGTCAGAATGTCACTGAGGCTGCAGCTGCTAAGACCACCAGCATCAAGCCGAAGTTCAGCGGTTATTCTCCGACCATCTTCGACAAGTGGGTCCGGATTCGCGAGAAGGTCCCCGGGTTGTCGGTGCTGGACACGCCAGTCGTCGCCGAGGGCGGCCTTGGCAGCAACGGCCTGAAGGCGTTCAGACTGCCCCACGGCCAGTACTGGGTGGAGGTCGGTCGCCGAACCGGTTGCTCAACGTGGTATCCGAGCGTCTACTCCAACAACAAGGCCTATTTCAACGGCGCGGATCGTGGCGCCGAGTCGTGGAAGTCGTTTTCGAAGCTGGCTTCGCTCCCCGGAACGGCGTCCTCAGGTCTCGAGCGAATCGCCATCGCACACGGTGCCACCTACGCCAAGCAAGGCAAGTCCAGCGGCAAGGCTGGCTGGATGTACCGCGACTACTGCAAAGCTCTCGGCGAGGGCACAATCAACAGCCTGACCGTCGACGCGGGCTCCTCGTCCACCAAGGTGACGAGCACGAACGACAAGGGTGCCGTGGTCACGGGTCGTGTCTCCCGCTCGGGTGGCCGCACAAACAAGGAAATGATGGTGCGGCTGTCGTCGGCGGCTGGAACACTCGTGCTGCGAACCGACCTGACTGACAATGGCGGCACTTTCTACGTCGCCGGACTGGCATCGGGCACGTACTCGATCTCGGTCAACTCCGACTCCTGGCGCGGCATCGGCCGCACGTTCATCGGCAGGCACTCGATCACGGTCAAGAACGGGCACGTCTACAACGTCGGAACCCTCGGCTTCAAGGGCTGAGACCCCCCGCACCTGCGAAGCAGGAACGCTTGTTAGCGTCTTCAGGGACATCAATCCATTCGGGGGATCATGAAATCGCGCGTTGCCGTCGTTGTCTCGGCGATCGTCGGGGTGCTCGGCGCCCTGCTGGTCGCTTCGCCATCACAGTCGGCAGTGCCCTACTACGCCTTCGTCTCGACGAAGTACGTGTCGATCTCCAGCGCCGGCACCGGAGTGATCAGCATGAGCTGCCACACGTCCAGGACCTGTCGAGGTTGGGTCTCGTTCGGAGGCAGCGTTGACCGCAGGCGTGCGTTCAGTATTCCGGCCCGTGGAACACGTACGGTGACGATCCAGATCAGCGCTGGCGATCGAGCTGATCCGCGCAATGGGACTTTCGCCAACGGCTTCTGGTCCAACCCAAACCAGGAGCTCTACGTCAACGAGGATTCTCCCAAGAACATCACCCACGTCTACGGGGTCACGACTGAGACGCCCATCGACCCTCGGGAACGACAGATCCGGGGCGAGGTCCACGGCAACGGGACCATGACCGACATGAAGGTCGAGCTGATTCGTGTGCTCAAGGGCGGCAACACAGAGGTCATCGGTTCGGGTCGCCCCGTGACCAACGGTGGCAGCTACGCCTTCAGCTCCAAGCTGGGCACCAACAATGCACCGGGCAGTCCGTACATCTTGCGGATCAGCGGACGTGACAAGGATGGCGCGGTTCGATCGTGGTACTGGCGCGGCGCCAATGGCAGGGGTGACGGCGGCGGACGCTTCGTTCGCGATGCGAGCTCGGTGCGAGTCACCAAGGCCGGTGACTTCGTCGCCGATTTTACCTACAGCTCGATCAGGGGCCGGGCGCCCGGTGGGACGACGGTACGCGTTGCAGCACCTCCGACATCGTTCCCGGCTGATTCTTCTTACCGACGCGAGCTCGACATCCCCAGCTGCGCGAACTACTACGGACGAACCACCAGTGACGGCAGCGGCAATTTCCAGGTGGACTTTCTGCCGGTGGACCGCAGCGCGGCCGACAAGCGGTACATGGTCTCCGTCCGCGGCGACGACCGGACCATCTGGGCCGGCATGAACGGCACCGAGGAGTTCGGCAGCTGTCACGACGTGCTCAACCACCGCCTCGCCTCGGACAATCTGATCCCCTTGAGCAAAGACGTGTACGACCGCGGCGAGATCGTCTTCCGTGAAGGCAACAGCCTCACCGTGACAGCGAAGTTCTCTGGTTTCAGTACCGAGTCGTCCGACCGCTGGATCACTGTGCGCGAGATGGTGCCGGGGCTCAAGATCTTGGACACCCCGATCGTTGCGCAGGGTGGCGGCGTCCCGAGCTCGTCAGGCAAGACCGCTACCAAGACTTTCGCCCACCTTCCGCCCGGACAATACTCGATCGAGGTTGGCCGCCGTACAGGTTGCTCACGGTGGAGCGGGAGCCTCTACTCCAACAACAAGGCCTACTTCAACGGTGCAGACCGTGGCGCAGAGGCGTGGAAGGCGTTCTCCAAGCTGACCTCCCTTCCCGGGTCGGCGAGCACCGGACTGAGGCGGATCGCCATCGCGCACGGGGCAACCTACGCACGACAAGGTTCAGTGCCCAAGGGCTATCACGGGTGGATGTACCGCGACCATTGCAAATCTCTCGGACAGGGCACCGTGAACAGCGAGTCACGACTCCGTGGTTGGGGGGCGAGCTTCGACAAGACGACGAGCGTGAACACCAGGGGGGCGGTCGTCAAGGGCAAGGTCACTCGTGGTGGCGGCCGCACCAACAAGGAGATGCTGGTGCAGCCTGTCCCGACGAGCCACAAGCTGGTGACCCGCACCGACCTGACCGACGGCAAGCGGCAACTTCAGCATCAAGGGGCTACGAGTTCCGGCAACTACCGATCGTCGGTCAACGGTGACTCGTGGCGTGGCATCACCCGGACGTTCTCGGGCAAGCACTCGATCAGGGTGTCCACGGGCCACTCCTACCGCGCTGGAACGCTGCGAGTTCCAGAACCAGTCAGACAAGGCTGACGCCGACTGATGACGGTCCTGATCACGGGCGGCGCCGGCTACATCGGGTCGCACGTCCTCAGGGCGTTTCGTGGTGCGGGTCTTGACTGCATCATCGTCGACGACTTCTCCAGCGGACATCGCGAGTTCGTTCCTGACGACGTCGAGCTGATCGACACCTCGATCCTGGACACCAAGATCCTGGCCAAGGCGATGGTCGAGCACGAGGTCGAGGCAGTCGTTCACCTCGCGGGCTTCAAGTACGCCGGCGTGTCCGTGCACCGCCCGCTGCACACGTACGAGCAGAACGTGCAGGGCACCGTGAGCCTGTTGCTGGCCATGCAGGAGACCAAGGTCGACAAGATCGTCTTCTCCTCCAGCGCGGCGGTCTACGGGACCCCCGACGTCGACACCGTGACCGAGGCGACGCCGACCGCACCTGAGTCGCCGTACGGCGAGACCAAGCTGATCGGCGAGTGGCTGATGCGCTCGACGGCCGCCGCGCACCCGCTGCGTCACACGTCGCTGCGCTACTTCAACGTCGTCGGCTCGGCGACGCCGGAGCTCTACGACTCGAGCCCGCACAACCTGTTCCCGCTCGTCATCGAGGCCCTGCTGGAGGGCCGTACGCCACGCATCAACGGCGATGACTACCCGACACCTGACGGCACCTGTGTGCGCGACTACATCCACGTCGCAGATCTCGCCGACGCGCACGTCGTGGCGGCGCAGAAGCTCCTCGCCGGCAGCGAGCTCGAGCCGGTCTACAACCTTGGCAGCGGCGACGGTGTGTCCGTACGCGAGATCATGACTGCCGTAGCCGATGCCACCGGCATTGCGTTCGAGCCGGAGATCGGCCCGCGTCGCGACGGCGACCCGGCGCGCATCGTCGCGTCAGGCGAGCTGGCGGCCCGCGACCTGGACTGGCAGATGCGTCATACGGTCGCTGACATGGTCAGCAGCGCCTGGCAGGCGCGCAACGCCAACGCCTGACTCGACCCCAGCTCAACCAGCAGCGTGGTGGTCAGACGCGGCGGAGGACGGTGGTGACGATGCCGAGGATCGTGGCGTGGTCACCGTCGATGGGGGAGTAGGCCTCGTTGTGCGGCAGCAGCCACACGTGGCCGTCCTTGCGTTGGAACGTCTTGACCGTGGCCTCGCCGTCGAGCATGGCGGCCACGATGTCGCCGTTGTTGGCCGTCTGCTCCTGGCGTACGACGACGTAGTCGCCGTTGCAGATCGCGGCATCGATCATCGAGTCACCGACGACCTGGAGCATGAACAGCGTGCCCTCGCCGACCAGTGACTTGGGCAGCGGGAAGATCTCCTCGACCTGCTCGGTCGCGAGGATCGGTCCACCGGCGGCGATACGGCCGACCATCGGCACGTTGATGGGGGTCGGCATGGCGTCACCGATGCCGGTCTCGTCGAACGTCGACTCACTCGCTGCGCCCATGGAGCGGCGAGCGGCCATGACGTCGGGCAGGAAGATCTCGAGTGCGCGGGGACGGTTGGGATCGCGCTTGACGTAGCCGAGACTCTCGAGCGTACGAAGCTGGTGTGCGACCGACGAGGTGCTGGTCAGACCGACTGCGGCGCCGATCTCGCGCATGCTTGGCGGATAGCCGCGCTTGGCGATCTCTTCGTGCAGGAACTCCAGCACCTTGCGCTGGCGAGCGGTGAGGCCGGTGGAGTCGGCGGGGCCGTCAGGGAGCTCGGTGACTTCGGCTGTTTGATCGTCGGTCATGCGGGCAGCGTATCCCCGAACAGGTGTTCAATTCAAACACCTGTTCGATAGCGTGTCGCCGTAGGCTGGCGGCATGAACGAGCGGAGCGAGCGAATCATGAGACGGCGTTCATGCCGGGACGTCCGTACCATTCCTTTTCCATCGGGCGGCGCGGCATGAGCTACCTGGTCGTGGGCAAGAAGTCGGGCAACGTGTGGGCGGTCGAGGTCAGGGGTGTGGGTACGACGATGGCCGCCGATCTCAACGGCGTCGAGGCGGCCGCCCGGGCGTTGCTGACGTCGGAGGGCAAGGCCGATGCCGAGTCGGTGGACCTGCAGCTGCTGCTGCCGGACTTTGAGACCGACCTCAGCGAAGAGCGCATCCCGCACGACCGTCGCCCCAACATCGAGCTGATCAGCGGGCTCATCCTGCTCGCCGTCGTGGTCGGCGCCGCGGCGTTCTTACTGGGTCGCGTCTTCTAGCGCGTCAGCCCGGTTTTCCTCGTCGAGTGCTTCCACGGTCGCACCGAGCAGCAACGCGTACAGGCCGATCCACAGCCAGAGCAGCAGGACGACCACCCCGGCGAGCGCCCCGTACGTCTTGCCGTAGCTGCCGAAGTTGTCGACGTAGAGCGAGAATCCGACCGACACGACGATCCACAGGGCGCTCGCCACGAGCACACCGCGGCTGATCAGCCGACCGTGTTCACCCCGGCGATCCGGGGCCACACGGAACAGCACGCCGATCGCCATGACGATCGCGCCGACGAGCACGACCCATCGCAGAGCGCCCAGCCAGAGTGAGTCGGACACCGCAGGCACGACCGCCACCAGGGTCACGACGACGGCGAAGAAGACGATGGCGCCGACCGTGAGCCCCAGGGCCTTGGCCTTCTGCTGGACGAAGTTGTGCCGGTCGCGTTGCCCGAACATCTGGTTGATCGCGGTGATCAGGTTGCCGACGCCGCCGGATGCGCCGTACAAGGCCAGCAGGAGAGCGATGACCAGTCCGATTCCGAGCGAGCCGGAGGGGGTCGAGGTCAGCGAGTCGAGCTGTCCGGTGACGACGGAGGCAGCGTCGGCGGGCAGCGCATCCGCGATGTCGGCCGACTGGCGCTGCACGGTTTCGGGGCTCGCGATCAAGCCGTACATCATGACCGCGGCGATCATCGCGGGAAAGAGCGAGAGGAACGCGTAGAACGCCACTCCGGCCGCGAGCAGGGGGGCTTGGTGCGCTGACGCCTGCTTCCAGGCTGCGGTCACGTGCTGACGAAAGGTAGCCATGTGTCGACCGTATCCGGCGCCTGCCTGTCGCGCGCGTCGAGAAATTAGTGCCTGCAATGAGTGCGAAAAAAGAGGCCGTTCGAAATTGTGTTCGACAAATGCGTGCTTTTGTCGGATGCCTCCTCTAATGTCGTACATGTGTTCGATCGAACGCCTGTTCGCACCATCGAATGACATCGAAGAGCAGGGTTCGCTCGAACGCACCAACTCCATACAACCCGTCTCACTTCCCCCACGGAGGCACCCATGAGCACCATCGCATTCGAGCATCCCTCGACCCGGACGATCGCCCTGCCGGTCCGTCATCTCAGCGTTGTTCCGGACCTTCCGGCCACACCGGAGCTGCGCCTGACGCGCCGCGGCAAGGCGTTCATCTTCGCCGCCGCGATCGCGATCATCGCCGTCCTGGTGGTCCTGTTCGGTTCGTCCTCGCTCGCCGGTGACAAGGTCGGCGCACTGCCCGAGACCACCTCTGTCACGGTCCTGCCGGGTCACACGCTCTGGGAGATCGCTGCGGACGCCAACCCCAACGGTGACATCCGTTCGACGGTTGACGACATCCTGCGGCTCAACTCCCTCCCCAACGCCTCCGCCCTTCAGATGGGTTCGGAGATCGCGGTGCCGGTCTACAACTGACCCACCACACACAGAAGTCCGCGGCAGCTGCTGGGACTGGGGCTTCCCCCACGTCCGTGCGAATCCTGGGAAGAGGTTCGCAAACTCCCGACTAGGGGGCCAGCTGACCGCGGATTTCTGTCTGCTCGGTCAGACGATGCCGGTTGCCGACGGAGTGACCTTTTGTGTCCCGTTCGCGACGACCCACGAGGCCGTACGAGACGACGTCGCCTTCGGGTCGGCACGGTTGCTGATGATGAAGTAGTCCATCTGGAGGCGGGCGGGCGTCACGTCAAGCACCGAGTAGCCGTGGTCGTCGAAGTTGAGGTACTTCACGTGGCGGTTGACCAGCTGCACGGCGGCTTCGACGGCAATCGATGCCGTACGCGGGGGAGCGCCGATGATGTCGTCGAGGTTGTTGCTCGTCACCGAGGTGGTGACCAGCTCGGTGGCGATCGATCCCCCCACCGGGTAGAGGCCCTTGTCGGCGGGGATGTCACAGGCCCAGCCCGAGTGGATGTCGCCGGTGAGGAACACGATGTTCGAGATCTTCCTGGCCTTGATGAAGTCGATCAGCTTCTTGCGCTCGACGAGGTAGCCGTCCCACTGATCGGTGTTGTAGGGCGCACCCTCGGTCGGCAGGATCCCCGCTGTGGCGGTGATGGCGGAGGTCACCGCCTCCGGCAGGGGTGGGATCAGCACCGGCGCGATCATCACCGGGTTGCCCACCAGCTTCCACCGCGCCTTGGTGTTGGCCAGGTTGTTCTCGAGCCACCCAAGCTGCGCCTGCCCGGCGATGGTGCGGTCGGGATCGCCCGAGACGCCGACGTTCGGGCTGAACTCTTGTCCCGGGGCGTTGCGATAGCTGCGCAGGTCGAGCATCGACAGGTCGATGAGGTTGCCGAACTGGAAGCGGCGATAGATCTGGGTGCCGTCGCCGAGCTTGGAGGTGCCGCTGAGACGTACGGGCATCCACTCGTCGTAGGCCTTGAGGGAGGCGGCCCGGCGAGCCTTCCATGATCCTTCGGTGGCCGGATCGTGGTTCTCGGCACCTTCGGTCCAGGTGTCGTTGGCGGTCTCGTGGTCGTCCCAGGTGATGATGAACGGATAGCGGCGGTGCAGGGCGCCCAGGTCAGGATCCTGCTTGTACTGCGCGTGACGCTGGCGGTAGTCCTTGAGCGAGATGATCTCGTGCGACGGCTGGTGCTTTCGTACGTCGACGTTGCCTTGGCCCATGCCGTACTCGCCGTTGCCGTACTCGTACAGGTAGTCGCCCAGGTGCAGGATGACGTCGAGGTCGTTGCGTGCGGCGAGGTGGCGGTAGCTGTTGAACCATCCGGCCTGCATGTTGGCGCACGAGACGACGCCGAACCGCATCCGCGAGAGCTTCGCGGTGTACGCAGGTGCGGTACGCGTACGGGCGACCGGTGAGTACGAACCCTTGTAGGCGAAGCGGTACCAGTACGTCGTCGACGACCGGAGCCCCGTGACGTCGAGCTTGACCGTGTGGTCGCGGGCGGCATTGGTGGCGAACGTGCCCTTCTTGACGATCTTCTTGAACTTCGCGTCGCTGGCGACCTGCCAGGTCACGGTCGCAGCGCTGCCCTTGCCGGAGCCGGGCGTCGCGGACGCGGAAGGTGTGAGTCGGGTCCAGATCACCACCGCAGACGGCGTCGGGTCACCCGAGGCGAGGCCGTGCTTGAAGTACGGGCTCGCGGCCACCGCGGGCGATCCGCCGGCGAAGACGGGGAGCGTCGAGGCGACGACTCCCGCCGCGACCACACCTCCGGTCGAGATGACGGTGCGGCGGTCAAGGTCTCTTGAGGTCTCGGTCACACCTCACTAACGGCCGATTGTGTCCCCGCGTTATGCAACGGGACGATGAACGGTTGTGGTCAGCTCACCGCACTGCGGCTGACACGAGGGTGAAGGGCACAATGGAGGCATGCGGATCCAGGTGATTGCCGACGAGGTCGACTCAGACGGCGGCTACGTCGTCGAACGGCTCGAACAGCTCGGCGGCGAGATCATCCAGCTCGACCGCGACGCGCTGCCGGCGTACGCGTCGGGTGCCGACCTGGTCCTGCTGCTCGGGTCTGATCGCTCCGCTCACGAGCCCAAGTGGGCCGATGTCGTGGAGACGGAGTCAGCGTTCGTACGGGCGGCGTTGCGCGACATGACTCCCGTGATGGGCATCTGTTACGGCGCGCAGCTCATGGCCCGTGCACTGGGTGGCACCTCGTGGCGCGCCGATGGTGCGGAGGTCGGTTGGCAGCGCGTGGACACCGTCGATTCTGATCTGTGCCCCGAAGGTCCGTGGGCGCAGCTGCACAGCGATGTCTTTGCGCCACCGCCCACCGCCCGTGTGCTCGGTACGTCGTGGCGGGGCACCCAGTGCTTCATCGACGACTCGTTCGGCGCGCGCGCGATTGCGTGGCAGTTCCACCCCGAGGTGACGGCCAAGACGTACGAGCGCTGGGTCAACGAGGGCTATTACGGCGATGGGGGAGTCGACGAGAAGGATCTCATCCGCCAGGCGTACGACAACGACGCTCGCAGTCGCATCGCAGCGCACAAGCTCACCGATTCGGCGCTCGCCTTCCTGGGCGTCACCGCATGACGAAGGGCAGGCCCAGCGGATATTCGTGGGAGGTGCGCGGCAAGGAGGTCGTCATCTCGCATCACGGCCGGGTTGCGACGGTGCTGCGTGGCGCTCAGGCGATCAAGTTCGTCCAGGATGCGGAGTCCAGCGACGAGCAGCTGCTGATGGCGCGGCTGACGGGCAATTACAAGCACGGCAACGAGCGCCGTACCAGGCGCTAGGAGTTGGCGATTGACTCCCACTCGCGGAGTCGTGCGGCGATCAGCTCGGCACGATGAGACGCATCGATCCCGTTCAGGGTGCCGAGGTCAGCTGCGTCAGCGCGTACGAAGATCCCGGACGTGCGTGCGTTGACCGTCGGATCGGTGTGCGACCGGGTGGTCCAGTAGCCGGAAGCGCGATCGACGCTCTCGAGGACGATCTCCCCGGTCCCTTCGAGCTGGGGTGCGTTGGGATGCCGCGGACGTTCACCGTTCCAGTAGTAGAAAACGCCCGCAGGATCGGTCTGCTCCTTCGTGGCTTCGCTCCAGTAGCGGGCCGAGAGCGTGCCGTCCGACTGCCACGAGCGACCGTTGACCGCGAGACCTCCGGTGCGATCGCGGGAGACCTGCAAAAGGCTGATGGCGGATGGCTCGAGCTCGCTCCGCTCGGTCAGCGAGTACTGCCACCACAAACCTTCGATCGCCGCGAGCCTTCCCTCGTCCTCGATGGCCTTGCGGAGGGTCTGGATGATCGCCTTGGACCCCGCTGGCGTCGTCGGTACGTCGTACCGGACGCTGGTCAGACCGAGCAGATCGGTCGGGAGCTTGGCGCCGTTGGCGTGCAGGATGAACGTCCGCCGCATGCCGAGCACGCCGCCGAAGAGGCCGGCCTCGAACACCACGTTGTCGCGCGGTGACGCCTGCGCCGGCTCCATCGCCTCAGGCGCAGTCCAGTCATCCTGGGCGAACACGAACGCAGCGAAGTCGACCTCGCCGGTGAGCTCGACGAGCCGATCGAGGGTCGACGTACCGGGATTGAACACCGTGGTCCAGGGCTCGACGTCGGCGACCTCGGCGAGCCCCCGCGTCAACGAGTCCAGGAGCTTGGCCTGCTTGCCCGACGAGCCGAGGAAGATGCGGGGCTTGGTCATCGGCACATCCTAGGACCGCAACTCGTCGGGAGAGTGGAAGACCGCCCGAAGCGATCATCTCGTGGGTTTCACGGGGTGCCGTCCGCGGCCGACGTGCCGACCACCGAGCTGCGACACGCCGTGATTTTCGGCCGTATCTGGCGTCTGACCTGCGGTTTTGGATGTGGCCAGAAAAAGTGTCCGAGGCTTCCGCGATTCTGTTGCGTGGGCCACACCCGCGGCGTACAGTTGCACTATATCTAGTAGTTACACCGTTGTTGTTCGTCCACATCTAGTTCCACAGGTTGGGGCGGGTTACACACCGAAATAGCCGGAATCCACATCGGTTTCCACAACTTTCTCCCCAAACGGAGCAAGTTCACGACTCAGTACAAGCCATTAGCCCTTTGAACAATCCTTTTTGTATGAGGGGAAGGAGCACGCGATGCATTGTCCGTTCTGCAAGAACACCGACACCAAGGTCCTGGACAGTCGTGTCGCCGACGAAGGCGGAGCGATCCGCCGGCGTCGTTCGTGCTCTGACTGCAACAAGCGCTTCACCACGATCGAGCAGATGCAGCTCACCGTCGTGAAGCGTTCCGGCGCGACTGAGCCCTTCCTCCGCGACAAGGCGATCTCCGGCGTCCGCAAGGCCTGCAAGGGCCGACCGGTCTCCGACGACGACTTGGCACGACTCGGCCAGCAGGTCGAGGACACCCTCCGCGATTCGGGATGTGCCGAGGTGCCGGCCCACGAAGTCGGCCTCGCCATCCTCGAACCGCTCAAGAGCCTCGACGAGGTCGCCTACCTGCGATTCGCGAGCGTCTACAAGGCGTTCGAGTCCGCAGACGACTTTGCCGCCGAGATCGCCAGCATCATGTCGGCCACGGCCGACGGTGAGCTCGCCGAAGAGACAGCACAGCAACACAAGAATCAGCAACCCAAGCATCAGCAACCCAAGAACTGAACCATCGTTCTTGAGAGGTCACCCAATCGAGAACCGTGGATGACTGACAAAAAGTAAGCATCTCCCCACCGCGAACACCACATTTAGGAGCACTCTCATGACGGAGACGGTCAACGGGCCCTCGGGATCCCCGCGCAAGACATCGAGCAAGGCCAAGGGCAAGGGCCTGTCGATCGAGCGCGTCTACACGACCGAGGGCGTCCACCCGTACGACGCCGTCACCTGGGAGCGTCGCGATGTCGTCCAGACCAACTGGAAGACCGGCGAGAACGTCTTCGAGCAGCGCGGTGTGGAGTTCCCCGACTTCTGGAGCGTCAACGCCTCCACGATCGTCACGACCAAGTACTTCCGCGGTGCGGTCGGTTCGCCCGAGCGTGAGCAGAGCCTCCGTCAGCTGCTCGACCGCGTCGTCCTGACCTACACGCAGGCGGGTCGCGACAACGGCTACTTCGCCGACGAGGAGCAGGCCACGATCTTCGAGCACGAGCTGACGCACATGCTCCTGCACCAGGTCTTCAGCTTCAACTCACCGGTCTGGTTCAACGTCGGTACGTCGAGCCCCCAGCAGGTCTCCGCCTGCTTCATCCTCGCGGTGGATGACTCGATGGACTCGATCCTCAACTGGTACCGCGAAGAGGGCATGATCTTCAAGGGCGGCTCCGGCGCCGGCCTCAACCTCTCGCGCATCCGTTCCTCCAAGGAGCTGCTCAAGTCCTCCGGCGGCACCGCTTCCGGTCCCGTCTCCTTCATGCGCGGCGCTGACGCGTCGGCAGGCACCATCAAGTCCGGCGGCGCCACGCGCCGCGCGGCCAAGATGGTCGTCCTCGACGTCGATCACCCCGACATCGAGGAGTTCATCCACACCAAGGAGCGCGAAGAAGACAAGATCCGCGTCCTGCGCGATGCCGGCTACGACATGGACCTCGGTGGCGCCGACATCACCAGCGTCCAGTACCAGAACGCCAACAACTCGATCCGTGTCAACGACGAGTTCATGCAGGCGGTCGAGAAGGGCACCGAGTTCGGACTGCGCGCTCGCACCAACAACGAGGTCATCGAGACCGTCGACGCCCGCAGGCTGTGGGACGACATCGCCAAGGCCGCCTGGGCCTGCGCCGATCCCGGCATCCAGTACGACGGTGTGATCAACGACTGGCACACCTCGCCGGAGGCCGGCCGCATCACGGCGTCCAACCCGTGCAGCGAGTACATGCACCTGGACAACTCCAGCTGCAACCTTGCGTCGCTCAACCTGCTGAAGTTCCTCAAGGACGACGGCTCGTTCGACACCGAGACGTTCGTCAAGGCGACCGAGTTCATCATCACCGCGATGGACATCTCGATCTGCTTCGCCGACTTCCCGACCGAGGCGATCGGTGACACCACGCGTGCCTACCGCCAGCTCGGCATCGGCTTCGCCAACCTCGGCGCGCTGCTCATGGCGTCAGGTCTCGCGTACGACTCCGACGGTGGCCGCGCACTCGCCGCTTCGATCACCTCGCTGATGACCGGTACGTCCTACCGCCGCTCCGCTGAGGTTGCCGGTGTCGTCGGCCCGTACGACGGCTTCGCCCAGAACGCCTCGGCGCACGAGCGGGTGATGCGCAAGCACCAGGCCGCCAACGACGAGATCCGCACGCTGCACTCGATGGACATCGCGGTGCACCGTGAGGCTGCCAAGCAGTGGAAGCTCAACCTCGAGATCGGCCAAAAGAACGGTTGGCGCAACAGCCAGGCGTCGGTGCTCGCACCGACCGGCACGATCGGCTTCATGATGGACTGCGACACGACCGGCATCGAGCCGGACTTCTCGCTGGTCAAGTTCAAGAAGCTCGTCGGTGGCGGTTCGATGCAGATCGTCAACCAGACCATCCCGGCCGCGCTCAAGAAGCTCGGCTACGCCGGCGAGACGATCGAGGCGATCGTCGAGTTCATCGCCGAGAACGGTCACGTCGTCGACGCACCGGGTCTCAAGACCGAGCACTACTCGATCTTCGACACCGCCATGGGCCAGCGTTCCATCGCTCCGATGGGCCACGTGCACATGATGGCCGCGTGCCAGCCGTTCCTGTCGGGTGCCATCTCCAAGACGGTCAACCTGCCGGAGAGCGCCACGGTCGAAGAGATCAAGGATGTCTACTTCCAGGGTTGGAAGCTCGGCCTGAAGGCGCTCGCGGTCTACCGCGACAACTGCAAGGTCGGTCAGCCGCTCAGCGACGGCAAGGAAGCCAAGTCGTCGGGCTCGACCGAGGCTGAGGTCAAGACGGTCATCGTCGAGAAGCCGATCCGTCGCAAGATGCCGAAGTCGCGTCAGTCGATCACGACGTCGTTCTCCGTGGGTGGCGCCGAGGGCTACATGACCTCGGGTGCTCACGAGGATGGTCAGCTGGGCGAGATCTTCATGAAGCTCGGCAAGCAGGGCTCGACCCTGGCCGGCATGATGGACGCCTTCTCGATCGCGATCAGCATCTCGCTGCAGTACGGCGTGCCGCTGGAGACCTTCGTGCAGAAGTTCACCAACATGAAGTTCGAGCCGGCCGGTCTGACCGATGACCCGGATGTCCGTATGAGCCAGTCGATCATGGACTACACGTTCCGTCGCCTGGCCCTGGACTACCTGGACTTCGACACCCGCTCGGCTCTCGGCATCCACTCGGCCGACGAGCGTCAGCGCTACCTCGACACGGGCTCCCACCAGCCCATCAGCGCCGGCAGCACCGCCGCCGAGCTGATCGAGGACGCGCCCGCTAGCGACGAAGTCGCGCGCCCGAGCGAGCGAAGCGACCGAGAGCAGCCGCGAGGTCGACTGAGGAAGCAGCCGAGGTCGTTGCCGAGGCAGCCAAGCCCGCTCCACAGGCCGCTCACACGAGCGCTGAGCTCTTCGAAGCCATCACCGGCTCCGCGGTCGACTCGCCGCTCTGCATGACCTGCGGAACCAAGATGCGCCCCGCCGGCTCCTGCCACGTCTGCGAAGGCTGCGGCAGCACCAGCGGCTGC
>CAWKHU010000010.1:0-286816 GCA_963849625.1 uncultured Actinomycetota bacterium
GAACCTGTGACCTCTGGGTTATGAGCCCGCCGGCACGCACTAGGCGCGATGGAAGGTCGTCGGCTTGCCTACACCTCTGAAGGTGAGCGTGAAGCGACCGAGTGCCGCGGTCAGCACAGGGGCAGCGAGACCAGTCCTCATCAGCCTGAACGCGTCGAAAGCTTGCTCAGTCACCCATCGCTATTTCGTCGCGGCTAGCCCTTGGGTGCGGCGCGCTGCGATCCGGTTGGCGAGGAGCACAAGGCCTACCCCTACGGCGGTGATTGCGAGGTTGATCAGTCCGTAGCCGAGAGTTTCGCCGCTTGACGCTTTGGCTGGGAAGTCATCGGGAAACGGGCCGAAGGCGGACGGCGACTCGTGACCGAACCAGTCCAGGAGCACGATGGTGCTCTGGTAGGTGAAGAGGTAGCTGCCTGCGAGGAGGTAGGCGAGCACTGCTGTGCTGCGGTTGCGCACGAAGTAGCCGAGGGGGAAGGCGATCAGGACAGTGAAGATGAGGTTCATGGTCAGGACTCCTTGAGGGTGGGGTGCGGTTGGTTTGTTCTGGTGCGGGTCTCGGTTTCGTGGATACGTTGGTCTTCGGTCTCGACCGGGTCGTTGACGACCCGCACGTGGTTGACGGGCGCTTCCGTGTGGTGCTGAACCGTGTAAAAGCGGATCTCGTGACCGTCTGGGTCGTGCAGCATCGGCAGGATCCATCCGACTGAGGCGAAGTGCACTCCAGCGTGGTGCTCACCTTGAGTGGTCAGCCGTTGAGCGATGAGCTCGATGGTGTCTTTGTCTGGGACGCCTATGGAGAAGTAGTCGAAACCTGCTGCGGCGCGGGCGCGTGCGGGATCGAGACGCAGCGCGAAGGACGGTCCGCCTGCTGGGTGCTCCATGACGACGCCGCGGAGGACGCCTTCTTCGACGAACTGTTGGACCACCGTGTAGCCCAGTCGCGATTCATACCAGCGTTGCGAGCGGTCCAGGTCAGAGACGGGGAGCTTGAGGTGGTGCACGCCGGCGAGGCGAGGCACCGAAGCAGTGTCGATATTCATCTTTACTCCTAGGTGAGTAGCGAACTGTGAGATTGCTCGGCTGTTGCGTTGAGGATGTGGTGACGTGCCAGGGTGAACTCTCGGCAACTGCCCCCCGGCGCCAACATCTCGAAATCGGCGGTTCAATTGACGAGGCCCGCCGATCATTCCTCGGACTTGCAGGATGTAAGCCCGAAGTCATTGACGAGGTTGTCGGTCACGGTCTTGAACGGGTTGTCCTCGGTCGCGAAGAACGCTTCCTGGCCTTTGGCTTCGACACCCATGACGACCTCGTGCATACCAAGGATCTGGTCGACGAATGCCTTCTCTTGACCCTTCGGTGCTCCGACTGCGAGGAGATCGCCCTCGAACTTGTAGCTCTGCTTGACCAAGTTGTCGAAGGCTGCGGTCAGCTGCCCCTGAGTAGGCGGTTGGCTCATCTGCTTGAACACAGACCCGATCGCCGCCGAGTTGGCGGCGCACAGCGCGTTGCCCTGATCCACAAACGTCGCCTCGGACACGGACTTGACCGCGTTGTCGGAGGCCGACGTGGAAGCGTCGTCAGACCCGCAAGCACTGAGGCTGGCAGCGAGGGCGAGGCTAGTGACGGCCAGTGCGGCACGAGTGGTTCGCATGAGATTGCTCCTTAGAGGGTTTGGCTTGAGCGGCAGGCCGAGGTGCTTAACCGCTATTCCAAGTTGCAGTCTCACTGCAAATTGGAATTGCAGTTAGACTGCACCGCATGGCTTCCGATGTCAAGTCCCCTTCCTCACCGCGCGCGACGGCGACCGAGGCTCGCATCGTCGCCGCTGCCTCAGAACTGTTCGTGACGGACGGCTACCACGGCACCACGATGAGCGCGGTCGCGAAGGCAGCTGGCGTCTCAGACCGCACTGTTTACGTTCGCTTCGCCACCAAGGCTGAGCTGCTCAAACGGGCCATCGACGTCGCAGTTGTTGGCGATACCCAGGCCGTCGGGCTCAGCCAGCGAGATTGGGCTGTGGCCGCCATGAGTGCGCCCACGCTTGAAGAGCGCGTTCAGGCTGACGCCTCCGGATCCACGGAACTGTTCGTGCGTCTCGCACCACTGGTTGGGGTAGCAGTCCAGGTGGAGGCTGAAGAGCCGATCATCGCCGAGTCGGCACGCGCGGGCCGTCTCGGAACCCTGGCGTTCCAACGAAAGTTCTGGACCAACCTACGCACGGACGATCTCATGAATCCCGACAGCGACCTGGAATGGATCATCGCGACCGCCGGGCTCGCAGGCACTTCGGAGGCCTACCTCAACATGACCAGGACCACGACTTGGACCGGCGAGGACTACAACCGCTGGCGCACCCGCACCTGGTGGCTTCTCGCAACCACGCCCGGGCCCCCATAGGCAATCCATCTGACCGACAAGAGAGTCGCTCTCGTCGGTCTATCCAGACGCTCGTCGCGCTACGCATATGAAGGCCCGGACCATTGGTCCGGGCCTTCTTTGGTAGCGGGGACAGGATTTGAACCTGTGACCTCTGGGTTATGAGCCCAGCGAGCTACCGAGCTGCTCCACCCCGCGTCGCTTGCTCCACTTTACGGGGCGGCGACACGGGGAGCAAATCCGGGTCACTCACCTGAGGTCGGCTTCGCCTCGTGGTGCCGACGACCGTGGGTACGGCGGTCTTCCTTCATCTCGGCCTCGAACAGGTGCGGCTTGCCCTGGACCAGATCCTCGCGAGTCGTACGTTCGTGTTCTTGGAACGCTGAGTAGTAGGTGGCGTCGTACTCCTCGACCACCTGGAACGACCACCGGCCCTCGAGGATGTTCCTTCCGATCAGGTCCTGGTCGATCCGGTCGGCATGATCGCCGTGACCGGCCTCTCGCAAGAGGTCGACGGCATCACCGAGCTTGAGGTCGGCTTCGCCACATCGGCGATGGAAGGCATACAGAAGTCCTCTGGCCTCTTCGACGACCTCGAGCGCCTCGCTCAGCTTGCCGAGCGCCTCGACCGTGATGTCCTCAACCCCTGCGGGCCGGACGTGCCGGTCGTCGGGTTGGTCTGTCGTGCGTTCGCCCATGCCCGAGCAGTTACCCCTCCCCTCACGCACTACACGCGTGAGAGGAGGCGGCACTGACTACTTCTTGGAGGCGTCGACGATCTTCTTGGCGGAATCAAGCGCATCTGCCATCTGACCGATACGGCGCTGGTACGTCGCCAGATCGCCCTTCTTGAGGGCATCCTGCGCCTGCTCGTAGTACGTCGACGCATCGGCGAGCAGCTGCGAAGCCGTCTTGGCATCGCCCGGGTCCGATGGAGTGGTCGGCGTCCCCTCGTCGGGCGCACTCCCCTCAGCCAGACCCAACGCCACGCGCAACGCCTCGTCGAGCGTCTGCCCGAATCCGACGTCCTTGCCGAACGAGGCGATGACGAACTGCAGCACCGGGTAGGTGCCCTCGGTCGCCGTGCGCTGGATGTAGACGGGCTGCGCATACAGCAGCGCGTTGCCGACCGGGAGGGTCAGCAGGTTGCCGTAGCGGATCGTGGTCGACTGCGACTGCTTGAACGGCAGGAGCGCCTGCGAGACACCCTTGTCGGCCTGGAAGCTGTTGGCCACCTGGCTCGGACCGTCGATCTGCGTCGCACTCGGCAGCTGCAGGATCTGCATCTTGCCGTAGCCCTCGGTGTCAGTCGCTTCGGAGTTGACCGAGACGAACGACGCGAGGTTCTGCCGACTGTTGGGCAGATAGACGCTGGTCAAGGAGAACTTCGGGACCTCCTCGCCCGGCCGCGAGGTCGACAGGTAGTAGGGCGGCTGCAGCGCGCTGGAGTCGCCGGGTGCGTTGGGGTCCTCGGGGACCTTCCAGCGCTGGTCGTCGTTGTAGAACGCCTGCGGATCGGTCACGTGGTAGCGCTGCAGCACATCGCGCTGCACCTTGAACATGTCGACCGGATAGCGCAGGTGCTCCAGCAGATCGGTGCTGATCTCCGACTTCGACTTCACGACATCGGGGAAGACCTTCATCCACGTCTTGAGCACGGGATCCTTGGTGTCCCACTGGTAGAGATCAACAGATCCGTCGTACGCGTCGACGACCGCCTTGACCGAGTTGCGCATGTAGTTGACCTGGTCGGTCGGCAACGCTGCCTGTGACTGTCCCGTCTCGGTCAACGTGTCAGCCGTGGCGTCCTTGAGCGAGCGGTGCTGCGAGTACGGGTAGGAGTTGCTGGTCGTGTAACCGTCGACGATCCAGACAACGCGTCCCTTGACGACTGCGGGATAGGAGTCGCCGTCCACCGTCAACCACGGTGCAACCTTCTCGACCCGATCGCGAGGCTCACGGTCGTACAGGATCTTGGAGTTCTCGTTGACCCGGTTCGACAGCACGATCTTGGGCTCGGCGAACTTGAATGCGTACAGCGCCTTGTTGAAGATGCCGCCGATCGGCACTCCACCCGTGCCGTCATAGGTGCTTTGCGTGGCATCGGCCTTGCCGTCGCTGCCACCGGCACCGCTGCGGGGGGTGTCGACCTCGATCGGAGCGGCGCCCTTGGGCCGGCCGACGATCGAGTATGTGGGCGATTCCTCACCGAAGTAGATGCGCGGCGGCGTCGTGGTCTTGAGCTCACCGGTCTGCGGGATGTCCTTGGCGACGAACACCGGCTCGCCGTTGGGTCCGCGCTGGTTGCCTCGGGCGGCGACGACGCCGTAGCCATGCGTGTAGACCGTGTGGTCGTTGGCCCAGTTGCGCTGGCTCGCCTGGAGACCCGAGAGCTTCAGCTCACGAGCAGCGATGATGACATCCTGCGGCTGCTCGTCATCGCCGATCTTGTAGCGGTCGACGTCGAGCGTCGTCGGCACCGCGTAGTAGCCGCGCACCTGCTGCAGCTGCTCGAAAGCGTCCGAGATCAGCGTCGGGTCGAGCAGTCGGGTGCTGACGCGCGACTCAGCCGACGAGGCCAGCTCGGAGGGAGTCAGCGAGGTCTTGGCGCTGTAGGACTCGGCCTTCACGTCCGCGACGTCGTACGCCTCCCTCGTCGCCTCGATGTTGCGCGCTATGTACTTGCCCTCCTTGTCGGGCTCCGACGGGTTGACCTGGAACCCCTGCATCACGGCCGGCCAGATGGCGCCGATCAGGATGGAGGCGACGCCGAGGAGTCCAAGGCTCATGGCGGGCAGCGCCCAGGAGCGGATGAAGATCGACGCGAAGAAGAGGATCGCGCACAGGATGGCGACGTAGATCAGGATGTTCTTGCTCGGGATCCGGGCGTTGGCATCGGTGTACGTGATGCCGTCGACGACGCCTCCAGAACCGATCGCGAGACCGAAACGATCGAGGTAGTAGGACACGGCGCGAAGGAGGACGCCCAGACCGACCAGTACCGAGAGGTGCACCTGCGCTGCGCGGGTCAGCTTGGGCCCGCGCCCGGAGATGCGGATGCCACCGTAGACGTAGTTGAGGAAGACCACGGCCAGCACAGCGATCACGATCATCGCGAACGAGAACGACGTGACGAACCGGAACCACGGGTAGTCGAAGACGAAGAAGCTGATGTCCTTGCCGAACTGCGCGTCCTTCGTGCCGAACGACGTGCTGTTGCGCCACATCTTGTAGGTGTCCCAGTGACTTGCGGCCACCGAGCCGGCGAAACCGGTGAGCACGACGCCGACGACGATCAGCACAGGGCGCAGGATCGGCGTCAGGGCCAGGCGATAGCGGTAGGCCGGGTCGTCACGGCGTACAGGCACCGAGTCTGGACGCGTCCGGTAGGCGAGGTAGAGGTTGGCCACCACGAACAGGCCAAAGATCAGACCCATGACGAGGAACAGGACGATCCGGGTCGTCAGCACGCTCTGGAACACACCGCTGTAGTCCACGGACTTGAACCACAGGCGGTCGGTCCACACGCTGGTGAAGATCGAGCCGAGGAACAGCAGCACGGCGAGCGTGACCAAGGTCGGCACCAGCACGCGGCGTCGGTTGTTGGGCGGGCGCGGCGCGGACTGCGGCCGGGGTGTTCCGAAGATGTCGCTCACGTTGCTCCTGTGTTGGGGTGTAAAAGACTCTATGCCAGCGTTTGCCGGAGCTGCTCGATCAGCCCGGGTACGAGATCGGGACCTTCCAGCAGCTCGGCATCGTCGGGTTCGCGGGCGCGTACGGCGCTGTGGGCGGCGCCATCACGGGTGACGGCGGCGATGAGACGTACCTCTTGACGATCGGGATGTGCGGCAGCGGCGGCGAGCATGGCGTCGACATCGTCGGGCAGCTGCTCCTCGGCCTCCGGCGGGAGCATGATCCGCTCGAGGACCGCAGCGCAGCCGATCACGCTGTCGGGCCAGGCGATCTCGGTGAGGAGGTCTTCGAGCGGTCGGTCGACGGGGACACCGTCCTGCTCGACCAGGGTGATCTCACCGGAGTCGGAGGACAGCTGGTCGGCCAGGTCTGGCTGCTTGGAGACAAGGTCAGCAGTTGGTACGAGCGCGAACAACCGGGGCGCCTGGTCCCAGCCGTCGCCCGCGACGTACGCCTCCATCTCCAGAGCCGCCCGGCGCAGCGGCGAGTCAGGCATCAGCTGCACGTCGGCACCTTCGCCTTGGGGTCCTTGGCCAGCGCCTCGAGGGAGCTGATCGCATCGTCGAGCTTGGTGATCTTGACGAGCTTGAGCCCGAAGTTGTCGCCGTCGGCGGCCTCGGCGCAGTTGGCGGCCGGGACGAGGAAGATCTTCGCCTTGTGGTGGGACGCGCCCGCCATCTTCTGCCGGACTCCGCCGATCGGCCCGACCGTGCCGTCGGGAGCCATCTCGCCGGTGCCGGCCACCTTGACGCCGCCGGTGAGGGGACCCGGGGTCAGCTTGTCGTAGATCGCGAGCGCGAACATCGTGCCGGCGCTCGGACCGCCGATCGTCCTCCCGACGTTGTTGTTGATCTTGAACGGGTAGGTGTACTTGGTGGTGAGCGAGACGCCGACGCGCGGCAGCTTCGGATCCTCCGGGGCGGGCTTGGTGGTGATCGCCACGTCCTGCGCCTTGCCCTTGCGGGTGATCGACATCGTCACGACATCGCCGGGTTTGTGCGTGGCGACGGCCTTGATGAGCGTCTCGGGAGTCTCGACCTTCTGACCATCGATGCCAGTGACGAGGTCACCGGTCCTGAGCTTGCCCTCGGCAGCACCGCCCTTGGTGATGGCTGCGATCTGAGCAACGCCCGGCACGGTGTAGCCGGCCGCCCGCAGCGCCGCGACCCGGGAGGAGTCCTTGGAGCTGTCGAGCTGCGCAGCCCCTTCCTGCGTCGACTGCTTCGCGGTCTTGTCGTCGGGATAGATCAGCGACTTGGGTACGACCGCGTTGTCGGAGCCGAAGTACGCCTTGACCGCCTCGCCCAGCGAGACGTTGCGGTCGGCCCTGGTGACCGAGACGGTGGTGAAGTCCAGTGAGCCGTTGGTCGGGTAGACCTTGACGCCCTTGTCGAACGTGAACATCGGCTTGCCCTCGAAGTCGCCGAGCGTGTCGAAGGCGGGTCCGGGACGCATCATCACGTACGGCACGGGCATCAGCACGGCAACGCACGAGAGCGCGATGAGCGAGAGGGCCGCCACGAGCATCGTCGTGTAGCGGCGACTCAAAGCGGTTGCGTCGGACACAACCCGAGCCTAGTCGAGCGATCCCAAGGGAGATGGCCCTGCCGTCGTACGCATCCGGAGTCGACACCAGCGAACCCGGGAGCACCACCTTCACCTTGCGCATCCCGATCTCCGCCTGAACCACGCTGGCAAGCCAAAGATCGAAACGAGTTGTGTCCCCCCGCTGGATGCACCAAGATCACTTGGGTGATCACCAAGGCACGCGCGATCGTGGTGCTGGTCCTCTTTGCACTGACCTTCGGCCTTGGGAGCATCGCCGCCCGAGCCGATCCGCCGCTCGACGTGGCTGACGAGATCACTGACACCGCCGGCGTGCTCAGCTCGAGCGACAAGGCGAGGGTCCAGAAGGCACTTGACGACTATCAGTCCAAGACCGGCTTCCAGCTGTTCGTCGTCTACGTCCAGAGCTTCGACGGACTCAGCGGGACCGATTGGGCGCATGACACGGCCGTCAAGTCAGGACTCGGCACGACTGAGACCCTCCTCGCCGTGGCGATCAAGGACCGTCGGTACGGCACCAGCGTCCCCGAGAACCACCCCATCTCCGACAGCGACTTCGCCCGCGTCGAGGCGGACAAGATCGAGCCGGCCCTGGCCGACGACGACTGGGCCGGTGCGGCAATTGCGGCGGCTGAGGGCTACGCCGAAGCCGAGGAAGGCTCTGGACTGCCGTGGGGTGCGATCGTCGCTGGCGGCGTTGTCCTGGCCGGAGGTGGCGCCCTGGTCGTACGACGCATGCGTCGCAAATACGACGACACCCACGTGGTCCTCGACGAGCATGGCCAGCCCATCGACCCGCTCTCCCAGCTCTCCACCGACGAGCTCAACAAGCAGTCAAGCGCCGCCTTGGTGGCCATCGACGATGCGATCAAGACGTCGGAGCAGGAGCTTGGCTTCGCAGAGGCGCAGTTCGGCAAAGATGCGACCCGCGAGTTCGCCGAGGTCATCAAGGCCGCTCACGTGACCATCAACGAGGCATTCGGTCTGCGCCAGAAGCTCGACGACGCCGAACCGGAGACCGACCCGCAGAAGCGCCAGATGAACGCCGAGATCATCCGTATGTGCATGTCGGTCAGCAGGGCACTCGATCAGCAGGCCGAGAAGTTCGACGAGCTCCGTGACCTGCAGGCCAAGGCGCCCGAGGTGCTCCAAGACGTGGAGCAGCGGGCCGAGGAGATCCTCGCGCGGATACCCGGAGCACGTACTGTCCTCACCCAGCTCGCGAAGGCTCACCCGGCTACCTCGTTGGCGTCCGTCGACAAGAACCCCGACCAGGCCCAATCCCTGGTCACCGCGGCCAAGGAACAGGTCGCGCACGGTTCTGCCGCGCTCAAGACCGACGATCGTGCCACGGCTGTCACCCACGCGCGCGCCGCCGAGGACGCCGTTGGGCAGGCTTCCCGTCTGCTCGACGCCGTCGCAGAGGCCGACACCAACCTCGAGGCTGCTCCGGCCAAGATCGCCGAACGGCTCACCTCGATCCAGCTCGACGTCGACGACGCAGCCCGTCTCGCAGCTGATGACGCCGCGATCCAGGCCGCGGCATCCACCGCCACGGCAGCGATCACGTACGCGCAGCAGCCCGATCACGATCCCCTGGCGGCAGCTTCCGGTCTCGAGACCGCAGAGGCGACCCTAGACGAGCTGCTGGCGCCCGTGCGCAGCGCCGCCGCCGAGGCTGAGAAGGCCCGCGTGGCACTGACCGAGTCCCTCGGCCGCGTCACCTCACGGGTCAAGGCGGTGGGCGAGTTCATCGAGACCCGTCGGGGCGCGGTTGGCGCCGAGGCTCGTACGCGACTCTCCGAAGCTGCGCGCCACCTCGACCAGGCTCACCATGCCCTGACGTCCGACCCCGGTGCCGCGCTCGAGGAGGTCCAGAAGGCCGAGGCATACGTCACCGAGGCCGACCAGCTGGCGCAGAACGATGTCGGCAACTGGGAGCGCAGCCAGCGTCAGACCTCTGGCGGCGCCGGTGGTGGCCTCAACTCGATGGTCCTCGGCGGCATCCTGATCGACGCGCTCGGCCGCGGCGGAGGCGGAGGTCTTGGTTCTACCCGCAGCAGCAGCAGCAGCAGCGGCGGGCGCGGCCCCGGCAGCTTCGGCGGCAGCGGCACTCGCGGGCGCCGCGGAGGCGGTGGAAGGTTCTAGATCTGCAGGGCAGCACTCATACATCACGGGCAATCCCCAACAGAAAGTTGACGAAACATGGCTAAGAAACAGTCCATCCTCGGCCGCATCGGCCAGCTGACCCGCGCCAACATCAACTCGCTCCTCGACAAGGCCGAAGATCCCGAGAAGATGCTGGACCAGCTCGTGCGTGACTACACGAGCTCGATCGCCGAGGCCGAGGAAGCCGTCGCCCAGACGATCGGCAACCTCCGCCTCGCAGAGGCCGACCACGCCGAGGATGTCCAGGCGGCGCAGGAGTGGGGCGCCAAGGCCCTCGCTGCCTCGCAGAAGGCTGACTCCCTGCGCAGCTCCGGCACACCTGCTGAAGCCGACAAGTTCGACGCACTCGCCAAGATCGCTCTCAGCAAGCAGATCGGGTACGAGAACGAGGCCAAGACCGCAGCACCGCAGATCGCCTCGCAGAACGAGGTCGTCGAGAAGTTGAAGGCCGGCCTGATCAACATGAAGGGCAAGCTGGAGGAGCTGCAGACCAAGCGCGACCAGCTCGTCGCCCGTGCCAAGACGGCCGAGGCCCAGAACACCGTCCACGACGCGATCAAGTCGATCGACGTGATGGATCCGACCAGCGAGGTCTCCCGGTTCGAGGAGAAGGTACGACGCGAGGAGGCCAGGGTGGCCGGCAAGTCCGAGCTCGCCGCCTCCAGCCTCGACGCCCAGTTCGAGGAGCTCGAGGGCGACAGCACCAGCGCCGAGATCGAGGCCCGACTGTCCGAGCTCAAGGCCGGCAGCGGCTCGGCAGCGATCTCGGAGTGATGTCATGAAGATCAAGGAATCGTTCACCTACGACGGAGCAGATGTCGAGAGCGTGTTTGCCCTGATCTCCGATCAGGCGTTTCGCACCGAGTCGTGCGCCAACCAGGGCGCGACGGAGTACGACGTGTCGGTCGATGCGAGCGGTGGCGGTGCCACCGTCACGCTCGTACGCACGCAGGAGGCCGACATGCCGGACTTCGTCAAGAAGCTCACCGGCAGCACGGTCAAGGTCAAGCAGACCGAGGTGTGGGCTGCCCCGGACGGCGACGGCAACCGTACGGCTGACGTCAAGGTCAGCATCATTGGTCAGCCCGCGGAGATGGTCGGTACGGCCGTCCTGAAGGCGGCCGGCGGCGGCACCGAGTTCTCGCTCAATGGCGACGTCAAGGTGTCGATCCCGTTCATCGGCAAGAAGATCGAGCCCGAGGTCGCCAAGGCGATCATCGCGTCACTTCGTGAAGAGGTCGCGTACGGGATGGAGAAGCTCTGACCAATGCGGCCGACGCCGTGCCCCGTGATCAGCGCTCCTGCGCCGCGCGGAGCACGGCGTCGATCTCTTGGGTGGCAAACCACGCGAGGTCGCCCGTGCCGTCGAGGTCGACATGGAACGAGGCGATGTCCTCCAAGGTCACGTCATCAGAGCCGTCGACGTCGGCAGCGGCCACGACCGCGCCGTGCTCAGCGGCCTCCTCGAGCGCCGCGAGCTCGTCTTCCTCGTCCTCGGACTCGGCGCTGAATGCGGGCGCGCTGATGCGCTCGCCGGCGGCGAGCCGCTCCAACAGCTCTGCGTCGACCGCGACATAGATGCGCACGTCAGCCCCTTTCCGGGCGCTGGCGGCCGCGGGGCGCATGCGTACGTCGCTTGTCGATCGTCTCGACCAGCTCGAGGAGGGCGTCCTCGATGCACTGGGCGAGCACGTCGACGTCAGGTACGGCGTCACGATCGCCGACGATGCCGAAGAACACCTTGCTGGCGTAGGAGGTGACACCGATCGCCACCGAGCGGCTGCCGCTCAACGGGATGCACGGGTAGACCTCGCTGATCGCCTCCCCCGCCATGTAGACGGGCTCCTGCGGGCCCGGGACGTTGGTGATGACGATCTGGTGGCCGCGTCCTTCTTCGGAGGCGGCGACCCGTGAACCGACGGCGTGGAATGTCGATGTCGCGAACCCCGGGAGGTTCGCCAGCTTGTTGGCGGCAACCGCCGAGCCGGTCTCACGGTGATCCTTGAGCGCATAGGAGACCTGGTGCAGGCGTACGACCGGGTTGGTCTCGCCGACCGGTAGCGACAGCAGGTGGCCGCGCACCTTGGATCCCAGCGAGGTGGGAAGTCCGTCGTCGGACACCACCGACATCGGCACCATCGCCCTGAACCGGGTCTTGGCGCTGACCGGTTCGGCGCGGGTCAGCATCCACCCGCGGATGCCGCCGGTGATCGCCGCGAGGATCACGTCGTTGACGGTGCCACCGTGGGCGTCGCGCACGTTGCGGAAGTCATCGAGGTCGGCGGCGAGCGAGGCAAACCGGCGGTGGCGTGACAGCTCGGTCGACAAGATGCTGCGGGGCGCCTGGGCATCGTTGCCGGGCAGCAGGCGGGCGAGGCGGCCCAGGGCCACCTCAGCGACCTTGAGGGCCTCACCCGGGTGACGCACGGTCTGGTTGAGGGTGCCTGCGACCAGGGCGGCGGTGGTCGGCTGCGAACGCGGGTTCCAGTCCTCGTGCGGGATGTCGCGTTCCTTGGCTGTCTCCTCCAGGAGCACCTGAGCCAGGTCGACCGTCTCAGAACCGTCGACAAGTGCCTGGTGCGCCTTGAACAGCAGGGCAACACGGTCGCCGGACAAGCCTTCGATCAGGTAGAGCTCCCACAGCGGACGGTCCAGGTCGAGGCGTCGGGCGATGAGTCGGCCGACGAGCTCTTGAAGAGCCTCGTCGGACCCGGGACGTGGCAGGGCTGAGCGTCGTACGTGCATCGAGATGTCGAAGTTCTCGTCGTCGAGCCAGACGGGTGCGCCGAGGCCCACCGCGCGCGGTACCTGGCGATAGCGCGGCACCAGGTCGATGCGCTCGTTGATGACATGGATCAACCGGTCGTAGTCGAGCGGGTGCTTGCTGGGCTCCAAGATGGCCAACGAGGCGATCTGGCGGGGAACGGTCGGGCTGTCCTGCTGCAGGAACATCGCATCCAGCGGGCTCAACCGTTGCATGACACTCCTCCGTGGACGACCTGCAGAGAAGTTACCACCGGCGCACCCTCAGGAGGCTGCGACTGTGCTGCGACTCACGAGCTGCTTGGCCAGGACTTCGACCCGGGCGACGAACGGGGACGACGGCGAGGTGGTGCGAGGCGTTCGGCCTGACATCATCGACGCGTCGAGTGCTACCTGGTCGAACGGGAGGAACAAGGCCGACGCCAGTCCGGTCAGCCGTCTCAGCGTCGAGTCCACATCTCGCTCGCTCCACCCGAGCGACTGGCGCATCATGTTGATGACCACAGACGGCGGGGCCTTGCCACGGCGCACGTCGGCGAGCTCCTGCACACCGCGTACGAGGCGCGCCAGCCCAACCGGATCCGCCTTGCCGACCGCGATCACCTGGTCGGCCTGTTCGAGCGCTTGGAGCGTGGCCTGGTTGCGGGCGACAGGCCCGTGTGCCGGCTCGAGGGCGAAGCCGCAGTCGACGATCACCAGCTCGGCGGTCGCGCGGAGGTGACGCAGCACCAGCTCCAGCGCACCTGGCCTGACCTGTGGCCACATGTCGGCGCGCGGCAGACCGGTGAGCAGCCGCAGCTGCGGGTCGATCGCCAGCAGATGGTCGTCGACCTGGCCGGGATGGCCGTTGTTGGCAGCCCGGCACGCGGCCATCAGTCCGCTGACGTCGTCCAGGACCGCCAGCATCTGCGCCAGCGAGCCGCCGTACGTGTCCGCGTCGACCACGACCGTGTCGACACCCCTGGCCGCTGTGGCTGCGGCGAGTCCGAGCGCGACCGTGCTCCGTCCTGGAGCGCCGGTGGGACCCCAGACGGCGACCACAGATCCGCGATCCATCGCGCCGTGGTCGGTGGGGGTCACGTCATCGCGGGCGAGCACCTCAAGGGCACCGAGGGCGACCCGGCGGGCAATGCCGAGTCCGAGGCACCGCTCCTCGTCCGCCTCGACGGCTGCGACCCGAACCCCTGAACGCTCGAGCCGATGAACGGTGTCGGCGTCGAGTCCTGACAGCTCGGTGTGCACCAGTGCCGCGACGGCGACGTCGGTCTCGGTGATCGCCAGGAGGTCTGCGACATCGACGCACCGACGTACGAGCCTGAGGTTGCTCGAGCGCTCAAGCTCATTGATCACAGCTGTCTCCCACGGAGCGCCACCGGCTGCAAGCGCGACGTCCATCACGAAACTCGTACGAGGGTGACGTGGCCCGACGAGACCGTGCCGACGACAGATCCCTTGAGCTCGGCCTCGGCGACATCGACGAGGATGGTCTGCGCAAGTGCGCCGCTGACGGAGGCCGACTCGTCGCCCGACTCGACGATGCGCACGGCCTTGAGGACACGTACGGCCTCGTCGTCGGACTCGTCACCGGGGCCGGGCCCCACCCACACGTCGACCAGGTCACCGCGTGCCAGGTCAGCTGGCGAGGATCCCGTGGCGACATTGAGCGGCAGCTGGCTGCGGCCGAGCGTCTCCTTGGGCTGCAGGGCCGAGCGCTCCACCAACGAGCCGCTCACGCCTCTCTCGGCCCACTCGAGCGACTCGAGCGGAGCCGCGAACTCCTCGTCAGCGCGCACGTAGTTGTCGGAGACCTTTGAGGACAGGTGCACCCGCACCGCGACCATGTCGTCGGCGGACACCGGGTCACCCGGCGCGACAGCGCTGTCGAGTGCCCAGAACGTGACCGTGTCATCACCAGCGGCGACGAGTCTGGCGCCAAGGATCGTCGATCCCAGCACCAGCAAGATGCCGATCAAGAGCCGTGGGTCCCGCCACGGTCGGAGGTGCAAGCGCGACGCGGCTGCACCCTTTGTCTGCCCCAAATCATCAGGCCCCCGCCAGATCATAGGGAATGTTCTACCCAATCGCGGGCACCTTCGTCCATACCCACCGAACTTGTCCACAGGGCCGATGGGGCGACGTTGCGATGACACCGCAACATGCAAAACTGGAGCCATGCCGCCCGTCACGCCGAGGTTCCTCACACTGGCTGACGTCGCCGAGGTTCTCAATGTCACGGTGCGCCAGGTCTATGCGCTGGTGCGCGCCGGTGACCTGCGCGGCATCCAGATCGGCGGTCGTGGACAGTGGCGCATCGAGGACGTCGAGCTCGAGGGCTACATCTCCCGCCAGTACGAGCAGGCCGACGCCACCCGCGTCGACGCCGATGTCACGTCCGACCGCTGACGACAGCCACGGCGGCAACTGTCACGGTCTGAAGGCGACCTGACTCCTCGCGCATCCGTACGAAGTCCGCCCCGACGACGTCAACGGTCCCGTCGAACGTTGATCCGTCGATCGCGTGGAGCCGTACCGGCTCGCCCGCGTCACGAAGAGCCCGGAAGATGTGCCCCCAGCCGAGTGCTGCCGACACCGTCGACGTCGGGTCGGCGCGGCGTTCGGAAGAGACGACAGCGACGACCGCGTTCGAGCTGACCACGTGCTCCGTGCGCTCGCTCCGCAGCTGGAGCACGTGGTCGTTGACCAGCACACAATCGCCGGCGACACGGCCGACGCCGAGCACCTCGACAACCACCGACCCACCGAGCAACGACCTCCACGACGTCTCGGCCCACTCGCCGTCGCGCAGCTCGTCGACCAGCGCATCTCTCTCCGCCATCTCCAGATCGCCGGACTGAGCCTCGAGCTCGTTGAACAGCCGTTCCCATCGCATGTGCGGACGCTATCTCAGGCCGTGCCCGTGTCACAGGCCTGGGGAATGACGGTTGACAGTCGATATCAAACGGTCTTGTCTGGTATCAAACGTCATCAAACGTATGCAAAGGACTTCGAGGATGCCTGTTTCACGCCAAGGCTGGATGCTGGGAGTTCTCGCGCTGGTCAGTGTGTGCCTGGTCGCGCCGGAGGTCTCCGCGACCACGCAAGCCGCAACCGGCCCAGATTTTCCGCAAGCTTTGCTGGCCATCGCCTCGTTGATCCAGCTGACACTCGCGAGCTGGGTCCTGATCGTCATCGGGCTGGCTCAGGTCGTCGGGACGTCACGGATCGTTCGGGCGATCACACCAGCCGCCCTGCGTCGCGGCCTGTTCGTGGGTGCCGCAGGTGCTCTTGCGATGGCACCGGCCCAGGCTGATCGTGCCGTCGCACCACACCATGCCTCCGCGCAGCCCCACTCGCTCGACGGCCTCCGCCTGCCCGATCGCCCCCTCACCACCGCCCCACAGGTACGCCCCGCGGTGGTGGTTCAGCCGGGCGACACCTTGTGGGCCATTGCGGCCAGATCACTGCCTCCCGGATCGAGCGACACCGACATCGCAGTCGAGTGCTCCCGCTGGTACGCGGCCAACCGCACCGCGATCGGCAACGACCCCGACCTCATCCATCCCTCGCAACGCCTCAACCCACCACCGAAGGACACCGCATGAAGACAGCCACCGCCCTGTCCGTACCGATCATCCATCCTTCGTTCACGGGTGCCGTCGAACCGTCTCCGGATCAGATACCCCTGCCGTTCCCCGGCATGACACCTGTCCTGCCCGTTCCCGTCGAACGCGGCGACGCCAAGCCGCTACGCGATCGCTCGGCGCGCTTCATGCAGGCGCTCGTCGAGGTCCTGTCGGGCGAGCGGCCCGTGCGACAGATGGGGCCGTGGATGGCTCCGGACGTCTACGAGCAGCTCAGCTCGCGGCTCACCGTGCGCGCCAAAAGTCCTCGCCGGGTCACCGCTGCTCGTGGTGCCCGCATCGTGTCGGTGCACGTCTCGATGGTGCACGACGAGGCGGCTGAGATCGCCGGACGGATGGTGCATCGCGGACGCTCCCGCGCGCTCGCCGTCCGGTTAGAGCTGCAGACCACTCACCGAGGCGACCGCGTCTGGCGATGCACAGCTCTCACCTGGGCCTGATCAGATGCTCGCCAAGATGGACGCAACCATTGGCCGAGCGAGGCTGGGCGCCTGGGCGAAGCCCAGAACCGACGGAGTCGGTGGCGGACGAAGTCGCGCGCCGCACAGCTCTCACCTGGGTTTAGCGGTTGTTCTTCCTGCTCTTGCGCTGCTGCTTGGCCTTCTGGCGCGCCTTGGCCTTGGCGTTCGCCTGACGACGCGCCTCGGCTTCGGGTGTCTCGGCCGAGGCTGACTCGCCTCGTACCTCCGCCTCGCCGTCCTCGCTCGGCGCCGAGTACGACAGCGCCTGCTGCTTCTTCTCGCCGTCGAGGCCCTTGGCCTTCAGCTGAGGCTCAGCCTCATCTGCTTCTTCGACCTGGACGTCAAGGTTGAACAGGAAGCCGACCGACTCCTCGGCGATGCCCTCCATCATGGCGTTGAACAGGTCGTAGCCCTCGCGCTGGTACTCGATCAGCGGATCGCGTTGCGAGTACGCCCGCAGACCGATGCCCTCGCGGAGGTAGTCCATCTCGTAGAGGTGCTCGCGCCACTTGCGGTCGAGCACGCTGAGGACGACCCGGCGCTCCAGCTCGCGCATGACCTCGGTGCCGAGATCCTCCTCGCGCTTCTCGTACGCCGACAGCGCGTCCGAGACGATGATCTCCTTGAGGCCCTCGCGGGACAGCGACTCACGGCCACCGGCCTCGGCCTCGACACCGTCGATCGTGACGCTGATCGGGTAGAGCGTGCCGAGCGCGGTCCAGAGCTGCTCGAGCTCCCACTCCTCGGGGAAGCCCTCGGTCGCACCGTCGATGTAGGCGCCGACGACTTCACCGATCATCGAGCGGACCCACTCATTCATGTCCTGGCCCTCGAGAACCTGACGGCGCTCGGTGTAGATGACCTCACGCTGACGGCTCATGACGTCGTCGTACTTGAGGATGTTCTTGCGGGTGTCGAAGTTCTGCGCCTCGACCTGGCCCTGCGCCGAGGCGATGGCGCCGGTGACGCGCTTGTCCTCGATGGGCTGGTCGTCGGGGATCTTCATCTTCTGCAGGACCCAATTGACCCAGTCGGACTTGAACAGTCGCATCAGGTCGTCCTCGAGCGACAAGTAGAACCGCGTCTCGCCCGGGTCGCCCTGGCGGCCGGAACGACCACGCAGCTGGTTGTCGATGCGTCGCGACTCGTGGCGTTCGGTGCCCAGGACCATCAGTCCGCCGGCAGCGGAGACCTCGTCGTGCTCGTTGGCGACCTGCGCCTCCATCTGCTTGAGGGTCGCGGGCCACGCGGCCTCGTACGCGTCGGAGTCCTCGAGCGGATCGAGACCCTTGGCGCGCAGTGCAGCGTCGGCCAGGAACTCGACGCTGCCGCCGAGCATGATGTCGGTGCCGCGGCCCGCCATGTTGGTGGCAACCGTGACGGCACCCTTGTGACCGGCCATCGCGACGATCGCGGCTTCGCGGTCGTGCTGCTTGGCATTGAGCACCTCGTGCGGAACTCCGCGCTTCTTGAGCTGCTTGGAGAGACGCTCGCTCTTGGCGACGCTGGTGGTGCCGACCAGGATCGGCTGACCGTTCTGGTGCCGCGTGACGATGTCCTCGACGACGGCGTCGAACTTGGCCTGCTCGGTGCGGTAGACGAGATCGGGCTGGTCGATGCGAGCGACCGGCTGGTTGGTCGGGATCGGGACGACGCCCAGCTTGTAGATCTTGTCGAACTCCGACGCCTCGGTGAGAGCCGTACCGGTCATGCCGCCGAGCTTCTCGTAGAGGCGGAAGTAGTTCTGCAGCGTGATCGTGGCGAGGGTCTGGTACTCCTCGCGGATGCGTACGCCCTCCTTGGCCTCGATCGCCTGGTGCAGACCTTCGTTGTAGCGGCGACCATCCAGGATGCGTCCGGTGTGCTCATCGACGATCAGCACCTCGCCCTCGATGACGACATAGTCCTTGTCGTTCTTGAAGAGCTCCTTGGCCTTGATCGCGTTGTTGAGGAAGCCGATCAGCGGCGTGTTGACCGAGTCGTAGAGGTTGTCGATGCCGAGCTGGTCCTCGACCCGGTCGATGCCTTCCTCGGTGACGGCGATGGTGCGCTTCTTCTCGTCGACCTCATAGTGCTCGTCGATCTTCATGGCACCGACGATGCGGGCGAACTCGCCGTACCACTTGACCTCCTCCTCGGTCGGCCCCGAGATGATCAGCGGCGTGCGCGCCTCGTCGATCAGGATCGAGTCGACCTCGTCGACGATCGCGAAGTAGTGGCCACGCTGGACGCACTCGGCGATGTTGTCAGCCATGTTGTCGCGAAGGTAGTCGAAACCGAACTCGTTGTTGGTGCCGTACGTGATGTCGGCGGCGTAGGACTCACGGCGCTGGTTGGGGCTCATGCTCGGCAGGATCTGACCGACCGAGAGACCCAGGAAGTGGTGGACTCGGCCCATCCACTCGGCGTGGTACTTGGCGAGGTAGTCGTTGACCGTGACGACATGGACACCCTTGCCCGCGAGCGCGTTGAGGTAGGCCGGCAGTGTCGAGACCAAGGTCTTGCCCTCACCGGTCTTCATCTCGGCGATGTTGCCCAGGTGCAGCGCAGCGCCGCCCATGATCTGCACGTCGAAGTGGCGCTGGCCCAGCACCCGGGTCGCGGCCTCACGCACGGTCGCGAACGCCTCAGGCATCAGGTCGTCGAGGGACTCGCCGTCGGCCAGGCGGCCCTTGAACTCGTCAGTCATGCCGCGCAGCTCGTCGTCCGTCATGGCCTTGAACTCGTCCTCGAGCGCATTGACCTGCTTGGCGATCGCCTCGAGCTGCTTGAGGATCTTGCCCTCGCCCATGCGAAGGATCTTGTCGACGATTTTTGGCACGAAAATGAACTTCCTGAGGGAAAGGGTGGAGCCTCGCTAGTCTAGGCGACGCTGCAACGCCGTCGAAAGTTCCCCGGCGAGATCGCCCTTGACCGGTGGCATGACGTGGTCCAGGCCCAACCAGCCGGCCATGAGCCACAGCTCTGCGGCGAGCTCGGCGGCAGTCCTATCGGGGGCATCATCCTCAGCCCAGGCGCCGTGCACGATCAGCGCGCCCGCCCGCCTGTCGGCCTTGAGGTCGACGCGGGCAACCAGCCGATCACCGAGCAGGAACGGCAACACGTAGTAGCCGTGCACCCGCTTGTCGGCAGGCACGTAGATCTCGATCCGATAGCGGAAGTCGAAGAGCTTCTCGGTTCGCGTGCGCTCGAACACCAGCGGGTCGAACGGGCTGAGCAGCGCCCTCGCACTGACCTGTCGCGGCTGGACGGCATCGCGGTGCAGGTAGGCGGGTCGCTTCCAGCCGGCGATCGTCGTCGGCACCAGCTCTCCGCTGTCGACGAGATCCTCGATCGCCACCTTGGTCGGCTCCGGAGCCATGCGGAAGTAGTCGCGGAAGCACTGGGCCGTCCCGACGCCAAGGGCTCGTGCCGCGTGGCTCACGAGCACTCGGTGGGCCTCTGCCTCGTTCAGCGGCGGGGCGTCCAGCTGCTCCTGCGGAATGACTCGCTCGGGCAGGTCGTAGACCCGCTCGAACGCCGAGTTGCGCCGCGCTGCGGTGACCTTGCCCTTGTAGAAGAGGTACTCGAGCGCCATCTTGATCTCGGACCAGTTCCAGCCCCATTCCTTGGCGAGCTCAGCGTCCTTGTCGGTCGGTACGTCGTGCTCGACCTCGCGCGCGGTCAGCGGGCCGTTGGCCCGCACCTCCTGCAGCACCCAGTCGACGAACTCGGGCTTCTCGTCGAAGATGCGCTTCATGCCGCCCCACATGCGTGCGCCCGAGTCCATCCTGAACTGCATCGCCTGCCACAGGTTCACGTCGACCAGCGCCGCCTCGTGCGCCCAGTACTCGAACAGCCTGCGGGGCCGACGGCCCGAGGCGCGATGCAGCAGCTCCCGGTCGTAGGTGCCCAACCGCGAGAAGAGCGGCATGTAGTGCGCACGGACGAGCACATTGACCGAGTCGATCTGGAAGAAGCCGAGCCGGTCGATCGTCTTCTGCACATGGCGAGACGTGACGTCAACCGTCGGCCGGGGTCTGGTGAATCCCTGCGCCGCCAGCGCGATACGCCTGGCTTGCAGGACGGTCAGGCTCACTGCCTGCCTAGAGCACGTCGTCGACGAGCTTGCTGCGCACCGCGAACATCGCTGCTTCCATGCGCGACTTCATCTGGAGCTTCTCGAGAATGTTTCGGATGTGGTTCTTGACGGTGTTCTCGCTGATGAACAGCTCTTCGGCGATCTCACGATTGCTCAGACCCCGGGCGACGTGGCGGAGGACCCCGAGCTCGCGAGGCGTGAGGTTGGTGGCAGGGGTCGGGCTCTTGGACATCTGCACGAACTCGTCGAGCAGCTTGGTCGCCATGCTCGGGCTGATCAACGACTGACCGGAGGCCACGAGGCGTACGGCTTCGGCGACCTGTTCATAGGTCGACCCGTCCTTGAGGAGGTAGCCCGAGGCACCGCCGCGAATCGACTCGTACAGATCTGACTCGTCGTCGCTGGCCGTGAGCATGATGATGCCGGTGGTCGGCGAGATCTCCTTGATCTCCTTGCACACCTCGACACCGCTGCGTCCCGGCATGCGTACGTCCAGCAGCACGACGTCGAACGGATTTTCGGCAACCAGCTCAAGCGCCTTGTCGCCGTCATCGACCTCGGCGAGCTCGAGCGTCTCGTCCGCGCCGAGCACCATCTTGACGCCGCGCCGGAAAAGCTCCTGATCATCGACCAGCAGCACGCGAATGCTGTTGTCGCCCCGAGTGGTCACAGTCAGATCATGCCACGAAATGTGGTCGGTGCATCAAGAGGTGACGTCGAGATGAATCACGCCGTAGTCATAGGCCCGACGCAGATAGACCACGCTGGGTCGCATCGAGTCCTTCTCGAGAAACAGATAGAAGTCGTGCCCGACGAGCTCCATCTCGTACATCGCCTGCTCGAGCGTCATGGCGGGCGCCTGGTGGGTCTTTTCGCGCACGACGAGTGGGCTGTCGCCCTGCACGTCGATCGGCCCCGCGTCAAAGGGCTCATCCTCCTCGGGGGCCTCGTCCACATCCTCCTCGATCGGAAGCTCTGCCGTCGCCGCGCTCAACGACGTCGGGCCACGCTGCCCGTGGTGGATGCGCTTGCGATCGACCGCGCGTCGCAGGCGCGACTCGAGCTTGTCGATCGCTGCATCGAGCGCGGAGTGCTGGTCCGTGGAAGCGGCTTCCGCGCGTACGGCGGGTCCGCGCGAGCGGAGGGTCATCTCGACCTTGGCGGCCTTGTCGTGCTGGCGCGGGTTCTTTTCATGCGTCACTTCCACCTCGACGCGATGAATCTTCTGGCGGGTGTCGTACTTGCCGATGCGGAGGAGCTTTTCCTCGACGTGCTCCCTGAATCGCTCTGAGATCTCACTGTTGCGACCGTTGACGACAATTTCCATGGAAGCTCCTCGCGTCGAGTGATGCCTGTTCATGCCATATGGCCGACGGTAGACCCGCCCACCAAGAATCTCTAGGGGAACGAGGAAACTAGCGCCGCTCCGACCTGCGGAGGGTGGCCGCGACGAAGGCGGCGCCGATCGGGCGTCTACCCACCACGGTCAACGCACGCACTGCCTCGCCCACCGTCGCCCCTGTCGTCAGGATGTCGTCCACGATGATCACTGACCGGCCACCGCTTGGACGGCCACGGCGAGCTCGAAATGCCCCACTCAGGTTGCCCTGCCGCTCGGTCGCGTCGAGCCCGGACTGGTCGGCCGTCGATCGCGTGTAGGCAAGCGCTTGCTCGACCGCCGCATCGACGCCGATCATCAGCAGCAGCCGTACGGCTAGGCGCGCGAGCTCGTCGACCACATCGGCCCCGCGGACCCGTCTGCTGCGGCGCGACGTCGGTATCGGCACCAGGACGACGGCCTCTCCATCGGCGGCCAGCTCCGCCACCGAGGCAGCCAGCAGGTGGGCCAGATGACTCGCGAGACCGAAGCGACCCTCCTCCTTCCAGGCGATGAGCGTCGCCCGCAGCACTCCCGCATTGACGCCGCCGGCAACAGGCCGCACCAGGGTCGGCGACCGGAGCGCCGAAGGTGTCGGTTGCGGCCAGGTCTCGTGAGGATCGGGGCTGATCGAGGTCCCACACGGTCGGCACAATCCCAGCGCCGGACCACCACAGCCCGGGCAGCTCGACCCGAGCAGCAGGTCAGCTGCCGAGATCGCGAGCTCGCCCATCCGTCCAGCGTCCTGTCGCGGCGAGGATCCGGCCACGCCCCGATCCGAGCCTGTGGACGTCAGCGTCCGGAGGTCAGACCTGTGACCTTCCCCGACTTCAGCACACGCCACGTCCCGTGTGGCGGCAGGTACCAGACTCGTTTCTTGGCGTCGGTCGCATAACGAACCGCCGGATCGCCGGATCCAAGGACAAGATCGTTGGCACCGACATCGGGCAGCAATGCACCTCCACTGGCACCCCCGTCTCCGGCTGACCCGTCGATGCGGACGAACTGGACCTGTCGGCTGATCTTGCTGCCGGCCAGGTAGGCGAGCTGGGTGTCTCCGGCCCACACTGCTGAGGTCGGGGTGGCCGCATCCACCGTGAGTCGCCGCGGATCTGTCAGTCGCTGGATCTGGTTCTTGACGTCTCGCTGGATGAAACCGACATACACGGCGTTGCCCGTGGTCACCGCATATCGCGTTCCCCCCGGGGACAGCGAGAAGGTTGACACGTCACGCGCAGCGAGCGATCCGATCGGCAGCTCGGTGATCGTGCCGTCGCGCACCACTCGCACGCGAGTGCCTTTCCCGGTGCGATCGATCAGCCAGAGCAAGCCGTCGCGGTCCCACCTCGGGGTCACGAACTGGTTGCCGACGAACGTCCGCGCGGCCTTACCGGCGCGATTGGTCACTCGAACCGTGTCCCGGCCTCCCATCACGCCGGCCACGCCGGCATCTCCCACGGCAATGAGCTCGGCTCCGCGGGCATCCTTGCCCCACGCACCCGTCAACGGCACGATGCGGCCGTCATCGATCTGCACAGCCTTGTTGCCGGCGAGTGCATACACGCGGGCACCCGCAGTGCTCGGACCGTACGCGCCCCACGAGCCGATGGGTTGCACCGGCACCCCGTTGGGTGACAGCACGGTCGCGCCACCCGTCAGGCGAACACCATCGATGTCCTGCAGCTGACGCAGCGTCCACACGATCTGGGCAGACAGGTGATCCTGCACGGACTCGCTCGAGGACCGGAGCTCCTCGTCGAACCGGACATCGGCCACCCCATCGGACACCGGTACGGATGGGCTGAGCGTGTCAAGGCCGGGCACGTACGTGCGGGTCAGGTCAGCAAGGTCGTCCCCCGGCCCCTGGGCCAGGCTCGCCACCAGCGAGGTCGCGAGCTGCTCACCGACCGCGAGCTGCACCGGCACCGGCACCAGCCGGCGACCCGGTCGATCGAACATGTAGATGTCGAACGGCCGGAAGTAGTCAGTGAAGTACTTGCTGCTCACCAGCATCCCCGCTTGCGGAGTCGCGATGCGCCACTCGCCCTTGACCTGCTGAAGGACGTACGTCAGATCCGCGTCACCGTTCGTACGGGTGAAGCGCCCCTGCCGGTCGAGTCGCGCGACCTGCGTCGACGACAGACGTACGACAACCCGGTCGCCCGCCGCCTCACCGCCACTGCCGCTGGAGCGATCGGGAACGGGTGCCGACACGGTCGGGTTCGAATAGACACGCACACCGGCGAGCGGCCGCCACTCCTCGGCTGCGGCCGGTGTCAGGAACGCCGACGCCGTCGCGGTCGAGACCGGGAACGCCAGCATCGCGTCGACGTAGCCCAGCACGATCTCCTCGGGCGTTGCCCCGACGGACGGCTTCGCGGGGGCGTAACGGACCGTGCTCTCGCCGAGCCCCTTGTCGTCGGCAACGCGCGTGACGGGTCCTGACGTCGGGATGGCGCCGCACGCCCCCACGAGAAGCAGCGTCAGCAAGCCACCGAGCGCGCGCTTCATGCGTACACCGAGACGATCGCTGGCTTCGCCGCCGTTCCGCCGGGCTTGGGGATCGTGAGGATGAACTCGCTGCCCTCACCGGCCGCGCCCCACGCAGCCAGGGTGCCGCCGTGCAGCGCGGCATCCTCCCGGGAGATGGCGAGGCCGAGACCCGTCCCGCCCTGAGTACGCGCCGGATCAGCACGCCAAAACCGGTCGAACACCCGCAGGCTCTCATCGCCGCCGAGGCCCACTCCGAAGTCACGCACCGACAGCGAGACGCACTCGTCGTTCTGCGCGATCTCGATCTCGAGGCGATCCGATCCGCTGTACTTCGCGGCGTTGGTGAGCAGGTTGCGCACGATGCGGTCGATGCGGCGGATGTCGGCCTCTACGACAGCAGGCTCGTCGGCGCCGATCACCTTGACCTTGATGCCCTTGCGCGACACCAGCGCATCCTTGGACCCGTCCTTCGCGACCTGGGCGAGGTCGATCGTGTCGAGCGCCAGCTTGGCCGCACCAGCGTCGAACCGGCTGAGGTCGAGCAGATCCGACAAGAGGTCCTCGAAGCGGTCCAGCTCTCCCTTGAGCAGCTCGGCCGACCGCGCGGTCTGCGGGTCGAAACGTTCACGCGAGTCATACAGCACCTCGCTGGCCATCTGCACCGTCGTGAGCGGCGTGCGGAGCTCGTGTGAGACGTCGGAGACAAAGCGCTGCTGCAGGCGAGAGAGGTTCTCGAGTCGGCGGATCTGACTCTGCAAGCTGGCCGCCATCTGGTTGAACGACGAGCTCAACCGGGCGATGTCGTCCTCACCGCTGACGTGCATGCGTTGCTCGAGGTTGCCGCTGGCATAGCGCTCCGCGATGCGCCGTGCCATCCGGATCGGATCGAGCACCTGCCGCGACACGAGCCAGGCCACTGCACCAACCATGAGCACCATCGCGAGTCCACCGAGGAGCAGGGCGCGTCGCACCAGGTCGAGGGTCGACTGCTGGTCCGCCATCGAGAAGAGGTAGAACATCGCGTACGTGTCGCCCGTGCCCGGGGTGCGGAGCTGGCTGCCGACCACGACAGACGCCTCGCGATCCTTGCCACCGAGCAGCCCGAGCTTGGAGTAGCGCCAGTAGGTGCCGTCCTTGGCCTTGACGGCGTCGACCAGGTCCTTGGGGAGCGCGTCCGGGAGGATCGCGGCCGACGAGCGAACGGGGACCTCGCCGTCGGCCGCAGCCAACGGCCCCTGCAGGACCAGCTCGTACGTCCGCTTCTCACCCCGGGTGCTGGTGAGCGAGTCGATCATCTGGGTGAGGGTCTGCGACTGGGTGCCGGGCTCGGTCTCGACGGCGGCATCGAGGCGGGTCTGCGCGGTCTCGAACCCTGACCGAGCCTCGGAGATTGCGGCCGTACGGCGACTCTCGGCGAGCCCACTGGCCACATCGCGCAGCAGGGCCCACCCGGTCAGGCTGATGACGAGAGCGCTCAGAAGAATCGTGCTGGTGACGACGCGAGCCTGGATCGAACGGCGCCAGATGCCGGCGAGGCCGCGCATCAGGAGGGCGTGATCGCCTGGTAGCCGACTCCACGGACCGTACGGATGATCTCGGGATTCTCGGCGTCGTCCTCGATCTTGGATCGCAGACGGGTCATGTGGACGTTGACCAGCTTGGTGTCTCCTGGGTGGTGGTAGCCCCACACCTTCTGCAGCAACGTCTCACGGGTGAAGACCTGCGCCGGGTCGCTCAGCAGGCAGGCCAAGAGGTCGAACTCCAGCGGCGTCAGCTCCAGCGGCACACCCTTGCGGGTGACGGTGTGACCGGCGGGGTCGAGCACGATCTCGCCGAACACTAGCGGCTCGACGAGCTGGTCCGAACGACGCAGACGCGCCCGCACGCGCGCCACCAGCTCGGTGTTCTTGAACGGCTTGGTGATGTAGTCGTCGGCGCCGGCCTCCAGGCCGGCGACGATGTCGGGTGTGTCGGCCTTGGCGGTCAACATGATGATCGGCACCGCTGACTTCTCCCGGATCTGGCGGCACACACTCATGCCGTCAAGGCCCGGGAGCATCAGGTCGAGCAGGACGACATCGGGCTTGAACTGTGCGAACGCAGCCATCACCCGGTCGCCGGAGCGGCACACGCCCGTCGTGAGCCCTTCGCCCTCGAGGACGATCGTCAGCATCTCGGCAAGCGAGGCATCGTCGTCCACGACGAGAACCCGGTCGCGCTTCGTCCTGCGGTAGTTCATGCCGTGATCACCATAAGAACTCAATGATACGGAGCCGACGCACGACGAGCGCCCGGATTCGACCCAGGCGCTCGTTCGTGGATGTCGTGGCTCAGTAGCGGTAGAGGTCCGACTTGTAGGGGCCGGCGACGTCGACACCAAGATAGGCGGCCTGCTCCTTGGTCAGCTCCGTCAGCTCGACGCCGAGGGCATCGAGGTGCAGGCGAGCAACTTCCTCATCGAGATGCTTGGGGAGGACGTGGACGCCGAGCTCGTACTGACTGGCCTTGGTGAAGAGCTCGATCTGCGCGAGGACCTGGTTGGTGAACGAGTTGGACATCACGAACGACGGGTGACCTGTGGCATTGCCGAGGTTGAGCAGACGACCCTCGGACAGGACGATGATCTTCTTGCCATCGGGGAAGATCCACTGGTGAACCTGGGGCTTGATCTCGTCCTTGACGATCCCGGGGATCTTGGCGAGGCCGGCCATGTTGATCTCGTTGTCGAAGTGGCCGATGTTGCCGACGATGGCCTGGTGCTTCATCTTCTCGAAGTGCTCGACCGTGATGATGTCGAAGTTGCCGGTCGTGGTGATGAAGATGTCAGCCGTCTCGACAACCGAGTCGAGGCGCTTGACCTCGTAGCCGTCCATGGCTGCCTGCAGGGCGCAGATGGGGTCGATCTCGGTGACGATGACACGAGCGCCCTGACCGCGCAGTGACTCCGCGGAACCCTTGCCGACGTCGCCGTAGCCACAGACGACGGCAACTTTGCCGCCGATCATGACGTCAGTGGCGCGGTTGAGACCATCGATCAGCGAGTGGCGGCAGCCGTACTTGTTGTCGAACTTGCTCTTGGTGACCGAGTCGTTGACGTTGATCGCCGGGAAGAGCAGCGTGCCCTCACGGAAGCGGTCGTACAGGCGCAGGACGCCGGTGGTGGTCTCCTCGGAGACGCCCTTGATGCCCTTGGAGATCTTGGTCCAGTGGTCGGGCTTCGCGGCGACCGAACGGGCCAGCACGCGCAGCACCTCCTTGAACTCCTCGTTGTCGGTGCTGTCCTGCGACGGGACGACACCGGTCTTTTCGTACTCGACGCCGAGGTGCAGCAGCATCGTGATGTCTCCACCGTCATCGAGGAGGACGTTGGGTCCACCCTCGGCGAAGTCGAAGACCTTCTCTGCTTCGTCCCAGTACTCGGCAAGCGTCTCGCCCTTCCAGGCGAACACCGGGGTGCCCTTGGGGTCGTCGGCGGTTCCGGTGCCCACGACGACCGCAGCGGCGGCGTGATCCTGCGTCGAGAAGATGTTGCACGTGGCCCAGCGGACGTCCGCGCCGAGATCGACGAGGGTCTCGATGAGGACAGCAGTCTGGATCGTCATGTGCAGCGAGCCGGCGATGCGCGCGCCCGCGAGCGGCTTGTCCTTGCCGTAGCGCTCACGCATGGCCATGAGGCCCGGCATCTCGTGCTCAGCGAGCTCGATCTCCTTGCGGCCGTACTCGGCGAGGGACAGGTCTGCAACGTTGAAATCCATGCCCATATCGTACCGGCGGTCCCTCGTAGTCGCCGAATCGACCGGAGGGCTGGCGCACTGCCGCGCCGGGCGGTTTGGCCAAAACTGGCGTGCAACGCGACGAGGCGTAACCTGTCGGACGGGTCTGTGATGTGGATCACGGCCTGGGAAACCGTTTCAGGGGGCTTGAACATGACCGATCGATCAACCATGGACCCGCCCGGCAAGGGTCCGCTCGTGCTCGCCGGGATCGCGCTTTCTGTCGCGATCATCCTTCCTCTGCTGGTGTGGACGTACGCCAAGACTGAACCAGTCCTGGGCGGGATCCCATTCTTCTTCTGGTACCAGTTCCTCCTGGTCCTCGTCTCTGTCGCGCTGACCTCGATCGCCTACCGGCTGGTGATCGGCCACGAACGTCAGCGTCGGGCCGCCGCTGGGCTCAACCCTCGGCCGGGTGAGCGCTCATGAACGACATCGATCCGGTCGCACTGACCGTCTTCCTGCTGCTCTTCGGACTCGTCACGGTGTTGGGCTTCCTCGCCTCGCGGTGGCGCAGCGTCGGAACCCTCGACAACCTCGACGAGTGGGGGCTCGGCGGTCGCAGCTTCGGCACGTTCGTCGCCTGGTTCCTGATCGGCGGCGACATCTACACGGCCTACACGTTCATCGCGGTCCCCGCGCTGCTGTACGCCGGCAACGCCACCGGATTCTTCGCCGTGCCCTACACGATCATCCTGTACCCGATCATCTTCATCTTCCTGCCGCGGCTGTGGTCGGTCTCGCACCGTCGTCGGTACGTCACGCCAGCCGACTTCGTCCAAGGACGCTTCGACTCCAAGTCGCTGTCGCTGGCAGTCGCATTCACCGGCATCCTGGCGACGCTGCCGTACATCGCGCTGCAGCTCGTCGGCATCCAGGCGGTGCTCGACGTCATCGGTCTGGGAGGAGGCGACGACGCCGGATGGTTCCGCAAGGACCTTCCCTTGTTCATCGCCTTTGCCCTGCTGGCCGCCTACACGTACTCGTCCGGCCTCCGTGCGCCAGCGCTCATCGCGTTCGTCAAGGACACGCTGATCTACCTCGTGATCATCGTGGCGGTGATCTACCTGCCCACGCAGCTCGGTGGCTGGGGCAACATCTTCGACGAGGCCGGCAAGGCGTTCACCTCGTTCAACGGGGAGAACGCCGATGCGATCGCCTCTGGCGAGGCGGCCGGCAAGGGTTTGATCCCCGGCATGAGTACCTCGCAGTGGGCGTACGCCTCACTCTCACTCGGCTCGGCGCTCGCGCTCTTCATGTACCCGCACTCGGTGACCGCGGTGCTGTCGACCAAGAACCGCAACATCATTCGACGCAATGCGGCACTGCTTCCCGCCTACTCGTTCCTGCTCGGCCTGTTGGCCCTGCTGGGACTCGTGGCGATCGCCGCAGGGGTCAAGGTGACCAATCCGCAGCTGGCGATCCCGCAGCTGTTCGAGCAGGAGTTCTCACCGTTCTTCGCCGGCGTCGCCCTGGCTGCCATCGCGATCGGTGCGTTCGTCCCTGCGGCGATCATGTCGATCGCCGCGGCGAACCTGTGGACCCGCAACATCTACAAGCCGTACATCAACCCGCGGGCAACGGACGCAGACGAGACCAGGCAGAGCAAGATCGCCAGCCTCCTGGTGAAGTTCGGCGCGCTGCTGTTCGTGTTGGCGCTGCCGAAGGAGTTCGCGATCAACCTCCAGCTGCTCGGCGGCATCTGGATCCTGCAGACGCTGCCGGCCATCGTGATCGGCCTCTACACCCGCTGGCTGCACCGTTACGCGCTCCTGGCCGGCTGGGCGATTGGCATGATCTGGGGCACGATCGCCGCATACAACAAGCCGGTCGTCGGCAAGCCCGACTCGCACTTCGGCGGATCGGTCGGGCCGTTGGAGGTGTTCGGCTGGCAGATCAGCGAGAACCTCATCTACTTCGGCATCACGGCGTTGGTGCTCAACCTGCTGGTCGCGGTCATCGGCACGCTGGTGCTGCGGGCGACCGACATCTCGGCAGGAATCGACGAGACGCAGCCGTCGGACTACCTCGCCGACGCCGGAGATCCCGAGGTCGAGGACGTGCTCGACCCCATCAAGACGCCTAAGCCGACGTAGCCGACCGGGCGCCCGTGTCGCTCGCGGTTTCCCAGCAGATCCCCGCGAACTGACACTCCACCCTCGATACAACAAGGGTGAGGTCTCGGCTCACGGGGACCTCCTGGGAAACCGTAGGCGTCAGTGACTGGGAGCGGCGGGCTGCTCCGGGCGTGCGTCAGGAACGTGGCCGGCCCGGAAGATGTCCGGCTCGATGTACACCTGGGTGGCCATCGGCTCGGCGGCACGGAGATTGCGTTCGGCGGCGTTGATTGCCTCGGCGATCTCCGTACCGGACGACCGCTCGGCGACGCCGATCTTGGCTGCGACGAGCAGCTCCTCGGGGGCGATGTGCAGCGTCTTCATGTGGATCAGCCGCGTGACACCGGATGTCGACTCGATCGCGCCGCGGATCTTGGCGATCGACTCCGTGGTGGCGGACTCACCCACCAGCAGGCTCTTGACCTCGATCGCCAGCGTGACGGCGACGACGACCAGCAGTACGCCGATGGTCGCCGTACCGGCGACGTCGAAGTACGCGTTCTCGGTGATCAGCGTCAGCGAGACCGCCGCAAACGCAACCACGAGCCCGAGCAGGGCGGCGAAATCCTCCAGCAGGATGACGGGGAGCTCGGGTGCCTTGGCCCTGCGGATGAACGACCACCAGCTCTGCTTGCCGCGCACCTTGTTGCTCTCGACGATCGCGGTCCGGAACGACAGGCCCTCGAGGATGATCGCGATGCCGAGCACGATCAACGGGACGAAGCGCCACTTGCTGTCGAAGACGTCGTCAGCGTGACCGCCGTGGATCTCGTGCCACTTGTGATAAGCCTCGTAGATCGCGTACAAGCCGCCGATGCTGAACAGGACGATCGCGACGACGAAGGCGTAGATGTAGCGCTCGCGACCGAAGCCGAACGGGTGCTCCTCGGTGGCCTCGCGCTTGGACCGCTTGCCGCCCACCAGCAGCAGGCCTTGGTTGCAGGCGTCGGCGAGCGAGTGGATCGACTCGGCGAGCATCGACGAGAAGCCCGTCAGCAGGAAGGCGATGAACTTGGTGATCGCGATGCCGGTGTTGGCCAGCAGGGCAGCAACAACCGCCTTGGTGCCGCCTTCGGTTGCCACCGCTAGATCGCCCGGGCCTCGTCAACGAGCATCACCGGGATGTCGCGGCGGACGGGGTACGCGAGCGCGCAGGCGTTGCACACCAGCTCACTGGCCTCGTCGTCGACGAACAGTGTCGCGCGGCACTGCGGGCAGACGAGGATCTCAAGGAGGGCCGGATCAAGATTCATGCTGCTCATCCTAAGCGGATCGCCGCGAGCACCTCGTCACGCACGCGGACCATCTCCGCCTCGGTGTCCGCCTCCACGTTGAGGCGGAGCAGCGGCTCGGTGTTGGACGCACGAACGTTGAACCACCAGGTGTCGGCGGTGACGGTCAGCCCGTCGAGGCGGTCCTGCTCGAGGTCGACGTACGTCTGTGACAGCCTCTCCATCACCGCGACCCCGTCATCGACGGTGCTGTTGATCTCACCCGATGCCGCGTAGCGCTCGTACTGCGCCATCAGGTCCGACACCGAGCCCTCGGTCTCGGCGAGTGCGGCCATGACGTGCAGCGCCGCGATCATGCCGGAGTCGGCGAGGAAGAAGTCCTTGAAGTAGAAGTGGCCGGAGTGCTCGCCACCGAACACCGCGCCGGTGCGGGCCATCTCGGCCTTGATCAGCGAGTGACCCACCGGCGTACGCACGGCGGTGCCACCGTTCTCGGCGATGATCTCCGGCACAGCCTTGGACGTGATGACGTTGTGCAGGATCGTGGCACCCGGAGTGGTGATGAGCGCGCGCGAGGCGATCAGTGCCGTGATGGCCGACGGCGACACGACGTCGCCGCGCTCGTCGACGACGAAGCAGCGGTCGGCATCACCGTCGAAGGCCAGGCCGATGTCGGCGCCCGTCTCGCGGACCTTGGCCTGGAGGTCGACGAGCGTGCTGTGATCGAGCGGGTTGGCATCGTGGTTGGGAAACGTCCCGTCGAGCTCGAAGTACATTGCGGTCAGCTCGACGTCGAGCGGTGCGAACACCGAGGGGACCGTGTGGCCCGCCATGCCGTTGCCGGCGTCGGCAACCACGTTGAGCCGGCGACCCGCGGGGATCGGCACCAGCTCGTGCAAGTAGTCGGCATAGCGAGTCAACGCGTCGAGCTCCTCGTACGTGCCCTGAGGGTCGGCGGGCACCGGCTCAGCCATGTACGTCGTTGCTCCCTCCGCGATCGCCGACAGCCCCGTGTCGTAGCCGATTGGCTTGGCGCCGGCCCGGCACAGCTTGATGCCGTTGTACTCGGCCGGGTTGTGGCTGGCGGTGATCATGGCGCCGGGCAGGTCGAGGTCGCCCGACGCGAAGTAGAGGAGGTCGGTCGACGCGAGACCGATGCCGATGACGTTGCCGCCCTGCGTACGCACGCCGTCGCTGAACGCCTGCGCCAGGATCGGCGAGGTGTCACGCATGTCGTGACCGATCACGACCGTGCCGCCGTCCTGCACGCCTGTCTCGATGGCAAAAGCCATGCCGAGGGCGTACGTCATCTCAGCGTCAAGCTGTTGTGGCGACAGGCCACGTACGTCGTAGGCCTTGACGACGGCCTGGAGTCGGGGATGGATCACTGCCCACTCATTTCGCGGAGCCTCATTCAGGTGAAGGTCTCACCAGACGCAGTGCCGGTGGCCCGTCCGGCACGGGTGCGGCGGGACGTCCAGCTTCGCGCACGGCGTCCGCGAGGGCGAGTAGATCATCGCGCGACGGAGCAGCCGCGCCGGGGTCGGGCTCGAGCCGCAGGACGTTCCAGCCCTGCGGAGCCGACATCCGTTGCGAGTGCTCGACGCAGAGGTCGTACGTGTGGGGCTCGGCAGACGTGGAGAGCGGTCCGAGCACCGCAGTCTGGTCGGCGTAGACATACGTCAACGTCGCCACGGCTTGCTGCGAGCAAGCCGAACGGGTGCATCTTCTGACCATGTGGTGAGGCTAACGGGCACGGTGTCGGCGTCGCGTTAGGCTCACCGAATGGATCGCGGCGTGGGATCAAGCTGGGGCGGAATCGTCAGTGGCCCCCGTCCTGGACGGATGCGGGATCGCCGTGGTTCCGGGCTGCGTGGACCGATGGCTATGCCGGGACCGCTGTCGCCCCGCAGCGTCCCTGCCCACCGCTCGTCGCGGGCGTCCTTCGACCTGCTGGTCGGCGACGTCCTCGCGGCGCTCGACCATCACTTCACGGCCGAACCCGATCAGGTGGACTTCGTCGTGGAGGAGGCGCCACTTCTCCCGCCGGAGTGGACCGACGAGGTGCCCCTCAGCATCCTGGTGGCGCGTCCAGGGGCTTCACGCATCGTCATGTTCAGGTTGCCGATCACCCACCGTTCGAGCAACCGGGCCGAGCTGGAGGACGTGGTCTGGTCGGTCGTCCTGGAGCGTCTCGCCGAGGTGTGGCACCTGTCACCCGACGAGCTGGACCCCCGCCAGCGCTGACTAGTCGATCGGGCGAACCTGAGGGGCGAGCACCCTGATCGGCGCCGACAGCAACGCCAACGAGGCGATCCGAGGACCGTCCCGGTAGGTCGCTGCTCCGAAGACCTGACCCTTGTGCTGGACGACGAGGTAGGCGATGCCCTTCTGCTTGAGCTCCTTGGCCGTGTCGAGGTGCGCGGTGGTGTTGGCCTCGATGCTCTTGGTCACCTCGCCGAGCTTCTTCATGTCCTCGTCGTAGGCGGACACCTGCACGCTGGCGGGCTCGCCGAGCGCCGTCACGATCAGGTCGGGCATGTCCACGCCCTTGCCGAGATCGACCGGGACGATCGCCGGGCCACTGAGTGCCGGGGCGGCCTCGGCGTACGCGTAGTCGTCCTCGTTCGGCGCCATCCGAACTGTCGCCGCGACCGGTACGTCGGAGGTGATCTGCAAGGCCTGTCGATCGCCACCGGCTGAGCTCGGCACCTCGACCAGACGAAGGGACCCGGCCTTGACCTTGACGGCCTCGAGCCCGGATGGCTTGAACGTGCTCTTGGAGTCGATCACCTCGACCTCGACTCGCGCCGTGGTCGTTCCCGGGTTGAGGAGTGCGAGCGTACGTCCGCCTGACCCTGACACCAGCCCGCTGACGAGCTGGCTGCGCCTGGGAGTCGCGGTCGCCGTCACGGCCTCGTTGCCGCCGAACACCGCCGTCGACCGATCGCTGACAGCCGCCGAGACCGCGCCCCGGCGACGGAGCACCCGAAGCGCTAGCTCGGTCTCGCCGGCAGCCAGGTCGTCGAGCTGCACCCGGCGCGTCGTGAACGGCTTGATCACGACACCCTTGGCGTCGACGGCGTCGATCTTGCCGGCAGTTCCCCACAGCTCGAGGTCCACGGCGGCTGGAGCGGCGTTGCCGTTGGTCAGGATCACCGTCGAGAAGTGCTTGCCGCCGGACCCGAGTCCGAGGAACCAGGCGGCGTCGACGCCAGAGGGGCAGGACCCGACGATGAGGCCGCCACCGTCCTTGTTGGAGGCCTTCGATGCGAAGAATCCGGCTGGCCCCGACCCACGACCTTGTTGTTCGACGACGACTCCACGGCCGTCGACCTTCGACGTGCGCCACGTCGCGGCACCGGTCAGGTCGTCGTCCTCGCCCTTGTTCGGCAGCACGATCGCTGTGCCCCTGGTTCCGGGCGACAGCTGTCCGGCAGCGACGGTGATGCCCTTGCCTGCTGGGCAGGCGTACGTCGACTGGGTCACCTCGACACCACTGGGCGGCCGCGGATCATCTGACGACTGGGGCGCGAAGTAGGCACCTGCGACAAGTGCGGCGGCGACAAGCGGGATCACGAACGTACGACGGCGCATCATGTGAGGACCTCGTCGTCCTCGATGACCGGCTCCAGCTCTCGCCGGCGAACCGGAGCCGTGAGCACGATCGCCACGAGCCAGGCCAGCAGCTGAAGCCCGCTGACGATCGGGTGCCACAGCGGTGCCGAGACAAGATCCGACGCGGGCTCGGCCGACAGAGTCCACACCCGCGATCCCGGAGAGTCGCTGCCGGCCGGCGAGAGGAGCGGGGCGCCGTCGATGCGGCGTGCTACCTCTGGATCTGCGTCCGGTGCGTAGATCGCGTCGATGCCATTGGCGCTGAGAACCTGGATGTCCGCCGCGGCGCCGTGCGACAGCATGCGTCGTACGGCGGCCGTCAGCTCCTTGGTGTCTGGCGACGATCCGGCCATGGCCTCCTCGCCGAGGAACGGGCCATCGCCGTCGACCACCGTGAAGTCGACGCCACGGGCGACCGTGCCCGTCAGCACCAGCGTGTTGCCCGGACGGTCGGCGAGGAACACCGGCACGATGGCGGACCTGCCGATGTCAAGCGGATCGGCCGAGCCATGGCCCACCCACCAGGTCGCGGTGCCGACCGGCAGGACAAGGGCCGCGACGACCGCCGCAATGATCGCGGGACGCGGAAGACGCCAGATCTCCGGAGCCGCCATCAAGACGGCCGACAGCAGTCCGCCGATCCAGACGACGACCGGCACGCCGACCCAGGGCTCGATCTCGGCCGGACCGACCTGGGTCGAGTAGGTCACCAAGGTGCCCACGAGCGCAACACCGAGCCCCAGGAGCGCAACGAGCCACGACAGCTCGACACCAAGGCGCGTACGACGTGGCCACAAGGCCATCACGGCCAGCACCAGCAGCCCCGCGGTGAGCCAGCTGGGAGCTGACACCCCACCGGCGCGACCGAGCACGACATCGACCGCGGTGGCAGATCCGGGCACCGGGAAACCGGCTTCCCACCACATCCGCCATGGCCGGAGCGCCCGCTGCCACAGCCACGGGCCAAGCAGGAGAAGAGGCACCCCGGCCGCCGCCAGCAGGTGGCGACTGACCCACTTGCCCTCGGCGTACAGGAGGATCAGCAGACCACCCAGGCCGAGGGGCAGCATGATCGGCGCGAAGGCAGCTCCGACGGCGATCCAGATGCCCAGCCGCAGGCCGATCTGCCAGCCCGGCGTCTCTGCCAGCTGGCATGCGGTGTTGACGATGATCGGAAGCACGATCAGGGCGACGACGGTGCCGAACCGACCCTGGTTGACGGCCCCGGTTGCCGCGACACAGAGCGCATAGGTGACGGCGCAGGCGATGCGTATGCCGCGATGCGGGGAAAGCAGGCGTCCCAACCGGTGCGCCGACAGCGCGGCCAAGGGGACGGCCAGAACCATGATGGTCCAGATGACGAGTCCCGGGTGGAACCACACCGGGGTCGAGATCACCGCCAGGGGGATGGCGAACGCGGGGGCCAGCACGCCGGCCGTCTGCAGCTCTCGCCCGCGATCGAAGAGCAGGGACCACCACCCGTACGCAGACTCCGGCGACGCAGGAAGCGCACCACCGTGCGGCCCCGCACCGAACAGTCCGCGGCCCGCGATCAGCGACAGGATCACCAGCACGAGCACCACGGCGAGCCACGGGCGCCGAGCGAGCAGGGACGGACCGTCCTCGAGGTCAACCGTCTCGTCGGGTGCGTCGTCCGTGCGGGTGGATCGTCGGCCGACAGTCGCCACGGCTTCGGGCTTGACCAACGCCGTGATCGTGTCGCGGGCCATGTCGTAACCGTGTTGGTAGGGCAGCCAGAACGGTGGGAGCAGCCCCTTGATCTCGCGATGGGGCCGCTTCGCCGTCCTGGCCCGCTGGCGACGGCCCTCCAGCAACCTGACCGGATGCAGGTACGCCGAGCGGAGCGCCAACAGCTCGTCGCTCGCCGCCTCGGGGTCCTTGCCGATCAGCAGTCCGACGACCCGCAGCAACGATCCGAAGAACAACCGGACGTACTGGAACAGGAAGCCAGGCATGGGTGTGTTGACCAGCAACGTGTAGATCGCCGCCCGACGCGGCTCCCAGTGCGGGACATCGCTGCGTGACCGGCGGCGCGTGCCGCGCTTGGACGACTCGGCATGGAAGAGCACCGCGGTGGGCGCCGTGCGCGTACGGTATCCGGCGCGGGCCACCCGGAATCCGAAGTCGATGTCGTCGCCGTGAAGCTTCAGCCGCGGATCGAATCCGCCCAGCTCGTCCCAGACATCGCGACGGACCAGCATGCCGGCGGTGTTGACCGCGAGGACATCGCGTTCGCGGTCGTGCTGCCCCGCGTCCGGCTCCCCGGTCTCCAGGCCTGTCTCGCGCGTACCCGTCGCGGTGATCGTCAGACCGACCTCGAGGAGGCGTCGCAGGGACGGCCACTCGCGGATCTTGGGGCCGACGACCGCGATGTCAGGCGAGGTGGTGGCCGTGTCGAGCAGTCCCGAAAGCGTGCCGGGGAGCACGGCCGAGTCGTCATGCAGCAGCCAGATCCATTCAGTACGCGGCAGCGACTGCAGCGCGATCTTGACCGCGTCACCGAAACCGGTTCCCGACGGCGCATAGGAGACGCGCTCCTCGCCGAAGGAGTCTCGGAGCAGGTCGGCGCTGCCATCCGTGGAGGCAACATCGACGACCTGCCATGCGGTGGGCGCATAAAACATGTCACCGAGCGATGCGATGACCTTGGGGAGCCAGGTTGCGCCGTTGTGGGACACCAGGACGGCCGCCACTGTGGGCGGTGCGTCGAGCCAGTGGCTCGTCGCCGCCGTCTCGTCCACCTGCTGGTCCGGCGCAGACTTGATCGACACAAGGGTCGAGACTAGTGGACGACTCTAAAGCGGGGTCAGGCTCGCTTCTTGAGCTTGCGCCTCTCGCGCTCAGACAGGCCGCCCCAGATGCCGAAACGCTCATCATGGCCGAGGGCGTACTCGAGGCATTCACCGCGAACATCACAGGTCAGACAGACCCGCTTTGCCTCGCGCGTCGAACCGCCCTTTTCAGGGAAGAACGCCTCGGGGTCCGTCTGCGCGCAGAGGGCACGCTCTTGCCACATGAGTTCTTCATCGAGCTCCGGCGGCAGACCCAAATCGAATGACATAACTGAAATTACAGACCTGTGACTCTCACAAGTCAAGCGGAATGGCAAGATTCGTCAAATTCACGGCGTGTCGCCAGCAAAAAGTCGCCGTGATGAAACCACGTGCTGCTCGAGCCCTCACCGCCTTCGCCCGCCCAAGGGTGCGCCGACAGCCCGTCGACACGCACGCGAGACACTTGGACCATGCGCATCACGATCGTCACCGGGGCCGAAGGTGCTCCCTTCGCCCACGAGGTTGCGGCTCTGCTCGATCCCAGCGACGAGCTGACCGTGGTTGCGCCGACGGTGCGCGGCCACTTCAGCGCGAGGCTGGAGGCGAGCCCCGACATCGACGCGTTGCTCACCGGCGGGACGACTCCGACGTACGCGGTCCACGAAGCCCTCGAAGCGGTCGGCTACACGCCACGTTGGCAACGAGCCAGCGACCAGGCGGTGGCCATCCGCCTGGTGCGGACCGACCTCGCCGCGACAGGTGTGGCCCTCACCGAGGCGACGATCGCCTCCGGAATCCGAGCCGCGCTCCCCTACCGCCTGCTGCCGATGTGCGACGACCGAGCCGAGTTCCGCGTCGTCGTCGGAGCTGACTCGCAGGCACGGGCCATCCACATCGACGAATATCTCGACGATCCCGCAACACACGATGCAACACAGCTCCTGCTGATCGCCGACCAGATCTCGATCTCACCGGCACTCTCTCAGACCCTCGTCGACACCGATGTGCTCGTCCTCGGGCCATCGAGCCGGACCCTGGCCATCGACCCAGTCCTCCGCACCCCCCGCTTCCTCGAGCTGGTGGGCGACGACCTCCCGGTGCTGGTTGTCGAGCACACCGAGAGCGCCCCGGCCGATCTCGTACGTGTTGCCGGGCTCCAACAGCCAGACCCGGGCCGCGCCGAGTCCGTGCCCGCCGACCCTGCTGCAGTGGTCGACCGCATCAGGCAGCTCGCATGAGAGCCCTCGACCAACTGCTGGGCGGAGTCGCCGACGCCTCGCTGCCGCTGTTGACCTACTACGACATCGCGACCGGCGAACGGGTCGAGCTGAGCGGCACGACGACGGCCAACTGGGTCGCCAAGACGAGCAACTTCCTGGTCGACGACCTCGACGCGGACCCCTCGACCCGCGTACGGATCGGCATACCTACGCACTGGCTGCGGTTCGTCTGGATCCTCTCGGCGTGGAACGTCGGCGCCGCCGTGGTGGACTCCGCTGCCGACATCGGGCTCAGCGGCCCCGAACTCGAGGCCGACGAGCGTCACCGAGCTGCCGCTTCGCTGCGACCGCTGGGCGGCCGGTTCACGACGGAGCCCGATGGCTTCCTGGACGTCGGCGCCGAGGTACCCGGGCACGGCGACCACTTCTTCGCCGCGGAACCGCCTAACGGGGAGACCGTGGCTGTCGAGCTCGAGGGCACCCGACGTACGCACGCCGACGTCCTGACGACGACGCCGGACAACCGTCGCGTCCTCGTCGAACCGGGCACGGTCGCCCGGGACGCCCAGCTCATCGCAGCGGCGTGTCTTGGCGGCGGATCACTGGTGATCGTGACGTCGGCCACTCCGGCCGATATCGCACGCGTGGCTGAGCAGGAGTCCGCCCAGATCACATAGGGCGATCCACTACACTCAGAATGCCGCGGTCGGGTCTGATCGTTCGGCGAGCACTCACAGTAGGGACCCTTCCAGATGCACCTCGCCGACGACGTGGCGCCGGGCGGTCTCCCGCGAGTCGGAGCGCGACCCGCTCTGGGCGTCTACCTCCGTGAGGTCTGGGCTCGTCGCCAGTTCATCGTCTCGCTGGCACAGTTCCGCATCGAGGCTGAGAACCAGCGCAACCGGCTCGGCATGCTGTGGGTCGTCCTCAAGCCACTGCTCGAGGCCGGCGTCTACGGACTCGTGTTCGGCCTGCTGCTTGCCGGCAGCCGCCCCCCCGACTTCATCGAGTTCCTCATCATCGGCGTCTTCATGTTCCAGTTCTTCTCGTCGACGTTCTCGGCCGGCGCGAAGTCGATCACCTCGAACACCGCACTCGTGCAGAGCCTGAGCTTCCCGCGCATGACCCTGCCGACTCTCGCTGGTCATGCAGCGGTTCCTGGTGTTCATTCCGACCGTCGTGATCATGATGATGCTGGTCATGGTGACCGGCAACCTGCCACAACCTGAATGGTTGTTGCTGATCCCACTCATCGCCCTCTTCTTCCTGCTTCAACGCCGGGCTGACACTCATCACGGCCGCCTGACGGTCCACTTCCGTGATCTCAGCCAGCTCCTGCCGTTCATGACCCGGCTGCTGTTCTACACCAGCGGCCTCTTCTTCAGCATCGAGGAGCGGCTCTCCGACCACCCGACGCTGCTGCGGGTCGCCGACTTCCAGCCCTTCACGAGTTCCTCACCCTTGCCCGCGCCATCCTGCTCGAGGGCCAGGCGTACCACGTCAGGACCGAGTACTGGCTCTACGCCTCCTGCTGGTCGTTCGGCATCTCGCCATCGGCATCGTCTTCTTCTGGAAGGCGGAGGAGCGCTATGGCCGAACCGACTGAACGCACTCCCGTGGTCGTCGTCGAGGACGTCCACGTCGAGTACAAGGTGCTCGCCACGGGCAAGCGCGCGACCGCTGCAGACACGACCCGCAAGCTGATGGAGCGCTCACGTCGCACCCGCTCGGTGCACGCCCTCAAGGGCGTGACGTTCACCGCGTACGAGAACGACAGCATCGGCGTCATCGGCTCCAACGGCTCGGGCAAGTCGACCCTGATGCGGGCGATCTGCGGTTCGACACCGACGTCGAAGGGATCGATCTTCGCGGCCTCGCGGCCCAGCATGCTCGGCGTCGGCGCCGCACTGATCAAGGAGCTGTCCGGCGAGCGAAACATCATCCTCGGCGGGCTCGCCCTCGGTTTCAGCCGCCAGGAGATCGAGGAGCCGTCTCGACGACATCGTGGCCTTCGCCGGGCTTGCAGGAGTTCATCGAGCTGCCGATGCGCACCTACTCGTCGGGCATGGTCGCGCGCCTGAAGTTCGCGATCGCCACCGTCCAGGATCACGAGATCCTCATCGTGGACGAGGCGCTCGCGGTCGGCGACAAGAACTTCCGCAAACGCAGCGAGGCGCGCATCCGCGAGATCCGCGACAACGCCGGAACGATCTTCCTGGTCAGCCACTCCATGCAGTCGATCCGCGACACGTGCAACCGGGTCATCTGGCTCAACAAGGGCACCCTGATGATGGACGGCGACCCCGAAGAAGTGATCGCAGCGTACGAGGCCTCCAACTAACCTGCGGGTCTAGCAGGTCGCTGCGAGGTCATCCGTGGTGTTGGCCGCCCGCTGACTGGGGTCCTTCACCTTCTTGTCGGTCGTGGTCGCGGCCTTCTCCGACTTGTCGATCGCGGTCTGGATCATCGCCTGGATCGCCGGGAAGTTGGGGTTGACGGTCGAGACAGCCGGCGGCACAAGCGAGACCACACCGATCTTCTCGCCACGCGACTTGAGCGCCAGGTCGGCGAACTGTCCCAGCTCGACCGCCGGAATGTTGGTGCTGAGCAGCTCTTTGCCGGACTCGGCGATCTTTGTCGCATTGGTGAGCACCTTCTGCGGGCTGAGCTGGCTGAGCATGGCCGCCATGAGGCACTTCTGTCGACCCATGCGGGTGAAGTCGTCGGAGCCGAAGCGACTGCGTGCGTACCAGAGCGCCTGCTGTCCGTCGAGCTTGTGCCTGCCGGGCTCGATGTAGGTCTGCTTGTAGGCGTCGTCGTGACCGAACATGGCGATTCGGGTCTTGACGTCCATCTCCACGCCACCGACCGCGTCCACGAGTCCCTTGAACCCGTTGAGGTTGACCATCACGTAGTAGTTGATCTTGAGATTGGTCGCGCCCTCGACCGCATCGATCGTCGCGTCTAGCCCGGGATCCTTGCTGTCGGGATAGAGATCTGTCCGGTTGCTGGCCTCGGTGTGCACGGCGTTCAGCAGACAGGTCGATCCGCAGTTGTAGCCGTACGGGTAGACCTGGCGCATCGGTGAACCCTCGACGAACGGGACGTTCTGCAGGTTGCGCGGAAGCGAAACGAGAACCGTGCGACCCGTCTCGACATCTATGCTCGCGATCGTCAGCGAATCGGGTCGGACGCCGGTCCGGTCCTTGCGGGCATCTGAGCCCACCATCAGGATGTTGTAGCGCCCCTTGAGCGGCGCCGTCGTCTCGGTCGCGGTGAACACCGACTTGACCGTCTCGCGAGAGACCTTGATGAGCTGGGAGGCGTACGCCGTCGAGCCTGCGACCCCCGCGATGATCGCCACGTTGATGAACGTCACGACAACCGCCCGCATGAACGAGAGACCTCCACGAGTGCCGAGGCGCCAGGCGTCGATGAACAGACCCAACCAGCCGACGCCGACGGCGACCAGGGCGATGCGTGCCACGGCGAGCTTGTCGCTGTTGGTGAAGTAGCCAAGGAAGGCCGCGCGGTCAGTGAAGTAGGTCCAGGCGAGGAACCCACCGAGGCACAGCAGGGCGAACCAGATGACGAGTGCCGTGCGGCCGACCGCATCTGTTGCCGACAGCCCGTTGGGCAGAGCCCGGCAGGACGATCGTCATGAGACCGAGCGTCAAGGCGCGACGAAACCGGACACGCGGCGAGTCCAGGTGGCGGTCCTGATAGCCGCGGCCCAGGAGACTGGCGCGATGCGACATGGTCCCTCACGATTGCGGTGGCCGACGAAGAATCCATTATCACTGATCCAGGTGCCAGGTCTCGCATGAACCCAGGTGATCTCAGCAGCACCTCAGGTTCGGGTGCTTCTCGACGCGGACGTCAGCAGGCGCTGCCGAGGTCAGCCGACTGGTTGGCCTTGCGCGGGATCGTTGCTGTCGTCATCGGTCTTGGGGACCGAGAGCCTTCGCCTGGGTCAGACCGACCTTGGTGGTCTGCTTGCCCTCGGCCTTCGCGATCGCCTTGGTGACGAGACGTCGCACCTTGTCGAAGTCGGGGCTGCCGGTGTAGATCACCGGAGGCACCAGCGACACGGTCGAGACCTTCTGGTTCTTGGCCTTGAGTGCGAGGTTCATGAAGACGTCAAGATCCTGCTGCGGGATGTTGGTGCTGAGCAGCGCCTTGCCCGAGCTGGCGATCTTCTCGACGTTGAGCAGCACCTTCTGCGGGCTCAGCTGCTGCAGCATCGCGTTCATGACGCATTTCTGACGACCCATGCGCGACCAGTCGTCGTTCTGCACGCGGCTGCGTGCATACCAAAGCGTCTTGTCGCCGCTGAGCTTTTGCGTGCCGGCCTCGATGTAGCCGCGGATCGGCGAACCGATGCCACCGATCGCCGTACGTTCCTTGACGTCGATCGTCACGCCGCCGACGGCGTCGACGAGCTTGGAGAACCCGTGCATGTTGACCAGTGCGTAGTAGTTGAGCTTGAGGCCCGTTGCTTCCTCGATCGCACCCATGGTCGCCTCGAGGCCGGGCTCCTTGCTGGAGAACAGGTCGGCGTGATCGTTGGCCCAGGTGTTGATCGCGTTGAGGTACTGACCCTCGCCGTTGAAGCCGTTCGGGAACTCCTTGGCCATGACGGACCCCTTGGGGAACGGCATGTCCTGCAGGTTGCGCGGCAAGCCGATCAGCACGGTCCGTCCGGTGTTCTTGTCGATGCTTGCCACGGTGAGTGAGTCCGGGCGGAGTCCGCTGCGGTCAGGGCCGGAGTCGCCGCCGAGCAGCAGGATGTTGTAGCGGCCGTGCTCCGGCTCGGACACGGTCTCGGATGCGAACACGGAGCCGATGAACGAGCTCTGCACCGCGACGAGGTGCGCGGCGAAGAACATCGTGCCGGCGGTGACGAAGCACAGGGCGCCGTTGAGCCCCGTCATCCAGAGACGGTGGTTGCGTGCCAGCTCCAGCGGCCGACCGAGTCGCCAGGCATCGATGATGAGGGCGACCCAGGCGATCGCGCCCGCCATGAGCACGTAGCGGCCCAGGGTCAGCAGCCTCGGGTTGGTGAGCACCGAGAACAAACCAGTGCGCGATGTCATCGACAGCAGCACGAGAAACGCGCCGAACGCCAGGAACGAGAGCCAGATCCGGACGCTGATGCGGCCGATCCTGCGGTTGCCCATCACGAGCTGGGCCGAGCCCGGCATGACGAGCGTCATCGCCGTAAGCGTCAGCGCACGGCGAAACTGGATGCGTGCCGAGGTGTCGGCAGGACGGATGTAGGTGCCACCCATCACACTCGAGCGAACGTCAGACATGGTGTCCTCACGTGGGGAAGAAGCTGAGGCGGTTCTCAGTATTACGTCGAACCTTCAAGTTGTGGTTGAGGGCGCGCCGGGAAAGTCTCAGCAATTTTTGTGGCGGGTTGCCGGCGGCTTGGAGCTCGCACGCCGGACGGTCAGGTACCTTCGATCGCATGCCAGGTGAGTGGTCCGAAGGTGAGTACGGGTGGCTCTACGGCGACGGCAAGACCTCTCCCGGAGCGGCGGGTCCCCGATCCGATCCCAAGCCGGCTCGCACTTCGTCGGAGCTTCCGCCGCCCAACCTTCCCCCGCCCGGCTCGACCCGCCGCAGCCCGGCAGAGCGTCCTCCCCAAGAGCCCAGGAAGAAGCGGAACGGGCGCAGGATCTTCGGCTTCGTCCTGCTCGCCTGGATCGTGTTCCTGGTCGCCGTACCCATGTGGGCCTGGGGCAAGGTCGCCAAGGTGGACGCGGAGCCCAGTGGCGCACGACCTTCCGAGCAGCCCGGCAAGACGTATCTCCTCGTCGGCTCTGACAGCCGCCGCGGCCTCACCAAGGAAGAGCAGAAGGAGCTGTCGACGGGCGGCGACTCCGGCGGACGGGGCCGCACCGACACCATCATGTTGCTGCACACCGGCAGCGGCCCGACATTGCTGATGTCGATCCCACGCGACTCGCTCGTCGACATCAAGGGCTACGGCCGCACCAAGATCAATGCCGCGTACGCCTTCGGCGGCGCACCGCTTCTCGTCCGTACGATCGAGCAGAACACCGGCATCCGCGTCGACGACTACGTCGAGGTCGGCTTCGGCGGACTGGTCAAGGTCGTCGACTCGCTGGGCGGCGTTGAGATCTGCCCCAAGCAGGACATCAAGGACAAGGACTCCGGGCTCGACGTCAAGAAGGGCTGTCAGCAGGCCGACGGCAAGACGGCGCTCGCCTACTCACGCAACCGCCACTCGTACGCGACCCAGGACATCCAGCGCGTGCAGAGCCAGCGCGAGGTGCTCGGCTCGATCGCCTCGACCGCCAAGTCCCCGTGGACCGTGCTCAACCCGTTCCGCTACATGAGCGTCGCCAAGGGCGCCTCCGGCTCGCTGCAGATCGGCGAGAACGTCGGGCCGATCTCGCTGGCCAAGTTCGCCCTCGCACTCTCGGCAGCGATGTCGGGCAAGGGCCTCAACTGCACCGTGCCACTGCAGGACTTTGCCGTGACCTGGGATCCCGTACGCGCGCCAAAGATGTTCGACTACGTCAAGACCGATCGGACCGCCGACATCGGCAAGCTGTGCACCAAGGATGGCCTGCCAAAACGGTGAGTGCGGCGTGCCCCGATAGATTGGCGCCATGACTTCCACGGCTTCCAGTGCACACGCGTACGGCGTTGCCACTCTCACGCCGGACGGCACAGTGCTTGACGTCTGGTACCCGTCTCCGCAGCTGGGAGCGGCGCCCGACGCACTTCCCGAGCCGCCCGAGCTGGCGGCACTCGCCGGGGAGGATCCGGTCCGTGATGTCGCCAAGGTCGTGGTGCTCACCCAGATCGCCGATCTCCATGAAGCACCGTCCGATGCCTACGACGTCTATCTCCGGCTGCACCTGCTGTCGCACCGTCTGGTGAGACCGCACGGGCTGAGCCTCGACGGCCAGTTCGGGCTGCTGACCAATGTCGTTTGGACGTCGCTCGGCCCGTGCGCTGTCGAAGAGTTCGAGGCGACACGCATGCGTGCTCGCGCTGCCGGACTGCACATCCAGGTGACGAGCGTCGACAAGTTCCCCCGCATGACCGACTACGTGATCCCCCGTGGCGTACGTATCGGTGATGCCGACCGCGTACGTCTTGGCGCCCACCTCGCTGAGGGCACCACCGTCATGCACGAAGGATTCGTCAACTTCAACGCCGGCACGCTCGGCACCGCGATGGTCGAGGGCCGCATCTCCGCCGGTGTCACGGTCGGCAACGGCTCGGACGTGGGCGGCGGGGCCTCGATCATGGGCACGCTGTCCGGTGGCGGCAAGGCAGTCATCAGCGTCGGCGAGAACTCGTTGATCGGTGCCAACGCGGGCATTGGCATCTCGCTCGGCAATGACTGCGTCGTCGCCGCGGGCACGTACGTCACCGCTGGCTCGAAGGTCACGATGCCCGACGGTTCGACCGTCAAGGCCGCCGAGCTCTCCGGCCAGGACGGCATCCTGTTCCTCACCAACAGCGAGACAGGCGCACTCGAGGCTCGCCCCCGCGGCGCACGTACGGGCATCGAGCTCAACTCCGCGCTGCACGCCAACTGAGGTACGGCGTGAGGTTGCGCTGGATCGTCGTCACGGGGTTGCTGGTGACGAGCGTGCTCGTCGCCACCGGCCTGCGCGATCGCGAGCCAATGCGCACCGAGTACTGCGAGGCGGTGGTCGGCAAGGTGCGCGCGCAGGTCGATCTCGAACAGGCTCGCTGGGCGAGCCTGATGGCGGCGATCGCCCAAGAACGGGGTCTTTCCCCGCGTGCGACGACCATCGCGATCGCAACGGCATTCCAGGAGTCCAAGATCCACAACATCGACTTCGGTGACCGCGACTCGCTCGGCCTGTTCCAGCAGCGACCGTCGCAAGGTTGGGGCAGCGTCGAGCAGATCATGGACCCGCACTACTCGATCAAGAAGTTCTACAGCGCCCTGGTCAAGATCAAGGGTTATGACTCGATGGTCATCACCGAGGCGGCTCAGAAGGTGCAGCGGTCGGGCTTTCCGGGGGCTTACGCCCAGCACGAGCAGGATGCGCGTGCCCTCGCGTCATCGTTGCGCGGTTACAGCCCGGCGGCGTTCAGCTGCCAGATCAATCCCAAGGGCGCCGCCAGCACCGAGGTGGTCGTCAAGGACGTCCTAGCCGCCTTCGGCGACATCGATTCGGGCCAGGACGGCGACGATGCGCGATTCCCGCTCAAGGGCAAACGCGCCGACATCAAGGCACGGGGCTGGGCCATCGCGCACTACCTTGTCGGCAACGCCTCGCATCTTGGCATCACGGCCGTGACGTTCGAGAAGAAGCGGTGGAACGCCGAGCGCTCCGACAAGGGCTGGACCACGACCGATCGCGCCGACCCCGACACCGTCCGGGTCTCGACCAACTAGCTTGCGAGCGGTGAGCTAGTCGCCTTTCCAAGCGTGCGATGGGCGAGCAAGTCACCGCGCCCGGAGGGGATGGGCGAACAAGTCACCGCGCCGCCCAGGGGATTGCCGCGTGGCCTAGCCGGCGAGGCGTGTGGCGGCTGCGGCGATGCGCTCGTCCTTGGCCATGAAGGACAACCGTACGTAGTTGGCACCGGCCGAGCCGTAGAAATCGCCCGGCGCGGCGAGGATGCCACGATCGGCGAGCCAGTCGATCGTGTCGCGTCCGTTCTCTCCACGCGTCACCCAGAGGAACAGCGATCCCTCGGAGTGCTCGACCGTGAAGCCTGCTGCCTCGACGGCGGTACGCAGCACGTCCCGCCGTGACGCGTACGCCTGGCGCTGTGCCGTGACGTGCTCGTCGTCACCCAGCGCCGCTGCCATGGCAGCCTGCACCGGCGTGGGCACCATCGAGCCGAGGTGCTTGCGCACCTCCAGCAGCTCGGTGACGATCGTCTGGTCGCCGGCCACGAAGGCATCGCGATAGCCGGCAAGGTTGGAGCGCTTGGACAGTGAATGAACGGCGAGGATGCCGTCGAACGATCCGCCGCAGACGTCGGGGTGCAGCACCGAGTAGGGCGCTTCTTCCCAAGCGAACTCGAGGTAGCACTCGTCGGACACGACCAGCGTGCCGCGCTCGCGAGCCCAGTCGACGACCTTGCGGAGGTGGTCCCTGCCCAGGATCCTGCCCGTCGGGTTGCCCGGCGAGTTGATGAAGATGATTGCCGGAGCCTTGGGCCCGACGGCGACGGTGGAGTCGGCGGCGAGGACATCGCACCCGGCGTACCGGGCACCGACCTCGTACGTCGGGTAGGCCAGCTGTGGGACGACGACCAGGTCGCCGGCACCGAGGCCCAGCTGTGTGGGCAGGTTGGCGATGAGCTCCTTGGAGCCCATCGTGGGCAGCACCTGCGAAGCGCTGAGACCGGTGATCTCGAAGCTGCGTCCGAGCCAGTCGACCGCCGCTTGTCGCAGCGACTCGGGGCCGAAGACAGTGGGATAGCCCGGGGAGTTGGCGGCAGCCTTGAGCGCGTCCTGAGCGACGGCCGGGGTGTCGTCGACGGGTGTGCCGATCGACAGGTCGACCAGCCCTTCAGGATGTGCCGTGGCCCGCGCCTTCGCGTCAGCGATCGTGTCCCAGGGAAAGTCCGGGAAACGTGCGGAGACTCCCCCGAGTCGTGTCACTCGTCGTGTTCCTGCGGGGGCAGAGCCGAGATGATCGGGTGATCCTTGTCGATCTTGCCGAGCTTGGCGGCACCGCCGGGCGAACCGAGATCGTTGAAGAAGTCGACGTTGGCGGTGTAGTAGTCCTTCCACTCCGCCGGGGTGTCGTCCTCGTAGAAGATGGCTTCGACGGGGCAGACCGGCTCACACGCACCGCAGTCGACGCACTCGTCGGGGTGGATGTAGAGCATCCGATTGCCCTCGTAGATGCAGTCCACCGGACATTCGTCCACGCATGCGAGGTCCTTGAGGTCCACACACGGCTGGGCGATCACGTAGGTCACGAGGCGTTCTCCTTAGAAGGTTCAGCTCCATTATCCCGGTCACGGCAAGACATCCGCGCAGCAGGTCCAGTGGGTGACATGAAACCCTGCGTGGGTGACCTCTGACGTTCCAACGATCGGCGCACGCGTCGTCGTACGACATCTCGCTGGAGGCGTCGGCCCGTCCGGTGGGCCAGCGCTGAACGACATCGTCGGGCGGGTGCTGGAGGCTGATGACACGACGGTGACCGTGCAGCGCCGGGATGGTCGCACGGCCGTCATCGCGCTGTCCGACATCGTGACGTGGAAGGTCGTCCCCGACCGACCGCTGAGGAGTCGAAAGGCGCTCGACATCGATCCACTGGAGCTCACCCGCATCACCTCACGAGGCTGGCCAGCGATCGAGTCGGTCGCGCTCGGCGAGTGGGAGATGAGGGCCTCGAAGGGGTTCACCGGGCGCGCCAACTCGGTGGCCGTCCACGGGTCCCCGGGCATCCCGTTCGAGGAGGCGCTGGTACGCGTGAAGGCGTTCTACGACGAGCGTGGGACCGTTCCTCTCGTCCAGGTCGTCGACGGCTCGCCCGATCAGCAGGCGTTCGTCGACGCCGGCTGGATCCCCATGCGCGGCTACCGCGACGGCGCAGTCGTCCAGGTCGCCGATCTCGACCCGACCTACTCTGCGGACCCTGAAGCGCGAGTCATGCCGAGAGCGGACAACGACTGGCTCGCCAACTACGGGCGCCTCACCGACGAAGCCGTGGCGCCGGCGCGCGCCGTCCTGGAAGGACCTCCGACGGTCGGCTTCGTGTCGATCGGAGCTCCCACGATCGCGATCGGTCGCGTCGTGGTCACCGGCGAGTGGGCCGGCCTTGCCTCGGTCGAGGTCTCGCCCCCTCACCGGCACCAAGGACTGGCCACCCGCATCGTCTCCACCTCGTTGGCGTGGGCCGTCGAGCACGGGGCCGACAAGGCGTACCTGCAGACCATGCGAGACAACGAGGCGGCACTGGCGCTGTACAAGCCGTACGGATTCGTCGACCACCACGACTACCGCTACCTTCAGCCGCCCACAACGAGTGCCGTCTAGGGCTTCTTGCCGCAGATGACGTGGTCGGCAGCCTGGTAGTGAGCGGTGTCGGTCTCGGACTTCACCTTCTTGCCGCCCTGGTAGAACGTCCGATAGATGTCGATGTCGAAGCCCTGAATCGGCCCCTGGGGCACGCAACGGTCAGTGTCGTCGTACTGCTTGCCGGGCGATCGGAAGTTGCGCCGAGGCGACTGCCCAGCCTTGATGTCATACACCTTGGTGCTCCACAGCTCGACATGCATCTCGCCGGCCGAGCCCGGTGTGCTCTTGTTGACCCAGGCTCGGATCAGGACGCCGTACTTGGTCGAGTTCTTCCAGCGCAGGTCGAGGCTCCCGTAATAGACGGTGGCTTCGCGTCCCACCGGGTAACGGTCGATGTAGAACGCGTGTGGGTGATGCTCCACGTCATCCATCCCCCCGAAGAAGGCGGCGTTGTACGTCGTGGTGACCACCTGGGAGACGCCACCACCGAGCTCCTCGCGGAACACCCCGCCATTGATCACGGTGCCGGACATGAATCCGTTCGCGACGGTTCGTTCGCCGACGGTGTCGTTGAAGCTGAACGTCTCGCCGGGCTTGACGATCGTCCCGTTGATGAGAGCGGCGGCACGACTCTGGTTGACGTTGCGGTACTCCGCGTACGGGAACTTAGTCATGAAGCTGCTGATCCGCTCGGTGATCTTGAGTGCCTTGGCATCCTTGGTGGTGAACAGCGGATCGACGACCTTCGCGGTGATCGCCACCTTGCGCTCGTCACCAGTCTTGTCGAGTACCGGCAGCAGCTTCTTGGCCATCTCCTCGGGCTGCAGGCCCACACCCTCCTTGCCCGGGACGACGACGGGCTTGCCGTTCTCGATGCGCACCGTCGCGTCGACGGCCTTCTTGCCCAGACCCGTCACAGAATTGGTGAGCGGACCGGCCAGCTTCTTGGGGTCGATGTAGGGCAACAGCTCGTTGTCCTCGACATGGACGACGAGGGCCGGCGCGTAGGCCGTCACCGGGAGCGAGACCAACTTTTCGCCGACCGCAAGAGTGACAGGACCTGCCACCGCCGGCTTGGCGATGTTCTCCATCGCGTCCGCCAAGCCCTCTGAGTCGACTGCCGGGTCGACCACCACGGTCGGAACCTTCACGGGCTTGTCAGTGACGAGAAAGGCGCTCTTGATCGCGTCGGCGGCGTCATCGCGGGCGACGACGCGCCCTGCCTGGGGTTCGCGAGGTGTCGGTTTGCTCTTGGGAAAGGTGATCTGGGCTTCGACGACCTCGACGTTGACCGACTCGCCGATCGTGCCGATCACGCTCTGCAGCAACGAGTTGTCGACATCGAGTGCGGGTGCGGTCTCGTGCTTGCCGAAGAACAGGCCGGCCATGTCCGATGGATCCCAGCTGCGATTGCCGCCGGCCTCCTCGATCGACCGGTCGAGGTCGAAGGTGAGTCCGGCATCGGCGGGCTTGATGCGGAACTCCTTCTTGTCGTGGTTGAGCACGATCTCGTCCGCGATGCGTGGGGTCAGCGCCTGGTCGACCGCACTGCGAGCGGCAGACGGTGACTTGCCGCTGACGTCGACGCCCCCGATCGTCGCGTTGGCCGGCATGCGGATGCCCGTCAGGAAGTAGCCGGCGACGTACAACGCAGCAACCAGCCCGAGCACGCCGAGCAGGATGCGGCGGCCGGTGTGCGATCCGCCGTCTTCGTCTTCATCATCAGTTGCTGCCGGCTGCACGGAGGTGCCGAGCGCCACCTCGTCATCAGCGTCGGGATCGAAGGCGACGGCGGGGACGTCGTCCGGTGCAGGCTCGGCGTCGATGACCGGCTCGACGCCTTCGTCCTCGGCGCCTTCGTCCTCGGCGACGGGCTCCTCTGCCACGTCCCGGCCGGGTTCGGCCTCGACAAGGTCTTCGGGTGCGTCGGGCTCGTCCACGTCAGGGTCGACGTCGTGCTCGATGGCTGGCTCGTCGACTCCCTCGGCATGGGAGTTCAGGGCGGCGTCGATGTCAGCGTCGACGGCTGGCGCGTCGCGATCGCCCTCGCCGTCGGGCAGATCGGCGTCGGGCACCTCGTTGTTGGGCTCGTCCGGGCGCTCGGTCATCCCTCCCCCTTCAGAACCGTCGTCATCGCACAGCTTCAGGTGTGCGAAGCGCGCCCCAGACTATGAGGACCAATGAGCCACCGGCAAATGTGAGGCCCATCCAGTCCGTCGCCACGAGGTAGCTGCCGCCCGGCGAAAGCTGCAGAGCCGTCAGCATCGCCGCCCAACCCAGCCCGAGCCAGGCGCCGCCAACACGTATCAGCTCGCTTGCCGCCAGGACGACAGCCAGTGTCGCGACCAGAACCACGATCAGGCCCCATGGCACCCGGGCACCGGCAACCTCAACGGTGTGCCGGTGCACAAGGGCGGCGATGACGCAGAGGTATGCCCCGGCAGCGACCAGCACGATTCGTTTCGTCACAGCTCAGAGCCCGGCAAAGAGGTCTTCCTCGAAGCCGCTGGGTCCGACTGGCCCGAGCTTTCCCTTGGCAAGGCGATAGAACTCGTTGCCCCAGACCTGGTTGCCCAGGTTGTTGGAGAGCGCAAAGAACGGTCCGTCCAGCGCGATTTGCGTCGGGTGCGCCTTCATTGCCGCCATCTTGGCCTCCACGTGGTCATTGGCGTCGATGACCGTGTCGAGCTCCTCGTCGGTCGCGCCGAACGGCAGGTTGTCGGGATCCCAGTCCTCGAAGGTCGTGGTGTCGCCGGACTCGCGTACGGCACGAATGCCCTCGCTCATCTGCGATCTCGACATCGCCACCCAATAGGCCTTCGCAACGTCCCACGGCTCGCCGAGCTCTGCCTTGTAGGAGCGCACGGCCGCAAGCTCCATCGCGTACGTCGCGACGCGGTGCGCCTGGACGTGGTCGGGGTGGCCGTACCCGCCGAACTGGTCGTACGTCACCAGCACCTGCGGCTTGAGCTCGCGGATGATCTCGACGAGCAGGTCCGCTGCCTCGAGCAGGTCGGCATGCCAGAAGGCGCCCTCGGGTACGTCCTCGGCGGCGGTCGCTGATCCGTCCTCGGCCCACGACATGCCCGAGTCGTGGAAGTGCCCGAACCCGCCGAGGAAGCGGTGATCCGTGACCCCGACTGCCTTCATCGCGTCGGCGAGCTCACCCTTGCGGTGCTCGCCGAGGCCGCCGTCCTTCTCGAATGCCAAGTGCTCGAGCTCGGGCACCAGCACCTCGCCCATCTCGCCCGCGGTGCAGGTGACCAGGGTGACCTGCACGCCTTCGGAGACGTACTTGGCCATGGTGGCTCCGTTGTTGATGACCTCGTCGTCGGGATGGGCGTGCACGAACAGGATGCGGCGAGCAGCAAGTGGCATGACCCAAGGCTACTGACCGGGCCCGTGATTGGATCAGAGGATGACGACCTCATACCCCCGCATGGCTGCGCGCACCCAGCGCTTCACCCTCGGAATCCCACGCAACATCACCATCTCCGCCGATGGCGCGACGGTCCGGTTCATCCGTACGCCAGACGGTGTGACGGCGCAGGGACAGCTGTGGGAGTACGACGTCGTCAGCGGCACCGAGTCGCTGCTGGTCGACCCGGCGGCGCTGCTGGGTGAGGACGGTGAGCAGCTGTCGCAGGAGGAGCGTTCGCGTCGCGAGCGCAGCCGTGAGGGCTCTGGCGGCCTGGTTGGCTACGACGTCGACAAGACCGGTCGCTGGGCGTGCTTCACGCTCTCGGGCCAGCTCTGGGCGGTGCACCTCGGCGCCAAGGCGGTGCACTCGCTCCCGAGCGAGGGTGCGGTCATCGATCCGCGCCTCGACCCGACCGGTCGGCTGATCGCGTACGCCTCGGGCGGCTCGCTGCGCGTCATCGGCGTCGACGGTCAAGGCGAGCGGGCGCTGGTGTCACCCGAGTCCGAAACCGAGGTGTGGGGCCAGGCGGAGTTCATCGCCGCCGAGGAGATGGACCGCTTCCGCGGGTTCTGGTGGGCCCCGGATGGGAAGTCCCTCCTCGTCGAGCGATTCGACGACGCCAACGTGCAGACCTGGCACATCTCCGATCCCGAGCACCCCGACCGCACACCCGTCAGCCGCCGCTACCCGGCCGCCGGCACGCCCAACTCCGACGTCACCCTGTGGCTGGTCGACCTCGAGGGCAACCGCACCGAGGTGCAGTGGGATCGCGCCGCGTACGAGTACCTCGGCCGGGTGAGCTGGACCGAGGACGGCGAACCGGTCATCCAGGTGCTCAGCCGCGATCAGAAGTCGTCGCAGATCCTTGCGGTCGACGTGGCGTCGGGCCGTACGAGTGCGCTTCGCGAGCTGACCGACACCGCGTGGGTGGAGCTCTCGGCGGCACCTCGCTTTGCACCCGGCGGCGCGCTCGTCACCGTCGAGGATGTCGACGGGTGGCGCCGGGTCCTCGTCGACGGCTCCCCCATCAGTCCGAACGGCTGGCAGGTGCGCGGCATCGTGGAGGTGTTCGAGGACTGTGTCGTCGTCACGGCGTCTGACGAACCCGTCGAGGTGCAGGTCGTACGGTTCGGCTTCGACGGCAGCGTCACGCCGATCACCGAGGGCGCAGCCCTGCATGGCGCGCTGATCGGCGGCCCGACGACCGTCATCACGCGATCATCTCTCGAAGCAGCGGGCACCACCGTGATGGTGCATCGCGAAGGCGCCGACCCGGCCCCGGTCCTGGTCGTCAGCGAGACGCCGCCCCACCATCCCGATGTGAGCCTGCTGCTCGCCGGCAAGCACGAGCTGCGCACGGCGGTGCTGTTCCCGAGCGATCACCAGTCGGGATCGAAGCGGCTGCCCGTGCTGATGGACCCGTACGGCGGACCGCACGCCCAGCGCGTGGTCGCCTCGTCCCGCGCATTCCTTGAGGCGCAGTGGCTCGCCGACCAAGGGTTCTGCGTCGTCGTCTCCGACGGGCGCGGCACACCCGGTCGCGGTCATGAGTTCGAGCGCTCGGTCCATCACGACTTCGCCGGGGTGACCCTCGACGACCAGGTCGATGCGCTGGCTGCCGTGGCGCAGGCCTATCCCGACGACGTCGACACCTCGCGCGTCGGCATCACGGGTTGGTCGTACGGCGGTTATCTCGCTGCGCTCGCCGTGCTCCGCCGCCCGGATGTCTTCCACGCCGCTGTCGCGGGTGCGCCCGTGACGGAGTGGCGCCTGTACGACACCTGCTACACGGAGCGCTATCTCGGCGACCCTCGCGCGGTGCCCGACGTCTACGACCGCAACTCGCTGATTCCGCTGGCACCTGCGCTGGAGCGACCGCTGATGATCATCCACGGCCTGGCGGACGACAACGTCGTCGCGGCGCACACGTTGCAGCTGTCGTCGGCGCTGCTCGCCGCCGGTCGACCGCACACGGTCCTGCCGTTGTCGGGCGTCACCCACATGACGCCGCAGGAGGTCGTCGCCGAGAACCTCAAGCTCCTGCAAGTCGCCTTCCTGAAGGACGCCTTGGGCGTCTGACCTCGCAATCTGTGACGTTCCAGGCGCGATCATCGACCGATGACGCCTGGAACGTCACATATCGCGGGGGTTCTTGAGTCGTTTGGGCTCACCCGGGAGCTCGCTGGGCTCGACGGGCAGCTGCTCGTCCCCCGGCATCCAGCCGCCGTACACGTCGACCATCTCCACCACCCGATCGTCGAACGGCTCGACCAGCAGCACCCAGGCCCGGTCGTCCCAGTCCTCCTCACCGGCGAACGCCTCGCGGGTCAACGCCGTCGTGTAACCCTCGGCCTCCAGGGCCATGATCAGCTCGGTCGCATCGTCGTCGGAATCGAAGTAGATCTGCGGCATGAGGGGATCGTATGATGGTCGGCGTACGCATCCCCGACAACGAGGTCATCAGTCCGTTGAAGCTCTGAGGTCAGTCCCGCGCAGCAGCCCCCAGTGGCCTGCGCCTTCCACGACCTCATGGAGCGCTCGATGCGTACATCTCTTTCTGTTCACGACCTCTCATTCACCTGGCCCGACGGCTCTAACGTCATCTCGGGCCTCGACCTCGCGATCGGGCCGGGCCGGCACGGACTCGTCGGGCTGAACGGCAGTGGGAAGTCGACGCTGCTCAAGCTCGTCGCGGGCCTGCTCACCCCGACCGCCGGCGCAGTCACGACCGCCGGGACCTTGGCATACCTTCCGCAGGATCCGGGCAGCGATCCGCGGCGCACGATCGCCGAGATGCTTGGCATCGCCGATGTGCTCGCGGCACTGTCTCGCATGGAGGCGGGTGACGTACGGGAGTCCGACTTCTACGTCATTGGCGACGACTGGGACATCGCCGAACGCGCGGCGGCCGAGCTCAGCCGACTCGGCCTCGGCCACCTCGACCTCGATCGCACCGTCGCGACGCTGTCCGGAGGTGAGCTCGTGCTGCTCTCGTTGGCGGCACTGCTGCTGCAACGTCCCGCAGTCCTGCTCCTCGACGAGCCGACCAACAACCTCGACGGCGTGGCACGCAATCGGCTGATCGACGTCATCGCAGGTTGGAAGGGCACGCTGCTCGTCGTCAGCCACGACCGCCCACTGCTCAACGTGATGGACGACATCGCCGAGCTGCGTGGTGGCGAGGTGCGCTGGTACGGCGGCGGGTTCGACGCGTACGAAGCCCAGGTCGCTGCCGAGCAGGAGGCCGCCCATCGTGCCGTCCGCACGGCCGAGGCGGACGTCAAGGCGCAGAAGCGTGACCTCGTCGAGTCCCGGGCCAAGCTCGCCAGCCATGCCCGCCAGGGGCGGGTCCGGGCGGCGCGCGGCGACCTGCCGAAGATCCTCGTGGGAGGCCGCAAGCGCGCTGCGCAGGTAACCGCCGGCCGGGTCACCGGCGCGCACCAGGACCGTCTGGCCGGTGCCAGCGCACGTCTCGACGAGGCGGAGGCGGCAGTCCGGGACGACCGCGAGATCCGGGTCGACCTGCCGGAGACCGCGGTGCCGCCTCGACGCGAGGTGTTGCTGCTCGATCGCGTACGACCCGTGCATGGCGACATCGAGCTCGACCTCGACGTCCGCGGTCCCGAACGGATCGCCCTGACTGGGCGCAACGGCTCCGGAAAGACATCGCTGCTCCGGACGATCACCGGTGAGCTCGTCCCGGCCGGCGGCACGGTCGACATCAAGGTGCCATGGCGCTACCTGCCGCAGGCGATGGACGTGCTGGTGCCGGAGCTCACCGTCGCGGAGAACATCGCCCGCATCGCACCCGATGCGTCGGAGACGCAGCGGCGGTCACGGTTGGCGAGGTTCCTGTTCCGGGGACGGGACGCCGACCAGCTCGCGTCGACCCTGTCCGGCGGTGAGCGTCTACGCGCGACCCTCGCCTCGCTGCTGCTGGCCGAGCCGGCACCACAGCTGCTGCTGCTTGACGAGCCGACCAACAATCTCGACCTGCCGAGCGTGCAGCACCTGGTCGAAGCGCTGCGGTCGTACGAGGGCGCGTTCATCGTGGTCAGTCACGACGAGGGATTCCTCGCCGACCTTGAGCTGACGAGACGCATCGAGGTGTAGGACACACTGGGCGCGTGACCAAGAACTGGGCAGGCAACCTCACCTACGGCGCTCTCATCGAGCTCGAGCCGACCTCGGTCGAGGAGCTGCAGGAGATCGTCGCCGCATCCAGACGGGTCCGGCCGCTCGGCAGCCGTCACTCGTTCAACCGGATCGCCGACACCGATTCCGCTCAGGTGTCGGTCGGGAAGCTGCCGCACTTCCTCGACGAGAAGCCACACGAGATCACCGTGTCGGCTGGGCTCCGCTACGGGGAGCTCGTCGGCGAGCTGGACCGCCGCGGACTGGCGTTGCACAACCTCGCGTCCCTGCCGCACATCTCCGTCGGTGGGTCGATAGCCACCGGCACCCACGGATCCGGCGATCGCAACGGCAGCCTGGCAAGCACGGTCAACGGACTTCAGCTCGTCGGCTCGGATGGTGAGCTGCATCGGGTGCGTCGTGGCGATGACGACTTCGAGGGAATGGTCGTGTCGCTCGGGCTGCTCGGTGTCGTCGCGTACGTGACTCTCGGCCTCCACCCGACCTTCGAAGTTCGTCAGGACGTGTTCGAGAACCTCTCGTGGTCGGCGATCCACGAGCACTTCGACCAAGTCACCTCGAGCGCCTACAGCGTCAGCATGTTCACCGACTGGGGCACTGCCGGCGCGAGCACGGTCTGGCTGAAGTCACGTGTCGGCGACGACCACGTGCGCTCGGAGCTCTTCGACGCAACGCCCGCGACCGCAGGCGTGCACCCCTTGCCGGGACTCTCGGCCGAGTTCACGACCCAGCAGCTCGGTCAGCCGGGCCCGTGGTGGGACCGGCTGCCGCACTTTCGGATGGGTTTCACCCCGAGCAACGGTGAAGAGCTGCAGACGGAGTACCTCGTACCGCGCGCCGATGCCCTCGACGCGATCGATGCCGTACGAGCACTCGTCGCCCAGGTGCAGCCGCTTCTGCTCATCTCGGAGATCCGGACGATCGCCGGGGACGACATGTGGCTCAGCCCCAGCCACAGCGTCGACTGCGTTGCGCTGCACTTCACCTGGCGTCAGGACGTCCCCGGTGTCACGGCGTTCCTGCCGATCCTCGACGACGCCCTCGCACCGTTTGTTGCCCGCCCACACTGGGGCAAGCTCTTCGAGACGACGCCCGAGAGGCTCAATGCGGCGTACCCGAGGCTCCAGCAGTTCCGCGAGCTCGTCGAGCGAATCGATCCGGCCGGCAAGTTCGGGAACGAGCTGACGACGCAGTGGCTGGGTGGCCGCTGATCCGCGCTAGCCGAGGCGCGCCTGGATCTCCGGCAGACGTTCACGGAACGCTGCCACCCGGTCACGGGTCCGTTGGGGCTCGCCGACGTCTGCGAGGTTGAGGAAGCCCCGGTCACCGCTCTCCTGACCAGCCTCGATGCGGTCGCTCGCGGCCAGCATGCGTCGTACGACGGCGTCCAGCACCGTCATCGGGCCCCACTCGCCGTACGCGTCGACGAGCAGGTCGACCCGGCGTACGACATCGTCGATCGGGATCTCTCGATAGAGCGGGATCGCCGTCCAGGCCAGAAACGCCAGATCGTCGATCGGCCGTCCGGGTCCGGCCATGTCCCAGTCGATCATCGCCACGAAATGGCCGCTCTGGATGATCCAGTTGTAGGCGCCAGGATCGTTGTGGCAGATGATCTCGTCGGACTCGAGCTCGACCTTGCCGGCAGCTCGCCAGTGACGTGGGCCATCAGGGCGGAACGAGTCGGCCAGGTCGTGGAAGTCGCGCAGCCAGGTCACCGCCTCGACGAGCACCGTGTCGAGCACGATCTCGTCGTCGACCGGCACCCCGCGGCCCTCGACGTACTCGAGCACCTCGCGACCCTCGTCGTCCGAGCCGTGCAGCTTCGGGATACCGCGCAGCCCGTTGTCGTTCAGGTAGGTCAAGAGCTCGTGCACCGCGGGCGTCCAAGGACCTGTCGGCCGGCGCACGGTACGGCCGACCCGGGTCGCGCCGCCGGTCGCACCGGGCAGGTGCTCCTCTTCGGGTGGGGTGTCACATGGCACGCTTTCATCGTGGCACATTCGCACTCGCACTCCTCGTCCCCCGACCACGGACCGCCCCGGAGAGGACTGTCGGCGGTGCTCACCGTGGTCGTCCTCGCCATCGCAGCCGGCGCCATCGCGGCGATGGTCGCGTTGTGGCCCAATCCTGCCGACGTCCCCAAGGACGCCAACCCGCTCAGCGGCGAGGGTGTCAGCACCGTGAGTGCGACGGTCACAAGCGTGAACCCGTTCAACTGCAACAGCGGCGGCGAAGGGCCCGACGGGATCACCGAGGTCAAGGGCTCGTGCGCGCACATCGGCGCCAAGGTCAAGGGCGGACAGGCGACATTCGACCTCGACGCAACCCGCTACAGCGCCGGCATCAAGAAGGGCGACGAGCTCAAGCTCATCCGCTATGCGCCCGAGGGTCAGGAGGTCTCGTACGAGTTCCTCGACTTCCAGCGCGGTCTACCCCTCACCGCTCTGGCGGTGATCTTCGCCGTGCTGGTGGTGGTGGTTGCCCGCTGGCGAGGATTGTTCGCGCTCGTCGGGATCGGCGTGACCCTGCTGGCGTTGACGAAGTTCATGCTCCCCGCATTCCTCGCCGGCGAGAATCCCCTCGTCGTCGTGGTCGTCGGCTCGACCGCGATCATGATCGCGGTGCTCTACCTCGCTCACGGGGTCTCGATACGTACGACCTCAGCGCTGTTCGGGACCCTGTTCGGAATCGCCATGACGGCCGGCATGGGCGTGCTCGCGACCAACTGGGTGCACCTCACAGGCGTCGGCTCGGAGGACGACCAGACCCTGATCGCGACGGTCCCGGACCTGCACCTGTCGGGCATCGTCGCCGCGGCGATGGTGATCGCCGGGCTCGGCGTGCTCAACGACGTGACCGTCACGCAGGCCAGCGCGGTCTGGGAGCTCCGCACGCTGCAACCGAAGGGACGAGGTGCCTCGATCTTCACCTCGGCGATGCGCATCGGCCGCGACCACATCGCGTCGAGCGTCTACACGCTGGTGTTCGCGTACGCCGGCTCCGCCATGACCGTGCTGCTGCTGATCACGGCCTACCAGCGAGGTCTCGCCGAGATGGCGACGACCGAGCAGCTCGGGCAGGAAATCGTCCGTACGCTCGTCGGTGCCATCGGCCTGGTGCTTGCAGTTCCCGTGACGACCGCGATCGCCGTGTGGCTCGCACCGCGCGCCCAGGTTGAGGCCGAACCGGAGGGGTACGAACGCGGTGAAGAAGGGAGATCGACATGACGATCGATCCACTCACCAACCCGCCCGGCCCGGCCGTGGGCGATCCACCGGAGGAGCCGCCCGAGGTTCCCGAACCCCCCAGCCCTGACCTGCCCGATCCTGACGTTCCCGATCCTGACGTTCCCGATCCTGACGTGGACCCGGACGTCATCGAGCACTAGCTCCTCCGAGCCGTCCTCTACCGGTGATCGGCTCAGAAGATCTTTCCGGGATTCAGCAGGTTGCCCGGATCCAGTGCCGCCTTGATGTCGCGGTGCAGGCGGAGGCTGAGATCGCCGATCTCGGTCTGCAGCAGCTCACGCTTCAACAGGCCGACACCGTGCTCACCCGTGATGGTGCCGCCCAGGCCGAGACCGAGGTGCATGACCTCGTCGAAGGCCCGGTGCGCGCGTTTGCACTCGTCCTCGTCGGCACCGTCGAAGACCACCGTCGGATGGAAGTTGCCGTCACCCGCGTGACCCACCAAGCCGATGATCACCGAGTTCGCCGCGGCAATCTGCTCGACACCTGAGACCAGGTCGGCAAGCCGGTCCCGCGGGACGCACACGTCGTCGATCATCGTCGTACCCATGCTTTCCCAGGCTGTGAGCACCTCGCGCCGCGCGGCGAGCAGGGCATCCGCCTCCTGCTCGCTCTCAGCAACGACGACATCGACGGCTCCGGCGGCACTGAGGATGGCGCCGATCTGCTCGATCTCGGAGTCGCCTGCGGCACCTCCGGCGTCGGACTGCGCCAGAATCACAGCCTCGACGTCGTCGTCGAAGCCGAGCTTGAACATCTCGTTGACCGCGTGGACGCTGACCCGGTCCATGAACTCCAAGAGGCTCGGCACGATCGTCGACGTGACGACCGCTGTCACCGCCCGAGCGGCATCGCCGGCGCCGGCGAAGGTCGCGGCAAGGGTCTTGGGGCGTTCGGCGCCTGACCGCAGCCGCAGCGTGGCCTCGGTGATGATGCCGAGCGTTCCCTCGGAGCCGACGAACAACCGGGCGAGGTCGTAGCCTGCGACACCCTTGACGGTGGTCCGGCCCGTGCGCAGCACCTCACCGGATGCCAGCACAACCTCGAGACCGAGCACGTAGTCGGTCGTGACGCCGTACTTCACGCAACAGAGACCGCCCGAGTTGGTCGCAAGGTTGCCGCCGATCGTGCAGAACTCCTTGCTGCTGGGATCGGGCGGATAGAAGAGCCCATGCTCGGCAACCGCACGAGCCAGGACCGCGTTGAACACGCCGGGCTGGGTGACGACATAGCGATTGGCGGTGTCGATCCGTATGACCTCGTCCATCGCCTCGAGGCTGATGACGATGCAACCGTCGATCGCGTTCGCCGCGCCGGACAACCCGCTGCGAGCGCCCTGCGGCACGACTGGGACACCGTGCCTGGTGGCAATCTCCATCGTCGCCGAGACCTCAGAGGTCGACCGAACCCGTACGACAGCGAGCGGGATGCCGGACTCGCAGAACATCGCCCGATCCGTGCGATAGCTCTCCATCAGCGCCGGGTCCGTGACCACACTGCCCTCTGGCAGGCGATCTCGGAGGTCGGCGAGTGCTGGGCTCATGCGTTCTTGATGGCGTCCTCGAGGGCACCAAGGATCAGCGTGACCGAGGCGGCGTTGGCGTTGGGTCCCATCAGACCGATGCGCCAGACGGTCGCTGCGTACTGGCCGACTCCCCCGCCGATCTCGATCTCGTAGTGGTCGAGGAGGTACTTGCGGACCTTGGCCGAGTCGGCGCCGGCCGGCACCTTGACCGTCGTCAGCTGCGGCAGGCGGTGTCCTTCGGCGGCGAACAGCTCGAGTCCCATGGCCTGCAGACCGGTCTGGAGCAGCTCACCCGCTGCGCGGTGACGCGCCCACGTGTTTTCCAACCCTTCTGCCAGCACTCGATCGAGGGCGGCCTCCAGACTCGCGATCATCGCGACAGGCGCCGTGTGGTGATAGGTACGTCCGCCGCTGGCCTCGCCGACGTACCCGCCGAGCAGGCCGAGGTCGACGTACCAGGACTGCGGGTTGGGATTGCGACGCTCGAAGGCGCGATCGGAGATCGTGAACGGCGCCAGTCCGGGTGCGACGCCGAGGCACTTCTGCGTGCCGGCATAGCCGACGTCGATGCCCCAGTCGTCCGCCCTGAGCTCGCTGCCCGCGATCGATGTCACGGCGTCGGTGATCAGCAGCGCCTCACCCTTGACGGCACCGAGCGCCTTGATGTCGGACAGCACGCCGGTCGAGGTCTCGGCGTGAACTGCGGCGATGATCTGGGGACTCGGATGCGCATCGGCGACCCGGCCGGCATCGACGGGGGTGCCGTACTCGTGGTCGACGCGGATGACTTCGGCGCCACACCTGGCTGCCACCTCGCACATCCGCTCACCGAAGAGCCCGTTCACCGCGATCACCGCGACGTCACCGTCGGTGACCGTGTTGACGAAGGCGGCCTCCATGCCCAGTGAACCGGTGCCGCTGAGCGGCAGGGTGCGCGCATTGGCGGTGCCCCACACCTGGCGCAGTCCCTCGCACGTGCGGTCGAGACGCGCGATGAACTCAGGATCCAGGTGGCCGAGCAACGGATGGCCGAGAGCCGCCGTCGCCTCGGCGTACGGATTGGTCGGTCCGGGACCGAAGAGGCGTCGAGTCGGCAGCATGTTCTTGTCGGGCACAGAGTTCATTGAGTCGATCTTAGGCCGACCCGCTGGCGACATGCCGCCCCAACCGTTCGAGCACCGCTGAACCTCATGTCCGCGCGTAGGGGCGTGGGCGATGTCGGGTGATCTGGCGCCTGGCGACTCGGGACGAGAACGTGGACGCGACGGGCCGGCCTCGGCCGTTGGTGAAGCTCGGCGGATTGCCCTGGTCAGCGATGACGAGCAGGTCGCGGTGGACCAGATGGTGACATCGGCTGCAGAGCCCGACGAGATTGTCGAGATCGGTCTTGCCACCCGTGGACCACCAGCTGATGTGGTGGATCTCGAGGTGGGTGTTGCGGCATCCGGGTGCGGCGCACTCATTGCTCTGGCGAGCGAGGACGGCACGACGTTGGCGCACGGTGGCGAGCCGGTGGGAGCGCCCGACGTCGAGGACCTCGTCGTTGCGGGTGCGGATCGGCGTGATGTCGACCGAGCAGGTGAGGTAGTCGAGGAGCTTGGGTCCGATCGAGCCGTATCCGGCGAGCTGGGCTGGAGTGTCGCCTGTCGCATCGAGGAGTACCGAGAGGTGTGGCCGCACCCCTTTGTCGGACGGCAGACCGGACTCGAGGATCGACGTCAGGAGTGCGTCGAAGCCGTCCACGCGTCTCTGCGCGCCGGTGCGTTGGTCATCAGGATCTGTCGGCTTGGAGACGGAGTCGAGAAGTGCCTTGAACTTCGCACCTGTCGTCGCGCCCAAGAACCCGTTGACGTGCCAACCGTCGAGCACGGCGTTGACCTGGATGTCCTGGCGATCCATGCCGTCGGCCCAGGCCTTGTCAAGATCGTCGGGACACACGGCTTCGCGCAGGTGACGGATGACCCTGAACAGCTCGTTCGGCTCAGCGGTCTTGGCGACGTCGACGAGAATCTCTTGGTGCTCGGTGACCACGTCGGCGCCGACGTGCTTGATCCCGTACGTGAACGCCGCGACGTGCTCGGCCCGGACACAACCGGCCTCGGCTGCGCGAGCGACGGCTGGCAGCTGGGCGATGGTCTGTGGCATCTTGACGAGGTTGTGTGCCTGCTTGGCACTCATGCGCAGCTCGTTGCGAACCCACACGTTCAATGACGAGGCGCCATCGAGCTCGTAGGAGCGGGACAGCTCCATTGAGGCAAGGCGTGCCGCCTTGGCGGTGTCGAGAGCGTCTTGTGCGGCCTGGAAGTGGCGCAGCGCTTCGCGGTCGTCGCAAGCCGTCAACGCATTGGCCGCCATCTGCAAAGCCTGAAGAGTCGCCCCCGAATCCATACCTCGAGCCTACTAGAACGCGTGTTCGATATCCAGCGAAAAACTCTGTGAATTCAGTCTTTTTCGGGGACCTTCGTCCACAGCTCGACCCGCCGAGCCGAATATTCACAGATCGACTCCGCGCCCTTGTATCTGCGCGTTTCACCATGTCGAGAACGCAAGGCGACTACCGCGCCATCGCTTCGAGCATTCCGCGCGTCGCGAGCTGATCGGCCAGCTCGTTGTCGGGCACGCCGACGTGCCCCTTGACCCAGAACCACTCGACATCGTGCCTCTTGCAGTTCTCGATGAGGCGCTGCCAGAGGTCGACGTTCTTGACGGGTTGCTTGGCTGATGTCTTCCAGCCGTTCTTCTCCCACGCCAGGACCCACTTGGTGATGCCGTTTCGCACGTAGGTGCTGTCAGTGTGCAGGTGCACCGTCACGCGACGAGTCAGCGCCTCGAGCGCCATGATCGTGGCCATCAGCTCCATGCGGTTGTTGGTCGTCTCACCGGGCTCGCCACCGAACAGCTCGCGCGCGTGATCGCCCTGCCGCATCACCGCACCCCAGCCTCCGGGACCCGGATTGGGCGTGCAGCCCCCATCGGTATGGATGATCACAACCTCTTCGCTCACGGGTTCATCCTGCCTTGTCGCGTTGCCGTGGATCCGGTGCGCCGCGCCGTACGATCGGGACGTGCCCACACGCAGCCGCTCCGCGACCTACGCACGTCGTCGCAAGCGCCGGATGGCCAAGGTCGACCACGACCTGACGGACGACCAGTGGTCCGGTCTCCAGCTCGCCTGGGGTGGATGCGCCTACTGCGGCAGGAGCGACTCTGCGCTGCAGAAGGACTGCATGCTCCCGATCTCACGCGGAGGGCGCTACACGGCAGGCAATGTCGTACCGGCGTGCGGGTCGTGCAACGCCAGCAAGTGCAACATCGAGGTCACGACCTGGATGCGCCGCAAGAAGCTCGACGAGGGCACGTTCCTGTTGCGACAGGCCCAGATCGCAGCTGAGCTGACCTAGAAGCTCCGCCCCGTGATGACCGGCAGATCCTTGAGGGTCACGACACCCGGGTCGGCGGCGACGACGTACGGGATGGCGTTGGTCGCGGGCATGGCCGTGTAGATCATGCCCGGACCCATGTAGCCCGCCTCGTCCCAGTCTGCGGGAGGAAGGCAGTTGATGACCGTACGGAAGTTGGGGCGTCCGAAGACCTGGATCACGTGACCGTGGGCGATCTTCTTGGGCGGGGTGACGACGCCCATGATCCAGTTGAACCCGACCGAGACGACGTTCTTGTCACCGACCCATGCGCGGTGGAAGCCGTACACGCCGGCGATGGTGCCCTTGGGGATCTTCATGAACCCGAGGTCGGAGTCCTCGTCGGCCGGGGTGAAGACGACGTCGAACGAGAGTCGATCGACCGTGAGCCCCATCGCCTCGGTCATCATCGCGGCGGACTCGGCGAACACCTCGCTCTCCTCGCGTACGAAGTCCTCGAGGCCCGGTGTCATCAGGTCGCGGCCGAAACCCATGTGGCTCATGGTGTCGCCCGACTCGTACGTCGAGCAGTCCACCGACTCGGTGATCCGGATCTCGTCGACCCGCTCGCAGGCACCGGACAGCACCATTCCGACCATGTTGGTGATGCCGGGGTGTGCGCCGGATCCGAAGATCGTCGACTGGCCGGCTTCGCAAGCCTTGGCGATGCGGGCCTGGTCTGCATCGGACAGCTTGCCGCCGGTGATCCACGCGGCGGTTGCGACGACGTTGACGCCGGCGGTGAGCAGGCGCTCCAGCTCGTCGACGTCCTGCCACAGCGGGTTGTAGCAGCAGGCATCGGGCGCAAGAGCGATGAGCTCGTCGATGTCGTTGGTGGCCTTGATCCCGGTCGGCTCCGGCCAGTTGCACAGGTCAGCGGCGTCCTTGCCCACCTTGTCGTCGCCGTGGGCGTACACACCGACGAGCTCGAGGTCGGGACGGGCGAGAATCGCGTGCAACGAGCGGCTGCCGATGTTGCCGGTCGTCCACTGGATGACGCGCAGGGGCCGGTCGTACGAGGGAGTCATGCGCCCTAGTAGACCATCGAGTCTCCTCTCGCTGACAGGATGACGGGGTGCGTCGCGCCAAAGCCCCACTCCTCGCCATCACGGTGGCGATGGTGCTCGCTGACTCGGCCGTCGTGACGCTTGCACTTCCGGCGATCCTCCAACACCTCGATGCCACGATCGGACAGGTCGCCTGGGTGCTGATCGCGTACAACCTCGTGCTGGGGCTTGGCGCCGTGCCAGCGGCCCTGGTCTTCACCAGGGCTCAGCCCCGTACGTTCACAGCCATCGGCATCGCGACGTTCGCCGCAGCGTCTGCCTGGTGCTCCGTCGCGGACTCGATCGAGGTCCTGATCATCGCCCGATGCGTCCAGGCGATTGGCGGCGCGCTGGGACTGGTGGGCTGTCTGGAGCTGCTGGTCGCCGAGCGCGGAGAGCGTCGCGGTGTGGCGTCGTGGGTCACCGCCGGTGTCATCGGTACGGCTCTGGGACCGGTCGCCGGCGGACTGCTCACGCAGGCCATCTCGTGGCAGGCCATATTCGTCGTACAGGTGCCATTCGCGGCGCTGGCGGTGCCGGCGGCACTCGCCGTACGTACCGAACCGACCGTCAGGGTCGATCGCCACCGTCCGGCCGTGCGCGCCAACATCACCCTTGCACTCTTGTCAGCAGCCCTCACCGCGGCGCTGTTCCTGCTCGTCCTGCTGCTGGTCGACGGCTGGGGTCACTCCCCCGCGGCCGCCGCGATCACGGTGTCGGTCGTGGCGCTCGCCGCACTCGCGGCCATCCCACTGGCCCGGCTCTTCGGCCCTCCACCAGAGGTCGAGATCGCGGTCGGATGCTTCCTCGTCGCCGGCGGTCTGGTGGGTCTCGCACTGCTGCCGACTGCCCACCTCGCCTGGACCATCGCTCCACAGGCGCTGGTGGGCCTGGGGCTCGGACTCACCGTCGACCGGCTCACCTCTCGCGCGATGGAGATGCGGCTTCCCCGGGAGCTGCACGCAGGATGGACCATCGGCGCCCGTCACGTGGGAGTCGTCCTGGGCCTCGCCATCCTCACCCCGGTGTTCACGGCAGACCTGCAAGACGCCCAGGTCCCTGCTCAGGAGGCCATCACCTCGCTGGTGCTCGACGCGCCCCTGGAGCCGCAGACCAAGATCGCCGTCGCGGAGGCCCTCGGCGGTGCGCTGACTGATCAGCAGGGACAGGTGCCCGACCTGCGCGCCGCATTCGCGACGTTGGAGATCGATCCGAACGAGCGCGCCGCAGCCGCCCGGCTGGAGCATGACCTCGACGGACAGCTGGAGCGTGCCGCCACGCGGGCCTTTCGCGACTCGTTCCTCATCGGTGCGGGCCTTGCGATCATCGCGATGCTCAGCATGATCCCGCTCCGCCGGAGGACTCGATGAGTCGTTGGATCGGGCTTCCCGTCGCAGCGGTGATCCTCGTCTGCGGCGTGCTCGGCGTACAGCTTGCCAACGGCGGCGGCACGTACGAGCCGCTCCGACCTGCCGACCCCTGCGCTCAGCGTGAGGTGACCTCCGAGGCCGAGGGCATCGACGGTCTCACCGAACGACTCGTGCTCCTCGGCATCGACGGCGCCGCCTGCAAGCTGCGCCTCACTCGTGAGGCACTCACGCTCGAGCTCGCACAATCCGCCGCGCCCACCGAGGCGCAGATCGACGCCCTCCGGGCAGGCCTGCTGGAAGCGGTCGGTCGGATGAAGAAGGACGGGACGCTACCCCGCGCCTCCGACCTCGTCGACGAGACGCTCGAGAACGCGGATCTGAACGGGCTGCTCAAGACGGCGATCCGCGCCCTGCCTGCCGCCCTGGTCGACGGCGCACTGAAGACCGACGACGTGCTGGTCCGGACGATCGATGACCTCGACCTACGCGCTCTCCTCGCCAACGTCGACAACCAGGACGACCTCGAGAACCAGGTCGAGGCCGCGGTCACCCAGGCGGTCAAGGACTCCCTCAACGACCGTCTCCGCAACCTTCTGTGACTGTTCGACCCGTGCCGTGCGTTCGGCGGCCACAATGGTGTTCGTGACCTCTCGAGCGCTCCGGACCCCTGACTCACGCTTCGCGAATCTGCCGGGCTATCCGTTCGCTCCGAACTACCAAGACGTCGAGGCCGACGGCATGGAGCCCGTACGGATGCACTACCTCGACGAAGGGCCCGCCGACGGCCCGGTCGCGCTGCTGCTCCACGGCCAGCCGACGTGGTCGTACCTGTACCGCACGGTGATACCGGTGCTCACAGGTCGCGGGATCCGGGTGATCGCTCCGGACAACGTTGGCTTCGGCCGATCCGACAAACCCGCTCGCAACACCGACTACACGTTCGCACGGCACATCGAGTGGACCCGAAGCCTGGTGACAGGTCTCGATCTGCGCGACATCACCCTGGTCGCCCAGGACTGGGGTGGTCCGATCGGATTCAGCGTCCTCGCCGCGGAGACTGACCGGTTCGCGCGAGTCGTTGCAACCAACACGATCCTGCACACCGCCGATCCGGACCTCGCCGACCAGCTCGACTTTGCGGTCAACGGCGTCGGGGAGTCCCGCGTTCTGCTCGAGGAGGCGCTGGTCGACTATCTGCTCTACACCCAGCGGGCCGAGGAGCTCCGCGCCAGCGACTTCGTTGCCGCCACGGCGACGACACCGCCCTCCCGCGACGTCCTCGCCGCGTACGACGCACCGTTTCCGGACCCGTCGTACACGGCAGGCCTCAGGCAGATGACGGCACTGCTCCCGCTGACCCGCAACGATGTCGGTGCCCGAATCGGGCGCCGGACGATGCGCGCGTTGGAGCAGTTCGAGCGGCCCTTCCTGACCGCGTACTCCGATGGCGATCCGGCAACACGAGGCTGGGAGACCATCTTCCAGCAGCGGGTCCCGGGCGCAGCGGACCAGCAGCACGTGCAGATCGCCGGGGCAGGTCACTTCCTGCAGGAGGATGCCGGCAAGCAGCTCGGCGAAGTCGTCGCCGATTTCATCACCGGAACCGCGTGAAGCACCCAGCACCGGGGCTGGCGACGGAAAGCTCAGGGCTTGGGCAGGCTCTGCAAAAACGCGACCTGATAGCCGAGGTTGGACGTCAACGCAGGGTCGAAATAGGGATCGAAATGGTTCGCATCGAGCTTCTCGATCTGGATGTTCGCGTTGTCCAGCGCTCGGATCTTCTTCTCCACGAATGGTGCGACGGTGTCGCGGGTCGCCCCTACAACAAGGATCGGGACCTTCACCTGCTTCAGGCTCTTGAATGGGCGGTACGCGCCCATGGTCAGGAGCGAACGAGCTGCGACGCGATTGTCGTAGGTGGCCGCCTCGGGGCCTTCCGCTTCGAACAGATCCTTCAATCCGTTCTGCATGGCTTCTGCTGCCCCGTCTCGATCCATGCTGGCCCATTCGCCCGGAGGTGCGACCACCGGAACATAGAAGGGGTTCCTCTTCCCGCGAAGCAGGTCGAACAGGGCTGAGAAGCCGAAGCGGAGCATGCGAAGCGGGGGAACGGCCTTGACTGCTGCCATGCCGTCCAACATCGGGACCTGCGTGATTGCGCCAAGGAGCTCGGGGTGTTTGGCGGCAACCCTCACGACGTGTCCGCCACCGAATGACGTCCCCCACAGCACGATGCGATCTGGGTCGATTGCCGTCTGAGCTCGCAGGTGCTCCAACGCTCCCTCAACCTCACGCTCTCGCTGCCAAGGATTGATGACGTTGCGGGGGGTGCCTTCGCTCTTGCCCCATCCGGAGTAGTCGAACGTCATGACCGCGAACCCCGCTTGCTCGAACGGCTCGTAGAACGGGAGGGTCAACGCGTCCTGGACGCCACCCCATCCGTGGACCATGAGGATGGCTGGAAACGGTCCATCGCCTTCCGGTACGCGAAGGGTCGCCGCGCATTGCTTCCCGCCAACGCGGAAAGTTGATGTCGACCTGTGCGTGTTCATGGGGCGCCTCCTCGGCTCGGAGGAACTCTGTCACACATCGTGCGCCCCGTTCCCGCGATCAACTGTGATCTGCCTCAACTCCGACAGGTCAGACGTCTGAACGGGGACAGATCAAGGTTTGAACTCCGGCAGCAGCACGGGGCCCGTCTTTCGATCAAGGTTTCCTACGGACTCCTCTATGTTCGCCAGGCTCGAGACCAGCGCCTTGAGCAGCTCATCGAACGTCGCAATCTTGCGTGCGGAAACGTTGAGGTCTGTCAGGACGTCGGGCAGACCGCGGACCGAGCCCGCCAGGTCAGTCACGGGAGCGCGGAGTTTTTGCACCTCTGCCAACGTCCCTTGCAGCAAAGCCAGATCATCCCGGATCTTGGTGACCCTCTCGGCGGCAGCGGTCAGAGCCTTGGCGTTGTCGCTCAACGCGCCGGTCGACCCCTGCAACGATGAGATCTGGACCCCCAAAGCCTCTACTTGGTCGAGCAGCAGATCGACCGACGGCTTGATCTCGGGCACGTCGCTCGAGATCTTCTTCAGCGGATCGAACAGCTTCGACACCTCAAGCTTGACCCCGGCCACGCCCTCATCGATGCTGCCGATGTCTTCGAAAGCCTGCGGCGCAGTGTTGATCGCGGTTGCAGCATCGTCATCACCTAACAGGCCGGGCAACTTCACTGCCACGATCGCGAGTACGACGACAAGGAGCCCCAACGTCACGGTCAGCATCCACCCGATCGCCTTCGGCATCCAACTGGGCCACGACTCCACCATGTGACGGGCTTCTCTCGTTTGGCGACGGGACACCTGTCCAACGAAGCGATGCACGCCGATGTTACGGAGACACTCCCTCCTTGGCGGGGGCCCTTAGCCACGATCACCGGGTCGCCGTCGGCCCGTCGGTACCTCGCACCCAGCCTCTGGCTTCCTGACTGTGCGGTTGGTCAGCTGTGGGAGAACCGGATGTCTGGCAGCACCCGGGTCAGCCACCGTGGCGACCACCAGGCTGCCTTGCCCGTGAGGCGCAACAACACGGGAAGCAGGACGAGCCGGACCAGGAAGGCATCGAGCAGTACCGCGACGCCGAGCACGATGCCCATCTCCTTGGGTGGCAGGGGCCCGGACAGCGCGAAGGTGAAGAACACCGCAACCATGACAGCGCCGGCTGCGAAGATGACCCTCCCGGAGTGGGCCAGCGAGCCGACCATCGCCTCCTTCGGGTCACTGGAGTGCTCGTAGTGCTCCTTGGCCGAGGCGAGCAGGAAGACGGTGTAGTCCATCGCAATGGCGAAGATCATCGCGAAGAAGAACACCGGCGCCCAGGCGTCGAGGAAGCCCTGAGGCTCAAAGCCCAGCAGGCCGGACCCCCAACCCTCTTGGAACACCAGGCGGGCGACGCCGAATGCCGCAGCGGTCGACAGCAGGCTGGCCAGGGTCCCGAGCAGGGCGATCAGCGGCGCCTGGAGCGCGACGAGCATCAGCAGGAACCCCAGGATGAGGATGACGCCGATGACCAACGGGGTCGACTCGTCAAGCTGGGTCTTGAGGTCGAGGTTCTCCACGGCTGCCCCTCCGACGTACGCCGAGGACGGCAGGGCCGCGCGGAGCCGGTCGACGGTGTCACTCAGTGCGGGGTCGGAAGGGTCCACGGTCGGCACCGCCTGGATGAGCGCGTACTTCGTTCCGTCGGCTGCGGGAACGGCTGGCATGACGCCGGCGATGCCCGTGTCGTCACTGAGCGCGGTGCCCGCTTCTGTCGCGTCGGCCTGGTCGACCACGATCGTGAGGGTGCCCGGCGCCCCGTCCCCGAATGCGTCCTGGACCACGTCGTAACCGACCCGGGCGGAGGACTCCTCGGGCAGGACCTTGATGGAGGGCATGGCTGTCGTCAGGCCTGCGATCGGAGCGGCGAGGGCGACCAGCACCACGAGGGCGGCAAGGCCGTAGGCGACCGGGCGCTTCCACAGGCGCTCGCCCCAGACAGCGAACTTCGGCGAGCGGTGCTCGCCGGATCGGGACCAGGGCAGCGACAGCTTGTTGATGCGATGATCGAGCTTGGCGAGCACCAGAGGCAGCAAGGTCAGCGTCGCCGCGAGCACGAAGGCGACCGAGAGCATGATCCCGCCAGCCATCGAGCGGAACGACGGCGACGGCACCAGCATCACCGCGGACAGCGAGATGAGGACCGTTGCTCCGGAGAGCAGCACGGCCTTGCCGGCGGTGTCCATGGTCTCGGCGATCGCCCTCTGTGGTGTGCTCCCTGCGCGAGCCCGGGCGGCCCGGTAGCGGACCACGATGAACAACGCGTAGTCGATGCCGAGGGCGAGCGCGAACATCATCGCGAAGTTCATCGCCCAGATCGAGACGGGTACGACCTGGTTGATCAGCACGAGTGATCCCGCTGAGGCGACCAACCCCGCGAGCGTGAGGATCAGCGGCAGGCCGGCGGCTACGAGGGCGCCGAATGCCAGGACAAGGATGGCGAGCGTCACCGGCCATGAGAAGAGCTCGGACTTCAGCATTGCGGACAGGTTGGCTTCGTTGAAGTCTGACCAGAGCAGCGACGCGCCTGTCGGGTTCACCTGGATCTCCGAGGTGCTGAGGTCCTGCAGCGGCCCCTTGAGGTCGTCTGCCACCCGTACCATCTCGTTGGGGTCTGCATTTGCGCCGGCGATGAGCACCGCGGTGCTGCCGTCCTCGCTCAGCGAAGCGCCGCGCTGGGGCTGGATCACCTCGGCGATACGGGAGTCCTCCTGGAGCATGGCGGTCGCGCTGGCCAGCACCTCTCGCCCTGCGGACGAGGTGAGGGGTCCGTCGGTCGAGCGCACGACGACCTGGATCGCCGTCGAGGCGTTGCCGGCGAAGTGTTCCTTCGCGATCTCGCGGGCGGCGACGGAGTCCGAACCGTTCGCCTGCCACCCGGCGCCGGAGAGCTCGGACTCCACGCGGGGAGCGAACGCTCCGAGGCCGATGATCACCAGGAGCCACACGACGGTGGTGATGCGGGCATGGTTGGTGACCGTGACGCCGAGGCGTCCGAGGGGCCCGGGTCGATAGCCGAGGTCGGGCGCGGCGGCGCGGCGAGGTTGGGTGGTCGTGGACATGGCGATCTCTTTCGGTCGGTTCAGACGAGGGCGGGGAGGGCGCGGACAGCGGTGTAGACCGCGACGCCGAGCACGAGAACAGTGAAGGCGAGCTGGAGTCGGCGGGCGTCGATGTGGTTCACGAGGCGGGCGCCGGCCGCTGCGGCGACAGCCGATGCGGCAGTCAGGACCAGCACCAGCGACCAGTCCGGGGAGGCGCCCGAGCCGGCACGGGCGGCCAGGGCCACGGCGCTGGTCATGGCGATGACGACCAACGAAGTGCCGGCGGCGTACTCCATCGGGAGGGCGAGGGCGAGCAGGAGAGCAGGGACGACGAGGAAGCCGCCACCGACGCCGAGGAACCCGGTGAGCAGGCCGACCGCGGTGGCGGTGATCAGCACCTTGAGGGCGCGAGGGCACTGGCACGCGAATGTGGGGCTGAAGGTGATGATCGGGTCATCCAGCGTGCCGTGCTGATCATGATGCCGCGCCCCCCGCAGGAGACGGACGGCCATGACCGCGGCGACCACGAGCATCAGTGCAGCGAAGCAGGCGAGCAGGACCGACTCGGGCACGTGGGCGGCAGCCTTGGCGCCGACCGCGGCACCACCGAGGGCCACGGTTCCGAAGCCGACGCCCCGGGCGAGCAGAACGTGGCCGGCCCGGTAGGCCGTGACCGAGCCGATCAGCGACGTCACTCCGACCACCACCAACGAGCCGGTGGTCGCCTGCAGCGGGCTTTGTCCGAGCGCGTAGACCAGCACCGGGACGGCCAGGATCGAGCCGCCGCCCCCGAGCGCGCCCAGGCTGAGCCCGATCAGGGCCCCGGCCAGGATCGCGACGGCGAAGGTGGTCAAGCGTCGGGGCCGACGAGGTGCAGGCCCACCTCGGCGGCGTTGTCGAAGGAGTCGTCGATCGCGACGATCCTGCGTCCCGCTGCGTCGAGGATGGACGCGGCCACCGAGGCTCGGTAGCCGCTCGCGCAGTGCACCCACACCTCGCCCGCGGGTACGTCGTCAACCCGGTCGAGAAGCTCGTGCAGGGGCACGTTGACGGCGTCCTCGATCCGCGCCGCGGCGAACTCCTCCTCGCGCCGTACGTCGAGCACGACCACCTCACGGTGGTGGCGCACCTGCGCAAGGTCGGCGAAGACGCCGGTGTCGAATGACGACAGCTCGTCGGCCCACTCCTCCGGCTCTCCGGTCGCGTGCGCGACGGGTCGGTCGATGCCGATGCGGACCAGCTCGCGCTGGGCCTCGGCAACATCGTCCGCGGTCTCACCGAGCAGCGTGAGTGGCGTCTCCCAAGGGATCAACCAGCCGAGGTAGGTGGAGAACTTCCCTTCGATCCCGAAGTTGAAGCTGCCGGCGACGTGCCCGGCGGCGAAAGCCGTCCGGTTGCGCAGGTCCACGACCCACTCGCCATCCTCGATGCGGCGTCGCAGCTCCGCGGGGTCGGCGACCGATGGCGCGCTCAGGTCGGGCTCGGACGGGCCGGCGGCGTTGGCCGGCATCATGTGGGCGTAGTACGCCGGGTAGGCGCCCAGCCCGTCGAGCAGCTCGCGTACGTAGGTCTCCTCGTCCTGGGTGAGCACCGGGTTGACGGCCTTCTCCTCACCGATCGTCGACTCGGTCGCGTCGCTCTGGGTGGCGGCGCAGAACGACCCGAACCCGTGGGTGGGGTAGACCTCGGCGGCGTCTGGCAGCAGCTGCGTGAGGTGGTGGGCCGACGCGTGCTGGCGGCGGCTGAGCTCCTCGGTGTGCTCCTCGCCCAGGAGGTCGGGGCGACCGGTCGCCCCGAAGAGCAACGAACCGCCCGAGAACACCCCTGCCGAGGCGTCCAGGTCGAGCTCGCTGCCTTCGGCCACCTCGACGAGCGCATAGGACAGGTGGGTGAACGTGTGACCGGGGGTGGCGACGGCGACCACGCGCATCCGGTCACCGACGGCCACGACCTCGCCATCACTCACGGGCGTGCGCTCGAAGGACACGTCGTCCTCGCCGTTCACGAGGTACGCGGCGCCGGTGCGCTGGGCAAGGGCGAGTCCACCGGTGACGTAGTCGTTGTGGATGTGGGTCTCGAAGACGTGGGTGAGGCGTACGTCGTGCTCGTCGAGCAGGTCAAGGACGCGGTCGATGTCGCGCTGCGGGTCGACCACGAAGGCGACCTCGCCGTCATGCACCAGATAGGTGCGGTCGCCGAGCGAGGGTGTCTCGATGGTGAGGACGGTCAGAGCTGTCATGAGCGGCTTGTTCCCTTCCGTGGCTGCGGCAAACGGTCGCGGGAACCCCCTGGGGGGTTACAGGACGACGTTATCAGATCCCCCCGGGGGGTTGTACAATTGAGGTATGACCGACTACACGCTGTCCATCACCGTCCCCCGTTCCTACGAGGAGATGGTGGCCGCGGTGCGCGAGCAGCTCGCGGAGGCGGGCTTTGGCGTACTGACCGAGATCGACCTCAAGGCGACACTGAAGACCAAGCTCGACGTCGAGGTCGCGCCGCAGATCATCCTGGGCGCCTGCCGACCAGAGCTTGCCCACCAGGCACTGCAGGCGGAGCCGTCGATCGCCGCTCTCCTGCCCTGCAACGTCGTGGTCCGCTCCACCGGCGAGACGACGACTGTGGTCGAAGCCTTCGACCCGGCCCTCATGACCACCGTCGTCGACAATCCGAGCGAGGCCCTGCGCAGCGTCATCGAGGACGCTCGCGGCCGGCTCAACTCCGCGCTGAAAGCACTGAGCGCACCCCCCATCACAGAAAAGAGTGAGTAATGGACCTCGAACCGACCGAGATCAAGGCGATCATCACCCGGATGAAGCGTGCCAACGGCCACTTGGCCAGCGTGATCCGGATGATGGAGGAGGGATCGTCGTGCGAAGACGTCCTCACCCAGCTGGCTGCGGTCAACAAGGCGCTCTCGCGCGCCGGCTACGCGATCGTCGCCACGGGCATGCAGCACTGCCTCGAGGACGGCGACGGTCTCGAGGGCGTCGACGTCAAGAAGATGGAGAAGCTCTTCCTGGCCCTCGCATGAAAAATGCGCCGACGGCCAGCTCTTCGACACCCTCGAGTAGCACTCGCGGTCAGCGCGGTGTCCGTAGCAGAACTTTCGAGGCGAAAAATTGCATCGGTCCAGTTAGTATGAGCGAACCGATGGCAGGCGAGCTCCTTGTGCGCCTTGACGAATCAGAGAGTGATGATGGGCGAATCTGAGAGTGATCGCAAGCACAACCTGATGTCCCGGCGCACAATGTTGCGCGCCACGGCATGGACGGCTCCGGTTGTCGCACTGGCAACGGTCGCTCCGCCTGCAGCAGCAGCAAGCTTGACGATCAACGACCCGCTTCTTCCCGCGCAGAATCCTCTCCCGATTCCAGAGCCCAACCTCCCCCAGGTCCCCGTGCCTTCCGGTTTGAAAACGGTACCGCCGCCCATTCCTGGCATCCCTCCGGGACCAGGCCGGCCCGACGTCGTTCTGCCGGACAAGATTCCCCCCAAGATCTTCAAGCCCAAATAGAACCGGTCGCCTGGTCTGCTGACCGGAGGCGAACACATTGGGCGCTATGCGCGAACAATCAGCGCAGCGTCTGCAAGTGCCTCCAGCGCAAGATTGATCAGGCCTTGGACGGCGACCTCTTCGACGAGCACATCCGTTTCGTGGCTGGCTAGTCGCAGCCACACCCACGAGGCGGCGCCTTCAAGAATGCGGGGGCCGTCAGCCTCGGGCGGAGACGTGTGCGCCGCTATGACGCGGGCGTCATCACCGACCCAAGCCACGTCACTTCGAATACGCCACTCGACGAAGGGATCGGTCATGAGTTCCACCTGCCAAACCTCGCCACTCCTTGAGCTGACCGGCGCGCCGCGTGGCGCAGCCGAGACCACCCTGTGGGCTGCGGCAATCCACGCGCAGCAGCTTGCGGGTCGAATGACACTGCTCGCATCATCTGGTGCGGTTTGAGCCGAAGCGGCGCGCGCCGAAAGGAGACCCACCACCCGTGGCCGGTACGACTCTCGTTCTTCAGGCGATTTCGCCAGTCGGCCCAGTCGTCCCTGGTCATGGCGCTGCCACGAATGGGGGTGATGCCGACCTCGGTGAAGGTCCTCGCCAGCACCTCGGAAGCGCCACATTCGTCAGCCAGAAGGGCGAGCGACCTCTTGTCACTCGCAGTCCAGCCGCCGACGCTTGCTTTCCATTGCTCCAGCTCTGCGCGATTTCGCGGGTGCGTGGGCGCACGGGCCATGTTCACCGCCCCGATCAACGCCGATCCGATGAGCCCCGTACACGTCACCGGCTGATGCGCCAGCTCAATGGTGGTCCGCTCTTGCCAGAGTTTTGTGAACGTCGTCTCGGCGTCGGCGTAGCAGCCGGGGAAGAACGTGTGCAAGTCAATCTCGGTGTGCCAGCGCGGATGAATCAGCGTGATGGCGTGCGGGAGCGCGATCAGCGGATACTGCGACGGCTCGTTGAAGGCAACCCAGCCAGATTCGGCGAGCACCCGCCGCGCACGACCCGCATGGCTGGGTCGGACGAGAACGTCGACGTCTCCCCAGGCGCGCTCGGCGCGGAGTCCATGGAATGAGAGCGAAGGACCCTTGATCAACACCACATCCAGGCGGGCGTCCTGCGCCACCCGAGCCACCATCGCCGCCAAGACATCCCGCGCCTCGCTGGTCGCAAGTTCGCGTTCTGTCATCAGGCAATCTCCACGATCTCAAGTGCTGCCAGCTCCCTGAGAACGGACTCGACCAGATCCACGGCGTTGGCGTCAGCTGGTTCACCAAATCGATCGACCAGCATCGCTGCAAGCTCGCCGCTGGAGTGCCAGGCCCCCAGCCCACGGACGAGGAACGTCGCCAGCTCCGAGAGACGCACCACGTTGGCTCCGGCCATCACCACAGACTCGTCGCCGTGCTCGAAGACGTCACGGAGCGCAGCACGCCGCGCCCTCATGCCAGTGACTCGGCAACGAGCAGGGACAGGTCGGATGCCTCGCGATAACAGGCTCGCCTGAGTCGCCTGCCTCCCGAGACCACCGCAGCCAACTGATGGAGCGGTTGAGGTAGCGCATTGAGATAGGACGCCTGCTGCGCCAGGAGCGGCAAGGCATCGAGGATCTCGACGTCCTCGAGTCGGGTTGTCGCGGTGGGGTCACGATCAAGGATCCACAGCTCGGTGAGGTACTCCGTCCCGTGCGTCTCGCTGAGGCCGAACTCTCCTGGAGCAACCTGCTCCTTGACTCCTCCGTGGCCGAGGGAGAGCGGTTTGGGAATGCCAAAAATTCGAAGGTCGTTCGTGATCAAAACGGTTTCATCCGAGATGTAGCGCCGGTTGGCACCATGAGCTTGAACCCACGTTGTCTTGCCGGCACCGGAAGCACCCACCACGGCGACGGCCGCACCAGACTGTGGATTGGCAATCGCTGCAGCGTGCAACATCACGGCTTGTCCAGCGCGTGCAGCGATCGCGGTGCGAGTCACATCCTGGGACAGCAAGTGCATCCCCATCGCAATGTCGTGTCCTCGCCACGGCACGCGACATGCCGCCGATCCAGCGGATGATGCAAGGCAGTGCTGCCACGCCCACTCGACTCGGTCCCTCACCTGCGGCCCAACGGAGCGCGGCAGCTCAATGTCAATCCGCACGTCGAGCACCTGCAGGGCAACCTCCATGACTCAACACTAGGTGGATCCACAGCAAGTGCTCAGAGACCGCCGCGCCGACAGCGCGATGAACATATTCGCGGCTCGGGGCCAGTGGCCACGTCCCCCGGCGTGGAGTCGCAGCGACTCGTAGGGTACTTCTCGATGACGCATTCGCTTGAATCGCCCCGCAGGGGCCGCAAGATCCCGCACTCCAGATCGATTCGCGGGCTCCTGGCGTTGCTCCTCGCGACTTTGCTGACGGCCTGCGGAGGGCAGCCTGCGTCACTGGAGGCGTCTCGATACAAGGTCGGACCGGGCGACACAATCACCCTGTCGGGCGCATCGAGCGATGAAATGGCTGGACTGAAGGTTCAACTTCAGTCGTCGGTGAACGGATCTGCGTTCGAAGACACCGGCCAGGCGACCACGACCGACAGATCCGGTGCCTACACGTTCAGCTACAAGCCCCGGTCCCGCGGCAAGACAACCCTTCGGGTCGTCATCAATGGAGCCAAGTCGGTCACCACCCGCGAAATAGCGATCACCTTGCTCGATGCAACGCAAATCGAGTCGCATCTACGAGGATCGTCCGAAGTGGGTCTCGGGGAGAGAGACATCATCGTTGGGACCGTCTCACCGGCAGAACGAGGCCGCGTGGTGTCGCTCGAGACGTCCACCGACGGAACGACCTGGATTGCGGTCCCCGCCGCTGTGACAACGGACGCCGACGGCTCGTTCACACTGCGAGCGCCAACGACCGGTGCCGGAGCGATGAGAGTGCGCCCCACAGTCTCGGAAACACCAACTCACACCGCAGCAAACGGCACGCCAATCAAGCTTTTCGTGTCCGACTACAGAGCAGCGGGGAATCAGTACCTCAATTGCATCTATGCCTCTAACAGGGCCGGGGAAGCTTCGAACGCAGCGATCAGCGAATATGACGCCGGCGTGATCTCGTGGTCGGATCTCAAGAAGGCCACCAAGGTGTACGCGCAAAGCGTCGCCGAACAGATCACGTGCCTGAAGAACTACTCCTGGCCGCCATCCGTTGCAGGACCCGTCAGAGATCTTGCCCGGCAGGATGCCGTGATTTACGACGCGACAATGGAGGCCAGCTCTGCGGAGACCGCCGCCTCCTATTACGCCGCGTTCGGAGCGGACTTTCGCCGTGCGGATGATGCAGGCCAATCCGCTGCGGCAAAGATTCGGCGCAAGCTCGGCCTTCCCGCGAGCGCAGGCTGACAAAGGTGTCGGACTCGGAATGCCACGCTCACCTGAAAGCAACTGTCACCAACTGAGCCCCCGACTGGTACCGCTGCAGCTCGGCGATTCAGACGTTGAAGCGGAACTCGACCACGTCGCCGTCAGCCATGACGTAGTCCTTGCCCTCCATACGGACCTTGCCGACACTCTTCGCTGCCGTCATCGAACCGGCCTCGACCAGGTCGTCGAACGACACGATCTCGGCCTTGATGAAGCCGCGCTCGAAGTCCGTGTGGATGACGCCGGCCGCCTGAGGAGCCGTCGCACCCTTGGGGATCGTCCACGCGCGCGACTCCTTGGGGCCGGCGGTGAGGTACGTCTGCAGTCCCAGCGTGTCGAAGCCGACGCGCGCGAGCGCATCAAGACCGGGCTCGGTCACGCCCATGTCGGCGAGCATCTCGGCGCGCATGGCGTCAGCCTCCTCGTCATCGCCCAGCTCGACAAGCTCAGCCTCAGACTTGGCGTCGAGGAAGATCGCCTCGGCTGGGGCACAGATCGCGCGCATGCGGGACTTGAGGTCCTCGTCCTGCAGCTCGTCGGTGTCGCAGTTGAACACGTAGATGAACCGCTTGGCCGTCATCAGGTGCAGATCACGAAGGAGCGCAAGATCGAGTCCGGCCTTCAGCACACCCTCTCCCGCTTCCAGCGCAGCCTTGGCCTTGGTGGCTTCCTCGAACGCCGGCACCAGCGACTTGTCCTTGCGGGACTCCTTGTCCAGCCGCGGCAGGGCATTGTCGATGGTCTGCAGGTCGGCGAGTGCCAGCTCGATCGAGATCGTCTCGATGTCGTTGGCGGGGTTGACGTCGCCGTCCACGTGGGTGACGTCCTCGTCGCGGAACACCCGGGTCACCTGGCAGATCGCGTCCGACTCACGGATGTGGGACAGGAACTTGTTGCCCATCCCCTCACCCTCCGAGGCGCCACGCACGATGCCTGCGATGTCGACGAACTGCACGGTCGCCGGAAGGATCTTCTCGGAGCTGAAGATCTCGGCGAGCTTGCCGAGGCGGGCATCGGGGACGCCGACGACACCGACATTGGGCTCGATCGTCGCGAACGGGTAGTTGGCCGCAAGGACGTTGTTCTTGGTGAGGGCATTGAAAAGGGTCGACTTGCCCGCGTTGGGGAGTCCGACGATGCCTATTGAGAGAGCCACAAGGGACTAGTTTACGGGCTCGCCGGGACCCGACAGATGGAAGGCCCGCAGCTCCAGGTCGTACCAGTCCGCGCGTACTCCGATGTCCTCCATGCCGAGCCGTCGACAGACTGCCTGGGACGCCTTGTTCTCGAGATCTGTGACGGCATAGAGCTCGGGGATGCCGGCCTCGAACGCGCGTGCGACGAGCGCCCGCGCCCCCTCGGTCGCGTAGCCGTTGCCCCATGCGTCGGGGTGGAAGTGCCAGCCGATCTCCATGTCAGCGCGGTCGATGCCCTTGCTCGGCGGCAGGGGTACGAGCATGCACATGCCCGCCATCACACCCGTTTTCTTGAGCTCTGCGGCGAAGACCCCTGCGGCCGGATGGGTGCCGCGACGAGCCGGGTACCGTTCGATGCGTTCATGGGCGTCATCGATCGACGCCATGGGCTTGCCGTTGCCGCTCCACCGGGCCACCTCGGGGCGGCGGAACATGTCGAACAACCGCTGGGCGTCGTCATGCGTGAAGAGGCGCAGCACCAGGCGCTCGGTCTCGATCATCGGTGGGCCCACTCCTCGGCCGTTGCACTGAACAGGTGCGAGTCGCCGATGTACCAGGGATCGGGAACGATGCCGCGGTCGATGAGCCCGAGCCGCTCCGCGACTGCGGCTGAGGCGTGATTGTCGGGATACATCCCGCACCAGATCTCCTCGAGCCCGGCGTCGAAGGCCCGGTCGATCACGGCAACCGCGGCTTCAGTGGCATAGCCGTGGCCCATCGAGTCCGGATGCAGGTGCCAGCCGACCTGCCGCTCGTCGTCGATGGGGTAGGGCACCTTGGTGATCATCACGGTGCCGGCCACCACACCCGAATCGCGCACCTCGATCGCCAGCCCACAGCTGGTCGGTCCGGTGTCGCCCTCGTTCCACCGGTCGATCCACGCACGAGCCTCGTCAAGATCGGCCATTGGGATGAAAGGTGGATCGCTCAACCATCGGATTACGTCGAGCCGGCTGTGGATGTCGAGCACGCGTTCTGTGTCGTCGTACGTGTAGGGCCGCAGGATCAGCCGGTCGGTCTCGAGAGGGCTCACGAGTCGTTCTTATCAGGTCACCTCCCCGAAAGTGTCGCCGTTGCAGCGCATGATGGAGGTATGTCCACTCCGGTCGATTCGACGTCGGCGAGCTCCTCGGCGCGCCACGACCTGGGCGCTCGCCCGGCGATCGTTGCCGCCGTCATCGCCATGGGTGTGGTGACCGGGCTCGACCTCACCGACGGTCATCTGGGTTTCCTGTTCTCGCTCGGCTTCGTGCTGATCGTCGTGACAGTCGCGCTGGCGGTGGATCTCGACTCGCTGTTCCAGGCCGGCGTGTTCCCACCCGCTCTGCTGATCGGCACGCTCGGCCTCGTTGCGATGTTCTGGTCAGACGCGATCCAGGTCAACGGGATGGCCCAGGACGCGGGCTACGTGGCCCGTCTCATCGCCACCACGATCGATCATGGCAAGACGCTCGTCCTGGGTCACGGACTCGCGCTGGGACTCGTCGTCCTGCGCATCATGACGGCGCCTGATCGGCGGCCCGACCGTCAGCCCAGCACCTCGTCGACGTAGCACCAGCGCCACGCCTCACCCGGTTCGAAGCTGCGGATCACCGGGTGCCCGGTTGCGCGTGAGTGCTTGGTGGCATGTGTGCCGGGCGAGGAGTCACAGCAGCCGACGTGTCCGCAGGTCATGCACAACCGCAGGTGCACCCATTCGACACCCTCCTGCAGGCACTCCTCACAACCCGCCGGCGTCACGGGAGCCGGCACGGTGCACGCCTCGCCCAGGTGCTCGCACGCGCCGCCCTCCTCGTACGTCGGGCGCAGCTCGGTCGCACGGCCGGCCGTCGTCTCGTCCTCGTACATGCGATCCAGTATCGACTCCTCGACGTCGAGGGCGTTCATGACGCGCGCCAGGACCGACTGGTCGAGGGTGCCGAGCGCTCGGATGCGGAGCAGCTCCTCGCGCTCGCGGGCGAGCATCTCCGCCCGCAACCGTGAGTACTGGGCGCTCGGCGTCGTCGCGCCTCCGAGTCGCTCCCACACGGCATTCGTACGGTCCGTGGCGCGCTCGCGCAGGCGGTGCATGACGGAGTCGGACACCGTGCCCTCGACCTCCTCGTCGAGGTACTTCATGCCTTCGTCGGCAACCGCCTGATAGACCGTTGCCTCCTGCAGATGATCCTCGTGCCTGTCGGGGCCCGGCACCTTGAGCCAACGTACGAGCATCGGCACCGTCAGGCCCTGGATCATCAACGTCCCGACGGTGACCACGAATGCGATCAGCACGAGCACCTCACGGTTCTCGGTGTCCTCAGGCAGCAAGAACACCGCCGCCAAGGTCAACACCCCGCGCATGCCGGTCCAGGCGACGAGGAACACGGCACGAGCAGATGGCGCCGGCTCAGAGTCACGGATCCTCGGGATGAGTCGCGGACCGTAGGTCGCCGGGAACACCCACACGAACCGCAGGACGATCACGGCGGCGAGTACCGCTGCGCATGAGACCGCGATGCGCGTACCGGAGACGCTGCTCTCGCCGAGCGCATCGACGATCGATCGCACCTGCAACCCGATGAGGAGGAACACCGCGTTCTCGAGGACGTACGAGATCGTCGCCCAGTTCGTACGTTCGAACAGTCGGGATGATGCCGACTGGATGGCCGGCGACTTGTGACCGAGGATGATCCCGGCCACGACGACCGCAAGCACGCCGGAAGGGTGCCCGTCGAGGCCGGGGATGTGGATCTCCTCCGCCGGCAGGTAGGCGATCCACGGCGTCAGCAGCGACACGGCGACATCGGTGACGTCGTCCTCGATCAGCTTGCGAATCTTGCCGATGACGACCGCGACGACGAGCCCGATCAGGGCGCCGCCAGCCGCCGAGACGACGAAGCTCGCGCCGACCTCCCACGCGCTGACGGTGCCGCCGATCGCAGCGATGGACGCTCGCAGGGTGACGATCGCCGTCGCGTCATTGACCAGGCTCTCGCCCTCGAGAATCAGGACGACCCGGCGTGGCAGACCGATCCGACGTGCGATCGAGGTCGCGGCTACGGCATCCGGAGGGGCCACGACTGCACCCAGCGCAAAGCCGACGGCCAAGGGCACGTCCAGCAGCCACCAGACGAGGAGCCCAACTCCGGCTGTGGTGAAGAGCACCAGGCCGATGCTGAGCAGCGCTATGGGTCGCCGGTTGGCCCGGAAGTCGATGAGGGAGGTCTGGATCGACGCCGCGTAGAGCAGCGGTGGCAGCAGGCCGATCAGGACGATCTCGGGGGTCAGCTCGAAGTCTGGTACGAACGGGAGGTACGACACCACGATGCCGACGACGATCAGGACGAGCGGCGACGGAAAACCCATCCGGCCGGCCGCGGCACTCACGGTGACGGCGATGGCCAGCAAGGTCACGAGAGTCAGCGCGGTGTCCACAAGAAGATTCTGTCACCAGGCGCCGTACCCTCGTCCGAGCGGTGAGCGGTGACCTGTGGTCAATGAGTCGACGTGAGCGGTGACCTGCGGTCAATGGATCGCCCTCGCGTTGACCACAAGTCACCGCTCAATCACCTGCGGTCGATGGATCGCCCTCGCGTTGACCACAAGTCACCGCTCATCGGGCGTGGAGCGCTAGTTGTAGGGGACTCCGGCTGCTTTCATGTCTTTGCGGAGCTCCGGGGGGAGGGCGAAGATCAGGCTCTCATCCGCCGTACGGACGGCATCAGCGTCAGGATGGCCGTGCTCGCTGAGATAGGCGAGCACCTCCTGCACGAGGTCGTCCGGCACTGAGGCGCCAGAGGTGACGCCGACGTGCTCGACACCATCAAGCCACGACTCATCGATCTCGGAGATGTCGTCGATGCGATAGGAAGCCTTGGCACCGGCCTCCAGGGCAACCTCGACCAGGCGTACGGAGTTCGACGAGTTGGCAGAGCCCACCACGATCACGAGATCGGCGTTCTTGGCGATCTCCTTGACCGCGACCTGACGGTTCTGGGTCGCGTAACAGATGTCGTCGCTGGGCGGATCTTCGAGCTGGGGGAACTTCTCGCGCAACCGACGTACGGTCTCCATCGTCTCGTCGACACTCAGTGTCGTCTGCGACAGCCACGACAACCGGGTGCCCTCGGGAAACTCGAGCGAGTCGACGTCGTCGGGGGTCTGGACCAGGGTGATGTGGTCGGGCGCCTCACCCGCGGTGCCCTCGACCTCCTCGTGACCCTCGTGCCCGATCAGCAGGATGCTGTAGCCCTCGCTCGCAAAGCGGCGAGCCTCGTGGTGCACCTTGGTGACCAACGGGCAGGTCGCATCGATCGTCTTGAGGCTGCGCTCGGCCGCCTCGGCATGCACCATCGGCGAGACACCGTGCGCGGAGAAGACGACCGTCGCACCCTCGGGCACCTCGTCGAGCTCCTCGACGAAGATCGCGCCACGGTCGCGCAGATTGTTGACGACGTGCTTGTTGTGCACGATCTCCTTGCGTACGTAGACCGGCGCGCCATAGAGGTCGAGCGCCTTCTCCACGGTGATCACGGCACGGTCGACGCCGGCACAGTAGCCACGCGGGTCGGCGAGCAGGACGCTGCCACCGACGGCGGGCATACCGAGCGAGACTTCAGTCATGACTCCATCCTAGGTGACGCACCACAGCCCGAATCGTGCGACGCAAGTCACGCCGCGATCAGGCTCCTTGAGGCCGAAAATCCACTGTCAGGACGGTAAAGTCCTTCCACGTTGACCCCCACCGGGGTCGGCCTGCGGCCACGCTGAGGCCCATCAGGACCGCAGAACTCGCACCCCCTAGTGATGGGCTCGGAAGACCCGGCAAGACGGCTCCTCGGAGCCTTGGGGTTAATCGAGAATCTTCGACAGGCATCCTCGCGCCTGAACCCGACAGGTCATCTTTCGCAGGCGTGCTCGAGGAAAACCACATGCGAACATCACGCAATCTCGCCTGCGCTCTGCTGGCATCAACGGTCACCTTCATCGGTTTGACGGCGCAGCTCACCCCCGCGGAAGCGGCCACCACGGTGTCGACGAGCTCGTCGACCACAGCCGCGCCGGCCCCGACCGCTGCGCCAAAGCCGAAGCCCAAGCCCAAGCCCAAGCTGACTCGTGCCGAGAAGGTCATCAAGTGGGCCAGCAAGCAGAAGGGTGACCCCTACCGCTACGGCGCCAACGGTCCGAAGGCCTTCGACTGCTCCGGACTGGTCCAGTACGTCTACAAGAAGTCCGGCAAGAAGATCGGCCGCACCTCAGGAGCCCAGCTCAAGGGCAAGCACATCGCCAAGAGCAAGAAGAAGAAGGGCGACATCCTCATCTTCATCAGCAACGGTCGCGCCTACCACTCGGCGATCTACGCGGGCAAAGGCAAGATGTGGGAAGCCCAGCGTTCGGGCACCAAGGTCGGCAAGCACAAGATCTGGAGCAGCGGTTACGTCGTCCGCCGCCCCAAGTAGACACGAACACCTGTCGCGACCCCTCATCGTCGGTGAGGGGTCGCGCTGTCGTCGCAGCACCCTAGTGTGTGCGTATGGCACTCGAGACGACGGCGGAGAAGCCGGCACCGCTGCGGCAGATCTCGCAGCTGATCGAGGGCTACATCGGCCGACTCGGTGCCGTGTGGGTCGAGGCCGAGATCGCGCAGCTCACCCGCCGCCAGGGCGTGTGCTTCCTGACGCTGCGCGACCTCACCGCCAAGCTCTCGATCGACGCCACGTGCAGCTCGATCATCCTCGACGCCTCGCCGACGCCCATCACCGAAGGCGCCCGCGTCATCGTCAACGCCAAGCCGACGTTCTACTCGCCGCGGGGCTCCCTGTCGCTCGAGCTGCGGGAGATCCGCCCGCAAGGCGAAGGCGAGCTGTTGGCGCAGCTCGAGCGTCGCAAGCAGCTGCTGGCGGCCGAGGGACTGTTCGATCCTCGGTTCAAGAAGTCGCTCCCCCTGCTTCCCAAGGGGATCGGGTTGATCACCGGCAAGGCCTCCGCGGCTGAGCGCGACATCATCGAGAACGCCCGGCAGCGCTGGCCCGACGTACGTTTCGTCGTCCGCCACGCGCTGATGCAGGGCAGCAGCTCTGCCGCCGATGTCATGGGAGCCCTGCAGCGACTGGCCCAGGACAGCTCGATCGACGTCATCGTGATCGCCCGCGGCGGTGGATCCATCGAGGATCTGCTGCCGTTCTCCGACGAAGGGCTCATCCGCGCCGTCCACGCGGTGGCCACACCGGTGGTGAGTGCGATCGGCCACGAGCCGGACACCCCCCTGCTCGATCTGGTCGCCGATCTCCGGGCCTCCACACCCACCGATGCCGCCAAGCGGATCGTCCCCGACGTACGCGAGGAGCTCGCCGGCGTCGCGTCGATGCGCGAACGCGCCAACCTGGCGATCCGGTCGATGCTCGAGCGCGAGGCACGCGGTCTCGCCGCGATCCGATCACGCCCCGTCATGGCCAACCCGCTCACCGTCGTCGACCTGCAGCAGGGCGTCATCCACGACTTCCGAGATCGGGCCCGACGGTCGATGACGCACCGGCTCGACCGTTCGAGCGACGAGATCGGACACCACCTGGCCCGCGTACGAGCCCTGTCACCGCTGGCCACGCTGGAGCGCGGCTATGCCGTTGCCCAGCTGCCCGATGGCACCGTCGTACGCTCGATCGCGCAGGTTGCACCGGATGCCGAGTTCACCGTTCGACTCGCAGACGGCAACGTCGGCGTACGCACCACCGACACCACGAGCAAGGATGCTGCACATGGCTGAGACTCCCGAGATCCCCTACGAGCAGGCGCGAGACGAGCTCATCTCAGTCGTGCAGCAGCTCGAGGTCGGCGGCACCAGCCTGGATGAGTCGCTGGCACTGTGGGAGCGCGGCGAGCTCCTCGCCAAGGTGTGCCAGCAGTGGCTCGACGGTGCTCGGTCACGTCTGGCTGCCGCGGCGGGTCTGCCCGATCAGGACGCCGACAGCGACGCCACGTAGGTCTCGACTTCGGCCCGTGTGGTCTCGCCGGTGACCAAGGTCGTCACACCATCCGCTCGGCGAACGAAGATCACCTCTCCGTCCGGGCCCTTGCGCAGGTCCCACACCTCGCCGTCGATCCTGACGGTGCCGGCAGCCTTGCTGTCCTTCGCGTACTTCGCGACGAGCTGCTTCTCGGCGATCTTGGCCTGCTCGAGACCGACGTACTTGTCGTCCTCGGTGACCACTCCGAGATGCCAGGACGTGGGGGTGAACCGCGCCGAGGTGGCAACCCACCCCTTGGGCAGCGTCGACGGTGCAAGGAGCTCGAACTCCGCGGCCGGACGCGCACTGGACACCGTCTGCACGTAGTCGATCGGCTTGACGGTCCTGTCAGGTGTGTTGGTGAACAGCTGGCCGAACCCCCACAACGCCAGGACGATCACGGCGAGGACGGCAACGGATCGCACGACATCTCCCATCGAGGGGTTGCCACGGGACGATCCGGTCGAGCTCACGACGTACTCCTTGGGTTCTGACAGCGCTGTCACCCTACGTTCTGGCATCGCAATCCCCGAAGACGTACCGGTAGGATGCCGCCGTGGACCGCCTCCAGCCAAACGCCCAAGCTCCAGATCGCAACCTCGCCCTCGACCTCGTGCGGGTCACCGAGGCCGGAGCCATGGCAGCCGGCCGCTGGGTCGGACGCGGTGACAAGAACGGTGCCGACGGTGTCGCGGTCAACGCGATGCGCAAGCTCATCAACACCGTGCCGATGAACGGCATCGTCGTGATCGGCGAGGGCGAGAAGGACGAAGCCCCCATGCTCTTCAACGGCGAGCACGTCGGTGACGGGACGGGCGCCGAGACGGATGTGGCCGTCGACCCGATCGACGGCACGACCCTCACCGCCAAGAGCCTGCCCAATGCCGTGTCCGTCATGGCCGTTGCGCCGCGCGGTTCGATGTACGACCCGTCCGCCGTGTTCTACATGGAGAAGCTCATCGCCGGCCCCGAAGCAGCCGACGTCGTCGACATCCGTCTGCCGGTCGCCGAGAACATCTCGCTCGTGGCCAAGGCCAAGGGCATCTCGGTCAGCGACGTCACGGTCTGCGTGCTCGACCGGCCCCGCCACCAGGGCATCGTCGACGAGATCCGTGCAGCCGGCGCCCGCATCAAGTTCATCATCGACGGCGACGTCGCCGGCGGCATCACCGCAGCCCGCCCCGACACCGGCGTCGACCTGCTGATCGGGATCGGCGGTACGCCCGAAGGCATCATCACGGCGTGCGCCATCAAGGCCATCGGCGGCACGATCCAGGGCAAGCTCTGGCCGATCGATGATGACGAGCGTCAGCGAGCCATCGACGCGGGCCACGACCTCGACCGTGTTCTGTTGACCAATGACCTCGTCAACGCCGACGACTGCTTCTTCGTGGCCACCGGCATCACCGACGGTGAGCTGATGCACGGTGTCCGCTACGGCGCCGGTAAGGCCTACACGGAGTCGATCGTGATGCGCTCACGCAGCGGCACGATCCGCAAGATCACCAGTGAGCACAGCCTGGAGAAGCTCAAGGCCTACTCCACGATCGACTACGAACACTGAGCACGCTGCGCACATGACGTCATCGGGAGAGCTGTTCGCGTCGCTGCCTTCTGGCGTCGACATCTGTTACGAAACCTTCGGCGACGCCGCCGACCCGCCGATCCTCCTGATCATGGGCATGGGCGGCCCGATGAACTGGTGGTCCGTCGAGTTCTGCACGCTGCTCGCCGAGCGGGGCTTCTTCGTCATCCGCTACGACAACCGCGACACCGGCCGCTCCACCAAGCTCGACAACCACCCGGTCACGAAGTCGTCGGTCTTCAAGGCGTACGCGGGGCGCAGCCAGCCGCCGTACGGGCTCGACGACTTCGCCGAGGACGCTCTCGGCCTCCTCGACCACCTCGGGCTCGACCGCGTCCACCTGGTTGGTGTCTCGATGGGCGGCATGATCGGTCAGACGATCTGCATCGCCCACCCCGAACGCGCCCTCACCTTGACGTCGATCATGTCGACGACCGGCAGGCGCACCGTCGGCTGGCAGAACCCGCGCGTCATCCCCACCTTGCTGGCATCGGCGGGCGGCACGCGCGACTCCTACATCGCGCGATCGCTCAAGGCCGCCGCCGTCATCGGATCACCGGCCTACCCCGCCGACGAGGCCGCTTCACGTGCTCGCGCCGGCGAGACGTACGACCGCGGCTGGTCGGCCAGCGGAACCGTTCGCCACATGCTGGCGGTGCTGGCTCAGCCCGACCGCACCAAGGACCTCGCTGACCTCGACCTGCCGGTCATGGTCATCCACGGGATCAAGGATCCGCTGGTGCACCGTTCAGGTGGCAAGGCGACCGCGGCGGCCATCCCCGGTGCCGAGCACCTCGAGATCGCCGGCATGGGCCACGACCTACCGCCCGCGCTCTATGAGACCTTCATCGACGCGATCGAGCGCAACACCCAGCGCTCGGTGTCAAGCGGCTCATGAGACACAGCGACTTCCATGCGACGACCGACGTCGAGGTCGTCCGACAGATCATCACCGACAATCCCTGGGCGACGATCGTCAGCCACAACGCCGGTGAGCTCGTCGCCTCGCACTACCCATTCCTCCTCGACGACACCACCGATGGGCTCGTCCTGGTCACCCACGTCGGCCGCCCCGATGACAAGGTGCACGACTTCGGCGACCGCGAGGTGCTGGTGGTGTTCCAGGGACAGCACGGCTATGTGTCACCCAGCTGGTACGCGCCCGGCTCCAGCCAGGCCCCGACGTGGAACTTCAGCGCCGTGCACTGTCACGGGACGCCCGAGATCCTCGACGCCGAGACCAACCTCGCCGTCCTGACCAGGCTGGTTGCGCACTTCGAGCAACACGTCGACGATCCGATGTGGCTCGACCAGGAGTGGGCACCGCCGATCGCTCGCGGCACTGTCGGGCTGCGCATCCCGGTCGACCGGTTCACCTGCAAGGTCAAGATGAGCCAGGACAAGGATCCGGTCACGGTGCAGAACGTGATCGACCGGTTGCGTGAGCCCGGACCGTACAACCAGCCGCATCTCGCCGACGACATGGAGCGCGCCCGGGCCGAAGGCATCGGATACCGTTCGACCCAGTAGAACCGCAGATGCTGCTCTAGAGTAGTTTTCATGCCGCAGATACGGATCTCCGACGCAGCGCGATTCCTTGGCGTCAGCGACGACACCGTACGTCGCTGGGTCAGCAGCGACGCGCTCACGTCGACCGAGGACTCCTCGGGTCGGATGGTGATCGACGGGCGAGAGCTCGCCCAGTTCTCGCGGGAGCAGGCCAGGACGATGCCTGACACCGGCTCCGCGACGTCGGCACGCAATCGTCTTGTCGGACTGGTGACCGCCGTCAAGATGGACACCGTCATGGCCCAGGTCGAGCTGCAGTGCGGGCCATTTCGAGTCGTCTCGCTGATGAGCAGCGAGGCCGTCGCGGAGCTCGGCCTCGAACCCGGCTCGGTCGCCGTCGCGATCGTCAAATCGACCAACGTCATCGTGGAGAGCCTCGAGTGAAATGGTTCGCAGCCGTCGCCGCAGTGCTGCTCCTGATCACCGGCTGCGGTTCCCAGGGTGATGACCAAAGCGGACCGACACGACGGGCGACCCTGACGGTGTTCGCCGCGGCATCGCTCAAGGAGCCGTTCACCGAGCTCGGCGAAAAGTTCGAAGCCGAGCACGACGGCGTCACCGTGAAGCTCAGCTTCGCCGGCTCGTCCGACCTGGTCGCGCAGATCGTTCAGGGCGCGCCTGCCGACGTGTTCGCCTCGGCCGACACCAAGAACATGGACGCCGCGCACGACGCGAACGCGCTCCATGGTCGCCCCGTCGACTTTGCGACGAACACCCTCGAGATCGCCACTCCTGCGAAGAACCCGGCGGGAATCGACTCGCTCGACGACCTTGCCGCACCAGGTCTCAAGGTCGTGCTGTGTGCGGAGCAGGTCCCCTGCGGCTCGGCGGCACATCAGGTCGAAAAGGCTGCCGGGGTCGACATCACACCCGTCAGCGAGGAACAGTCCGTGACCGACGTGCTGGGCAAGGTGATCTCTGGTGAGGCCGATGCCGGCCTGGTCTACGTGACCGATGTCAAAGCTGCCGGAGACAAGGTCGACGGAGTTTCCTTCCCCGAGTCCGGCGATGTGGTGAACACCTATCCGATCGCCACCCTCGAACCAGCCGCCGGCGATGGACTCGCCGAGGCATTCATCAGCTTCGTCACCGGTCGCCAAGGTCAGGCGGTGCTCGCGGCGGCCGGCTTCGGCAAGCCCTGATGCAGGTCCCACGCTGGGTGCTCGCGCCCGCCGCGGTGGGTGCGCTCTTCATCGTGCTCCCGCTCGTGGCGATGGCGACCCGGGTCGACTGGGGCAGCTTCGGCTCCCTGATCAGCTCCGACTCGTCGCGCGCTGCCCTCTGGCTGAGCCTGCGTACGTCGGCCGTCAGCACGTTGCTCTGCATCCTTCTCGGCGTGCCGATGGCCCTCGTCCTCGCGCGTACGTCATTTCGCGGCCAGACACTGCTTCGTTCGCTCGTGCTCCTGCCGCTGGTCCTCCCGCCGGTCGTCGGCGGCATCGCGCTGCTCTACACGTTCGGGCGCCAGGGTCTGCTCGGCGAGACCATCGACGTCCTCGGCCTGCAGATCGCGTTCTCGACAACCGCCGTGGTCATCGCTCAGACCTTCGTCGCGCTTCCGTTCATGGTCGTGAGCCTCGAGGGCACGCTGCGTACGGCCGGCGAGCAGTACGAGGTCGTCGCCGCAACCCTCGGCGCCAGACCGACCACGATCCTGCGGCGCATCACCATTCCCCTCGTGCTCCCGGGTCTCGCGGCCGGCGCTGTCCTCTCGTTCGCGCGAGCCCTGGGTGAGTTCGGCGCGACGATCACGTTCGCCGGAAGTCTCGAGGGGGTGACCCGTACGCTCCCGCTGGAGATCTACCTCCAGCGCGAGGTCGACCCCGACGCCGCGGTCGCCCTGTCCCTGGTGCTCGTCGTCGTCGCCGTGCTGGTCATCGGGCTCGTACGCGGTTCGAGGAGCACGACGCCATGAGCCTCCATCTCCGAGCAACGCTCGACGAGCGCGGCGTCGACGTTGCCTTCGACGTCGCCGACGCGGAGACGCTTGCGATCCTCGGTCCCAACGGCGCAGGCAAGTCGTCGGTGCTGGCGATGATCGCCGGGATCCTGCGCCCCGACGCCGGGCGGGCGACACTCGACGACGTCGTGCTGTTCGACGCCGACTTTTCGAAACCCGCCCACGCCCGCCGTACGGCGCTGCTCGCCCAGGACGCGCTGCTCTTTCCCCACCTCACGGTGCTCGACAACGTCGCCTTCGGACCTCGCAGCGCTGGTCAGTCACGTGCGCAATCGCGTACGGCGGCGATGCACTGGCTTGCCGAGGTCGATGCCTCAGAGCTCGCCGACCGCCTGCCGTCAGAGCTGTCGGGCGGTCAGGCCCAGCGCATCGGAGCTGCCCGCGCACTCGCCGCCCAACCACGCCTGCTGTTGCTCGACGAGCCAATGGCCGCGCTCGACATCACCGTGGTGCCGGCGATGCGGCACGTGCTCAAGCGGGTGCTCGCCGAGCGCACGGCGATCATCGTCACCCACAACGTGCTCGACGCCGCCCTGCTCGCCGACCGGGTGATCGTGATGGATCACGGTCGGATCGTCGAGCAAGGAGCGACCCGGGAGGTGCTGACAAGGCCGCGGAGCCAGTTCGGGGCGAGCATCGCCGGGCTCAATCTGCTCACCGGGGTCGCCGAGCAGGGGAACGTACGTACGGTGACCGGTGCACTCGTCGAAGGGCTCACTGACCAACCGATACCCGCCGGCCAGCCAGCGGTTGCGGTGTTCAGCCCCAGCGCCGTCGGCGTCTACCTCGACCCTCCTTCCGGCAGCCCGCGAAACGTGTTCGCGGCAACCGTCACCGAGCTCGAGCCACTTGGCGCGCAGATCCGCGTCCGCACCGGCGAACTCAGCGCGGACATCACCGCCGCAGCAGTCGCCGAGCTGGGGCTCATGCCCGGCACGACTGTCTACCTGGCGGTCAAGGCCAGCGAGGTCGCCTTGTACGCCTCGTAGGATCTGGGAATGGAGTCGATTGACCGCAGCGCGTTCGTCAACGCCTGCCACACCGCGTTCGCGCTGGCGAGCAGCCCGGAGGTCGCAAGAGCGTGGAACAAGGAGAGCGCCTGCGCCGGCATGACCGTCGGCGGCCTCGCCCACCACCTGTTGGCGCAGGCCAGCCATGTCGTGAGCGGGCTCGACGCCCCTCCCCTGCCCGAGCCCCCCATCCCGCTGCTGGACCACTACGCGCGGGCCGACTGGGTCAAGGCCGGGCCGGACGACGAGGCCAACCTCTCGATCAGGCAGAAGTCGGACGAGAGCGCGACGGACGGCCACGCCACCGTGCTGGCCCAGGCTGCCAGGTCGCTCGCGCACCTGCCCGAGCTGCTGGCTGCCCCGCGTACTCCCGACTACATCCACATCCCCTGGCAGGGCTGGTCGCTGACGACCGATGACTTCCTCGCCACCCGGTCGATGGAGGTCGTCGTGCACTCGGACGACCTGGCAGCGAGTGTCGGTCTGCCGACGCCGGAGTTCCCGGACAGCATCGTCGAGCACGTCGTCCACCTGCTCACCGGCGTGGCCCTGCGCCGCCACGGCCAGGAAGCGGTCGTACGAGGGCTCAGCCGTCCCCAGCGTGCACCCAGCTCGATCTCCGCGTTCTGAGTCGGTCTGGCCACCTGACGTCGCCCGAGGGCGCAGCGATATCGTCGGTCCATGACCGAATACCGCATCGAGCACGACACCATGGGCGAGGTCAAGGTGCCCAAAGACGCCTTGTGGAGCGCCCAGACCCAGCGCGCCGTCGAGAACTTCCCGATCTCCGGCACCCCGATCGAGTCCGCGCAGATCCGAGCCCTTGCCCAGATCAAGGCGGCCTGCGCCAAGGCGAATGCCGAGCTCGGCATCCTCGACAAGGACATGGCCGACGCCATCGTCGCTGCGGCGGAGGAAGTCGCCAGCGGTCAGCACGACGCCCAGTTCCCCATCGACGTGTTCCAGACCGGCTCGGGCACGTCGAGCAACATGAACACCAACGAGGTGCTCGCCAATCTCGCCACGGCCAAGCTGGGCAAGGCCGTGCACCCCAACGACCACGTCAACGCCTCACAGTCCTCCAACGACGTCTTCCCGACGTCGATCCACGTGGCGGCCACGGCCTCGGCGAGCAACGAGCTGATCCCGGCGCTCGACCACCTCGCCACGTCACTGGAGGCCAAGTCCAAGGAGTTCGCGGAGGTCGTGAAGTCCGGTCGCACCCATCTCATGGACGCCACGCCCGTGACGCTCGGCCAGGAGTTCGCCGGCTACGCGATGCAGGTCCGTCGCGGCATCGAGCGCATCGAGGCATCACTGCCCCGTACGGCTGAGGTCCCGCTCGGCGGCACCGCCGTCGGCACCGGCATCAACACGCCGATCGGTTTCCCGCAGCGCGTCATCGAGCTGCTCGCCGAGGGCAGCGGACTCCCGGTGACCGAGGCGGTCGACCACTTCGAGGCGCAGGGCGCCCGCGACGGGCTCGTCGAGATGTCAGGCCAGCTCCGTACGATCGCCGTCAGCCTGACCAAGATCTGCAACGACCTCCGCTGGATGGGCTCGGGCCCTCGTACGGGACTCGGCGAGATCAACCTCCCCGACCTCCAGCCCGGCTCGAGCATCATGCCCGGCAAGGTCAACCCCGTGCTTCCCGAGGCCACGCTCATGGTGTGCGCCCAGGTCATCGGCAACGATGCCACCATCGCCACGGCTGGCGCTTCTGGAGCCTTCGAGCTCAACGTGATGCTGCCGGTCATCGGCCGCAACCTGCTCGAGTCGATGCGCCTGCTCGGCAACTCCTCGCGCGTGCTCGCCGACCGCTGCATCGACGGCATCACCGCCAACGAGGAGCGCTGCCTCGAGCTCGCCGAGTCGTCGCCGTCGGTCGTGACGCCACTCAACCGCTTCATCGGCTACGAGAACGCCGCCAAGGTCGCCAAGCAGTCGGTCAAGGACAAGAAGACGATCCGTCAGGTCGTCATCGAGATGGGCTTTGTCGAGCGCGGCGACATCAGTGAGGCAGACCTGGACAAGGCGCTCGACGTCATGTCCATGACGCACCCCTGATCAGGCTCTGTTTTGGGCACCTGCCCCTTCACGGTGAGGAAGCGGTGAGCTGGTCGCCTTTCGGAATGCCCGATGGGCGAGCAGGTCACCGCTCATCGGGTCGATGGGCGAGCAGGTCACCGCTCATCGCGTCGATGGGCGAGCAGGTCACCGCCCTAGAGGCGGCGAGCGAGGAGGTAGCCACCTTGTCCGTAGATCAGCTCGTAGGTGCCGCCGAACTTCTCCTCGGCATACCTGACGACGTCAGCCGGTGAGCCGATGTCGGACTCGACGTCGAGCAACACGTACCCCGGCGCGGGGTTGCCCGGACTGCCCAGCCAGTAGACCGTTCGGTCCGTCGTCAGGTGGGTCATCAGACCGATGTCGGTCTCGACCGTCGAACCCTTGGGCACGAGTGCCAGCACCTTGCGCGCGTCGTGTGCGCGGGGTGACTCGGCGTACGTCTGCGACTCGAACAGGGCAACGAGCGGTGAGCTGACCAGCATGAATCCGGTGACCACCAGCGCCGGCAGGGTCGCCCATCTCAGCTGGGGCCAGCGCTTCATCCCATCGATCATCGCGACGAACACGATGGGCATCAGCGCGAGCGAGTAGTGCCACTCCGTGCCCCAATAGAACGCGTTGTCACCGGCAAATCGCCAGGCGAACGTGGGCAGCACCAGCAGGACCCACGGCGAGACGAGCGCGGCCATGCCGGTGATGGCCAAGGTCAACGCAACTGTCGCGGCCTTGCGGTCCATGTCGTCGAACAATGTCGGGAGGACTCCGCGTTCCCCGCCCAGCGAGCCGGCGTGCGTGTAAGCACCATCGGGAGTCAGCGCCGGCATCAGGATGAAGATGACGAACACCGCCGTGGCGAGCCCGATGAGGCCGAGCATGGCGCCGCGGCGGCGCTCGCCGACCAGCCACAGCACACCGCCCATCACAGCGACCGTCAGACCGAACTCTTCCTTGACCAGCAGCAGTGGCAACGCCCAGAGAACCACCGCAGCGAAGCGCCGATCAACGTACGCGCCACCGGCGAGGGCGAGCAAGGGGGCCGCGAACGCCACCTCGTGGAAGTCGACCTCCACGGCCGAGAGCACGCCGAACGAGGCACCGTATGCGACGCCGATCGCAACGCCCACGACCATCCCGAGGTGCCGGGTCGCAAGGGCGGCGATGATGGCGACGGAGAGCGCGAGAAGCACAGCCTGGGCGACCAGGATCGTCTGCGCTGCCGGGAACAGCCGGTAGAACGGCGCGATCAGGACCAGGATCGGCGAGAAGTGGTCGCCGAGCTGGTTGAAGCCAGCACCGCGCACGTCGATCGTCGGCGCGCCGAGGTGGGCGTAGCCCCGCACGGCTTGCTCGAAGATCGCGTTGTCCCACGACGACAGCGTGAACCGATCAAATCTCACCAGGGAGATGACGACGTACGCGGTTCCGAACACCGTGCCGAGCAGAGCCGCTGGGACCACGGCGCGGCGCACCATGCTCAGCTCGCAGGGAGCGAGAGATTTTCACCCGTCTCCGGATCGAACACGTTGATCTTGGACCGCGGAATCACCACTCGGATCGACATACCGGATCGCAGCGTGCTCTCGGCCGCGAGCTCGGCGACCACAAAGCTCTGGAACAGGCCGAAGTCCAACAGGTCCTCGACCTCGTTGAGACGGGCCTCGACCTCGGACTCGATCTCATAGCCGAGATAGGCGAGCTGGGTGCTGCCCTGCCACTCGACATCGTCGATGCGGGTCGTGAACTCGACCTTGTCGGTGACTGTCGCGGCGAGCGGGCTCGATGACTCCTGGCAGTCCTCCGGGCGAATGCCCACGACCACCAGGTCACGGTCGCCGATCCGCTGCCTCAGCTCGTCGTCCATGAACATCGTGGCCAACGGCATGACGAGCTGGCTCTCGGTCGGTTTGGCGGGAACGAGGTTCATCGGCGGCGAACCGAGGAACCCCGCGACGAACATGTCCTGGGGCGCCTCGTAGAGCTCGCGCGGCGTGCCGACCTGGTGCACGAATCCTTGGTGCAGCACCGCCACTCGATCGGCGAGCGTCAGCGCCTCGGCGATGTCAGACGTCGCGAAGATCGACGTGCGCCCGTCCTCACGCTGCCACTGGGCCGTGACCGAGCGGACGTGCGGGCGTACGCGTGCCGCCTGCTCGGAGAAGGGGTCGTCGAACAGGTAGGCCGCAGCGTCGCGTACGAGCGAACGTCCGAGCGCAACTCGCTGGCGCTGGGCGTCGTCGAGCTCGGCCGGCTTGAGCTCGAGCAGATCGGTCAGGGCGAGGAACTCGCTGACGGAGTTGACCCGTTCGGTGATCGCCGCCTTGTCGAGGGCGCCGCGGCGAAATCTCGACGCCTTCTTGCGCCTCAGGGTCGACGAGAAGGCGAGGTTGTCGAACACGTCGAGCTGGGGGTGCAACGCGAAGTCCTGGAAAACCATCGCGAGGTCGCGCGCTCGCGGGTTGGACCTGGAGGTGTCGAGGTCGTCGAGCAGGATCTGGCCCGAGGTCTGCTCATCCAGACCGACCAGGACGCGCAGCAGCAGGCTCTTGCCTGCACCGGCGGGCCCGATGATCGCCAAGGTCTCGCCCGACGGAACCGTCAGGCTGATGTTGTCGAGCAGCGGACGGTCACCGGGGCCGGCGACTGTCAGGTTGCGGAGCTCGATCGACGTCATCGGTATGACCTTCCCAGAAGTTGGTGGATCGTGCGTGGTGCCACGAGGAGCAGGGCTGCGGGCAGAGCGGCCCAAAGCAGCCCGACAGCGGCGATCGTCGCCGACGACTCGGTGTCGAGGTCGCCGCGGGCCATCAACAGCGAGGCCGGCAGCGGGGCATCGGTGGTCGACAGCGCGGCCCCGAGGACGAAGTCCTGGCAGCCCACGACGAACACCAGCAGGGTGACGATCACGATGCCCGGACCGAGCGCCGGTACGACGAACCGTACGAACCACTGTCGACGGGTGGCGCCATCAGCGCGTACGGAGTCACCCAGCGACCAGGGGGCACGCTTGAACAGCGTGACGAACAGCCAGATCGCCAGCGGGAGGGTGATGATCAGGCTCGGAGGCAGGAGCGCTGCTCGCGACCCGTAGCGATCCAGCGAGATGGCCTGGTCGGCGATGGGCCCAGCGAACGCCACCAGCGGCACGAGCAGGGCCGCGATGACGAAGGCGTACACGAACCGCCCACCCCGGACCCTGACTCGTACGAGTGCGTGGGCCGCAGCGATCGCCAGCGGCACGGAGATGGCGGTCGCGACCCCGGCGACGAGCAGTGACGTCCTGGCCGCCCGTCGCATGCTGTCGGAGCCGAGGACGTCGCTGAAGTTCTGCCACGTGACCTCGTTGGGCCACAGCGATGTCGCGGTCAGCTCCGACGGCGTCGTGGCGACCGTGAACGTCCACAGCAGCGGCAGCAGGGTGAACATCAGGAATACCTCGACGCCCAGCACTGCCCAGAAGGACACCGAACGATTGGTGTCGGCGAACACGATGCCGGCGGCGCCGGTGAGCATCAGTACCGCCGCGGCTGCGAGCCACAGCCACTGATCGGGTCTGGTGACCATCAGGATGCCGTAGTTGGCGAGGCCGAAGCCCAGCACGAACGAGATGCCGGACGCCCACAACCGTGACCGCACGGACGGGGTGAGAGCAACCGAGCTCATGTCGCTTCGTTCGCTCATACGACCCTCCTCACGCGGAACAGCTGCACGACCAGCACGCCGAGCATTCCGGCGATGACCAGAAGCACGACCGACATGGCAGCGCCCAGTCCGAGCTCGAAGGAGGAGAACGTCGTGTCCCACACCATCAGGGGTGCCGTGCGGATGTCGGCGCGCGAGTCACCGACGAGCAGTGGACCCTCGAGGGTGCGGAACGTGTCGAGCGATCGGTAGGCCACGGCGACGGCGAACGCCGGGCCCATCACCGGGAGGATCACGCGTCGAAGGCGCTGCCAGCTCGTCGCTCCGTCGGCGATCGCGGCGAGATTGAGCCGGCTCGACACCTGGGTCAGACCGGCGAGCAGGATCACGGTGACGATTCCGGTGCCGCGCCACACCTCACCGAGGCTGACCGCCGCCAGCGAGTCGAGCTGACCCGTGTCTTCGAGCCTGAACCAGTCGGCGAGGTATCCCGTGGTCACGGCGTCTCGCCACATGACGGCCGAGACGACGGCAAGCAGCGCAAACGGCAGGAGGACGACGACTCGGGTGATCGGCCACAGCACCGCCATCCTGCGAAGCGCCAGTGCAAATGCAAAACCGAGCAGGAGCTGGAGCGTGACCACGACCAGGACGATGACCAGGCTCGTCGCGACCGCGAGCCACCACGCCCGGTTGGTCAGGATCTCCGTGTAGTTGCCGAAGCCGACGCCCTCACGGTCGTCGGGGCTGGTCAACGAGTAGGACGAGAGCGACAGCCAGACCGCGCGCCCGATCGGCCAGGCCGTGATCGCCAGCAGCACGACCACTGCCGGTGCGAGCCAGTTCCAGCCCGCCAGCGTGTGCCTGCCGGGCTTGGGCCTGAGGTCAGGGAGCTTCGAACGCAGTCGCCCCCGCAGACCCGCCAGGCCCGCCCTGCCGGCTCGGCCCTTCGCCACGACCATGCCTTGGGGGGACCTCATGGCAGCTCACCTCGCAGGCGAGCGGTGACGACGTGCTGCGAATGCTTCGGGGTCTCGTCGACCGTGACCTCGGCGAGTGGTCGCCACGACCGGTCGATCGCGCTGCGCACGAGGTTCCAGTAGGGCGTCTTGGGGGCGGAGCGCCCCGTCAGGATCGCCGCCTTGGTCACGGCTGCCATCGGGTAGGACGTGCCCAGCGCGGGGTCGTCGTACGTCGTCAGCCGGCTCGAGCTGTGACCCGCGCCGCTCATCAGCGTGAGCATCACCGACGGCGACGTCAGGCAGGTGATCGCCTTGTAGGAACGGTTCGAGTGCTTCGCATACAACGGCACCGCCAGGCCGACACCCGACAGCGGCGCCACACTCGTCGCGCCGATCGTCGGGTAGGCCGACCACCCGAGATCGGCCGCGATGGCAGTTACGGCAGGGGCGGCGATGATCGAGCTCGGACCCAGCAGGAATCCTCCAGTGGGACCGGCAAACGACTCGAGGGCGTCACGCGACGGCCCGGTGCCCACCTTCGCCTCGTTGAAGAACTCGACGACGCCTGCTGCCGCGCGTCCGGCATCGGTGTCGAGGCCCACCTTGGCGTTGCGTCCCTTGCCGTCGACGAGCTCTCCGCCGCTGCCGGCCACGAGCGCGTTGACCCACTCTGCGAGGCCGGAGCCGTCCGAATCCTCCATCTGGATCGTCAGACCGAGACGCTGGGCACCGGCGATCAGGTCGTCCCAGCTCACGGCCTTGGTGATGTCGAGGCCGGCGCGCTCGGCGACGTTGCCGCGGAACCAGAGCAGCTGCGGATCGAACCACCACGGGGCGGCGACGAGCGCGCCCTCGTACGTCGCGGCGCTGAGCGCGGTCGGGACGATGTCCTTGCTGTACGCCGGAACGAGGTCGTCGGGCACGGGCGCCAAGAACTGCGCCTCGGCGAACTCGGCGGTGAAAGCCGAGTCGAGGCTCAGCAGATCGATCGACGTGTCCTTGGCGGCCAACCGGCGTACGAGCTGCGCGTGGCGTTGCCCGACGTCGGTCGGCAGCTCCCTGACGACGATCCGGTAGTCGTCGGTGCTGCACGACCGGGCGAGCGCCGCCGCATCGATCCGGTCGGGTCCGGCGTACCAGGTGAGGGTGACCGTGGACGCCGGCTTCGCATTGCTGCCGCACGCTGCGAGCAGGGCGAAAGCAAGGCCGATGGCCGCGATCCGTCTCCCTCGAAGGCTCACGCGGCAACTCTGCCACAGGAGTGGTGCTCGTTCAGGCGCTTGCAGGGTTAATGGACGCCCGGTCCGACGCAGTTCGGCCGCCTGGTCACAACGTCACGTCTTCAAGCATTTCCGTCACCAGTGCGGCGACGGGTGAACGTTCGGAGCGTGTCAGCGTGACGTGGGCGAACAACGGGTGGCCCTTGAGCTTCTCGACCACCGCGACGACACCGTCATGTCGACCGACCCGGAGGTTGTCGCGCTGGGCGACATCGTGGGTGAGCACGACCTTGGAGTTGGCGCCGATGCGCGAGAGGACGGTCAGCAGGACATTGCGCTCCAGCGACTGCGCCTCGTCGACGATGACGAACGAGTCGTGCAACGAACGACCACGGATGTGGGTCAGCGGCAGCACCTCGAGCATGCCGCGGTCGAGGATCTCCTCGATGACGGCGGGCGAGGCAACGGCGCCGAGGGTGTCGAAGACCGCCTGGCCCCACGGGCCCATCTTCTCTGACTCGCTGCCGGGGAGGTATCCCAGCTCTTGACCACCGACGGCGTACAGGGGCCGGAAGATGACGACCTTCTTGTGCTGGCCGCGTTCCATCGTGGCCTCGAGTCCGGCGCACAATGCCAGGGCGGACTTGCCGGTGCCGGCGCGGCCACCCAGCGACACGATGCCGATCTCGGGATCGAGGAGCAGGTCGAGGGCGACCCGCTGCTCGGCGGACCGGCCGTGGATGCCAAATGCATCACGGTCGCCGCGTACGAGCTGGATCTGCTTGTCAGCCGTGATCCGTCCGAGGCCGCTCCCCTTGTCGGAGACCAGCACCAGTCCGGTGTGGCATGGCAGCTCTCGGGCTTCGGGAAGGTCGAGGAAGCCGGACTCGTACAGGGTGTCGAGGTCGATGCTCTCGACCTCGAGCTCACGCATGCCGGTCCAGCCCGACTCGAGCGCGAGCTCGGCGCGGTACTCCTCGGCGACCAGGCCGACGGCCGATGCCTTGACGCGCATCGGGAGGTCCTTGGAGACGATCGTGACGTCATTGCCCTCGTTGGCGAGGTTGCGCGCCACCGAGAGGATGCGGGTGTCGTTGTCACCGAGCCTGAACCCAGAAGGCAACGACGACGGATCGGTGTGGTTGAGCTCGACTCGGATCGTGCCGCCCTCCTCGCCGATCGGGAGCGGCTTGTCGAGGGTGCCGTGCTGGACGCGCAGGTCGTCGAGGAACCGCAGTGCGCTGCGCGCGAAGTATCCGAGCTCTGGATCGTGGCGTTTGCCTTCGAGCTCGGTGATCACCACGACGGGTATGACCACTTCGTGCTCATGGAAACGATTGACCGCGTTGGGGTCGGCCAGCAGGACGCTGGTGTCCAGGACGTACGTGCGGCGGTCCGGGCTCGTGCTCTTCTTAGCAGCCACAGCAGTGTCTCCCTCAACGAGCCCGCGCGCGCCCTGCGCCGGCTCTTACTCGGCGGAAAGGGCCAGATCTCGTTGCTCAGGGGCGAGCGTCAACACACCTCGAACGTAAGCCTGCCGAACCGCGATACGACGGCGACACGCCCGACCCCGCGTTAACAACGCATGACGCCAGAAAGCAGCGGTGGATTCTCAACCGTTAGGACGTGTACGCCTTGGATCGGTGCGAAATCAACCCAATGAGCCGCGAGGCGGTTGAAGATCCACCGCTCTCGGGCGCCCCTCGTCAAGCGCCGAAGCGGCGTTCGCGGAGTGCGTACGAACGCATCGCGCGGAGGAAGTCGACGTGACGGAAGGCCGGCCACAGGGCATCGCTGAAGTAGAACTCCGAGTGCACGCTCTGCCACAACAGGAATCCGGAGAGCCGCTGCTCCCCTGACGTGCGGATCACGAGATCCGGATCGGGCTGACCCTTCGTGTAGAGATGCTCGGCGATGTCGTCGACGTTGAGTGTCGAGGCGACCTGCTCGAGCGACTTGCCGTTGGCGGCCTGCTCCAGCAGCAACGAACGCATCGCATCGGTGAGCTCCTGGCGGCCGCCGTACCCGACGCAGATGTTGACCCGCATGCCCTGTACGCCGGAGGTGGAGTCGGCGAGCTTCTTCATCCGACCTGCAGACTCCGACGGCAGCAGGTCGAGGTTGCCGATCACCGCGAGCGACCAGCGACCTTCACCGGCGAGGCGCTCCATGAGGTTCTCGACGGCGGCGAGGATGCTCGCCACTTCCTCTTCGGGACGGTTGAGGTTGTCGGTCGACAGCAGCCACAGCGTGACGATCTCTACGTCGAGCTCGTCGCACCAGGTGGCGAACTCGGAGATCTTGTCGGCGCCCGCCTGGTAGCCGGCCTCGAACTTCGCGCCGCCGCGCTTGGCCCATCGACGGTTGCCATCGACGATCGCGCCGACGTGATGCGGGAGTCGCGCAGGGTCGAGCCGCTTGGCGAGGCGTCGCTCGTACGCCCCATAGACCAAGTCACTCAGTGCCATGCAAGTAGGGTAAGCGCATGAGCGAGCGTGAACCTGAAGGCATGGTCCAAGAGGTTGGCGATCGTCTCAGGGAGACGGCCAAGGAGATCAAGCCGAAGCTGCGTGGCTGGCTTCATGCCGCCACCTGGCCGCTGGCATTCTTCGGCTTCCTCGTCATGCTCGTCGTCGCCGACAGCGTCAAGGTTCGTGCCGGCGTCGCGGTGTTCATGGTCAGCGCCCTGCTGCTGTTCGGCGTCAGCGCCGTCTATCACGCGGGACGCTGGTCAGATGCGGCCAAGGCTCGCTGGAAGCGGTTCGACCACGCCAACATCTTCGTGCTGATCGCCGGCTCCTACACGCCGTTCGCGCTCCTGCTGCTCGACACCAGGGATGCCTGGACCCTGCTCACGCTGGTCTGGGGAGGCGCGATCCTCGGCCTGCTGTTCAGGGTCTTCTGGGTCGGTGCGCCTCGTTGGCTGTACGTCCCGATCTACATCGCCCTCGGCTGGGCTGCGGTGTTCTGGCTGCCGGAGTTCAAGGAGAACGGCTCGACGGCGGTCATCGTGCTGCTGGCCGTCGGCGGTGGGCTCTACACGCTCGGCGCGGTCGTCTACGGGTTCAAGAAGCCCGACCCGTGGCCCAACTGGTACGGCTTCCACGAGATCTTTCACACCCTGACGATCGCGGCGTTCATCGTCCACTACATCGGCGTCTCGCTGCTCGCCTACCAGCGCTACTGACGGACGCCTTGAGTGTCACGTTTTGGTCCCACATCCGGCCAATTCGCAACCAAGACGTGACACTCAGCGCGAAAGCAGCTCCTCGACGGTCGTGACGGGCCGTTCGCAGACGAATCCGCGGCACACGTACGCGGCGGTCCTGCCGTCGACCAGCTCGCGTTGCTCGAACAGCGCGATCGGCATGCCGACCTCACCGGCGATCACGACGGCGCCCGGTGACGTCAGGCTGAGCGCGGCTCGATGCAGCTCCGTACGATCCTCGCCGACGACCGCGATCTCGAGTGGTCCGGCGAGCGCGGCTTCGGCGGCGGCGAGGGTGCAGCCGGCGAATCGGGGCACCTGGGTCGCCACCGATGCCGCCGACGCGATGCCCGACTCGGCTGCGGCGCGGTAGCGGTGGTCGCCCGTGATCGCGGCGAACGAGAGCAGCGCCGTGACGGCAGCTGAGGTCCCTGAAGGGTAGGCGTTGTCGGAGACGTCCTTGGGCCGTACGACCAGCGCTTCCGCGTCATCGGCGGTGTCGAAGAACCCGCCCGCTGGGTCAGCGAAGTGGTCGACGACCCGATCCAGCAGCAGCCGTGCTCGGTCGAGCCACACTGCGTCGCCAGTGATGCCGAGGACGGCGATGAACGCCTCGGCCACTGCCCCGTGATCCTCGAGGACCCCGGCATGGGTCGAGGCGACGCCGTCGCGTGACGTACGTACGAGCACGGAGTCCATATGCGCTGTGCCGAGGTGCACGTCACTGAGCAGCTCGGCGGCCCTGACGGCGGCAGCGGTGAAGTCGGGCTCGTCGAGCAGCACCCCGGCTTCGGCGAGAGCGGTGATGGCGAGGCCGTTCCACGACGCCACCACCTTGTCGTCGCGGTCGGGTCGCGTGCGGGTGGCCCGGGCCTCGAGGAGCTTGGTGCGTACGGTTTCCCAGCGCTCACTGTCGTCGGGGTCGTTGTGCAGCTGGAGTGTCGAGAAGCCGCGCTCGAACGTGCCGCCGCCCGTGACCCCGAGCAGCTCGGTAGCCCACGCGCCATCGGCGGGACCCAGCGTGCGCATCAGCTGGTTGGGGTTCCAGACGTAGAACGTGCCCTCGTGGCCCTCGCTGTCGGCATCGAGTGCGGAGGCAAATCCACCTTCGGGTGTGCCTAGCTCGTCGATGATGAATCGACCGGTCTCGCGCACGATGCGCTCGGCCAGCGGCGAGCCGGTCTGCCGCCACCAGTGCAGGTAGACCCGCAGCAGCAGCGCGTTGTCGTAGAGCATCTTCTCAAAATGCGGCACCCGCCAGAACCGGTCGACGCTGTAGCGGGCGAAGCCACCGGACAGCTGGTCGTACATGCCGCCTCGAGCCATCGCCTCGCACGTGCCCTCGACGAGATCGAGAGCCTGCTGCGAGCCAGTACGCGCGGCGTTGCGGAGCAGGAACTCCAGCACCATCGACGGCGGGAACTTCGGGCTGTTGCCGAATCCGCCAGCCTCGGCGTCGTACTGCGTGGCCAGGCTCAGCACGGCAGCGTCGAGCTGCTCGGCGCCAAGCGCGCCACCCACGGGATCGGCGCCCGACCGCAGGTGCGCGAGCACGTCCTTGCTCACTGTCAGCACTTCGTCGCGTCGGTCGTTCCACGCATCGCTCAGCGCCTGCAGCACCTGCGTGAAGGCCGGGCTCCCCTGTCGCGGCTCAGGCGGGAAGTACGTACCGGCGAAGAACGGCTCACCCGCAGGCGTCAGCACGCAGGTCATGGGCCAGCCGCCCTGACCCGTCATCGCCTGGGTCGCGCTCATGTACACCGCGTCGACGTCAGGGCGTTCCTCCCTGTCGACCTTGATGTTGATGAAGTGCTCGTTCATGTACGCAGCGGTGCTCTCGTCCTCGAACGACTCGTGCGCCATCACGTGGCACCAGTGGCACGCGGCGTACCCGACGCTCAGCAGGATCGGCCGGTCGAGCTTCGTGGCCTCGGCGAACGCCTCGTCGCCCCACTCCCACCAGTCGACCGGGTTGTCGGCGTGCTGCTGGAGGTAAGGACTCGTGGCCTGAGCCAGGCGGTTCGGCACGAGGAGCCCTAGTGCTGCGCGTCAGACGGGTCCTCGCCCTCCCAGGGCTGCTGCGCCTTGCGGGAGTGCTTGAGGAACGATCGCGCGAGGAACGCGGTAGCCACGATCAGCGCCAGCACCGTCACCATGGCGATCCACCCCGGACGGACGTTCTCGGGGGTGAGTGGCTTTTCGGCTGCGACGAGGGCGGCGAAGACGTACGAGTTCATGCCCTGAGCCTAACGAAGACCCGCGAACAGGTCCGTCTCGGGAACGCTCGTCTCAACGTGCGACGTGACGAGCTGGTAGTCCTCGGTCGGCCACGCCTCGGCCTGCACCTCGTGCGGGATGGCAAACCACCAGCCGTCGGGGTCGATCTGAGTCGCGTGCGCCAGCAGCGCCGCATCGCGTACGTGAAAGTACTCGGCGCACTCCACCCGCGTCGTCAGCCGGGCGTCGTCCTCGGGCTTGCGCTCCCAGTCCTTGAAGCGCTCGGCGTACGGGTTCTCGAGTCCGTGCCTCTCCATGGCGGCGGCGATCGCCTCCATGCGGGGCCAGCTCCAGCCGAGCTGGTAGTAGAGCTTCGACACCTGCCACGGCTCGCCGGCGTCGGGGTAACGGGCCGGGTCGGCCGCCGCCTCGAACGCGTAGACGCTGATCTCGTGGCACTTGATGTGGTCGGGGTGCGGGTAGCCGCCGTTCTCGTCGTACGTCGTCAGCACCTGCGGCTTGAACGAACGAATCAGCCGTACGAGAGGTTCTGCAGCCTCCTCGATCGGCACGAGAGCAAAACAGCCCTCCGGCAGCGGCGGCTTGGGATCGCCCTCGGGCCACCCCGAGTCGACGAAGCCGAGCCAGTCCTGCGTGACACCGAGGATCTCGCGGGCGCGATCCATCTCCTCGCGGCGGATCTCGGTGATGAGCTCGGGATTGTCCTCGATGCCGGGGTGCTGGAACTGCGGGTTGAGGATCGAGCCGCGCTCGCCGCCCGTGCACGTGACGACGTGCACGTCGACCCCGTCGGCGACGTACTTGGCGGTGGACGCAGCACCCTTGCTCGACTCGTCGTCGGGGTGCGCGTGCACGTGCATGAGGCGCAACTTGTCGGCCACAGTTCTCCTTCGATGACTCTGTGGAAATCCTCGCACTCCGGCAACACCGACCTCGGGGCGGCCCACCCGGTTGCGCAGTCCTCGACGAGGATGGACGCATGACTCCCCGTGAAGCAGTGCTCGTCACCGGCGCCTCGACCGGCATCGGCAAGGCGATGGTCGAGAACCTCGCCGCCAACGACATCCGCGTGTTCGCCGCCGTACGCGACCTCACGACGGTCGATGCGCACCCGCTCGTCACGCCCGTACGCCTCGACGTGACGTCTGCAGCAGAGGCGCAGGCGGCAGCCGAGACCGTACGTGATGCACTCGGCGACAGCACGCTGCGTGGTCTGGTCAACAACGCGGGTGTCGCGGTCGGCGGGCCCCTGGAGTTCCTCGACCTCGACGAGTTCCGCATGCAGCTGGAGGTCAACGTGATCGGCCAGCTCTCCGTCACGCAGGCGTTCCTCCCGCTGCTCCGCCAGCACACGGCGTCATCGCGGTCTGCTGCTCGCATCGTGTTCACCAGCTCGATCGGCGGCCGCATCGCCGCACCATTCATCGGCCCGTACGCGGCGTCGAAGCATGCGCTCAACGGCATGGCGGAGTCGCTGCGTCGTGAGCTCAAACCGTGGGGCATGGGCGTCTCCGTACTCGCACCCGCCACGGTCGCGACACCCATCTGGGACAAGGCCGGCGTCCAGATCGACGATGTCGTCGGGGGACTCCCGCCGGAGGCGCTGGAGCTGTACGGCGACATCATCAGGTCGATGCGCGGGATGGCGGACAACGCGACGAAGGGTGGCATACCGGCGTCCAAGGTTGCCGAGGCCGCGCACCATGCCCTGTTCTCGAGACGCCCCAAGGCCGAATACATCATCGGCAGCGAGGCCAAGATGATGGCGACCGCATCGAACCTGCTGCCCTATCGCATGTTCGACAAGGCCGTCCTGCGGGAAATAGGGAAGGCCTGAGAGAATCGAAGGCGTGACAGACCTCGGCGCTCGATATGGCACCAGCAACAAGCCTCGCTGGTTCTGGCCCTTGGTCACCGCGATCGGCGTCACGGTCGGCATCGTCTTCGCGGCGTGGGTCGGCTTCCAGGACAAGCCGATCACAGCCCGGGTGTGGGGCTACGACATCGTCGACGACCACAAGGCGGTCGTGAAGCTCGACGTCGTCCGGCCCGATCCGCTGGCCGTCCAGTGCACCGTCTACGCCCAGGCCGCGGACCACTCGATCGTCGGCGAGAAGACGGTCGATCTGGCGGCGACGGACGACGAAGAGATACGCATCTCGGTCGACATCGAGACCGAGCGCAGGGCCGTCACAGGAGTTCTCAGGACGTGTGAAGCCAAGGATTGAGTGGTAATCTGATCTATTCACCCCGGGCAGAGGCCTGGGGTGCGGTACGTATCAAGCCATGTGCACGAGTGCATTTTCAACAGTTCGGAGCGCCGCCATGACTCAGCCAACTGAGACAGAGACCATCTGGGTGACCCAAGAGGCGTACGACCGCCTCAAGCAGGAGCTCGAGCACCTCACCGGCGAGGTTCGCGCCGACATCACCGCCAAGATCGCCGCAGCGCGCGATGAGGGCGACCTCAAGGAGAACGGCGGCTACCACGCGGCGCGTGAGGAGCAGGGCAAGACCGAAGCCCGCATCCGCCAGCTCGAGGAGATGCTGCGTCGCGCCGAGGTCGGCGACAAGCCCGCGGACGACGGCATCGTCGAGAACGGCATGATCGTGACGATCCGCTTCAAGGGCGACACAGACACCGAGCGGTTCCTGCTGGGCTCACGCGAGCTGCTGAGCATGGACTCCAGTGTCGAGATCGACGTCTACTCGCCGAGCTCACCGCTCGGTGCGGCCGTGGTCGGCAAGAAGAAGGGCGACTCGGTCACGTACGAGGCGCCCAACGGCAAGGACATCACCGTCGAGATCGTCGACACCAAGCCCTTCTGACGAGCGGTGACCTGGTCGCCCATCGTCGCGATGAGCGGTGACCTGGTCGCCCATCGTCGCGATGAGCGGTGACCTGGTCGCCCATCAGGCGGCGGGAAAGGCGACTGACTCACCGCCCACCGCGGGGAGCGTCAGACCAGCTCGTAGCCGAGCTCCGTCAGGCGCTGCTTGACCTCGGCTCGGTGCTGCGGTCCGCGCGTGGCCACCTGCATGTCGACATCGACCTGGCGCACGCCGAGCGACTCCGAAGCGCGATCGTGGTTGACGTTGAGCACGTTGACCTGCATCTCGGCAAGATCGCTCAGCAGACCCATGAGCGCGCCGGGACGATCCGAGATCCGGGCACGGAAGAGCAGGAAACGGCCTGCGGCGGCGAGACCGTGGCGGATGACGTCAAGCAGCACGAGGGCGTCGATGTTGCCGCCGGAGAGCACCGAGACGACCGGCCCGTCGAACGCATCGGGCTGCTCCAGGATCGCCGCGACACCGGCGGTCCCCGCGGGCTCGACGAGCATCTTGGCTCGCTCCAGGAGCGAGATGAGTGCGCGGCTCATCGACTCCTCGCTGACCGTGATGACGTCGTCGAGCAGGTCGGCGATGACCTCGAACGGGATGCCGCCCGGCTCGGCGACCGAGATGCCGTCGGCCATCGTCGCGCCCATGACTGTCGAGATCGGGTGTCCTGCCTCGAGCGACGCCGGATAGGACGCCGCGTCCTCAGCCTGCACCCCGATGATGCGGATGTCGGGGCGTTCCGTACGCAGCAGGGCGATGCCGGCGGCAAGACCGCCGCCGCCGACCGGCACGAGGATCGTCTTGACGTCGGGGCACTGCTCGAGGATCTCGAGGCCAACCGTGCCCTGCCCCGCGAGAATGTCCTCGTGGTCGAACGGGTGGATCAACGTCGCACCGGTCTTGGCGGCGAACTCACGCGCGGGCACGAGGGCTTCGGTGACCCCTGATCCGTGGAACTTGATGTCGGCGCCGTAGCCCTCGGTCGCTGCGACCTTGGGCAGCGCCGCCCCCTCGGGCATGAAGATCGTGGCCTTCGCGCCGAGCATCGACGCTGCGAGCGCGACGCCCTGCGCGTGGTTGCCGGCGCTGGCCGCGACGACGCCGAGCGCCCGCTCTTCCTCGCTCAGCCGCGCGATGCGTACGTACGCCCCGCGGATCTTGAACGACCCGGTGCGCTGGAGGTTCTCGGTCTTGAGGAACACCGGCGTCGAGGCGATGTTGCTCAGCCAGCGTGAGTGCGCCATCGGCGTCTGCTCGATGACACCGTCGAGCAGCTTGCGGGCTTCGCGCACATCATTCAGATCCACCTGATCAGACTAACGGCCCGCGGACCGCAGCTAGGGGCGGTCGCGGGCGGGGAGCTTGTCGACGATCAGGTCGTACGAGTCCTCGATGAGCTCCTCGAGCAACCCCTCGGGCAGCGAGCCGTCGAGCTGCACGGTGACCCAGTGCTTCTTGTTCATGTGATAGCCGCGCTCGACGGCGTCGTACGTCTCGACGAGCCCTGTCACCTCAGCTGGTTCGGCCTTGAGGTTGATGCTGGTCGGCTCGTCAGCCATCAGGGCGAAGATCTTGCCGCCGACCTTGTAGACCGCAGTCTCCTCGCCGAACGGGTAGGTGCGGGTGGCTCCGGGAAGTGCAGCACACACGGCGTGGACGTCGATCACGCCGGGTCAGGCTCCGGGTCATCCTGGAACTCCTGCGCGTCGTTGACCAGATGTTTGACGACGCCGTTGAGGCACGCGGCGAGCGGCACCGCGATCAGCGCGCCGACGATGCCGGCGACGGCGATGCCTCCTGCGATGGCAAGGATGATCGCGAGTGGGTGAACCGCCACGAGCTTGCCCATCAGGAACGGCTGGAGGACGTGCGACTCGATCTGCTGGACGAGGATGACGACGGCCAACATGATCAGGGCGACCACAGGGCCCTGGGCCACCAGTGCGACCAGCACCGCCACCATGCCGGACAGCAGCGCACCGACGATGGGGATGAACGCGCCGAGGAAGACCAGGACGCCGATCGCGAACGTCAGCGGGACTCCGAGCACCCACGCGCCGAACGCGATGCCGATCGCATCGGTCAGTGCCACGATGATCGTGGCTCGTACGAATGCCGTGAGCGACGCCCATGCCGTCTGGCCCGAGGAGTGGACTTTGTCGCGAGCCGCCTTGGGGAACAGCGCGACGACCCAGCTCCAGATGCGTTCACCCTCGTAGAGGAAGAAGAACGATGCAAACAGGGCGATGAAGAAGCCCGCCACGATGTGCGTCAGCGTGGTGCCCACACTGGTGACGGTCGTGAGCACCGAGGTGTCGCTGTTGGTGATCGAGGCCTTCGCCTGGTCAATCCAGGCCTGGATCTGTGTGTCTGTGAGGTTGAGCGGTCCGGTCATGGCCCAGCTCTGGATCTGGTCGATGCCCTCGACGACATTCGACTTGAGCTCCGAGACCTGCGATGCGAGCTGGGTGCCGACCAGAGCCAGGGCGCCCACGAGACCGACCAGCATGCCGATGACGACGAGTGCCGTCGCCGCGATGCGCGGGAGCCCCTTGGAGTCGAGCCAGTCGACGGTGCCGACCGCCAGCGCGGTGCCGAGCACGGCGATCGCGAGCGGCACGGTGATCTCGGAGAAGTAGCGCAGCAGCCAGATGCCCACGAACCCGGCAGCGGCGATCACGAGCAGCCGCCACGACCATTGCGTCGCTATCTCGACGCCAACGGGAATCTCGCTGCGCTCGGGTTGCTTCTTTGCTGCCACAGGCAGGAGCCTAGCGTCCTTCGAGGGAACATCCGGGGTCGTGCGACGGTTGTACCAGACCCCGCATGTGGGCGAATCCGTAGACTTGCCCAGAGAGGTGGCACCCATGATCTTCAACCTGAACAAGTCCGAGATCCCCACGGCCGACAAGGCGCTCCCGGGTCGCTCCGGTCGCCCGTACCAGGTCGGTGGCACACACCTGACGCTCGGCAACCCGGTCGAGACACAGGCACCTGACGGCTTCGGCGTCGCCGTGTTCGGTCTCGGCTGCTTCTGGGGCGAGGAGAAGACGTTCTGGGAGGTCCCGGGCGTCTGGTCCACCTCGGTCGGCTACGCCGGCGGCTCCACACCCAACCCCACGTACGAAGAGGTCTGCACCGGACGCACCGGCCATGCCGAGGTCGTGCGGGTGATCTTCGATCCGTCCAAGGTGACCTACCAGCAGCTCCTCGAGGTGTTCTGGGAGAACCACGACCCGACCCAGGGCATGCGCCAGGGCAACGACCGCGGCACGCAGTACCGGTCGATCATCCTCACGACGACACCGGAGCAGCAGGAGCAGGCCGAGGCGTCACGGACCGCCTACCAGGTCAAGATGACGGCTTCCGGCTACGGTGAGATCACCACGTCGATCCTGCCGTTGCAGACGTACTACTACGCCGAGGACTACCACCAGCAGTACCTCGTCAAGAACCCGTACGGCTACTGCCCGCTGCACGCAACGGGCGTCTCGTACGCCTGAGGTGGGGTTCACGCGGGCCGAGCTCCAAGCGTACGAGGGCCGCACCGTTCCGGACCTCGTGCCCGACGAGCTGCGCCTGCTCTTCGTCGGCATCAACCCGGGCCTGATGAGTGCGGCGACGGGGCTGCACTTCGCTTTTGCGGGCAACCGCTTCTATCCAGCCCTGCGCCTGGCGGGCATCCTGCCCGACGACGTGATCACCGCGGAGCAGGCCCGTCCGGTCCTGCTGAGTCGCGGCGTCGGCATCACCAACATCGTCGCCAGGGCATCGGCACGGGCCGACCAGCTCTCCACCGCTGAGCTGCTCGAGGGACGACAACGGCTCGAGACGTTCGTCGCCGCGCACCAGCCTCGGGTCGTGGCGATCGCCGGCATCACGTCATACCGCACCGCATTCGGCCGCAGGACAGCCCGGGTCGGCCGACAGGACGAGACAATCGAAGGCGCGGCTCTCTGGATCGTGCCCAACCCGAGCGGCCTCAACGCTCACGCGACGGTCGATTCCCTGGCCGCGGACTACCGCGAGGCAGCCGTCGCAGCGGGAGTCATCTGAGAGCGCCTCACCGCTTGGCGCGCTGACCTTCGACCATGGTCTCGAAGATCTTGTGCCCGCCGAGCCGCTTCTGGACCGCGCTGCCCACTCCGGGAAACACCGAGGCGACTGCCGTGCCGGCGCGCAGCTCGATCGGAGCAACGACGACTTCACCCTTGTTGCCCTTGATGGCCTTGACGACCTTCTTGGCAACTTGCTGAGGCGAGACCGTACGTACGCCCGGAGGCAGCTTGCCGTCGGCTTCGATGAACATGCCCGCATCGCGCACGAAGCCGGGCTCCACGATCGAGACTCCGACGTTCGAGGAGGCCAGGTCTTCTCGCAGTGCCAGGGCGAAGCCGCGCAGGCCGAACTTGGTGGCGTTGTACATCGACGCACCAGCGGAGGCCGCCTTGCCGGCGACCGACCCGATCAACACGATGTGACCGTGCCCGCGGTCGACCATGCCCGCGGCACTGTCCTGCGCCATCAGGATCGGCACGGACAGGTTGACCGAGACGTTGCGCAGGATCTGCTCCTGCGTGTACTCGAGCAGCAGACCAGATGCCGGCAGCGCTGCGTTGGCCACGAGGATGTCGACCGGACCGGCCTCGGCCATCAGCCGCGCCACGTCGTCGAGATCAGCGAGATCGGCGAGCACGACCTTCGCACCCAGCTCTTGGGCCAGCGGTTCGAGGATCTCCTTGCGCCGACCACTGAGCACCAGCTCGGCGCCCTCCGCGTGGAGAGCTCGGGCGATCTCCTGACCGATTCCGCCGGTCGCTCCGGTCACCAGCGCGCGGGCGCCCTTGATGCTCTGTCGTGTCATGGATCGTCCTAGCGGGAGTGGATGAGAGGTGATCAGACTATGGGTGCCGACGTCACACGACGGTCGGCTCGGCCAAAACCGCGGGCACACGCGGGGTCAGTGTGAGCTCGAAGCCCTTGGGCATCAGCGTGAGTCGTTCGGCGATCTCGAGCTCGTAGTCCGGGTCAGCCGTGATGTCGTAGCGGTGCAGCATGCGCGCCAGCACCAGGATCGCCTCGTGCAGGGCGAACTGGCGGCCAATGCAGGAGCGCTCCCCCGTGCCGAATGGCTTGTACGAGTGTGGCTGGCGGCCTCGGGCGTTCTCCGGCGCGAAGCGGTCGGGGTTGAACTGGTCGGCGTCGTCGCCCCACACGGCCGTGTCGCGATGCATCATCGGCAGCACGACGATCGCCCAGTCCTCGGGCCGCATCGTGTGGCCCGTGCTGAGCACCGTCGTCTCCCGCGGGCTGCGGGCGAACGCCGGAGCTGTCGGCCACAGCCGCAGTCCCTCGTCGAGCACGCGTCGCAGGTAGCGGAGCTTGGCGACCTGCTCGAACGTCGGCTCGACATCGCGATCGGGTCCGAGGATCAGGTCGATCTCCTCCTGCGCCTTGGCGAGAATCTCGGGGTTCTGCGCGATGTAGTAGAGCGCGAACGACAGCGCGCCCGACGTGGTCTCGTGACCCGCCACGAGGAACGTCAGGATCTGATGACGAATGTTGAGGTCGTCGAGGCGCTTCCCTGTTTCCGGGTGCGGGGTGTGGAGCATGATGCCGAGCAGGTCGCTCTCGTCGGCCTCGCCGGAGCGGCGCTCGGCGATGATCCCGTCGAGGAGCTCGTCGACGTACGCGAGGTGGTGCGCGTTCTTCCTGTCGATCCGCTTCGACAGCAACGAGGCACCGGGCATCGCGTTGAGCGAGCCCTTGCGCTGGCCGGCCTTGAGCGCGGCGATCATCGCGGGGATGAACGGGTGCGGCTCGCTTCGGCTGAACGAGCCGAAGTCGGTGCTGAACGCCGCACGGCTGATCGTCTCCATCGTCAGCTTCGTCATGTCGGCCGAGACATCGACGGGCTTGCCCTGTGAGTCCCACAGATCGAAGAGCTCCTGGGCCGCAGCCAGCATGATCGGGTGATAGCTCTGCATCGCCGCCTTGGTGAACGCGGGCCGGAGCAGATCGTGGGCGAGGGCCCAGTTGGTGTCGTCGTTGTAAGCCGTGAAGAGACCTTCGCCGGCGAACTCCCGCAGCGCGACCAGAGCGGGTGACAGCGCCTTGGTGAAGCGTGACTCGTCGCACAGCTCACCGGCCAGCTCGGCTCCGGTGACGAACACGAACTTCTGGTCGAAGACGTGCAGCTCGAAGATCGGTCCGAGGCCCTGGGTCCGCGCCATCACGCTCTGCAACGGCGTCTCGGCGTTGATGCTCCTGACATCGCCGACGATCCGTCGCCGTCCCGGCGGGTGCGGCAACCTCTGGCCACTCCAGTCGTTGCGCATGCACTGCTCCCTATTGAACCGATATAAAGTAGTTCCACCCTACGCTGTGCTGAACCGAAGTCAAGTAGTCTGGACTCATGGCTACCCGTACGCGACTCAGTCGCGAGGCACGGCAGGACCAGCTCCTCGACCTTGGCGCCGAGCTGTTCGCCGACAAGTCGTACGAGGACGTCCACATCGAGGTGCTCGCCGAGGAGGCCGGCGTCTCACGTGGGCTGCTCTATCACTACTTCCCCACCAAGCGAGCGTTCTTCGCCGCGATGGTGCGCCGGGAGTCCGGCCGTATGTCGGAGCTCACCAAGCCAGACCCGAGCCTGCCGATCGTCGAGCAGCTCAACCAGGGCATCGACATCTACCTCGAGTACTGCGAGAACCACAAGATGGGCGTCAAGGCCGTGTTCCATGGCGGCGCTTCGGCCGATCCGGAGATCCAGGCGATCATCGACAACGACATCCGGGTCCAGAGCGAGCGCATCCTCGATGCTGTCGAACCCTCGCGCGATGCTTCACCGCTGGCCAAGATCGCCGTACGCAGCTGGCTTCAGTTCCTGCGCAACGCTGCGCACGAGTGGCTCGACACCCCCACCGTCAGCCGCGAGGACATACGCGCCCTCGCCTCCCACACGTTGGTCGCGACCCTGCTTGCCCTGCCGGAGGATTCACGACCCTCAGGCGCCGCCGAGCTCCTCGCCTGAACTCCCGCAAGATGTGGGCAGTTGTCGGGCATCACAGGGTCCACAACCCCCGGAAAGTGCCCACATCTTGGGGTTGCGGGGCTACTGGAGGCCGTTGCGCTTGCTGAACGCGGCCACGACACGGGCGTAGCCCGGCCCCGTACCGCGCACGAACTTGTCGAGCACCCAGGCGTCGGCGCCGATCAGCACGCGGGCCTTGTTCTTCTCGACCGCCTTGAGGATGACGTTGGCCGCCTTGGCCGGTGACGTACGCGCCATCTTGTCGAACTGCTTGGCGAGATGATCGTGGTCCAGACCCTCGACCTGTTCGGCCTTGTTGGCGATGTTCGTCTTGATGCCTCCCGGGTGGACGCAGAGCACCTTGACCGGGCGCTCGTTCAGGATCATCTCCTGACGCAGCGACTCGGTGAACCCGCGGACCGCGAACTTCGCCGCGTTGTATGCGCTCTGCGTCGGCACGGAGAACAGGCCGAAGACGCTGGAGATGTTGATGATGTGGCCGTCACCGGATTCGACGAGGTGCGGGAGGAACGCCTTGGTGCCGCTGACCACTCCCCAGAAGTCGACGTCCATGACCCGGTCCATGTCCTTGAACGACATCTGCTCGACGCTGCCGGTGAACGCTATGCCGGCGTTGTTGAAGACGAGGTTGACCTTGCCGAAGTGCGCGGCGACGTCATCGGCGTACGCCAGCACGAGCTCGCGCTGGGAGACGTCGAGGTGATCGGCCTTGACCTCAGCGCCCTCCGCCTTGACCAGCGCCTCGGTCTCGGCGAGGCCGAGGGTGTCGACGTCGCAGATGGCGAGCTTGGCGCCGCGCCGCGCAAGCTCGACGGCCAGCGCTCGACCGATCCCGGAGCTTGCTCCGGTGACGACGGCGACCTTGCCGGTGAAATGAGTCATGTGAAGAGTCCTCTCGAGTTTCAGATACTGAGAGTATCTGAAATTACTCGCTGCGTCGCCTCGGGGTCAGTCGCACGTTCGGCATCGGCGGCGCCGGGATGCGTACGCCTCCGTGGCCGTCGACATAGCCGAACCGTTCACTCTCGGCCTCCCAGTCGTTGCGCGCCTCGACGATCTCCTCGTGGGTCCGCCCGATGAAGTTCCACCACATGATCAGCTGCTCGAAGAATGGTTCACCACCGATGAGCAGGATGATCGTGTCAGCGCGTACGTCGATCGTCACTTCGGCGCGACCGGCTGCGAGGTAGTACATCTGGCGGTGCGCGAGGTCGACCCGATCGTCTACCAGCGCCAGTCCGTCGACCGCGAGGATCGCGTGCTCGAATCCGGGCCTGAGCGGGATGCGCGCCCGCCCCGGCTTGAGCCGCAGCTCCGCACCGATCATCGGCGAGTAGGTCTTTGCTGCCGACTCGGCGCCATCGAACTCGCCCATCATGACGGTCGCTGACCAGCTTTCCCGTTCAACCCGTGGGAGGTCGACGAGGTGCTCGAAGTTGGACGGCCCCAGACGGCGACTGCTGGGCAGCGCGACCCAGAGCTGGACGCCGTGCATCACGGTCGGCTTGGAGCCGACCGAGACCTCCGAGTGGGAGACGCCGTCACCTGACGTCATGAGATTGAGCTCGCCGGGACGCAGCACCACGTCGCTGCCGCGGCTGTCGCGATGCCTGATCTCGCCGACCAGCGGCCAGGTCACGGTCTGCAGCCCGGTGTGCGGGTGGGGCATGACGTCCATGCGAGAGAGAGTCGGACCGAACTGGTCCACGAAGCACCAGGGGCCAACGGTGGGAAGCCCACGCAGCGGCAACGTCCGGTGCACCGACAGCCCACGCACTCCGCCGAGCGGCACGATGCGGGAATCCACCAGGCGATCTCGCCCCATCGATGGAGTCGCGATCATCGAACCAGAGTACGGCGGAGCTGATCCACGAGCTCATCGTCTCCGCCGATGCTTCGGAACCATCCGTGCACGCCGCCCTCATGCTCGTCCCACACGTCAAGAACGCCGACGATCGCCTCGGTCGACACCTCGAGGAACGCCGGGGGCAGCGCCGCGCGGTGCTTGCGGCCCGGCAGCTTGTGGAGACGCGCCCCGATGGCCTTGGCCGACTCCTCGGTCAGCTCGTAGTCAGCGAGGATGTCTTCGCGGGACACTCCCACGAGCCGCAGCAGCAGGGCGACCGAGATGCCGGTTCGGTCCTTGCCCGCAGCGCAGTGGATCAGTGTCGGACCGGATGCCGACGCAACCTCACGTACGAGCTCCACGAGGTACATCGAGGCGTGATCCAACACCAGGAGGTAGAGGCCGTGAAGGTCCTCCGGCGGCGCCAGATCGGGACGCAACGCGCTCAGGAGCGGCAGGTTGACGATACGTGAGCCCTGCGCGGCAAGCGGATGGATCGACTCGCTCTCGCCGTCGGATCGCAGGTCGATCACCACTGCGGGAGGCCAGGCGATCCCCTCGGGAACGAGGTCCTTGGCAGATGGCATGGCGCTGCGGAGAATGCGTCCGTTGAGCACCTCACCGCCGCTGTCGGTCGCGACACCACCCACATCTCGCAGATTGGGTACATAGTCGCGGCGCACGGGTTCACCCTATGTGCTCGAAAGGTTCATGTTGACCTCGGCGTATGCACATTTTTCGTCATGGACGCGACGTAAAATTGAGCCATGGCACGCGCACGCAAGGTCGCCACCTTCGCCCTCGTCGGCGGTGGTGCCACTTTTTCGAGCTTCTATGCCTTCCTGATCGGCGAGGCCATGCTCGCCAGACGTGCGATCGGCACCACGGACGCCCGTCCACCGACGCCCGACGGGCTCTACGGCGAAGGTCAGTCAGGTCGTACGATCCGCTGTCTGGTGATCGGTGACTCGGCTGCCGTGGGCTATGGCATGACGACGTCCGAGACGACCCCCACAGGACTTCTCGGCGTCGGCCTCGCGCACGTGCTCGACGCCCAGGTCGAGATGCGCTGCCACGCCGTGGTCGGCGCCCAGACGTCCGACCTCAAGGCGCAGATCGAGCTCGCCGAGGACTTCAAGCCCGATGTGGTGCTCATCGTTGTCGGCACCAACGACGTGACGCACCGCGTGACTCCCCGCCGGTCGGCCAGCATGCTCGCCGAGGTGGTGACCCAGCTGACCAACGACGGCTGCCAGGTTGTCGTCGGTACGTGTCCCGACCTCGGCACGGTGCGCCCCATCCTGCAGCCGCTGCGTGAAGTCGCGCGGGTGTGGAGTCGGCGCCTGGCTCGCCAGCAGACCATCGCCGTCGTCGGGGCGGGCGGCCGAGCCGTCTCGCTGGGTGACCTGCTCGGGGGCTTGTTCTCCGAGCAGCTCGACGTGATGTTCGGCGAAGACCGCTTCCATCCCTCGGCGGCGGGTTACGCCAACATGGTCTCGGTGCTCATACCGGCCGTGGCTGCCGCCCTCAACGATCCGCAGCAGGACGTCATCGACGCCGGCGAACCGCGCAACATCATGTCGCTCGGCGATGCGGCGACCCAGGCTTCGCAGGAGCCGGGCACCCAGGTCGTGCGCAGCGGTCGCTGGGCCAGCGTGCTGCGTCGGCGCCGTCTCAGCCTCACGAGGTCCTAGACGAACGACGATGGCCGGCCCCCAAGGAGGACCGGCCATCGTTTGGTTGGATGCGGATCAGTCGCCACGCAGGATGGCGAGGATGCGCAGGATCTCGATGTAGAGCCAGACCAGGGTGACGGTCAGACCGAAGGCTGCACGCCAGGACTCGCGCTCGGGGATGCCCGCTGCGACGCCGCGCTCGACGTAGTCGAAGTCGAGGATCAGCATGAGCACGGCGAGCACGACGGCCGCTGCCGAGACCAGCAGACCGAGCGTGTTGAATCCACGCAGGCCGCCGCTCTCGAGAACTCCCGTGAGGCTGAGCACGAAGTTGACCAGCATGACGCCCACGAAGCTGAAGATCGCAATCGTGACGACCTTGCGGAACTTGTCGGTGACCTGGATGTCGAAGAACTTGTACGCCGCCAGCGTGCCACCGAACGCGACCATCGTCGCGAGCACTGCCTGGAACACGATCGTCGGATCGCCGACGTAGCTCGAGATCACCTTGGAGAAGGCGCCGACGAACACGCCCTCGACCACCGCGTACGCGATGACCAGCGGCGGGCTGACGACCTTCTTGAACGAGTTGACCAGCGACAGGACGAGACCGATGAGCGCGCCGCCCATCGCGAACATGAACGCCTTGCCGTAGGCGGCTTCGTCGGCACTGACGTCACCGGTGTTGAGGTCCCCGATGAGGAACCAGGTGACGGCGGCGGCGATCGTGAGCAGACCGAGCGAGATGGCGGTCTTCTCCACGACGGAGTCGATCGTCATGCGGCCTGTGCCGCGACCCGTGTGGGTCGGCGAACCTTCGCCGTTGAGATCGATCTGCCACTGCGACGGGTCGCTGGCTGTGGCGGTGCCCTTGCCATTGAACTCGGCGCTGCGCGCAAAGACTGGGTTGCTGCTCTTCATGTTTCCCTCCGTGGGATGTCGGCTCCGTGATGGAGTCGGTACGTTCACCTTATACAACGCACGGGCGGCCCGGTTTGCTCCCGATTCATGGCGTCGAGTTGCCCTTTGGCGCCGCGAGCACGGCTGGCACCTTCTTGAACGGCGCGGCTCGGTCCTGCGGCTCGGCGCCGCGTACCGCTTGGAGCTCAAGCTGATCGGCATACGCCTCAGCCTCGATCATCCTCATCGGGTAGACGTTCCACGCCGCGACGCCTGTACGCAGTGCCGCCGGAACCCACAGACCCTGCTTCTCACACTGCGGATCGAGGCATCCGTTGCCGCCCACGACGGAGGTGGCAATGGGCTTCCCGTCCTGGTCGAACAGCTGAACGTCGCTCAGCGGTCGCCCCTGTGCGTCATATCCGAAGATGTTGGTCACCGGTTCGCCGTTGAGGTAGACCCCGGTGAGGTCGGTTTGTTCGGCGTACGGCTGGCTCACATACACGGTGCGCCCATCGGCGGCATGAGCCAGCGCCGGCACCGCAAGCAGCACGGCCACGACATTGCCGACAACGATCAGTGGAGCGAGGCCCTTGGTCCGCCACTGGCCGCGGCCCCATTGGACACTCACGACCACGAATGCCGCGAAGACGAAGAACCACCCTGCCCCCTCGAACCAGTAGCCCTGCTCGCTCCCGATGAACGCGGCGACGAGCCAGGTCGCCAGCCAGGCACGAAAGACCCACCATGCGGGTCGGAGCACCACCAGGAACTCGGCGACGCCCGCGAGCGCCGGGTTGCGGCGGATCGCCGCGGTGAGGTCTGCGCGGGTGTCGTGCCAGCTCTGCGCGATGCCGGAGACGATGCCCGGCTTGGCCTTCCCGCGAGCCGGCAGCCCGGCTGCCATCCTGAGCTCGGTGGCATAGGCCGACGGGTCGGGCAGCTCGCGCTGCAGGTCTTCGGCGTACGCCTCTGCGAGGTCGGCCTCGAGACCGTCCGTGAGGTCGTCGACCTCGTCGGCCGGCAGGTCGGCGAGCGCCGCCCGCACACCCTGGGCAAACTTGGCGATCTCGGGAGTGACGGTCGAGGTGGTCATGATGCCTCCAGCAGGTTGTTCATGGTGGTTGAGAACTCGTTCCAGACCTTGCGTTGGACGTCGAGCATGGCTCGGCCCTCGGCGTTGATGCCGTAGTACTTGCGATGCGGGCCCTCCTCGGAAGGCACCACGTACGAGGTCAGCGCGCCGGCGGTGTAGAGCCGGCGCAACGTGCCGTAGACCGACGCATCGCCGACCTCTTCGAGACCGCTCGCACGCAACCGGCGCACGACGTCATAGCCATATCCGTCTTCGTCCTCGACGACGGCAAGCACCGCCACGTCGAGCACACCCTTGAGCAGCTGTGTCGCATCCATGGATGGGACAGTACCACGCACTACGCACTAGTGCGCGTGCCACACGTCGGCGGTGTTCACATTGTGTGACGAACGGGTCAGGTGATGCGGTGGGCGCCCGCGTACGCGTTGAACCCGCCACCGCGACTGAAGCCGATGAGGGTCATGCCAGCGGATTTCGCGTGCTCCACCGCCAAGGAAGAAGGGGCCGACACCGCCGCCAGGACGGCGATGCCCGCCAGGTGCGCCTTCTGCACCAGCTCGAACGATGCCCGGCCAGACACCTGCAGCACGGTCCCCCGCAGCGGCAGGCGCCCTTCGCGCAACGCCCAGCCGACGACCTTGTCGACCGCGTTGTGCCGGCCCACGTCCTCGCGAAGGCAGAGGAGCTCACCATCAGCGTCGAACAGTCCCGCAGCGTGCACGCCACCCGTGCGGTCGAACACCTTCTGGTGCTCGCGCAACCGATCAGGAAGCGAGCCGAGGAGCGCCGCCGAGTAGGTCGTGCCGTCGTCGAGGTGGCCGAAGTGGGCCGCCTTGTGCACCGCCTCGATCGACGCGGTGCCACAGATCCCGCACGAGCTCGACGTGTAGACGTGTCGCTCCAGCGACAGGTCGGGCAACGCCGTCCCTTCACTGAGGACGGCGTCGACCACGTTGAACGTCTGCAGGCCGTCGTCATCCGTACCGGCGCAGAAGCGCATCGAGGTGAGCTGCTCGGGCGACCAAATGACCGCCTCGGACACCAGGAACCCCGCGACCAGGTCGAAGTCATCGCCGGGCGAGCGCATCGTGACCGAGAGCGCCGATCCGTTGACGCGGATCTCCAGGGGCTCCTCCACGGCGAGTGCATCCTCGCGCGACGAGACCGTGCCGTCGGCCGCGTAACGGCCGATCACGGTGCGGCGGGTCAGCCGGCCCATCAGTTCGACATCAGCCGTCGATGTCGTGCAGGTGGTGCACGATGTCGTGGATGAAGTACTGACCCAGTGTGGCAACCGTGAAGGTCGAGCCGTCGCTGCGGCGCCCAGTGCGATCCCACGAGTCAGCCGCGACGTTGTCGAAGACCCGCGCGACGACATCGCCGGCCGCAACGAGCTCGTCGGCCACGACGGCCGGATCCTGCGAGCCGTAGTCCTGTTCGACCGCCGTCTCGTCCTGGTCCCAGTTGGCGAACAGCGGATCGTCTTGGTCGAGCATCAGCTCGACACGCTCGGTGAACAACAGGTACACGTCGCGCACGTGGCACGCGTACTCCAACGGCGACCACACGCCCGGGGACGGGCGGTCGCGGGCGTCCGGGCGGGCCAGAACGGCCTCCCAGCGCGACAGGTCCGCGCGTACCCGAGCACCGATCTCGGTCGGCGCGACCTCGCTCGACGTCAGTCCGCAGTCAGGGCACTGCTGTGACAGCACCCAGGTCCAGTCCTTGCTGTCAGGTTCGATCGTCACCCAACTACGCTAACCCCCGTGGAGCCACCTGCCTATCGCACCAGCCCGGTGTCCTTCACCCGGCGTGGAGGACGGCTCACCGAGCGCCAGCAGAACGCGTGGGACAAGGTCGCCGACACGTACGTCATCGATGTCCCGCGGCACGGTCCGAGCACGTCGGTCGACCCCGCGTACGTGTTCGACGCCGCTGGCATGTCTTCGGCCGCGACCGCGCCCTTGATCGTCGAGATCGGCAGCGGTCGCGGCGAGTCACTCGTGCATGCCGCGAGAGAGATGCCCGACCACGACTTCCTGGGCCTCGAGGTCTACGTGCCGGGTGTGGCGCAGACCCTGGTCACGATGCGCCACGAGCGGGTCACGAACATCCGGCTGGCGATCGTCAACGCCGCCGAGGCGTTCACGACGATGCTCCCTCCCAGGTCCGTCCGCGAGGTGCGCATCTGGTTCCCCGACCCCTGGCACAAGGCGCGCCATCACAAGCGGCGGCTGATCACTCCCGAGTTCGCCACCTTGGTCTCGCGCGTTCTCGAGCCCGGAGGGATTCTGCGGATGGCGACTGATTGGGAGGACTACGCCGAGCAGATGCATACAGTCGTCTCAAGCTCGCACGAGCTCAGCGATGGAGGTTTCGTCCCTCGTTTCGAGGGACGGCCGATCACCCGATTTGAACAAAAGGGCCTGGACGTCGGCCGAACGATTCGTGACGTCAGTGCCACGCGGCGAACCCCATAGGATGGCTGCATGACCGAGACGACCATCGCCGACAAGCTCCGCATCACCGAGGGCTACGTCGTATGGGTCATCGGCCAGACCGTCGAGGAGACCGCGTTGCTCGACCCTCTCCCTGAGGGCGCCATCGCGATCGAGCATCGCAACGAGGACGACGAAGACGAGTCGGCCCTGATCGACGGCGCCATCTTGTTCGTCGAGAGCCGCGAGCAGCTTGTCGACGACCTCGACGAGTTCTTGCCGCAGCTGGGCTCGATCCCGGTCGTCTGGATCTGTTATCCGGTCGGCGGCCGCACCGCAATAGACGCCGACACGATCGGCCAGCTCGTCGCCGACTACGGCTGGCACACGGTCGAGCACGTACAGCTGGATGACTCGTGGTCCGGCGTGCGCCTCGAACAGGCCTAGCCGCGGGCGATTTGCGTTCGACTTCTTGGGACTAGCTGCTCCGGAACCTGGTGATCCAGATGCCGGGCGGGACTTCCTCGTCCTCGACCGGCGTGAAGCCGTGCTTGAGATAGAGCGTCACGGCCGGACCATTGTCGCGGCCGGTCGACACCACCAGGTCACGGCCATGGGCGTCGTCTCGCACGTGTGAGAGCAGTCCCGTGGCTATGCCGCGGCGATGGACCGCCGGGCTGACCATCACCCGGTCGATGTCGATGTGGTCGTCGTGCTCGTGCCAGCTCACCGCACCAAGCAGGTCGACACCCTCCCAGGCGGTGCACCACTGCACCCGTGGGGCGGCCAGCGCTTCGTGATCCTCCTGCAGGGGCGGCAGTCGGTCATCACCGACCAGCTCGGCCTCGAGCGCGTACGCCTCACGCTGGAGGGCAAGGAGCTTCTCGGCGAAATGCGGGTCCAGTGCCGGATCTGGGCAGGAAAAGATCATCGGCGTTCCTGTGCGAGCTCGAAGGCGGCCTGGACGAATCCAGCCACCGAGTCGGCGTCCTGCTCGGCGTTGAACGTGACCCATTCCTTCATCGGTCTGCCCTTGCCGCTGGGGTCGAACGGCTCGCCGATCTCGAGTGCCCTCGCGTGGGGCGCGGTCCCGGCGCCGAGCTTGACCGTGATCCGATCCTGGCCGGCGGTGGCGAACACCTTCCGATCGAGCATCAGGCAGCGCGAGCCGAACATGGTGCTGACTGACGCACCGCGCGGCTCCAGCTCCGCCGCCAGGTCGTCGAACAATGCTTGTGCGTCCATCGCCACCTCCCTCGGGTCTCAGTATGCCGCGCGAACCGGGTCGACTGGAGCGGACCGACCCGAAGCGGGTTACGTTTTGAGCATGATGCACACCGCCGGCGAATGGGCAGCCGGATACGAGCAGCTGCGTGACGACGATGCCGAGCTGCTCTACCAGCACGCCCCGGTCGGTTACCTGACCGTGGCTCCCGACGGTGTCATCGTCAAGGTCAACCAGACCTTCCTGCGGTGGACCGGCTACACCCGTGAGGACCTGGTCGACCGTCAGCTGTTTCCCAATCTGCTCCGGTCCGACGGCAAGGAGTACTACGAGACGGAGCTCGTCCCGCAGCTCAACCGCCGGGGAGAGGTGCACGAGATCGCCCTCGACGTGCGTACCGCGAGCGAGGGCGCCCTCTCCGTGCTCATCAACGCGACGCTCGCCCGCCACGAAGACGGTCGGGCGCGGCTGATCCGGCTCGCCGTGATGGATGCGACCGAGCGGCGCGAGTACGAGCGGGAGCTGGTGCTGGCCCGCCATCGTGCCGAGGTCGCCCAGGACCAGGCCGTCGACCTCGCTCGTACGCTCCAGGAGACCCTTCTGCCCCCGGCGCTGCCGACGATCGCCGGACTCGATCTCGCGGCGGTCTATCGGCCCGCAGGCGACGGGTCACAGATCGGCGGGGACTTCTACGACGTGTTCCAGGTCGGCCCCGACGACTGGGTCGTGGTGCTCGGGGACGTCTGCGGCAAGGGTGTGCGTGCCGCCGTCGTCACGTCGCTCGTGCGCCACACGCTGCGTGCCGTCACGGTGATGGAGCACGACCCGGCCCGGGTGCTGGACACGTTGAACGCCGTGATGCTCGAGAGCCGCAGCGACGACCGGTTCTGCACCGTCATCCTGGTCCGGCTGACCCGCAGCCTCGATGACTGGACCGTCTCGATGGCTGCCGGCGGTCACGCGCCGCCGCTCCTCGTACGCGAGGGCGAGCTCTGCGAGGTGCCGTTCGAACCCGGCTCGCTCATGGGCGTGTTCGGGGACGCGACCTACACGTCGACGACGTTCCCGCTGCTGCGAGGCGACATGCTCCTGTTGCACACCGACGGCTCCAGCGAAGGCCGTCGGGGTTCCTCGTTCTTCGGGGACGACCGACTCCGCGAATCGGCTCGCGCGCACGCCCGCACTCCCGAGCAGATGGTCAATGGCGTGCTCACCGACGTGCTGAAGTTCCAGGACGGGATCGCCAGCGACGACATCGCCCTCGTGGCAGTCGCCGTACATGGTTAGCGTTCGTCCCACCCCGGCTGAGAAGCTGGCTCCGCTTCCCGGCGACCGGATCGTGTCTGATGCCGACGTCGTCATGGATCGGGCCTTCACGATCGACTCAGCGCCCGCCGTCCTGTGGCCTTGGTTCGTCCAGCTCGGCAAGCGTCGGGCGGGCTGGTACCTCCCACGCGTGGTCGAACGTCTTCTACCGCGCTCACGCCGCGCGCTTCGCGAGATCGACTCGCGATGGCAGGACCTTGCCGTGGGTGACGCCATCCCCGACTGGGGCGGCAAGCACGAGACGTTCACCGTTGTGCAGCTCGAGGCGCCGTCGACGATCGTCCACACCAGCACGCGGGGCAACGTCGATCTGTCGTGGGCCATCACGCTCTCCGGGCAGGACTCGACCCGCGTGCACCTGCGGCTGCGCCTCGGCGGCGTCAAACATCGCCGGCTCGCGGCGTGGGCTGGCGGTTTCTTCGACTGGCTGACGATCCACGGCCTCGCTGCCGGACTCCGCGAACGCATACGTACCTGACAGGCCATGATGGTCTCGTGACCGCGCCTCATGCCACACCTCCGAGCGATGCGCCTCAGCCGATCGCCCGCCGACTGCTTGCCGAGTTCCTGGGCACGGCGTTGCTGGTCACGGTCGTCGTCGGATCCGGCATCGCCGCGCAACGCCTGTCCCCCGACGACGTCGGCATCCAGCTGCTGGAGAACAGCACGGCAACGACCTTCGGACTGGCGGTGCTGATCCTGATGCTCGGACCCGTCTCGGGCGCACATTTCAACCCGGTCGTCACGGTCGCCGACTGGTTCCTGTCCAGGCGATCGTCCGAGGGGTTCTCGGCTTCGCACATCGCTCCATACGTGGCCGTCCAATCCGTGGGTGCGGTCATCGGAGCCCTGCTGGCAAATGCGATGTTCGACGTCGGAGCCGAGCTGTCGAGCAATGAGCGAGCCAGCCTGCCCCACCTGATCGGGGAGGTCGTCGCCACGGCCGGACTCGTTCTCCTGATCTTCTCCCTGCTCCGCACGGATCGGGCCTCGCTGGCAGCGCCGGCGGTTGGCGCGTACATCGGAGCTGCGTACTGGTTCACCAGCTCGACCTCGTTCGCCAATCCTGCTGTGACGGTGGGCCGAGTCTTCTCCGACACCTTCGCCGGCATCGCCCCGACCTCAGCTGCCCCGTTCATCCTGGCTCAGGTCATCGGTGCCGCCATCGGGGCGGCGTTGGTCATCGCGCTCTATCCGTCCCCCGCGCAACCGCATGCCCACCAAGGAGAGACCCATGCCTGATCGCCCCCGTGTTCTGTTCGTCTGCGTCCACAACGCAGGTCGCTCCCAGATGGCTGCCGGCTTCCTGCAGTCACTCAGCGAGGGCAGGATCGAGGTGCGCTCCGCCGGCTCGATGCCCGGCAACGCGATCAACCCTGTCGCGGTCGAGGCGATGGCCGAGGTCGGAATCGACATCGCCGGCGAACAGCCCAAGAAGCTGACCGACGACGCCGTCGTTGCCTCGGACGTCGTGATCACGATGGGATGCGGCGACGAGTGCCCGTACTTCCCGGGCAAGCGCTACGAGGACTGGGTGCTGGACGATCCAGCCGGGCAGGGCATCGAGTCGGTTCGTCCCATCAGGGACGCGATCAAGCGCAGGGTCGAGGACCTGATCGCTTCGCTCGAACCCACCGCCTCAGCAGACTGACGCAGACTCGTCCTGGCCGCTACGACGTTCGAGGAGGACGGTGTCTCGCCACACGCCGTCGAGCTGAGCGATGCGGTCACGTACGGCGAGAGTCCTGAACCCAGCGGAGTGATGGAGGTTCAGGCTCGCCCTGTTCTCCGGGAAGATCGACGTCTGCAGCGTCCACATCCCAGCGTCATCGGCCGCGTTGACCTGGCGATGGACCAGGGCCTTGCCGACCCCGCGTCCCTGGAAGGCCTCGGAGACATACACCGAGGTCTCGCCGACACCTGAGTAGCACTCTCTCGACGAGGTCGCTGTCATCGCGGCCCAGCCGGCGACCTGTCCCTCGACCACGGCGACCCAGCGGTGCTCGGGCAACCACTTCGCCTCGAGCTGCCGACGCGTGGGCACCTCCGTCTCGAACGTCGCGTTGCGTGTCGCGACCCCCTGCGCATAGATCGTCCGTACGTCGTCCCAGTCCGAGTCCTGGAGCGCGCGTACCGTCACGTCCCCAGGCAGGTCCTCGGGGCAGCAGGGAAGCTGCTCGAGCGAGCCCATCACGACGTCGGCAGCATGCGGCAGGCCGGAGCAGCACGCGGCGTTGACACTGAGAAGGCTCGTCGTCCCTTGCCTGTCCACCCGGATGAAGCCCACGTCGGCGAGCTTCTTCACATGGTGGGAGGCGGTCGGCTGGCTGATGTCGAGCATCCGCGCCACGTCTCCGACGCTGATCCGGCCGGGTGCCGTCGAGACCGTGTGGAGCAGGCGGACCCGCGTGGGATCGGCAAGGGTGGCGAACCATTCCGCGAACACCGTGGCCTGCTCGGCGGGAAGCGACTCGTGGGCTCGCACTGAAGTGGTCGTCATGTCACCAGCATATATCGACATACATCAATATTTGCATCGACGCTCATCGATGGGTACGTTGAAGTCATTCATCGACGTTCATCGAACAAGGAGTCCGCAGTGAGCACCCTCCCCATCGTCATCATCGGCGCCGGTCCGTCCGGGCTGGCAGCTGCTGCGCACCTCAGGTCCCGCGGGCAGTCGTTCGTGGTGCTCGAGGCGGGCGATTCTGCGGGGGCCGCTGTCCAGGAGTGGGGGCACGTACGCCTCTTCTCGCCGTGGTCGGAGCTGACCGATCCGGCCGCGCGGCAGATGCTCACCGAATCAGGTTGGATGGCGCCCGAAGGCACCCGTTACCCGAGCGGCGCCGACTGGGTCGCGTCCTACCTGCAGCCGCTGGCCGACCTGCTGAGTCCTGATGTCCTCTTCTCCAGCAAGGTCGTCGGGGTGACCAAGTCGGGGCGGGACCTGCTCGTCGACTCGGGCCGCGACGACGCCTCCTTCATCGTGAGGATCCAGACACCCGCCGGCATCGAACGGCTCGAGGCATCAGCAGTGATCGACGCGTCCGGGACGTGGACCGGCCCGAACCCCTTGGGAGGCGACGGCCTCCCCGCATCCGGCGAGGTCCAGGCGGCCAGCCAGATCAGCTACCAGATGCCCAACCTTCGGGCACCTGACGTACGCGCCCGCTACCTCGGGAAGCACATTGCCGTGGCGGGCACGGGCGCCTCAGCCAAGGGCACTCTCATCGGTCTCGCCGAGCTCATCAAGGAAGATCCCTCCACCACCGTCAGCTGGCTCGTACGACGCCCGTCTGTCGGAGCGGCCTTCGCCGGCAGCGAGAACGATGAGCTCGAGCAACGCGGCGCCCTCGGGCTCCGCGCGCAGGAGGCCGTCCACCAGCACGGCTTCACGACGGTCAACGGGTTCCGTACGGCCGACGTCGTCCGCACAGGCACCACAGCTGAGCCTCATCTCGTTCGACGGCCAGACCGTCGACGACGTGGACGAGGTCATCGCGTTGACCGGCTTCCGACCGGACCTGAGCTTCCTGTCCGAGATCAGGCTCGACCTCGACCCCGCGCTCCAGGCGCCGACACAGCTCGCACCACTGATCGACCCCAATGTGCACTCCTGCGGGACGGTCTACCCCCACGGCGCGAAGGAGCTGGCGCAGCCCGAGAGCAACTTCTTCATGGTCGGCATGAAGTCGTACGGACGTGCCACCTCGTTCCTGGCCCTCACCGGGTTCGAGCAGACCCGCTCCGTTGCAGCGGCCCTCGCCGGTGACCTCGAGTCCGCCGCCAAGGTCGAGCTGGTCCTCCCTGAGACAGGTGTGTGCGGGGGCTCAGGGCAGTTCGACGACGAGTCGTCCGACGGCGGCTGCTGCGGCGCGCCGAACGCCGAGGTCCTGCAGATCAGCGGCCTCTCGTCCCGCTGACAGGCACGCGGTGCTCCCGGTGGGGGTCGAACCGCATCCGCCCATCGGTGGGTCCCGACTCCCACGCATAGCGAGTTTCCCAACCCAGCCCCGTGCTCCCGGTGGGGGTCGAACCCACACTTGGACGATTTTAAGTCGTCTGCCTCTGCCAGTTGGGCTACAGGAGCGCTGCACCGAGCCTAGGGCGTGGGTGACGGATCCACGTGTCCGGCAGGACACGTGGATCCGAATGCCGCCGCTAGCAGCCGCCGCAGTTGTAGTACGTGATGTCCCAGTGGCTTCCCTCGTCGGCATAGATGTTGCCGGCGCCGGACTTGTATTGCGGCGCGCCATCTCCGCGCAGCCCGATGTAGGTGAAGTTGTGGATGTAGTTCGTCAGGCACGTCGACTTCGAGATGTCGATCTTGTAGCCGTTGTAGTGGCTGTACGTTCCGCTCGCGTGACCGACCTCGGTGCCACCGGTGATGTTCATGGCGCAGCCGCTCGCCGACTTGAGCGTCTTGGCGCCCGAGACGGTGCTCTGGTTGATCTGGCTGAACGACGTACAGGTCGGGTTGGATCGCGTGGTGCAACCGCCGCTCGAGCTCCAGGTGATGCCGGAGGCGCTGAGCTGTGACGCGGCCGAGGCCTGCGAGAGCTTGGTGACCGCGGATGCGGGCGACGTCACGCCCACCACTGCGACGATGGTGACGACCAGTACGGCCATCAGCTGAATCACACGGTTCTTCATGTCTGCTCCTGTGCTCGTTGTTGAACGGACACGGCACGAACCGACTCAGATTCCGATGCCAGACGTGCCGTCTGAACGGCAGGCACGCAGTGGCGCGTAGCAAAACTCCCCCGAGTCCCCACTCCTCGACGATGTTTGACGCAGGGAGCGGCGTCAAGGGCGCTGGTCGGCGGCCATCCAGGCGATGCCGTCCAGGATGTCGTGCTCGCTGGCGATCATGACGTCGGCAGAGGTGGGCGCGAGCTCGAGGATGCGATCGAGGATCAGCGCTCCTCCCCCGATGACATCGGCACGACCGGTGTGCATGAAACCCAGCTCCCGGCGCTCGGCCACCGACATCGCCACGAGCTCGCGGCACGCCGTACGAATCGCCTGGTGCGGCAGCTCGGCACCGTGGATCGCCCTTGAGTCGTACGCCTCCAGCTGGAGCGCATGCGCGACGACGGTCGTGATCGTGCCGGCAACTCCGACGAAGCGGGCGACCGGCGCAAAGCCGACGACAGATGCGAGCAGCGAGTCGACGTACGCGGTGCACGCGGCGATCTCCGCGTCGGTCGGCGGATCAGACTTCAGGAACCGCTCGGTGAGCCGTACGGATCCGATGTCGAGCGACACCGCTGACTCGATGTCCTCGCCGAGTCCGACGACGAGCTCGGTCGAACCCCCGCCGATGTCGACGACCAAGGTGCGCGCCGGTTCGAGGTCGCGGGTGGCGCCGAGGAATCCCGCCCGCGCTTCGGCTGGACCGTCGAGCACGATCGGTCGTACGCCGAGGATGCCTTCGATCGCATCGCAGAACGCCCCGCCATTGTCGGCGTCGCGTACGGCCGAGGTGGCGCAGAAGACGATCCGTTCGACGCCCAGCAGCGGGATCGTCTCGGCGAAGTCGCGAGTCGCATGCAGGGTCCGCCCGATGGCCTCGTCGGCGAGATGACCCGTACGGTCGACGTCCTGGCCGAGGCGCACGATCTTCATCTCGCGAAGATGATCTGTCTTGACGTCGCCCTGCAGGTCGCAGACCAGCAGCCTGATCGAGTTGGTGCCGCAGTCGAAGGCGGCGACCCTCGTACGAGGCTCAGTCATCAGACTTGGGGCCGCAGCTGTTGCCGGTCCACCAGTCGCCGAGCAGCTCCAGGGCCTCGTCGCCGAGGGGATTGACGCCAGTCCCCTTGGCGAGCGAATGGGCGACGAGGACGTGCAGGCACTTCACCCGCGTCGGCATCCCTCCGGCAGTGATGCCGTCGATCTCCGGAACCAGCCCAATCGCCTCGCGCTCGGCGAGGTAGGAGTCGTGGGCACGCTGATAGTGCGCGGCGAGCTCCGCATCCTCCCCGATGCGTTCGGTCATCTCGCGCATCAGACCGGAGGCCTCGAGTGTGCCGATCTCGGCGGCGAGACGGTCGCAGGTCAGATAGAACATCGTCGGAAACGGTGTGCCGTCATCGAGCCGCGGCTCGGTCTTGACGACATTGGGATGACCGGACGGGCAGCGCGACGCGATCTCGAGGATCCCTCGCGGCGTACGGCCGAGCTGTTCCTCGATCGCGTCGAGGTCGGACTGGGCGATCGTCATTGCTTCTTGATCACGGCGTTGGGATCTTCGGTCTTCTTGGGCTTGGGCGTCCTGCCTGACTGCTCCACGCTCCCCCAGAGCTTGTCGTACCACTGTGACGTCTTGATCTCGGGCGGCTCGTCGAGGGTCGGGACGTCACCGCGTACGACTCCGTCAGCGCCGATCACGCGATAGCCGACCTCGCCCGGCATGACCCAGCCAAATCGCGAGCGCGCCTGCTGCTTGACGTAGGCGGGATCGTCCCAGCGAGCCTTCTCGTCCTTGAGAAATCCGATCTCCGCCTTGGTGGACACGATCCTCGCCTTGGTGGCCTGGATCTCGCCACGCTGCTCCCACCACGCGTGCAACGTCGTCGTGTAGGAACCGACGAGCAGAAGCGTCACTGCGAGCAGCACGATCGCCCGAGTTGTCAGCTGCGGACCGCTGCCCGACTTCGCCGGCCTCTTGGCGGCAGACGACGTCCGTGCACTGGGCGCCTTGCGCCCACGCGACGACCCTGACGGCTCGCGCTTGGGCGGCTTCCGTCCGGGTCCGCGTGGTCCGCGTGTGGCCATGGGTCAGACAGCCAACCGCGGGAAGGCGGAGACGCCGGCGTACTCAGCGGCCGATCCGAGGAGCTCCTCGATGCGCAACAGCTGGTTGTACTTGGCGACGCGGTCGGACCGGGCCGGAGCGCCGGTCTTGATCTGACCACAGTTGGTCGCGACCGCGAGGTCGGCGATCGTGGTGTCCTCGGTCTCGCCCGAACGGTGGCTCATCATGCAGGAGAAGCCGTGGCGATGGGCGAGGTCGACGGAGTCGAGGGTCTCGGTCAGCGAACCGATCTGGTTGACCTTGACCAACAGGGCGTTTGCCGCACCTTCGGAGATGCCTCGGGTGAGACGCTCAACGTTGGTCACGAAGAGGTCGTCACCGACGATCTGCACCTGGTCACCGATGTCGGCGGTCAGCGTCGTCCAGCCGGCCCAGTCGTCCTCATCGAGAGGATCCTCGATCGAGACGATCGGGAAGTCGGCGACGAGCTTCTTGTAGTAGGCCGACATCTCCTCGGCGCTCGTCTGCTTGCCCTCGAAACCGTACGAGCCCGCCCCAGAATCGGATGCCGTGAAGAACTCCGAGGCGGCGACGTCGAGCGCGAACGCGATGTCGGTGCCGACCTTGAGGCCGGCCTGCTCGACGGCACGCGAGATGAGCTCGAGCGCAGCGCGGTTGGAGTCGAGGTTGGGTGCGAAACCACCTTCGTCACCGAGACCTGTCGAGAGTCCTTCGGCGTTGAGCACGGACTTGAGCGAGTGGTAGACCTCGGCACCCTGGCGCAACGCCTCGGAGAACGACTCGGCACCGACGGGAGCGATCATGAACTCCTGGATGTCGACGTTGGAGTCTGCGTGCGAGCCGCCGTTGAGGATGTTGAGCATCGGGACCGGGAGCACGTGGGCGTTGGGTCCACCGACGTACCGGAACAGCGGCAAGTTGGCGGAGTCGGCGGCAGCCTTGGCGACCGCGAGCGAGACGCCGAGGATCGCGTTTGCGCCGAGCTTGGCCTTGTTGGGCGTGCCGTCGAGGTCGAGCATGGCAAGGTCGATCTCGCGCTGGTCGTCGGCCTCGAAACCCTTGAGGGCGGGGCCGATCTTGTCGTTGACGCCGGCCACGGCCTTGAGGACGCCCTTGCCGAGGTAGCGCTTGCCTCCGTCACGGAGCTCGACGGCCTCGAAGGCGCCCGTGGATGCGCCCGAGGGCACGGCCGCGCGGCCGATCGTGCCGTCTTCGAGGGCGACCTCGACCTCGACGGTCGGGTTGCCCCGTGAGTCCAAGATTTCCCGTGCGCCGACGGCGTCGATGCGTGCCAAGACTGCTCCTCAGTAGCGGGTGTGCGTATGAGGCTCCAGCCTAGTCGTCGACTCGCCATCGCCGAGATCGGCTCGCCTGACAACTCCCCGAGCGCCGGGCCGGTGACGTGATCGCCCTTCCCGTTCACGAAAGGCGACCAGCTCACCGCTCCTCAGTGGTCGTGGAGAGGTGGGATCACGCCGGCACGTTCCTGCTGCTTGATGCGTTGCCACTGTGCGTCGATCTCGTCCGCTGTCGTCGGGACGTGATCGAGCGTCCCGGGGGCGAACACGTGGGGATTGCGGCGTACGAGCTTTGCGGTGATTCCGGCGGTGACGTCGTCGATGTCCCAGCCCTCGGACTCGGCGGCGATGCGGGCATGGAACACGACCTGCATCAGCAGGTCGCCGAGCTCCTCACGCAAGTGCTCGGAGTCACCAGACTCCAGCGTCTCGAACGTCTCCTGGGCCTCCTCCAGCACGTATGGAGCAAGGGACGCGTGGGTCTGCTGGGCGGTCCAGGGGCACTCGCGACGGAGCCGGTCCATGACGTCGACCAGGTCGATCAGGCTGCCGCCCGGGACGTCGTACGAGCCGAAGATGACCTCGACAGCCCCGACCGCCTCGTCCGACATCAGGTCGTCCGCGACCGTACGCGCCCATTCGGCGTCACCGGCGGGTGCGATCCACACCAGGTTGTCCGCGTACGTGGGCTGGCTGCGCGAGATCTCGACGTCGATGCCAGAGGCCCTGATCGCGTGTACGTGCGGATCGTCCTCCGTGGCGATGACGCTGGTCGCGTCACGCAGCGCGTCCCACGTGGCGAGCGTGAGAATGCCCGGCGCCACCCGCGGGCTGAGGACGACGATGCGCATCAGGCGCAGCGCTGGGCCGCGGGCAGCTCGTCGTCGGTGGGAGCCTCGAAGTCGATGTTGCTGACCGACAGCGAGCCGGTGGGACCGAGGTCCTTCATGGAGCCGCTGAGGCCGAAGCGAGGCGCGAACTTCACGTCATGGTCCTTGAACGCTGCCACGATCGCAGCTTGGCCGGCCTCGGCCATCTGGGTGGCGTTGTCCTGGGTCGCCACGGTTCCAGTCGCCTTCTCGGCGAGCGCTGTCGCGATGGCGGCGATCTCCTGGGAGTTCTCGATGGCGAACTCGACGGTCTCGGCATCATCACCCTTGGGGAACTCCGACGCGATCTGCTTGAGCTGATCGCCTGAGAGCTCGTACGCCTGCTTGTCGATCGTGATGCCTTCGTCCTCGGCGAGATCACGAGCGACACGGATCGTCACGAGGTCCGAGATCGTCTGACGCCGAATGTCTGCATTGGGCACCGAGGTGACACCCTGTTCGTTCGCCGCGATGAGGGTCAGCTCGCAATAGATGCGCGCGGTCTTGTCGAACTTCGACATCGAGATCGCGTGGCCGTCGACCACGGCTGCATCACCGGGGTGGATGTTGCCGCACGCCGCAAGGGACAACGTGGCGAAGGCGAGTACAGCGAGTCGAGCACGGGTCAGCATGCCCAAAGATTACCCACGGCACTCACGAGGCCGCCTTGCCCCTCGCATTCTTGTGCTCGGCGTCCAGTCGCGAGTGCGAGCGGCCGTACCCGATGTAGATCAGCATGCCCAGCGCCAGCCAGACCAAGAACCGCAGCCACGTCTCGACCGCAAGATTCGTCATCAGCGCGACGCACGCCACCGCAGAGAGGATCGGGATCAGCGGCACGTTCGGGACCCGGAACGGGCGCTTCATCTTCGGCCTGGTGCGGCGCAGGACGATGACCGCCACCGACACCACGAGGAACGCGAAGAGCGTGCCGATCGACACCATCTCGGCCAGCGTGCCCAGCGGCACGAGCCCGCCAAGGATCATGACGAGGACCATCGTGAAACCGGTCGCCCGCCACGGCGTGTGCCACTTCGGGTGAATCGCGCCGATTGCCTTGGGCAGCAGGCCGTCGCGGCTCAGCGCGAAACCGATACGGCCCACCGTGACGAGCTCCACGAGCATCACCGAGGTCAGTCCGGCGACGGCTGCGATGCCGACGAGGATGCTGGCCCAGCCCATCCCGACCTGCTTGAAGGCGTCCGAGATGGGTGCACCTTCGCTGAGGTCGGTGTAGTTGACCATCCCGACGAGCACGACACAGACCAGCACGTACAGGACGGTGCAGATCGCGAGCGTCCCGATCAGCCCACGCGGCATGTCCTTCGCCGGGTTGTTTGTCTCCTCACCAAGGTTGGCCACCGCCTCGAAGCCGCTGTAGGCAAAGAACACGACAGCAGCGGCGACCAGGACGCCCGTGACGCCGTACGACGTGGGCTCTGCTCCGCTGGCCCACTGCCAGAGGGGTTGGGCCAACGATCCACCGTCCGACTCTTCCTTCCTGACCTTGGGGATGTACGGGGTGAACAGCGACACCTTCACGAAGAACGCGCCCACCGCGATGACGAACACCACGACGCTCACCTTGATCAGCACGAGCGCATTGGTGAGCCACTTGCTCTGCCGGATGCCCATCATCGCGATGAGACCCAGCACCAGCACGATGCCCATCGCACCGAGGTTGATCGTCGAGTCCTCCTCGCCGAAGAACGCCTTGGGCAGGCCGAAAACGTCCTGCAGGTAGCCCGACCATCCGCGGGCCACGACGGCAGCGCCGAGCGCGAACTCGAGGATCAGGTCCCACGCGATGATCCAGGCGAAGATCTCGCCGATCGTCGCGTACGCGTACGTGTACGAGCTGCCGGCTGTCGGAACGGCGGCCGCCAGCTCGGCGTAGCAGACGGCCGCGAGCATGGCGACGACTCCGGCGATGACGAATGACAGCGAGATCGCGGGCCCGGCGTGGTTCTTTGCCTCGACACCGGTGAGCGTGAAGATTCCGGTACCGATCACGATGCCGATCCCGAAGCCGATCAGGTCGAACATCGAGAGGCGGCGCAGCAACCCCGGCTCCACCGCGCCCTTGGGCGACTCGTCATTCTGATGGATGACATCGTCGATGTCCTTGGTCCGCGTGAACTGTCTGAAGGATCCCGAAAAGGCCATGGGTCGACGCTATTAGGACCCGGGGAATTCGCAATTTTTCAGCCGGACGCCCGCCGGGTGAGGGACGCACGAGTCTTCGCCCTAGGGTTGCGCCATGATGCGGCAGCGGCTGGCTCGAGGAATCGTGCGCTTGATGCGCTACCGCATGGTCGGGGAGGTGCCGCAGACCGGGATCTTGGTCGGAGCGCCGCACACGTCCAACTGGGACTTCATCACGATGCTGCTCGTCATGTGGCACGACGGGGCGCATCCCCGCGTGCTGGTCAAGAAGCAGCTGTTCAAGGGCCCGCTCGGGTGGGTGCTCAAGGCTCTGGGTGGTGTCCCGCTCGATCGTGACGATGCCGGGTCCGTCGTACGAGACCTGGTTGCCGAGGCGGGCTCCGGCAACCCGTTCCGGCTGATCATCGCGGCGGAAGGCACTCGCGGGAGGGGCGAGTTCTGGAAGTCAGGCTTCCTGCGACTGTCGAAGGAGACGGGACTGCCCATCACGCTGGCGTTCTTCGACCCGCCCACCAGGACCATGGGATTCGGCCCGACGTTCCACGCGTCGGACGACGTCGCTGCCGACATGGACATCGTCCGCGAGTTCTTCGCCGACAAGCACGGCATCAAGCCCAAGAACGCCACGCCACCGCTGCTCCGCGAAGAGGCGACCGGCTGACCGGTGACGGTGGGCCCGCCCGCCAAGTGTGTCGAGTTTGCGGTCTAGCTGACCGGCGCCAGCGTGTCGATCACGGTACGGGTCCACTCGAGCAGCTCGCGGTCACGCAGCGGTTCGCCACCGATCGGCGCAGTCTTGGGTCGGGGCACGAGCGCGATCTCGGCGGCAGTCTTGTACTGGCTGCGCGGATAGACGCGGGCCAAGCGCATCTGCGCCGAGTCGGGAAGCTTGATCGGCGCGAACCGGATGTTGGGACCGGCTGAGGTGACCTCTGCGAGCCCGGCTTCGCGGACCCGTACGCGCAGTCGGCCCACTTCGAGAAGCACCTCGACGGCCTCGGGCGGCTCGCCGTAGCGGTCGACCAGCTCAGCCCGAAGCTCGTCGACCTCGGTGAGTGCTCGTACATCGGCAAGTCGCTTGTACATCTCCAAGCGAAGTCGCTCGCTCTGTACGTAGTCGTGCGGCAGGTGCGCCTCGATCGGCAGCTCGATCTTGACCTCGCGCTCCGGCGCTGCGTCGCCACGGAACTCAGCGACCGCCTCGCCGACGAGGCGTACGTACAGGTCGAAGCCGACGTCGGCGATGTGGCCGGACTGCTCGCCGCCGAGCAGGTTGCCGGCGCCGCGGATCTCGAGGTCCTTCATCGCCACGGCCATGCCGCCGCCGAGCTCGGAGTGCTGGGCGATCGTGGTGAGCCGGTCGTGCGCCGTCTCGGTGAGCGGCTTCTCCGGCGGATAGAGGAAGTACGCGTACGCACGCTCCCTCGAGCGACCTACGCGTCCGCGCAGCTGATGCAGCTGCGAGAGGCCGAGGGTGTCGGCGCGCTCGATGATCATGGTGTTGGCATTGGACACGTCCAGGCCGGACTCGACGATCGTGGTGCACACGAGCACGTCGATGCGCTTCTCCCAGAAGTCCACCATGACTTGTTCGAGCTGGTGCTCACCCATCTGACCGTGCGCCGAGGCGACGCGCGCCTCGGGGACGAGCCGTTTGATGTTGGCGACCGCCTTGTCGATGCTCTGCACCCGGTTGTGGATGTAGAACACCTGACCTTCACGGAGCAGCTCGCGGCGGATCGCGGCGATGATCTGTCCGTCCTCGTACGCTCCTACGAACGACAGCACGGGGTGCCGCTCCTCCGGCGGGGTCGCGATGGTCGACATCTCGCGGATGCCGGTGATCGCCATCTCGAGCGTTCGCGGGATCGGGGTGGCCGACATCGAGAGGACGTCGACGGCGGCGCGCAGCATCTTGAGCGCTTCCTTGTGCTCGACACCGAAGCGCTGCTCCTCGTCGACGATCACGAGGCCGAGGTCCTTGATCTTCACGCCGGGCTGCAGGAGGCGGTGCGTACCGATGACCAGGTCGATCGTACCGTTGGCGAGACCTTCGAGGGTGTCCTTGGACTCCTTGTCGGTCTGGAAACGGGACAAGGGCCTGATCGTCACCGGGAACTGGCCGAAGCGCTCGGCGAACGTCGCATAGTGCTGCTGCACCAGCAGAGTCGTCGGCACGAGCAGGATGACCTGCTTGCCGTCCTGGATCGCCTTGAACGCAGCGCGTACGGCGATCTCGGTCTTCCCGTAGCCGACGTCACCGCAGACAAGTCGATCCATCGGCACGGTGCGCTCCATGTCGCGCTTGACCTCGTCGATCGTGACCATCTGGTCCGGCGTCTCGACGAACGCGAACGCGTCCTCGAGCTCGGCCTGCCACGGAGTGTCCGGCCCGAACGCGTGACCCTTGGTCGCCTGGCGGGCGGCGTAGAGCTTGATGAGCTCGCCGGCGATCTGGCGTACGGCCTTGCGGGCCTTGTTCTTGCGACTGGTCCAGTCAGCGCCGCCGAGCTTGTCGAGCGACGGTGACTCGCCGCCGACATAGCGGCTGATCTGGTCGAGCTGGTCCATCGGCACGAACAGCCGGTCGGCGGGATGGCCACGCTTGGACGGCGCGTACTCGATGACGAGGTACTCGCGCGCTGCACCTTGTACGACCCGCTGCATCAGCTCGACGTAGCGGCCGACGCCATGCTGCTCGTGCACGACGAAGTCACCGGTGGCCAGCTCGAGTGGGTCGACCTGCTTGCGGCGGCGTGAGGGCATCTTGCGCTCGGTACGTACCTCGTTTCGCTGTCCCACAAGATCCTGATACGTCAGGATGGCCAAACGTAGGGGAGTCGAGACCAGACCGTGATCGAGCTCGCCGAGGATGATCTGGACGACCCCCGGCGAGGGCGCAGTCACCTCGTCATCGAGCGAGGCGGCGACGTCGTTCTCGGCCAGCCACTCGAGGGCGCGCTGCGCCTGGCCGTGGGCGGGAGCGACGAAGACGACCTTCTTGCCATCGGCGACCCAGGTGCGGATGTCGGCGAGTGCGGCGGTGGTGTCTCCGCGATAGGCAGGCGCAGCCTCCATCTCGACCGATCGCGACTTCTCATCGGTGTCGAGGCCGAACGGGGAGATCGTGAACCACGTGTGGCCGAGGCCGAGCGTCTCAAGTCGTACGTCGTCGAGCGTGCGGAACGCGGCCGAGCCGAGATCGATCGGCGCCTCGCCACCGCTGGCTGCCGCAGCCCACGATGCCTGGAGGAACTCCTCGCTCGTCGCGACCAGGTCGGCGGCTCGGGCACGGATGCGCTCGGGATCGCAGAGCAGGATCGCCGACTTCTCCGGCAGGAGGTCGACCAGAAGCTCCATCTCATCGGTCAGCACCGGGGTCAGCGACTCCATGCCCTCGACCGCGTGCCCCTCGGCGAGCTTGGTGAAGATCTCAGCCATCCGCGGGTGGCGCTCGGCGAGCTCCGCAGCTCGCACACGCACCTCGCCCGTCAGCAGCAGCTCGCGGCAGGGCGGCGCCCACACGTGAGTGACCTCCTCGAGCGTTCGCTGGTCGGCGACCGCGAAGCGGCGGATCTCGTCGACCTCGTCGCCGAAGAACTCGATGCGCAGCGGGTGATCCTCGGTCGGCGGGAACACGTCGATGATGCCACCGCGGACGGCGAACTCTCCGCGACGTTCGACCAGGTCGACCCGCGAGTAGGCTGCGGCGGCGAGAGCGCTGACGGTCGTGTCGAGGCCCACCTCGTCGCCCTTGTGGAGCTCGACGGGCTCGAGATCGGCGAGCCCCTTGGCCTGCGGCTGCAGCAGCGAACGTACGGGCGCGACGATGACCCTGATCGGTCCCGTGGCCGTGTCCGAGTCGAGCTCGCCCGCCTTGGTCGGGTGCACGAGACGGCGCAGGACCGCGAGGCGCCGGCCGACGGTGTCGGAGCGCGGCGACAACCGCTCGTGCGGGAGCGTCTCCCACGCCGGGAAGTAGACGACCGCGTCCTTGCCGAGCAGCTCCCCGAGCTGGGCGACCAGGTCCTCACCCTCCCGGGCGGTCGCCGTGACGGCAAGCACCGTCGACTGCGAGGCCAGCGCCTGGGTCAGGAACGGGCGCAGCGGTTCGGGCGCCTGCAGGTCGAGCTCTGCCAGGCCGCCGACGCGGTCTGCGAGCGCGCCCGCGATCGTGGGCTCGGCGGCGACCAGGGTCGCAAGCTTGGGCAATGTCATTTCAGAAGCACAGTCATGTCTTATCTGTTGAACGCACTCTGGGTGGCTTCTAGTCCCTGCGTCAGGAGGCTCTCGACGGCGTCGGCGGCCTCGACGACATACGTGGGGAGGTCCTTGCGCTCGGTCGACGAGTAGGGCTTCAGAACGAAGTCGTGCACGCTCTGCCGTCCCTGCGGACGCCCGATGCCGACCCGTACGCGGAAGAAGTCACCCGTGCCCAGCGACTGTCGGATCGACTTCAGCCCGTTGTGACCGTTGTCGCCGCCGCCGAGCTTGATGCGCAGCATGCCGAAGTCGATGTCTAGCTCGTCGTGAATCACGATGACGTGATCGGGCTCGACGTCATAGAAGCTGGTCAGCGAAGAGACGGGCCCGCCGCTCTCGTTCATGTACGACCGTGAACGGCCGAGCACGACTCGCTCGCCCGCAAGCCGACCTTCGATCACGTCGGCGAGACCTGACTTGTGCTTCTTCCACGAACCGCCGACCCGCTCCGCGAGGACGTCGGTCACGAAGTAGCCGACGTTGTGGCGGGTCGCGGCGTACTTCGAGCCCGGGTTGCCGAGCCCGACGACCAACCAGGTCACTCGACCCTGCTTGTCATTCGGCTGGAGTGGACTCCGCCGCGTCACCCTCAGGCGCAGCCTCGGCGTCACCCTCAGCCTCGGCCTCAGCCTCGGCGTCGCTGACCTCGTGCTCGATGCCGGCCTCGGCCTCGGCCTCGGCGAGCTCGGCCTCGAGCTGCTCGGCGGTCGGAGCGGCGGTGATGTTGACGATGAGAAGGTCGCTGTCGACCGCAAGGGTCGAACCGGCAGGCAGCTCGATGTCGCTGGCGTGGATCTGGGCGCCGGCGTCGAGACCCTCGACCGAGACCTCGAAGGACTCGGGGATGTGGGTGGCTTCGGCCTCGACCGCGATCGTGTTGTTCTCGGTCACGACGAGGTTGCCGCTGATCGCTTCACCGACGACGTGGATGCGGACGTCGACCGTGACCTTCTCGCCCTTCTTGACGATGAGGAGGTCAGCGTGGTCGATGAAACCCTTGATCGGATCGCGCTGGATCTGCTTGGGGATCGCGAGGTGCTGCTCGGTGCCCAGGTCAATCGTGAGCAGTGCGTTGGAGTTCTTGAGCGCCAACATGAGCTGGTGCCCGGGCAGCGTGACGTGCACTGGATCCGAGCCGTGTCCGTAGAGGACGGCCGGGACGTTGTCGGCACGACGGATGCGGCGGGCCGCGCCCTTGCCGAACTCGGTGCGTGCCTCGGCGGCGATCTTGATCTCAGCCATGAAGAGTTTCTCGTTTCGATACGTTGTGGATGCGAAGTAGGTGGCTGCCCCGCCAACCTGTTTCGGACAGTGCGCTCAACACAGCACTCCTGTGGAGCGCCCTGTCGATCACGGTCCCGTAGGACCCTCGCCGAGGCAACTCAGCGATCTTATCGCAGGCGCACCTGAGCGAGAAATCCGCAGATCGCGTTCCTTCGCGACCTCACTCCGAGAACCGACACCTCACCACTGTTGCAACGAGGGTGACGTGCACGTTTCCCAGCACCTGCTGGGAAACGATGGACGCATGTGACGCCTCTAGTTCTTGAACAGGCTGGTGACGGAGCCGTCCTCGAACACCGCCGCCGTGGCCTGGGCCAGCAGAGGTGCGATCGAGAGCACCGTGAGCTTGTCGAAACGCTGATCGTCCGACAGCGGCAACGTGTTGGTGACGATGACCTCACACGCTGTCGAGTTCTTGAGGCGGTCGACGGCCGGTCCGGAGAACACCGCGTGCGTGGCGACGATGACGACATCTTCAGCGCCGTCAGCCATCAGTGCCTCGGCCGCCTGGACGATCGTGCCGCCGGTGTCGATGAGGTCGTCGACCAGGATGCACACGCGACCCTCGACCTCACCGACGACCCGGTTGGCCTTGGTCTCGTTGGGCTTGGTCTCGTCGCGGGTCTTGTGGATGAACGCCAGTGGCGCCTCGTTCAACGCCGACGCCCACGACTCGGCGACCTTGATGCGGCCGGCGTCGGGCGACACGACGGCGAGCGGCTTCTTGCCGTACTTCTTCTTGACGTACCGCGTGAGGATCGGCATTGCGAGAAGGTGGTCGACCGGTCCGTCGAAGAAGCCTTGGATCTGCGCGGTGTGCAGGTCGACCGTCATGAGGCGGTCGGCACCGGAGGCGAGGAACAGGTCCGCCATCAGGCGAGCCGAGATCGGCTCGCGGCCGAGGTGCTTCTTGTCCTGACGGGCGTAGCCGTAGAACGGCAGGATCACCGTGATGCGTTTGGCCGACGCCCGCTTGAGCGCATCGATCATGAGGAGCTGCTCCATGATCGCGTCGTTGATCGGCTGCGCGTGGCTCTGCATGATGAATGCGTCGCAGCCGCGCACGGACTCCTCGAAGCGCACGTAGATCTCGCCATTGGCGAAGTCGTACGAGGTGGTCGGCACGAGGTCGATCTCGAGGAGGTCGGCCACCTCCTGGGCGAGCACGGGGTGCGCTCGACCCGAGAACAGCATGAGGTTCTTGGTCGGAGTGCGCTTGGAGAAGCTACTGCTCGCCATCAGAGTTCTTTCCCTTGGTTGCCCGCGCAGCTTCTGCGGAGGTGGTGTGGGGTCGCTTTTGCTCGACCCATCCCTCAATGTTCCTCTGCTCGCCCTTGCTGACCGCAAGCGCCCCGGGTGGCACGTCCTTGCGGACCGTCGTTCCGGCGCCGGTGTGTGCGCCGTCGCCGATCGTGACGGGTGCGACGAATGTGTTGTTGGACGCCGTACGTGCGTGCTTGCCGACCGTCGTGCGGTGCTTGTTGACGCCGTCGTAGTTGGCGAAGATCGTGCCTGCCCCGATGTTGGTGCCCTCGCCGATGTCCGCGTCGCCGACGTACGACAGGTGCGGCACCTTGGCGCCGTCGCCGATGCGGGCGTTCTTGGTCTCGACGAAGGTTCCGATCTTGCCCTGGGCACCGAGCTCGGTGCCGGGGCGGAGGTACGCGAACGGGCCGACCGTCGCCCCGTCACCGATGACCGCGTCGGAGCCATGTGTGCGGATGACGGTGGCGTCGGCGCCGACCTCGACGTTGCGCAGCGTGGTGTCGGGGCCGATCGTTGCGCCCTCACCGACGGTGGTCGCGCCGAGCAGTTGCGTGCCGGGCATCAGCGTCACGTCCTGCGCGAGGGTGACGGCAGAGTCGATCCACGTCGTCTCGGGGTCGACGATCGTGACGCCTTCGCTCATCCAGTGCTGGGTCTGGCGGCGGTTGAGCTCGCGGCCCAGGCGGGCGAGCTGCGCGCGATCGTTGACGCCCTCGGTCTGCCAGACGTCTTCGAGCAGGTGCGCACCGACGGGCCGGCCTTCGTCGAACGCGCGACCGGCGATGTCGGTCAGGTAGAGCTCGCCCTGTGCGTTGTTGGACTCGAGGCTCTTGATCGCCGTCAACAGGAACTCCGCCTCGATGGCGAGGATCCCGCTGTTGATCTCGCGCACGGCACGCTGCTCGTCGGTGGCGTCCTTGTGCTCCCGGATCGCGGTGACGTCACCGGCGTCGTTGCGCAGGATGCGTCCGTAGCCCGTCGGGTCGTCGAGCTCGGCGGTCAGGATGGTGACGGCGCGACCGGCAGCCCGGTGGTCGACCAGAAGCTCTGCCAGCGCCTGCGCGGAAAGCAGGGGCACGTCGCCGTACGTCACCAGGACCGTGCCGGTCGGCGCATCCTCGAGCGCGTCGAGCGCGATCTGGACGGCGTGACCCGTGCCGCGCTGCTCCTCCTGGACCGCGTGGATGACGCTCGGGCTGTAGGCGTCGATCGCTGCCGAGACCTGCTCGCGGTCGTGTCCGACGACGGCGACCAGTGTCGATGCTCCCGCCCCACTCACGGCGCGCAGGGCGTGCTCGATCATGCTGCGGCCACCGACCTCGTGGAGGACCTTGGCGCGGGCTGACTTCATCCGCGTCCCTGCACCAGCAGCAAGGACGATCGCGGTGACCTGCTCAGAGGGTTTGATGCTGTCTCCTTGGTTGAGCTCCCCGGGTAGGAGTCGAACCTACGTCGCTTGTCCGCATTCAAAGTGCGGCGGGCCCTGCCGGCAGACCAACCGGGGATTGCTTCATCGGCAGAGCCAAGCGTACCGGTACTAGTCGGTCTGTCTGGCGACGGCGAAGACCCGCTCGAAGCGAAACACCGTGCCGTGTGGCGTGTGCGGGTAGGCCACCCGCAGTGCGGTCTTGTATTCGTCGATGAACTCCTCGCGCAGTCCGTCCGGCAGCGCCTGGATGATCGGCCGGGCTCCGGTGCTGGAGATCCAGTCGAACACCGCATCCTCGCCGTGCAGCACGTGCAGGTAGGTCGTCTCCCACACGTCCGACTCCCACCCGAGCTGGTTGAAGAGCTGGAGGTACGCCTCGGGCGGCATCTCGCGGTTGGCGTGGAGGTGCTCGGTGTGGCTCGCGTACGGACCACGCGACGAGATCTCGTGCAGCAGCGTATGACTCGGGCCCGCGTAGTTGTTGGGCACCTGCAGCGCGAACGTGCCGCCGGGAGCGACGTGCGAGGAGAGCCGCTCGATGACGGCCAGCTGATCGGGCACCCACTGGAAGAGTGCGTTGGAGACGATCGCGTCGACCTCGCTCGCTGGTGACCACGTGGCGACGTCGGCGACCTCGTAGGTGGCCCGATCGTCGGCGTTGTCTGCGTTCGCCCGGTCGATCATCTCCGGCGACGAGTCGACGCCATGGATCGCCGCCTCGGGCCAGCGCGTACGCAGCACTTGCGTCAGGTGACCCGGCCCGCACCCCAGGTCGACGATCGATCTGGGTTCTCCCTGGATACGTGCGACCAGATCGAGGAACGGCCGAGAGCGATCGGCCGCGAACTGCAGGTAGTGCGACGGATCCCAGCTCACGTCGTTCGCTCGAACTGGCCGGCCAACGACATCAGGCGCGCGTCGTCGCCGCGGCGTGCGATGAGCTGGATCGCAAGGGGAAGACCTTCTTTTTCGGTCTTGCCTGCCGGCATCGAGACCGCGGGAACGCCGGCGTGGTTCCACTGGGCGCTGTAGGGATAGAAAGAGTTCATCGACAGCACCGTCCGCAGCGGCCCCTTGCCCTTCCAGTTCTCGACCGGGGCAGCCGGGCCGGACATGACCGGGGTGAGCAGCACGTCGACGCCGAGCTTGTCGTGGACGGCCCCGCCCCACTCCTGGCCCTTGCGAATCGCCCAGGCGACGGTCTTGTTGCCAAATGGTCGACCCAGGCGGGCGATGCCTTTGGTGCGCTTCTCCAGCTTCGACGGGTCGTCGGTTCCATCGGCGGCGTCACGGATGCCGGCGAGGTAGCGGATCGTCAGCGACTTGGAGTCGGTGTCGTACGGGATCTTGACCTCGGTGACGGTGTGCCCTGCGGCACGGAACGAGTCGGCCGCGGCCTCGAGTGCCTTGCGTACGCGGGGATCGAGCGGCATCGCCTTCGTGGCTGCCGCCGCGCTGTAGGAGAGGCCGATCCGCATTCGCTCGGGGTCTTGGGCCGCTGCCTCGACCAGCGACGTCGAGAACGTGCCGAACGTGTCGAGGAACAGCGCGCTGTCGGCCACCCGTTGAGCCACGCAGCCCTGTGTCGAAAGGTCGTGCCATCCACCTGAGCTCGGCATCGTGTGGTGCGTGGGCTTGAACCCGACGAGCCCGCAGCACGCCGCCGGGATGCGGATCGAGCCCGCACCATCCGATGCCGTCGCGATGCCGACCGCTCCCGCGCCGACGAGGGCCGCCGATCCACCCGACGACCCGCCAGGCGTGTGGGCATGGTTGTGGGGGTTGCGGGTGATGCCAAGAGCGTCCGACTCGGTGAACCCGAAGATCGCCAGCTCGGGCAGGCTCGACTTGGCGAGGATCACGGCTCCGGCTGACCGCAGGGCTGCGACGAGGTCGCTGTCCTGTGCTGCCGCCCTGGACGTGGACCTGCTGCCCTTGCCGGTCACCTTGCCCGCCATGTCGACGTCGTCCTTGACCGCGATCGGGATGCCGAGGAACGGGCCCGACTCCCCCGCCGCACGTCGGCGATCTGCGGTGTCCGCGGCGGCCAGCGCCTCGTCTTCGAACACCGCAACCGTCGCGTTGATGGCGGGGTTGACGCGTTCGATGGCCGCCAGGGCCGCCTCGGCAAGCTCCCGCGACGTCAGTGTGCCGGCCGCGAGGAGCTCAGCCTGTCGGGTGGGTCCAGCAGCAAGGGCGTCGGCAGCATTCATACAGGCGAATCTATGCCCACCGGGTCAATCGCACGCAGCCGCGAGCTTCTGGATCGTCTGCGCATCGATGAGGTCGGTGGCTTTCAGCTTTTGGTCGATCGCCTTGTCGACGATGCAGTTGGCCAGCTCTTCGGGCACGCCCTGCGTGGTCATGCCGGTGATGTAGGACTTGCGGAACGTCGGGTTGTTGAGATCGACATCCTGGTCCTCGAGCGTGTCCGCCAGTTCGCCGAGGTCGTCCTTGCTCATGTCCTTCGAGCAGGTCGAGCCTGCCTTGGCAGCCATGGTCGACTGTTCGGACGCGTCGAGCTTTTTGAACTTGTCGAGGCTCCCGGCATCCGACTTGATCTCCTTGATGGCACAGTCAGTCACCGACTCGGACAGCCCGACGTCCTTGAGCTCCTTGCGGACGTCCGCCTCGGGATCGTCACTTCCACCGCAGGCAGTCATCGTGAAGGCAAGAACGAGTCCGGCCAAGGCAGTCGCGGCAGTCTTCATGCGTGGAAACCTAGCAGCCTGCAAAGAGACTCGCCTGCCCATGAATCCTCTCGACGTCAAGAATCTTGACGCCTACCATGGAGTCATGGCCCGGGCTGGTGAGGACGACGTCGATCGCCTGATCGCTGCGTGGCGGCGCGAACGTCCCGACATGGACGTCTCGCCGATGCAGGTGCTCAGTCGCGTCACCAGACTCGCGCTGCACCTGGATCGGGCCCGCAAGCAAGCGTTCGCCGACCACGACCTCGAGTCATCTGAGTTCGACGTGCTGTCTGCCCTCCGCAGGTCCGGCAAGCCCTATCAGCTCTCCCCCGGGCAGCTGGTGCAGGAGACGCTGGTGACCAGCGGCACCATGACCAACCGAGTCGATCGGCTCGTCGGCAAGGGTCTCGTCGAAAGGCTGCCTGACCCGGTGGACCGGCGAGGGGTACAGGTCAGGCTGACGGAGCGCGGCAGGGCTGCTGTGGACGGTGCACTCGACGCGCTGCTGGCCCACGAGCAGGTTCTGCTCGCCGGGCTCTCCGCCGGCGAAGCGACCGCGCTCGCCGACGCGCTGCGTACGCTTTCGCGCCCCTTCGACCACTGAACACCGACCAACCCCGGCCGCGTAAACTCGTGCGGTGGCACATCTCCTCGGCGTCGAATCAGTGGGCGTGGACTTCCCGACCAAGACCGTCTTCGAGTCGGTGACGCTCGGCATCGACGAAGGTGACCGCATCGGCATCGTCGGACGCAACGGCGACGGCAAGTCGACACTCCTCGCGATCCTCGCCGGCCGCCTCGAACCACACTCGGGCCGAGTGACGCGCCGCGGCGGTGTCACGATCGGCGTGCTCGACCAGACCGACACCCTCGATCACGAGCAGACCGTCGGCCATGCCGTGGTCGGCGACATCCCCGAGTACGAGTGGGCCAGCGACGCGAAGATTCGCGACGTCGTCTCCGGACTCGTTGCCGACATCCCGTGGGACGCCACCGTCGGCACGCTCAGCGGCGGCCAGCGACGACGTATTGCGCTTGCAGCACTGCTCATCGGCGACGACGACGTGCTGTTCCTCGACGAGCCGACCAACCACCTGGACGTCGAGGGCATCACCTGGCTCGCCGGCCACCTCAAGACGCGATGGTCCAACAACTCCGGCGGCCTGCTCGTCGTGACCCACGACCGGTGGTTCCTGGACGAGATCTGCACCGCCACGTGGGAGGTGCACGACGGCATCGTCGAGCCCTTCGAGGGCGGCTACGCGGCGTACATCCTGCAGCGCGTCGAGCGCGACCGGCACGCCTCGGCAACCGAGTCGAAGCGCCAGAACCTCATGCGCAAGGAGCTGGCTTGGCTCCGCCGTGGGGCACCCGCGCGTACGGCCAAGCCGAAGTTCCGCATCGACGCCGCCAACGCGCTCATCGAGAACGAGCCGCCGCCGCGCAATCCGATCGAGCTCAAGCAGATGGCGACAGCGCGTCTTGGCAAGGACGTCGTCGACCTGCACGACGTTTCGGTCTCGTACGGAGACCTCCACGTGCTCAAGAACGTCGAGTGGCGCATCGGCCCCGGAGAGCGCACCGGCATCCTCGGCGCCAACGGGGTGGGCAAGTCGACCTTGCTCAACCTGGTGATCGGCAAGGGTCAGCCGACGACGGGCCGGGTCAAGCGCGGCAAGACCGTCAAGGTCGTCGCGCTGACCCAGGAGCTCAACGAGCTCAAGGAGGTCGGCGGCGACCGCGTCAGCGACGTGATCGGGCGCCAGCGCACCGCGTACGTCTCCGGCGGCAAGGAGATGACGCCCTCGCAGCTGCTCGAGCGGCTCGGCTTCAGCAACGCGCAGATGGCGACCCCCGTACGCGATCTGTCGGGTGGGCAGAAGCGTCGACTGCAGCTGCTGCTGATCCTGCTCGACGAACCCAACGTCCTGGTGCTCGACGAGCCGACCAACGACCTCGACACCGACATGCTCGCCGCGATGGAGGACCTGCTCGACGGCTGGCCCGGCACCCTGCTGGTGGTCTCGCACGACCGCTACCTGCTCGAGCGGATCACCGATCAGCAGTACGCGATCCTCGACGGCCACTTCCGGCACCTGCCGGGGGGCGTCGACCAGTACCTGCGGCTGCGCAAGGAGCAGGATGAGCGGCCGACCTCGTCGGCGCCGGTCGCCGCGGTCTCGGGACTGTCGAGCGCCGAGCTGCGCAACACCAAGAAGGAGATCGGGTCGATCGACCGCAAGATGGAGAAGCTGTCGGCCCGCATCGATGCCCTGCACGTCGAGATGGCCGAGCACGATCCCGCTGACGTACCCGGTCTCACCGCGCTGACCCGGGAAGTCGCGGAGCTGGAGCAGAAGGTGTCAGACCACGAGCACCGCTGGCTCGAGCTGACCGAGCTGATCGAGGGCTGACCCGCCCCGTCCCCGCGATTTGTGACCATACGGGCGTCATTTCGTGGGCGAGACGCCCGGAACGTCACACATCGCGGGGTTCAGGCGAGTCGGGCGCCGGGTACGGGACCGTGTGACTGCACGACGTCCGCGCATGCCGCGGCGCTGGTGAGGGCGAAGGCGATGTCGAGGCTGTGCTGCTCGTCGGAGGCGAGGAACATCGCCGTTGGACCGGAGCCCGAGAGCAGGGCGCCGAGCGCACCCGCCTCGATGCCGACCTCGAGGGTGTCCTGCAGCTCGGGGCGGAGCGAGAGCGCCGCTTCGGTGAGATCGTTCGACAGTGCATCGCCGAGCGCCTCCGCGTCGCCAGCGCGCAATGCGGCCAGCAGCTCGTCGGGCACCTTGGGATCGGGCACCTTGGCGTCCTCGTTGAGGCGGTCGAACTCGGCGTACACGGCCGCCGTCGAGAGTCCCTCGGCGGCGATGGCGAACACCCAGTAATAGGAGCCGCGCGCGAGCACGGGGCTGATGGTCTCGCCGCGTCCACCGCCGACCGCGATGCCGCCGTGGAGGAGGAACGGCACATCGCTGCCGAGCTCGGCGGCGAGCTGCTCGAGGTCGCCGCGGTTGAGCCCGGTGCCCCACGCGTCGTTGCAGGCCACGAGCGCAGCGGCCGCATCGGCGGAACCACCTGCCATCCCGCCGGCAACCGGGATCACCTTGCGGATCGCCAGGTCGACGCCACCGACGAATCCGGTCTTGTCGCGGAGGAGCTTGGCGGCCTTGACCGCGAGGTTGTCGTCGTCCTCGGGGACGGTCGCGAGCTCTGAACGTACGTCGAGCTCGGTGTGCATCGCGACGTTGATCTCGTCGTCGGCGCGGCTGACCGCTCGTACCTCGTCGTGAAGCCCCACAGCCTGGTAGACGGTCGCAAGCGGGTGATAGCCGTCCTCACGCACAGGACCCACGCCCAGGCACAGATTGATCTTCGCGGGTACGCGGACGGTGGCGACGTTCACTCGGAACAACCTAGTGGTTGGGGTGATCGGTGGTTCGCAGACCCGGAAGGTCCAGCGGCAGTCTCAGAGGAACTCGCCGAGGCGGGCGAACTCTTCGATGCCCAACGACTCGCCGCGGGCCTGGGGCGAGATGCCGGCCTTGACCAGTGCTTCCTCGGCCGCCACGCCGGAACCTGCGAGCGACGACAGCGCCGCGCGCATGGTCTTGCGGCGCTGGGCGAATGCGGCATCGATGACGGCGAACGTACGCAGGCGATGTGCCTCGTCACCGGGCTCCGGGCGACGCTTCCAGGCCACCAGCGACGACTCGACATTGGGCATCGGCCAGAAGACGTTGCGACCGACCGAGCCGGACAGGCGCATCTCGGCGTACCAGGCAGACTTCACGGACGGCACGCCGTACGTCTTCGACCCCGGACCTGCCGCGAGGCGATGCGCGACCTCCGCCTGAACCATCACCAGACCGGTCTGGATGGACGGGAACCGCTCGAAGAACGTGAGCAGCACCGGCACTGAGACGTTGTACGGCAGGTTGGCGACCATCGCCGTCGGCGCTGGTCCGGGCAGCGAGGTGACCTTCATGGCATCGGCGACGACGAGATCGAAGGCGTCGACCTGATCCGGCGCGTACGTGGAGATCGTCGACGGCAGCTGAGCCGCCAGCACCTCGTCGATCTCGACCGCAGTGACATGGTCTGCGGTCTCGAGCAGACCGAGGGTCAGCGAGCCGAGACCCGGACCGATCTCGACGACGACATCGCCTGGACCGATGCCGGACGTCTTGACGATCCGGCGAACCGTGTTGGCATCGGTGACAAAGTTCTGCCCCCGCTGCTTGGTGGGCCGGATCCCGCAGGACTCAGCCAGCTCTCGGATGTCGGACGGGCCGAGGAGCCGCGGCGGTGTCAGTCGAACCTCGCGTGGGCGCAACCCCATTGACCCCAACCCGAGCGGGCCTGGAGGATCTTGGCGTACTTGATCTGCACCTCGCGGCTGTGCTGGTGCGGCAGCCCCGGACCGCCGACGCTGTGCCACGTCGCGGCGCTGAACTGCAGTCCGCCGTAGTAACCGTTGCCGGTGTTGATCGACCAGTTTCCGCCGGACTCGCACCGGGCGATCTTGTCCCAGACGCTGTCGGGCGGCGTGGTGCTCGTGCCGTGTGACTCGACCTGCCCGACCGGCTTGACCAGCACCTCCCTGTTCAGGACGACGCGGTCGCGGACCTTGCCATCAGCCATGACGAGGGTGACCTTCTCGCGGTTCTTGCCCTTCTTGCCCTTCTTCACGACCGTGACCTCGCCCTTGGAGGCCTTGGGGTCCTTGCGGACCTCCACCGGGAACTTCACCGACACCTCTTCGGTCTTGGTGACCTTCTCGATGCGGACGACCTTGAGCTTCTGGTCCGGCTTCACGAACGCCGTCGTGCCCGGCTTGACCTCGTCGTCCGCATCGAGCGTGACGTCGGCGGCCTCCAGCACCTTGGCGACGGTCGGCGCCTTCGTCGTGACCGTCGAGGACTTGCCGTCGGCGGTGACAGTCAGCGACTTCTCGGAGCTGACCACGATCTGCGAGCCGGTGCGGGACAGCTCCTTGGAGCGTTTGTCCGAGACGTACGCGCCGGCGGCAGGCTTCACGCCCAGCTCGTCGAGGGCTTCGCCGACCGTACGATCGAAGACGGTGTGCTTCGTGACGGTGCCGTCGACCGCGAGGGTCACGGGCTTGGCGTAGGAGACGTTGATCGAGTCGCCGTCCTCGATGCTCGCAGTCGGCGAGGGGCTGAGCTTGTCGCCGCCGGTGATCGTGATCTCCTTGGCGGCGAGGACGTCAGCCACGTTGTCGCCGAACGTGCGGACCTTGTCGGTCTGGCCGTCGACCGTGACGGTGATGGTCTTGCTGAACGCGCCGTAGGCGGCAGTTCCGCCGGCGACCAACAACACGATCGCCAGGTTGAGGGCGATCAGCGAAGTCGATCGACGCGGGCGTCGATGAGCGTGGCTGTGTTTGCTGGGTGCTGCGTGGGGCACTGCTTGATCCTTGGAATCTGAGGTCTTGGCAGTCTCTCACCATAGCGAGGGCCACCGCAGGGTCAAATTCGTTCGGGCCAGCTGCCTCCGTAGGCGCGGTCGGTGTTGGCGTTGATGTCCGCACACAGGTCGCCGACAGAAATCCCCAGCGTTTCAGCCATTAACTGGACTGTGAGCGGGATCAGGTATGACGCGTTGGGTCGTCCGCGGTGCGGTGAAGGTGTGAGGAAGGGCGCATCGGTCTCCACGAGGATCCGGTCGCGCGGGGTGACCAGCAGCGCCTCACGCAGGTTGGCCGCATTCTTGAAGGTCACGGTGCCCGCGTACGACAGGAATGCACCGCGCTCGACGCACTGGGTTGCGAAGTCGGCGTCACCGGAGAAGCAATGCATGACCGTACGCTCGGGGGTGCCCTCGTCATCGAGGATCTCGAGCACGTCGTCGTGCGCATCGCGATCGTGGATCATCAGCGCCTTGTCGTGCCGCTTGGCCATCCGGATGTGCTCGCGGAACGAGTGGTGCTGCGCTTCCTTGCCCTCGTCTCCGGTGCGGAAGTAGTCGAGCCCGGTCTCGCCGACAGCGCGTACGTGATCGCCCCCGCCCGCCAGGGCGTCGATCTCTGCCAGCGCCTTGTCGAGCATGCCTGCCTCGGCGAGCCGCGGGGCCTCGTTGGGGTGCAGCGCAACGGCTGCGACGACCGAGTCGTACGCCTGCGCCGTCTCGACCGCCCAGCGAGCACCTGGCAGGTCGCAGCCGACCTGCACGATGCGGGTGATGTTGACCGCGGCTGCGCGGTCGAGCGCTTCGTCGACCGTCATGGCGTCCAGGTCTCTGGGCGCCATGTCCATGTGGCAGTGGTTGTCCACCACCGGGGACGGCAGCCGCGCGGGCGTCTCCGGCCAGCTCACTCGGCGGAGGCTTCGATACGGGGGAACAGCGACGACGGCTTGGTGATCGTCGTGCCGGTGGGCAGCTGTCCCCAGGCGGCGACGCCGTCGACACGTTGCGCGGCGAGCGGGCCGAGCGCGGACTCAGCCCCGAGCGAGTCCCACAGAATGGCAGACGCCTTGGGCATCACCGGGTTGAGCACGACCGCAAGCACGCGAAGGCCCTCGGCGGCGGTGGCCAGGATGGTGGCCAGACGGTCGGAGTCGGGATCGTCCTTGGCGACCTTCCACGGGGCCTGCTCGGTGAGGTAGCCGTTGAGCTCGTCGACGATCCGCCAGATCGCGGTCAGCGCATCGTGCGGGGCGATCGCGTCGATCGCGGCGTCGGCGTCGGCGACCGCAGATGCGACGACGTCGATGACCTTCTGCTCGGCGGCGGTGGTTGCGCCAGCAGCAGGCAGCGCACCGTTGAAATACTTGCCGATCATCGCGGCGACCCGCGAGGCGAGGTTGCCGTAGCCGTTGGCGAGCTCGGCGTGGTAGCGGGCGTTGATGTCCTCCCAGGAGATCGAGCCGTCGCTGCCGAACGTCAGGGCGCGGGCAAAGTAGTAGCGGTAGGCGTCGGATCCAAACGTGTTGACGAGCTCGTCGGGCCGGATGCCGTTGGCCTTGGACTTGCTCATCTTCTGCCCGCCGACCAGGAGCCAGCCGTGAGCGAAGACGCGGTGCGGGACGGGCTTGCCGGCGGCCATCAGCATCGCGGGCCAGATGACCGCGTGGAAGCGGGCGATGTCCTTGCCGACCAGGTGGATGTTGGCGGGCCAGATCTCATCGAAGCGTTCGGCGTCGGTGCCGTAGTCGATCGCCGTCACATAGTTGAGGAGTGCCTCGATCCACACGTACAGGACGTGGTTGTCGTCCCACGGGACCCCGATGCCCCAGTCGAACGTCGAGCGCGAGATCGAGAGGTCCCGCAGACCCCGGCTGACGAACGAGATGACCTCGTTGCGGGCGGACTCGGGTTGGATGAAGTCGGGGTTGGCCTCGTAGAAGTCGAGCAGCTGCTGCTGGTAGTCGCCCAGCCTGAAGAAGTAGTTCTCCTCGGCGACCAGCTCGACCCGGCTGCCGTCCAGCTTGGAGACCTTGAACCCCTCGTCGTCGCCCTCGCCGTCGGTGACGTCGTCCTCGCCGACGAACTCCTCGGAACCGACGCTGTACCAACCCTCGAAGCTGCCCTTGTAGACGGCGTCACGGTCATGCAGGTCCTGCCAGAACGCCTTCGAGCCGTCGATGTGGCGCTGGTCGGTGGTGCGGATGAAGTCGTCGTTGGCGACGTCCAGGGTGGCAAGCAGCGGCTTCCACTCGTCCTCGACGAGCTTGTCGACCCACTGCTGCGGGCTGACGCCGTTGTCCTCCGCCTTGCGGAGGACCTTCTGGCCGTGCTCGTCGGTGCCGGTCAGGTACCAGACGTTCTCACCGCGCTGGCGGTGCCACCGCGTGATGATGTCACCCATGACCGTCGTGTAGCCGTGCCCGATGTGCGGGGCATCGTTGACGTAGTAGATCGGGGTGGTGACGTAGAACGTGGAATCTGACACGGCTGCAATCCTAGTCGGGCTGGTCAGCCGGCTCACGAGTGCGCGGCGTCGTAGACGTCCTTCTTGCGAGCGCCCGTCTCGCCAGCAACCTGCTCGACGGCATCCTTGCGCGACAGCCCTTCGGCCTGCCGCTCGGCGACGAGCGCCTTGAGGTCATCGGCGGTGTACGTGCGGGCGTCGGCGGGCGCCCCGCCGAGCACGATCGTCACCTCGCCACGGACGCCCTGTTCCTGCCCCACGGCCCATTCGACCAGCTCGCCGAGTCCCCCACGAGCCACCTCCTCGTACGTCTTGGTCAGCTCGCGGCACACCGCCGCCGGGCGTTCGGCGCCGAACACGTCGGCCATCGCCCGCAGCGTTGCCTCGGTACGATGCGGCGACTCGAAGAACACGATGGTGCGCCGCTCGGCGACGAGCTCGGTGAACGCCCGCGTACGCTCCCCCGTCTTGCGCGGTGGGAAACCCTCGAAGCAGAACCGGTCGACCGGCAGGCCGGACACCGCCAGCGCGGTGAGCACGGCCGACGGTCCGGGGATCGCCGTGACCGTGACGTCGGCATCGATCGCAGCGACGACCAGGCGGTAGCCGGGGTCGGAGACGCTCGGCATGCCGGCGTCGGTCACCAACACCACGGTGAGACCGTCGCGCAGCATCGCCGCCAGCTCTGGCGTACGGCGTTCTTCATTGCCCTCGAAGTACGACACGATCCGGCCGGTGATCTCGATGCCGAGCTCGGAGGTGAGGCGCTTGAGCCTGCGGGTGTCCTCGGCGGCCACGACGTCGGCGGAGGTCAGCGCCTCACCGAGCCGGCTGCTCGCATCAGCCACCTGACCGATGGGTGTGGCGGCGAGAATCAGCATGTCGTCCATCCTCCCACCCGGTGAGCGGTGGATCCTCAACCGAATGCCAGCACCGGACACCGATCGGTGACTCATCAACCAAATGAGCCCAGATTCGGTTGGTGGCGCACCGATTTTCAGGCCGCGATGCCGCGTATGGCGCGACCCCGGGCTGCGGCGAACAATGCGTCCCAGCCAGCACCGAACTCCGGGACCGGACCGTCGTATCCGCGCTCGACGAGCATCCCGTGCACCCGACGTACGAGCGCGCGGGGACTGGCGAGCCGGGCCTGGGTGACCTGCAGGTAGTCCCAGCCGTCGGCCCGCCACCGGGAGTAGCGGTCGATGTCGCTCGCGAACTGGACCGGGTCCATCGCGTGCTGACGACCCTCGTACTCGATGAGCAGCTTCCACCGCCGATAGACCAGGTCACCGCAGCCGAGGAAGAGCCCGTGATCGTCGAACACGTCGAGATTCGAGCTCCGGCGCCGGCAGTCCCGCAGCGACCAGGATGCAACGAGTCTGCGGAACTCCTTCAAGGATCTCGATCGATCGTCCATCCACGGCGAGCCCCTCTCCCGTACGACGGCGGTGCCAGGGCGCCAGCTGTCTCGCTCGACGAACGCCGCGATCGAGCTCGCCGTCGTGTACCCCCGGTGCAGCAGCCAGTCGCCAGCAGCCACCACGTCGACCAGGCGCATCGAGACAGCGGTGCCGACCAGTGCCGCCTCGGCGGACGACCTGATGATCGTCCGATCGCGGCATGACGCTCCGTGCGGTGCAGCATGATGCCGTCGATGGCCAGGTGGAGGTCGCGCGCCACGTGAAGTGCATCGGCCTCGAGGGCTCCCAGCTCAAGCCCAGCGACCAGAGCAGCGTCGAAGCCGGGACGGCCCGTCCGGCACCCCACCAGTTCCGGTGGCGTGCAGCGGCTTCGAGTGTTGGCGACGCCGTTGGTGTGGCGATCAGCCGGTTACGGCGGGCAGTCACATTCGTGGGGCTGTCGATGCCTCGGCAAGCGCCACATGACCGCATTGCCCATCCCTGTGATGTCGTTCTCGTTGACAGTCGACTTCGTGACCAGGCCGCTGATCGGCGCCGTTGCGTGGCTGAATCCGCGCATCGGGCCGGCAGGTGACGCAGCGCCCGCCGAGCGGCTTCGATCATTGGCGCGGCGTCAGCTCCACGCCGCGCACCCGGTAGACCGAAGGAAAGATCGCCTCGAAGCGCGGATGCTGCAGCATTCTCGGCGTGATTCCCGCGGCCAGCGCTTCATCGCGGGCGAAGGCGCGGCGCGCCAGATGGCCAGGGACGGGACTCGGCGTACGCATAAAGCCAGCACAAGCCGTACGAATCGAAGCCGCGGCCGACGCAGCGCTCCCTGTGGACGGGCTACTGGCAGACCCGCCCGGTGCATTCGTGGGCGGTGGATGTTCAACGGAATGGGCCGTCATACGGTTGAGGACTCACCGATCAGGGGTGGGCGCACCCATTCGGTTGAACATCCACCGCGCTTGGGTGGCGTTGGTCCTCCCTTACGATCGACTGCGTGCCCGAAGTACTTCGTCCCCTGAGTCGCGTCTCGGAGCGCGCCTGGGGCTGGATCGGGCCGATCGGGGTCGCGATCCTCGCGTTCATCCTTCGCGTGTGGAACGTCGGCTACCCCAACCGGCTGATGTTCGACGAGACCTACTACGCCAAGGATGCGTGGTCGCTCCTGCACCACGGCTACGTGCAGGACTTCGTCGACAAGGCCAACGAGAAGGTCGTCGCGGGAGACCTGACCGGCCTGACGACCGGCTCGCCGTCGCAGATCACCCATCCGGACGGCGGCAAGTGGATCATCGCGATCGGCGAGCAGATCTTCGGTCTCGACTCCTTCGGCTGGCGCATCTCCGCCGTGGTGGTCGGGGCCCTGACCGTGCTCGTGCTGGCACGCCTCGTACGCCGCCTCACCGGGTCGACCGTGATCGGATGCTTCGCCGGACTGCTCCTGTGCTTCGACGGTCTGCACTTCGTGATGTCACGCATCGCGCTGCTCGACGGATTCCTGACGTTCTGGATCATCAGCGCCATCGCGTGCCTCGTCGCCGATCGAGACTGGATCCGAGAGCGCATCCACACCTATCGCGTCGTACGCCCATGGCAGCTTCTCGCGGGAGTCTGCTTCGGCATGGCGTGCGGCACGAAGTGGAGCGGTGTCTACATCCTCGCGGTGTTCGGCGTCCTCATCGTGGTCTGGGAGGTGCTGGCCCGCTGGAGCCACGCCCGCGATCGAGGCATCCAGCAGCGCTGGGTGCGGACGACGCTTGCGGTCGGGCTGCCCGCGTTCCTCTCGGTCGTCGGTGTCGCCTTCATCGTCTACCTCGCCACTTGGACCGGTTGGCTGATCCACTCCGACCTGTATGCGCAGCGCTTCGGCCGAGGCGTCGGCGACGAGGGGTGGGGCGCGTACGTCAACGACCCGACAGGTGGGCCGTTCGGTCCGGTCCTCGACGCGTTCCGATCGCTCTGGCACTACCACGTCATCACGTGGGACTTTCACACCGGCGAGTACCTCGCGGGCAAGACCCACCCGTACCAGTCCGACCCGCTGGGCTGGCTCGTCATGGAACGACCGGTCGGCGTCGACGCCCAGAACGACCTGGCTGCGGCGACGTGTGGTGCACCATCGAGTTCGACCTGCATGCGCGAGGTGCTTCTGCTCGGCAACCCCATCCTCTGGTGGACGGGTGCGCTCGCCCTGATCGCCGCGATCGTCGCGTGGGTCCCCACCCGGGACTGGCGCTGGGGCATCCCGGTCCTCGGCGTCGCCGCCAGCTGGCTGCCGTGGTTCATCTCCTCGGGACGTCCGATCTTCTCGTTCTACGCCGTCGTGACCATCCCGTTCACGATCATCGCGATCTCACTCGTCGTGAGCGGCCTCGCCAAAGCCTCCGAGACTCCTCGCCAACGCTATGCGGTGTGGCTCGCGACCGGACTCTTCCTGACGGCGGTCGTCGCGACGTTCTGGTACTTCCACCCGATCTACACCGATGACCTCATCAGCTATGACGCCTGGCGCGACCGCATGTGGTTCAACCGCTGGATCTAGCGGGTGAAAGGATGGATCGGTGCCAACTTCTTGGACCGCTCCGACGGTCGACCCCGTTGACGGGCCGCTGACCGGTCCCGACCGACCGATCCTCGAGACCTTCCTGCAATGGCAGCGCGTGACGCTCCTCAACATCTGCGCCGGTCTCACTGCCGAGCAGCTCGCCGCCCAGCCCGTGCCGGCGTCCAACCTGTCGTTGCTGGGTCTCGTCCGGCACATGGCCAAGGTCGAGCGCACCTGGTTTCGGATCCGCGCCGGTGCGACGGGCGTCGACCCGCTGTACGACCTCTCGCTCGGCAAGGATCACGACTTCGAGCACCTCGTACCCGATGAGGCACCAGCCGCGGTCGAGCAGCTGCAGGAAGAGTGGCGCCTCGGTGACGAAGCGGTCGCCGGAATGCCGTTCGACGACACCTTCACCAACCATGGTGAGGAGATGTCGCTGCGCATGATGTACGTGCACATGATCGGCGAGTACGCCCGCCACAACGGTCACGCCGACATCCTGCGTCAGGCGATCGACGGCGTGACAGGTCGCTGATCAGCTGCCGGTTGCACCCTTGAAGGCGAGGCCGACGACCCACGCGATGTCGGCCGCGGCCTCGGCCGGCGGCTTCGACGGGCGGGTGATGGCCGAGAGCACCAGGCGTACGACGACCTCGACGGCCACCGAGAGCTCGGCGTCGGTGAACGGCTGCTCATAACGCTCGACGATGGTCTGCTTCACGCCGGCCACCGCCGACTCGATGATGTCGCCGGACTCGGTCGTGAGGATCTGGAGCAGCTCCGGATCATGCTCGTCGGGCAGCGAACCGACGAGCGTCCGGACGATCAGGCTCTGCTCCCCCATCAGGAGTGCACCCTCACACGCCGCCCGGATGCCCGGGACCAGGTCGGTCTCGCCATTCATGCGTTCGCTCACGACCGCCAGGAATCGTCCCAGCTCGCGCAGGGCCAGCTGTTGCGCGAGCCCGTGCTTGGTGCCGAACTCGTTGTAGACCGTCTGACGGCTGACGCCGGCGACATCGGCGATGCCTGCCATCGTCAGGCTCGACCATCCGGACCGCTCGATGGCGCCCTGCGCAGCGTCGAGCAGCCGCTCGCGTACGGGCTCTGCCGCCAGAACGTCGCTCATGTGAGGACATCCTCGAGGCGGGTGTGGTCGGCGATCCACGTGCGGGCGGTACGGATCTCGCGGGGTCGACCCATCGCGACGGCGCCTCGCACGACCCCGTCCTCGAGCAGGTAGGCCGTGAAGTCGTGCTCGTCGAGCGATCCGCTCAGGACGAGCTCATGCGTGGCGAGCGGCCAGCCGACCACCTGGAGCGTGGCGTCGTACTGGTCCGACCAGCACCAGGGAACCTCGACGAACGGGGTCGCTGCGCCGGCGATGTTCTTGCCGACGGCAGTTCCGTGGTTCTGGGCACCCTGCCAGTGCTCGACGCGATGGCGTCCGCCCAGCACCATGTTGGGCTGGTTGGCGACGTCGCCCGCAGCGAACACGTGGGGCAACGAGGTGCGGCCGAGCTCGTCGACCACGATGCCACCGCCCTCTTCGGCCGGCGCGAGCGCGAGGCCCGCCTGCTCGGCCAACGCGATGTTGGGTTCCATCCCGACGGCAACCACGACGACGGGTCCCGACCAGGAGCGGCCGTCGTCGGCCCGTACGACGGTCTCGCCTTCGTCGGTGATCGATGCCACCGTCACGCCGGTATGGAGGTCGGTGCCCTCGTTCTTGTGCAGGTCGACGTACATCTGCGCAAGCTGCGGAGGGAGGAGTCGCGGAAGCGGCATCGGCGCAGTCTCGAGCAGGGTGACTTCGCAGCCGAGGCCGCGGGCGCTGGCGGCGATCTCCGATCCGATCAGTCCGGCGCCGACGACGATGATGTGCTTGCCGGCGGCCAGCTCGGACCGGAGTCGGGGCACGTCGGCCACCGAGCGCAGCGTACGGATGCCCATCGCGTCCCAAGGCTTTCGCGCTCGCCCACCCGTCGCCAGCAGCAGCTGGTCGTACGAGAGCTCCTCGCCGTCGGCCAGCGTCGCCGTGCCCTCGTTGATCGAGGTGACTGCCGTGTCAGTCCGCAGGGTGATCTGCTGAGCGTCAAACCACTCGGCCTTCTTGATCCGGATGTCGTCGGTGGTCTTCTCGCCGCGGATGATCTCCTTGGAGACTGGCGGTCGCCGGTAGGGCAGCTCGGGCTCGTCGCCGATCAGCACGATCTCGCCCGTGTGGCCAGCACCGCGCATAGCGCCGGCGGCACTGACGCCGGCGATGCCCGCCCCCACGATCACGGTTCTGGTCATGGGTCAGGCCAGCTCCAACATCTCAAAGTCGGCCTTGGCTGCACCACAGTCGGGACAGGTCCAGTCGTCGGGGATGTCCTCCCACTTGGTGCCGGGCGGGATGTTCTCCTCTTCCCAGCCCTCTGCCTCGTCGTAGATGAATCCGCACTGCTGGCATTCCCAACGCTTCATTTCTGTTCCTTCAGGTTGCGGGTCTCGGCGGCAATGATGTTTCCGTCCTGGTCGTTTCGCTCGAACTCCTCGATCGGCACGAAGTCCACCTGCTCACGCACGCCACAGTCGGGGCACGTCCAGTCAGGGTCGACCTCGGCGAACGGGGTGCCGGCCGGCCAGCCCTCGCGGGGGTCGCCCTTGTCCTCGTCGTACACGTACTCGCAGTTGGGGCAGACGAAGACCGTGCCTTCGTTGCTCGCGATCTCCTCCAGACTTCCGTACTTCTTGTCGTACTTCGCAGCGGTGCGGGGATGGACGTTGGCGAGGCTGAGGTCTCCCTCGTAGTGGCGCAGCACCCGCTTGTCCATCACCGAACGCCAGATCTGCGGTACCCACGAGAGCACGATCATGCCCGCATAACCGGTGGGGAGCACCGGCGCTTCCTTGAAGTCACGCAGCGCCTGGTAGCGACGGGTCGGGTTGGCGTGGTGGTCGCTGTGCCGCTGCAGGTGATAGAGCAGCACGTTGGTCCCGATGTTGTTGCTGTTCCAGCTGTGGCTCGGGTTGACGCGCTCATACCGGCCGGACTCGAGCTTCTGGCGCTTCATCCCGTAGTGCTCGAGGTAGTTGACCGACTCGAGCAGCCAGATGCCGGCGATGGCCTGGAGCACGAGGTACGGCAGGATCTCCGGACCGAATGCGATCGTCAGACCGCCCCACAGGACGACGGAGAACATCCAGGCGTTGATGAGGTCGTTCTTGAACGAGAAGTGCGACTTCTTCTGGCGAGCGAAGCGCTTCTTCTCCAGCCCCCAGGCGCTCTTGAGGCTTCCGATCACGGTGCGCGGCATGAACTCCCAGACGGTCTCGCCGAGTCGGCCGCTGGCCGGGTCCTCGGGAGTTGCGACGCGTACGTGGTGTCCGCGGTTGTGCTCGATGAAGAAGTGACCGTAGAAGGTCTGGGCGAGGGCGACACGGGCGAACCAACGCTCGTACTCCTCCTTCTTGTGACCCAGCTCGTGCGCGGTGTTGATGCCGATGCCGGCGACCATGCCGAGCCCGAGGGCCAGGCCGATCTTCTGGACGACCGTCAGCGGATCGTCGATCCCGGGGAGTGTGCCACCACCCAGCAGGAAGGCGCCCCAGATGAGGCCGGCGATCTGGACCGGGATGAACGCGTACGTCACCCAGCGGTAGTAGCGGTCCTCCTCCAGAGCCTCGATCACCTCATCGGGCGGGTTGTCGGGGTCGATGCCGGCCAGCAGGTCGGCGATCGGGATCAGCACGAACACGAAGAAGGGGCCGAAGTACCAGGCGAGGTCGGATCCGGTCCACGCGTAGAGGCCCCACATGCCGAGCGGGATCAGCGGCACGAGCGCACCCACGATCCACAGGTAGCGCTTGCGGTCACGCCACTGGATCTCGACTCCGTCGACAGTTGCCTGGATCGTCATGTCGTACCTCCTGGTGCGCCTGGGAGCTGTACTCGAGGCGCTTTACACGAAGGTAGCAAATGTAAAGTAGGGGTGCAAGGGGTCAACTCGCCCCTACGACGACCGCCCCGCGGCAGTGCCCGGGGCGGTCGCGTGCGAGCCGGCCGCGGGGAAACGTACCGACGACTCGACTCACGCCACCGACGACTCCGTGTCAGGCGCCGTGGTGGAGATCAAAGGGTGTTCATCGCGCTCATGACGCCCGGCGCGAGCACCACGATGAACAGCACCGGGAAGATGCAGACCATCAGGGGCCCGAGCAGCTTGACCGAGACCTGTCCGGCCTTGGCCTCCGCGCGAAGCTTGCGCTTCATGCGCATCTCCTGCGACTGGATCCGCACCATGCTGGAGATCGATGAGCCGTGCTCCTCGGCCTGGATGATGCCCCGGATGAACGAGTGGATGTCCTCCGAAGTCGTACGAGCCTGAAGCGACTCGTACGCTGCCCGGCGCGACATGCCGAGGCGGATGTCCTGGACCGTGCGCACCAGCTCGTCGGCGAGCGGACCCTTGTCCGGCGTCGGCCGACTTCGCGAGCGCCGACTCGAATCCCAGCCCCGCCTCGATCGTGATGACGATCTTGTCGAGCAGATCGGGAAGCTGACGCTGCATCTCCTCCTGCCGCTCCTGCGCCCGGCTGCGGAGCAGGAGGTCGGGGACGAAGTAGGACACGACCACCGCCACGATGCCGAGGATCACCCGGAACGGTCGTCGGGTTCAGGAAGAACACCTTGCTCACGAGCATGCAGGATCGGGATCGGGATCAGCACCTTGGCCAGGATGATGTTGCGCATCGACCACCCAGGCGGGTGACCTGCAAGCAGCAAGTTGTGCTCGATCCGGCTGAGCATGCCGCGAGACGTGACGTATCGTGCCGCCTCCTCTGGCGTGTCGATCTGCTTGATCCTTCGACCTTTTGGCTCCTCCTCGGCCTTGGTGACCCGCCGCATCGTCGAGCAGGCGGGTACGCACCGTGCGGTCCGGCAGGGCGACCAGGCCAAGCGAGACTGCAGGGCGCGCCATGGCGGCGAGCAGCAGGAATGCTCCGATGATCAACATGTCGTCCCCTCAGACCTTGATCGCAATGATGGCGCGCATCCAGAACCACGACAGCGTGTAGAGGACGGCCGAGAGCAACCAGAGGAGCCGTGCCGATCGTCGTCGTGAACAACGGATCGAGGTAGCCCGGATTCATCAGCGTGTAGGCGAAGGCCAGGCCGATCGGCAGCGCCATCAGGACGTAGCACGAGGCCTTGCCCTCGGCCGCGTAGGCGCGAACCTTCTCCCGGATCTCCGCCCGCCCCCTGATCGTCTCGGCGACGGTGTCGATGATGTCGTTGAGGTTGCCGCCGGAGTCTCGCTGCACCTCCACGGCCTCGGCGAACCACTGGAAGTCCTCGCTGCCATTGCGGGTCGCCGCTCACTCATGGCCTCGACCAGGTCTCGGCCCAACCGGTTCTCGTTGATGATCCGGGTGATCTCCTCCGACATCGGTGACGCGGCGTCGGCGGCGACCGAGTGCAGCGCGATCGGCAGGCTCTGGCCGGCGCGCAGTGCCGAGGCGATGATCCGAAGCGTGTTGTCGAGCTGCTTGGCAAACGCCTTTCGTCTGCGGCCGGCGCGGTACCTCGAACGTCAGCTTGGCGCCCGACGGGACGAGGATGGCGAGCAGCGCGCCGATCAGGAGGCTCCGACCCATCACCGTGCCGACCAGGAAGGCGCGCAGCCGATCCGCCGACCACCCAGGTGACCACAACGCCGAGCGGCTTCTTGACGTCGGCCATCTCCAGCTCGCTCGCGCGGAACGGCACCCACCCGCGACTCTTGAGCGACGAGTCGACGCCGATCGACGACAGGTTCGGTAGATGACTCGCCACAACGGTTCGGTCTTGACGACCGTGCCGAGCCGGCGACTCTTCGGCACGCGCGGCACCGGGTCGGCGAAGAGCGCCTGGGCGAACAGCCCGACTGCGGCAATCACCAACATGCAGCCCACCAGAACCAGGTTCATCCGCTGACCCGCCTTTCGACGAAGAAGTTGGACATGTCGAAGTCGACGCCGTACTCCTCGAACTTGTCGCTGAACCGCGGGCGTACGCCGGTCGGCTTCTGAACGCCCCGGAACTTGCCGTCCTCATCGACGCCTGCCGCGAAGTCGAACAGGAACACGTCCTGCAGAACGACCACGTCGCCCTCCATCCCGAGCACCTCAGTGACGTGCGTGACGCGACGCGTACCGTCACGCAGTCGCTGGATCTGCACGATCAGGTCGACCGCCGAGGCGATCTGCTCGCGGATCGCCCGCAGCGGCAGGTCCATGCCCGCCATGAGCACAAGCGTCTCGAGTCGAGCGATGCAGTCCCGCGGCGAGTTGGCGTGGAGTGTGCTGATCGAGCCGTCGTGGCCGGTGTTCATGGCCTGCAGCATGTCGAGCGCCTCACCACTTCGGCACTCGCCGACCACGATCCGATCCGGACGCATGCGCAGCGAGTTGCGGACCAGGTCGCGAATCGTGATCTCGCCGGAGCCCTCGATGTTGGGCGGGCGCGCCTCGAGCTGCACCACGTGATCCTGCTGGAGCTTCAGCTCGATCGCGTCCTCGATCGTCACGATGCGCTCACCGTCGGGGATGAAGCTCGACAGCACGTTGAGCAGCGTCGTCTTGCCGGTGCCTGTACCGCCACTCACCAAGATGTTCAGCCGAGACTCGACCGCGGCGCGGAGCAGGTTCGAGATCTGCGGAGTCATCGAGCCGAACTCGATCAGGTCGTCCACCGTGAACGGTGTGGCAGAGAACTTGCGGATCGTCAGCGACGAGCCGCGGACGGCTAGCGGCGGCACGACCGCGTTGACGCGCGAACCGTCCTGGAGGCGCGCATCGACCATCGGCGAGGACTCGTCGATGCGGCGGCCCACCCGGCCGACGATGCGTTCGATCGCCCGGCGCAAGTGCTGCTCGGAGGCGAATCGCAGCGGGCTCAGCGTGATCTTGCCGTCGCGCTCGACATAGATCGTGTCGTGCCCGTTGACCATGATCTCGGTGACGCTCGGATCTTCCAGCACTCGCTGCAGGGGACCGAGACCGAGCGCGTCGTCCTCGATGTCCTGGATGAACCGCGCACGCTCGTCGATCGTGAGCAGAAGCTGCTCGTCCTCGATGATCGCGACGAGCTCCTCGCGCACGAACTCGTGGAGCTGCGCTTCGGTGAGCGACGGATCGTTGATGCGGGTGCCGAGACGCTTGAACAGCTCCTCGACGGCCCGCGCCTTGACCGCTGCGAGCGCATCGGTGACGACGAGCTTTGGCGTCGCGTCGTCGGCGATCTCGTAGTGGGGCAGCGCGTCGGGTCGAGCCTGGAGGTCCTCATGAGCCTGCAGATGTGCGCGGTCACGCGCGGTCGCAAGGCGATCGCTGAGAGTTCCTGTCTTCATGATTCGTTCGCTGAGCTCACTCATGCCACGTCCAATCGCTTGTGGGTACGGCGCCCGGGCGACGAGGTCTTCTCAAGACGTCGAAATCAGGGTGCGGATCGCCTTGACGAACGGACTCGCCTTGGTCTTCTTGTTGAGCATCAGCGGGACTCCGTGGTTGGCCGCCAGCTGCACGTCATTGGACCGAGGGATCACGACGTCGACCGGCAGTCCGACTGCCGCCTCGACATCCTTGACCTTCATGCCGGACTGGTTGCTCGCGAGGTTGAGCGCCAGCACTCGGGAAGCCGGGCAACAATCCGATCTGCGACAGCAGCTCGACGGCCTTGCGGACGCCGCGTACACACGCAACATCCATCGTCGACACCATGACGATGTCGTCGGTCACCTCGAGCGCCGCGAGCGTCGGCTCGGTCAGTCCTCCTGCCGTGTCGACGATGACGTAGCGGAACTGGGTCGACAGCTGGGTCAGGAGCCGAACGATCTGCGCGCCCGTCACCTCATCATTTGCTGCCGGCGAGTCGGCTCCGCACATCACGTAGAACCCAGCTGGGTGGACCGTCAACATGGTCTTGACTACCAGGTTGTCGCTCGCCGCCAGCGGCGAGAGCGCCTCCTCGATGGTGTGGGCCGGAGCGAGGTCCAGCGTCGAGGCGACGTCGCCGAACTGCAGGTCGAGGTCAACCAGCACGACATCCGACGGGTGTTGCTCGGCGAAGCCGATGGCCATGTTCGTCGCGATGCTCGTCTTGCCAACTCCGCCCTTCGGCGAGACCACCGTGATCGTGCGGCTCTCTTCAGGTGGCGGCGGGGCCACCGCTGGCGTACCGATGACTGTCGGCGCCTCCGCCTTCAGCCGGTGCAGTTCCGCACGGCGCAGCACCTCTCGGAGCTGATCGTCGGGCATATCCGGCGCAAGCACGTCGCGATAGCCCGAGCGCATCGCCTCAACGACTGTGTCAAGCGGCACTTCGTCGACCAGCACCATGTCGATCGACGGGTACACCTCGTCCGTGGCTCGGCCGATCTCGAGAGCAGCCTCGATCGGCAGCGCCGATCCGACAAAGATGATGTCCGGCAGCCGTTGCGGGTCAAGGCTGCGAATCAGGTCGAATCGCTCGTCCTCGATCGTGTGGATGTCGACAAGGCGACGACCTGGGTGCCCGGCAGCACGTTCACGCGGGCGACGAACTCCGCGCTCCCGCCGAGGATCAGCGCGCGCGTCATTTGATGTCCTTGATCGTGGTCGGCGCGGTGTCGGCGTCCGTCGGTGTCGCTGTTCTGCAGCGTCAGCCACACCTTGCCGAGGTCGCGACCGAATGCGATCTTCTCGGCGTCAGCCGAGGTGACTGCAACCGTGATGAGCTGCGCCTTGATGTCCTCGACGTCAACGTTGCCGCCCAGCCGTGTCACCACGACCTGATCGATCCTGGCACTTGGCGAACGGGGTAGCGCCGCCGTTCTGGTCGAACGTCATGAGGATGCCGACCTTGTCGCCGACCTTCAGAGCGCCTCCACCGGCGTGCTCGGCGTCGAGGGACATCGTGATCTCCTGCATGCCCGTGGGCACCAGACCGTTCGTCTTGGACTTGCCGCCCGGAGTCGCCATGCGGGACTCGAGCAACAGCTCACCCTTTTGGACGCTCGCGTTGGTCGACAGTCCCTTGACCTGCGTCCAGGTCGGTCACGGCTCCGTCAGGAACAGCCTCGTCGGGCAGCTTGACGACCTCGGTCTTGTCGGCGAGGTCGGCAGCGCTCGTTCCCGACGGCGGCGGCATCGGTCAGTCGTACGACCGAGACGAGCTTGGCGCCTTCGAACGCCCGATCATTGGCTCGTTGTGCCCAGACCACCAGCACGAGCACACCCAGGAGGGCGAGCACGCCTGCCATGACTGCGGCGATGACTCTCTTGTTCATATCGATCGTTTCCTTATCGATGGTTGTTGGATGGATCAGGTGGCGCGCCGATCAATCGATCAGCGACGCATAGCTCGCTCCCAAGTCCTCGGCGCCGGTCCCGTAGGTGGCGTTGGGGTCCTTGGTGAACGACTTGGTGAAGTAGCCCTGCAAGCCGTTGCACGAGATCGACGCAGTGAGGTTGGTGGGCACGAGCGCCCCGAGGAGCGCGTTCACGACGATCTCGAGGACGCCGAGGACGTTGGCGATCAGGCTCTTCAGGTTGAGCTTGAGCGGGATGGGCGCACAGCCCACGCTGGCGTCGAGGTTCTAGGGGTTGCCCGGGTACTTCCAGCCCGTCACGTGGAACGGCGCGAAGCCGATGATCTTCGACACCGATCTTCGGCGGCACCTCCGCGCACGTCCGCGCGGCGCGAGAACAGGCTGGCGCAGGCGCGCAGCTTGAGATCGAGGCGATCTGCCAGCGCTGACTTCGGCATGAACACCGGCAGCAGGATCGTCTTGCCCTTGTCGACGAGCTTCCCGTTGCCGAACTGCGAGGGACACCCCTGCGGCATGAACCCGCTGTTCTCAAGCCCGCCGAGGAAGGTCTCGACGTCGCTGCTGACGTCGAGCTCACACTTCGATGCGTCCCAGCCGAACAGTCCCTTGACGATGCTCGTCACCACGGTCTCGCCGGTCAGCCATGACGCCCCGTTCAGGGTCAGGACCTGGTCGCCGTCACCGTCGGTGCACCGCTGCACGGCGTCGGTGCCGAGCTGGTCGGTCAGGCCCTTGGTGTCGATGGTGTTGAGCAGGCCCGAAGATGATGGGCGAGAGCAGATTCTCCAAACCCTGGAGGGCGTCGGTCCGCAAGGTCGTCTTGCGGGTGGCCTCGGTCGCGGTCCCGGCGAGGTTGCTCCAGTTCTTCCACGTGCAGAAGTGGATCCCGAGCGGCAAGGACTTTGTAGACCTCTCGCGGCTGCATCACGCCGACCTTGGCGGTGGCGCTCGCCAGCACGTCCTTGGTGGGAATGCCCACCAGTGCCAACAGCTCCGTCGTCACGGTCTTGCCGACGGACACCGTCACCGTCTTGGCAGTCGCATTGCGGGTTGCTGTGACGGTGCTGCCGTCGATGGCTTCGCCGGCGATGCTGGTCGCGCTCGCCTGCAGCGACGAGCACGTCGTGCCGGTGGGATAGCGGGCGCACTGGTAGGCGAGGTGACGCGCCGCGCTGTCGGCGGCGTGCTGAGCCTGGTTGCGTTGGTAGGCCACGTTGCCGATGTCGACGCTGAGTCCCAGCCCGCCCACGAGCACCGTGATGGCCAGGCCGAAGAAGACTGCGGCGACACCCCGCTCGTCACGCGGGTGGTTGAACGTCGGATCAGTTCTCGCATCGCGCGACCGCCTTGCCCTTGATCGTGTAGCTGCCGAACATGCCACTGGGTGAGGTGCGCTCCGAGGTGATCGTCACCGTGACCTGGTTGTTGGACGGGCTCGAGCACAGTTCGTGTCCGGTCGGCGTGACGGACACCGAGATAGGTGTTCGTGTCATCGCCCTTCAGCTCTGTGACGAGAGTCGTCGCCGACTTGGTCGGATCGATCGACAGGTCTCGCGCCGTCAAGATAGGCCCAGTGATTGACCTGGTTCTGCTGCGTGTACCGCGTACCCCCCTCGACGATGCCGAAGAGGAACAAGATCAGCAGCGGGACGATCAGGGCAAACTCAACGGCCGCGACTCCGCGTTCATCTCGTGATGTGTACATGTGCTCCCACCCATGTCTTGTCGGGGTCTTCTCCCAAGACCCTTAGCTGGAACGAGGTGGAACCGCCTAGCGATCCCACCTCGTCCAGGAGGCGCCGAATCCCGAGGATCGACGACTTTGCTTCGGCTGGATCAGGCGCCGAAGTTGAGACCGCTGACGAACGCCGTGATCTTCGGACCGAACAGCGCAACGGCAGCGACCACGATCAGCGAGACAAGGCCGACGACGAGCGCGTACTCAACTGCCGTCGCGCCCTTCTCCTCGCGCTTGTCCGAAGCGATGGCCGACATGACGTAGGCAATAGCGAGATTGAACATGATTACTCCCTCAAAGTTGTGTCGTAGCCACCAAGGCGGCTCTCCCTAGACGACGGCGGGTCGTGAGTGATCACGAGCCGCATACTTGAACCTTTGCCCGATGGGCAGGTCCGGTGAAGCGCAGTGCACCCTACGGAGCCGGCCTCATCCGTTGCAGCGGTGCTGGTCGCCACCCAATGTGACGGATCGCGACCAGCACCGAGTATCAGCGGAAGTTGACGCCGCTGACGAACGCTGTGATCTTCGGACCGAACAGCGCAACAGCTGCGACAACGATCAGCGAGACAAGGCCGACGACGAGCGCGTACTCAACTGCCGTCGCGCCCTTCTCCTCGCGCTTGTCCGAAGCGATGACCGACATGACGTAGGCAATAGCGTGATTGAACATGGTTGCTCCCTCAAAGTTGTTTCATCGCCACCAGGTTGGTGGCGCTCCCTACTCAGAAAACTAGACCCAAAACAAGCGATATGGGGCTGATTTTCGAGTCATCTTTAGTAGCCCGGAATGACTATTGCCCGCTCAGATCGGCTCTGCGGGGCACGTGCGGTTCAGCTCAAAAGTGTCCCGACGGTGTCAGAAATCCTCGATGCCCAGACGACGAAACTGTCCGCCAAGCTGACGGCGGCGGCTATGACGAGCAGGCTCACGAACGCAATGACCAGCGCATGCTCGACACCGGTCACTCCGCACTCTTCCGGCCTACGGTGATGGCAAATCTGTCATGATCCACTCCCTCTTGCTCCCTTCCGCGTCGGTACGTCCTCGTGACCCGTGAGGGTCACGAAACACCGAAAGACGAGTCGCCGTCGCGGCGAGTCATCTGGCGCAGGGCTGCAACCCCGAAGACCACGCCCGGCAGGATCAGGATGCCGATGAATGTGCCCCAGTAACCGTTGTTGGGTCGACCGATGACACAGAACAGGATCGAGTAGCAGAGCAGGAACGCCGCCACGGCATCGAACAGATGGCCCTTGCGCGCGATCCAGCCCAGAAGTCCGACCGGCACGGCCACAGCAGCAACCCAGAAGGGGAAGACCGTCAGGATCGAGCTGGAGCGCACAGCATCCACCACGAATGGCCAGCCACCCAGCGCCACCCAGCTCGGCGACTCAAGGCTCGGGCCGGTCACCAGCTCGTGCACCCGCCAGAGGTGCAGGGCATAGAAGAGGCCGAAGAACGCAACGCATCCAAGCCACCGCACGGCCTCCTTCTTGCGGCCCGATGCCAGTGACACCGCCGCCATCACGAGCATGACGGGAGCGACCAGCTCGCGTATGAGTGCCGCGACCAGCAGGAGGACCATCGCACTGCGTGTCCAGCCGACGCCGCGTGCGAGCAGCCCCACGCACAACAGGAGGCTCAGCCACACCTCGTGCACCGTGACACCGCCGGGGAAGGCGAAGATGCCGATCGCCGCAGCCGACATGGCAGCGGTGGCGAACCACGAGCTCCTTCGCTCCGTGACTCCGTACACCCAGATCGACAGGCCGAGTGCTGTGAGCGCAAGCAACCACAGGACAGCAACCATCGCCGGCTCTCCCACGACCGAGGTGACCCACGCGAGTGTCGGCTCCCTGACGTTCATGGCCGGCGAGATCGGAAAGCCGCGTTCGGGTTGCTCGATCGCCACAGCCCTGTAGTAGCCATCGCCGTCGGTCATCCGATCGACAATCGCGCCGTAGAGCGCGGCGTCGGTACGATCCGGATCGCCAGAGACCGCGGTTTCAGGGACGCGCGACCCGGTCAGGAGTCCCCACAGGATGAGGGCCACGACGGCACCAGCGACGAGTGCGGCAGCTCTTGAGCGCCCCTTGAAACGTGGTGCCCAGGTCAACAGTGCTGAGCTCATATGGTGATCGTGCCGTCTTCACGGGTCAACGGTGGGTGCTCCGGCCGCTCAAGCGTCGAAGCGCTCCATGCCGACCAGCACGAGTCTCGTCTTGGTGACGCAGGTCTGCAGGACGACATCGGCTTCCGGGAGGTCGCCGACCGTGACCGCGTGGCGGGTCTCGTACGTGAGCTTGGTGACGACGAAGGTGCCGTCGGCGACTCCGTCACCGGCGAGCTTCACGGCATCGCCGACCTTGACCCTGGTGATCCAGTCTGATCCGCCGCAGTAGTCGTGCTCGGAGATCAGGGTGGGCCGCGTCTCGCCGACCCAGATGGCGACAGGCCCCTTGCACTTGTCGAGCAGGGCTGTCGCCCGGCCGAGGTCGCTGGCTGCGTACATCGTCTTGGTGAACCTCGGCTCTGGTGGCAGAGCGGGCAGCTCCGACCGTGAATCATCCCCGAGTCGCGCCTGGACTGCTGCGACGGGTGAGTCGGTCGATGTATCGGTCAGAAGCATGAGGCCTCCGAGCGCGGCAAGTCCAGCGATCAGCACGATCATGCGTCGCATGCCCAACCTCCTGAGGTTCTTCTACTCTACTGAGACGTTCTCGAATGTCTCGACATCAATGAAAGAGACGCCTGACGACCAGCACAGATCGGAGTCGACGGAATGCCGGCGACAACATCACCTCCCCAGGGAGACGCTGAGCTGCTCGACCGTGCCGCCGCGGGTGACCGCGCGGCGTTCGGCCAGCTCTACGATCGCCATGTGCGACCTGTCTATTGGCAGGCGTACGCGGTCGTGCGCGATGTGAACGAGGCCGAGGACATCACCCAGGACGTGTTCATCACGACGTGGAACAAGATCCGCACGATCAGTCTGGTCGACGAGTCGGCGCTCCCGTGGTTGCTCGTCACCGCACGATTCACGGCCCTCAACGCTCGCCGGCGAGCGCTCAAGGTTCGGCACGGCGAGCTCCACGAGGACCTCAGCGACGGCGCCTTGTCCGTCGAGGAGGAGGTCGAAGGTGCACAGGTACGAGCCGAGATCGACAAGGCCGTCGCAGCGCTCTCGCCGACCGATCGCCAGCTCTACGACCTCTGCGTCGTCGGCGACCACACGTATGAGCTCGCTGCCCGGGAGCTCGGCGTGTCACACGCGGTCGTCCGCAACCGCCTGTCCAGACTTCGAAGCCGGCTGCGCGCCGACCTCCGCTCCATGAGGGAACTGCCATGAAGGAGAAGGCCATGAACGCCACGCTCACCGACGAACGCATCGAGTCGATGCGCTCCACCGTCATGAACTCCGTCGACAGCGACATCAAGCGCCGGGGCACCCGCGCTCGCCGTGCGATCGGGCTCGCCGCCGCCAGCGTCCTCGTGGTCGGCGCCGGCACGATCGGCCTGAACCTCCTCGACACCACCGGGGGCGGCAACGACGCCGTGTCAGGGTCAGGCGCCGAGCGCTCCGCGCTCCCGTCGGGGGTTGCGGCTGATCGTGACGCTGGCGGCGACTCCACGTCGTACGCCGGCGACGGCGACGGCACCGCCCTCTCGGAACAGGCCGCGCCGGAGCGCCAGGTCATCACGACCGGCTCGGTCAGCGTCACGGTCAACGATCCGCGCGACTCGGCCCAGAAGATCAGCACGTACGTCGACTCGATCAACGGGCGGGTCGACTCCCGCAGCGAGAGCCAGGATGACGGCGCCGAGTACGCGACCCTCGAGATCAGGGTGCCGAGCGCCAAGGTCACCAGCACCGTGGCCAAGCTCAAGACGTACGGTTCAGTCACCAACGTGACGTTGCAGAACAGCGACGTGACGACGCAGGCCCAGGACCTCGATGCCCGGATCGGCGCCCTCCGCGTCTCGATCAAGCGACTCGAGAAGATCATGGCCGAGGCGACGTCGAGCGGCGAGCTGATCAAGGCCGAGACCGCACTGACCCAGCGCCAGGAGCAGCTGGAGAGCATGACAGCGCAGCGCACGTCGATCGCCGACCAGGTGCAGCTGTCGTCCCTGTCGATCGAGCTGAGCGAGAAGGCCAAGGCTGACAACGTCTCCGCCGGCGGCTTCAAGGGCGGTGTGATCGACGGCTGGAACGCGCTGGTGAACACGCTCAACACGATCGTCGAGGTGCTCGGAGTCATCCTTCCCTGGGCGGCCATCGCGGTCGTCCTCTATGGCGCCTACCGACTCATCGCCCGTCGCCGCGAGTGGAACTAGAGCGCCTCGGGATCGGTGCCGTCCAGATGGGCGCGCGCGACGAACGTGGGCACGCACATGCGCCACGCGTCGGTGACCAGCTCGTGCATCTCGTCGGGATCGAGCGCACTCATCCTGGCCACGACCCACTGATAGCGCATGTCCCCCGGCGACGGCAGCTGGAACGTGTCGGGCCGACTGGCCACCAGCATGGCCCGCTCCTCCCTGGGAAAGCCGAAACCCATCAGGCTCTCGTCGCGTGAGAAGGCCACGAACACCAGGCTGCCGACCCTGAACTTGACGCGGTCACGCACCAGCACCTCGTAGGCGCGCGGCAGCGTCTCGGCAAGCCGGCGTACGTCCTCGACAGTCACCACCTCCGGAGCGTACGTCTCGGAGCCGACAGGACTACGAGCCGAGGATGTTGACCATCCAATCGATGCCGAACTTGTCGGTGAACATCCCGAACGTGTCACCCCAGGGCGCCTTCTCGAGCGGGACGCCGACCGTGCCGCCGGCCGTCAGACCCTCCCAGTAGCCGCGCAGCTCCGCCTCGTCATCACCGCTCAGCGAGATGGAGATGTTCTTGCCGGGGCTGTGCTCCATGCTCGCGGGCGTGTCGGCAACGAAAAGGGTGAGCCCGTTCGGGGTGACGATCGACGCGTGCATGACATTGTCAGCCTCGCTCGGATCAGCCATGTCCGGGGTCTCGCCGAAGGTGTTGATCTCGAGCTCACCGCCGAGGACCGAGTGATAGAACGTGACGGCTTCTCTGGCGTTGTTGCGAAAGCTGATGTACGGATTGAGCTTTGTCGCCATGGGGTCTCCTTGGATCGGTTCCGCCAGTCTTGTCGATGTCGAGCACCAGTGCCAGCATCGCGATTGAGCCAACAACCCTCGCAGCGGAGCGTGCCCTGCGATACTTGCACGCGATGCTCAAGCCTGCTCGTGCCACCCGTGCCCTGACGATCGCCGTGCTGCTCATGGTCAGCTTGCTGTCGGCGAGCCCGTCGTCGGCCGCACCGCCCAGGGAGCCTGACTGCCTGGCGTTGCTCGCCGGCACCACAGGCATACCACTCCTCGGCGAAAACCTGCCGGCCACCGACACCGCCTCTGGGCTGCCGAAGGGCTTCGGACCACTCGCCACGCCGGCTCAGGCGTCGGCGCTGCCCACCCGGATCGTGTTCAAGGACCAGCGGTCCACCTTCAGCACGTCGTACGCATTTGCCCTGCTCAAGGGGCAGATCTTCGTGCGGCGCGCCAAGGTCGGCGCACCGCTCGCGGGCGAGAGGTGGCACCTGCTCGAGCTGCCTGCCTGCCTCGACGGCAAGATCACCTCGATCACGGCCGATGAGAAGCTGCTGTTCGCCCTCGGCCCCGGTCGTCAGCTCTACTCCAACGGGATGCCGAACGGCTCCCCCGCCGCCGAGCACTGGACCTGGCGATGGGGCCCGTACTTCTACCTCGGTTCCGGTATGACGCTCTTCAAGGACGTCACCCGCTGGTCCGCCTCGGGATTCAGCCCCGATGCGACCTTCACCGACACCTCGGGGCGCAGCCATCACCCCATCGGGGTCGCCACGGCCTACCTGATGCGCGACGGCGGCCGACGCATCACGTATCTCGATCCCTGGCTCCCCCAGGACGAGAGCCGCGAGGTCTGCACGCCGAAGCGGGGGACGGTCCCGCTGGCCAACCTCAGCTCTGCCGGATCCACGATCTTCGCGGTCGGGCAGCGCGGCGAGCTGTACACCCGGCTGTACGACTTCGACGTCTCCGGTGCCAACACCTTCCTTGGCAAGTACTCCTGGCAGAGCCCGCGTCCGTCCACCGACACCGCGTGGCAGCTGCCCGGTCCGGACTGGCGTGCCCAGCCCAAGCCGCGAGGCACCATCACCGACCGCATCAGCATCGCCCGCACCGGCGTCGACGCGTCAGATCGCCTGCTGGTCGTCGAGGGGCGCGATGCCAAGGGTCGACCCGGTCGCTTCGAGAAGTCGATTTTCTCGTCGGCATGGAAGTTCGTCGCCGCGAAGGGCGCGCTCAAGGGTCGCGCGCTGCCGCTCAAGCGTCCGGCGGCGTTCGGCAAGGTCGACAGTCGTACGTACGTCGGCACGATCGGAGGACGCAAAGCCGTCGTCAGCAACTTCGGGCCCGAGTGCTCGCCGGCAGCTCTCACGGTGTCCTTCGGTGGCAAGGTTGACCTCAAGCTCGTGCTGCACTCGTCCGACGGCATGCGCCAGGCGTCTCGCGATCGCGGGCTGACTGACGTTCCTCGCGAGTACAACGGCGCGATCGAGATCCCCAAGGCGACCTACAGTGCGCTGAAGAAGATGCCCGCGATCGTGCGCGAGTGGGTTGCGACCAACCTCACGGCAGGACGATTCACCACCTCGCCCCTCGCCGTCACCACGACCCGCATGACCTCCCTGTCGAAGTGCTGGAGGCTGACGCTCAACGGCAAGCCCGCGCGCGCCGACAAGCTGGCACTGCCCCCAGACCTCGGCATCGTCGTCGGCCGGCTCACCGAGATGCAACAGGACGGCCGTACGCCGACCATCTGCCTCTAGGCCCGGTGGTCCTCGGACAGCGCTTCGGTGAGAAGGGCGACCAACGCTTCGAGCTGCAGGTCGGTGGAGTCCTCGATCTCTTCATCAGAACCATCGAGCGCACGGGCAGCGAGGCTGGCCTTGCTGTCGATCAGCTCGGCGATCTTGGGATCGAGCGTCTGGGAGGCGATGATGCGCCATGCCGTGACCGGCTCGGCCTGACCGATGCGGTGCACGCGGTCGATGGCCTGGGTCTGCTCGGCATCGGTCCACGACAGCTCGGCCAGCACGACGTTGGAAGCGGCTTGCAGGTTGAGTCCGACGCCGGCGGCGGTCAGGGAGCAGACCGCAATGGCGACGTCAGGGTCGTTGGTGAACGCGTCGATCGCCTTCTGCCTCGCAGCCGTGCCCTGGTTGCCACGGATCGAGATGTACTTGATGCCGCGCTTGTCGAAGGTCTGCTCGGCGGTGTCCATGACGTCGATGTGCTTGGCGAAGAACACGACCTTGCCGACGCTGTGGGCGAGCTGTGCGGTGTAGTCGGCAGCGAGACCGGCCTTGGCCTGGCCGATGCGCCGCATCATGCTGAACACGTTCTCGTCGGTCTTGGTCGAGGAGTCCTCGCGCTCCCAACCGGCGACACGACGCACGAGCTCGTGGTCGATGCCGACGACCGTGATGCCCTCCTTGCGGGTGGCGAGCGCACTCTCGTACCGGGCGACCAGACGACGCGCGAGCTGGCGCTCGGCTTCCTTGATCGAGCGACCGGCCTCGTCGTCGAGCTCGACCGGTATGTCGGCGATGCGGCGTGCGGGGATGTCGGCGGCGACGTCGATCTTGCGGCGACGCACGATGCCGAGATCGATCACGGCGTTGCGGGCTGCCGGGTAGAAGCCGTTGTCGACCGGCGTCAGCCCGGTCTCCTCGAGCGCGTGCATCAGCTCGCCCCGTGGCTTCTTGCCGTCGATCCAGCCGAGGTACTCCCAGATGGCGAGGAAGTCATCGATGTCGTTGATCAGGGGGGTGCCGGTGAGCGCCATGAGCAGCGGGCGAGCCGTGCGAGCGCGGATGCGATCCGACAGCTCGAGCACGTGCTGCGAGCGCTGCGACGACTTGTTCTTGATGAAGTGCGCCTCGTCGAGCACCATGCCGCGAAAGCCGAGATCGCCGAGCCAGCCGACATGCCGGTCGAGCACCTCGTAGTTGACGATCACGATGTCGGCGAAGCCGTCGATGTTGTCGCCGTCGCCGTGGATGACGGTCGAGGGGTGACGCGGGGTCCACGTCTCGGCCTCGCGAGCCCAGTTGGTCTTGACGACGTTGGGGACGACCACCAGCAGCGGGTACGCCTTGGCGGCTTGAGCGGCAAGCAGGGCCTGAGCCGTCTTGCCGAGACCCGGCTCGTCGGCGAGCAGGAAGGTGCGGTGGCCGTCGGCGGCGGCTTCGATGAGCTGGGCCTGGTGTCGCATCAGCTCCAGGCCGGCGGGCACGGCCGACGAATCGTCCTCGGGATCGGGCAGAGCCATGCAGGCCGACGCCCCGCCGGAGGAGCGCTCGAACGCCGACAACAGCGGACCCAGCAGCTCCCAGGTCCCCAGGCGTCGGGCCTGGACCTTTTGCGACTCGGCGGCTGAGAAGTCCGGGACGACGAACGGGTTGGCGAGCTGTCTGGTGATGACCGACTTCGGCACGACCTGCCTGTCGGCGGCTCGCGAGGTGGGTGTCGGCTCGGCGACGATCACGGGTTCTTCCTCGAGCTCGGCGCCCGTCGCGGTCAGCATCTTGCGCTTGAGCTCGATCGCCGCCTCAGAGATCACGGCATCGTCGCCGAGCAGCGTCATCAGGGAGGTGTCGCTGGCTGCCGTGCGGGCGAGGATCGTCCCGATGCCGTCCAGTCGCTTGAGCCGTTCGGCGCGCTGCGCCTCGCTGATCGTCTTGTCCTCGCGTGCGCGGGTGCGTTCTTCACGCGCCAACAGCGCGACAGCCTGGAACTTGGTGCGCAGGGTCGGTGACACGCGACCGGTCTGAGCGCCGGCCTCCACCTCGCGCACGCCTCGGGCGAGCACGGACATGATGTCCTGCGGGCCGCGGGCACGCCGCTGACCCTGGTTGCTCCCACCGCCCTGACGGCGTTGGCGTGGTGTTGCCACTTTCCTCCTAGGTGCAACGGCCGAACCGTACGCACTACTGCGCTTCACAGACACCGGTGTGTCAGAGGAGCGATGGGCCAGCTGAACCCTGATCGGGTCTTAACCTGGCCTGCCTTGCGGGTGGATCACCCGGTGTTCGACATCCTGACCCCGTGGACACGAGGCTCAACGACTCAGTCGTTGACATTCATTCTGGTCGCAACCTTACTGCTTTGCGTCGGCGGGTACCACTGACTGTCCCACTCTGCGGTCGGCCAGTCCGCCGTACGGCACGATCCATCTCGAGACATCGACCTCTCGGCAGCGGGGGCAGCCTCGGTGAGCTCCGCCCACACGTCACGCGTCCTGGTCTACGACAAACTCTGCAATGCGCTCAGACAGGTAGAACCCGTCCACGCCGTCACGGGTGCTCGTCCAGACCGCACCAGTGGCCTGCGTCGCGGAGACCGTGTGCTCCAGCTGGGAGACGTCCACCGCGGCGGTCGGATCGAGCTTCAGCGATTGCCTGACCTCAAGCGGGAGTGCCTCCCACCACCGTCGGGCGTCATCCAGCTCGGCACCGGTCATCGGCTCGTGCTCACTCATGGGTATTCCCCGTCCTGCGGTTCACGCCGCATATGCAGATGATTCGTAGCGGAGGCCTTCACCAGTTGGTCTAGGAGCCAAGAGACTGCATCTCAGCCGAAGTCGCGAAGTACCCTGCCCTCGATGTCGCGCAACACCTCATCGGCGCTCGCCGGGCTCACCCGCCCCCGACGTCGGGCCTCCAGTACCAACGAACGTTCGATGTCGGTCGCCTGCTGCAGCACATGGCTCAGCTGCTCGGCGATGTCGCCGCTGTCGTCAGCCCCTGCTTCACGGGCGTGCTGGATGGCTGCCTGGGCGGACAGGTAGCCCTCGTACTGCAGCGTCGCAGCCTGCGCGACCTCCTCGCGCACGCCTTCCAAGCCTTCGCCCCGGAGATGGTCCAAAGCTGCCTGCGCAGCGAGGCGGCGCAGCTCCGCCACCTCGGCCGAGTCCCCACCCTGACGACCCACACCCAGCAGCGAAGTGAGTGGCGAGAGCGTCAGCCCCTGGAGCACCAACGTCACCAGCACGACTGAGAGCGCGACCACCACGATCTCGTCCCGACCCGGAAAGGCCGCACCGCCATCGACGGTCGCCGGCAGGGCCAGCGCGGCGGCGACGGTGACCACACCACGCATTCCGGCCCAGGAGACGACCGCCGACTCGCGCCATCCGCGGGGCCACAGCACATCGCGACGGCGAGCACGCAGTCGCGCCAACGTCGTGCTGGCGAACACCCAGACCGCGCGCGTCACGACGAGGGTCGCGACCACCATTGCTGCCAGGGCAACTGAGTGACGGGTGACATCGGTCTCGCCGATCACCTCGACGAGCTCGTAGCCGAGAATCGCGAACACCAGGCTCGTGATGAGGAAGTCTGCGTACGACCACACCGCCCGACCCAGCAGCCACCCTTGCGAGGTTGTGGCGTCGTGGCCATAGGTGCGCAGGAACAACCCCAGGCCGAGCACGGCCAGCACCCCGGAGCCGCCGAGGCGTTCAGCGCCGACGTACGCCAGGAACGGCGCGAGCACGGTCAGGGTCGTCTCCGCATACGCGTCATGGACGACGGACAAGGCCTGCTTGGTCAGCACGCCGAGGCCCAGCCCGATCAGTGTGCCGACGACCAGGCCCAGCACAAGCTCAGCTCCGACGTCGAAGGTCGACACCTCGCCGGTCACGACCACAGCGAGCGTCACCTTGAAGGCGACCAGAGCGGTCGCGTCGTTGAACATGCCCTCGCCCTCGAGGATCGTCACGAGCCGATGCGGAAGGTGCAGCTTCCTGGCCACGGCCGTGGCGGCAACCGGGTCGGGCGGGGACGCCATCGCGCCGAGCACCAGCGCCGGGCCCCATGCGAGGCCATAACCGTGGGCCACGAGCGCAACCGCACCCATGGTGGCGAGGGTCAGGCCAACGGCCAGGAAGAACACCGCGCCCGCGTTGTCGCGGAACTCCCGCACCGTGGCGCGCTGCGTCGCCGCGAACAGCAACGGCGGCAGCACGACGGGCAGGATCAGGTCCGGGGCCAGGTCCAGCTCCGGCGCGAACGGCAGAGGTGCGAGGCAGAGTCCGAATATCGTGAGCAGCACCGGCTGGGGGACACCGAGACGGTCCGACAGTGGCGTCAGCACGACGACGCCGACCAGCAGGACCGCGACCAGAACGAAGCCGTCCATGCTCGCCCCCTTCTCGACTCGTCATGCTGTGCGCGCTCAGCACTGTGACCTCAGACTGTCAGATGTGCCCACGACGTCGGCGACTTCCGTCGTGTCCGCCGTTCGGGGCTCATCGCGCGCCGCCATCGCGCATCGGATTCGACGTCACGCGAAGATCGAGCTCGCCGCACACGACCGGCCGCAGCGTCTCGACGGCAAAGCGGGGATTGAGCAGTTCCAGCCGACCTCGGGACCGGTGCTAAAGTTGCCCGCCGTAGGGGCATTGGCGCAGTTGGTAGCGCGCTTCGTTCGCATCGAAGAGGTCAGGAGTTCGAATCTCCTATGCTCCACTCATCAGGACGACCCGGTTGCACTTTGACCGGGTCTTTTGACTTCTGAGGTCAGTGACCGACGGCGCGACGTTCTTCGTCGGCGCCCTCGCGACCGGGGAGCTCAACGTCTTCACCCTCGATGTGACCCGAGGTCCAGGCGCCAGCAGAGCCGAAGTCGATCGTACGAACCGTGCGACCGGCTCGCGGCTTGGTGACGTACGTCGGCAGCGTGACCGGGAGGGGATCCCACAACGCCTCACCCGTCGTCGACACGCTCGGCACCGCGATCACGATCTGGTCGTCGAGTGCCGTGGCCTCCAGCGGGACGTCTTCCATGACGTGCTTGCGCCCGGGATCGATGTCCTCGAACTGGCCCGACACGATGATCGTGTCCTCGTGGTCCACCTCGGCCTGACGAGCGGCGCGACCGATGCCACGCTCGGCGCGTACCTGCACACGACAGGCGACCAGCCACGCGACGATCAACGCAGCGGGCGCGGCGACGGCGTACATCGCGACGACGCCGACGACGGCGAGCACCCCAACGACTGCGGCGAGGAACAGCAAGGTGAGGAGCGTGCGGCGACGACGAGCGGCCGCGATCTTGGCGGCCTTGCTCGAGATCCTGGGGGCTTCGACAGTCCTGGGGGTCTCGACGACCGCTTCGGCCTCGGGCTCGACTGCCTGGGGACGGGAGATGACCCGGCTCAGGAATCCGGTGGACTCGACCGAGGCGTTCTTGGTGGCTTCGTCGTAGCGGCGCAGGGCGAGCGGCACGAAGTACGCCGCCCACACGGCGACGACGAACGCGATGATCAACCCACTGCTAGAGCCCACGTGCAAAACGGTAGGCGCTGACCGCACACATACGGGGCAGCCTCGGCCGTGTGTCGGCTGAGAACTTGTGTGGCGGGTGTGGCTCAGGCTGGGGGCGTGGGTCCCAGACGCGACACGAGCCCGTCGAGCGCGTCCTCGGCCAGCACCTGGAAGACGCGATGATCCCGCCAGTCGCCGGCGATGTGCAGGAAACCCCGGGCCAGACCGATCTCGGTGAAGCCGAGCTTTTCGACGACTCGCAGGCTCGCCGAGTTCTCCGGGCGGATCGCGATCTCCACCCGGTGCAGACCGGTCGTGGTCAGCAGATGATCCGTCACCAGCGCGACCGCGGTGGGCGTGATCGACCGCCCGGCGTGTGACCTGGCGACCCAATAGCCCATGTTCGCCCAGCGCGCGGAGCCCCAGGTGATGCCATTGACGGTGAGCATCCCGACCATCTCGCCGTCCCACGTCAGCGCGAACGGCATCGCCTGGCCACGACGAGCCCGCCGCCGCAGCGTGCCGATCATCCCGGCGTAGGAAGTGGCAGCCTGCCCACCCTCACGCGGCAGCGTCGCCTCCCACGGACCGAGCCAGTCGACGTTGTCGGCCCGCAACCGTGCCCAGGTGCGACCATCACGACGTCGAAGAGGTCTGACTCCGACAGCACCATGCTGCAGGACGACTGGCCAGCCCGGGCTCAACCTAGTAGGGCCGATCGAGCACGAGGGTGCGCACCGTGTCACCGAGGTTGAGGGCGGTCTGATCCTCCCCGACGATGATCAGCGCATTGGCGTGCGCCAGAGATCCGACCAGGTGCGAGTCGCCGCCGGGGATCGGCGTGACCTTGGCACCGCGGTGGGTGACCTCGAAGACGCCGCGGACGTACTGGCGCAGGCCCGGAGGCGACTGCAGGTCCGATGCCAGCACTGCGTGGACCATGGGACGCCGGTAGGGCGTGCGGCCCATCATGCGGCGGATCGCCGGAAGCACGAACACCTCGAACGAGACGTATGCCGACACCGAGTCGCCGGGCAGCGTGATGATCGGCGTCTGCTCGTCGAACACCCGCCCGAAGCCCTGCGGCATACCGGGCTGCATCGCCACGTCGACGAAGTCGACCGTGCCGAGTGCCGACAACGTCTCGCGTACGACGTCGTGCCCGCCCTTGCTGATGCCGCCGCTCGTCACGACGAGGTCGGCGCGTACGAGCTGTTCTGACAGCACCCGGCGGAACGCCTTGGGGTTGTCGTCGACGGCGCCCACGCGATAACAGATCGCACCGGCCGCGCGTACGGCGGCCGCCAGCATGTAGCTGTTGCCGTCGTTGATCGAGTCGTAGTCGAGATGCGTGCCTGGTTCGCGGAGCTCGCTGCCGGTGGAGATCACGACGACGCGGGGACGCGGGCGCGCCTTGACACGCGGAGCGCCGAGAGCGGCGAGAAGGCCGATCTCGCGCGGGCCGAGGACCGAACCCTCCTCGAGCACACGATCGCCGACCTTGACGTCGGCACCCTGCCGGCGGATGAAACCGCCCACGATCGCCGGCGCATGGATCTCGACGCGCTGGTTGCCGAGGTCGGTCTGCTCTGCCGGTACGACCGAGTCTGCACCGCGAGGTATCGGAGCGCCCGCCATGATCTTGACGGCCGTACCGGCGCTGATGGCGAACGGCTTGGCGGATCCCGCAGCGATCTCACCGACGACCGGCAGGACGATCGGCGTCTCGCGGCTGGCGCCGGCGACGTCTTCGGCGCGCACGGCGTATCCGTCGGTGCCGGCGTTGTTGAAGCGTGGAAGGTCTGACGGGCTGACGAACCCCTCGAGCAGCGGCAGCCCCAGCGACTCGACGAGCGGCTGGTCGTAGGCGCCGAGCGGGCCGATGCCACGGAGAACCTTTTCGAGGTGCTCCTCGACCGTCAGCAGGCCGTCGCGGATGCTGGCGGGTCGGGGTCGCGCCGTCTCCACCCGTCCGGCCGGCGCGGGCGCGGGCGTCTCAGGCTCGCGTGCAGGCGGGTCCTTGGGGACGTCGGGCTCGGCGAGGTCGGACGCTGTCGGAGGTGGCGCACCCAGCGACGGTGGCTCCCGCACCGCTTGATCCGCAGCCGTTGGGCGAGCGGGGTCTGGTTCGTGGCGAGTGGCGGCTGGCTCGTCTGGCGGCGACTCCTCTGGCGGGGGCTCCTCATCGGCGGGCGGCTCGTCGGGGATCGGCGCGTCGGCCGGGGGCGTGTAGGTCGACACCTGCTCGGTGCGCTCGACGTCGTCGGGTTCGCCCTCGTCAGGAGGCTCTGGCCCGAAGGTGGGCGTCCCCCCAGGACCGCCACGATCAGCCGACAGGTCCCCGCTCTCAGGAGTCACGGGGTCCAAAGGGAGCATGCTCTGCTCCGACCCGCCGTTGGTCTCCTCTGAGGACATGCGGTCAGCCTAACTGTCACCGAGCCGTGTGGACGGAGCGACAGCCTCGGCCGCGCCGGTGTCCTCGAGCGTCACATCACCGCGTACGGCGATCCCGGAGCCGAACGTCCAGTCGCCGCGCACCGTCAACGAGCTCGCGTCGACCAGGGATGGCGGCTCCGGCAGCCGTCGGGTGAAGTCGCCGATCGTGGCATAGAAGCGCCGGTCGAGGTCGACCAACGGCACCTCTCCTGCGGCACGGAGTCGGAAGTCGTCACCGAGCTCGTAGACGTCCGACTGGAGCAGGAGGAGGTCATTGGTGGTCTTGACCGGCAGGAAGCGCGACCGGTCGACCTCGATCGCGGTGGCACCGTCGAACACCTCGACGGCGGCTCCCATGGCGCACTCGATCTGGACCACCTTGGGCGACGACGGGTCGGTGGGGTCGACGGTCTTCTCGTTGCGGATCAGCGGGAGGCCGAGGATGCCGTCCCGCTCGTCGAGCGTCGACCGGAGGACCCGCAGGTCGAGCCACAGGTTGTTGGTGTGGAAGTAGGGGTGCCGCTGCGGGTCGTCGGCCTGCGCCACGTCGGCGGCCGGGATCTGGGCGGTGTCACGAAGCACGAGCCGGCCGTCGCTCTTGCGTACGACGATGTGACCGCCCTTGATGTCGGCCGGGGTACGACGGCACACCTCGGCCGCATAGGGGGCTCCCGATGCCGCGAACCACGCCATCATCGCGGGGTCCGGCGCGGCCCCGAGGTTGTCGGCATTGGAGACGGTGGCGTATCTGAACCCGCGCTCGATCAGCTTGTCGAGGATGCCCGAGACCTCGAGCGCGGTGTAGAGGTCGCCGTGGCCGGGAGGGCACCACTCGAGACTGGGGTCGGCGGGCCAGTCGACCGGGGTGAGGTCGTCGGCGCGCAGCTTGGGTTCGCGGTTCTGCAGGAAGTCGATCGGCAGTCCACAGACGGCCAGGTCGTCATACCTTGCCAGCGCGGCGAGGGTGTCGTCGTGCGTGCGAAAGCTGTTCATGAACAACAGCGGGACGGGGGCGTCGAGCGACTCACGCAACGACTGGATCTGCCCGACGATCACGTCGAGGAACGTCAGGTCACCGTGTGCAGGAAGCAGGGTCTTGGCCCGGTCGAGACCCATCGAGGTGCCGAGGCCACCGTTCAGCTTGATGACGGCGGTCACCGACGCGGCGGCCCTGCGGGCATCGTCGTCGAGCTCGATGTCGCCGGCGCGGTCGATGTCCACGAGGGGATCGACGTCGGCCTCCGGGACCAGACCGGTGGCTCCACCCTCGAGCTGTGCGTAGAAGTCGGAGAACACGTCGATGGCGCGTTGATGCACTCCGGCCTCTGCCATCCTGCGCTGCGCCTGCTCCAAACCGCTCATCGGGTCATACGCTAGCGGGATGTCGAAGGATGAGCTGCGCGAGGAGCTCCTGCAGCGTCGACGGGACATGGCCGACGACGTACGAGCCGAGGCGGCCGAGGCGATCGCCCTCCACCTGCTCGCCGCTGCGCTGACCTCATCGGCTCGCCGGGTCGCGTGCTACGTCTCGATGGCGACCGAGCCCGGCACCGTGCCGCTGATCGGCGGGCTGATGGCACGCGGGGTCGAGGTCATCGTGCCGCTCAGCCTGCCCGACGGGACGCTGGACTGGGTTGCGTACGACCCGGCGGCACCGACGACGGTGACGCCACTCGGGATCACCGAGCCCGCAGGCGAACGCCTCGGCGCTGACGCTCTCGGGGAGTGCGCCGTGGTCGTCGTACCGGCACTGGCGGTCGACCACTCGGGTCACCGGCTGGGACGCGGTGCGGGCTACTACGACCGGGCCCTTGCCGGCATCACTCGACCGGTGTGCGCCTTGGTGTTCACGCACGAGCTCCTCGAGTCGGTGCCGTACGAGCCACATGACATCCCCGTCGACCTGGCCGTCACCCCCGACGGCATGTTCAGAGTCCCCCGCGATTTGTGACCTTACAAGCGTCAAAATGACGCGATGACGCCTTCAAGGTCACAAATCGCGGGGTCAGGATGCGGGGCGGGAGGCGAGGTCCGGCTTGATCCAGTACGTGATCGACACGATCTCCACGCCACGACCTGGTCTGGGCGCGTGGATCATCTTGCCGTCGCCGAGGTAGAGCGCCTCGTGATAGATCGAGCCCGGCCCACCATCGCTCCAGTAGAGAAGGTCGCCGCGGACGATCCGGCTCATCGGTACGTGCTTGGTGTTGGCGTACTGGGCACCGGCGTAGTGCGGCAGGTTGATCCCGGCCGCCTGCCACGCGCGCATCGTCAGTCCTGAACAGTCCCACGAACCGGGCCCGGCGCCACCCCACTTGTACGGCTCACCCAGCTGCGCCGTGGCGAACGCGATCGCCTTCTCGACCTTGCTGCCCGACGGCGGAGGCGGATTGGCGGGCGGAGGTGACGTCACCGTCGGCTTGGGCTTGGGCTTCGGCGTGGGCTTGGGCGTTGTCGTCGTCGGGTCAGGGCCGGGCCGGGGCGGTGCGCTCGGCCCGGACTCGTCGAGCTGATCGTCGATCGCGTCCTGGGCCTGGGTGACCTCTTCAACCGTCGTGCCCTTGGCCTCGGCGAGCTGCACCAGCAGGTCATGGCGCTCCTGCTCGGCGGTCGATGCCACCTTTTCTGCGTCGGCGATGGCCTGCTCGATCTCCGCCTTCGCGGTCCTGAGCCTTGCCGTCGCCTTGTTCTGCGCGTCGAGAGCGTCCTGCGCCTCACGGGCTGCCGAGTCGAGCACCACCTTGCGGGCGCTGAACCCGGCGACCTTCGCGACCGTTGCCTCATTGGTGCTGGAGTACGCGGACGCTCGCTCGAGCAGCTGCTGCGGGCCGGCGCTGTCGAACATCGCCGACAGCCTCGCCGCCGACGAGCCGGACTGCAGCTGTTCGACCGTCATCACCTCGACGATCGTCTGCTGTGCGCGAAGCTTCTTGAGGGCGCTCGCGACATCGGCGCGATGTCGGCGCACGGCCTTCTTTGCCGTCGAGAGCTCGTACTTAGCCCCGTTGAGGCGCTCAGAGGCGGCGGCCGACTGCGCGTACAGGTCGTTGAGATGCTGCCGTGACGTGACGAGCTGAACCTGCAGCTGGCTCACGGTCGGCTTGTCGGCACGCGCACTCACAGCGCCCACGAACACCGTCGTCACGAGGGCGAGGAAGACAGCCATGGCGAAGGCGAAGAGACGGCGATGCCATGCGAGGGGGAAGGCACGCATCCGACCACGGTAAACCTACTGTGCGCATTTAGGAACCGCGAACAGCGGGACCGGCCGTCAGCCCCGAGGAACGCTCGGCTTCATCGTGAGGGTGTCGTCCGTCGCGTCCTTGACAGCCTTGGGCGTGAACGCCCAAGGCAGCGTCTTACCTTCGGCGAACAGTGGCGCCTGGTCGAGGTAGTGCTTCTGGAAGGCATGGCCGGAGTTGCCGGTGAGCTGGATCCAACGCGACCTGTCGAGATCGTCCAGGTCGATGACCATGCGCATCGAGGGCAGCGCTGTCACGTCGTAGCCCTCGGTCGCATCCCAGCTCGTCGCATCAACGATGCCGCCGCCGCCGCCGAGGTCGAACGGTCCCCGATTGAACAACGCGTTGACGGCGCCGATCCCGGAGTCGCCCAGTGTCGGGTTGATGAGGTCGAGCTGATGGAGCCGGCCCCACCTCCACTCGCTGGGGTCACGCGACTGGAGCCTGGTGAGCTCGTCGCGCGCCATGCGCATGGCCTCGGCGAGGATGTAGTCCCGAGACTCGGTACGGCCTCTCGTGGTCACATCGTCCCACCAGTGGCTCGACGGCTTCTTGAGGATCTTGCCGACGACGTTGAACCACCGCTCGCCGCCCGCGGGGCCCTGCCCCGCCGGCAGCTCGTCATCGAACGTCAGCTTGAGGAGGTTGCGCCACACCACGTTGAAGTACGCGGCGGCCGACGAGTCAGCGGTCTGCTTGTAGTCCCACTTCTCGAGGGTCGCCTGACCCTGGCGGTAGTAGCGACTGTCGAGAGTGACGTCGAGGAGCCTCGGCACGAGCTGCTCGGCGTTGGCACTGTAGGTGTCGAGCTGCATGTCTGCCATGTCGTTGACCGACAGCTCTGGCTTGGCGGAGATGAGGTCGCGGATGCGCTTCGACCGGTAGCCGGCAGCGGTGTCGGCGCCGAGAGTCAGCGGGTACTGATCGCCGATGACCTTGTTGTTGGCTGTGACGATGAACCCCTCGTCGGGGTTGTAGATGCTCGGCAACGCATCGAACGGGATCGTGTCGACCCACTCGTACTCATCCGTCCAGCCCGGGACCGGCCAGCGCCCGTCGCCCTTGGCGCGGATCGGGATCACGCCGGGCGACTGATAGCCGATGTTGCCATCGACGTCGGCGTACACGAGGTTCTGCGACGGCACCGTGAACAGCTCGGCGGCCTTGCGGAAGTCGTCCCAGTTCTGCGCCGTGTCGAGGGCGAAGACCGCTTCGATCGTCGGACGGGGCGTCAGCGCGCTCCACCGCAGCGCGACCTCGTACGAGCCCTGCGGCACGCCCTTGGTCTTGCTCCTGCCGACATCCTTGAGCTCGTCGTCGTCGAGGTCGGACAGGATCGGTCCGTGCCGCGTCGAACGTACGGTGATGTGCTCCGTCTTGCCGCCGGCGACCTTGAACGTCTCGCGGCGGCTCTCGATCGGCACCTGCTTGCCCTCGTACTCATACGTGTCGCCAGTGACCTTCTCGAGGTAGAGGTCGGCGACGTCGGCGTACATCGTCGTCACGCCCCAGGCGACGCGGTTGTTGTGGCCGACGACGACACCGGGCATGCCCGAGAACGAGAATCCGGCGACGTCGTACGGGCACTCCTCGGTGACCTTCCGACAGTGCAGGCCTACCTGGTACCAGATGCCGGGCATCGACGGCGCCAGGTGCGGGTCGTTGGCGAGGATCGGTTTGCCGGTCTTCGAATGGTCGCCGTCGACGACCCAGGAGTTCGAGCCGATGCCGTCACCCATGCCCAGCAGCGCCGGGAGCGCGTCGGCGCCGTCCTGCGCAGCCTTCAGCGAGGCGACGGCAGCGCGGGCCAGCCCCGGGGTGGGGCAGGCGGGCACGATCAGCGTCACCGGATCGGGGCTGGTGTCGCACCCGTCCTGCTCGAACGTGCCGCCGAGCACGTTGGCGTCATCGCCGGAGACGATCGGCTCGTGGCTCTTGGGGTCGTCGGGATAGAGCTCCTCGACCTCGTCGACGGTGAGGCCCTGGGTCGAGAGCGCTCGGGTGATCTCGTCGTTCATGTTGCTGCGCAGGTCCCATGCCATGGCCTTGATCCATGCCAGTGAGTCGACCGGCGTCCAGGGAGCCGGTCGGTAGTCAGGGCCGGTGAGCGACAGGATCGTGTACTCCAGGGACAGCTCGGAGCCGGACTTGTCGTTGATGTAGGAGTTGACGCCGCGGCTGTAGGCCTCGACGAGCAGCTTGGTCTTCGGGTCGAGGAGTCCCACCTCCTGCTCGGCGACGCGGCGCCAGCCGAGGGTCCGCACGTACTTGTCCGTCTCGAGCGCGCCGTCTCCCACGAGCTCGGCGAGGCGCCCTGCCGTCACATGACGGCGGAAGTCCATCTCGTAGAAGCGATCCTGTGCGTGTACGTAGCCCTGGGCGAAGAACAGGTCCTCGGGATCCTCCGCATAGATCTGCGGGATGCCCTTGTCGTCACGATGGACCGTGACCTCGCTGCGCAACGCGTTGACTCGTACGTCGCCCTGGGTGTCCGGGAATGACTTGCGGACCGTGACGAACGCGAACACCGCCCCGGCAACCAGAACCGCCGAGAGGAGGACAGGAACGATGACGAGGAAGCGACGCACCGGGCCCATTGTGCCTTGCTGCGGGTGGCGGACCGTCAGCCCTGTGCGCTGCCGCGAATCTCGCCGACGAGCTCTTCGAGCACGTCCTCGAGCATGATGACGCCGAGCACGGTGCCGGTCTCGTCTGCAACCCGGGCCATGTGGGAGCCGCGCGACTGCATCGTGCGGAGCGCTTCGTACAAACCGGATCCGGCGACGACGGTTGCCAACGGGCGCACCCACTTGTCGGCGATCGGTTCGAGCCTGGACGCCTCATCGGTCTCGAGCACGTCCTTGATGTGCAGGTAGCCCGTGATGTCGCCATCGGCGTCTGACACCGGAAAGCGCGAGAACCCGGTCTCGGCGCACGCCTGCTCGATGTCGACCGGTGTCGCGGTGGGCTTGATCGTCACGAGGCCGTCGCGGGGCAGCAGCACCTGGTTGATCGTCCCCTGCGAGAACTCCAGTGCCCCGGAGACGAGACCGTACTCATCTGCGTCGAGCAGACCTTCTCGGCGGGACTCCTCGACCAACCCGGCCACCTCGTCATGCGAGAACGTCGAGGCGACCTCGCTCCTGGACTCGACTCGAAGGAGCTTGACGATCAGGGTGGCTGCCCCGTTGAGCGCCACGACGAAGGGACGCAGGATCGCCACGACCGCGAGCATGAACGGGCCGAGCACCAGAGCCGCCCGCTCCGGGCCGACGAGGGCGAGGTTCTTTGGCACCATCTCACCCAGCACCACGTGGAGGAACACGACGATCGTCATGGCGATGACGAACGAGATGGGGTGGACCAGTCCGTGCGGGACGTGGAGCCCCTCGAAGACCGGCTCGAGCAGGTGAGCGATCGCGGGCTCGCCGACGGCACCGAGTCCCAGGGAGCAGATCGTGATGCCGAGCTGGGCCGCCGCGATCACCAGGGTCAGGCTCTCGATCGCTCGCAGCGCCATCCGGGCTGCCGCCGATCCGGCCTGGACCCGGGGCTCTAGCTGGGTGCGGCGCGCGGAGATGAGGGCGAACTCGGCGCCGACGAACAGCGCATTGAGCGCCAACAGGACGACGGTCAGGGCGATGGCGAAACCGGGGTTCATGCGGTCTCCCCCGTCGACTCGACGGTCAGGGACACTCGGTCGATGCGGCGGCCCTCCATGCGTTCGACCCTCAGCGTCACGGTCAACGGCTCGGGTTCTTCGTCATCGTCGCCACGACGCTCGAGGTGGAGCACGACCTCGTCGCCACGTTCGGCGATGCGGCCGAGCTCGACGTGGATGAGGCCGGCGATCGTCTCGTAGTCCTCGCCCTCAGGCAGGGCGATGCCGGTCTGCTCCTCGACCTCGTCGGGCCGCAACAGCCCCGACAACGACCAGGTGCCGTCGCGGCGATGTCTGCTGCGGGACGACAGTCGGTCGTGCTCGTCGGCGATGTCGCCGACGATCTCCTCGACGAGGTCTTCGAGGGTGACGACGCCATCCGTGCCGCCGTACTCATCCACCACGATCGCCATCTGCATGCCTTGCTCGCGCAGCAAGCTGAGGAGCGGGTCGAGCTCGATGCTGTCCGGAACCGTCGTGGCCGGATCGGCGAGGTCGGCGAGCCGCACGTTGCGCCGGCGACCCGGCTCGACGCTGACGGCCTGCTTGACGTGCACGATGCCGAGGATGTCGTCAGGGCCTCGACCGATCACCGGAAAGCGGGAGTGGCCGGTCTGGCGCGCGGCGTCGATGACGTCCGCCGCCGTCTCCTTGCCCTCGAGGAAGTGCACACGTACGCGCGGTGTGCGCACATCAGCAGCCGTGCGGTCGCCGAACGCGATGCTGCGGGCGACCAGGTCGGCGGTCTCGTCATCGATCGCGCCTTGTTGGGCCGAGCGCAGCACGAGCGATCGCAGCTCGAGGGGCGATCGCGCCGAGCGCAGCTCCTCCTGCGGCTCGACGCCGATCGACCGCAGGATGCCGTTGGCGACCTTGTTGAGCCCCCGGATCGGCCAGAGCATCGAGCGCGTGAAGGCGCGCTGCAGCCACTGCGTACGTGCCGCGACCTGCTGGGGCAGCGCGATCGCGAGCTTCTTGGGCACGAGCTCGCCCAGCAGCATCGTGACGATCGTGCTCAGGGTCAGGGCGACGGCGTACGAGATGCCACGCAGCGCTCCACCGGTGAGCCCGAGGCTCTCGAGCGGGTCGTGCAGGATCTTGCCGAGCGCGGGCTCGGCGAGGAACCCGATCGCGAGGTTGGTGATCGTGATGCCGAGCTGGGCACCACTGAGCTGGGTCGAGAGCGTACGCAGCGCCGCCAGTGTGCCCTTGGCTCGCTTGTCGCCTGCCTCGGCGGCGCGTTCGATGGTGGCGCGGTCGACTGTGACGAGCGAGTATTCGGCGGCACCGAACACTCCACAGCTCAGAACGAGCAGCAACGACAAGGCCAGCAGCAGCCACTCAGTCAACGCGGCGCTCCAAAACTCGGCTCCAAGATGGGGTCACGATGCGGCAACTGTACCCTTGAGGTGCATTTCGAACTCAGGAGCAGGCCGTGCCGACCTATCAATATCAGTGCACCGATTGCGGTGAGCCGCTGGAAGTCCAGCAGAGCTTCACCGACGATGCGCTGACCGTGTGCCCGGCGTGCGAGGGCCGCCTGCGCAAGGTGTTCAACGCCGTCGGCGTCGTGTTCAAGGGCTCGGGCTTCTACGTCAACGACAGCAAGTCGAAGGCGAGCTCCACCACTCCTGCCACGCCCAAGGCCGACAAGCCCGCTGCGTCGTCCACCGGCGACTCCTCGTCGACCAAGACGGCAGCACCGGCCAAGACGTCGGGCTCTGACTCCGCCGCCTGACCCCTTGTGGATCGACGCCTGCACGATCAGGGCGATCTTCCTAGAGTCCGGCGATGGACACCATTCGCCGATTCGTCTTCCTGCATCATCGTCTGCTCGCCGCGATCTGCGCCGGCCTTGCCGTGCTTGCAGCACTGAGCGCCCTGCGTCAGACACCTGAGGGTGTGCAGGTCGTGGTTGCCCGCGACGACCTGGCCAGCGGTCACGTGATCAAGGAGTCCGACGTACGCGTTGCTCGACTCCCGGCGGCACCCGACCACGCCCTCGAGGTCCCCGATGCGATCGGGCGCCGAGTCGCTGGGCCGATGCGAGCCGGCGAACCCCTCACTGACTACCGACTGCTCGACCCCGGGGCCCTCGACGGTTATGGCGACGACGCCGTGCTCACCAGCATCCTGGTGTCAGACATCGGCGGGTTGGCCGGTGTGCACGTCGGTGACCGGGTCGACGTGATCGCGGTCGACCCTCACGGCGAAGCCAAGGCAACCGTGGTGGCGCGCGCCGTCGAGGTCGTGACGGTCCCGCCGCAGGGCGAGCGGGACGCCGTACCGCTGGGCGTCGTCACCACCGAGAAGCTCGCGCTGGATCTCGCGTCGGCGGCCCTCGAGTCACGGTTCACGGTGATGCAGTCAGCCTGAGGCGTCGATAGTGTCGTGGGCGAGAACCCAACTATCGGAGGACAGCATGCTCCAAGGTTTCAAGGACTTCCTGTTTCGTGGCAACATCGTCGACCTGGCCGTCGCGGTCGTCATCGGCACCGCGTTCGCCGCACTGATCCAGTCGTTCAGCGAGTCGTTCATCAGCCCTCTCCTCGGCCTGATCGGTGGCGGGGGCCCCGAGGGCATGTCGGTCGAAGTCGACGGCCAGTTCTTCACGTTCGGCGCCTTCATCACGGCACTCATCACCTTCGCGATCACGGCGGCGGTGGTCTACTTCGTCATCATCGTGCCGATGAAGGCGCTCAACGAAAGGCTGGCCCGCGGCAAGGAGCCGGAGCCCGAAGGCCCGCCCGAGGACATCCAGCTGCTGCGCGAGATCCGGGACTCGCTCAACCGTGGTGCGGCGGGACGTCCCTGAGGTAGTCCTCGTCAGTGGTGGGGGCTGGGCGTTCGCCCCAGCCCTCGTCGCTGTCGTCAGCCGATGAGTCGTCGTCGCCCAGCAGCTCGGCGGCGCGGCGGCGGCGTTCGGCCTCCGCCTTGGACAGCCTCGGCCTCCGCCTTGGAGAGCTCAGGCGAGGGCATCGAGCCAGTCCGGAGTCAGCTTGGGAAATGCCGGGGCCCAGCCCGTACGGTCACTGAACCGCTGAGAGCTGATCCGCTGTGAACGGGTGAGGATCTCCAGCTTGTCGGCGCCGAGTCGCTCAACCCACGACGGGAAGAAGTGACCTTCCTTCTTGCCTGCCGCCTGGGCGATGGTGTCGACGTAGTCGGCGCGCTGCACCGGCTCCGCGCCCACGTTGTAGATGCCGCCGGGCGCACTCAACGCGTGCACCACGGCTGAGCCGACATCGGCCGGATGGATGACGTGCATCCACGATCGCTTCCTGCCGATGCCGGTGGCCTTGCCTGCCCGTGCGCGGCGGAACAGCCACGCGGTGTTGCGATCGTCGCCGGTGACCAGGCCGAACCTCAAGCTGACGGCGGTTCCTCCGGCAGCCTCGAAGCGGGCCATGCGGGCTTCGGCGACCACGACGGGCTCACTCGCTCCGGTGACGTCGATCGGGCTCTGCTCGTCGATCCACTCGTCGCCGGCGTCGGCGTAGATGAAGCTGAGGCTCTGCTGGATGATGCGGCCCACGCCTGCTTCGCGCGCGGAGATCGCGACAACCTTTGATCCGGCGAGCCGGATGCGATCGACCTCTTTGAGGGATCCCGGGAGGAGCGCCGCCTTGCCGACGGGAACCTTGGTGGCGAGATTGGCCACCGCGTCGCAGCCGCGCATGCCGGCGACCAGTGCGTCATGGTCGTAGATGTCGCCGAGAACGGGTTCGGCGCCGAGATCGGAGATCCGGGCAGCGGACTGCGGCGTACGGGCGAGACCGACGACGGTGTGTCCCGCTTGGTGCAAGGCTTCGACGGACGATCGGCCCATCACTCCGCTCGCACCCGTGAGGAAAACCTTCACGTCACTCCTTGAGTGGATGGTGCCCCCGGGTTGTCCGGGGATATCCGGTCCGACGGTGGTGCCACCGGCCCAAATGGTTACGAAATGATAACAATGCCCCGGCCGGGCGTACACCGGACGGGGTCTCAGCCCTCGATCATCGGGGTGACGTCGGCAATCGAGTCGAAGATGTGGGTGGGCCGGAACGGGAACCGCCCGACCGCCCCGGCCGCCGTCGAACCGGTCAGCACGAGGATGGTGCGCATGCCCGCCTCGAGTCCGGACAGCACGTCGGTGTCCATGCGATCACCGATCATGACCGTGGTCTCCGAGTGCGCCTCGATCTGGTTGAGGGCACTGCGCATCATCAATGGATTGGGCTTGCCGACGAAGTACGGGTCGACACCGGTCGCCTTGGTGATCAGCGCCGCCACCGAGCCGGTGGCGGGCATCGACCCCTGCGGTGACGGACCCGTCGGATCGGGGTTGGTCGCGATGAATCGAGCGCCGTTCTCGATCAGCTGGATCGCCCGGGTGATGGCCTCGAAGGAGTAGGTCCGGGTCTCGCCGAGCACGACGTACTCGGGGTCACGACTCGTCATGACGTAGCCGACGTTGTGCAGCGCGGTCGTCATGCCGGCCTCGCCGATGACGTACGCGGTGCCCTCGGGACGCTGCTCGCTCAAGAACTTCGCCGTGGCGAGAGCCGAGGTCCAGATCGACTCCTCCGGCACGTCGATGCCGGCCTGCTTCAGTCGGGCGCACAGGTCGCGAGGGGTGAAGATCGAGTTGTTGGTCAGCAGGAGGAACCGACGCCCGCTCTGCTTCAGACGCGCGATGAACTCCGGTGCGCCGGGGATCGCCTTCTCCTCGTGGACGAGCACACCATCCATGTCAGTGAGCCAGGACTCGATGGCCTTCACCATGTGGGCACCAGTGTCATGTCTCCATTGTCCACCCGTATCCGGGGTTCGATGAAATCGGGACGACTCGATAACCTAGGTCGGCGCCCTCGTAGCTCAGTTGGATAGAGCGACCGCCTCCTAAGCGGTAGGTCACAGGTTCGATTCCTGTCGAGGGCACATGTCCAGAGCGTCGAACAACGACCCGGCCAACCGGGCGAGATGGCGTACGGCGTGGGACAAGCAGGCCTCGACGTACGACCGCCAGATGCGGTTCTTCGATCGCAAGCTGTTCAAGGACAGCCGCCACTGGGTGTGCAGCCAGGCCACCGGCGAGATCCTCGAGGTGGCGATCGGCACGGGGCTCAACCTCGAGCACTATCCGCCCGGCACACGCCTCACCGGCATCGAGCTCAGCCAGGCGATGCTGCAGCTCGCCCGTGACAGGCCGACCGACCTCGACGTCGACCTGCGCGAGGGTGACGCTCACCGGCTCGACTTCGCCGACAACTCGTTCGACACCGTGGTCTGCACGTTCTCGCTGTGCGCGATCCCCGATCACCGGTCGGCGATCAAGGAGATGCACCGCGTACTGCGCCCCGGTGGCCTCTTGCTGCTCGCCGATCACGTGGCCAGCCCGAACGTGCTGGTGCGTGCCGTCCAGCGGCTCGCGGAGGTGGTGACCGTCCGCATGGCAGGCGAGCACTTCCGGCGCCGGCCCGTCGAGATCGTGGAGGCCGAAGGACTGCTCATCGAGCAACGCGAACGATTCGGCATGGGGCTGGTCGAGCGCTGCGCTGCGAGGAAGCCCAACTGACCGTAGCGTTGCGGCATGGTCCGCCTGCGTCGTACGTCCCCCAGCTCAGCCGGCTGGGCGCGCATCAAGCATGGTCGCGGCTTCCGCTACCTGGACCAGGACGGCGTACCGCTGGAGGAGATCGACGTCGAACGCTGCAAGAAGCTGGTGATCCCGCCGGCCTGGACCGAGGTGTGGATCTGCCCGGTGGAGAACGGGCACCTGCAGGCGGTCGGCACCGACGTGGCCGGGCGCCGGCAGTACCTCTATCACCCCGACTGGCGCATCAGGAGAGATCTCGAGAAGTTCGAGAAGATGGAGGGCTTCGCAGCGTCTCTGCTGAAGCACCGTGCAGAGTCGCGGCGTGATCTCAGTGGCGACGAGCTGACCCTCGAGCGGGTCGTGGCGACGACGTTCAGCCTCCTCGATCTCGGCATGTTCCGTATCGGATCTGACCGGTACGCCGAGGAGAACGGCAGCTACGGGCTCACGACGCTGCAGAAGCAACACGTGCACGTCGACGGCAAGGCGGTGTCGTTCGCGTACGCCGCCAAGTCCGGTCAGGAGGTCGAGGTGACGGTGCGCGACGAGCGGGTCGCCGAGGTGCTCAGGGCACTCAAGCGTCGACGGGGCAGCGACCGGCTGCTGGCGTACAAGGCCGATGGTCGCTGGAAGGACATCGCTGCCGACGACGTCAACACCTACATCAAGGGGCTTCTCGGCGAGGACTACTCCGCCAAGGACTTCCGTACGTGGCGGGGCACCGCGATCGCCGCGCTGGCGTTGGCTCGCGCGAAGGCGGACACCCCCACGGCGCGCAAGCGTGCCGTCACCCGGGCCATGGAGACGGTGTCCGAACACCTCGGCAACACACCCACGATCGCCCGCACGTCGTACGTCGACCCCCGCGTCGTGGACCTGTTCCATGACGGCGTGACGGTGAAGGCGGGGCACAGCAGGGCCGCGCCGGGAGCGACGATCAGCCGGACGCTGGAGCGCCAGGTGTTGAGGATGCTGAAGCGCGCCTAGACGCCGGTGATCGAGATGCTGGCGTGCGTCTTGTAGCGACGGTTGATCGCGATCAGGTTGGCGGTGAACGCCTCGACCTGGAACGCGTTGCGCAGCCGTCCGCCGAACACGCCGCGAGCGCCGGCGATCCGTCCGGTCAGAGCGATGATCGTGTCGACCGCCTCGCGGTCCTCACCCAGCACCAGCACGTCGGAGCCGACTGACTCGATCGTCTCGTCGAGCAGGATGACGGCCGAGACGTTGTGGAACGCGCCGATCACGGTGCTCTCGGCCAGGATCGCCGCGGCCTCCTCGCACGCGCTGCCGTCGGGCACCCGGATCGGGAACGGGCCCTGCTTGTCGAAGCCGAGGGGGTTGACGCAGTCGACGACGATCTTGCCGCGGAGCTGCGGCTCCAGCTCGGCGAGCAGCTCGCGGTGGCCGTCGTACGGAACGGCGACGATCACGATCGTGGCCTGCGAAGCGCAGGAGGCGTTGTCGGTGCCGGTGACCGCCGGGTGCAGTGCTGCCGCAGCCTCGCTCGCACGGCCTGCGTCGCGGGAACCGAGCACCACGGACAGTCCACCTTGGGCCAGTCGCAGGGCCAACCCCCGGCCCTGTGCACCGGTGCCGCCGAGCACGCCGATGACCTGGTCGTCGAGACCGTCTGTAGTCATGTCACCTCAGAGGGGAAGGTAGAACGCGAGTGAAGCACGGTCACGCTAGCGGAGCACCGGACTGTGATGCACAGCACGTCCATGAACGGCGCGATGCCCGATCAGGCAAAATCATCGTGTGCCCACAGTCAGCGTTCCCAACGAACGAGAGATCGCTCGTGCCGTGCGACGCGCTGCGGCCGGCAAGTCGATCGACGCGAGCGAGGCCGCAGGGCTGCTCAGCGCTCGCGGCGAGCTGCTGCGTGAGCTGATGGCCACGGCCGCACGCGTCCGTGATGCCGGGCTTGAGGATGCTGGACGCGCGGGCGTCGTCACGTACAGCAAGAAGGTGTTCATCCCGCTGACCCGGCTGTGCCGCGATCGGTGCCACTACTGCACCTTCGCGACGACGCCCAACCGGTTGCCCGCGCCGTTCCTGTCGCCCGACGAGGTGCTCGACATCGCCCGCAAGGGTGCCGCGATGGGATGCAAGGAGGCGCTTTTCACCCTCGGCGATCGTCCCGAGGACCGCTGGGACGACGCCAAGGAGTGGCTCGAGGCTGCTGGCTACGACAGCACGCTGGAGTACGTCCGCGCGATGGCGATCCGGGTGCTGGAGGAGACCGGGTTGCTGCCCCACCTCAACCCCGGCGTCATGAGCTGGAAGGAGATGTCGCGGCTCAAGCCCACCGCGCCGTCGATGGGAATGATGCTCGAGACGACCAGCCGCAAGCTGTACGAGGAGAAGGGGCAGGCGCACTACGCCAGCCCCGACAAGGACCCGGCCGTACGGATCCGCGTGCTCGAGGACGCCGGCCGCCTCAACATCCCGTTCACCACGGGACTGCTGATCGGTATCGGCGAGACGATCCAGGACCGGGTCGAGAGCATCTTCGAGCTGCGTCGGATCGCCCGCACGTACGGCTCGATCCAAGAAGTCATCATCCAGAACTTCGTGTCCAAGGACGACACGGCGATGCGCAGGACACCCGACCTCGAGGTCGACGAATACCTCGCGGCGATCGCGACGACCCGCATCCTGATGGGACCGGCGATGCGCATCCAGGCGCCGCCCAACCTGGTGGACCTCGATGACTGCAGGTCCCTGCTCGATGCCGGCGTCGATGACTTCGGTGGCATCAGTCCGCTGACCCCCGACCACGTCAATCCCGAACGCCCCTGGCCCGAGCTCACGGCGTTGACCGAGCTGGTCGCCGAGCACGGATTTGCGTTGACCGAGCGGCTCACGGCACACCCCCCGTACTTGTCCGAGCCCTGGCTCGACCCCCGGCTGTTGCCGCACGTCGATGCGCTCGTCGGTCCAGATGGGCTGGCGCGGACGAATGCGCGCGCCGAAGGCCTGCCGTGGCAGGAGCCCGACGGCGGCTGGTCGCCGACCGGCTGGCTGTCGCAGGGCCGTACCGAGCTGCACACCGAGATCGACACGGTGGGCCGTACGACCGACCGCCGCAGCGACTTCGAGGACGTCTACGGTGACTGGTCGGTGTTCCGCGAAGGGCAGGCTCGACGCGAGTCGGTCGGTGTCGTGGGCGTGGGCGACAACGGGTTTGGCGCCGCGATGCGCGCCGCCGAGCTCGACCCGTCCGGGCTGTCAGATGCTGACGCCCTGGTGCTCATGACGTCGGAGGGGCCGCACCTCGACGAGCTTGCTGCGTACGCCGACGCCCTCCGCCGCGAGACCGTCGGCGACGAGATCACCTACGTCGTCAACCGCAACATCAACTTCACCAATGTTTGCTACACCGGTTGCCGCTTCTGCGCCTTCGCCCAGCGCCGCACCGACGCCGACGCCTACACCCTGTCGCTCGACGAGATCGGGCAACGGGCCAGCGAGGCCGTCGAGCTCGGCGCCACCGAGGTCTGCATGCAGGGCGGCATCCACCCCGATCTGCCCGGCACGGCCTACTTCGACATCGCCGCCGAGGTGAAGCGCCGCGAACCCGGTCTCCACGTGCACGCGTTCAGCGCGATGGAGGTCATCAACGGTGTCACCCGTACCGGTCTGTCGGTACGCGACTTCCTGGTCAGGGCCAAGGAGTCGGGCGTCGACTCGTTGCCCGGCACCGCCGCCGAGATCCTCGACGACGACGTCCGCTGGATCCTGACCAAGGGCAAGCTGCCGACGTCGGAATGGATCGACGTGATCCGTACGGCGCACGAGATCGGCCTGCCCACGACGTCGACGATGATGTACGGCCACGTCGACCACCCCGGCCACTGGGTCAACCACCTGCGCACCCTGGCAAACCTGCAGCGTGAGACCGGCGGGTTCACCGAGTTCGTGCCGTTGCCGTTCGTGCACCAGTCGTCGCCGATCTACCTCGCCGGTGTCGCGCGTCCCGGCCCGTCGGTTCGCGACAACCGCGCGGTGCACGCGATGTCGCGCATCATGCTGCACGGGTTGATCGACAACATCCAGTGCTCGTGGGTCAAGCTCGGCCCCGAGACCTGCACCGACGTCCTCAACGGCGGCGTCAACGACCTCGGCGGCACGCTGATGGAGGAGACCATCAGCCGCATGGCCGGCAGCACCAACGGATCGCGCAAGTCGATCGAGGAGCTCGAGGCGATGGCGGCCCTGGCGGGTCGCCCCGCCGTACAGCGCACCACGCTCTATGACCGCGTTGCCGTGGTGCCTGCGTGACGACCGTCATCATGCCGATCAAGCCGTGGGACGGCGCCAAGTCACGGCTGCACTCCTCGTCCGACGCGCGTCGGGCTCTCGCCATGGCGTTTGCGCAGGATGCGCTCGAGGCGGTGATGCGGTGTGCCGCGGTCGGCCGGGTCGTGGTGGTCACCAGCGGCCATGAGGTCGCCTCGTATGCCCGCGGAGTCGGAGCCATCGTGCTGCCCGAGCCGAAGAGTGTCGGGCCCGATCCACTTGGCGCCGCCGTGAACCTTGGCGCCGAATGGGCGGTGGAACATCAACCGGATCGGCCAGTCGCGGTGATTCCGGCGGACCTGCCATCACTGACCTCTGACGATCTCGCCCAGCTGCTCGGAGACGCGAGCCAGCTTCCGTTGGCGTTCGTGCCCGATGCCAACGGCGACGGCACCACGATCCTGGCGAGCCAGCGGCCAGAGCTGTTCCGGGCGGGCTACGGTCCGGGCTCGGCAGTACGCCACCGCTCGTACGGCGCTGTTGAGCTTCAGGCTCCTCCCGGGCTTCGCCGGGACGTCGACGAGTTCCATGAGCTTCTCGAGGCACAGGCCATCGGCGTCGGCCCCCATACGGCGGCAGCGCTCGAACGACTCAAAGCTCGCGCCTCGGCCTAGGCTCTGCCGGGCGGTGCCTGGACGACGGTGATCGTCACGTCCTGGACCAGTGCGCGGGACAGGATTCGGAGCCGCTCGGCCAATCTCCCAGCCTCGACGAAGGCCGCAGGCGAGAGCCGACAACGGACGAACCTCGATCACATCCTCGGCGAGCTCGGCGTCCGCAAGGGCCAGGTCGATGCCCTCACGAGCCAGCGTCAGCAGGTCGTGGTCGTCGGCGGGAGCTGGGAAGCCACGGGTGGACCCGTTGCCGGCGGCGACCAGAACGGCGTCACGGGCGCCGAGGCCGAACATGTCTCCGGCCTCGTCGCGGATCAGTGCGCTGGCGCCCGCCGCATCATCGCTGAGCCAGTCGGCGGGCAGACCGCGTACGACGACGACCGGGTGCCCACCCAGCTTGCCGGCGACCAGGTCGGCCGCTCCGGCGATCTCGTCAGCGACGGCGGGGGCGGTCACAGCCAGCACGTTGCCGTACGAATCTTCCACACCGTCGAACGACAGCAGCGGCGTGATGCCGGCCGCGCCGATCGCGATGTCCGTCTGACCGACACGCCAGGCGCGGCCTGCGGTGTCCGTGACGATCACTGCAAGCCGTGCGCCGGTGAGCGCCTGCAGGCCGACGAGAAGGTCATGCGCTGACTGGTCGGGATCGGGCGGCAGCGGGATGACAGTGCCGACCTCGAGGTTGGAGGCGTCGATCCCGGCGGCTGCCAGGGTGAGACCTGAGTGCGTACGGACGATCCGGGTCTGTCCGCGCCGAGCCACGAGGCGATCGGTCTCGGCATCGATGAGCGCCTCCCGATCGTCAGCGGTCGCGAGTCCGTCGGCCTTGCTGACCACCTTGCTCGTCACGACCACGACGTCACCGTCGTCAAGCGGCTCGGCGAGATGCTCCACGATGATCGCGGCCAGGTCGTCCCCGGGAACGATCTCGCCGATGCCCTCGACGGGCCAGGCCTGCAGCGTCACGCGAACGCCAACGTGTCGCGGGCCAGCTGAGCGGTGGTCTCGTCGTCATTCATGAACAGCGGTACGGCCTTGGCGCGGATCCCGGCAGCTTCGATCGAACCCACCGCGGCTCCATCCGAGGTGTCGACCAGCCACGAGTCGAGCACTCCCCCGGCGCTGCGGGCGCCCAGGTGGTTCGCGACACCGGCGGCGCTGATCTCGATCCCGAGACCTTCGAGCAGCTGGTCGGCCATACCGCGGACGGCGCCGCCGCCGATGATCGGCGAGACGCCGATGACGGGCGCAGGAGTCGTACGCACAGCGTCCGCGATCTCGTCGATCGAGAGGATCGCACCGATCGAGACAATCGGGTTGGAAGGCGGCAGGATGACCAGGTCGGCGCCGCTGATCGCGTCGACCACTCCCGGGCCGGCCTTCGCGCCATCAGCGCCGCGGAACGTCAGCTCGCGAACCGGCACCTTGGCGCCAAGACGGATCCAGTACTCCTGGAAGTGGATCGTGTCGATACCGCCGGCACCATCGACCCCGATGTGGGTCTCGACCTCGTCCTCGGTCATCGGCAGCAGCCGTACGCCGGGTTGCCAGCGCTCGCACAGCCGGGCGGTGATCTCGGCGAGACCCACGCCCTCGTGCAGAAGCTTCGTACGGATCAGGTGTGTCGCGAGGTCCCGATCTCCGAGCCCGAACCAGGTCTCCTCGCCGTACGCGCCGAGCTCCTCCTTGGCGTTCCACGTCTCGTCGGTTCGCCCCCACCGGCGTTCGGGATCGATGCCGTTGCCGAGCGTGTACATCACGGTGTCGAGGTCGGGGCACACGCGCATCCCGAACAACCAGATGTCGTCAGCGGTGTTGCCGATGACCGTGATCTCGTCGTCGGCCGACGTCGCCGCGAGGAGACCCGACAGGAACTTGGCGCCGCCGACTCCGCCCGAGAGCACAGTGATCCGCATGGGCTCATTGTGCCCGTGAACTCACAACGCCGATTCGATGGCCCGGTAAAACGTGGGGTAGGCGTAGATCGTGTTCTTGAGCGTCGCGACGGGGATCTCAGCGCGTACGGCGAAGGCCAGCCCCGACAGCGTCTCGCCACCGGTCGGCCCGGCGCTGGTGGCGCCCACGATGACATCACGATCGTCATCGATGATGAGCTTGATGAGGCCCTCGTTGCCGACTGAGTGCAGCCAGCCCCGACTGCTTGCCGCGATGTCGCCGGAGCCGACCCGGACGTTGATGCCCTTGTCACGGGCCTGCTTCTCGGTCAGACCGACACCGCCGACCTCGGGATCGGTGAACGTGACTCGCGGGAAGCTTGAGTCGTACGGGTCCAGCGGCTTGCCGAGGATCGCCTTGACCACGCGCTCGGCGTGGTACATCGAGACGTGCGTGAACGCGCCGCGACCAACGATGTCACCGATCGCCCAGAGCCCGTCCCTCACCTGCATCGAGTCGTCGACCTCGAGCATCTTCTCGGCCTTCACGCCGACCGTGTCGAGTCCGATGTCGTCGATGCGCGCCTTGCGGCCGGCGGCGATCAGCAGCTGATCGGCCTCGTACGTCGTGTCGCCACATGTCACGGTGAAGCGTTCGCCGTCGTGATCGACGCGGTCGATCGTGACGCCCGCGTGCACGGCGATGCCTTCGGACTCGAACACGGTGGCCAACAGCTCGGACGATTCCGGCTCCTCCGGGGCAAGGATGCGCGGCGCCACCTCGAGCACGGTGACCTGCGAGTCGAACCGTGAAAACGCCTGCGCGAGCTCCAGACCGATCGCGCCGCCGCCAATGACGATCAGCGACCCAGGCACGGTCTCGGTGCTGAGCGCCTCGCGGTTGGTCCAGTACGGGGTGTCGGCGAGACCATCGATCGGCGGGACCGCAGCCGTGGTGCCGGTGTTGAGCACGACGCCCTTCGACGCGACGTACGTCTCGCCGTCGACCTCGACCGTACGATCGCCGACCAGCCGGCCATGTCCGCGCACGAGAGTGGCCCCCGCATCGGTGGCACGCTTCGCGGCGACGGTGTCGTCCCAGTTGTCGGTCGCCTCGTCACGGATGCGCTTGGCGACCGGCGCGAAGTCCGGGGTGACCGACACTGTGCCGGCCAGCTGCTCGACGCGGCGCGCCTCGGCGAGCGAGTTGGCGGCACGGATGAACATCTTCGACGGGATGCATCCCCAGTAGGGACACTCGCCGCCGACGAGCTCGGCCTCGATCGCGACCACCTTGAGCCCTGCCTCGGCGAGCCGGGCGACGACCACTTCGCCACCGGGACCGAGACCTATGACGACCACATCGCACTCATGAGAAGACATGGAGTCATCCTCCGGCATCAGTGATCCGTGTGCACCCTCGAACGGTGCAGAGATTTCGTCCTACCGCTTGGCGAGGAGGCGCCACGGGTTGATGATCCCGTAGCCGGATGCGTCGTCTCGCCCTGACTCACCGATGTCGGTGGCCGTGCTCTGAATTCGACTGCGCACGGTCGTCTGCTTCCAGCCCCTGCCCAGCTGCTGGATCTTCAGGGCAGCCGCGGCCGCGGTGTACGGCGTCGCCATCGAGGTCCCGGAGAGGTAGCAGTAGCCCGACGTGCCCGGGCAACCGATGGAGGAGTCGGTGTTCCTGATCGTCGTCGAGAGCACGTCCGATCCGGGCGCAACCACGTCGACGTAGCTGCCGCAGTTGGAATAGTCGGCCACCGAGCCGTCGCGGTCGATCGCACCGACCCCCAGCACGCTGGGATAGTCGGCCGGATAGCTTCCGACCGGTCCGCCGAGTCCGAGAAGTCCGCCGCCGCCGAGCAGTCCGCCCCCGAGCAGCCCACCCCCGCAGCCGTCATTGCCGGCGGCCGCAACGACCACGACGTTCTTGGAGACGGCGTAGGCAACAGCCTGCTCCTGCGCTGTGTCGCTGCGGGTCGACCCGAGCGACAGGTTGATCACCTTCGCTCCCGACTTGACCGCCCAGATGATCCCGTTGGCGACGTCATCAGACGTGCCCTCGCCGTGGGAGTTGAGCACGCGTACCGGAAGAATTCGCGACGATCGGGCGAGTCCGGCCACACCGCGCTTGTTGTTGGCCACGGCAGCGATGATGCCGGCGACGTGCGTGCCGTGCCCGTTCTCGTCGTTGGCGGAGGTTCCCGGAGCAATGAAGTCCCTGCCACTGAGCACCTGGCCCCGCAGGTCGGGGTGACTTGCCTGCACACCGGTGTCGACAACGGCGACGACCACGCCCTTGCCGGTCGCCTTCCTCCACACGTTCTCGGCGCCGAACCGGGTCAACGCCCACTGCCTGGATCGATAGGTGTCATTCGATGCTGCCATCCGCACCGTCTGCGCCATGTCGACACCGATCGTCGAGGGCTTCTTGAGCGCAGCAACGATCAGGTCGAGCGCAGCGGCAGTTGTGCCGACCGTCTTGGACTGGATCAACGGAGCGTCACTGGTGCGGCTCGTGACGACGACCTTCAGCGGTTCGCCGGGCAGCGCCGAAGCGACGATGCGCTGGGCCTGGCCGAGCAGGTCGCCGGTCGGATCGGCCTGGGCGGGCGTTCCTGCGGCGGCGACCAGGGTCGTCACCAGGATGCCGGCCATCACGGCGCGCTTGCCTGCGGTCTTGATGGTGTGATTCAGGTGCACTGAAGGATCCCGTCGTTTCGAATATCAACGAGACCGGGGTGGGGTGGTTACGCGACGGGACGCGGGCCGTGCGTGTTGAGGAAGAGCACGGGGCCATCGATGTTGCCGTGGAGGATCGCCGCCAACGCCTTGGCCGTGTAGACCGGCTCGAGCTCCAGACCGGCCTCTCGTCGTGCGAGTGCCAGCGCCTCGGCTCCCTCCGGTGTCGTCGCTCCGTACGTCTCGCCCATCCACTCCGATGTCGTCGTGAGGTCGTTGGGGCCGATCACGATGTCGCCGATGTCAGCGCCGCGTGACCGAAGCAGATCGGCCGTCCTGGTCGCGAGGCGGCTGGTGGTCACGTCGTCAAGCCGGAGCGAGTCGTTGACGACGACGCCGAACACTCGCGTGGACAGCCCGGCGAGCCGCAGACCGAGGGCGAGGCCCGCCGTGGTGCCACCCGATCCAACCGCGACGACGACCGTCGCCGGCTCGGGCAGCTCACCGGCGGCGACCTGCTGGCCAATCTCCAACGCGACCTCGACGTATCCGAGGCTGCCGACCGGCGAGGAGCCACCCGCCGGCAAGTAGTACGGAAGCCGACCACGAGACTGGTGGCGGGCGAGGATCAGCGGCGCCGCGAGCTTGAGCCGGGAGACCGATGCAAAGCGATGAATCGTCGCACCTGACGCGTCGAGCCGAGAGGTCTGCTCCCGTACGTGGTCGTCGATCGGCTGGGCGACGAGTCCCAGCACCGTGTGGAGCCCGTGCTCGCGTCCGTACAGCGCGGCGGCCAAGCCCCAGTGGGTCCCGATCCCGCCGACCGTGAACAGCGTCGAACGTCCGCGCCGGTGCGCCTCGGGAATGATCCACTCGAGCTTGCGCACCTTGTTGCCGCCCCAGCCACCATCGCCGAAGGTGCTCTCGTCCTTGAGCCACACCTCTTGGGACGTCCCGAGTCCGTCGAGGCGTCGGACCGGGGTCGGGCTGGTGCCCAACGGGACGTGCGGGAGGTCGGCGTCGGGGAATCGTTCACCCAGAAGGGACATCGGAACGCCTCTCAACCAGGCGTGTTGTCGAGGTGGAGGCGCCAGCGATCCACGCTGAACGCGATCAACGCCCAGGTCGCCAGCGCTGAGGCCCACAGTCCGAACGCGGTGGCTCGCCCGCCCGGCAGCTCGGGCCCAAAACCGATGTTCAGCACCGAGAACTCCGGGATGTTGACACCCTTCCACCACACGACACCCAGCACGAACAGCCACACGCCACCGAGGACGCTCAGCACGATGCGGGGCACCGTGGCCACGCCATATTTGGCGGCATCGATGGCGCGCTTCTCGACGAATCCTCGCACCTTCTGCGCCCAGACGTAGCGCCGCGACAGCAGCGCAACTCCGCCGGCGACGATCAGCATGCCGGGCCCCGGAAGAGGCATCAAGATGATGCCAAGTGGGATGAGGGTCCAACCCAGAATCTCTAGCCCGATGCGCTGGAACCACGACGTCACGGCGCTCCGGAGGCTCATGACTTCAAGCATGCCAGCCCCCTCCCATTTGAGATGGCGCAACCCACCACCTCACGAAACACTTGGTAGATGAACAAGGCAGCCGCACTCCTCAACCTGGCCGAAGAGACTCTCGGCCTGGCCTTGCCGATCCGACTCCGCGCCTGGGACGGCAGCGAAGCGGGAGTGACCGGAGCGCCGGTCGTCGTGATCCGGAACAAGCGAGCACTGCGTCACGTCATCTGGAAGCCGGGTGAGCTCGGCGTCGCGCGCGCGTACGTGCAGGGCGACCTCGACATCGAGGGCGATCTCGGCGAAGGCCTCCGCGCGATGTGGGCCGCCGTCCGTGATGCTCGCGCCGCCGACGGATCGGCCGGACGGCCGAGAATCGGCCCCAGGCAGGTGGCCAAGGCGGCTGCGTTGGCCGTACGGCTTGGCGCCGTCGGTCGCCGCCCTCCCGCGCCGGACGCCGAGTCCAACCTGACCGGCGAGCTGCACAGCAAGGAGCGCGACCAGGCTGCGATCTCGCACCACTACGACTTGTCGAACGACTTCTACGAGCTGATCCTCGACCCCAACATGGCCTACTCCAGCGGCTTTCACGTGACGCCGGAGATGTCGCTGGAGGAGGCGCAGACCGCCAAGCTGGATCTGATCTGTCGCAAGCTTGGCCTCGGGCCCGGGATGCGTATGGTCGACATCGGATCGGGCTGGGGTTCGCTCACCCTGTACGCCGCTGAGCACTACGGCGTACACGTCACCGGCGTCACCCTCTCGTCGGAACAGCGCGACTACGTCATGAAGAAGGCCGCCGAGCGTGGACTGGAGGATCGTGTCGAGGTCAGCCTGCGCCACTTCCGCGACCTGCGTGAGTCAGGGGTGGCCGACAACGGCATCGACGCCATCGCGTCGGTCGAGATGGGTGAGCACGTCGGCGACAAGGAGTACGTCGTGTTCACCGAGTCGATCCACCGCTACCTGCGTCCGGGTGGCCGCGTGCTGATCCAGCAGATGTCGCGCAGCAACGACGCCGTCGGCGACCGTCCCGGTGGTGGCCCGTTCATCGAGACGTACATCGCTCCGGACATGCACATGAAGCCACTCGCCAAGACGATCGGTCTGATCGCCGGAGCCGGGCTGGAGATCCGCGACGTCCAGGCCATGCGCGAGCACTACCCGCAGACGGTCGCCGGTTGGGCGGACAACCTCGAGAGCAACTGGTCGACCGCTGTTGCACTCATCGGCGAGGAGAACGCGAGGGTGTGGCGCCTCTATCTCGTCGGCGGTGCGCTCGCGTTCGAGGAGAACCGTATGGGCGTCGACCAGATCCTCGCCGTCAAGCCCAGCGTCAACGGCGTGGCGGGCATGCCTTCGTCGCCGATCGCCTGGCTGGCATAGTCACCCCATGAGCCCCAACGATCTTTCGCAGTCACTGTCGAGTCTCGCCGGAGGACTCGGTGTCGTCATCGCATTCATGGGTATCGGCCTGGCCATAGCCCAGCACCAGAAGAAGCTGACCGTCGTCGACACGATGTGGGGCATCGGCTTCGTCCTGGTGGCCGCCGAGACCGCTCTGATCACCTCCGGTGGGGACGGCGACCCCACGATGCGGTGGATCCTGCTCGCGATGACAGCTGTGTGGGGACTGCGACTCTCGTGGCACCTGCACCGGCGCAACTCGAAGGCCCCTGAGGACCCGCGCTATGCCGAGCTTGCCGAGGCTGACGGACGACCGTTCGCCCAGGTCGCGCTGATGCGCGTCTTCGTCCCACAGGGCATCGCGATGTGGTTGGTCGCGACGCCGATCATGGTCGGCGCGAACAACGAGGAGATCAGCTGGTGGCTGGTCGGTCTCGGGCTCGCCGTGTTCACGCTCGGCAACGTGTTCGAGGGTGTCGGCGACGCGCAGCTCGCAGCCTTCAAGAGTGATCCCTCCAACAAGGGCAAGATCATGGACCAGGGGTTGTGGCGCTACACCCGCCACCCCAACTACTTCGGTGACGCCTGCGTGTGGACCGGCATCTGGATCGTCGCAGCGGGCTCATGGGCCGGCCTGGCGACCGTGATCAGTCCGATCGCCATGACGGTCTTCCTGACCAAGGTGACCGGTGCAGCCCTCAACGAAAAGGGCATGAAGAAGAGCAAGCCCGGCTACGACGAGTACGTGCGTCGCACCAGCGGCTTCATACCCTGGAAGCCCAAGGCCTAGCTGGACACGAAAATGTGTGAGGCAGCCTCGGAGTCGATCTCCGCCGTCTCGCCCTGACGCGCCACGATCACGCCGTCGTGACCTTGCGACACCAGTACGTCGTTGCCCGGCAACGCTCCGACCCGACGGAGCACCGACATCACCTCGGTGTCCTTCTGGAGCTCCTCGACGATGCGGCGGACGACCAGGCGTACGGGCTCGGTCGAGCCGATGATCGCCTTGGTCATCGGCACGACGCCCTCGAGGAACTCAGCGTCCTCCCCGGTCTCGCCGAGCTCTGAGAGGCCGGGGATCGGGTTGCCGTACGGCGACTCGTTGGGATGATCGAGCAGCTCGACGAGTCGACGTTCGACCTGCTCGGACATGACGTGCTCCCAGCGGCAGGCTTCTTCGTGCACGAACTCGATCTCGAGACCGATGATGTCGGTGAGCAGTCGCTCGGCGAGGCGGTGCTTGCGCATCACGCGGGTGGCGAGCTGACGACCCTTGGGCGACAGCTCCAGATGACGATCGCCCTCGACCGTGAGCAAGCCGTCGCGCTCCATGCGGGCGACGGTCTGGCTGACGGTGGGTCCGCTCTGATGCAGGCGCTCGGCAATGCGCGCGCGAAGAGGGATGATCCCCTCTTCCTCCAGCTCGTAGACCGTACGGAGGTACATCTCGGTGGTGTCGATGAGGTCGCTCACGTTCGTATTGTTTCACGTCGTGCATGACTCCCATGCAGCCCTGAGGATGGAGGGGTGCCAACCTCCATCATGTGGTTCCGCAGCGACCTTCGCCTGCACGACAATCCGGCACTCGCCGAGGCCGTCGGCGCGGGCCCGGACGGGGTGGTCCCGCTGTTCGTGGTCGACGACACCCTGTGGGGCGAGGGTGCCAGGACACGCACGGCCTACCTCGCGCGACTGCTCGCCGACTTCTCCGACCGGATCGACGGACTGCACGTCGTGCACGGTGATCCCCGGGTCGAGGTCGTGCGGGTCGCCCGGGAGGTCGGTGCCGACACGGTGCACGTGTCGGCGTCATACACGCCCTACGGTGCGCGCCGTGACCGTGAGGTCGAGCACGCACTCGCCGTGCAGGACATACGCCTCGAGCGAACGGGGTCTCCTTACGCAGTGGCGCCCGGACGGGTCACGAAGGATGACGGGTCGGGCTATCGGGTGTTCACCCCGTTCTACGGGAGGTGGAAGGAGCACGGCTGGCGTGCGCCGGCTCCGATCGTGGACAACGCGCCGTGGATCCGCCCGGGCGGCGGCGACGCGATCCCCGACGCCGCGGCCCCGGAGGGCCTCATCCTGCCTCCCCATGGCGAGGAGGCTGCGACTGGCACGCTGGCGACAGTTCCTCGACGAGGATGTCGCCGAGTACGACGACACCCGCGACCTGCCCGGACCCGATCGGACGTCACGGATGTCAGCACACCTGAAGTGGGGCACGATCCATCCACGCACCATGCTCGCCGACCTCGCACCGCTCCGTTCGAAGGGAGCCGATGCCTACGTGCGGGAGCTGGCCTTTCGCGAGTTCTATGCCGATGTCCTGCACCAGCGACCCGACTCGGCATTCGGCTACTACAACCGCTCCTTCGAGGCGATGGAGTACGACGATCCCGGTGCCGAGCTGGAGGCGTGGAAGCGGGGTCGCACAGGCATCCCGATCGTCGATGCCGGGATGCGTCAGCTGCTGGGGCAGGGCTGGATCCACAACCGCGTACGGATGATCGTCGCCAGCTTCCTGGTGAAGGACCTGCACCTGGAGTGGCAGCACGGGGCGCGCCACTTCCTCGACCTGCTCGTCGACGGCGACCTCGCCTCCAACCAGCACGGCTGGCAGTGGGTCGCCGGATCAGGCACCGACGCGTCACCGTACTTCCGCATCTTCAATCCGATGACCCAGGGCAAGAAGTTCGATCCCGGGGGCGAGTACGTACGCCGTTGGGTGCCGGAGCTCGCCGACGTACCCGACAAGCACGTGCACACGCCGTGGCAGATGGACCCGCCGCCGGCTGGTTATCCCGCCCCGATCGTCGATCACGCCGAGGAGCGCCTCGAGTCGCTTCGCAGGTACGACGCCCTACGCACCTGAGTCAGTAGGTTGGGTCAATGGTGATGATCTCGACCCAGTTCAACGGGCCCGACCGCACGGGCAACGGCGGCTATGTTGCCGGGCTGATCGCCGGCGAGCTCGGCGCAGGCGGTCCGGTCACCTCGAAGCTGCGCATCCCACCACCCCTGGGCGTACCGCTGACCTGGGAGCGTAACGAGGCGGAGATGCTGCTGCTGACCACCGGCGGCGCCATCGTCGGCCAGGCCGGGCCCGGTGAGCTCCGCCGCGACCCGCCGCCCTGCCCCACCCGCGAGCAGGCAGAGATCGGGCTCGCGGCCTATCCCGGCTTCCACCACCACCCGTTCGACCGCTGCTTCACCTGCGGCACGAAGCGTGAGGAAGGTGACGGCCTGCGACTGTTCACCGGGCCGTACGCGGACGGAATGACAGCCGCCCCCTGGACACCGCACGAGGCATTCGGCGGCGAGGACGGCACGATCGACACCCCCGTGATGTGGGCTGCCCTCGACTGTCCGGGTGGCTGGGCCGCCGACTTCACCGCCAACTCGATGGTGCTCGGCCTGATGACCGCCGAGATCAGCCGGTTGCCCATCCCTGGCGAACCCTGCCTCTCGGTCGGCAGGCTGTACGAGCGGGAGGGCCGCAAGTTCTTCACCGACACCGCCTTGTACGCCGAGGATGGCGAGCTGCTGGGTCATGCCGAACAGCTGTGGATCCTGATCGACCTCGCTGCGTTCTCATGAACCTGTGACGTAGATTCTTGAGACGTGCCTCGGCGTCTCTCTGGTCTGCTCGCTGACACCCGCCCGTTGGGCAACCCGCACTTCCGGCGGCTGTGGCGCGCCAACATCATCACGGTGATCGGCGCCCAGCTGACCGTGGTGGCCGTACCGGCGCAGATCTACGCCGACACCGGTTCGTCGGCGTACGTCGGACTGGCGGGCATCTTCGGGCTGGTACCGCTGATCGTGTTCGGGCTGTACGGCGGCGCGCTCGCCGATGTCTTCGATCGCCGCACCATCTTGGTCATCACCACGCTCGGGCTGATCGTCACGAGCGCGCTGTTCTGGGCCCAGGCGGCGGCCGGCAACACCAACGTGTGGCTGCTGCTCTCCCTGTTCTCGGTGCAGCAGGCGTTCTTCGCGGTCAACCAGCCGACGCGCAGCGCGATCCTGCCCAAGCTGATCGAGCCGGGGCTGCTGCCGGCAGCCAACGCGCTCAACACCACGGTGTTCATGGCCGGCGCGATCGCCGGCCCGCTCGTCGCCGGTGTCCTGATCCCGATCATCGGCTTCGAGTGGCTCTACCTGATCGACACGTTCACACTTTTCGCAACGCTCAGCGCGGTGATGCGCCTCCCCGCGATGGCGGTCGTCGACGCGGTCCGCGCGACCCCCGGCCTACGCGCGGTGATCGAGGGCTTCAGCTATCTCCGCACCCAGCCGGTACTGCTGATGTCCTTCGTCGTCGACCTGATCGCGATGATCTTCGGGATGCCGCGGGCACTCTTCCCCGAGATGGCGCACGTCGACTTCGGCGGACCGGACAACGGCGGCATCGTCTTTGCACTGCTCTTTGCGGCGATACCTGCCGGCGCCGTGATCGGCGGAGTGCTCAGTGGCTGGGTGTCGCGGATCGAACGACAAGGACTCGCGGTCGTCGTGTGCATCGTCGTCTGGGGCGTCGCGATGGCCGGCTTCGGGCTGGCCGTCGCGCTCGCCGAGCACTGGCACACCCCGATGCTGGTGGTCGCCCTCGTCATGCTGGCAATCGGCGGTGCCGCCGACACGGCCTCGGCGGCGTTCCGCTCCAGCATGCTGCAGTCGGCGGCGGACGACGCCATGCGCGGGCGGCTCCAGGGCGTCTTCATCGTCGTGGTGGCAGGCGGGCCGCGCATCGCCGACACGCTGCACGGTGCGACCGCAGCCGCGGTCGGGGCCTCGGCCGCAGCGGCAGGCGGCGGCGTGCTGGTCGTGATCGGCGTGGTCGTCGCCTCGCTCGCGGTGCCGTCGTTCGTCCGCTACCGGATCACCCGCGGTCAGTAGCCGGGCACGTCTCCGACCAGCGGGGCAAACGTCGACCGGTACGGGCGCGCTCCGGTCGAGAGCTCGAGGGACGCCACGTCCGGAGCGGCAGCCACCGGACGTACGCCCACGACGGCGCGAATGATCAGCACCGGGAACACAGCCAGCGCGAGGAGCACCAGCAACAACCAGGAGGCGCGGCCGAACGTGTCGGTCGTCACCGAGGCCACCATCGCAACGACCGAGCCACCGCCGACGTATGCGCCGGCCCAGGTCGCCGAGCCGGCCAGTGACGCAAGTGCGAAGCGGCGGTACTCGAGACCGGCCGCGCCAGCGGCGGCAGGCGTCAGCGTACGGACGATCGGCACCAGGCGGGTGAGGAACACCGCCGACGCGCCGCGGTGGCGCAGCATCGCGGTGGCGCGGTCGAAGTGGCGCACACCCAGTCGACGCACTGCCTTGGTGTCGCGCAGCTGGTCGCCGTAACGACGTCCGAGGAGGTAACCCACATGATCGCCGAGGGAGGCGCCGATCATCACGGCCACGCCGAGCATGATCATGTCGGTCGTCGATCCCATCGAGGCGGCGAGCACGACGACGGCCGTCTCGCCCGGGAGCACCATGCCGAGGCCGAGACCTGACTCGGCGAACGCCAGAGCCAACCCCAGCAGGAGCGTCATCGCCACACCAGTCATGACGTCAGACTGGGCCACGCGTACGTACAGAACCTGACGCGTCCACGACCGGCGGGTGAACACTAGGCTGCTCTCATGACCACCGTGCTGACCTATGGGACGTTCGACCTGTTCCACATCGGTCACCTCAACCTGATCCAGCGACTGGCCGAGCTCGGCGACCGGCTGATCATCGCGGTGTCCACCGACGAGTTCAACGCCGAAAAGGGCAAGACGTCCGTCGTCTCGTACGAGGACCGGGCCAAGATCGTCAACAGCATCAAGGGCGTCGACCTGGTGATCCCCGAGACCTCGTGGGAGCAAAAGGTCACCGACATCAAGGAGCACGAGGTCGACGTGTTCGCGATCGGCGACGACTGGGCCGGCAAGTTCGACGAGCTCAAGGAGCTCTGCGAGGTCGTCTATCTCTCCCGCACTGACGGCATCTCCAGCACCGAGATCAAGCAGATGCTGCGCGTCCTCGATCCGTCGCACATCACCGAGATGCAGGACGCCCTGTCCGTCATGAGTCGTCTGCTCGAGCACTATCGCGATCTGACCTAGGGAGCGAGTCGCACACGGTCCCAGCCCGTTCCGGTGCGCCGATAGAGCAGGCGGTCGTGCATGCGATCGACGCGGCCCTGCCAGAACTCGATCGACTCGAGCTCGATGCGGTAGCCGCCCCAATGATCGGGGCGCGGGACCTCGCCGTTCCCGTACTGCTCGGCCACCGACGCCTGGAGCTCGTCCAGCGCCGCCCGGTCCGCCACCACCGACGACTGCGGTGACGCGACCGCACCAAGCTGTGACCCGTGCGGACGGGAGTGGAAGTACGCGTCGGAGTCGGCCGGCGGGATACGGGCGACCGAGCCCTCGACCCGCACCTGGCGCTGCAGCGGGTGCCAGAGCATCGCCGCTGCAGCCCACGGATTGGTCTCGAGCTCTCGCCCCTTGCGCGACTCGTAGTTGGTGAAGAACGTCATCCCCGAGTCGTCGATGCCCTTGAGCAGCACGATCCGTACGGACGGCCGTCCGTCGGCTGTCGAGGTCGCCAGTGCCATCGCATTGGGCTCGTGGATCTGGGCGAGCAGCGCATCGTCGAACCACCGGCCGAACAGCTTCAGCGGATCGTCGCCGGCCGCGGACTCGTCGAGTCCGTCGCGGGCGTACACCTCACGCATTCGAGCCAAATCGGGGGTCTCCATGTGCCCACGTTAGTTGCGCAGGGCAGAATGCTGAACATGACTGAAGTGCACCATGGACTAGAAGGCGTCGTCGCATTCGAGAGCGAGATCGCCGAGCCCGACAAGGAAGGGTCGGCACTGCGCTATCGCGGCGTCGACATCGACGACCTCGTCGGCCGCGTGCCGTTCGAGAAGATCTGGGGCCTGCTGGTCGATGGATCGTACGAACCGGGGCTTCCGCCCGCCGAGCCGTTCCCGATCCCAGTGCACTCCGGCGACATCCGCGCAGACGTACAGTCCGCGATCGCCCTGACGGCGCCCGCCTGGGGCCTCAAGCAGCTCTATGACATCGACGACAGCCAGGCACGTGAGGACCTTGCCCGCACCGCGGTCATGGTCCTTTCCTATGTCGCGCAGGCCGCCCGTGGTGTCGGCAAGCCGATGGTGCCGCAGTCTGAGATCGACAAGAACGACACGATCATCGGCCGGATGCTCACCCGCTGGCGCGGCGAGGTCAACCCCGACCACGCCAAGGCCATCGACGCCTACCTCGTGTCGGCTGCCGAGCACGGCATGAACGCCTCGACCTTCACCGCCCGCGTCATCGCCTCGACCGGCGCCGACGTCGCAGCCGCCCTGTCCGGTGCCGTCGGTGCCATGTCGGGCCCGCTGCACGGTGGCGCACCTGCCCGCGTGCTGACGATGATCGAAGAGGTCGAGAAGTCCGGCGACGCCACCGCGTACGTCAAGAAGCTGCTCGACGACGGTGAACGCCTCATGGGCTTCGGTCACCGCGTCTACCGCGCCGAGGATCCGCGCGCTCGTACGCTGCGCCGTACCGCCAAGGAGCTCAACGCTCCCCGTGCCGAGGTCGCCGTTGCACTCGAGGAGGCCGCGCTCAAGGAGCTTCGCGAGCGCCGCCCCGATCGCGTGCTCGAGACCAACGTCGAGTTCTGGGCAGCGATCGTCCTCGACTACGCCGAGGTGCCGCCGCACATGTTCACCGCGATGTTCACGTCCGCCCGTACGGCGGGCTGGAGCGCACACATCCTCGAGCAGAAGCGCACCGGCCGCCTGATCCGTCCGTCGGCGATCTACACCGGTCCGGCGACGCGCGGAGCCGACGAAGTCGAGGGCTGGGACCCGGCTTGGGCCGGCGAGTAGCGGTCCTGCCGCAGACCCGGACAGCACCTATGCTGGGGCTGTGAAGACCAAGGCGCTGACGATATTCGCCGGCGCAGTCACTGCGGTCGTCGTGGCCAGCGTGGCCATTGGTCTCGCCGCGCCCGACGGTTCCGTCGGCGACAAGCCAGAGGCGGACAGCACCCCGACCGCTTCGTCGGCCGCTCCTTCTGCCACGCCGACTCCAGCTCCCACTTCGACGCAGGACGCACCGAGCGCGGCGCTTGCGCCCGAGTCGGTCAAGGGTGTCTGGCCCGGTCACCCGGCCAAGGCCAAGGTCACCGCCACCAAGATCAACTGGTGCCCGGCCGTACGCATCACCGGTGAGGCCGAGGCCGTACGCCTCTTCGGCAAGAAGGCCGTCAACGCAGCAGCCTGCGCAGCCGTGCGATTCATCTTCGACAAGCGCTACTCCCGACTGTCGATTCCACGTCAGTCCTACAAGGCCTCCAGCTTCGACTTCGTCCTGCCGGCACTCACCGCGGAGACGGCCAACAGCTACTACCGCCCCCGCATCACCGCGTTCGTGACTGACCCGGGAAGCATCCCGGCACGCGACGCACTGGGCTTGGTGCTGCTGCGTGGCAATGGTGTCAGCGGCAAGCACAACTCCGCCGGGGTGGGCCGCGTCTACTACGGCAAGGCGTTCACCACCGACGGCTACAAGGGCCGAGCGGTGTGGGTCAACCCGAAGTGGTCCACGGTGTCCATCGGTCTCGACTACTCCAAGTCACAACCGCGCATCGCCGCGAAGCTCACGGCACAGGCGTCCGTACCGGTCTTCAACACGACAGAGAAGCGCGACGACATGCTCACGGTGGCGACGTCGGCGACCTATCTGCTCCGTCACGGTGGCGGTACCGCGTGGGCGATCGGCGCATGGACCGTCACCACGAACACGCTCGGATTTTCTCCGCTCAAGATCAACTAGCGCCTCGCTGGTCTTGACTCGCCCTCGTTACTTGGTTACGAAGGTCTGGAGGGTCCTAGTTCATCCGAGTCACTTCCTCGCGGAGTAGGTCCCAGGCGACGTGGGGCGCTCCCAGCACCCGCGTCGCCACCCAATCTTCGGGAAGCGCTCAGCGAAGCCGCACGAGCTGTGACACATCGTCGCGAGGCAGCTCGTCGACAACGGCCATCACGTTCATCGACAGCAGGTCGACCCGCGCCCCGTACTGCGACAGGAACGCCGTCTCCGACGCATCCTGCCCGGTCGCGATGCGCAGCAGGCTCTGACGGGGCGCCAACGCGGTGGCGTCGACGACGTGCCAGGCATCGTCGATGTACGCCTCGGCGACGGCGTGGAAGTCCATGGGCGACAGCCCCGGCGCGTAGACCGAAGCCAGACGCGCGGGCACGTCCAGGCCACGAAGCAGGGCGACGACGAGGTGTGCGTAGTCACGGCACACGCCCTCGCGCGCGAGCATCGTCGCGACGGCTCCGTCGGTGTGCTGGCTGGCGCCCGGTACGTACGAGAGGTGCGCTCCGACCCACGACGTGACGGCGTCCAGCAGCGCCTTGCCGGTGACGCCGGCGAACTCCGCCCGGGCTGTCGAGAACAGGGTGTCGGACTCGCAGTAGCGGCTCGGGCGGCGGTACTCGATCAGGTCCAGCTCGTCGACGGCTGCCAGCTCGGAGTGTCCCGTCGCGACGGCCGCGTAGTCGATCATCATCTTGCCCTTGGGGCCGGTGAGTCGATGCAGTCTTGTCCCGTGTCGGGCGATGAGCTCGCGCGGCTCCAGCTCGGTGCCGCCGGAGGTGATCGAGAACGTCTCGGACTCCAGGTTGGCACCCTGTGCGACTGCGATCGAGAAGATCAGATCGGCGGAGTCGTGAAGCTCGAGCTCGAGATGGGCTGAGACGGTTCGCTTCACCGACCCAGCCTTTCACAGGGCCGGTTGCGGCGCCTCCGCGAACGCCGGGCTCACCCGTACGGTGCCGACGCCGTACTCGCACGGATCGTCTCGAACCTGCCGTCCACACGGCTGTCCTCGGCAAAAATGTCTGTCGGTGGCGACCTCTAGATTTGAGGTATGGAAGCAGTCCTCGATCGCGCAGATGCTGCACTTCAGCGTGTCAGGCAACGCGATGTCGAGATCGCTCGCTTACAGGCCTTGAACGCCGCCGACCTGCTCGAGGCGGAGGACTTCCGCACCGCCCGGGCCGCCCGCCTTGCTGACCCGAACGACCGTCAGCTGGCTGAGGCCGCCATCCGTGACGAGTTCTCGCTGATTCTCGTGCAGCCTGTTGCGACGGTCTATCAACGCCTGTCGCAGACGCGCATCGTCCGCGATCGGATGCCGTGGACCTGGGAGGCGTTTCAGTCTGGTCAGATCGACGCCTATCGGGTGGGCCTGATTGGTGCTGCGGCCAACAAGTTGTCGGACAACAACTTCTCGTTCATCGAGCTCGACTACAAGCTCGCCGACTACGCCGCCACCCACACCGGCTCGCAGCTCAAGGCCAAGCTCAAGCGTGCTGTCGCCCGCATTGAACCCCAACGCGCCGCCGATCGCGCCCGCGCCGAGCACGAACGCCGCGCTGTCTGGGTCCAGCACGGTGACGACGGCATGTCCTACCTCGGAGCCAAGCTGTCCACTTTGGACGCCGTACGCATCTTCGACCGCCTCACCACCCATGCCAAGAACGAACCCTCCAACGGGCGCACCTACGACGCGGTGCTGGCGGACCTGTTCGTCGACCAGCTCCTCAGCACCGCCGACGGATCACGCGCCGGCGGAGCCGTGATCGGCGTGACCATCCCCGTCGCCACGTTGGCTGGACTGGACGAGGAACCCGCAGTTTCCTTCGACGGCCAGTACGCCCTCGCTGCCGATCTCGTACGAGAGCTCGCTCTCGAACCCGGCACCCTGTTCCACCGCATCATCACCGACCCCGCCGGACACGTCCTCGACATCACCGAGCTCGGCCGGTTCCCCTCAGCCAAGCTCCGCATCGGAGTACAGATCCGGGACGGATCCTGTCAGTTCGCGACCTGCACCAGACCGGCAACAGCCTGCGACCTCGACCACCAGATCCCCCACCCACGCGGCCCCACCTCCGGCGACAACCTCCACGCCCTGTGCCGACGACACCACCGCATGAAGACCGCCAACGTCCTCAACCCCTACAACGCATCGATCCGCGACGCCGCCTGACAGGTGAACACAAGCGGGCTTGGCAGGCCGAGCCGTTGGGAGCGGTGGCGATTCAACTCAATAGGTCGTCTTCCGGTTGAGAACTCACCGCTCACCACGTGTATTGGGAGTTTGCGGGCTTGAAGTTCGTCAGGAGTCGTAGGCCTCGAGGATCTTGTCGGCCGCCGTTGCCGCGGGCATCTCGCCTGACAGCACGGCTTCGCGGATCTCGGCGCGCACCGCGGCTACGGCCTCGTCGTTGCGGAGGCGCTGGTCGAGCTCATCGCGTACGAGGGCCCAGGTGAAGTCGAGCTGCTGTGCGGCGCGCTTTGCCGCCAGGCCATCATCGCCGAGCGACTCGCGGTGCTCGATGACCCGAGCCCAGACCTTGTCGATGTCGATGCCTTCCAGCGCCGAGCAGGTGAGGACGGGCGGGACCCACTCCTTCGAACCGCTGAAGACGAGGCGCATGGCGCCGGCGAGGTCCTTGGCGGCGGCGTTGGCCTCCTGCTGGCGATCGCCGTCAGCCTTGTTGACCGCGACAACATCGACGATCTCGAGAATGCCCTTCTTGATGCCCTGAAGCTGATCGCCGGAGCGGGCGAGGGTGAGGAACGTGAAGGTGTCGACCATGCCGGCGACTGTGATCTCGGACTGGCCGACGCCCACCGTCTCGATGAGGACAACGTCGAAACCGGCGGCCTCCAGCACCGTCATGGCCTGGTTGGTGGCGCGCGCGACACCGCCGAGGGTGCCAGCACTCGGCGAAGGACGGATGAACGCATCGGGGTTGACCGAGAGCCTCGCCATGCGGGTCTTGTCGCCCAGCACCGAACCACCCGTACGTACGCTCGACGGGTCGACGGCGAGCACTCCGACGCGGTGACCCTGCTCGACGAGGAACATGCCGAGCGCCTCGATGAACGTCGACTTGCCGACGCCGGGCACCCCGGAGATGCCCACACGCACGGCGCCGCCCGCGTCGGAGTTCAGCAGGCCCAGCAGCTCACGGGCTGCAGCACGGTGGTCCGACCGGCTCGACTCGACCAAGGTGATGGCGCGTGAGATGGCCGCCCGCTTGCGCGCACGTACGTCCTCGGCGAGCTGGGCGACATCGACCATCGTCTAGTGGGTCAGGTTCTGTCGGAGCCGGTCGAGCAGGTCGAGCGCCGAGTCGGCGATGACGGTGCCGGGCAGGAACACCGCGGCAGCACCCATCTCCTTGAGCGTCTGGACATCGTCGGGCGGGATGACGCCGCCGATGACGACCATGATGTCGGGGCGACCGAGCTCGGCCAACGCCTGCTTGAGCGCCGGGAGCAGCGTCAGGTGACCCGCGGCGAGTGAGGAGACCCCGACGATGTGCACGTCAGCGTCAACGGCCTGCTGGGCCACCTCTTCGGGCGTGGAGAACAGCGGGCCCACATCGACGTCGAACCCCATGTCGGCGAACGCCGTGACGATGACCTTCTGACCGCGATCGTGACCGTCCTGGCCCATCTTGGCGACGAGGATGCGAGGACGACGGCCCTCGGCCTTCTCGAAGTCCTCGGTGGCCTTGACCACCGCGGCGACGTTGCCGGACTCGCCGGCTTCTGCGCGGTACACACCTGAGATCGTACGGATCACGGCCTGGTGGCGCCCGTAGACCTTCTCCAGCGCGTCGGAGATCTCGCCGACCGTGGCCTTGGCCCGCGCTGCGTCGACCGCCAACGTGAGCAGGTTGTCGTCGAGCGATCCGTCACTGGACGAGCCCCGTTCGGCGCTCGCGGTCAGGGCGGCGAGAGCCGCGTCGACGTCGTCCTGGTTGCGCTCGGCCCGCAGCCGCTTGAGCTTGTCGATCTGTGAGGCGTACACGGCCTTGTTGTCGACCTTGAGCACGTCGAGCGGATCCTCGTCGGCGAGACGGTAGGTGTTGACGCCGATCACGGCCTGCTGGCCCGAGTCGATGCGGGCCTGGGTACGGGCCGCTGCTTCCTCGATGCGCATCTTGGGGATGCCGGCCTCGATGGCCTTGGACATGCCGCCAGCCTTCTCAACCTCCTGGATATGGGCCCAGGCGCGGTTGGCGAGGTCGTGGGTCAGCTTCTCGACGTAGTAGGAGCCGCCCCACGGATCGATGATGTCGGTCGTGCCCGACTCCTGCTGCAGCAACAGCTGGGTGTTGCGCGCGATGCGGGCACTGAAATCGGTCGGCAGTGCGATGGCCTCGTCGAGGGCATTGGTGTGCAGCGACTGCGTATGTCCCTGCGTGGCCGCCATCGCCTCGATCGCGGTGCGTCCGACGTTGTTGAACACATCCTGTGCGGTGAGTGACCACCCCGAGGTCTGGCTGTGCGTACGCAGGCTCAGCGACTTGGGATTCTTGGGGTTGAAGTCCGAGACCAGGCGAGCCCAGAGCGCACGGGCCGCGCGCATCTTGGCGATCTCCATGTAGAAGTTCATGCCGATCGCCCAGAAGAAGCTCAGGCGCGGGGCGAATGCATCGATGTCGAGGCCGACGTCGAGGCCCGCCCGGATGTACTCGACACCGTCGGCCAGCGTGTACGCGAGCTCGAGATCGTTCGTGGCTCCAGCTTCCTGGATGTGATAGCCGGAGATCGAGATCGAGTTGAAGCGCGGCATCTTCTGCGCCGTGTAGGCGAAGATGTCGGAGATGATCCGCATCGACGGCGCCGGCGGATAGATGTAGGTGTTGCGCACCATGAACTCTTTGAGGATGTCGTTCTGGATCGTGCCCGACAGCTTCTCGGGAGGCACGCCCTGCTCCTCGGCCGCGACGATGTAGAGCGCCAGGATCGGCAGCACGGCACCGTTCATCGTCATCGAGACGCTCATCTCGTCGAGCGGGATGCCCTCGAAGAGCTTGCGGGTGTCATAGATCGAGTCGATCGCGACACCGGCCATGCCGACGTCGCCGACGACGCGTGGGTTGTCGGAGTCGTAGCCACGGTGGGTCGCCAGGTCGAACGCGACGCTGAGGCCCTTCTGGCCGGCGGCAAGGTTGCGGCGATAGAACGCGTTGGACTCCTCGGCCGTGGAGAAGCCTGCGTACTGGCGGATCGTCCACGGCTGGGTCGTGTACATCGCGGGATAGGGGCCGCGCAGGAAGGGCGTCAGGCCGGGGAGGGTGTCGAGCGCATCGAGTCCCTCGAGGTCGTCAGCGGTGTAGAGGCCGGCGACGTCGATGCCTTCGGGCGCAGCCCACGTCTCGGCGCCATCGGTCGCGTTGGCGTACGCCTTGGTGTCGGCTTCGTACGGCTGCTCCGGATCGAGCGGCAGGCCCTTGAAGCTCTTGGGAACACTCATGCACCGAGCTCCTGTCGGATCGAGCGGAGGAACGCGAGGGCGTCATCTCCGACTGCGGCGGTGGCGTCGACGTCGAGGCCACTCTTGCCGGCAACGACGACGTGCTTGGCGCCGGCCGCGCGGAGCGCCGTGACGAGCTCGGCGCCCCATCCTTCGTAGGCAGCGGCATTGCCGGTCAGGCAGACGACCGGCACGTTGCCGGCCTCGGCGTAGGCAGCGACGACCTCGTCGACCGCCTCGGTCGGCCCAGCGGTGACGGTGTCAACACCACCGGCGGCGAACAGGTTGGCGGCAAACGTCGCACGGGCTGTGTAAGCGGCGACGGTGCCCATCGTGGCGAGGAACACTGGCGTGGCCGCCCGGTCATCCCGCATTGCCTCGAACTCGCCGCCATAGCGATGCACGTCGAGCTTCGCCGCGTACGGTCGACGCTCCGGCAGGGTCTCGTGCAGGTTGGGGAACTCCGAGACTCCCGTGATCGGCCGCTTGCGCTTGGCGATCGCGAGGGCGCGCTCGGAGACGGTGGCCTCGACAGCCTCGCGCACGAGACCGAACGCGGCTTCCATGCTGTCGGCCGAGTCGATCTCGCCGAACAGCTCCCAGGCAGCGCGGGCGATGTCATCGGTGAGCTTCTCGACGGCGTACGAGCCACCGGCGGGGTCGCTGACCTCCGCGACGTGCGACTCGCTGATCAACAGGCTGGACGTGTTGCGCGCGATGCGTCGGCTGAACGCATCCGGGAGACCCAGTCGCTCGTCGAACGGCAGCACGGTGACCGCGGCAGCTCCACCTGTGCCGGCCGCAAAGGCGGCGACGGTGGTGCGGAGCATGTTCACGTACGGGTCGTACTTCGCCATCATCGGGCGAGAGGTGACGGCGTGCTGCAGCTGCCCGGAGGGCGCGCCACCGCTGAGCTCGACGACCCGGTGCCACAGGCGTCGCGCTGCGCGGAACTTCGCGATCGTCGGGAACTGCTCGTCGGTGGCGGCGTAGCGGAAGTCGATGAGCTCGGCGGCTTCGTCGATCGTGGCACCGGACTCGACCATGGTGCGGAGATAGAACGCGCCCGCGGCGAGCGAGTAGGCGAGCTCCTGGACGTCGGAGGCGCCGGCGTCGTGCACCACCGTTGCATCGACCGTGAAGGCGCGGATGCCCAGCGGCTTGGCCAGGTGCGCGACCTCCACGGCGGCATCGATGTCGACCTCGCCGTTGCCGCGGAAGGCCGCGCCGATCGGGTCGGCGCCGAAGCTCGTACCCGGAGCGGGCGTGACCGAGCGGTCGGCAAAGACCGCGGCCAACGCCTTGGCGGCGTCGACGGATTCGTCCGGGGCATCGAGCACGACAGGTGCGAGGTCGATGAAGACCCCTTCGAGGATCTCGGCGAGAGCGTCGATCGGCACGCCACCGCTGCCGACCGAGATCCACAGCGAGTTGACGCCGTTCTCGAGATCGGTGAGGACGTCCTGCTTGGTGCGCGCGACATCGGGATCGGCGAACCAGGCGCGCACGTCCCAGCCATCGAGCTCGCGCGTCGCGGTGGCGCCGCGGGTGAATGGCGCCTGACCCGGCAAACCGGTGCCCGGGAGGTCAGCGGTCAGGGCAGCGGTGCCAAGAGGGGTGACCGTGATGCCGTCGAGCGTGCTGGTGGCGAGCACCTTCCACACGTCCGAGTCGGGTGCGTCGTCGGCGAGACGGCGGGACTTCCGCAGGACTGCGGCGGTCTCCTTCTCCCATTCGCCCTGCGTGTGGGAGATGCCGTCCGCAAGGTCGACTTCAATTGCTCGTGCGTCGGACACTGCATCAGCCATGGGAGGCATCGTACGAGTCGGCGACTGCGTGCGGCCACCAGATGTGACCAATGTGACCCACTCGTCATGCGCTCGCGGGCGACCTCCTGCGAGACTTGATCCGTGAAGATCCCCGCGGAGCTGCTGCCGAAGGACGGACGATTCGGGTCCGGCCCCTCCAAGGTGCGCACCGAGGCGCTCGAAGCGCTCGCTGCGACCGGCTCATCGCTTCTCGGTACGTCACATCGCCAGCCTCCCGTCAAGCACCTCGTCGCCAGCATTCGCGAGGGTCTGGCCGAGCTGTTCACGCTGCCTGACGGCTATGAGGTCGTGCTCGGCATCGGTGGATCACACGCGTTCTTCGACGCAGCAACATTTGGCCTGATTCGCGAGCGCAGCCAGCACCTGGTGCATGGAGAGTTCACAGGCAAGTTCGCCAAAGCCGTCGCCGCCGCACCGTTCCTCGCCGACCCGGACGTGCGCGAGAGCGACTTCACCACGCACCCCGATCCGGTGGCGGTGCCGGGCGTGGACACGTACGCGTGGGCGCACAACGAGACCTCGACCGGCGTGATGGTGCCGGTGCAACGAGTGGCCGGCGCCGACGATGGTGCGCTGGTCGTGATCGATGCGACCTCCGGAGCCGGCGGTCTACCGGTCGACATCGAGCAAACCGACACCTACTACTTCGCTCCGCAGAAGTCCTTCGCGTCCGACGGTGGCCTCTGGCTCGCCCTCATGTCCCCCGCTGCGATCGAGCGTGCCGAGTCGATCAAGGCCGGAGGTCGGCACATACCGGGCTTCGTCGACCTGCCGATCGCGATCGACAACTCGCGCAAGAACCAGACCTACAACACGCCGGCGCTCGCGACCCTCTTCCTCCTCGACGACCAGGTGCGCTGGATGCTCGCCCAGGGCGGGCTCGCGTGGGCGGTCGGGCGCACCGCAGACTCATCGACCCGCCTGTACGACTGGGCCGAGGCGTCGTCGTACGCGACACCGTTCGTCACCGATCCAGCTGATCGCTCCCTCGTCGTCGGCACGATCGACCTCGACGGCGTCGATGCCGCAGCCGTCAGCGCTGCCCTGACCGAGAACGGCATCGTCGACACCGCCGGCTATCGCGGACTCAACCGCAACCAGCTGCGGATCGCGATGTTCCCGGCGATCGAGCCCGACGACGTCAGCGCCCTGACGGCCTGCATCGACCACGTGGTCGAAGAGCTCAGCCGATGACACCACCGCGATGCAGGTCGCGGTGCTCCTCGTAGATCTCGGAGTTGTGGTGGAGGGCGGCGACCTCGTCGTCGCTCAGCTCTCGGCGCACCTTGCCCGGCACGCCGGCGACGAGTGACCGCGGCGGGATGACGACACCTTCGGAGATCAGCGCACCCGCGGCAATGAGTGATTCGGCGCCCACGACCGCGCCGTTCATGATGATCGCGCCCATGCCGACCAGCACGTGATCCTCGATCGTGGCGCCGTGGATCACCGCGCCGTGGCCGACCGACACGCCTTCACCGAGCAGCACCGGCTTGCCCTTGTCGACGTGGAACACGCAGTTGTCCTGCACGTTCGACCTCGCACCGATCGTGATCGGCTCGTTGTCGGCACGCAGGACAGCCCCGTACCAAATGCTTGCCCCCTCCCCGATCACGACTGATCCGGCGAGGGTTGCGTTGGGTGCCACCCACGCGCTGTCGGCAACCTGTGGAACCTGGTCTCCAAGAGCGATGTGCATGGCACCCAACGTACTAAGAGACCCAGCGGGTGATCGGATCGATCGCGAAGTAGACCACGAACAGGACACCGATCAGCCACATCAACGGGTGGATCTCGGAGATCTTGCCCTTGACCAGCTTGATGACGACGTACGCGATGAAGCCCGCCCCGATGCCGGCCGTGATCGAGTAGGTGAACGGCATCAGGACGATCGTGAGGAACGCAGGGATCGCGATCTCGTTGTCGTCCCAGGTGATGTTCTTGACCTGGCTCATCATCAGGAAGCCGACCAGCACGAGCGCCGGAACCGCCGCTTCGTTGGGGATGTGCTCGACCAGGGGGATCGTCAGCGTCGACAGCAGGAACAGCAGGCCCGTCACGACGGAGGCGAGGCCCGTACGCGCACCGTCGCCGACACCTGACGCCGACTCGATGTATGACGTGTTGCTCGAGATGCCGGCCGCGCCACCTGCCGCAGCGGCGATGGAGTCGACGACCAGGATCTTCTGCGCGCCCTGCGGCGTTCCTTCCTCGTCGTTGAGGCCGGCCTCGGCGCCGATGGCCGTCATGGTGCCCATCGTGTCGAAGAAGTCAGCCAGCAGCAGGGTGAAGACCAGCAGCGCCGCGGTCACGACACCGGCCTTGTCGAAGCCGCCGAGCAGGTTGAAGTCGCCCAGCAGGCCGAGATCGGGCTTGTCGAACACCTTTTCAGGCCATTCGGGCACGTTGAGGTTCCAGCCCTTCGACGTGGCATCTCCATTGCTGGCTGCGGTGTCGGTGAGCGCCTGGACGATGCCGGCGATGATCGTGGTGGCGATGATGCCGATCAGGATGGCGCCGGGGACGCCGCGCGAGTAGAGCGTGATCATCAGCAGCAGGCCGATGATGAACACGAGGACGGGCCAGCCGGCCAGGTTGCCGCCGATGCCGAGCTGCACCGGAGGTGCGCCGATGCCGGTGGTACGGACGAAGCCGGCATCAACAAGGCCGATGAACGTGATGAACAAGCCGATGCCCACCGCGATCGCCGTCTTGAGCTGGCGCGGAACTGCGTCGAACACCGCCTTGCGGAAGCCGGTCAGCACGAGGACCAGGATGATCAGGCCCTCCAGCACGACGAGCCCCATGGCGTCGGCCCACGTCATCTGGGATGCGATGGAGAACGCCACGAACGCGTTGAGGCCGAGGCCGGTGGCGAGCGCCAGCGGGAAGTTCGCGACGACACCCATCAGGATCGTCAGGAGGCCTGCCACCAGCGCGGTCACCGCGGCGATCGTGGCGAACCCCGAGCCCGGTTCGGACCCGCCACCCAGGAAGTTGCCGTCCACGTCGGCCACGTTGGACAAGATGATCGGGTTGAGCACGATGATGTAGGCCATCGTCAGGAAGGTGACGGCACCGCCGCGTACTTCCTGACCGATGCTCGAGCCACGCTCGCTGATCTTGAAGTACTTCTCCAGCGCATTGCCGCTGGGCTTGCTGGCCTTGCTCGTGGTGCTCGTCATGGCGCCCCTGTCGTGTTTTGCCGAACTCCGTCGTTTCGGATCGTGTCGACAAGGGAGCATGCCAGAGGTTGACCTCAGTTAGGTACGACTCGACGAGACCGTCTTGTGCGAATCACCACACCAACACCCAGAACCACAGCAGCCCCGGCTGCAACGAACACGATGATCATCGGCTCAATCGACTCCGGTTCCGGCTCGACCGCCGCGGCGGGCGTGGGCACCGACGTCGGCTTCGGGTCAGGGATCGGCACTCGGAGGAGCTTGGAGCCGCGGCCCTCGCTGCCGATGACGAGAGCGTCCGGCTCGGCCGTGATCGTCTCACCCTGCTTCTGCTTCGGTGTCGGGGCGTAGTTGAGGATGGCGCCATTGGTCGAGTCCACGAGGTACATCGACGTGTAGTTGCGCAGCACCGCGTACTTCCCGTCGGTGGTGTAGGTCGAGTCGGTGATCATCGCCGGGGCGCCGCCCTTCTGCGCGACGGCGAGATTGGCGTGCTGGGTCGAGAGCTTCACCGGCAGTCGGTAGATCGTTCCGGTGAGCAACGCCTTGCTGACCAGTACCTTCGCACCGGTGACGGGGTGCACGAGCAGCGCCTCGACGTTCGGGGAGCCGGAGTCATACCTGATGGGAAAGCGCTTTGCCCGGACGGTGTGGTCGCCGCGGCCCTGTTCCGGCACGGCGTAGAGCGCCACGTCGTCGCGGCGCTCGAAGTTGTCTCCGGTGTCAGCCACCCACAGCACACCCTCGTGGTCGATCGCCAAAGCCTCGGTGTCGCGGAGTGTGCCGCCCTCGACACGGGTCGTGCCGACCGTGTTGCCGGTCTTCATGTCGATCGCGAAGATCAACGGGGCGTTGCCCGAGTCATTGATCGTGTACGCAAGGTCGTCGTACGTGCGGCTCAGCGCGAGCCCACTCGACTCGGTGATGCGAGGATCCGACAGGCGACAGACGACCTGCGCCTCGACCTCGGCGCCCTCGGCGCGCCGGGACAGTGAGCTCACGATCACGATCACGAGCAGCAGGACGAGCAGGCCCGGGATGAGCAGTCGGCGGTAGCGCGGATTCATTGCCACCAAGCATGACAGGACGCATCAGTCGCACCGCTCGCGGCGGGTAGGGTGAAGGAGTGAGCGAGCGCAGCGAGTGAACCAGAAGACAGGATTCACGCCGCAGCCTTCGTACTGTGCCTTTTCAACGGAGGTGAAGGCGTGAGTGACGAGGAGTGGGTGATCCGTCAGGGGGACGGTCCCGAGACGATCGAGCGCAAGATGGGTCACCGCGAGATTGCCCGTCTTGACCGCGCTGCCCGCCGTCACGAGTTCGGCCGTCCAGAGATCACCGAGCTCGAGATCGGCAGCAAGACGCATCGCGTCGCCGAGGTCGAGCCGATGGACGTCGACGGTGTGCGCACCATGACGGTCGGCACGATCGTGTGGGGTGTCGTCGCCGTGGCTCTGCTGCCCTTCCTCGGCACGCTCGAGAAGGACGGCCACACCTGGTGGTTGTGGACCGCAGTCGCCGGATTCGGCCTGGGTCTGATCGGCATCGAGTACTGCCGACGTCGACGCAACGCGTTGCAGATGCAGCCCGGCCGACGACGCCGGGTCGACTAGAACTCGTCGATGTCGGTGCCCACGGTGTCGAACACCGTGGGAGGAAGCTCCTGGGGGGCGGCCGAACGGCTCAGCCGGGCACCCGAGTGGGCCCCGCAACCGTGGTCGAACGAGACGACCCGACCGTCGTCATTGGCCATTCCGTTGGCGCACACGCCGAAACGCTCCGACAGTGGGCCGGCGAGGCTGACCAGGAAGCCACAGGAGATGCACGAGCCGTTGGCCTGCTGGGCGATCGGGGCATCGGGGCCCTGGTCACCCTCCTGCCAGCGATCGGCGGCCATCTCGCGACCCTCGAACGACAGAGTCCACTCGCGGCCCAGGCCGACTTCTCGGGCGAAGAAGCGATCAGCGGTCTGCTCCTCGCCGTCGCCTGCAGTCCACGTCGGAACCAGGCGTACGTCGTCCTCGTCGGGCGGGAGCACGTCGCCGGGACTGAGGTCACCGGGGCGGATGCGTTCGCGATAGGGGGTCCATTCGGGCGCGACGATCGCGTCATCACCGGGCAGCAGCACGACGTCGTTGATCGTGATGGCCTCGGCGTCAGGTGCACGGGACAGACTGACCGACCAGTACCAGCCGACATAGCCGGGCTTGTTGCAGCTGAAATGGTGCGAGACCATGCCGGACTCGTCCTCGACGGCGCGCAGGTGCTCACCCACCACGCCCGCATCGGCGACCTCGTCAACGGCAGCGCGTGCCACATCGATGGCGGAGGACAGCTTCTCGTCGACAGACATGTCCCCATTGTCCCATGTCACATCGCACGGGCCACCCGCGGTGAGGCAGGATGAACACATGGAGGAGCAGGACGACCCGCAGTCACCCACACAGCCTCCAGCGCCCACAGATCCGGTCGAGTCGCGACTCAGCCGTTCGGCACGTGTCGCGGGCAGGGTCTCTGCCGGTACGGCTCGCGTCGTCGCGCGTGGCAGCACCTCCGCGTTCACGGGTGCCCGCCGATTCACCCACGCCGGTGGCGCCGGCGAGAGTGGCCTGTCGCGACTCCTGGAGCTGCACGCGTTCAACACGGCCGGCGATGCGGCGATCGCCGTCTCCCTCGCCGGCACCCTGTTCTTCACCGTTCCCACCGACGACGCCGCCGGGCAGGTTGCGCTGTTCCTGGTGCTCACCATGTTGCCGTTCGCCATCGTCGCCCCGCTGATCGGCCCGTTCCTCGACCGGTTCCGTCGCGGTCGCCGCTGGGCCATCGGTGCCACGCTGGCCGTACGCGCCTTCTGCTGCTGGGTGCTCGCCGGTGCGGTCGTCGACGAGTCACCGGCGTTCTACTTCGCCGCCCTCGGCTGCCTCGTGGCGTCCAAGGCGTACGGAGTCACCCGCGCCTCGGCAGTCCCGCGCATCCTGCCCGCGGAGTTCACGCTGGTGAAGGCCAACTCGCGCATCTCGTTGACCGGTACGGCGGCCGGAGCGATCTCCGCCCCCATCGCGATCGCCGCGGCGGCGATCGGCGCTCCCTGGGCGTTGCGATACGCGGCAGTGCTCTTCGTGATCGGCACGATCCTGGCGATCCTGCTGCCGCCTCGCGTCGACTCCAGCGAGGGCGAAAAGCCCGTCGACCTGAGCCAGATCACCACCGCGGTCAAGAAGAAGGGCATCGCCATCACACGCGGCGTCGTCAACGGTCTCCGCAGCAATGCCGGGCTGCGCCTGCTCTCGGGGTTCCTCACGATCTTCATGGCGTTCACCCTGCGGGAGCCACCCGAGTCGATGGGTTGGGACGGCAGCGCCACGATCCTGCTCGGGCTCGTCATCGGTGGTGCCGGGTTCGGCAACGTCCTCGGCGTCCTCATCGGGTCGTCCGCCCGGTCGCGCAAGCCCCAGAACGTCGTCATCGCCGTCCTGATCCTCGACGTCGCCGTCGTCAGCGTCGTGGCGGTCCTGTTCACCTGGTGGACCTGCGTGATCCTGGGCGTCACGATCGGCCTGTGCCAGTCACTGGGCAAGCTGAGCCTCGACGCCCTGATCCAGAACGACGTGCTCGAAGAGGTCCGTACGAGCATGTTTGCCCGTTCGGAGACCTTGCTTCAGCTGTCGTGGGTCATCGGCGGACTGATCGGCATCGGGCTCTTCACGATCGATGCGTCGCCGCGCCAAGGCCTGCTCGGCATCGCCGCGATCGTGCTGGCGTGGCTGGCCTTCGTCCTCACCCGGGCGCGCGACGAACGCCCGACCCGGGCATCCGAGCCGGCCAAGGCCGAACGTCAGAGCTAGAGCTAGAGCTCGAGCTCGGACGCGACTGCCCGCAACACCTGGGCTGCCGGCTTGGCGACCTTGTTGTCGGGGTGGCGTCCGTGCCGGTAGCCCTCACCGATCCGGTCGAGCATCTTGATCAGGTCCTCGACGATGACGGCCATCGCCTCAGGGTCCTTGCGACGCGCCTGCGACTGTGACTTCGACAGCGAGGTGACGGGGTCGAGCAGACGGACCTGGAGAGCCTGGTCCCCGCGGCTGCCCTGGACGATGCCGAACTCCACGCGGCTGCCTGCCTTGAGGGAGTCGACGCCTGCGGGCAGCGCATCGCTACGGACGTAGACGTCCTCGCCCTCTTCCTGGCTCAGGAACCCAAAGCCCTTTTCGGCGTCGTACCACTTCACTTTGCCCGTAGGCATGGCGTTTTCCTCACGTCGTGGACAACACAGTGCGTGTTGTGACTACACAGCCTAGTCGGACGGCGGCGCCTTCGGTCTGCGGTCCTCGAACGTGACCTCGACGGACTGGAATCCCTTGTGCCGCTGGGACTTCGCGTACGCGGCGTACGCCTTCCGATCCGCCTCCGTCAGCACGACGTTGTCGGTGAACGGAGTCAACAGCGCACGCGGGTAGAGCCTGCGGGCAGTGACGACATTGACCTCAAGCCCGATCACCATGGTGACGGCGGCGACGAAGATGAAGGCCATGAGTCCGAGGACCAGGGCGAACGTGCCGTTCATCGCGCTGGCCTTCTGGATCACGTTCTGGACGAAGGACTGACCGCCCATCTGCAGCAGCTGCCACAGGACAGCGGTCGTTGCCGCGCCCGGCAGGACCGCCCTCCAACGACCGCGGCCTCCGCTGACGAGACGGAACAACCCGCCGAAGATCACGATGCTCAGGAGGAAGCCGACGAGCTTGATCGCGAGGCCGAACCCACGGCCGACTCCCATCTGGTCGGGGTTGCTGAAGACCGTCGTGATGACGGCGATCAGCAGGATCCCGATACCGCTGGCCGCGAGGAACACGATGCTGCGCAGCCGGAGCAGGAACGGGTTCGCGCGGCTGTTGCGCGGCACGGACCAGGCGATGTTGGCGGCGTTCTGGCTGGCCTGGCCCAGGCCCATCGAACCGTAGAGCGCTGCGAGCGAACCGATGATGATCGCCGTGGTGCTGCCCTTCAGGTCCTCGGGCCGACCCAAGGCGTCGCCGACTATAGGGAACTGGCTGAGTGCGGAGGCAAGCAGGCGGTCGCGCAGATCAGGATCGTCCTGCAGGAAGAAGCCGAGGATCGATGACGAGATCAGCAGCAGCGGGAAGATCGCGATGAACGCGTAGTAGGAGATGATCGCCGCGAGGTAGGGGCCCTGGTCGTCGAAGTACTTGTAGACAACGGCGATCGGGAACCCGATGATCGCGTGGTTGCGCTGAAAGGCGTCGATGCGCCCGATCGTGGGCTCACTCACGGCAGGTGGGGTCCGAGCGCTGCGACGAGGGCATTGAAGCGTGGCTCGTCGAGGACGGAGCCCTCTCGCCGGATGTCGGCCGGATCCACGTCGAGGAAGCGATCGAGCCTGACCTCGCTGGGCCGACCCTTGGAGTCCCACGGACCCGGGCCGAGGTTGTACCAGTAGCGGCCGACCGATGCTTCGCTCGCCATGTCGCGATCGTGGTCGACCGACGTCATCATCAAGCCGACGAGCTGCTCGCCCTCGCGAGCGATGAGCACCACGGGCCGGTCCTTGCCCTGCGTCGGATCGTCCTCGTAGGCGACCCAGGTCCAGACGACTTCGCCCGGATCGGGCTGCCCGTCCGGATGCGGGTCGTACGTGATGTTCACGCCGTCAGCCTAGTCAGTCGAACTCTGGGAGCTCGCGCTTCATGACCTTGCCGGTGGGGTTGCGAGGCAGCTCGTCGAGGAACATCGTCCGGCCCGGCACCGCGAACCGCGCGACATGGTCCTTGGCGTACTTCTTGATGTCGTCCTCGGTCAGCGACTTGCCGTCCTTGACCACGACGTACGCCGCCAGCACCTGACCGAACTTCTCGTCGTCGATGCCGGTGACGACGACATCGGCGATGTCGTCGTGGTCGATCAGCGCGTCCTCGAGCTCTCGCGGGAAGACGTTCTCGCCGCCGGAGATGATCATGTCGTCGTCACGGCCCGACACGAACAGTCGGCCGTTCTCGTCGAAATGGCCGAGGTCGCCGGTGCTCATGAGGCCATCGGCGAACGTCTTGGTGTTGCCGTCGGTGTAGCCGCCGAACGGCATGTCGTTCCCCACGTGGATCACTCCGGTCTCACCCTGCGGCAGCTCCTTGCCGTCGGGGCCGAGGATCTTGACCGTCGTACGGAATGGCGGGACTCCTGCCGTACCGGGTGCCTCCCGCAGATCGGTCGGACTGGCGATCGTGACCCAGCCGGTCTCGGTCGCACCGTAGAAGTTGTAGACCGAGTCGGTGAACATGTCCATGTAGTGGTTGGCCAGCTCGCCGGCGAGAGCCGAGCCGCTGCTGGCGGTGATGGTGAGCGACGAGACGTCGGCCTTCTTGACCACCTCCGGGTCGACGTCGACCATGCGCTGCATCATCTGCGGCACGACGACGAGCGCGTCGGCCTTGTGCTGCTCGATGTCGGCGATGACCTGGGCGGCATCGAAGCGACGGCGCAGGATGTACGTGGGGGCGAGCGAAAGCCCGAATCCGAAGTTGATCAGGCCCCACGAGTGGAACAGTGGCGCCGCCAGCACGATCTTGGAGTTGCCGCGGTAGGGAATGGCGCCGAAGAACGCGACGAGCGGCTTGAGGTCGGCCGGCTCCTCACGCTTGGCGCCCTTGGGCAAACCGGTAGTGCCCGAGGTGAAGATGATGATCTGACCGTGACGCGAAGGCTTGGAGTGCGCCTTGGTCGGCTGGTTGGCGCTGATCGACGCGATCGTCTCGAGCTCGTCCGGAGCGTCGTCGTCGGCCCACGCCAGGAGCAGCTTGTCGGGGTCGACATCTGCAGCGACCTTGAGGAACTCCTGGTCGACGATCACGAGCGCGGCGTTCTCACGCTTGGCAAGCTCACCGAGCTGTGACCTGCTCGCCATCGTGTTGAGCATCAGCACCCGACCGCCGACCTGCATGATCGCGATCATCGCCGTGAGCATGTGCCGGTGGTTGCGGCACAGCAGAGCGACCGAGTCACCTGGCTCCACACCACGTTCCTTGAGTGCCTGGGTGACCTGGTTGATCTTGTCGGAGAACTCCGACCAGGTGAGGTCGCCCTCGTCGTCGATGATCGCCAGCTGGTGGGGGAAGCGTTTGGCGGCGGCATTGACGCCGGACGGCAGGCCCGGGCCCCACTTGACGAGCTGCAGACCCGCGCCCAGCATCTTGTGCGGCAGGATCGGTTTGAGCATGCCGATTCGGCGGAAGACCTTGAGTGTAAATCCCAGTTCATTCACTAGAGCAACGTAACGGCTCACGCATCGCGGCGCATGAAGGGCATGCATGCGCGCTGGCACGGCTGAGAGACATTCACGCCTCCCACGACCCGAATTCGTAACTTTTGACGACTCAGGGAAGTTGGAAGTCCATGACTCATACCCGAGCTCGGAACCGCACGTTCGTCTGGCGCGCTGCCCTGGGGTCCGTCCTGGTCGCGACCTTCGTCCTCGGCGTCGGCAACACCTCGGCGGACGCTGCGTCGTCCACGGTCAAGCTCCAGATTGGTTCGAGCAGCCAGAAGCGGATCCTCGAGACCGGCAAGCTCACCGTCCGAGTTTCCACGAGTCGCCACCACGGCTCCGTACGTCTGCGCGGGTACGTCGCAGGGGTGCGTGTTGCGACCGATCGCAACTACCGCCTGCGGTCTGGAACACACAGCACGAGTCTCACCCTCACGTCAGCCGGGCGACGCCTCGTCGCCCGGTGCACGGAGGGACGACGGCTCCAAATGACGGCCAAGAGCTCAAGCCCGAAGATCAGTGCCTCGAAGTCGATCATCCTGACGATTGACTCGCGCGCCTGCGACGAGCCGGTCGGGGGCACCGCTCCCGCGCCCTCCATGGCCAACGCCGACCGCTGTGACTACCTCGATGGCGCGGTGTGCTTGCAGCCCTGGCCCAACGACTACTTCACCGTGCCCGACTCAACGACTCCCACCGGGCGGCGACTGAATCTCGATCGCCAGTCCATGCCGGCCAACAGACTGGGCACGCACATCGACCCGGTCGACTACAACCGCGCCGACGGCTTCAGCCCCGGGAACATGGTGATCGCCAAGGTTCCGGGTCTGGAGACGCCCGCCGCGTTCACCAGGACCGGCGCTGTGCCGGTGACCGACATGGCTCGCTACGCAGATGCTGACCAGCCTGTCGTCGTGATCAACGCCAAGACCGGCAAGCGCCAGCCGATCTTCACCGAGCTCGACGCCAACCCGAAGAATCCTTCCGACGTCAACCTGATCATTCGGCCCACCGTCAACTTCGACGAGGGTGGGCACTACATCGTCGCGATGCGCAACCTCAAGGACGCAGCCGGCAACACGATCCAGCCCGCCGCGGCTTTCACGGATTATCGCGACCGGCTGGTGACTCCCAACGCGACTTTCGAGGCGCGACGTCCCCACATGGAGGATCTGTTCCACACCCTGCAGGACGCCGGCATCAAGCGGAAGAACCTCTACCTGGCCTGGGACTTCACGGTGGCCAGTGAGCGCAGCCTGTCCAGTCGGATGCTCTCCATGCGCGACGACGCCTTCCATCGGCTCGGCGACGACAACTTGGCCGACATGAAGGTGCAGGGTGCGGCGCCGACCTTCTCGATCACCAAGGTCACCGACCTCGCCCCCTGCGGCGCAGACGGCTGCGCCGGCGAAACTGACCTCGGCGGTGTGCCCAACGCTGGGCAGGTGTGCGGAGTACTGAACACCGTTGCCACGATTGTGCCTCTGCTGGCTGGGATCAACTGCTCGGCGCTCCCTGGCTACACACCCGGCGAGAGCGACAAGATCGCGCGGCGCATCGAGGGCAAGGTCACGGTCCCCTGCTACCTCAACATCGCTGGCTGCCCGACCGGTGCGGAGTTCGCGCTTGACGGCAACGGCAAACCCACCCGCAACGGAGATGCGACCGCCGCCTTCATCTGCAACATCCCGCGCTCCGCCAACGCTACCCGTCCGGCCAGGGTGTCGCTCTACGGCCACGGACTTCTCGGCTCGGCCGACGAAGTCAGCGGCGGCAACGTCACCGACATGAGCAACGAGAACAACTTCATGTTCTGTGCCACGGACTGGGCGGGATTCGCAACACAGGACCTCGCGACCATCCTGCTCAACCTGCAGGACCTTTCACACTTCAACCGGGTGATTGACCGTATCCAGCAGGGATTCCTCAATTTCGACTTCCTCGGGCGCGCCATGATCCATTCGGCCGGATTCGCCTCAAATCCCGCCTTCCAGGACGCTGACGGCCACCCACTGATCGACAACCGGCGGTTGTTCTATGACGGCAACAGCCAGGGCGGGATCATGGGCGGCGGGTTGACCGCCCAGGCGCCGGACTTCAACCGCGCCGTGCTCGGCGTCCCGGGCATGAACTACTCGACACTGCTGGAGCGCAGCAAGGACTTCACGCCCTACGCGGAGGGCAAGTTGCTGGGCGACGTCGACGGCAGTCTCTCAGACGTCGACACGCCGCTCGGGCTCTACGACAACTATCCCAACGAGCTGGAACGACCGTTGATCTTCAGTCTCATGCAGCTTCTCTGGGATCGCGGCGAGGCCAATGGCTACGCACACCACATGACCACCGACCCGCTGCCCAACACTCCCGCCCACACCGTTCTGCTCCACGCCGCGTTCGGCGATCATCAGGTTTCCAACCTGGCCGCTGAGACGGCGGCTCGTACGATCGGGGCGAAGCTGCGGGCCCCAGCACTGGACCCGGGCCGCAGCACCATCGACGACACGTTCGGGCTTCCGACGATCACGGGCTACCCGTTCGCTGGCTCGGCCCTCGTGTTCTGGGACGGCGGCCCGCAGTCCTTCCCGGGCGGCACCGCACCAGCACCGATCACCGACACACCACCAGGCCCATCGCAGGGAGGCGACCCGCACAGCTATCCGCGCAACACCTTTGACGCGCGCCGGCAGAAGGCGGCCTTCCTGGCGTCGAACGGGACGCTGATCAACGTGTGTGGCGCGCGACCGTGCTACTCCCACGGTTATCCGGGGCCTTAGTTCGCCCGCTGGCCTGACTCGGGCATACCGTTCGGGTATGACCGAGGGATTCAGGCCGATCGAGGACGGGGTCGCCACCGACCTGCGTGGCGAGATGACGTACGCGAGCTATCTGCAGCTCCCCACGCTGCTTGCAGCCCAGCAGCCCGTGTCCGATCACCACGACGAGATGCTGTTCGTCATCCAGCACCAGGTCACCGAGCTGTGGCTCAAGCAGCTGATCCACGAGCTGCGTTCGGCGATCGCGCTGATCGCGGGTGACGACCTTTCCCCCGCGCTCAAACGTCTCGCCCGGGTCAAGGCGATACAGCGACAGATGTTCGAGCAGTGGGCCGTGCTCGAGACGTTGACGCCGATCGAGTACGCCCAGTTCCGCGACCAGCTCGGCAAGGCATCAGGCTTCCAGTCGCCGCAGTACCGCACGGTCGAGTTCCTCCTCGGCAACAAGAACCCGCAGATGATCACCGTGTTCGCACACGACGAGTCCCTTCGCGCAGCGCTGCAGGCTGACCTCGAGGCGCCGAGCCTGTACGACGAGTTCCTCCGCTTCCTGGCACGGCGGGGTCACGCCGTGCCGACGCACATCCTCGAGCGAGACGTCACGCAGCCGTACGTGGCGGATCCGGGTGTCATCGAGGTGTTGCGCCGCATCTACGACTCCCCCGACACCTACTGGGACGCGTACGAGATGAGCGAGGAGCTCGTCGACGTCGAGGGGAGCTTCCAGCTGTGGCGTTTCCGCCACCTCAAGACCGTCGAGCGGATCATCGGCTTCAAACGGGGGACGGGTGGCTCCTCCGGTGTCAGCTTCCTCCAGAAGGCGCTCGAGCTCACGTTCTTCCCCGAGCTCCTGGATGTGCGGACGCACATCGGCGCACCTTAAGGGGTGTCGTCCTCGGTCCAGCCGACGTTCTCTCGTACGACCCGGGCAGGAACACCGGCCACCGCTGCATGGTCGGCGATCTTCTGCCCGCGGACCAGGCTGAGATGGCCAACCACGACGCCGTCGCCAACGTCGCAGTGACCAGTGATCACCGCGTCCCGCCCGAGCCACACGTGACTCCCGATGCGGATGTGCGCCCCGAATGGATTGATGCGCGCTCCCGTCGTGCGGTCCTCGAGGCGATGCATGTCGTCGGTGGCGACGTAGACATTGGCCGCCCACAACTGGTCGGGTCCGGCCACGATGCTGCCACCATTGCGCGCGTCAATGATGGCGCAACGAGTCGCCGTGACGGGTCCGTGAAGCACGACCGTTGACTGCGCCCCGCAATACATCTCGCCCGCTGTCAGCTTGACGTCCTGATCAATGAAGACAGTGGCATCGTCTCCTCCGATCAACAAAGACCTGAACAAGCGCATCTCTGAGCCGATGGCGATCACGACGTTGTGCACAGGGAACATCGTCAGTGACTCGACGATCTCGTCCGAAAGGCTGGCACCTTCAGCGAAGTAGAGGGCGTTGCCATTGTCGTGCCACCACTCGGGGAGCTGGCTGGTCATCGCCCGCCATTCGGTGGTGTCGAGCGACTCAGCCGCAACACCGCAGGCGCGGAGACGACCGCGATGTTCAGCGGTCATCAGCTCGTCGTGGGTCACGTTCACCGAGGCATCATCGCAGACCAGCATGGCCGTGACATGCGAAAGGCCCCCACCGAGGTGAGGGCCTTTCGTGCGAGCTGCTGGGTTTGCTAGAACCCCATGCCGCCCATGTCACCCATGTCCGGGGCACCGCCGCCGGCCGGAGCGGGCTCCGGCTTGTCGGCGACAACAGCCTCCGTGGTGAGGAACAGCGCGGCGATCGAGGCTGCGTTCTGCAGCGCCGAGCGCGTCACCTTGGCCGGATCGATGATGCCGGCCTTGATCATGTCGACGTACTCGCCCGTGGCCGCGTTGAGACCGTGGCCCTGCTTGAGTCCGGCGACCTTCTCAGCGACGACTCCACCTTCGAGGCCGGCGTTGATGGCGATCTGCTTCAGCGGTGCCGAGCTGGCGACGCGCACGATGTTGGCGCCCGTTGCCTCGTCACCCTCGAGGGTGAGCTTCTCGAACACTGCTGCGGCTGCCTGCACGAGTGCGACGCCACCACCGGCGACGATGCCCTCTTCGACGGCAGCCTTCGCGTTGCGGACTGCGTCCTCGATGCGGTGCTTGCGCTCCTTGAGCTCGACCTCGGTTGCCGCGCCGACCTTGATGACGGCGACGCCGCCGGCCAGCTTGGCGAGACGCTCCTGGAGCTTCTCCTTGTCGTAGTCGGAGTCGCTGTTCTCGATCTCGGACTTGATCTGCGCGACGCGGCCCTGGATCTGCTCGTCGGAACCGGCGCCTTCGACGATCGTGGTCTCGTCCTTGGTCGTGACGACCTTGCGAGCCGTGCCCAGCAGCGTCAGGTCGGCGGTCTCGAGCTTGAGACCGACTTCCTCGCTGATGACCTCTCCACCGGTGAGGATGGCGATGTCGGCGAGCATGGCCTTGCGGCGGTCGCCGAAGCCGGGAGCCTTGATGGCGACCGACTTGAACGTGCCACGCATCTTGTTGACGATCAGGGTCGCGAGGGCTTCACCCTCGACGTCCTCGGCGATGATGACGAGGGGCTTGCCCGACGCCATGACCTTTTCGAGGATCGGGACCATGTCCTTGACCGTGCTGATCTTGCCGTTGTAGATGAGGACGTACGGGTCCTCGAGCACGGTCTCCATGCGCTCGGGGTCCGTCACGAAGTAGCCCGACAGGTGACCCTTGTCGAAGCGCATGCCCTCGGTCAGCTCCAGGTCGATGCCAAACGTGTTGGACTCCTCGACCGTGATGACGCCTTCCTTGCCGACCTTGTCCATGGCCTCGGCGATGATGTCGCCGACCGTGGCGTCAGCCGCGGAGATCGAGGCCGTGGCCGCGATCTGTTCCTTGGTCTCGACGTCCTTGGCCATGCCGAGCAGCTGGGCGCTGATGGCCTCGACTGCGGTCTCGATGCCCTTCTTGAGGCCCATCGGGTTGGCGCCGGCGGCGACGTTGCGCAGACCTTCGCGTACGAGCGCCTGGGCAAGGACGGTGGCGGTCGTGGTGCCGTCACCGGCGACGTCGTCAGTCTTCTTGGCGACTTCCTTGACGAGCTCGGCGCCGATCTTCTCGAACGGGTCCTCCAGCTCGATCTCCTTGGCGATGCTGACACCGTCGTTGGTGATCGTGGGGGCTCCCCACTTCTTTTCCAGGACGACGTTGCGCCCCTTGGGACCGAGGGTGACCTTGACGGCGTCTGCGAGCTGGTTCATACCGCGCTCGAGGCCGCGACGGGCTTCCTCGTTGAAAGCAATGGTTTTAGCCATGTGTACGTATCTCCGACTGTTGTCGACGGGGCGGTCAGGCGATGCCCGCGACGGACGGCAGCCACGTTCGGCGAACCCTTCTCGCCTTGGTGCACAGCCTCATCGTTCTGACCATTTGATTTAGCACTCTCATCATACGAGTGCTAATCAATGTCGCGCAATCAGGTCAGCCAACGGCGTAGATGAGCTCGGCAAACTGGCCGTTCTGCTTCACGCCTTCAAGCGTCAACCGGTCGGACCTGATGTCGCGAGGCAGCAGGGGCGCGCCCTTCCCCAACGTGACTGGTGCGATCGTCGCGATGATCTTGTCGAGCAGACCCGCGTCGGCGAACTGTCCCACCAGGTCACCACCGCCCATGAGCCAGATGTTCTTGTCACCCGCAGCCGCCACCATCTCGGCGTGCACCTCGGTGACCGGCGCCTGCGTGAACTGGATGTTGGCGCCCTCGACGACGGGGAGGTCGCGGTGCGTGAAGACCCAGGTCGGGCGGTCGCCATACCACTCGGTCCACGTGGCGGGGTTGTCGACGAGCGACTCGTGCTCGACGACCCACTCGTAGGTCGTCGAACCCATCGCCATCGGACCGATTCCTGCCATGAAGTCCGGGATCGAGCTCTCGGCCTCCTCAGACCCGGGCACCTCGAACAGCCAGGAGAGCGAGTTGTCCGTGGTTGCCAGGAACCCGTCGAGAGTCGTCGCCGTGTAATAGATCGTCGCCATGACCCAAACGTAGGACCACCGTCTGACAGGTCAGGCGGAGAACAGCAGGAACAGACCGGTGAACGTGTAGGCCACCATCAGCACCAGCAGGGCGAGCTGCCCCGACAGGCGATGCGCCTTGGGCAGGAGTGCCAATGCTCGATCGTGCGCCGCGATCACCGCGAGCACGTGGCCGACGACGACGGACGCCACCTTGAGGAAGGCGAGCAGCGACACGTGCTCTGACAGGAAGTAGGACGTCGCCGGGTCGCCCAGCGGCTGCCACCCCTTGCCGAGGGGGTCGAGCATGGCGATGAAGGCCGACTGCCCCTTCTCCAGGAGATAGGTCGCGTAGTGCGCGAAGATGTAGCCGATCACGATCGGTACGAGGGTGTGCGCCAGCAGGCCGGGCAGCGCACGCCTGCGCTCGGCGGTGAGTCCACCGCTGGCTCGGCTCGCCAGTGTGAACAGGATCGCCACCAGGGCGCAGAACCCGACCAGGGTCGCGGCGTGCTGCAGGTCCGACAGATTTTTCGATTGCCAGAACGACGAGGACGAGAAGCTGTCGTACGCGGTCGAGCCCAGCAGCGTGCCCAGCACCGCCACGAGGCCGGGTGCGACCGGGATGGTCGGCAGCGTACGCAGCGGGTTGTGCAGGGCGAAGCGGCCCTCGCGTACGAATGGCGACATCTTCGCCACGACCGCGCTGTAGACGTCGAACGGGTCGGCGCGGTCGAACCAGGTCGAGCCGAACGCCCATCCGCCGAGCAGCATTGCGGCGACGTAGATGCCGACCCACAGGCGAACTGTCGTGATGTCGGTGGGATCGGGTGATGCGAGCTCGAGCCACGCGAAGGCAAGCAGGCCGGCAGCAGCCGGCCAGTAACCGAGCCTCGCCGGATAGGTGAAGCGCCCGTCGCCGAGCCAGCCCTGGACCGTGCGCCACGGCGACAAGTCACGCCAGACGTGTCCGAACAGCAGCGCCAGCGGCACCAGGCCGACCCACGTCAGGATGTACATCCAGCCGAGGGCACCATTGGTTGCGTCCGACGGCCCGGCAAAGAGGGCCACCAGGAACCATGTCGTCAGCAGCGCGCCGACGATCGCCAGCCACGGCCGTCGAGGGCTGGCCTCCGCGCTGACGGGATCGGCGTCGGGCGTGGTGAACCGTGGCTCTTTCCACTCCACGACCAGCAGCGCGAACGACAACGCCAGAGCCCATGAGGCGCCGACCATCGCGAACATCAACGGGATCGGCAGATCCGTCCCGCCACCGCCGATGCCGTGCTGCGCCAGCCCGGCGATCACGGGCGAACGACGAGCTCGACGATCGTCACATCGAGATGATGGGCCTCGACCGCGAACTGACCGGGGGTGTCGATCGTGAACGTGAAGGTCTTGTCGTCGCCGGCGGCGACTTCGTACTCGTGCTCGGGGTCTGAGTGGACGTGGATCTCCTCGGCGTCATCGCTGACCACGTGCAGGTTGATCGACTCGCCCGGCTTGACGTCCACCTTTTCGTTCAGGGGTGAGACCTTGCCGTTGACCAGCTCGATCTCGACCGTCACGCCCTCGGCTGATGCGGTCGCCGTGGGCTCGGACGTTGCCGTGGAGTCATTCGTCGGCTCACTCTCGCTGCCACACCCCGCGAGGGTGAGGACGAGCAGCAATGCGGCGGCGGCGGTCTTCATTCGTTCTCCTTGTTGTTCTCGGGTTCGAAGGCGCGCTCGATGATCTCGCGCTCCTCGCGTTCTGCTCGTCGGTCCTTGCGGGCGATGTAGAGCACCACCCCCACCACAACGATTGCGGGAACGATCGCGGGGATCGCCAGCAGTGCGACGTGGTGGGCCAGCAGCTGCTCGCCCGCAGCCGACCAAGCTGGCTCGATGCCGGCAGGATTCATGAGGTCAGCGTAGGCGTGTTGTCATGCGCGGCTTCATGCTCCTCCATCTTGCGGGCGACCCGCGAGACCGCAACGCTGATGCCGAGGATGATGCCCAGGCTGCAGAACAGCACGACTCCGTTGGCGATCGACCACAGGACCGGCGAGGTGCCGTCCTTGCGCTCCCGCTGCAGGATGTCGATCTCCGGGACGAACGTGCGGGTGAACGAGGCATCTGCCGGAACCTCGTCGACCTCAAGCGGCGCATCCTCGGGCAGGAAGATCGGCAAGGCTGTCAGCATGCGGCCGTCCTGGATGCGGAACGTGGTCTTCCAGTTGCCGCCCACGGGGACGGGCTTGGTCGATTCCCAGGTGTTCTCGCCGGTGCGTCGCAGACGATCCGTCACGACACCGGGTCCGCCGCCCTGCCAGGCGGTGATCTGGACCCACGTCGGGTCCTCGTCGATCAGGTTGGCGGGCGAGACCGTGATCTCGGCCATCACCTCGCGGTTGTCCGGCGTACCAACTTCGGTCAGCGTCACATCGGCGGAGGCGTTCTTGGGCACGGTCGCGTACAGACCGTTGGCGACGGCCAGCGCGGTCACGATGACGGAGCTCGCGATGATCGTGCGGGCGATGTTCTTCGCCGGCAGCTTGCCCTGGAGGCCGAGTGCGAACAGCGCTCCGCAGAGTCCGGAGGCGATGGCGACAGGAACGGCCATGGCGAGGCCTTCGGCCCAGATGTCCTGGGTCCACGGGAAGGCGAAGACCCGGTCGTTCCACAGCTTCTCGATCGCGAGGCCGACCGTGCCGATCAGCAGACCACCGACGGCACCGAACCACAACGGCTTGTCCTTGAGCCTGGTCAGCGCCAACAGCTCGATCAGGACGGCGCTGCCGAGGTAGAGCGGGAACACATGGTGCGCCTCGCCCATCACGTCGGTGACGACGAACGAGACGATGCCGCGCATCAGCAGGAAGAACACCGCAGCGGCGATCGCGGCGCCGGGCCCGACGTACAGACGAGCGGCCACGAGCGGGATGCCGGCAGCGGCGACGATCATCAGCGGCGCGAACACCATGCGGAACTGGGCGATGCCGAAGTCGAACTCTCCCTGGAACACCGACAGGCCGATCAGCAGGGCGCCGAAGCTCGTGGAGACCAGGATCGTGCTGAGCCACGAGGGCAGCGCCTTGCCCTTCTGCGCCATGGCGACCTCGGCTTCGCGGTGCAGCAAGATGATGCCGGCCGTCGACAGGCCTGCGCCACCGATGAGCATCAGGTGGGTGGGTCCCCAGAGCGTCACGTCCTGGCCGAAGAGACGGTGCCAGACGTCATCGAGCGGGAACCCGATCAGTGCGTACATGCCACAGGCGGCGATGAAGATGCCGCTGACGGGTGCGTACCAGGTACGGGTGATCTTGACCGCGGCGACGCCGGGCTTCTCCCCGTCGCGCGGGAAGACGACGGCAGACATGCCGGCGATGAACAGCGCGAAGAGTCCGTACAGGATCAGGTAGTGGGCGGGGTTGGCGAGCGGTCCGGCATCGCGGCCGCGGCCGGCGTGGAGGCTGACGTCCCACATGAACCCGAGGAGCGCGACGATCAGCGAGCTGCCCACGAACAGTGTGGGGATCGTCGACCAACCGGGCTCTCCGTACCTGACGCCGAGTCGGTCACCGAGCTTCTGGAACCAGTCGATGCGGTGGGTGCGGTGCGCCCAGGCGATGACCAGCAGGACCAGCGTGACGAGGCCGGCAGCTATGGACAGGCCGATGACCTGGCCGAGCTCTGCTCCGCCTGCGGGCGCGGTGATGGGTTCGGAAGCGTGAGGAAACATACTGAGAGTATGCGCATGGTCAATGTGACATTGCAAGTGTCACATGCGTCACGTCGGCGAGCGATGACACGAAAAAGCCCGGCACAGGGCCGGGCTTCCCGCCGGGCCGGAGCCCGGGAGCTGTCAGTTGCCGATGACCTCGTGAGCCTCGCGGCCCTTGGGTCCATCGACGATCTCGAACTCGACCTTCTGGCCGTCCTCGAGGGTCTTGTAGCCGTCGGACGCGATCTTGGACCAGTGGACGAACACGTCGTCCTGACCCTCGACCTCGATGAAGCCGTATCCCTTGTCAGCGTTGAACCACTTGACGGTGCCCTGCACCATGCCGCCACTCCCACCTGATGCTTCGGAGGCCCATCTGCCGAGGCCTCGTCATGAACAGAGACTATAGGGGTCAGCAGCCTCCGGCCACGGCGGGGATTATGGAAACCTGCGCGCCGTCCGGCGTCTTCGTGTCGAGACCGTCGGCGAAGCGCACGTCCTCCTCGGCAACGTAGATGTTGACGAAGCGCCGCAGCTTGCCGCCCTCGTCGACCACGCGAGCCTTGATGCCGGGGAAACTGGTCTCGAGCGAATCGATGACCTCGGTCAACGTCGCACCCTCGGCCGTGACCTGTGACTGGTCGCCGGTGTAGGTGCGCAGGATCGTCGGGATTCGTACGTTGATGCTCACAGTGCTCCTTGATGGTCAGACGATGGCGGCGGCGACGAAGGCGTCGTACGTGGGCGCGATGGTGGCTGCCGGGCGGACCAGGTCAGCCACGGCGTCGAGCGTCTTGAGCCCGTGGCCGGTGTTGATCACGACGGTCTCGAGCTCGGTGTCGAGCACACCGGTCTCGACGAGCTTCTTGAGCACGCCGATCGTGGTGCCGCCAGCCGTCTCGGTGAAGATGCCCTCCGTGCGGGCCAGCAGGACGATCGCTTCGCGGACCTCGCCGTCGGAGATGTCGGCAACGGCGCCTCCGGTCTCACGGCAGATGTCAAGCACGTAGATGCCGTCAGCCGGGTTGCCGATCGCGAGCGACTTGGCGATCGTGTCGGGCTTCTGCGGACGGACGACGTCCCACCCCTCGCGGTATGCCTCAGACACCGGCGAGCAGCCGGTGGCCTGGGCGCCGAACACCTTGTACGGCTTGTCCTCGACGAGTCCGAGCTTGATCAGCTCCTGGAACGCCTTGTGCACCTTGGTCAGCTGTGAACCGGATGCGACGGGGATGACGATCTGGTCGGGGAGACGCCAGCCGAGCTGCTCGGCGATCTCGTAGCCCAGCGTCTTGGAGCCCTCGGCGTAGAACGGCCGGACGTTGACGTTGACGAACGCCCACCCGTCTTCTTCGCCGGCGATCTCGCTGGCGAGCTTGTTGACGTCGTCGTAGTTGCCCTCGACGGCGACGAGGTTCTCGGTGTAGACCGCCGAGTTGATGACCTTGGGGTTCTCGAGGTTGCTGGGGATGAACACGACAGTCTTGATGCCTGCCCGGGCTCCGGCGGCAGCGACGGCATTGGCAAGGTTGCCGGTCGACGGGCAGGCGAAGACCTTGCTGCCGAACTCACGTGCGGCGCTCAGCGCGCAGGCGACGACGCGGTCCTTGAAGGAGTTGGTGGGGTTGGTGCTGTCGTCCTTGACCCAGAGGTTCTTGAGCCCCAGCTCGGCGGCAAGGTTGTTGGCCTTCAGCAGTCGCGTGTAGCCCGGTTCGAGGTTGGGGCTGAGCTCGATGTCGTCGGGTACGGGGAGCAGGGCCTTGTAGCGCCAGATGTTGGCGGGGCCGGCCTCGATCTGCTCGCGGGTGATGGCCGGGAAGTCGTACTTGATCTCCAGCGGACCGAAACACTCGTGACAGGCGTAGTGGGGTCCTAGCTCGCGGGTTGTGCCGCACTCTCGGCAGACCAGCTCGACGGCATTGCCGAAGGCTCCCTCGCGAAGTGTCCTGGCTTCTGCGGTGATGCTCACGTATGTCCTCCAGTCATCTTTCCCGGCCGGATCGCCGGGACGGATTGAGCACCTGGTCCTGCTGGACTGGTTGCTGGGGTGTCATAGGGCCGTGTCCCTGTACCCCTCTTGATGAGTGAGTTCAGCGTACGGGCGCGTCTCACGATGTGTCCACTCGGTCCGAATGTCGAGACGCGGATCGGTCGCCGGGGAAACGTCGGTTTCCCATGAGGCCTCGGACTTTGGTCGCTCACCGCGTGTTGTAGCGCTGGGTGCGTGACAAGTTCCCTGGGCCTCATGGGAAACCGTCAACGGCGGCTGAACCGAGTCGTCGGCGGCGGGTAGTTGCCGTCGGCGAGGTTGGCGAGACGCTCGAACGGGTTGTACGAGGAGTGGTCACCGGCGATGGCGTAGGAGAGCCCGACGGACAGGAAGTAGAACGGCAGCATCACGACCCCGAAGACGAACGCGTACTGCGTGCAGTGCCGGTCCTCGTGCTTGAGCAGCACCGGACGCTCGGCGAAGTACTCCAGGTCGTGCTTGCTGGCGATCACGCTGCCGACCGTGAAGGCACTGGCGACCGGGAAGTTGTAGCGGTAGCCGGTGGCGAGATACGTCCCGCGGCCACGCTTGGTGATCGTCGCGCCGCCGATCCTGGCGATGGCGAACCCGAGCGGTGTGCTCAGGTTGAGCCAGTTCAGAACGGTGCGCAGTCGCGTCCAGCCCGTGTGGGGCAACGTCTCAGAACTCATCTGCCAGCGCCTCCAGCCACTTCGCAACCTCATCGGGTCCGTCCAGCACGATGTCGGCACGGGCCACGAGAGCATCCTGCTCCGCCGAGGCCGAGCAGATCAACAGGCCGTCGACTCCCGACTCGCGCAGCTCGTCAACAGCGTCGAACGCCGGGAGGTCGCCCAGGTCGTCTCCGGCAAAGATCACCTGACGGGCGCCCGTCTCGGCGACCAACGACCTCAGGGCCTGCCCCTTGTCGACGCCGGACGATCGCAGCTCGATCACCTGGCGTCCGGGCTCGACCACCAGACCCAGCTCGGCTGCCAGCTCCGCGAGCGGCCCGGCGATCGAGTCGAGCACTCCCGGCGCGGTGCCGCGCGTGTGGATCGCCACCGCAAGCCCCTTGTCCTCGACTCGTACGTGCTCGGCGCCGCGCTCGGCGAGCCAGCCCGGGAGGAGCTCACCGAGGCGCGCGATGGTCTCGGGCCGTTCGACGGCGGCGGGTTCACCGTCGCTCGCGGCCCAGCGCTCGGCACCGTACTGGCCGAGGATGACGAGACGCTCCAGACCCGCGCGGCCGCCGAAGCCGCCGAGCTCAAGAGCTTGGGCGACGGGCCGTCCGGTGATGATCGCCACCTGCCCCAGCACTCCCCCGAGGCGGCCCAGTGCGGCGACGGAGCTTTCATGCGCGTACGCCTGCGTGGGGTCGTCGACGATGTGCGCCAACGTGCCGTCGAAGTCGAGCGCCAGCAGCGTCCCGGACGGATCGTTGACCACGGCCCTGCGAAACGCGTCGGTCATGCACCCATCATTGCGGGCCGGACAGGATGATCGTCAGCCGGTCGGTACGCATGGGATCGACACGCGGCATGACTCGTTCGATGCCGACGTCCTTGGCCAGCTGCTCGGCCTGGCCCTGCAGACCGTCTGGGTAGTAGACCGTGTTGCCGCCGACCGAGCCGCGCCAGTTGCCGATGCCGCCAACGGTCCATCCGGCTTCCTTGACCTTGGTCGAGAACGAACCGGCGAAACCGGGGATCCCGGTGTTGTTGAGCACCGAGACCTCGGCGCTCCGCTCGATCGCCGGCTCAGTCGCGGTCTCCGTCGGCGTGGGCGTCTCAGTCGGCTCGGTGTCGGTCGGCTCAGGTGCGGGCGTCGTGGCCGATGCGCTGGGCGGGGGCCCGGCTTCCTTGGATTCCTGGGTCGAGTCACCCGTGACGAGCAACCAACCCAGACCACCGGCCGCAATGACGCAGACGACGATCGTGAAGACGACGAACCAGCTGGACGGAACGAAGAGGTTGGGGCTCGGAGTTCGGCGATGGTCCACGGAACGCTCCGTCAGACGTCGATGCCCAGGCGCCGGGCAGATCGACTGCGCTGCCGGCCGGCCCGGAGTCGGCGCAGACGCTTGACGAGCAGCGGGTCGAAGGCGAGTGCATCCTCGCGGTCGATCAGCGCGTTGAGCACCTGGTAGTAGCGCGTTGCCGACATGTCGAACTTTTCGCGGATGGCCTGCTCCTTGGCGCCGGCGTACTGCCACCAAAGGCGCTCGAGGGCCAGGATCTCGCGGTCGCGGTCGGACAGCGACTCGGCGGCTGACGTGCTCGCCGGGCTGGTCTTTTCCACTGCGCTCATGCTGTGCATCTTAGTCCACAAACTACAGCCATGTCATTTGACATAGTGAAGTCATGTCGACCAATCGAAAGACCATCCGCTGGGGCATCCTCGCGACGGGCCGCATCGCCGAACATTTCGCCAAGGACCTGGCCCTCGTCGAGGGCAGCGAGCTCACGGCAGTCGGCTCTCGACGGATTGCCGCTGCAAAAGATTTCGCGGAGCGATTCGGCGGTCGAGCGCACGGTTCGTACGAGGACCTCGCCGCCGACCCTGACGTCGACGTCATCTATGTCGCGACCCCACACAGTCGCCACCTCGAGGACGTGATGGTGTGCCTGTCAGCAGGCAAGCACGTGCTCTGCGAGAAGTCCCTGGCGATGAACGCCTCCGACGCTGAGACGATGGTCACCGAGGCTCGGTCGCGCGGCCTGTTCTTTGCCGAGGCCATGTGGACGCGCACCAATCCCAACACCCGCAAGATGCTGTCGATGATCAGGGACGGGGCCATCGGCACGCCGTTGCAGGTGCGGGCCGAGCTCGGGTTCAAGGCCGAGGCCGAGAAGATCCGGATGTGGGACCCGACCCTCGGCGCCAGCGCCCTGCTCGACGTCGGCATCTACCCGGTGACCTTCGCCTATCTCGTCCTCGGCGAACCCGTCAGCATCGCGGCAAACGGAGTCCTGTCCGACGAGGGCTTCGACATCAACGGCGGAGCGACGCTGACGTACGCGAGCGGTGCGGTCGCCAACCTCGCCTGGAACCAGGTGTCACATTCCGACAACCGCTCCTCGATCGCCGGAGACCTGGGCCTGATCGAGGTTCGACCGGCCTTTCACGAGACGTCCGGCTTCACCTACAAGAAGGGCGAGGTGTTCGAGACGCACGAGGAGCCCGTCCTTGGTCGTGGCTACGCGCACGAGATCATCGAGGTCGCCGACTGTCTCCGCGCGGGACACACCGAGTCGGCGTTGTTGCCCCAGGACGAGTCGCTGGCGATCATGAGGCACCTCGACGAGATCCTGCGACAGCTCGACGCCGTGCCGCGGTGACACATCACCGCTAGGGTTCATGGCATGGCGTCTGGCCTTGCAGAATTCGTGGTCATCGCCAATCGCCTGCCCGTGGACCGAATCACCGGCCCCGACGGCGAGACGACCTGGCGCAAGTCGCCCGGCGGCCTGGTCACCGCCTTGGAGCCCGTCATCCGTCGCAACGGCGGCGCCTGGATCGGTTGGCACGGCGCGCCCAACGAAAAGCTCAAGCCGTTCGAGCACGACGGCATGAACCTCGTGCCCGTCCCGTTGTCCGACGAAGAGGTCGAGGAGTACTACGAGGGGTTCTCCAACGCGACGCTCTGGCCGCTCTATCACGATGTCGTCGCGCCGCCGGAGTTCCACCGCGAGTGGTGGGACTCCTACGTACGGGTCAACAAGCGCTTCGCCCAGAAGGCCGCCAAGATCGCCAAGAAGAACGGCGTCGTGTGGGTGCAGGACTACCAGCTGCAGCTCGTCCCGGCGATGCTGCGCGAGCTCCGACCCGATCTGCGCATCGGCTTCTTCCTGCACATCCCGTTCCCCCCGACCGAGCTGTTCCAACAGCTTCCCTGGCGCCGACAGATCCTCGAGGGACTGCTCGGCGCCGATCTCGTCGGCTTCCAGATGCCGGGCGCTGCGCAGAACTTCATCCGACTCGTGCGCCAGCGGGTGGGGCACAAGACCCACCGCGACACCGTCTATCTGCCCGACGGCCGAACCGTGCTGGCGCAGGCCTACCCCATCTCGATCGACGCGGCCGGTTTTGAAGAGCTCGCCCGTACGCCGGAGGTCATCGCACGCGCGGCCGAGATCCGCGAGAGCCTGGGCAACCCCAAGACCGTCCTGCTGGGCATCGACCGGCTCGACTACACCAAGGGGCTGCGTCAGCGACTCCGCGCGTTCGGAGAGCTGATCGCGGACGGCGCCGTGCACGTCGACGATGCGGTCTTCGTGCAGGTCGCGACGCCGTCGCGTGAGCGGGTCGGCCAGTACATCCTGCTGCGCGACGACATCAACCGCCTCGTCGGACGCATCAACGGCGATGTCGGCCGGATCGGCCAGCAACCTGTCACCTATCTCCACGCGTCCTACCCGCGAGAGGAGATGGCTGCGCTCTATCGTGCGGCCGACGTCATGGTGGTGACGCCGCTGCGCGACGGCATGAACCTCGTCGCAAAGGAGTACGTCGCCTGCCGCTACGACGACAGGGGCGCACTGGTCCTGAGCGAGTTCGCCGGCGCCGCGTCGGAGCTCAAGTCGGCGTACCAGGTCAACCCGCACGACATCAACGGCATGAAGCAGGTGCTGCTCGCGGCAATGAACGCCGATCCGCGCGAGAACTCCCGCCGGATGAAGGCGATGCGTCGCCAGGTCATGGAGAACGACATCGACCTGTGGGCCGCCAACTTCCTGCGGGAGCTGAATTCCGTACGCGATCCACACGACAAGAACCTCCGCCCGGTCTGACTAGATTGGCCCCATGAACGCGTGGGACGAGACGCCCGAGCTGGTGGGCGAGCACGTACGGTTGGAGCCGCTGCAGATCCATCATGCCGAAGGGCTGCTCGCAGCGTCCGACGACGACGAGGTGTTCACCTGGCAGTCGTTCCACCGGCCGACGACCCTCGGCGAAGCCGAGGCGCTGGTAGACCTCTATCTGGGCCGGCCCAACACTCGTTCCTGGGCGCAGATCGACCTGCGCAGCCAAGCAGTCGCGGGATTGACGACGTACTACGACATCGACGCCTCCGTGCGCACCGTGGCGATCGGCTCGACCTGGCTGGGTCGCCGCTTCTGGCGTACCGGAGTCAACACGGAGTCAAAACTGCTGCTGCTGCGCCGCGCCTTCGACGATCTCGGGTGTGCTCGCGTCGTGTGGCACGTCGACATCAAGAACGACCGTTCGCAGGCCGCTGTCGCGCGGATCGGTGGAGTGCGTGAAGGCGTGCTGCGCAAGCACAAGATTCGCCTGGACGGGTCGTGGCGCGACACCGTCCTCTTCTCCATGACTGATGACGAATGGCCATCCGCCTGCGACGCACTCGAGGCCCGACTCAAGTCCTAGTCGGCGAGCTGTCCGCGCTTGTGCTGGAAGATCAGGTTGGTCTCCGTCAGTGCCACCTCTGGCGCAGCGCTGAGCTGGTCGACGACGAAGGCCCTGAGGTCTTCGGGGTCCTGGGCCGCCACGTGCACGTGGAAGTCGTCGGCGCCCGCCAGGAAGTAGACGTTGAGCACCTCCGGCATCGCCGCGAGGCGGTCGGAGAACTCGTTGATCGAACCGCGCGCGTCCGCCCGCAGGCGTACGGCGATCATGGCCTGGATCGGGCGACCGAACCACGCGGGATCGACCTCGGCATGAAAGCCCGTGATGACTCCTCGGTCGATCAGGCTGCGCAATCGGACCAGACACGTGGACGCCGCAACGCCAACCTTTTCGGCCAGTGCGTTGTTGGGCAACCGACCCTCGCCACGTAAAGCCTCGACGATGCGGTGGTCGAGGTCATCGAGCTCGCGAACATCCTTCGGCATGTACGGCCTCTCGTGGGCTGCGGTCGCACTATTGGGCCCCGCGGATACAGGATAGCGAATGATCTTCGGTCAGTTGCATACCAAACCGCAGTTCCTTCACGATGGAGTCACCGAATCGTTCAAGGAGCAGACATGCTGGTCGGCGTACCCCGCGAGATCAAGAACAACGAATTCCGCGTTGCCATCACCCCGGCTGGCGTGCACGAGCTGACCCGACGTGGTCACGATGTCGTCATCGAGCAGGACGCCGGCGTCGGGTCATCCATCACCGACGACGAGTTCGTCGCCGCCGGCGCCAAGATGCTGGCGACGGCCGACGAGGTCTGGTCGAGCGCCGACATGATCCTCAAGGTCAAGGAGCCGATCGCCGCCGAGTACGGCCGCATGCGCAAGGGCCAGACGCTCTTCACCTACCTGCACCTCGCCGCCAGCCGCGAGTGCACCGACGCGCTGCTGTCGTCCGGGACCACCTCCATCGCGTACGAGACGGTTCAGCTCGCCGACCGTTCGCTTCCGCTGCTTGCCCCGATGTCGGAGGTCGCCGGCCGACTCGCACCCCAGGTCGGCTTCCAGCACCTGATGGCCAGCAACGGTGGCCGCGGCGTCCTGCCCGGCGGCGTCCCGGGTGTCTACCCCGCCGATGTCGTCGTGATCGGAGCCGGAGTCTCAGGCGTCAACGCCGCCGAGGTGGCACGTGGCATGGGAGCGCGCGTCGAGATCCTCGACCTCGACGTCGCCAAGCTCCGTCAGGTCGACGCGCGGTTCGCCGGGATGATCACCACGGTGGCGTCCAACTCGTACGCGATCGAGAAGGCCGTACGCGAAGCAGACCTCGTGATCGGAGCCGTGCTGGTGCCCGGCGCCAAGGCCCCGACCCTGATCAGCGACGACCTCGTCGCCACGATGCGTCCCGGCTCGGTGCTGGTCGACATCGCGATCGACCAGGGCGGCTGCTTCGAGAGCTCACGCGCGACGACCCACGATGACCCGACGTTCAAGGTCCACGACTCGATCTTCTACTGCGTCGCCAACATGCCCGGCGCCGTCCCACGAACCTCGACGTATGCGCTGACCAACGTCACGCTCCCCTATGCCGTGGCGCTGGCCGACAAGGGCTGGAAGCAGGCCGTCACCGACGACGCCGCGCTGGCCGGCGGGCTCAGCACGCACGAGGGCAAACTCGTCAACGGGCCGGTCGGCGAGGCGCTCGGGCTCGAGGTCACCCCGCTCGCCCAGCTCTGACAAGCGGTGACCCAGTCGCCCATCCAGCGGACTGAAGGGCGACCAGGTCACCGCCCCCGGGCTAGAGGTCGGCAGGGATTGCGTTTCGCAGCGCACGGTTGGCCGTCACGGCGAGCAGCACGGCGAGTCCCGCAGCGCTGACGGTGACGGCAAACGCCGCCGTGTGACTGTGGTCGTCGGCGAGACGACCCGCGATCGATGCGCCCACGGCGTAGCCGACTCCGGTTGCGCCAGCCAGCAGCGTCATCGCCGTCCCCACACGGTGCAGCGGCACCAGGATGCCGGCCAGGGCGAAGTTGCTGATCATGTACGGCGCAACGGCGAATCCGAGCAGCGCGATCACCCCGATCAACGACACGATCGAGTCGACGAGCAGCAGCGGTGATGAAAGGACGAGGAGCGCGAGCGCGGCGACCAGCATGCGGGTCGCGTACAGGATGCGCTCGGGCAACGCCGTGATCGCCAGGCCCGCGATGACGCTGCCGATGCCCAGGGTCGCGTGGATCAGACCCGCCAGACCCGCATGTCCCTCGGCCGTCGCCAGCACGGTGCTCCCGGTCTGGACGCTGCCGAAGATGATGCCGATGCAGAGCTGCGCCAGGGCGAGCACGACGAACACCGTGGTCCACAGCGATCCGGCGCCACCCCCACCGTGGTCTGTTCGTCTGGCAACCAGCGCCGAGGTCGGGTGGATGGCGAACCACGAGCCGAACACGGCGAGCAGCGCGGCGGCAGCGAGCAGGGCTCCGGCCGGCTCGGCGATCAGGGCAAGCACGCCGATGGTGGCTGGGCCGAGGACGAACGACGCCTCATCGGCTGCGCCCTCGTACGAGAACGCCGCATCGACGAGCCGGCGCTGATCACCCTCGTCGGCGGTGATGGGTCGCCACCGTACGCGGGCGAGCGGCCCGACCTGAGGCATCGCGAACCCGGTGATCCCGGCCATGACGAAGATGAGCGCGGTCGAGGCATCAGGATCGGTGACGATGACGATGCCGGCCAGACCCGCGGCGCCGACGAGCGACTGCACGAGCACGACCGGGCGCTGACCGATGCGATCAGCGAGTGCGCCGGCGAGCGGCGATCCGACGGCGTTGGCGATCGCAAGCACACCCGCTGCCGCGCCGCCGAGCCCGTACCGGCCGGTCGTCGTGCTCACCAGCACCAGGACGCCGAGCTGGCTCATGGCGAGCGGAATTCGCCCGAGGAAGGCTACGACGATGTAGGCGGGCCCAACTATCCGCAACAGTGCGCGGTAGGAAGCGATGGCTGACACAGCCCGCGCAGTCTAGCCCCGAAGATAGGCTCGAGGCATGCCACTTGCGCGAGCGCGAACCTCGACCTTCGCGTTCTTCGCGCTCAACGGGTTCGTGCTCGGCATGTGGGTCGTCCACATCCCCGAGATCCTTGATCGGACGGGTGCCGACAAAGCAGCGCTCGGCTATCTCTTGCTGCTGATGGGCGGTACGGCGCTGGTCGGCATGCAGGTCGGCGGGCGATTCATCGACGCGCTCGGCAGCCGACCGGTGACGATCGCAGCGGGTCTCGCCATGAGCGCCTCCTTGATCGGTCCGGCGGTGGCAACCAGCGTCACCGGGCTCGCCGTCGCGCTGGGGCTGCTCGGCGCCGCCAACGGCGTCGTCGATGTCGCCCAGAACGCCCAGGCCGTCGAGGTCGAACGGGCATACGGCCGGCCGATCATCAGCGCCTTCCATGCGTTCTTCTCGCTCGGCGGTCTGGCCGCCTCGATCGTCGGAGGCCTGCTGATCGCCGCCGACACCGACATTCGGTTCACCCTTGGTGTCGCCGCCGCTGCTGGCATCGTCGTGACACTCGCAGCTCGGCCCGGACTGCTGCGTACGGCGCCAGTTGCTCCCACCAGGGCCGATGTGAAGCGCGCTCCCTGGACGGGTCGCGTCGTGCTCCTGTCGCTCCTCGCGTTCATGCTGCTGCTGTCCGAAGGTGTCGCGTACGACTGGAGCACGGTGCACCTGCACGACTCGCTCGGCGCCAGCAAGACCGTCGCCGCCTGGGCGTTCGGTGCGTTCTCGGTGACGATGACGGCCGTTCGGCTCCTCGCCGATCGGATCGTCGCACGCATCGGGGCGGCCGCGTACGTCCAGCGAGCCGCCCTCATCGGTGCCGCCGGACTGGTCGGCGCGGCCCTCGCGCCCAACCCGGCAACAGCAATCGTCGCCTGGGCCGTGTTCGGCATCGGACTCGCCGGCTGTGTCCCGCAGTTCTTCAGTGCCGCCGGCAACATCGACCCCGCCGCGTCGGGCACCTACCTCGCCCGGGTCACCGGCACCGGCTATCTCGGCCTGCTGGCCGGTCCTGCCGTGATCGGCATCCTCACCAACTGGGTCTCACTGACCACGGCATTCACCGTGCCGATCATCGGCTGCGTCATCGCCGGGCTGCTCGCGCCCCGGGCTCTGCGCAGGGCCGACCGGTGAAGCCTCTCTCGGACCTGATGGCGCCCGACTGGGCGGAGGCACTCGCGCCGGTGGCTGCGAACATCGAGGCGATGGGGCAGTTCCTCCGCGCCGAGATCGCCGCCGGGGAGTCATACCTGCCGTCGGGTGACAACGTGCTGCGGGCATTCGCCGAGCCCATGGCCGACGTCAAGGTGCTCATCACCGGCCAGGATCCCTACCCGACACCGGGCCATCCCGTCGGTTTGTCGTTCTCCGTGGCGGCCGACGTACGACCTCTCCCCCGCAGTCTCAACAACATCTTCACCGAGCTCCAGGCAGATCTCGGCATACCGCCGTCGCCGACCGGCGACCTCAGCCCGTGGGCGAAGCAGGGCGTGCTGCTGCTCAACCGGGTGCTGACCGTACGACCCGGCGCACCGGCCAGCCATCGCGGCAAGGGGTGGGAGGCCATCACCGAGCAGGCCATCCGTGCGCTCGTCGCGCGCGATCGACCACTCGTCGCCATCTTGTGGGGGCGGGACGCCCAAAGTCTCAAGCCGATGCTGGGCACCACGCCCACGATCGAGTCGGCCCACCCCAGCCCGCTGTCGGCATCGCGCGGGTTCTTCGGGTCGAGGCCGTTCAGCCGCGCCAACGAGCTGCTCGTCGCCCAGGGCGCTCAACCCGTGCAATGGTCGCTCACGCCGATAGGCTGACCCGCATGGCTGATGAGAAGAAGCGCATACGCGACCGCGGTGTCGTCATCGACGAAGGCATCGGCGTCCTGCAGAAGTGGGGACTGCGCGTCGTCGTCCTCGCTGCGGCCGGCCTGGTGCTCGGGTGGCTCATCGGGCACGTATGGGTCGTGATCTTCCCAGTTGCCATGGCATTGATCGTCACGACGATCCTTGGCCCTCCGGCCGCGTGGTTGCGGTCCAGGGGCTGGCCCGACCCTCTCGCCGCGGCGACGATCATGCTCGGGTTCCTTGGAGCCATCGTCGGAATCATCGCCATCTTGACCCCGCAGGTCGCAGGCCAGGCGGGCGAGGTCGCGGCCAGCGCGTCCGACGGTCTGCAAAAGGTCCGTGACTGGCTCACCGGCGAGCCGCTCAGCCTTTCGGACGGACAGATCACCCGCGCCATCGAGGCGATGCAGGACAAGGTGCAGTCAAGCGCCACCTCCATCGGCTCGGGCATCTTCTCCACGATCGGGGCCGCCACCTCCGCGATCGTCAACCTCATCCTGATCCTGATGCTGACCTTCTTCTTCGTGAAGGACGGCCACAAGTTCCTGCCCTGGGTCAAGGTCGTCGCTGGCGAGCGCGCCGGCGGGCACATCCTCGAGGTCGCCAACCGCGCCTGGGCCACCCTGGGCGGCTTCATCCGGGTGCAGTCACTCGTGGCCCTGATCGATGCCGTGATCATTGGCGCCGGCCTGGCGATCCTCGGCTCCCCGTTGGCCATCCCGCTTGCGGTCGTCACCTTCTTCGCAGCATTCATCCCCATCGTCGGCGCGTTCGTCAGCGGCGCCCTCGCAGTGCTGGTCACGCTCGTCACCAACGATCCCAAGGACGCGCTGATCGCCCTCGCGATCGTGGTCGCCGTGCAGCAGCTCGAGGGCAACGTGCTGTCGCCGATGTTGCAGGGCAAGACCATGAATCTCCACCCCGCCGTCGTCCTGCTCGGCGTCGCTGCGGGCGGCACACTCTTCGGTGTCACTGGCGCCTTCCTCGCAGTGCCCGTGGTTGCCACCACGGCCGAAGTCCTGCGCTACCTCAACGAGCAGATAGACGACTCGGTGGCCTGGAACGCCCCCGAGAGAGACGACGAGGCTGCGGAGATCCTCGACCAGGACTAGGTCGTTTGGCGCGCCTCACGGCGGGGTAGATCCGGGCATGACCTCAATCGATCTTGGCCGCCCCCTGTCCGGCGACGTCGTCGAGCTGATCCTCGACGATCACCGTCGCTTCGAAGATCTCCTGCGCAAGCTGCGCGACGACTCGTCGGATCGCGAAGCCGTACGGGCCGCATTCTCCGCGCTCCACGTCGCACATGCCGAAGCCGAGGAGAAGTACGTCTACCCGGTGCTGCGCAAGAAGACCAGCGTCACCGAGCACGACAAGGAGCACGGCGAGGAGGAGCACGCCGAGGGCAACGAGGCCTTGCTCGCGGTGCTCGAGTGTGCGAGCACGGACACGCAGAAGTTCGAGGACGCCGTCGAGAAGCTCGCCGAAAAGGTCAACCATCACCTCACCGAGGAGGAGATGACGATCCTCAACCCCGCTCGCGAGGAGGTCTCCGAGCAGGTCAAGATCGAGCTCGGGGAGAAGTTCGCCACCGAGCGCAACAAGCAGATCGACAATGACTGTGGCTCGATCACCAATGTGCGCCGGATCGTCAAGGACGCCCACGCCGAAGGGCTGCTGCCGGCGGAGGAATAGTCTCGCTACATGAGGCTGCCCCGATCGGCGCATGACGAGCAGGGTTGGCGCATCGCGGAGATCGCACCGGACTTCGAGGTCGAGGACGTGTGGTCGCTGCCCGTGCACGGCGGACCCGATGACTTCCCGGCGCTGCTGGAAGTCATGGCCCACCTCAGCTCCGACGACAGCCCGTCGCGCCTCAGCCGGCTCCTGTTCGGTGTCCGCTGGAAGCTCGGTGAGTGGTTCGGCTGGGATGACGACAAGCTGCCGATCCCCGGTGAGCGCTCGACGACGTTGGCGAGCCGTCTTCCTGACGACCTCCGAGGCACGACGGATGGCATCGACTTCGCCTCGCTCCCATTCGACCCGCTCTACCGGACCGACCGCGAGGCAGCCGCCGAGATCTCCAACAAGACGGTGCACGCCATGATGCATCTCGGCTGGGTCGACAAGGGCCACGGCGACAATCAGGGGCAGATGGCGGTGCTGGTCAAGCCGCGCGGCCGCTTCGGCACGGTCTACATGGGTCTCATCAAGCCGTTCCGCCACGGGATCGTCTATCCGGCGCTGATGCGCCAGGTCGAGCAAGCCTGGAAGGACCACGAAGCGAGAGGCGGCTCATGATCGGCGCCAAGAAGTCCAGCTGATCCTGGTCAGGGCAAGCCGGGGTGGTTCTTGGCCAGGATCGGCAGCAACAGCGAGCGCGGTGTCACCTGCGACAACGCGGCCGCGACTCGGTTGACCGTGCCCGGGATGACCACGAGGCGCCCCTTCGCCATCCCTTCGACTGCCGTCTTGGCGACGTCCTCGGCCGTCACCCACATGACCGCGGGAAGTGCCGCCTCGGCTTCCTCCTTGGAGAAGCCGGCACGCTCTCCGAAGCCGGTGTGCACGGGTCCGGGACAGAGCGTGGTCGCGGTGACACCCGTTCCACGCAGCTCGCCGGCGAGGCTCTGCGTGTAGGACAGGACGAAGGCCTTCGCGGCGCCGTATCCAGCCTGCCCTGGCAGCGGCTGGAACGAGGCCGTCGACGCCACGTTGAGCACCGCGCCTCGGCCGCGCTGCACCATGCCCGGGAGGAACCGGCTGCAGAGGTCGGAGACGGCGGCGACATCGACCTCGATCATGTTCAGCTCCGCCTCGGGATCAGACGTGATCACCGGTCCCAACGTGGACAGCCCGGCATTGTTCACCAGGATGTCGACGACGCGACCTCGCTCGCTGATCTGCTCAAGCAGAAGTGCTCGCCCCGGCCGGTCGGCGAGGTCCAGCACGATCACGTCCGCATTCGCCAGCTCTGCCGCGAGGGCTTCGAGCTTGTCTGCGGATCGCGCCACCAGAGTGACGTGATGTCCTCGGCGGGAGAGATCCCGGGCGATCTCGGCTCCGATCCCGGAGGAAGCGCCGGTGACCAGCGCCGTACGGTCAGGGCCAGGTGTGGGGAGCGACATGGCGTCAAATCTAGTGCGCTCGCCGCGATGCGGCCGACTGAGTGTGTTGGAGCCCCCGACAGGAGTCGAACCCGCGACATTCTCATTACAAGTGAGACGCTCTACCAACTGAGCTACAGGGGCGTCGGACCAGCAGGTCCGACGACCATCGTAGTGGAGGCTCCGAACCACTCGCGCGGCATACTGGCTGGGTGCCAGAACCGTTCGACAGACTCCTGCGGTCCACCGCCGATATCGACACTCCCTTCGCCGTCGTCGACGAGCCAGCGCTGTGGGCCAACGCCGATGATCTCGTACGACGGGCGGCCGGCGTGCCGATCAGGGTTGCCAGCAAGTCCGTACGCGTACGGTCGATCATCGACCGCACCCTCGCCCGTGAAGGCTTCGCCGGCGTCATGTCCTACTCGCTCGCCGAGTCCAACTGGCTCGTCGACAACGGCATCGACGACATCCTGCTGGCCTATCCGACGACCAGCGCAGCGGCGCTGAAGGAGCTCGTCGCCGACGAGCGCAAGCGTGCCGCGATCACCGTCATGGTCGACAGCACCGAATCCCTCGACCACGTCGACCATCTCCTCGGCGCCGACCACCCCGCGCTCCGGGTCGCGATCGACATCGACTCCTCGCTCAAGATCGGGCCGGCGCACCTCGGCGTACGCCGCTCCCCCGTCCACCACGTCGGCGATGCCAGCGTGCTCGCCAAGGCGATCGAAGGTCGCAAGGGCTTCGACCTCGTCGGCGTGATGTTCTATGACGCCCAGATCGCCGGGCTGCCCGACACCTCCGCGGCCGTGCGACTCGTCAAGAAGCGTTCGGCCGCAGACCTGCTCGAACGCCGCAGCACGATCATCGCCGCCATCAGCGAGCACGCCACGCTCGAGATCATCAATGCCGGTGGGACCGGAAGCCTCGAGGTCACCGGCGCCGATCCGGCCATCACCGAGCTGACTGCCGGTTCCGGACTGTTCGTGCCGACCCTGTTTGACAGTTACGACGCGTTCGAGGCGCGCCCGGCGGCGTACTTCGTGCTCTCGGTCGTGCGCAAGCCAGCACCAGACATCGCAACCCTGTTCGCCGGCGGCTACATCGCCTCGGGTGCGACCAACAAGAACCGCCAGCCGACGCCGACCTGGCCCGAAGGTCTCAAGGCCATTGGCGCCGAAGGTGCCGGCGAGGTCCAGAGCCCGGTCAAGGGCAAGGCTGCCCGCGACCTGAGAGTCGGCGATCGCGTCGTCATGCGCTACGCCAAGGCCGGCGAGATGTGTGAGCGGTTCAACGAGATCGCGATCGTCGACGCCGATGGCGGCGTCGATTGCGTACCGACCTATCGCGGAGAGGGCAAGAACTTCGGATGACCGAGACATGGCAGAACTGGGCGCCGCAGCGTCGAGACGCACCCCGAGCGCATCGCCCACCCGGCGTCGACCGCCGAGGTGTCGGCGCTCGTACGCGAGGCCGCCGCCGCTGGTCTCACGATCAAGGCCGTCGGCGCGGGCCACTCGTTCACCGCGATCGCTGCGACCGACGGCATCCTGCTCAAGCTCGACCGGATGACCACGATCATCAGCCACGATCCGATGACCGCGCGCGTACGCGTGCAGGCCGGCATCTCGCTGCGCGACCTCAACCCGCAGCTCAACGCGATGGGACTCGCGTTGCCCAACCTCGGCGACGTCGATCCGCAGTCAGTGGCGGGTGCGGTGTCGACCGGCACCCATGGCACCGGCGACAAGCTGTTCGGCATCTCCCAGGCCGTCGTCGGCGTTCAGCTCGTCACCGGCGACGGGGAGGTGCTGGAGATCGACGAGTCACACGCCTGGTTCGGCGCGTCACGCGTCACCCTCGGCGCACTCGGCATCCTGACCGAAGTGACCCTGCAGTGTGTCCCCGCGTTCCTGCTGCATGCCCGCGAGGAGCCGATGCCGCTGGCGGAGGTGCTCGACGGCATCGACGACCTCGTCAACGACAACGACCACTTTGAGTTCTACTGGTTCCCGCACACCGAGAAGACCTCGACCAAGCGCAACAACCGCGTGCCCGAAGGCACCGAGCGCAAGCCACTCAGTCGCTTCAAGCATTGGCTCGACGACGAGTTCCTCAGCAACACCGCATTCGAAGGCGTCAACCGGGTCGTCGCCAGGAAGCGCAGCTGGATCCCGAAGGTCAACAACCTGGCCGCCTCGATGCTGAGTGCCCGCGAGTACGTCGACCACTCGTACAACGTGTTCGTCTCGCCGCGCACCGTACGGTTCCGTGAGTCCGAGTTCGCGATGCCGCGAGAGGCCCTGCCCGACGTCCTCGGCGAGCTCAAGAAGTGGTTCGATGGCGGGCACGAGCTCATCTCCTTCCCCATCGAGGTGCGCTTCACCGCCGCCGACGACGTGTGGATGTCGACGGGCCACGAGCGCGACAACGTCTACGTCGCGGTGCACCAGTACGTACGCAGCGACTACCGGGACTACTTCGCCGCCGCTCAGGACATCTTCACCGCGCACGAGGGTCGACCGCACTGGGGCAAGATCCACACCCTCGACTCGTCGTACTTTTCCCAGCACTACTCGAAGTTCGACGACTTCGTGGCGATCCGCGACCAGCTCGACCCGCTGCGTACGTTCAGCAACGACTACTTGGACCGCGTGCTGGGCTAGGCCCTGGCCTGCGCTATCGCGTAGAGGGCGATGCCCGCGGCGACGCCGGCATTGAGGGACTCGAGCCCGGTCGACATCGGGATCGAGACGAGCTCGTCGCAGGTCTCGCCGACCAGGCGGGACAGGCCCTTGCCCTCGCTGCCGATGACGACGACCACGGGACCGTCGATCATCTGCGAGTCGGGCAGGTTGACCTCGCCGTCGGCTGCCAGGCCGATGACCATCATGCCCTGCTCCTGGAACGCCTTGAGCTGACGAGTCAGGTTGGTGACGCGGGCGACGGGTACGCGGGCGGCAGCGCCCGCAGAGGTCTTCCACGCCGCCGCGGTGATGTGGGCCGCGCGACGCTCGGGGATCACGACGCCGTGTGCACCGAAGCCTGAGGCCGAACGGATGACCGCTCCGAGGTTGCGGGGATCGGTGACGCCGTCGAGCATCACGATCAGCGCTGGCGCGCCCTGCTCGGCGGCCAGCTCGACGAAGGTCGCCGGGTCGGCGTACTCGTAGGCGTTGAGCTTGGCGGCGATGCCCTGGTGCACGGCGCCGCCGGTGAGCTTGTCGAGCTCGATGCGACCGATCTCGAGCAGGCTGACGTGCTGCTCGGCGGCGAGCTTGAAAATCTCGCGGATCCGCTCGTCCCGCTCGGTGCCCTCGGCGACGTAGAGCGCGTGGATCGGCACGGTGGCGCGCAGCAGCTCGACCACGGGGTTGCGCCCGGCGACCCACTCGGCGGCATCGCCGGTCTTGCGCTTGGGACGCGCGGCCTCACGCTTCTGGGTCGCGTTCTTCATCTTGTAGATCTTGTGGTTGGGCCGGTCCTCGGCGCGCGGGGTCGGACCCTTGCCCTCCAGTCCCTGGCGGCGGCGGCCACCCGAGCCGGCAGTGGGGTTGCCCTTGCCGGTCTTCTTGATCGCGCCCTTGCGCTTGCTGTTGCCTGGCATCAGTTGTCGCCCTTCACGGACCATCTCGCGCCTTGCGGAGTGTCCTCGATCTCGATGCCTGCGGCTGTGAGCTGGTCACGAACCCGGTCTGCGGCGGCGAAGTCCTTGCTGGCCCGCGCCTCCTGGCGCTGCTCCAGCAGTCCACTCACGAGAGAGTCGATCACCTGCGCGTACGTTGCATCGTCACCCCCACGATCCCACGTCGGGGACAACGGATCCAAACCGAGAATGTCGAGCATCGCCCGCACCGAGGCCAGTGCGCCCGACAGCGAAGACGTGTCGCCGCTCGCGAGGCTCTTGTTGCCGTCTGCGATCACGGCCTGAAGTGCCGCCAAGGCAGCCGGTACGCCCAGGTCGTCATCCATCGCCTGCACGAAGTCGGCGCAGGGGATGCCGAGCTCCCCGGGCCCGACCAGCTCTGCGGCACGACGTACGAATCCTTCGATCCGGGCAAACGCCGTGGCGGCCTCGGCGAGCGACTCGTCGGAGAAGTCGACGATCGAGCGGTAGTGCGAGGCCACGAGGTAGTAGCGCAGGTCGATCGGACGTACCCGCTTGATGACCTCGCTGACCAGCATGGTGTTGCCGACCGACTTGCTCATCTTGGCGCCCGACAGATTGAGCATCGCGTTGTGCATCCAGGTGCGGGCGAACCTCTGTCCGGCCGCGGTGGACTGGGCGAGCTCGTTCTCGTGGTGGGGGAACCGCAGGTCCAGGCCGCCGCCATGGATGTCGAACTCGTCGCCGAGGTACTTCGCCGCCATCGCCGAGCACTCGAGGTGCCAGCCCGGACGACCACGTCCCCACGGTGTCGGCCATGACGCCGACTCGGGGTCGCCGTCCTTGTGCCCCTTCCAGAGGGCGAAGTCGCGCGCGTCGCGCTTGCCCTCGGGCGGCGCGTCCCCGGCGGCCTGCATGTCGTCGATCTTCTGGTTGGAGAGCTCGCCGTACGCCGGCCACGACCGCACGTCGAAGTAGACGTCACCCGAACCATCCTCGGCCGCGTAGGCGTGGCCGCGCTCGATCAGCGTCTGCATCATCTCGATCATCTCGGGCACGACGCCGGTGGCGCGGGGCTCGTACGTCGGTGGGACGCAGCCGAGCACCTCGTACGCCGTGTGCAACGCCCGCTCGTTCTCGTACGCGACGGCAAACCACGGGCGACCCTGCTCGACACCCTTGGCCAGGATCTTGTCGTCGATGTCGGTGACGTTGGCGACGATCGTGACGTCAAGGCCGGAGAACTCGAGCCAGCGCCGCAGCACATCGAACACCACCTCCTTGCGGATGTGGCCGATGTGCGGAGGGCCCTGCACCGTCAGGCCGCAGTGATAGATCGAGACCTTGCCGGGATGCACGAGATCCAGCTCGCGAACCTGACGCGTGGCGGTGTCGAAGAGCTGAAAGGTCACAGGCCAACCCTATCGGCTCCCCCACCGCCGCCCCGCTGCCATACTGCGCGAAGGCCGAGTCACTTTCGCCCCATGAGTCCCATCTGTCACTTACGATGATCCGATGCATCGCTCTGTCGTACGACTCGTTCTCGCGTTCCTCATGTGTGGGGTGGCGCTTACCGCCGCGCCAGCATCGGCTGCGACCGACCGCACCTCGTACATGAGCTGGACGAGCACCACCCAGCTCGCAAGAGGAACCAGCAAAGGTCTGACCGCCATCTCGGGTGCGGTCACGATCGGTCCGGGCAGCTGGGTCACGACGTACGACGATCCGCATGTCTCCGGCGGTGCCAAGTCGTACGACACCGGTACGTGGACCTCGCCATGGGTCTCGACCGGCTACGCAGCACGCACCCTTGTGCCGTCGTGGGCCATGACCGCACCCGAGGGCACCTGGGCACGCGTCTACGTGCGAGGACGCAGTGGTTCCACGGTCGGCACCTGGGACACGGTCGCTCGCTGGGCCCAAGGCACCTCGAGCATCAAGAGCTCGTCCTACTCGTCCCAGCGCGACGACCTCACCAACGTCGCCGTCGACACGCTGCGCGCCAACCCTGGCAAGACCTTCACCGGCTGGCAGGTGCAGGTCGTCCTGCTGCGTCCCGTCGGGTCGACCGCCAAGCCGATCCTGCAGTCGGTGGGTGGCACCGCCTCGTCGTACGCGACGCGCAGCATCTCCACCAGCAAGACGACCATGACGTCGACGAAGGAGCTCTCCGTCCCGCGCTACTCGCAGATGATCCACAAGGGCGAGTACCCGCAGTGGGGTGGCGGCGGCGAGGCCTGGTGCTCACCGACCTCCACGTCGATGGTGATGCGCTACTTCAAGGCCGGACCTGCGCCCTCCGCATACGCGTGGTCGCCCTATGCGGAGTCATGGGTCGACCATGCGGCCAGGTACACGTACGACGAACTCTACGACGGCACCGGCAACTGGCCGTTCAACACCGCGTACGCCTCGAACTACGGGCTCGACTCGTTCGTCACGCGCCTCAGCAGCCTGAGGGATGCCGAGGCGTTCATCAAGGCCGGCATCCCGCTCGTGGCATCGATCGCCTTCAGCAAGGGCAAGCTCACCGGTGCGCCGATCTCGTCGACACCCGGGCACCTCTTGGTGATCACCGGGATCACCAAGAACGGCAATGTCATCGCCAATGACCCGGCAGCGCCGAAGGCCTCGACGGTGCGGCGGGTCTACACGCGGTCACAGTTTGAGAAGGCATGGCTCGGTGGCAGCGGCGGCGTCGTGTATGTCATTCGCCCGGCGTCGCGCCCGCTCCCGAAGGACAGCGCCCGCTGGTAGGTCAGGTCACCGTCACGCGGATTCCCGGGTAGCCGGTGGCGCCGTCAGGCAGCACGTCGGCGACCTCCTCGGTCTGCGGCTCGCCCTCTCGGTTGGTCGCGCGCGCCTCGATCGTGTGGTCGCCCCGGTCGGCGTCCCACTGCCAGGTCCATTGCACCCAGGTGTCGACATTCGGGACCTTGGCCAGAGTGGCCTGTTGCCACGAACCTCCGTCGATCCGCACCTCGACTCCGCTGATGCCCACGTGCTGCTGCCACGCGACGCCGGCGACCGTGACCTTGCCGGCGTCGACGGCGCCACGAGGGACATCGATGCGAGCCTCGGTCTTGATCGGCCCGAGCGGGCCCCAACCGCGCTGGGTCCAATAGGCCTGGAAGTCCTGGAAGCGGGTGATCTCCCAGTCGACGACCCACTTGGTCGCGGAGACGTATCCGTAGAGCCCGGGCACCACCTGGCGCACCGGGAAGCCATGTGTGATGGGCAGTGGCTCGCCATTCATCGTGACTGCGAGCAGGGCCTCACGACCGTCGGTCAGTGCTTCGAGAGGCGTACCGCAGGTCCAGCCGTCCTCCGAGGTCGACAGGAGAGCATCAGCTCCATCTTGGATGCCGACCTCGTCGAGGATGTCCTTGATCGGTACGCCGCCCCAGCTGGTGTTGCCGATCAGGTCGCCACCGACCGGGTTGGAGACGCAGCACAGCGTGACCCACGCATCCTTGAGCCCGCGATCGAGAAGGTCCTGGTAGGTCAGCGTGATCTCCTTGTCGACCATCCCGTGGATGCGCAGCTCCCAGTCGTTCGGGTCGATCAGCGGCGGCGAGAGCGCCGTGTCGATGCGGTAGAACGCGTCGTTGGGCGTCAGCCAACGCTCCTGGTCCCTCACGCCGAGGTCGACACCCGCGGGCGGGGCGACACCTCGTGTCGGCAGCTTCAGCGCAGCCCGCGCACGCTCGACCTCCCGGCGGCGACGACGTCGCGACCCGAGGAGCTCGCCGACTCCGCCCAGCAGCACCGTCGCCACCACCACGGCGCCGGCAGTGCGGAGGAATGTTCGGCGATCCTCATCTTCGTCGACCTGGTCTCGATGCAGCAACCAGAGGACGCCGGCGACGACCGCACCGGCGAGGACGCAGACGACGACTCCGCCGGCGTAGGAATAGGGGCGACCGATCATCGCCGCCGCTGCCGCCACGACCAGCACGGCGATCAACGCAATCGACCACGTACGGCGCGCGACCCACCACGTGCCGGCCAGTCCGCCGAGCAGCAGGATCGCGACCACCACAGCGGCCACAGCCAGCGGTTTGTCCTTCGTGCCGACGACACCGATGATGCCTTCGGCGATACCACCAGGGGTCAGCTTGATCACCGTCTGCCCGAGCGCGAGAGCTGGCGACTCCCGAAGGTTGAACGCAGCGGCAAGCGCTTCGCTCGCGGCGACGGCAGCCGCTGCGGCGAGCATGCCGCTCGCGAAGCTTCGGCGTGAGTTCACCGCTCCATCTTCGCTCGCACCGCCACACTCCGCTTGGCGTACGGCATGATCGACGTGTGAGCTCTCCGCGCATCGGCATCGGTACCGACGTCCACCGACTCGTGTCCGGCCGAACGCTCTGGCTTGCCGGGCTCGAGTGGCCCGACGAAGATCAGGGCCTCGAGGGCCATTCCGACGGCGACTGCGTCTCCCACGCCATCGTCGACGCAGTCCTGGGCGCCGCAGGACTCGGCGACATCGGCAGCCATTTCGGCAGCAGCGAACCCGAATGGGCCAATGCCGCGGGTGCCGACTTCCTGCGTGAGACGGCCCAACGCGTACGCGCTGCCGGCTTCAGCATCGGCAACGTCTCGGTGCAGGCCATCGGCAACCGCCCCAAGATCTCCGAGAAGCGCGAACAGGCCGAACAGGTTCTCAGTGACGCAATCGGTGCGCCCGTCTCGCTCGCTGCCACGACGACCGACGGCCTCGGGCTGACCGGCCGCGGCGAAGGCATCGCCGCCATCGCCACGGCCCTGCTCTTCGCGGTCTAGACACGACGAAGCCCCCGACCTCGGAAGGCGGGGGCTGCGTACGTTGCGCTTGGATCAGGAAGCGAGAACCTCGTCGAGGCGGATCTCAGCCTTGTCCTCGTTGGTCTTTTCTGCCAGCGCGAGCTCCGACACCAAGATCTGACGGGCCTTGGCCAGCATGCGCTTCTCGCCAGCTGACAGCCCGCGCTCGTGATCGCGGCGCCACAGATCGCGGACGACCTCGGCCACCTTGAGCACGTCACCGGAGTGCAGCTTCTCGAGGTTGGCCTTGTAGCGGCGTGACCAGTTGGTCGGCTCCTCGACGTGCTCGGCGCGCAGCACGTCGAAGACGCGCTCCAGTCCGGCCAGGTCGACGACGTCGCGGACACCCACGAGATCGACGTTGCGGGCCGGCACACGAACGATCAGGTCAGTCTGAGAAACAATGCGGAGAACCAGGTAATCGTGGTCCTCGCCCTTGATCTGTCGGGTTTCGATGTCTTCGATTACTGCAGCACCGTGGTTGGGGTAAACAACGGTTTCGCCGACAGTGAAAGTCATAGAGAAAGTACCTTTCCTAGGTGACAAGGATAACATGCGCAGCCGACAGCACTCGGGGCCGTTTCTTGGTATGAGACCCGTAGCAGAGCCTCTGGTCGGAGGTCAAAGGCAAGGTTCGTCGGCGGCTCGGATACGATCGGCGCGACGACTTTCGACCGATGTCCGACCCACTGAAAGCAGGCAACCGGTGAGCTCCGTACGACGTCGCCTCGCGGCCACATTCGCCGCCACAGCACTTTTGGCGCTCAGCGCCTGCGGTTTCGACGCCCAGACCAACCAGCAGTACCAAGCCGCCGTCGGCGCCAACTCCCACGGTGACGTCGACGTCCTCAACGCGATGCTGGTGGCCAATGACGATGGCTCGGCCACGGTCTCGGCAGCTCTCGTCAACAAGACTGACGACGAGCAGCGGCTGGCATCCGTCACCGTGACGACGCTGGCCGGTGAGGAGCTGGTCGTCCGCAGCCCGAAGCTGCCCCCGTTGCCCCTTCCGGCTGACGTGCTCACCAACCTTGGATCCGCTGGCGACACCATCAGCTACTCCGTCACCCAGGGAGCCAAGGCCGGCTTCTACGTCAAGGTCACCTTCACCTTCTCCGGCACCTCACCGGTCACGATCGAGGCACCCGTTGTCGCTCGGACGGCTGCGTACGACAAGGTCACCGGCGGGTCGCCGACCGACGAGGTCGAGGCCGAGACCGCGGCAGAGACCGACGCCGCCGGCGACACCGAGACCGAATAACCACAACGGGCCCCGACCACGGCGTACGTGGTGGGACCCGGCGGTGCTGCAGGGGTTGGTCTAGGTGAGCTGGCCCTGGCCGGTCACGAGGTAGACGACCCGACGCGCCATTGACACGGCGTGATCGCCGATGCGCTCGTAGTAGCGGCCCAGCAGGGCCAGGTCGATGGCCGGCTCGACTCCGTGCTGCCACTCCACGTTGAGCACCGAGCGGAGCAGCTCGCGACGCAGGCGATCCATCTCGTCGTCCTCGGCCTCGAGCTCGGCTGCCGCGTTGACATCACGATTGGCGACGATCCGCGACGCCGAGTCGATCATCGAGTCGGCGACGGCGGCCATCGCAGAGATCGTCGGATGCAGCTTGGCCGGCACCGCCGAGACCGGCATCCGCCGGCGCGCGACCTTGGCGACGTGGACCGACAGATCGCCCATCCGCTGCAGGTCGGTGAGCATACGCAGCGTGGCGACGAGCTGACGCAGATCGGTGGCCACCGGCTGCTGGGTCGCCAGCAGCAGGAGCGCCCGCTCCTCGATCATCTCGGTCGCTTCGTCGATGTCCTTGTCTCCGGCGATGACCGCTTCGGCTACGTTCCCGTCAGCTTCAAGCAGTGCGCGGGTCGACTCGGCGACGGCCTTGCGCACCGAGCCCGTCAGGCTCACCAGGTCGTCGACGATGGCATCCAGCTGTTCGTAATACTGATCTCGCATGACAGTCACTTTAGGCAGCCGGGGTGAACGGAGGGCGACCTGCGGTGAACGCGGCGTGAACAGGGCCTGAAGGTCGCTTCGATCAAGGCTCGCAGAGTCGGAATGTTCGCGATCGGCACCCTACGATCTAGGGGTGGACACAAGCGCAGGACTTTTGATCGCTGGGGCGATCGGTGCTGTCGTCGGCGCGATGGTCACCTACGTGTGGCGGTTCAGCGAGCAACGCCAGCGCGCCGTCGCCGAGGTCGCCCCCGTGGTCCCGCCCGGCGCGGAAGCCGTGCTGTCGGTCCTGTCGTCCTCGACCGTGCTGATCGACTCGGCAGATGCGATCGTCCATGCTTCTGCCCCCGCACACGCGATGGGGATCCTCCACGACGGTCGCCTGCAGCCCGAGGAGCTGATGACACTCGTGCGCCAGGTGCGGCGCGATGGCCAGGTGCGGCAGGCAGACATCTCGTTGCAGCCTCGCCGCGGCACGACATCGTTCATCCACGCCAGGGTCGCTCCACTGGGTTCCCGCCTGATCCTCGTGCTCGCCGACGACCGCACACGTGAGCAGCGGGTCGAGACCGTACGCCGCGACTTCGTCGCCAACGTCAGCCACGAGCTCAAGACGCCGATCGGCGCACTCAACCTCCTCGCCGAAGCCGTCGCCGAGGCCAAGGACGATCCCGAGGCAGTCGTGCGGTTCTCCAGCCGCATGCACACCGAGAGCGAACGGCTCACCCGACTGGTGCAGCAGATCATCGACCTGTCGCGGTTGCAGAACGACCAGCTCAGCGATGACGCGGCGACGATCAAGGTCGGCGAGCTCATCGCCGAAGCCTGCGAGCACTCGGCCACCGACGCCGACAAGAAGGACATCGAGATCGTCACCGAGGTCGAGCCGGACCTCTTCATCCACGGCGACCGTGCCCAGCTGCACGCGGCGGTCAGCAACCTCGTCGAGAACGCCGTGACGTACAGCCCCGAGGGCTCGCGCGTCTCGGTGACGGCAGCGCACGTTGACGAGTTCGTACGGCTGACCGTCACCGACAACGGCATCGGCATCCCCACTGGCGAGCTCGATCGCATCTTCGAGCGGTTCTATCGCGTCGACCCTGCCCGGGCACGCGCGACTGGCGGGACCGGTCTCGGCCTGTCGATCGTCAAGCACGTCGCAGCCAGCAACGGCGGCTCCGTCGAGGTCTGGAGCGAGCCGGGTCTCGGCTCGTCGTTCACCCTCGTGATGCCGGCATTCACCCAGGAACTTGATGAGGAGCAGTCGTGACGAAGGTTTTGGTCGTCGAGGACGAGACGAGCTACAGCGAGGCGTTGTCGTACGTCCTGCGCAAGGAAGGGTTCGAGGTTGCCATCGCCGAGACCGGCCCCGACGCGTTGACGGAGTTCGACCGCAATGGTGCCGACATCATCCTGCTCGACCTCATGCTGCCGGGACTTTCCGGTACGGAGGTCTGCCGGGCGATCCGCCAGACCTCGTCGGTCCCGATCATCATGGTCAGCGCCAAGGACACCGAGGTCGACAAGGTCGTCGGCCTCGAGCTGGGCGCCGACGACTACGTCACGAAGCCCTACTCACCGCGTGAGCTGGTGGCCCGCATCCGCGCCGTCCTCCGTCGCGGTGTCGCCGACGAGGGTGACGACAACGCATCACTGGAGCTGGGGCGCGTACGCATGGACGTCGACCGCCACCTGGTGACGATCGACGGCGACGAGACGCGGTTCCCGCTCAAGGAGTTCGAGCTCCTCGAGTACTTCCTGCGCAATCCGGGGCGCGTCCTCACCCGTGGTCAGCTGATCGACCGCGTATGGGGTGCCGACTACGTGGGCGACACCAAGACTCTCGACGTGCACGTCAAGCGACTGCGAGCCAAGATCGAGCCCGATCCCGCCAACCCCTCAACCCTGACCACGGTGCGAGGGTTGGGCTACAAGTACGACGCCTGACCGGGCTAGCGGCCCTGTTTTGCGACTGCGGCGATGGCTGCTTCGGCTGCCTGGGGGTCAAGGTATTTCCCGCCCTTGACCGTCGGCTTGAGATCGTCATCGAGCTCGTAGACGAGCGGGATGCCGGTGGGGATGTTGAGGCTGACGACGGCTTCCTCGCTCAGCCCGTCGAGGTGCTTGACGAGAGCACGCAGGGAGTTGCCGTGCGCAGTGACGAGCACGACCTTGCCGACGAGCAGGTCGGGAACGATCGAGTCGTACCAGTAGGGCAGCATCCGTTCGAGCACCTGGGCCAGCGCCTCCGTACGGGGCAGCAGCTCGTCGGGCAGCTCGGCGTAGCGCGCATCTGACGTCTGGCTGAACTCGTCGTCGTCGGGCATCGGCGGTGGGGGCGTGTCGTACGAGCGACGCCACTCCATGAACTGGTCCTCGCCGAACTCCTCGAGGGTGGCCTTCTTGTCCTTGCCCTGGAGCGCGCCGTAGTGACGTTCGTTGAGGCGCCACGAACGACGTACGGGAATCCAGTGACGGTCGATGCCGTTGAGGACGATCTCGGCCGTACGGATGGCTCGACGCAACAGAGACGTGTGCGAGATGTCGGGGTTGAGCCCCGCCTCGGCGAGGAGCTCGGCGCCTCGCGCGGCCTCGGCGAGACCCTGCTCGTTCAGGTCGACGTCGACCCAACCTGTGAACAGGTTCTTGGCGTTCCACTCACTGTGGCCGTGACGAAGCAGGATCAGGGTGCTCATACAAGGGAGCCTATTGCGTCATCCTCCGGTGGACTCAGCGGCCTTCCACTCCGAATAGATCCGGCTGAGTGCCTGCACGTAGTCATTCTGCGAGTGCACACCCTCGAGCTTCCAGGTGTTCTCGACCACGACGTACGGGAGCTGTTTGATGCCGAGCCCCCTGCCCGTCTCGGTCTGCATGTGGACCTCGTCGGCATACTCGGTGCTCGCCAGCAGCGCCTCGGCCGTCTCCAGGTCGAGGCCGACCAGCGCGGCCCGGGTGGCCAACACGAACGGGTCGGCGATGTCGGCGCCCTCGAGGAAGTGGGCTCGCCAGAGCTGGTGTGCCAGATCGTGCTGGACGCCAGGTCCGTCCTCGTCTGCCCAGGTCAGCATGCGCCAGGCATCGAAGGAGTTGGCCTGTATCGCCTCGTCGAAGTTGAGGTCGATGCCGGTGATGCGAGCGCCTGCCGTGACCTGGGCGTTGACGAGCTCGGCCTTGTCGAGTCCGCCGAGGCGGTCGGCCATGGCCTCCATCAGGGGTCGGCCGGTGCTGGGTTCGTCGGGCTCGAGCTGGAACGCTCGAAGGGTCAGCTCCATGGGCTCGCCGGTGAGAATCGACACCATGGCAGCGGCCCGCTCGAACCGCGTGCACCCGACGTACGACCACGGATCCGTGATGTCCGCGAAGATCTGCACCCTCATGACCTGAACGCTACGTGACGGCTGGTGGAGCGCTCAGGGCTTGAGGTGCTTGAACGCCTCGAGGTTGCGCGTGGACTCGCCACGCGACTCTCGCCACTCCCACTCCTTGCGGATGGAGGAGGCGAAGCCGAGCTCGAGGATCGTGTTGAACGACTCGTCGGCGTACGTCAGCACGGCACCCAGCACCCGGTCGAGCTCCTCAACCGTGATCGCCGACAGCGGCAGTCGGCCGTCGAGGTAGATGTCGCCGGCCGCGTCGACGGCGAACGCGACGGCGTACATCTTGAGATTGCGCTCGAGCAGCCACCGGTAGACGCCCTCGTGGTTCTCGTCGGGCTTGCGGCAGACGAAGGCGTGGATGCCGAGGGCGTGCCCGCCTACCTCGAGCCGGCAGGTGGTCTGCAGCTTGCGCTCGCCCGGCAGGGTGATCTCGAAGACGCCCTGGCTGTGCTCGGTGAACTCCAGCTCGGACGCCTCGAGCGTCTCGATGATGGTCGCCCGTGGGTCGGTCATCCGGACGCCTTTGCGTGGGCTGCGATGGCGGCTTCGTAGACGTCGAGCGTACGGTCGGCCGTCACGTCCCAGCCGAACGACTCGGCGTGGTGCACGGCCTTGTCGCTCATCGCCTCACGGAGCTCGGTGTCGACCAGCAAGGGGTGCAGCGCGGACGCGTAGTCAGCGGGATCGTGGCCGTCGACGAGCACACCTGACACCCCGTCCGACACTGCCGTCGGCAGCCCGCCGACGCGTGCCGCGACGACCGGCGTACCGCAGGCCTGAGCCTCGATCGCGACCAGCCCGAACGACTCGTTGTAGGACGGCACGCACACGACGCTTGCCGCGGCGTACCAGTCAGCCAGAGCGGACTGGCTCACCGTGGGGATGAAGCGAACCACGTCGTCGATACCCAGCGAGGTGCTCAGGTCCGACAACGCTGAGGGGCGGTCGAGACCGCTGCCGGAGGCACCACCGACGATGGCGACGACCAGCCGATCGCGCAGTCCCGGATCACGCTCGAGCATGACGGCGGCGGCGTTGAGCACCACATCGGGAGCCTTGAGGGGCTGGATGCGACCGGCGAACAGAAGCACCGCAGCATCGGCCGGGAGGCCGAGCAGCATGCGCGCGTCGGCCTGTCGACCCGAGCGGAACACCGACAGGTCGACGCCGGGGTGGACCACGGCCACGCGATCCGGGTCAGCGTCATAGAGCTGGATGAGCTCGCGACGTTCCTCGGACGTGTTGGCGATCAGCTGATCCGCGAGGCGGACGATCTCTTCCTCGCCATAGACCCGGCCGATCGGCTCGGGCGAGTCGCCGTCGGCGAGCTGGGAGTTCTTGACCTTGGCCATGGTGTGCATCGTGTGGACCAGGGGCACGCCCCACCGCTCACGGGCGACGGTGCCGACCTGGCCCGAGAGCCAGTAGTGCGAGTGCACCAGGTCGAAGTGCCCCGGCTCGCGCTCGACCTCGGCGCGCAGGACGTCGCGTACGAAGGAGCACAGCTGCGACGGAAGGTCGTTCTTCTCCAGGCCCTCGAACGGTCCCGCCGCGACATGATGCACGCGGACGCCCGGTTCGGGATCGGTGACCGGCTCCTGGTGGCGGGAGGTCGCGCGAGTGAAGATCTCGACCTCGATGCCCCGCGAGGCGAGCTGTCGCGAAAGTTCGAGCACGTACACGTTCATTCCGCCCGCATCGCCGTCTCCCGGCTGATCGAGCGGGGATGTGTGCGCTGACAGCATCGCGATGCGCTTGAGCATGAACACCCGCCTTCCTCGTCAATGATGACAGTTCAGGCCAACGCCGTCGCGGCACGCCCTTGAACCACCGAGCCATCTGCAACGATGGCTCAATGAGATCTGCTGTCGTCACCGGAGCCAGCAGCGGCATCGGAGCCGCATCTGCCCGGGCTCTCGCGGCTGCGGGCTTCCACGTCATCTGCGCCGCCCGTCGGATCGACCGGCTCGCCGCCCTGGCCGAAGAGATCGGCGGTACGGCGGTCGAGTGCGACATCACCGATGAGTCGCAGGTCGCCAACCTCGCGGCGCAGGTCGGAGACAGCCTCAACGTGCTCGTCAACAACGCCGGCGGGGCCCTGGGCGCCGACCCGGTGATCGAGGGCGACCCTGACCAGTGGCGTCGCATGTACGACATCAACGTCGTCGGCACGATGCAGGTCACCAAGGCGCTCGCGCCGGCTCTCATCGCGAGCGGCGCCGGCACGATCATCAACATCGGCTCGACCGCAGGTCGCTGGGCGTACGAGGGTGGCGGCGGCTACACGGCCGTCAAGCACGCCGTCGCCGTGCTCACCGAGACGCTGCGCCTCGAGCTCAACGGCCAGCCTGTGCGGGTCTGCGAGATCGCACCCGGCATGGTGCACACCGAGGAGTTCTCGCTCGTACGGCTGGGCGACCAGGCCAAGGCCGATGCCGTCTACGCCGGCGTCGCCGAGCCGCTTCTCGCCGCCGACATCGCCGACGCCGTGCAGTGGGTGGCGACCCGTCCGCAGCACGTGAACGTCGACCTGATGATCGTCAAGCCAATCGCCCAGGCAGCGGCCCACAAGGTGCACCGCGAGAGCTGAGCTGCGCCCGGTCCCGGACGGCCGCATTTGACCTATCGCCTCGACTCGGCAAACGTGGAGAACCCACTCCCCCGTTCTGAGGCACCACATGGCAAGCACAAAACACGACAATCCGGGGCGGACTTCCTGGCGATCTGACATCAAGCCAGGCGTGTTCTACCCCGCACTCGCAATCCTGGGAATCGTCGTCCTGATCAGCATCCTCTTCCCCGACGCGACGGGCGATGCCCTGGGCTCGGCGCAGAGCAGCGTGATCGGCGACATCGGCTGGTACTACACCCTGACCGTCACCGGTTTTGTCATCTTCGCTCTTTGGATGGGCATTGGCCGCTTCGGCGACATCAAGCTCGGCAAGGACGACGACGAAGCCGAGTTCAGCCTCAAGGCCTGGTTCGCGATGCTGTTCGCCGCCGGCATGGGCATCGGCCTGGTGTTCTGGGGTGCCGCCGAGCCACTCACGTTCTTCACGGACCCCAAGCCCGGTGTCACCGGCACCGATGCCGAGCTCGCCCAAAAGGCCATGTCGCAAGTCTTCCTGCACTGGGGCCTGCACGCGTGGGCCATCTACGTCGTCGTCGGTCTGTCGATGGCGTACGCGATCCACCGCAAGGGACGCTCCGTCTCGATGCGTTGGACCCTCGAACCTCTGTTGGGTGACCGGGTCAAGGGTCGCCTCGGCGACGCGATCGACGTCGTCGCCATCGTCGGAACTGTCGCCGGAGTCGCAACGTCGCTCGGTCTCGGCGTGCAGCAGATCACTGCGGGCTTCGTCCATCTCGGTCTGATCGACGAGGGAACTGACACGATCCGCGTCATCCTGATCGTTCTCATCACCAGCATCGCGGTCGTCTCCGTGGTCAGTGGCCTCGGTCGCGGCATCAAGTGGCTGTCGAACATCAACCTCGGCCTCGCGGCGAGCCTGCTGCTGCTGGTCCTGGTTCTGGGTCCGACCCTGTTCCTGCTGCGCAGCTTCGTGCAGAACCTTGGCGGTTATGCCGCCGACATCGTCCCGCTGAGCTTCAACACCAGCGCCTTCGCCGGCGATGATGGGGTCGAGTGGCAGGGCTTCTGGACGACGTTCTACTGGGGTTGGTGGATGTCGTGGGCGCCGTTCGTCGGCATCTTCATCGCCCGCATCTCCAAGGGCCGAACTATCCGCGAGTTCGTCGCCGGTGTCCTGCTCGTTCCCACCTTGGTGTCGGCACTGTGGTTCAGCGTCCTCGGCGGCGCAGCGATCGTCCGGCAGATGGAGGTCGGAGATCTCACCAACTCTGACGGTGGAATCACCAGTGAGAACGTGCTGTTCGACCTGCTGGGCAGCCTGCCCGCCGGTTCGATCCTCTCGGGTCTGGCGATCATCCTCGTCACGATCTTCTTCGTCACCTCGTCGGACAGCGGCTCCCTGGTGGTCGACATGTTGGCCTCCGGCGGCAACCCTGAGCCCCCGACGTGGAGCCGTGTCCTGTGGGCGGTCCTCGAAGGACTGGTGGCGATCAGCTTGATGCTGGCAGGAGGTTTGGCCGCGCTGCAGACCGGAGCAATTCTCACCGCGGTGCCATTCAGCGTCATCATGATCGCGATGTGTTTTGCGACCCATCGCGCGCTCAAGGGTGAGCACAAGGAGATTCTGCGCTTGGCTCGCCGCGCACGCGAACGCGAATTTGCGAGCGAGCTGAGTGAGTCCGTGACGGGTTCGCTGGTCGAGAACTTCGACGATCACTTCGGGCGTCCCGTGGATGAACGCATTGATCGTGCGTTCGAGGAGCAGGCCGATCAGCCCTGACCCCACTCAACAAGAGGGGCCCCACCGCGCTCGCGGTGAGGCCCCTTTTTGTTGCGACTCGCTCAGTGCATGAGAACCGGCGGCTTCTCGCCTTCCTCGTCATCGAGCAGGTGCGAGACCTCGCGCTTGCGCGGCAGCATGGCGACCGGGATCAGCGTGATGAGCAGCGCCGCGAAGGCGACCCAGTAGGACGTCTGGAAGGCGTCCGCCAAGTCCTGGAATCCCTGCTGGAGCACAGAGCCCCCGGCGTTCAGCGTGTCGACCAGCTGCGCTCCCTTTTCGGTGTGCGAGCCGGCTGCCAGCTGAGCCGCCGTGAGTCCACCGTCAATGCCCGGGATCTTCTCCGAGCCCGCCAGGATGTCGTGGTTCTTCATGGCGTTGGTCAGCACGACCGAGATCGTCGCGATGCCCGTTGCGCTGGCAACCTGCTGCGTCACGTTGAGGAGCGTTGAGCCGCGGGCAACGTCAGCAGCCTGCAGCGTCTTGAGCGCCGACGTGAACAGCGGCATCATCGTCGCGCCCATGCCCAGGCCGGTGACGAACAGCCACGCCATGATCTGCATGTTGGACGTGCCCGGGTCGGTGCTGTTGGCCAGACCGAACAGACCGGTCAGGATGCCGAGGAAGCCGAACGGGACGATGCGGCCGACCGGGATGCGGTCGGTGAGCGATCCCGCGATCGGCATCGTCAGCATCGCTCCGATGCCCTGCGGCGCGATCAGCAGACCCGCACGCTTGACCGAGTCGCCGTCGACCTGCTGGAAGTAGGTCGGGACGAGCAGCAGCGCACCGAAGAACGCCGAGGCGAACAGGAACATCGTGATGATCGAGATCGTCAGGTTGCGGTTCTGGAACAGTCGCAGGTCGAGCAACGGGTGCTCGGGCTTGAACGACCAGACAGCGAACGAGGCGATCAGGATGACGCCGATGACCATCGGGACCAGCACCTTGGTGGCGGCAACCGTGCCCTCACCCGGGATGGACGAGACGCCGTACAGGAACGAGGCGAGTCCGGGGGACAGCATGATCACGCCGACCCAGTCGAGCGACTCGCTCGGCTGCGGGTTGTCCCGGGGCAGTACCCGCCAGGCGTAGGCAAGACCGATCAGACCGATCGGCAGGTTGATCAGGAAGACCCAGTGCCACGAGGCGGCGTCGATGAGGACACCACCGAGGATCGGGCCCATGATCGGCCCGAGCAGCATCGGCACGCCGAGGATCGCCATCAGGCGACCCATGCGATGCGGTCCGGCAGCCCTGGTCATGATCGTCATGCCGAGCGGCATCAACATGCCGCCACCGAGACCCTGCAGGATGCGGAAGCCGATGAGGGCTTCGATGTTCCATGCGGTGGCGCACAGCAAGGAGCCGATCGTGAAGAGGGCGATCGCCGTCAGGTAGAGGCGCTTCGTACCGAATCGGTCGGCCGCCCAGCCGGTCAACGGGATGACCGCTGCGAGCGCCAGCATGTAGGCCGTCGCGGTCCACGCAACCGTGGAGTACGCGAGCGGCTCGCCGTTGCCTGACAGCTCGGTCTGGAAGGTGGGAAGTGCGACGTTGACGACTGTCACGTCGAGGATCGACATGATGGCGCCGATCACGACGACCCCAGCGATCTTGAGGAGCTCGGGGGTGATCTTGTCGTCGTCGGGGATTGCTTCGACTGGGGACGTCATTCAGGGGTCTCCTGGTTGGTAGGTCGCAGGGGGTCGCCCGCGAGGATGGGTTGCAGCGCCTGTTGAAGCCGGTCGGCCTCGTCGGGCGTGAGTCGAGACACCATGGCGCTGAGCGCGGTGCGTCGCGCCTCGAGATGGTGGTCGGCGACGTCGTGGCCGGCCTTGGTGATCGTGACGAGCTTGACCCGGCGATCACTCTCGTCCTCGCGCCGTTCGACCAGACCCATCCGGACGAGCTGGTCGATGTTGCGGCCGGTTGCCGCGACGGAGAGCCGGATCTGCTCGGCGATCGCGTGGATGGGAAGTGGATCGCTCGCTTGTGCCAGGACGAACACCGTCTTGGCCTGGCTGATCGAGAGCTCGAGCTCGACGAGGCGGTCGATGCCTTGGGCCTCGGCGCCGCTCATGCAGCGCATGAGGAACTGCTGGAGCACCTCTTCGAGGCCGGCGTTTTTCGTCACCGGAAAATACTAGCAGTCGCGCAACTATTGCAAAAGCGGCACTATTGTTAACGCGCAATGAACAGCGTGTGACGGATTAGTCGCGAGGGCGCCTGCACCCGTAGAATGACAAGGCTCCGTTTCGT
>CAWKHU010000011.1:0-13477 GCA_963849625.1 uncultured Actinomycetota bacterium
GTATGCCGCGATCAGCGCAGCACTGCGAAAGCGCGCCAGGGGACCGATCTGGGTGGCGCCCCGGGGCACCTTGAAGCCGTACGTGATCGGGCTGTCCGGCCCCGCCTCGTGGTCGGACACGTCTGCCGGCTGGGTGGTCTTGGTCGAAGAGACGGGGGTCGGCGAGCTGCCGCCAGAGCCCGCGACGCAGCCGGTGAGCAGGACGAACACGGCGCACGTCACCGCGGTAGTTGTTGCTGTTCTGCTCATGGGGGTCCCTTCAGATCGCTGGCCCAGCCTAGGACACCCATCCCAAAGGACGGTCGTGGGCAACGCACGCCGTATCCTCAGCACTGTCGAGCTAGGAGTGTCACGAGATGTCGTTTCGTCCCGATCAGCCTGAGACCGTCTTCACCTATGGTGCACCCGGGCTCAAGTTCGGTGTTGGTGCACGCCACGAGCTCGGGTTCGATCTCGGCCAGCTCGGGGCGCGACGCGTCCTGATCGTCACCGATCAGGGTGTCGCCGCCACCGGTGCCCCAGCTGAGATCGCCGAGACCCTGCAGGCTGCCGGGATCGAGAGTGTCGTGTTCGACCGGTCACGGGTGGAGCCCACCGACGCCAGCATGATCGAGGCCATCGACTTCGGCCGCTCCGAAGGCCCGTTCGACGCGATCGTCGCCGTCGGTGGTGGCAGCAGCATCGACACCGCCAAGGCCGTCAACCTGCTCATGACCAACGAGGGCGAGCTGATGGACTACGTCAACGCCCCGGTCGGCAGGGCCAAGCCGCCCAGCTCGCCCTTGCTGCCGCTGATCGCCGTGCCCACCACCACCGGCACCGGCAGCGAGAGCACCACCATCTGCGTGCTCGACGTCGTCAGCCAGCACGTCAAGACAGGCATCTCGCACGCCCGGCTCCGTCCCACACTCGCGGTGGTCGACCCCGAGCTCACGGTGAGCCAGCCCGCCGGCGTCACGGCGGCGGCCGGGCTCGACATCCTGTGCCACGCGCTCGAGAGCTACACGGCGCGCCCGTACGAGTCGTACGAGCACAAGACCGCCGATCAGCGAGTGCCATATTGCGGGTCGAACCCGATCGCCGACATGTGGTCCGAGAAGGCTTTGACCCTCATGGCGTCGTCATTTCGTACGGCGGTCAACGACGGTGGCAACCTTGCGGCGCGCACCGAGGTGGCAATGGCCGCCACGTTCGCCGGACTGGGTTTCGGCAACGCCGGTGTCCACATCCCGCACGCCAACGCCTACCCGATCGCAGGCCAGGTCCGGGGCTTCCGCCCCGCCGACTACGACGCCGATCACGCGATGGTCCCGCACGGGATGGCGGTCTCGCTCACGGCGCCGGCGGCCTTCAGGTTCACCTTCGACGCCTCGCCGGATCGCCACGTACGCGCTGCCGAGCTGCTCTCGCCCGGTGCGACTCGCCCCGACAACGCCGCGGAGTTCCTGCCGCAGGTGTTGACCGAGCTGATGCGCGATGTCGGCATCCCCGCCGGAATCGGCGCAGTCGGCTTCGACGAGGGTGACATCGGCTCGCTCGTCGAAGGAACCATGAAGCAGCAGCGACTGCTGGCCACGGCACCCGTCGAGGTCACCGAGGAGGATGTCGCCACGATCCTCGACGAGTCGATCGAGCTCTGGTGACCATCGCCCACACGGAGGCGACCACGGATGTGGTCGCGGAGCTTCGACGACGCGGCATCGCAGATGTTGACGAATCCACCCTGGCTCGGGCGTTGTACAGCACCGACGCGTCGCTCTACCGGGTCGTGCCGCAGGTCGTCGTACGCCCGCGCTCCGTCGAGGAGGTGCTGGCGACGATCGATGCCTGTCGCGCGACCGGGACACCGCTGACGTCGCGCGGATCTGGTACGTCGATCGCCGGCAACGCGGTCGGCACCGGTGTCGTGCTCGACTTCTCCCGCCACCTCAACCGCGTGCACGAGATCGATGCCGAGGCGCGTACGGCACGCGTCGATCCAGGGACCGTTCACGCCGTGCTGCAGCGTGCGGCGACGGCACAGGGGCTGCGCTTCGGTCCGGATCCCTCGACCCACACCCGGTGCACGGTCGGCGGGATGATCGGCAACAACGCCTGCGGTTCGCGGGCGCTCGCGTATGGACGTACGTCAGACAACGTCGTCGCGCTCGATGCCGTCACGTCGGCGGGGGAGCGACTCACGCTCGGGGCCGATCAGGCCATGTCGCCAGTGCTCGAGCGGGTGAAGGCCGTCGTCGCCGATGACCTCGAAACGATTCGCATGGAGTTCGGGACCTTCGGGCGTCAGGTGTCTGGCTACAGCCTTGAGCACCTGCTGCCTGAGAACGATTTCGACGTCGCCACCTTCATGGCCGGCACGGAAGGCACACTCGCCACGCTCACCTCGGCCACGGTTCGTCTGGTCGAGGACCCGGCCCATCGGCTGATGCTGGTGCTCGGTTACGGCTCGATGGCCGAGGCCGCCGACGACGTACCCGCCCTGCTCGGCTTCGAGCCGACGGCGTGCGAGGGCCTCGACTCCCGCATCGTCAACGTGGTGCGCGACAACGGCGGCACTGTCCCCGACCTGCCACGCGGCCAGGGTTGGCTGTTCGTGGAGATCTCCGGTGGCGACCAGCGAGAGATCGCCGACACCGTCGGCAGGGCCGCCGCGGCATCTGCCGCACTCGACAGCAGGGTGGTCAGCGATCCCCGCGAGCAGGCGGTGCTCTGGCGCATCCGTGAGGAGGGTGCTGGACTCGCGACCCGAACCCTGCCCCGCAAGGCGCTCTCAGGGTGGGAGGACGCCGCCGTCCCCCCTGAGCGGCTCGGCACCTATCTCCGTGAGCAGGACGTGCTCCTTGCCGAGTACGGCCTCGACGGCGTCCCCTATGGGCACTTCGGGGATGGCTGCGTGCACATCCGCATCGACTTCCCGCTCGACGACCCGGGCGGCCAGGCCACGTTCCGCAACTTTCTCGTCGAGGCCGCGACGCTGGTCTCGTCACTCGGTGGGTCGCTGTCAGGTGAGCACGGCGACGGCCGCGCCCGCTCCGAGCTCCTCCCGCTGATGTACTCGGACAAGGCAATCGACCTGTTCGCCCGGGTCAAGGGCGCATTCGACCCCGATGACCTGTTCAATCCCGGTGTCCTCGTACGGCCGAGCGCGCTCGACGCCGACCTCCGTGGGCCTGAGTCATCCAGGGGGCGCCTCGACGGACGGCTGGGCCTGCGCCTCCTCCACGACGACGGCGACTTCGGCAAGGCTGTCCACCGCTGCACGGGTGTCGGCAAGTGCCTCGCCGACAACCGCGGTTCGAACGGTGTCATGTGTCCGTCGTTCCAGGCGACACGCGACGAGAAGGACTCCACCCGCGGCCGAGCGCGGGTGCTTCAGGAGATGGTCGACGGCCGTCTCGTCTCCGGTGGTTGGCGTTCCCCGGAGGTGCACCAGGCCCTCGATCTCTGCCTGTCCTGCAAGGGCTGCGCCAGCGACTGTCCTACCGGCACCGACATGGCGACCTACAAGTCCGAGGTGCTGCACCAGTCGTACAAGGGACGCATTCGGCCGCGCAGCCACTACATCCTTGGCCGTCTGCCGTTCTGGGCGCGCCTGAGCTCGCGTGTCGCGTGGCTGGTCAACCTCATGCTCAGCACGCCGGGTGTGCGGTCGTTGGCGCGTTGGTCGGCGGGCGTCGACCAACGTCGCAGCCTGCCGATGTTCGCGCGGGGGAGCCTCAGTCGCTGGGCCCGCAAGCGGCCGACGGCCGCCGCCGAAAGCCCAAGGGTGCTGTTGTGGGCCGACTCGTTCACGGAGTTCTTCTCGACCGATTCGGGCAAGTCCGCGGTCAGCGTTCTGGAGTCAGCCGGTTACCGGGTCGAGTTCCTTGAACGTTCCGCCTGCTGTGGTCTCACCTGGATCACGACGGGTCAGCTCGACAAGGCACGGTCGATCGTGGCCGACGCGGTCGCCCGGCTGCACCCCTACGTCGCCGAAGGCATCCCGGTCGTCGGGCTCGAGCCGTCGTGTCTGGCCGTGCTGCGTTCAGACGCCGTTGAGCTGCTCGACGACCCTCGTGCGGTCGACGTCGCACAAGGCGTCTTCACGTTGTCAGAGCTCCTACGACGTACGGAGGGGTGGCAGGCTCCGGATCTGACCGGTACGACGCTTGTCGTGCAGCCGCATTGTCACCAGGCGGCGATCTTGGGCTTCGAGGCCGACATGGCTGTGCTCGAGTCGACGGGAGCGACGATTCAACGGTTGTCGGGCTGCTGTGGCCTGGCAGGCAACTTCGGCGTCGAGAAGGGGCACTACGAGGTCTCGGTCGCCGTCGCAGAGCAGCAGCTGCTTCCTGCAGTGCGTAACGCGCCACCCGGCGCAATCGTTGTCGCTGACGGGTTCTCCTGCAGGACCCAGCTTCTTGATCTGGCCGACCAGTCGGCCATGCATCTGTCACAGCTCCTCGATCAATGACCGAAAGACTCCTCTGATGGATCACCTGTTCGAGCTCGGCTCCGGGATGGCGCGCTTCGCCGAGCTCGCAGGCGAGGCAACCGGTGACGAGAAGGTCCCGGCATGCCCCGACTGGACGACCCGGGACCTGGTCCAGCACCTCGGCACCATTCACCGGTGGGCCGGGGCCATCGTGCTCAGCGGTCAGCGCGTGGGTCTGCCCAAGCCGACCTACGGGGAACAGCTCGTGGAGTGGTACGCCGGCACCGCCGCTGCCCTTCTCGCCGTGTTCCAGGCGGTCGACATCGACGAGCCCGTCCCGAACTTCTCCCTGATCGACGAGCGCGCCGGCTTCTTCCACCGCAGGCAGATGCACGAGGTCAGCGTGCACGTGGTCGACGCCGCGCAGGCGCTGGGCCTTGACCGGTCCGAGTGGGGCATCGCGGCGGCGGTCGCGGCCGACGGCATCGAGGAGGTCTTACGGATCTTCTTCCCGCGCATGACGGTGCGTGGCACGCGACCCGACGTACGTTCGCGCATCCGCCTGACCGCGGTCGACACGGGTCAGAGCTGGTTGATCGGCCCCGCTGCGAGCGACGGCCTGCCGCCGGTGCTGCTCCATTCGTCGTACGACGCCGACACCACGGTCGAGGGCACGGCCGAAGATCTCTACCTCGCGTTGTGGCACCGCATCCCCGCTGACCGGCTCACGTTCGACCACGACGATGGCCGGGCCCTCTTCGATGGGTTCACGACCCCCTGACCTGACGTGCGCTCAGGCGGGTGGGATGGGCTGGTGGCGTTTGATGGACGCGGTCAGTGTCGTTCCGATCACCGCGTCGATGTTCATGGGTGACAGCTCGGTCTCCGGTCGAAGGCACACGATGTCGTCGAGGGACAGTCGGGTGCCTGCTTCGAGGTCCCTCGCGGCGTAGACACCTCGGCGCGCCACAGGACGGTTCTCACGCTCACTGTCGCTGATCGCCTTGAGCGGTGAGCCGAGTGCGCGCTCGATCTCGCGAATCTGTCCGACCAGGTTCGCGAAGTCGTCAGGTTCCATCGACGCGTGCTGATCGGGTCCGGGCAGCGACCTGTCGGTGGTGAAGTGTTTTTCGATCACTGTCGCTCCGAGGGCGACGGCAGCCAGGGCTGTCGTGGGCCCTTCGGTGTGGTCGCTGTAGCCGTACCTCACACCCAGCTCGCGCCCCATGGCCACCATGGCGAGCAGGTTGGCGTCGTCGACAGGCGAGGGGTATGCCGTGTTGCACTGCAGAACGGTCAGTCGATCTCGCGAGAATCCCGTTGCCAGGATCGCGTCGACGGCTGCGCGCACCTCGTCGAATGTGCTCATGCCCGTGGACAGGATGATCTCCTGGGCGTACCCAGCGATCGCGCGCAGGTAGGGCAAGTTGGTGATCTCACCCGACGGGATCTTGAACAACGTCAGACCCATTGAGTGCAGGAACGCGAGGCTCGGGAGGTCGAACGCAGTCGAGAGGAACTGTTTGCCGTGGGCCTCGACATGACCCTTCAGCTCGGAGAAGTCGTCGTAGCTGAGCTGCAGGCTCGCGATCATCTCGGCCGCTGACTGACCGGCGTCGGTGGTTCCCTTCTGGTACTCAGCCTTGGGTGCGCTGTCGATCTGAACGAGATCGGCGATCGCAGTCTGGAACTTGATGATGTCAAGGTCGCTCCTGGATGCCGCATCGACCATGCGCTTTGCGAGCTCTAGGTCACCGTTGTGATTGACACCGATTTCGGCGATGACGAGTACGTGCTGGGTCATGCGTTGTCTCCCGGCGTGTGGAACTGCTTGGTCCGAAGCGACTCCAGGTCGACGGCCTCGAGGACATCGGCGATGAGCGCCGCGGCACCTGGTCCGCCAAACGGTGAGACACGAGCAGCCGCCAACGTCTGCTTCTCTGGGCTCAGAGCTGCACGAATGCCTTCGACGATGGCCGTGGCATCGTTCGGCACATCGATGACGGAAGGCGCTCGAAGTCGCCCCTTCTGCCTGTCAGCAATGTTGACGGTCGGAGTGCCTGAGCTCGGGGCCTCGACGATGCCACTGGACGAGTTACCGAGCACGACGTCGGCGAGCTGGAGCAGACTCAGGTAGTTCAGCTGACCGAGACTCGCGTACGCGACCATCCGGGCGGCCCGCTCCTCGACGAACGCGTCGATGAGACGGTTGATCTCTCGCCCGCCGGCGTCTGCATTCGACTTGGTGAAGACGACCCGCAGCTCCGGCAAGGCATCGAGCGCGGCAAACAACGGCGCTATCGCCTCGCCGGGCGTCTGGTCGGCCAGTGTCTCGGGGTGGTAGGTGCAGGCTGCGAGCGGGTGCCGCGACACGTCGAACCCGATCTGGCTGCTCAGCTCGTCGGTTGCCAGAAGTTCGAGCCTCGCAAGGTTGTCGAGGCCGGTCGCGCCGACGCAGAAGACAGTCGAGGGATCTTCTCCCAGCTGGATGACGCGGTCGCGATACTCTTCGGCGGCGGTGAAATGGAGTCGCGCCATCTTGGTGATCGCGTGGCGGATCGAGTCGTCGACCGCGCCTTCGGTGATCTCTCCTCCTGCAATGTGCGCGACGGGGATGCCGAGCAACATGGCGGCCTGGGTGGCGGCGAGGATCTCGAATCTGTCGCCCAACAGCACGACGAGATCGGGCGACAGCCGCGACAGGGCTTCGGCGATCCCGGTCGTCGCGGCGCCCGTGGACGTCGCTACGCCGAGCGGGGAGTCGTCATCGTTCATGATCTCGATGCTCTCGGCGATGGTGAATCCATCGCCGGCGATGGCAAGACCTGTGTCACCGAACTCGGGGGAGAAGTGGGTGCCCGTCGCCACAACCTGAAGCTGCAGGCCGGGTCGCTGGTCGATCTCTGCCATGAGCCATCGCAGCAGCCCGTAGTCCGCCCGGGTCCCGGTGACGACCGCGATCCGTCGCGCGCTCACGTCCCGAGGACTTTCGCGGGGATGCCGACCGCGGTCACACCCGGCGGGATGTCGCGCACGACGGCAGCCCCTGCTCCAATCACCGATGCGGCGCCGATGGTGATGCCCGGGATTACTGAAGCGCCGGTGCCGATCGTCACTTCGTCCTCAAGTGTCACGTTGCCAGACAAGGTCGCTCCGGGGTTGACGGTGACGTAGTCGCGCAGGCGCGCGTCGTGTCCCACGGTGGAGTTGAGGTTGATGTGGCTGTGACGCCCGATCTGGGCGTTGGTCGTGATCGAGACGTGAGCGCAGACGATCGCACCGGGAGCGAGCGTCACGAGGTGTCGTCCGATCCATGCGGTCGGGTGGACGAGGACTGCCGACATGAGTCCGAGAGCGGTCGCCTTCTCGTCGAGAGCACGTCGGATCCGCCCATCGCCGATCGCGATCACGAATCGGGTGCCCTTCGGCAGGGTCGCCAGCACCTCGTCACCACCAAGGAGCGGAGCACCTCGCTCCCTGAGCAGCTCGGGGTTCTCGACGTGATTGTCGACAAATCCGAGCAGCTCCCACACGTCGTCACCTTGCGCGTCGTTGATCGATTCGATGACGTCGTGAACCTCGCGACCGAAGCCGCCGGCGCCAAGGATGATGAGTGGAGTGGTCATGTCAGCCGTTTCAACGGGTGACGCTCGGGTCGCCTGGTGCCATGTGGATAGCGTAGACCTCAGAGATCGTGCCGTCGGCGCATCAGGATCTCGGTCAAGTCCCAGTCGAGCTGTGAGTCGATGTCGATTCCTCGCTCACGCGGCATCTCGTAAACCCGGACTCGGCCACCCCACACCCCGAGCCCCAGGGTGTGCCTGTGCCAGCAGTAGACGGACCCATTCAAAGCCCACACCGGGGGAGCGGACTGCCGGCCGAGGAGAAGCTGGTCGGGGCGCTTGACCAGCTCGACCGAGCCGTCGGGCCTGGCCTCGACGAGATTGAAGTAGGGATTCTTCTCGGCCAGATATCCCGAGACGACGACGTCAGTCTGCTCGTCGAGCAATGCCAGCGCACTGGCTATGTCGGAGTCGAGTCGCAGGGGTGAGGTCACATCGAGGTCCACGACTGTCCCGACGTCCACGCCAAGGCTCTCGACCGTCTCGATGAGATGAGTGATGGCATCGAGCTTCGAGGCGCCATCGGTGGCGAGCTCAGCTGGACGAAGCCCCGGCACGGTCGCTCCCAGACCGACGGCAATCTCGGCAATCTCTTCACTGTCGGTGGAGACGTAAACGGCATCTATGCTCGCGCTGTTGAGTGCCGTCTCGATCGTGTATCCCATCAGCGGCTTGCCGAGCAAAGGCTTCACGTTCTTGCCGGGCAGACCCTTGGAACCGCCGCGCGCACAGACGGTCGCTACGACCAGCGGGTTCGAGGCGGTGGCGTTGGGCACGCGCCGAGCGTACCGGCCGTGGCGCCCGCGACTCGGCGGGCGGTCTGCGACGTCGGGTCGGATAGCCTGTCGTGCGTGAAGCTCAGCGATCTGACGGCGCACCAGTCGTGCACGCTGATCGAGGCGCTCAGGGTCATCGACCGGGGCGCAGAGGCCATCTGTTGCCTGGTCGACGACGACAACCGTTTGAGCGCCACGCTGACCGACGGCGATGTGCGCCGAGCGCTGATCGCCGGCGCCTCGCTCGAGGCGGCTGCCATCGACCATGCGCAGACACGACCGATGACAGTTGACCGGGGGACCCCTCGCGCGCTGGTGCTTGACCTGATGCAGTCCGTACGCCTGCGTGCAGTACCGGAGATCGATGCCGACCGGCGACTGACCGCATTGCACACGCTGTCAGACCTCGTGAGTGCTCGCGAGCTGCCCAACGTTGCCGTGATCATGGCCGGCGGGAGAGGCACCAGGCTCGGTGCGCTCACGCGCGACGTGCCCAAGCCGTTGATGAAGGTGGCCGGGCGATCGATCCTCGAGTGGATCATCCTGGGCCTCGTCGGCGACGGCATCCGCACCATCCACGTCAGCATCAACCACAAGGCCGACCAGGTCGTCGAGGCGATCGGCGACGGATCAGCACTGGGTTGTGAGGTCACCTATCTGCGTGAGTCGCCCGACAAGCCGCTCGGAACCAGCGGAAGCCTCACGTTGATCGAGCAGCTGCCGACCCAACCGATGATCGTCATGAACGGTGACCTCATGGTCGAGTTCGACGCCGCACGGCTGCTCGAGCGGCACACGACCTCGGGCGCTGTGGTGACCATCGGCGTACGCAACTACGTGCATACCGTCCCATTCGGTGTCGTCGACATCGACACCGACGGCCAGGTGACCTCGATCGTCGAGAAGCCCGACCTGCAGACCAACATCAACACGGCCGTCTACTGCATCAACCCGGAGACGATCGCGCTGCTGCCGGCGGGTGAGCCGAGCACCATGCCCGAGCTCGTCCAGCTCTGTCTCGACGCGGGTAAGGTCGTCTCCGCATGGCCGATGGCATCGGACTGGATCGACGTCGGCACTCCATCTGACTTGGCGCGCGCAAAGGGGCAGGAATGACTGACGTGGCCCCGGGCACCGACCTGGCAGGCTCCACCGTGCTGGTGACCGGCGCCGACGGATTCATCGGCTCGCACGTGGTCGAGCACGTACTGACGCACGGGGGCACCGTTCGCGCGTTCTGCATCTACAACTCTCGTGGCTCACTCGGCTGGCTCGACGAGTCCGAGACGTTCGCCGCCGCGGTACGTGGTGGCCGCGCCGAGGTCGTCCTCGGCGACATCCGCGATGCCGAGCACGTGCTGGCCGCGGCCGAGGGCGTCGACCTGGTCCTGCACCTGGCTGCGTTGATCGCGATCCCGCACAGCTACGTGGCACCCCGCTCATACGTCGACACCAACGTGACGGGCACACTCAACGTCCTCGAGGCGGTGCGCCGTCACGGCATCGCGCGCATGATCAACACCTCCACGTCCGAGGTCTACGGGACGCCGGAGTCAGTGCCCATCCGTGAGGATCACGCGCTGCGCGGTCAGTCGCCCTACTCCGCGACCAAGATCGCGGCAGACAAGCTGTGCGAGTCCTATGCGCTCTCGTTCGGCACGCCTGTCGTCACGCTGAGGCCGTTCAACACGTTCGGACCGCGGCAGTCTGCTCGAGCTGTCATCCCGACGGTGCTCAGTCAGCTGTTGGCCGGCGCCAAGGAGCTCCGACTGGGTGCGGTGAGCCCGCAGCGAGACTTCACCTTCGTCACCGACACTGCGCTCGGATTCGTACGCGCCGGGTTGGCTGATCTCCAGCCAGGTGAGGTCGTGCAGCTCGGAACGGGCCGCACGGTCTCGATCGCCGAGGTCGTGGAGATCTGCAAGCAGGTCACGGGCAACGACGCTGACGTCGTCACCGAGGAGGATCGCGTCAGGCCGGTGGGTTCGGAGGTCGAGATCCTTTTGTCGGATCCCTCGAAGGCGGGCGCGATGCTTGGCTGGCAGCCTGCCGTGACCCTCGAGGACGGTCTCAAGGCGACGGCTGACTGGTTGCAGGGGCGGGTAGACATCGAGTCAGCCACGCGATACCAGCGATGACCGGGTCGCCTGAGGTCCACGCTCCGGGTGGTCCGGTCGAGTCCGGTGTCATACCGCTGGCAATCCCCGACATCGGTCCGGCCGAACGGGCGGCCGTCCTGGAGGCACTCGACTCCGGATTCGTCTCGTCGGTGGGCCCGGCGGTCGACGAGTTCGAGCGGACGTTCGCCGAGCTGGTGGGTTCCCCGTACGCGGTTGCGTGCTCCAGCGGCACGGCAGCCCTCCATGTGGCTCTTCGCCTGGTCGGCGTCGAGGCCGACGACGAGGTGTTCTGCTCAGACTTCACATTCATCGGTTCGAGCAACCCCATCGCCTACCTGGGGGCCCGCACCACCCTCGTCGATTCTGAGCCGAGCACTTGGAACATGGATGCTGAGCTCGTTCGTACGGAGCTGGCCCGGCGTCGGGCGGGCGCCGAGCCGATGCCGAAGGCGCTCGAGCTCGTACACGTGCTGGGGCAGCCAGCCCATGCCGCCGAGATCCTCGATGTGTGTGCCGAGTACGGCGTGCCCGTGATCGAGGATGCCGCCGAGAGCCTCGGCGCCGGTTGGTCCGCCGGCTCGCTGGCTGGCCGGAGCACGGGTTCGGTGGGCAGGATCGGTTGCTTCTCGTTCAACGGCAACAAGATCGCCACGGCCGGCGGCGGAGGAATGATCGTCACTGACGACGAGGACCTTGCCCGGCGGGCCAAGCACCTCACGACTCAGGCCAAGGTGCCTGATGTCGGCTACCTGCATGACGAGGTCGGCTACAACTACCGGCTCACCAACCTCGCCGCAGCGCTCGGGCTTGCCCAGGTCGGCCGCCTCGACGAATTCATCGGGTCCAAGCGGGAGACGGCAGCCTCGTACGACGCCGGGCTGGCTGGACTCCCGGTGGAGCTGCCACCGCGCATCGACGGCCTCGACGCCACCTATTGGCTCTACTCGATCCTGCTCCGTGACGTCACCCAGCGCGATGAGCTCATCGCACACCTGAAGCGTCGCGGGGTCCAGGGACGCGCCCTGTGGCGCCCGCTGCACGAGCAGCCACCGTTCGCCGCCTCCGAGCGACTGGGCGGAACCGTGGCGAGCTCCCTGTTCGAGCGCGGCCTGTCGCTGCCGTGCTCCACCTCGATCACCGGGGCCGAGAGACAGCAGGTGATTGACGCGGTCGTGGAGTTCTTCCCGTGAGCCGGTTCCGGCTGCGCGCCTCGAAGCCCACGACGGTCGCGTTGATCTTCACTCCGCTGCAGGCGATCAACCTGCTCGAGTATGTCGAGACCACGCGGCACGAGCCTGCGTTGATCTTCGTCGGCAACTCCACCAACGCGCGCAACCGCCAACAGGTTGCCGAAGTCCTCGCAGGCACGTCGGCAAAGCTCGTCCAGATCGCCGGACACAGCGGACTGCCGCTGCCCGGGCCTCGCCAGGACGCGGCGCTCGCCGAGGTCCTGTTCCACCTCTCTGGCATCGAGGGGCCTGTTCGCATGGTGTTCGGCGAGTACCGGTCGTCGTTGGCCCGGCGCCTGGTTCGGATGCTCGATCTCTCCGGTGACCGGGTCGTCTTCGTCGACGACGGTGCTGCCACCCTCGCGATAGACCGCGCAAACCCGGCGAACGACATCGTCCCGTGGAACGCCGAGGACGCCGTCTCCCCGGTCTATGGGCCCGGGATCCACGTGGTGACGACGGCGAGTCACACGTACGTCGACCCGTCCGAGAAGGCCACGAAGGTCGAGGCGCTCAACGAGGGCGACGAGGTCGAGATCGTGGCCGTGATCCGCCAGCGGGACAAGCTGTGGGGTGTCACCCCCGACGGCACCTTCGTTCGCATGGGTCACGTGCTCTGGCGTGCCCCACTCGCATCGACGGCGCTCACCGTGCCGGACCTGCGTCTCGGTACGCCGTGGGCCTCTGACCCCAACCACGCCACGGTGCCTTCGGTGACGTTCTTCACGAGCTACGCGAAGGAGCTCCGTGCGGGCCCGGACGACACGGTCATCGCCAACGACTTCCCGCGGCTGAAGCGTCTCTATCAGGCTCTCGAGGTGGACCCCGACCGCGTGATGGTGATCGGATCGCCCCTGAGATCGACTGGCATGGGGCCCGAGAGGATCCGCGACTACGTCCTTGAGCTGGTGACGCTCACGCGAGCCGCCCGACCGGAGGCTGAGGTGGTCTACGTCCCCCACAGGGCCGAGGTCGACGACGACATCGCCTACCTCGCAGGCGAGTGCAAGGTCGAGCGTTTCGACCTTCCGTTTGAGCTCGTTCCCCTGCAGATCGGCCGTCTGCCGAGCCTCTGCACGACGTTCTACTCGTCCTTGTCGCTCAACCTGCTGGACCTTGCCGGCGACCGGCTCTCGGTGCTGTCGCTGCGCATCAAGCCGGAGGAGTTCGACGAGAAGGGTCGAGAGACGGTCCAGCGGGTCTACGACCGGATCGCCGCGCATCCATCAGGGACCACGCAAGTGGTCGACTCGGTGGGCTGAATCAGCACTGTTCGATTTTGACCGGCCCCTACCCAGCCGGTAGAGTTAACCGC
>CAWKHU010000012.1:0-251793 GCA_963849625.1 uncultured Actinomycetota bacterium
GAAAACTAGGACGCACGGAGTCGACGAGAACACGATGTTTGATCGGGGGTCGCCCTGTCGATTCCTGCCGCGCCGACGTGTGCCACGCCATTGAATTACCAAATGAAATGAGAGCGAAAGTTACTTGACTGAACTGGTTCAATCCACCAAGCGGTTGAGGTGGCGCAATCCCGTGGTCCTTTTAGCGTTTGACGCTTTCGTCAAACGCCGACCAGGCCGAGCCGATGATCTGGTCGATTCCGCGCGATGCTGCCCACCCGAGCTCGGCGTGGGCGCGAGAGACATCCGCGACGACTCTCGCGGGGTCGCCCGACCTTCGCCCGACCACAACGGGGTTGAGCACATGCCCCGATGTACGAGCGATCTCATTGATGACCTCAAAGACGGATGCGCCATGCCCCGTGCCGATGTTGAACACCCGGTGATCGGCAGGACCGTCGCCCGTCCAGGTGAGCGCCGCGAGATGGGCCTCGGCGAGGTCCTGCACGTGCACGTAGTCGCGGATGCCGGTGCCGTCGGGAGTCGGAAAGTCATCGCCGAATACGACAGGGGGCTCGCCGCTGATCGCATGGTTGAAGACGATCGGTATCAGGTTGAGAGCCATCTTGTCGCCCAGGTCATTCGCTCCGGCGCCCGCAACATTGAAGTATCGCAGACTGGCCGCGCGCAACCCCCAAGCCGTTGGAGCCCGGTTGGCCATCCACTCACCGACCAGCTTGGACTCCCCGTAGGGGTTGAGCGGCGCGCACGGTAGAGCCTCGTCAACCAGATCAACGTCGATCGAACCGTAGACGGCTGCGGACGAGGAGAACACCATCCGGTGCACGGCTGAACGCTGCATGGCATCGAGCAGATTGATCATGCCGCCAACATTTTGCCGGTAGTAGTAGCCGGGCCGCTGCAGCGACTCTCCCACTTGCTTGCGACCTGCGACGTGGATGACGGCGTCCACGTCGTGATCTCGCAGCGCCTCCGCGATCTGATCGGTGGCTCCTTCAGCCGCGAGGTCAAGCTGTACCAGCGGCGCGTCGGGGATTCTGCTGGGGATGCCAGCACTCAGGTCATCGAGGACGATCACTGGCTCGCCTTGGCTGGCCAAGAGCCGCACCAGATGCGAGCCGATGAACCCAGCACCGCCGGTTATCAATGTCGACATGAGTTCAACGTACCGTCGCGCTCTGGGCTGGTTGGCTGAAGTCGGCCAGGCGAAGCTTCACCATCACGGGGCTCATGCAAGAACAAGCGATCATTGCGAGTTTTACATGGATCGCGCACTCCAGCGTTACCGGATCACGGCAAGTGGTGTCGTCGCATTCGATTTCAGGATCCCACGCGTTGCCTATGTCAACTCGTCAAGTTCAGCGCGAAAGACGAGATGCCGTTGAGCCTGTCCTGCTCCATCGGCTTGGCGAGGGCGGAGCGGGCCTTCTGGCTTCTGACCAGGTTCAGTTGGTTCAACCCGCTTTGGAACACCTTCGGGATCATCGCGGGGGCGTCTCCGCGATTGCAGTCCAGATCGAAATTTCAGTCGTACCACTACTCCTCGCTGGGGCCCCACGGATCCTGACCTAGGTGTACTGACCAGCCAGATTGGTTAAGCGGCTGATGGGTGTTGCCTTGCCGATTGCTGAGTGGGGCCGGTGGTGGTTGTAGTGGTGGATCCATGCTGGCATGGCGTTGCGGCGGGCGCTCTCTGATGAGTAGAACTTCTTGAATGCCCATCCGTCGGCGAGGGTGCGGTGGAACCGTTCGATCTTGCCGTTGGTTTGCGGCCGGTAGGGGCGGGTCCGCTTGGCAATCATGCCGAGCTCGATGCAGGCGTCACGCCAGGCATGTGATCGGTAGACAGATCCGTTGTGAGACAGGACTCTTCGATGGTGACGCCGCGGGCGTTGAACCAGGCGACTGCGTTGCGCAGGACGCTGATCGCTGTTGCTGCGGTTTCATCGTCGTGGATCTCGGCATAGGCGACACGCGAGTGATCATCGATGACGGTGTGGACGAATGCTGTCCCGATCTTGGGGTTGTGATGCACGCTCCGTGGCTTGTTCGGGGTGCTGTTGCGGTTCTTCCGGCCTTGTTGTCGCCCGAGATAGCGCCATCCACCGCCGTCGGGACGTTGCCTAGTTTCTTGACGTCAACGTGCAGCATCGCCCCGGGATGCGGGTGCTCATAGCGTCTGATCGGCTCGCCGGTCACCCGATCGATGTGCGACAACCGGTTGAGCCGACACCGGGTCAGCACGGCGTGAACGGTCGAGGCTGGCATGGCGAGCTGGTCACCGATCTGGATCGGACCAAGTCGTTGCTTCAACCGCAGGTGCACAATCTTGCGGACCAGACGCAGCGGTGTTCAACCTATCGCTTGATAGCGCGGGCGCGACGACCGATCATCCATCCCAGCTGCGGCTGCGACTGCATACCGGCCGGCCCACCGCTTCGCAGTTGGCCAAGACACATCGAATCGTTCAGCAGCGCGACGAATGGGCCAACCGTCCTCGACGATCAGACGCGCGATCCTCAGACGTGATTTCGGGGTCAAAGCAGCGTTAGCGTGGAACATGAAGGCCTCCAGGTTCGTGAAGCGGTCTCTCTCAACAGCTCCACTTCACGGCCGGAGGCCTTCACCCATCAAGCATGTTCAGATCGTGTCGTCGCACAATCTCGACCAACGTGCCTGGTCAGTACACCTAGTTGGGGGATGCCCCGGGGCCTCCGTATGATGGATGTAGCCCCTCGCGCGGCGACACATCACCCAACTCCCCCAGGGCCGGAAGGCAGCAAGGGTCAGTGAGCTCTGTCGGGTGCGCGAGGGGTCCTTCATTCCCTGCCGCCTAGGCAGAGGCCGGCCGTCCCAGCAGCCGCTCAAGCAGGCGAGGATCGCTTGGCCAGGCATCCAGGAGGATCTCGCGGGGTACGCGTCGGGCAGCGAAGCGCAACAGCAGGATGACGGCGACCACGTCATCCAGAGGACCGATGACGGGCAGGAACTCGGGCAGCAGGTCGATTGGCGAGACGACCCAGACGATGGCGATCAGCAGGGCGATCTTGGCGCTGCGAGGAACATCAGGATGCTTCCGCAGCTTTCGGGCGGTGCTCACGCACGCCGGCAGGAACTCCGCCACCTGGCGAAGGAGTCCGGGTGGCAGCCGCTTGGCGAAGAGCACCATCAATGCGCAGCTGATGGCCCACAACCCCAAGGCGGCAGCCCCGTAAACCAGGACCTTGCCCATCACGAAGTCCTGTGGCCGCCGCGCTCAGCCCAGGGGGTCGAGCACGGTGTGGTCCGTGAGCGTCTCCACCAGCTTGGCCAGGTGATGGCGTCCGTCGCCCAGTGTGTGATCGATCGCGGTGAGCCGACTGGTGAAGTGACCGACGCTGTACTCGGCCGTCATGCCGATGCCGCCGTGCAGCTGGATCGCTTCCTTGCCGATGTGTCGTCCGGCCTTGCTGACCTGCAGCTTGGCTCGTGACGCTGCCTGCTCGGCATCGCCGCCGTCGAGCAGCACCAAGGTCGCCCAGGTGACGATGCTGCGGGCCAGCTCGAGCTCCACGTACATGTCGGCCGCCCGGAAGGTCAACGCCTGGAATGTGCTCAGGGGTACGCCGAACTGCTTGCGTGTCTTGAGGTACTCCGTCGTCTGCTCCATCGCAGTCTGCATCGCCCCGAGCGACTCGTGCCCGTACGCGATCTGCGCCTCGGCCACGACCTTGGCGATCTCGGCCCTGCGATCGCCGCCGTCACCGAGCGGGGTCGCCGGCGTCGAGTCCAGCACGATGCGTGCGGCACGACCCCCGTCGAACGTGGTGTAGCCGTCGCGGGTCAGACCGGAGGCGTCCGGCTGGACCAGGAACAGTCCGGTGCCGCCGTCGATGGCGGCACTGACGATCAGCAGGTCAGCGCGAGCGCCGCCGATGACGGGCTCCTTGACGCCGCTGAGCGTCCACCCGTCGCCATCCTTGGCCGCCGTGACCACCGTGGTGTTGCTGTAGCGCTGGCCCGGCTCGTTGTGGGCGAACGCCGGCACGAGTGTTCCTTCGGACAGGGCGCCGAGGATCTCGGCGCGCTGCTCGTCGGTGCCTGCAGCGGCGACCAGCCCGCCGGCGAACACGACTGCTTCGACGTACGGTTCGGGAGCGATGACTCGTCCGATCTCCTCGGCGACGATCGCGACCTCGACGGGTCCGGCGCCCATACCGCCGTCGGCCTCGGCGAACGGCAGGCCGAGAGCACCCATCTCGGCAAGCTGCGACCAGACCTTGTCGTCCCAGCCGTGCTCGAGCTTGGTTGCCGCGCGCCGGGCCTCAGACGATTCGTACGCCCTGCCCAGCAGTCCGCGGACGGCGTCGCGCAGGGCGATCTGTTCTGCGTCGAGTGTGAAGTCCATGTCAGCCCCTCAGTCCCAGGATCGTGCCGGCGATGATTTGTCGCTGCACCTCGTTGGAGCCGCCGTAGATGGAGGCCTTGCGGAGGTTGAGGTAGTACGGCGTAGACACCTTGACCCAGTCCTCGATGTCGGACTCCGGTCCAGCGCCGGAGGCGAGCGATGCCGGGCCACCCATGTCGACGTAGAGCTCGCTCACAGCTTGCTGCAGCTCGGAGCCGCGAAGCTTCAGCACCGAAGACGCGGGATGAGGCTTGCCGTCGGCAGAGTGGGCGACGACGCGCAGCGCGGTCAGCTCGAGTGCGAGCAGGTCGTTCTCGATGGCTGCGACCTGTGCGGCGAACAGTGGATCATCGAGCAGCGACGAGCCACCGGGACCGGCCGTCTTGGCGTACTCCTTGGCGGCGGCCAGCGATCGTTTGGTCGCGCCGACCGGTGCCACGCCGACCCGCTCGTTGCCGAGGAGGAACTTGGCGTAGTCCCAGCCCTTGTTCTCCTCGCCGACGAGGTTCTCGGCGGGCACACGGACGTTGTCGAAGAACACCTCGTTGACCTCGAAGCCGCCGTCGATCAGCTCGATCGGGCGTACCTCGATGCCGGGGGTGGTCATGTCGATGAGCAGGAACGAGATGCCGGCCTGCTTCTTGACCTCGGGATCGGTGCGCACCAGCATGAAGATCCAGTCGGCGTACTGGCCCAGGGTCGTCCAGGTCTTCTGGCCGTTGACGACGTACTCGTCGCCCTCCTTGACCGCGGTTGTGCGAAGCGAGGCGAGGTCGGAGCCGGCGTCGGGCTCGGAGAAGCCCTGGGCCCACCAGATGTCGAGGTTGGCGGTCTTGGCCAGGAATCGTTCCTTGATCTCCTGCGATCCGAAGGCTGCGATGACCGGTCCGACCATGCTGGCGTTGAACGCCAACGGCGGCATGACGCCGGCGAGCTGCATCTCCTCGTGCCAGATGTGACGCTGCAGCGGCGTCCAGTCCTTGCCACCCCACTCGACCGGCCAGCCAGGCACCGCGATGCCGGCGGCGTTCAGCGTTTGCTGCGACTCGACGATCTGTTCCCTGGTGGGCTCGTGTCGTGCCGAGATGGTGTCGCGGATGTCCTTCGACACCTTGGTGGTGAAGAACTCGTGCATCTCCTCGCGGAATGCGACGTCTTCGTCAGACAGCTGAAGTTTCATGCTCGGCTCCTCAGGCGATCGCGCCACATGGCGCACGGTGAGTCTAGTGCCTGGCAAACTATATGCATCAGGACTGCAGCTTTCCCTTGCGCAGAGTCCTGGCGCGAAGGGGCCCGACCAGACGTGGGCCGGAGAGGCGTCGTTCGAGCCGGCGCGCCTCGCGCCGCAGCGGCTGGGCGATGTACTCGCCCAGGATGACGCCGGCAGCCAGCGAGATCGCGATGGCGATCGCGGTGATCATCGCAAGGATCCCGGTGTAGTCATCAGCGGAGAGCAGAGACAGCCCGCGATAGATCGACAGGCCGGGCAGCAGCGGCACGATGCTCGCCACCAGGATCACCAACGGCGGCACATTGAAGCGGGACGAGACGGTGTAGCTGACGACGCCGATGAAGATCGCCGCGATTGCTGCGGGCCAGGCTCGACCGACATCGCGGTCCGACAGCAGCAGGACGATCGAGGCCGCGGCGCCGGCGATCGCTGCGATCGGAAGCAGGATGCGCGCAGGGGCATACGCGGCGAAGGCGAAGGCCGCAGCGCTGATGGCTGCGCCAGCGACCATGAGTGGGAACCGAGACAGTCCGGACGCCTCCGGGTCCAGTGCGATGTCGACGCCGAGCAGCCCGCCCACCGAGAGGCCGCCGCTGACGCCGACGATGACACCGACGGTCGACATCATCACCTCGAGGATGCGCGCCCCGGCGGTGATGTAGAAGCCCGAAAGGGCGTCCTGGATCGCGCCGATGAAGCCGAGACCGGCCAGCAGCATCACGATGCTGGCGATGATCACCAGCGACGGATTGACCTGAACGTGTACGGCGGCAGCGCCCACGGCCAGCAAGGTGGCGAACAGGCCACCGGCCACCTGCGCGTAGAAGAACGGCAGCCGGAGCCGGGCGAGGTAGCGCTGGAGGACCTCGATCCCGATCGCGGCGATCGCTGCGATCGCCATCACCGTGGCGTCGCCACCGATCAGCAGTGCGATGCCACCGCCGATGACTCCCCAGCTGAGGGAGACTGCCCACCGCGGCGTCCGATGACCCGTCGAGGTGATCTGCGCGATCTGGATCCGTGCTTCCTCGAGGTCGATCTCGTCCCTCAGCAGCGCCGTCACCAGGTGGTCGATCCGCGTCAGGTCGTCGAAGTCGGTCTCGCGGTGTGTCACGTGGCGGGTCAGTGAGAACGCCGGCTCGCCGAAGCTCTCCTGATAGCTCATCGTCAGCGTCGTGAACGTCACGTCGACCAGCGCCTGGCGAAGGCCCAGGTGGTGCGCGATCGACGACATGGTTGCGGTCACATCGGCCGCGCCGGCGCCGTTGGACAACAGCATCTCGCCCACGCGCAGGGCGACGTCGAGTGTCCGCTGGATGTCACGTGGCTCGGTCACTGACCCATACTCTTGGAATCCCCGCCCGGCGCCAAACGAGGAGCAACACATGACTGACTGGATCCCTGACGATCTGGGCGACGCATACGAGCAGCTGACGATCGCGTTGGGTGACGACCCCGACGGTGAGGGCGCCATCGAGGCGACCCTCGTACGGCGGACCGCGCCCGCCGCGACCCACGCCGCCGTCATCTACGTCCACGGGTTCAGCGACTACTTCTTCCAGACCGAGCTCGCCGACTTCTTCACCGAACGCGGCTTTGCGTTCTACGCACTAGACCTGCGCAAGTGCGGCCGGTCGCGACGAGAGGGCCAGACCGGCCACTACGTCTCCGACCTCGCGTTGTACGACCAAGAGCTCGACCGGGCCCTCGCAATCGTCAAGGAGGAGACAGGTGACAAGCCCGTCGTCCTTTCCGCGCACTCGACCGGTGGGCTGATCCTGCCGCTCTGGCTGGACCGCATGAACAAGACGCCCGGTGGTGTGGCCGGCGCGGGCATCGTCGGCCTTATCCTCAACAGCCCGTGGTTCGACCTGCAGGGCAAGGCGTGGATGCGCTCGATCGGCACCAAGGCGATCGCCGGGGTTGCCAAGATCAAGCCGACGACGCCGATCAACCTGCCGCCGACTGATGCGTACGGCTCGAGCCTGCACGTCAGCGCCCAGGGCGAGTGGGAGTTCAACACGACGTTCAAGCCACTCAGTGGCTTCCCCGTCACCTTCGGTTGGTTGACCGCGATCCGTCGCGGTCACGCCGAGCTGCACAAGGGTCTTGACGTCGGCGTCCCCTCGTTGGTGCTGCGCTCGTCCAGAACTGTCTTCGCTCGTTCGTGGTCTGCTGCGGTCGATGAGGCTGACGCCGTGCTCGACGTGAAGCAGATCGCGCGGTGGGCCGGATGCCTCGGCGGAGCGCTCACCTCGTTGCCGATCGAAGGTGCCCGGCACGACGTCTTCATCTCCAAGGAGGGGCCGCGCAAGGCGGCGTACTCAGCGGTCGATGCCTGGCTCCGCTCCAACGACCTGATCGCGGGATGACGGTTTCCCATGAGGCCCAGCGGGTTTGTCACTCACCAAGCGCTGTAACACGCGGTGCGTGGCCAATGGGCGAGGCCTCATGGGAAACCGCGGCCCCATGGTGAGTGTCTCTCCGGGTCTATAGAGTTCACGTCGTGGATGCCCCCCTTGCTCTCTATCGCCGCTACCGGCCGGAGACGTTCGCCGAGGTGATCGGGCAGGACCACGTCACCGAGCCCCTTCGCCACGCCCTCGCCGCCAACAAGGTCAACCACGCCTACCTGTTCTCGGGTCCGCGCGGCTGTGGCAAGACCACCAGCGCGCGCATTCTCGCCCGCGCGATGAATTGTGAGAAGGCGCCCGTCGCCGAGCCGTGCGGCGAGTGCCAGAGCTGCCGCGACCTGGCACGCGGCGGACCCGGCAGCATCGACGTGATCGAGATCGACGCGGCCAGCCACGGTGGTGTCGACGACGCGCGTGACCTGCGCGAGCGGGCGTTCTTCGCGCCGGTCAGCAGCCGCTACAAGGTCTACATCATCGACGAGGCGCACATGGTGTCGCCGCAAGGTTTCAACGCGCTGCTCAAGCTCGTCGAGGAGCCGCCGCCGCACCTCAAGTTCATCTTCGCCACGACCGAGCCCGACAAGGTCATCGGCACGATCAGGTCCCGTACGCACCACTACCCGTTCCGCCTGGTGCCGCCCAAGATCCTCGGCGACTACCTCCTCGAGCTGTGCACCGCCGAGGACGTCACGCTCGAGCCCACCGCGTTGCCGCTGGTCGTACGCGCTGGTCAGGGCTCCGTACGAGACACCTTGAGCGTCCTCGACCAGCTGCTCGGCGGCGCCGGGCCCGAGGGCGTCACGTACGACATCGCGGTCCAGCTGCTCGGCTACACCCCCGACTCGCTCCTCGACGAGGCGATCGACGCGTTCGCCGCCAGCGATGGTGCGACGGTGTTCGGCGTCGTCGACAAGGTCATCGAGTCGGGTCAGGATCCTCGCCGATTCGCCGAGGACTTCTTGCAACGTCTGCGTGACCTCGTCATCGTCGCGGCGGTGCCCGATGCCCTGTCGACCGGCCTCCTCGAGGTGCCCGGCGATCGCGCCGAGCGGTTGCTGTCGCAGGCGAGCGGCTTCGGCCCGTCCGAGCTCACCCGCGCCGCCGACATCGTCAACGCAGCGTTGATGGAGTTCCGCGGTGCCACGGCTCCACGCCTGCTGCTCGAGCTGATGTGCGCGCGCATCCTCGTACCCGGATCCGACAACTCGACCCAGGGATTCCAGGCTCGCCTCGACCGTCTCGAGCGCCGCCTCTCCATCGACGGCGCCTCCGCAGCACCCGCGCCGGCTGCCCCGGCAGCCCCCACGCCGACCCAGCCCGCACCTGCTCCCACGTCGTCCCAGGCCGCTCCTGCACCCATCGAGACCCCCCATGCCGAGCCCGACCCCGGGCCCGCTCCTGCACCAGTCGCTGAAGCCGAGACGGCTCAGGAGCCGCCGACCGCCGAGCCCGTCGCGCCGGTCGCCGGATCGCTGACGATCGCCGACGTACGCCGACTGTGGCCCGACGTGCTCGACAAGATCCGCGAGCTGCGCCGCTTCGCCTGGGTCATGCTGAGCCAAAATGCCCAGGTCATGTCGCTTGACGGTGACACCCTGACGATCGCCCTGGTCAACCCCGGAGCGCGTGACTCGTTCATCAGCAGCCGGTCCGACGAATACGTCCAACAGGCTCTGCACACCGTGCTCGGGGTGACGTGGAAGATCGACGCGATCGTCGATCCGAGTGCGCGGCCCGCCGCGTCGACACCAGCTCCCGACACGACTCCCGAGCCGGTGCAAGCCGCACCGGCCACACCGCCGGCGTCTTCCGCTGCCGCGCGAGAGGCCATGAACGAGCAGGCCTCGCCCGAGGACAGCAACCCCGACGCGTCCGCCGATCGCGATGATCCCGTCGTCAATGACGAGGAGATCGACCCTGAGGTGTTGTTGAGCCGTGAGCTGGGGGCGGAAGTCATTGGCGAGTCCAGCGCGGACTGAGCCGATCCGGCGGCGGCTCGACCTCACGCGCGATCCCGTTGACGTCCTGCGCCTGTTCCGAGGCCGCGATCGTCTCGTTGCGCTGATCGGCGCGTGGCACCACGGTGAGGCGCTCATCGCGTTCGATCCGACCGATGTGCTCACGGGTGACCCGTTCACGGGCATCGACCTACCGCCCAGCGGCCCCCTGCGCACCGATCACCAGGTGGGATCTCCCGCGGGGCGCGTGGGGGGACCCCCAGGAGACGGATTCTTCGGCGGCTGGCTCGGCGCATGGGGCTATCAGCTCGGCCGAATGATCGAGGAGCTCCCGGGTGTCCCACCGCGTCGCATATTGCAGCCCGATCACCGCATCGGGTTCTACGACCACGTGCTCCGCCTGACCGACGGCGTCTGGTGGCACGAGTCGTTGAGCAGCGACGCCGCCCGCGATGCAGAGATCGACGCGATCCTCGCCGGGCCATCCGGAGAGGCGCGGCCGTACGAGGTCGGCACGTTCGAGATGACGCCGTCCCCGCAGGAGCACCAGGCGGCATTGCGTACGGTGCTCGACCACATCGCCGTTGGCGACATCTTCCAGGCCAACCTGTGCGTCCGGCTCGAGTCGCCGTTCAGCGGCGATCCGCTCGACGTGTTCTGCGCCGGCGTCAAGGCCCTCAAGCCGGCCTACGCTGCGTACGTCTGCAGCCCCGAGGGTGCACTCGTGAGCATGTCGCCCGAGTTGTTCCTGCGACGCACGGGCGACGAGGTGCTGACATCGCCGATCAAGGGGACGGCTTCGCTGGACACCGATCCCGCCGAGCTCGTCAGCTCGTCCAAGAACCGCGCCGAGAACATCATGATCGTCGACCTGATGCGCAACGATCTTGGCCGGGTCAGCGTGCCCGGATCGGTGCGCGTGCCGGCGATCACCCGGGCCGAACGCCATGCCGTGTGGCACCTCGTCTCCGACGTCGTCGGCCATGTCGGCCGAGGCGTGCTCGACTCCGACCTGCTGCGTGCGACATTCCCGCCGGGCTCGGTGACGGGTGCCCCCAAGGTGCGGGCGATGGAGATCATCAATGAGCTCGAGGCCACCGGACGCGAGGCCTATACGGGTGCGATCGGACACGTCAGCGCGACCGCGGGACTCGAGATGAATGTCGCGATCCGTACGTTCGAGATCGCCGGCGGCAGCATCTGGCTCGGTGTCGGTGGTGGGGTCGTGGCCGACTCGACGCCCGAGGGGGAGTATGCCGAGTGTCTGGTCAAGGCGCGCCCGCTCATCGAGGCGATCGGTGGTCGGCTCGAGCTGACCGCCGAGATGCCGCCCGCCAAGGGGTCGCCGGCCGCGATCGCCGACCGCGTCGACCTGACGGTCGACGTCTCGCAGGGCATCTACGACACGCTGCTGGTCGAGGACGGCGTCGTGATCGACGGCGACGCACACCTCGCGCGGCTCGACGCCAGCGTTCGATCGGTCTACGGCTCGACGATCCGCGCCGGGCTCGACGAGGCGGTGCTGCGCCGTGCCGCCGGCCTCCGTGGCCGACAGCGCCTGCGCATCGACGCGGTGCCGAGCGGCGCCGAGGTGCGGGTCACGATGACGACCCGACCGATCGATGACGACGCAGAGTCCTGGACCTTGCAGCCGCGCACCATCGCCGGTGGATTCGGCCAGCACAAGTGGGCCGATCGGCGGGCACTCGAGCACGAGACGGCCGCCGATCGCGACCTGCTGCTGATCGCTGAGGACGGCGCGGTGCTCGAGACTGCGCGCGCCAGCATCTTCGTCGTCCACGATGACGGCGTTCACACCCCGCCCGTGGACGACCGCATCCTGCCGGGAACCGCGAGGGCACGCATCATCGAGATCCTCCGCGAGGCCGGCGTGCCGGTGTTCCAACGCCGCCTCGGCCTCGACGACGTCAGCCGGGCGACGGAGGTGTTCGCCGCCAACTCGTTGCGCGGTGTCGTGCCGGTCGAGTCCGTCGAAGGCATCGGCGCGTGGAGCGTCGGCCGTACGACCGCATGGCTCCGTGACGAGCTCTGGCACTTCTGGCGGGGCATCGATCGCTCGGAGGTGCCTCAGGCTCAGACTGGCGCCACCGCCAAGGTCCTGTTCATCGACAACTACGACTCGTTCGTCTACAACCTCGTGCAGTACGTCGGCGAGCTCGGAGCGACCGCCGAGGTGGTCCGCAATGATGCCGTCACCGTGGACGAGCTCGTGGCGGCCAGGGAGCGTGGCGACTTCACCCACCTGATCGTCTCGCCGGGGCCCGGCACGCCCGCTGACGCCGGCATCAGCATCGAAGCCATCCGCAGGCTCGGGCCGACGACGCCGACCCTCGGTGTGTGTCTCGGGCACCAGGCGATCGGCGAGGTCTACGGAGCCGCCGTCGTACGTGCTGCCGAGATCGTGCACGGCAAGCCGTCGCTGGTCCATCACGATGGGCAGGGGGTCTACGGCGGGTTGCCGACACCGTTGGTGTGCGCTCGCTATCACTCGCTCGTCATCGACCCTGCGACGTTGCCCGACGAGCTCGTAGCGACCGCCCATACGGCTTCGGGGGTCCTCATGGGGGTCCGCCATCGCACCCATCCGGTCGAAGGCGTGCAGATGCATCCCGAGTCCATCCTGACGGCCCGCGGCCACGACATGCTCCAGTCCTTCCTGGCAACTGGAGCCCAGAGCTCACCTCGGCGAGCGGGACCCTAGACATAGCGAGTAGTCACTCGCTATGTTGACCGGATGAGCGATCTCGATCTGGTCATCAGCGGCGGCACCTACTACGACGGCAGCGGCGCCCCCGGCATCGTCGCCAACGTCGGCATCAAGGATGGTCGCGTCTTGGCCGTCAGTCCCGAGCCACTACCGATCGGTGCCGATACGAAGGTCGTCGACGCTGCGGGACAGTGGGTCATGCCGGGCTTCGTCGACGCGCACACCCACTACGACGCAGAGGTCCAGGTCGCGCCAGGTCTCAACGAGTCCGTACGCCATGGCGTGACGACCGTTCTCGTCGGCAACTGCTCGCTCTCGACGGTCTATTCGACACCGCTCGACATCGCCGACCTCTTCAGCCGCGTCGAAGCACTGCCGCGCGCCCACGTGCTCACGTCCCTCGAGGACGCCAAGACGTGGTCGACACCGCAGGGCTGGGTCGACGCCCTCGAGCAGCTGCCGCTGGGCCCACACGTTGCATCGTTCCTCGGCCACTCCGACGTACGTGCCAGCGTCATGGGTATGGGCCGTTCGACCGACCCGGACCACAAGGCCAGCAAGGACGAGAAGGCCGAGATCGAACGCCGGCTGGAGGACGCGCTGGACGCCGGATTCCTGGGCATCTCCACGATGACCAACCCGTGGGACAAGCTCGACGGCGATCGTTATCGCTCGCGCTCGCTTCCCTCGACCTACTCGAGCTGGAAGGAGTTCCGCGGTCTGAGCCGGGTGCTCCGCCGTCGTGGCCGGGTCCTGCAAGGAGTCCCCAACCTCAACAAGAAGTACGACATCGCGTTCTACCTCACCACCGCGATGGGACTGTTCCGCAAGCCGCTCAAGGTCTCGCTGCTCGCCGCCGCCGACACCAAGGCGGAGCCGTGGGTGCAGCGGATCTTCGGCCCGCTCGCGTTCATCGCCAACAGCCTGGGTCGCGGCAAGTTCACCTGGCAGCACCTCCCGACGACGTTCCGCGTATGGGCCGACGGCATCGATCTCGTGGTCTTCGAGGAGTTCGGGTCCGGACGCGAGGCGCTCCACCTCCGTGAGGAGATGGGCCGCAACGACCTGCTCAGCGACGAGGCCTACCGCCGCTGGTTCCGCCGCGACTTCGACAAGCGGTTCAGCCCGCGGGTGTGGCACCGCGACTTCGACGACGCCGAGATCACCGAGTGCCCGCAGGCCGACCTGGTCGGCAAGATGATCGGCGACGTGGCGCGCGATCGTGGAGTGCACCCCGTCGACTGCTATCTCGACCTGGTCGTCGAGCACGGCACCAGGCTGCGCTGGAAGACCAACATCGCCAACACCCGCCCCGAGGTGCAGGACAAGCTCATCAACCGCCGGGGCGTGACGATCGGCTTCTCCGATGCGGGTGCCCACCTGCGCAACATGGCGTTCTACAACTTTGGCATCCGCCTGCTCAATCGCGTCAACAAGGCGCAAGGCCAGGAGAAGCCCTTCATGTCAGTCGAGAAGGCTGTGTTCAAGCTGACCGCCGAGCTCGGCGACTTCTACGGCATCGACGCCGGCCGCATCGGCGTCGGCGACCGCGCCGACATCGTCGTGGTCGACCCGAACGGGCTCAGCGACGAGGTCGACAGCTATCACGAGGCGCTGATGCCAGAGTTCGGTGACATGAGCCGCATGGTCAACCGCAACGACGCCGCGGTCAGCGCGACGATCGTGACGGGCGAGGTCGTGTACGAGCGTGGCGAGTTCGTGGAGGGCTATGGACGTACGCTCGGCACTGGCAGGTTCCTGCGCGCCGGCGAGCCTCGCGGAAGCGTCACTCCGGTCCGTCGCCTCGACCCGGTGGTGGCACAGTAGGCGCCGTGACGACAGCCCCCCGACGCACGCAGGCGCAGCGTCGGGAGGCGACGATCGCGGTCCTGGTCGACGCAGCCGTCGCCGCGCTCGGCGAGGTCGGTTATGCCCGCACCACGACCAACGAGATCGCCCGACGTGCCGGTGTTTCGCAGGGCGGGTTGTTCCGCCACTTCGAGTCGCGCCTCGACGTGATCCTCGCGGCTGCCGATGCCGTACGGGCACGCCAGTTCGACGACTTCCGTACGGGACTCGGATCCATGGGTGACTTCGACGTCGCCGAGGTGGTCCGGCTCCTGCGTCGGGCGACCCGGGCTCCGATCAACGCCGCTTGGTACGAGCTGCTGGTCGCCGCCCGCACCGACGCCGCGCTCCGCCAGCGCCTTGAGCCTCTGGCCCGGCGCTATCACGAGGAGATCATCGAGCTTGGTCGTGCACTCCCGATCGCTGACTCGATGCAACCGGTCGAGCTGGACACGATCGTCCTCGGCATCGTCCACATGCTCGACGGCGAGGCCCTGACCGCGACGGTCTATCCGCACCCGGAGCAGGAGGACGTACGCGTCGAGCAGCTGGTCCGGATCCTGGCCGGTCAGCCGCTGTTCTAGAGCGAGTCCACCACGTGCCGCGAGGCCCGACCACATAGGCTGAACCCCTATGTATGACGGCGTGATCCAAGATCTGATCGATGAGCTCGGGCGACTCCCCGGCATCGGTCCCAAGAGCGCGCAACGCATCGCGTTCTTCCTGCTCGACTCCGATCCCGAGGACGTACGCCGCTTCGCCTCGACCCTGACCGAGGTCAAGGCCAAGGTCCACTTCTGCTCGATCTGCGGCAATGTCACGGTCGACACCGAGTGCCGCATCTGTGCCGACCCGCGCCGCGACCTCAGCGTGCTGTGCGTCGTCGAGGAGTCCAAGGACGTCGTGGCGATCGAGCGCACCCGCGAGTTCCGCGGCCGCTATCACGTGCTCGGCGGTGCGATCTCGCCGATCGCCGGCATCGGGCCCGACCAGCTGCGCATCAAGGAGTTGCTCCAGCGCCTGCAGGACGGCGCCGTCACCGAGGTCATCATCGCCACCGACCCCAACCTCGAGGGTGAGGCGACGGCGACCTATCTCATTCGCATGCTGTCCCCGTACGGCTTGCGCGTCAGCAAGCTCGCCAGCGGACTGCCGGTCGGTGGAGACCTCGAGTACGCCGACGAGCTCACCCTGGGTCGCGCGTTCGAAGGCCGAACGACCATCGGCAACGCAGCCGCCAGCTGAACCGGGTTGCGAGTCCGCCTGGGCGGGATCAGACTCAGGCATGCCAACCTCACCGCCTGACTTCAGCGGCCTCAACGCCGTGTTCATCAACGCGACCCTCAAGAAGTCGCCGGAGCCGAGCAACACCGACGGGCTCGTCGTCAAGAGCGCAGACATCATGCGCAGCCATGGCGTCGGGGTCACCGAGATCCGGGCGATCGACCACAAGATCGCGACTGGTGTCTATCCCGACATGACCGAGCACGGATGGGATGTCGACGAGTGGCCCGGGATCCTCGACCAGGTCATGGCGGCCGAGATCCTCGTGCTCGCCGGCCCGATCTGGCTCGGCGACAACAGCAGCATCATGAAGCAAGTCATCGAACGGCTCTACTCAGCCTCGAGCATGCTCAACGACGAAGGTCAGTACGCGTTCTACGGCCGAGTCGGCGGGTGCATCATCACCGGAAACGAGGACGGCATCAAGCATTGCGCGATGAACGTTCTCTACAGCTTGCAACACGTCGGCTTCTCGATCCCGCCACAGGCCGACTCCGGTTGGATCGGGGAGGCAGGTCCTGGTCCTTCCTACCTCGACGAGGGGTCAGGTGGGCCGGAGAACGACTTCACCAACCGCAACACCACGTTCATGACCTACAACCTCCTGCATGCCGCGAAGCAGTTGAAGGATGCGGGTGGCATCCCGGCGTACGGCAACCAGCGCACGGTGTGGGACGCCGGCGTGCACAGCTACGCCAAGGACTCGGGCTCGCCCAACCCCGAGTACCGCTGACATTGACTGATCTTCGCCGTCTCGCGGCAGGAACTGTGCTGCTGCCGTTGTCGGCCAACCGGTAGACTGACCGGGCGCAGCGTCGCGCAATCCGTACATCTTCACCCAAGGCAGGAACGGGCTCGTGGGCATTGTCGTCCAGAAGTACGGCGGCTCCTCGGTTGCCGACGCAACCAGCATCAAGAGGGTCGCCCAGCGCATCGTCGCGACCAAGAGGGCCGGTCACGACGTTGTCGTCGTGGTCTCAGCCATGGGCGACACCACCGATGAGCTGATTGATCTCGCCAACCAGGTCGCGCCGCTGCCGCCCGGTCGCGAGCTCGACATGCTCCTCACCGCAGGTGAGCGCATCAGCATGGCCGTCCTCGCCATGGCGATCGGCAACCTCGGCCAGGAAGCGCGCTCGTTCACCGGCTCGCAGGCCGGCGTCATCACCGACTCCGAGCACGGCCGGGCCAAGATCATCGACGTGACTCCCGGACGCATCGAGGCGGCGCTCGCCGAAGGCGCTGTTGCCATCGTCGCCGGCTTCCAGGGTGTCTCGCAGACCACCAAGGACATCACCACGCTCGGCCGCGGCGGCTCGGACACCACTGCCGTGGCGCTCGCCGCTGCCCTGCACGCCGAGGTCTGCGAGATCTACACCGACGTCGACGGAATCTTCACCGCCGATCCGCGCATCGTGCCCAATGCCCAGCAGATCCCCCGCATCTCGTACGAGGAGATGCTTGAGATGGCGGCCAGCGGCGCCAAGATCTTGCACCTGCGCTGCGTCGAGTACGCCCGCCGCAACGACATCCCGATCCACGTCCGTTCGTCGTTCTCCGACAAGACCGGCACGTGGGTGGTCAGCACCGACGACGTCAGCAAAGAGGGGTTCCCCATGGAACAGGCCATCATCTCCGGCGTTGCGCACGATCGCAGCGAGTCCAAGATCACCGTGGTCGGTGTGCCCGACAAGGTCGGCGAGGCCGCCGCGATCCTGCGCGCACTCGCCGAGGCCCAGATCAACATCGACATGATCGTCCAGAACGTCTCTGCCGCGGCGACCAACCTGACCGACATCTCGTTCACCCTGCCTCGCGCCGATGGCCAGACGGCGATGACCGCGCTCGCGCGGCTCAAGGATGACGTCGGCTTCGAACGCCTCCAGTACGACGACAGCGTCGGCAAGGTGTCGATCGTCGGTGCCGGCATGCGTTCGTCACCGGGTATCACCGCGACGTTCTTCCAGGCGCTCGCCGATGCCGGGGTCAACATCGAGATGATCTCCACCTCCGAGATCCGCATCTCCGTGGTGGTCACCGACAACCAGGTCGACGCGGCGGTCAACGCTGCGCATGACGCCTTCAACCTGGGCACTGACGAGGTCGAGGCCGTCGTCTACGGAGGCACCGGACGATGACTTCGATCGGGATCGTCGGCGCGACCGGGCAGGTTGGCGTCGCCATGCGCAGCATCCTCGAGGAGCGCGGCTTCCCCGCCGACGAGGTGCGATTCTTCGCGTCCTCGCGGTCAGCTGGCAAGACGCTGCCGTGGAAGGGCGGCGAGATCGTCATCGAGGATGCCGAGCTCGCGGACCCGTCAGGCCTCGACATCGCGCTGTTCTCGGCCGGGGCGACGCTGTCGCGAGCTCAAGCTCCTCGCTTCGCCGCCGCTGGAGTGACCGTCATCGACAACTCGTCGGCGTTCCGCAAGGACCCCGAGATCCCGCTCGTCGTGAGCGAGGTCAACCCCCAGGACATCCAGCGTGCAACCGGTCCGGGTGGCCGCGGCATCATCGCCAACCCCAACTGCACGACCATGGCGGCGATGCCGGTCCTCAAGCCGCTGCACGATGAAGCCACCCTCGTACGGCTCGTCGTCAGCAGCTATCAGGCTGTCTCCGGATCCGGGATCGCCGGCGTCCAGGAACTGCACGGCCAGGCGCTCGCCGTGGTCGACAAGGCCAACGAGCTCTCGTACGACGGCTCGGCTGTCACGTTCCCCGCGCCCACCACGTACGTCGCGCCGATCGCGTTCAACGTGCTTCCGCTGGCCGGGTCGATCGTCGACGACGGATCGTTCGAGACCGACGAGGAGCAGAAGCTCCGAAACGAGAGCCGCAAGATCCTCGGGATCCCCGATCTCCGGGTCGCGGGCACCTGCGTTCGTGTCCCGGTGTTCACGGGGCACTCGCTGTCGATCAACGCCGAGTTCGCCTCAGACCTCACCGTCGCTCGTGCAACCGAGCTGCTTGCGTCGGCGCCCGGCGTACAGCTCGTCGACGTGCCAACACCGCTGCAGGCTGCGGGCCATGACCCAAGCCTGGTGGGTCGCATCCGTCAGGACCAGAGCATCGACGGCAACCGTGGTCTCGTGCTGTTCGTCAGCGGCGACAACCTCCGCAAGGGCGCTGCACTCAACACCGTGCAGATTGCCGAGCTGCTGGTCTAGTCGGCCGAGCCCTGCTCCGGGCGGCTGACTCAGTCGGTCTCGACGGTGCTGGTCTCGGCGAGGTCGAGCAACCACCTGGCCAGCATGTAGGAGACGACCGCGACGACGGGCACGATCACCAGGCCCCAGATGGTGTCGGCGAGACCGAGGAACAGCCCGAGCATCGCGACGATCGTGAGCACCACACCGAGGAAACTCGTGAGTCGTGCCTGGGCCACGCCGAAGCCGGTGAGGAGCAGCTCGCCGAGGACGAATGCGACGAACGCCACGACGACGAACGTCAGTGACCCCCAGCTGCCACCACCGCTGGAGACGCCGCGGAGCTCGTTGAAGATGAGCTTTGACAACAGGCCGAGCCCGACGCCGATGAGTCCGACCACAGCGCCGGTGAAGATCGATGCCGCCATCGGGTCCCAGTGCGGCATGCGCCACGTACGGAGGGCGAAGAACCTGTCGCCGATCACCTCACCGACGCGGGTCGAGGTGGACCTGACGGCACCGGCGACACCGGTCGCGGCGCTCGAACCACGAGAGGTCACGGCCTTCTGTGCGCTCTTGACCTTGGCGCCGACGGCAACCTTGGGGCGCGGACTCCTTGCAGTTCTGGCCGACTTCTTGGCCGAGGGGGCAGCAGCCTTCGCCTTGGGGCTCGCCGTTGTCGTGACCTGACGGCCGTATCGAACCTGGGGTGCGGCATCTTTTGACTGGGGCGTGGCGACAGGCTTCTTGATGACCCGCTTGACGACCTTCTTCGCGGGTCCCTTCTTGTCGTCAGCCATGTTTCGAGTCTTTCACAGCACCGGTCACCGGCGACCCGAGTGAAGAGTTGCGATCCGGTTGCGACCGACTGCACAACACGGCTCCAAGGCGACGGCGGTGACTTGCTCGCCCATTCCCGGAGGTGGCGGTGACTTGCTCGCCCATTCCCGGAGGTGGCGGTGACCTGCTCGCCTGACGATGGGCGGGATGGGCGACTAACTCACCGCTCAATGCCGGCAGCGAATGCGGGAGGGGCCAGCTCATCGAAATGAGCCGGCCCCTTCAACTGCGTCGGGGTGACAGGACTCCGTCGGCGCCGTTGACTTGTTGATTTGGCTTGCGCTCCGGGTGCGCCTCCTCCTCAAATCCTGCGGGCCCTCAGTGACGCAGTTGAAGCGGCCGGCAGCCAATGCGGAAGGGGCCAGCTCATCGAAATGAGCCGGCCCCTTCAACTGCGTCGGGGTGACAGGACTCCGTCGGCGCCGTTGACTTGTTGATTTGGCTTGCGCTCCGGGTGCGCCTCCTCCTCAAATCCTGCGGGCCCTCAGTGACGCAGTTGAAGCGGCCGGCAGCCAATGCGGAAGGGGCCAGCTCATCGAAATGAGCCGGCCCCTTCAACTGCGTCGGGGTGACAGGATTTGAACCTGCGGCCTCGTCGTCCCGAACGACGCGCGCTACCAAGCTGCGCCACACCCCGGCCAGTCCCTAGCGGGACCCGGGTGAGTCTATCTCAGTCAGCGTGAGCAGAGTTGCCTCGGGGCGACAGGCAAAACGTACGGGCGTGAAAGGCGAGGTGCCCAACCCGGCAGACACGTGGAGCCACGACGGATCGTGACCGTCGACCTGGTGCTTGTGCAGCCCCTTGGCTCGCTTGCGGTCGAGATCGCAATTGGTGACCAGTGCGCCGTAGAACGGCAGAGCCAGCTGGCCGCCATGGGTGTGCCCGGCCATGATCAGCGGATAGCCGAGCGAGTTCCAACGGTCGAGCACTCGAAGGTAGGGCGCGTGGGCCACCCCGATCGCCAAGTCTGCTGACATGTCGGCCGGCTCGTCGTCGAGCTTGTCGTAGCCGAGATGCGGGTCGTCGACGCCCACGAAGGCAAGGTTGTGGCCGGTCAACCTCCAGTGAGGCGTGGCGGTTGGTCAGATCGGTCCAGCCCCGCGCCGTGAAAGCAGCGCGCAGCTCGCGGAACGGGAGGTCGGGCGTTGTCCGAAGCTCTGCCCCGCCGGTGCCGGTCCCCCCGGTCAGGTAGCGCAGTGGGTTCTTGGCATGCGGCTCGAAGTAGTCGTTGGACCCGAACACGAAGGCACCCGGGATGTCGAGCAGGTCGCCGTACGCCTCCATCACCGTCGGCACGGCATCCATGTGGGCGAGGTTGTCACCGGTGTTGATGACGAGGTCGGGCTGCAGGTCGGCGAGTCCGCGGAGCCACCTCTGCTTCTTGTGCTGGCTCGGCGTCATGTGGGTGTCGGACAGATGGAGGACACGCAACGGTGCGGAGCCGGGCGGGAGCACCGGCACCGTGGCTTCGCGCAGCGTGAAGGCGCGCGCCTCGTACAGGGAGTAGGTCAACCCGGTCGCTGCGACGGCAATCGGCAGGACGAGGGGGAGCATGGAGCCCAGCCTTTCACAGCGTGGTGGGAGACTTGCCCCATGTCTGCACTCAAGGATCAGCTCCACACCGACCTCGTCACCGCGATGAAGGCCCGTGACGCCCTGCGTACGTCAACCCTGCGCATGGCGCTCGCCGCCATCACCAACGCCGAGGTGGCCGGCAAGGAAGCCAAGGAGCTGACGGACGAGGACGTCGTCACGGTGCTCGGCTCCGAGGCAAAGAAGCGTCGAGAGGCCGCGCAGGCTTTCGCCGAAGGTGGCCGACAGGAGCTTGCCGACAAGGAGAAGGCAGAGGCCGAGATCCTTGCCGTCTATCTGCCCGAACAGCTCAGCGCCGACGAGATCAGGGCGATCGTGACCGCCGCCGTCGAGGCGTCCGGCTCGGCGGGCGAGGGCATGAAGGCCATGGGCAAGGTGATGGGGATCGTGTCACCGCAGGTCAAGGGCAGGGCCGAGGGTGGAGCAGTTGCCGCCGAGGTCAAGGCCCAGCTGGGCGCCTAGCTCACGGAGGAAACGCATCGGTCGCGGTTGTCGGTCGTTATCGTCGCCGCCCCTCTTGCCCTTCTTGGGCGCGCTCGGCTGACCCTGGGGAGGACGGTCGAAGTTGGACGGCTCCAGGTAGTCCTGGACGACGCCCATCGCCTTCTTCCACATCGGGCCAGCCAGTGAGCTTCCGCCGACTGCGTTGAAGTTGAGGAACCGGCCGTTGACGGTCACTCCTGCCAGCGACTTGGGCAGTCCCTTGTTGGTGACACCGGCGATCATCGCTGCGGTGGCCAGCTCGGGGGTGTAGCCGTTGTACCAGACGGCCTTGTTGTCCTGGGTCGTGCCGGTCTTGGCTGCCGACGGGATGCGCAGCGCCGTGCCGTTGGCGAAGCCGAAGCCGCCGGGCTGCTGGACGCCGCGCAGGATGTCGTTGATCTGGGCCGCCTCGTCCTTGGACAGCACCCGCTCGCAATCGGGCTTGTACTCCTTGACGACCTTGTCGTTGAGATCGACGATCGACGAGACCGGCATCGGCCTGCAGTACTTCCCACCCGAAGCCGGTGTGGCGTACGCGGCGGCCATGTCGAGGGGGCTCACGTCGGTCACACCCAGGGTGAATGGGCCCACCTGGTTGGTGATCGGTGGCTTGGCCTTGGGGTCGAACGGCACGACGATGCCCATCGACTCAGCGGCCTTGACGGTGTTGCAGAGGCCGGCATCACGTTCGAGCTGGGCGAAGTAGGTGTTCACGGAGAGGCGGGTGCCGGTGTACATGTTCATGTTGCCGCTGGAGGTGGAGTTGCTGACCTTCCACTTGCTGGTGCCGCCGCCCTCACAGTCGAAGTACGTGCCCGCCGGCATGACCAGGTCGCGCGGCGAGTTGTAGGTCTTGCCGACATCGATGCCCTGCTTGAGGGCAGCCGCTACGGTGAACATCTTGAACGTCGAGCCCGCCGGGAAGCCTCCGGAACCACCGTAAGCCTTGGGGACCGTGTAGTTGATGTAGGACTGGCCCTTCTTCTTGTCGCGACCCATCGGCCGGGATTGCGCAACGGCCCGAACCTTGCCGGTCCCGGGCTCGACCATGGCCATGCCGGCGACCGCCTTGTCCTTGGCGTCGACCGTGGACTTGACCGCCTCGTTGGCGGCCTTCTGCATGCGGAGGTCGATATTGGTCTTGATCGTCAGGCCACCACGTACGAGGCGCTGCTCGCGCTCGGCCACTGTCGCGCCGAGGGCTGACTCCTCACCGAGATAGCGCCGGATGTAGTCGCACGAGAACGCAGCGACCGAGGAGACACAGCCGTTGGGGTACTTCGTGATCTTGAGGCGAAGGGGTGTGGCCGACTGCTTCTCGACCTGGCTCGGAGTCAGCACGCCGAGGCGTCCCATCACGGCCAGCACGGTGTTGCGTCGCTGCAGGGCGCGCTCGGGATAGATGCGGGGGTCGAACTCGACCGGGTTCTTGACGAGGCCGGCGAGTGTCGCGGCCTGGGTCGCCGTGAGCTTGTCGGGACTCTGGGAGAAGTAGTGGAAGGCCGCGGCCTGGATGCCGTAGCGCCGTCGCCGAAGTAGGCGATGTTGAGGTAGCGCTCCAGGATCTCCTTCTTGGTGTGCTCCTTCTCGTACGCGATCGCCAGCTTGAGCTCGCGGGCCTTGCGCGCCAGCGAGGTCTCGGTCGCTGCGATGCGCTCCTTCTTGCTGGTTGCCTGTGAGAGCAGGGTCAGCTTGACCAGCTGCTGGGTGATCGTCGAACCGCCCTGGGTCTGTCCGGCCGAGGCGTTGTTGACCAGCGCTCGGAGGGTGCCCTTGAGGTCGAGGGCGCCGTGATCGAAGAACCGTGCGTCCTCGATCGAGAGGATCGCCTTCTGCATGACCGGGGCGATCTTGTCGAGCGGCACTTCTTGGCGGTTCTCCTGGTAGAAGTACGCCAGCAACTCGCCGTTGGATGCCAGCAAGCGCGTCGTCTGCGGGTTGGGGCGATCCTCGAGGGTCAGCGGCAGGCTGACCAAGTCGTTGGTGACGTGGCTGCCGGTGACGGCGACGAACGTGCTCGCCGGGATCAGGATCGCCGCAACGGCGATGCCGGCGAGGACGGAAAGGCGAGCCATCGACCCGATCGCACCCGCTGTGCTCTGCGGGGTCTTTTTGGACTGCACGAGTCGGCGCAGCGACGCGCGAAAGTCCTCCCAAGCCATGGGAGCCAGCGTACGTGATGCGAGTAAATCGGGCCTTACCTGTACAAACGTCTAGCCATTTAGGACTACACAAGATCATCCAGAACGGTCTGACGTTGCGGTTGGCTGCTTTCTTAGCCTGAATTCAGACTCACTTCGGCCACCCTGGCCGGTCTCGGGGAGGTTCAGATCATGCAGTGGAACGACAACTGGGCGGCACAGGCCGCCTGCCGCGGAAAATCAGATGCTCTGTACGTCAAGGGTGCCGAGCAGAACCGCGCCAAGCAGGTGTGCTCCACCTGTCACGTACGCGCCGAGTGCCTTGCCGAGGCACTGGACAACCGCATCGAGTGGGGTGTCTGGGGCGGCATGACCGAGCGTGAGCGTCGCGCCCTGCTGCGTCGCCGGCCCAATGTCACCGCCTGGCGCAACATCCTCCAGGTCGCGGTCTAGCCCTTCTTGGCGAGCAGCTCGCCGATCTCACGCAGTCCGTCGAGATCATGGACGTCTCCGGCGAGTGCTGCGACGGAGACCGTCGGCACACCTCCGTGAGCAGCCGCGAACCGTGACTTCAGCCTGGACTCCCGCGTCGAGACCTTGAGCCGGGCCGCATGGATCACCAGCAGGTCAGCCGTCACCTGATCTGCTGCGCTACCCGAGCTGAGTCGGTGAGCGGCTGACTCGGCGTCGGCAACGGTGATGCCCTGGGCCCCGTCGTCGTGGACGCGGTTGATGACCAAACCGGCCAGCGGCATGTCCTCACCCGCCAGCCGCTCGACGAAGTATGACGCCTCGCGCATCGCGGCGGGCTCGGGTGAGGCGACGACCACGAAGGCAGTCTCGTCAGCCTGCAGGAGCGCGTACGTGCCCTCGGCGCGTTGCCGGAAGCCGCCGAACAAGGTGTCGAACGCCGCGACGAACGTCTGCATGTCGGTGAGCACCTGGGCGCCGAGCACCTTGTTGAGCGCGCTGGTGACGATGCCGAAGCCTGCTGTCAGCAGCTTGGCCGGCCCCTTGGCGGGAGCCAGCAGGAGCTTGATGAAACGGCCGTCGAGCATCGACGAGAGCCGTTCGGGCGCGTCGAGGAAGTCGAGTGCCGATCTCGACGGCGGGGTGTCGACGATGATCAGGTCCCACCGGCGCTCCTCATCGACCGCCTGGGCATGCAGCTGCCCCAGCTTTTCCATGGCCATGTACTCCTGCGTGCCCGCGAACGAGCTCGAGAGCGCGAGGTAGAAGGGGTTGTTGAGGATCTGCGCGGCCTTCTCCGGCGATGCCTGCTGCTCGACGACCTCGTCGAACGTCCGCTTCATGTCGAGCATCATCGCGTCGAGGCTGCCCGGACCGTCGCCGACGCCCTTGACGGGGCGCGGCGTGTTGTCGAGCTCGGTGAGCCCCATCGACTGGGCGAGACGGCGTGCCGGGTCGATCGTGAGCACGCAGACCTTGCGGCCCTGCTCGGCAGCTCGCAGGCCCAGGGCGGCGGCGGTCGTGGTCTTGCCGACGCCGCCGGAACCGCAGCACACGATGATCTCGGTCGTGCGGTCGTCGAGCAACGCATCGATGTCGAGCGTGCCCTTGGCCGCGCCGGACATGCCGCGGGGCGTTGCCTTGACCTTGCGGGGCGGCGGAGCGCTCTTCTTGCTCATTCGAGCTCCGTGTTCTTGAGTTGTTCGGCGAGCTCGAACAGGGCGCCGAGGTCGATGCCGTCGGGCAGTGACGGCAGCTCGATGAGCGGCTGACCGCAGTCGACCAGGATCTCGCGCTGCCCCTCCTGGAGCTCCTGCCGCTTCACATTGGCCACCCCGCCGGCGATCAGGTCGGCCGCCGCGGCCGGGTCGAGACCGGTCTTGGAGAGTGCCGCGCCGACATCGTCAGCCGAGACGGTGCCGCCCTGGAGTGCGCTCCGGGTGGCTGCCGTGATCAGCGGTGGCCGTACGAGGTTGAGGATCACGTGGCCGACGGGAAGGTCCGCGCCCTTGAGCTCGGCGATCCCGTCGATCGTCTCCTGGACCGGCATCTCCTCCAGCACCGTGACGAGGTGGACACGGGTGTCGCTCGACCGCATCATCTCCATGATCGAGTCGGCCTGCTTGCGGATCGGCCCGACCTTGGCGAGACCGGCCACCTCGGAGTTGACGTTGAGGAACCGGGTGATGCGTCCCGTGGGGGGAGCGTCCATGATGACGGCGTCGTACGTGAAGTCGCGGCCCTCACGTCGTCGGGCTGCTTCGTAGACCTTGCCGGTCAGCAGCACGTCACGTACGCCGGGAGCGATCGTCGTCGCGAAGTCGATGATGCCGAAGCGGTCGAGCGCCTTGCCGGCGCGGCCGAGACGGTAGTACATCGCGAGGTACTCGAGCAGCGCCGACTCGGGATCGATGGCCAGCGCGTACACCGCTCCACCACCGAGTCCGACGGCGATCTTGCGCTCCTCGTACGGCAGCGGTGCCACGTCGAACAGCTGGGCAATGCCCTGGCGGCCCTCGACCTCGCACAGCAGGACCTTCTTGCCCTCACCGGCCAACGACATCGCCAGAGCCGCGGCGACCGTCGTCTTGCCGGTGCCGCCCTTGCCGGTGACGACATGGAGCTGAGTCGAGAGAGCCACCTGTTGAGCGTACCGATCATGTCGCGGCGTGGCCCGTTCAGGGATTTCCCACCACCAAGCTCTGAGTCCGTCTCTGGGGGGCGCAGCGCCGGACGCACTAGAGTCGCGGCATGAGCAAATGGGAATACATGACCGCACCGGTGCTGGTGCACGCGACCAAGCAGATCCTCGACAACTTCGGGTCTGACGGGTGGGAGCTCGTGCAGATCGTTCCGGGCATGAACCCGGAGAACCTCGTCGCCTACTTCAAGCGTCCGATCGAATGAGTGCCGTGGAGGACCGACTGAGCGCGCTGGACCTCGTGGTCCCGACCGTGCCCGCCCCGGTGGCGGTCTACGTACCAGCGGTGCGAAGCGGCTCGTACGTGTTCACCTCCGGGCAGCTGCCGCTGCGTGACGGACAGCTGCTGCTGACCGGCAAGGTCGGAGGCGAGGTGTCCGCCGAGGAGGCCTACGACTGCGCCAAGCAGTGCGCGCTCAACGCGATCGCTGCGGTCAAGTCGCAGGTCGATGACCTCGACCAGGTCGTCCGGGTCGTCAAGGCCACCGTCTTCGTCGCGAGCACCCCCGACTTCACCGGTCAGCCCGGTGTGGCCAATGGCGCGAGTGAGCTGTTCGGAGCCGCATTCGGCGACGCCGGTCAGCATGCCCGCAGCGCGGTCGGCGTACCCGTGCTCCCACTCGACGCTCCCGTCGAGGTCGAGCTCGTCGTCGAGATCGGCTGACACATGCGCGTGCCGGTGCCAGAGATGCTGAAGGAACGGGCAGCCCTCGTCGCCGACAATCCCGCCTCGCCGCGGGATGCGGCCACGGTCGTCGTCGTTCGGGACGGTGTCGACGGCATCGAGGCCTACCTCCTGCGTCGGCAGCCCACCATGGAGTTCGCGCCGGGCATGTACGTGTTTCCGGGCGGGGGAGTCGACGACGCAGATCGCAACGCCGACGTGCCGTGGGCGGGTCCGCAGCCTGCGGAGTGGGCCAAGCGGTTCGGGTGCTCCGAGGACATCGCGCGGGGACTGGTCTGTGCCGCCGTGCGTGAGACGTTCGAGGAGTCCGGCGTGCTGCTCGCCGGCCCCGACGCTGACTCGGTGGTTGCCGACACGAGCGGTCCCGAGTTCCAGGCAGCACGACTCGCGCTCGAGGCGCACGAGCTGACCTTCGGTGCCTACCTCGCCGACTCGGGCCTGGTGCTGCGTACGGATCTGCTCGGTGCGTGGTCGCACTGGATCACACCGGTGTTCGAGCCGCGGCGCTTCGACACCCGCTTCTTCGTCGCGGTGCTGCCCGAGGGGCAGGCCGTCGGGGAGCTCGCACGCGAGGCCGATCGTGCGCACTGGGCGCCGCTCAGCAAGGTGCTGGAGGCGGTGGAGGGCGGTGCGAACGGCATGCTGCCCCCGACCTACTTCACCTGCAAGGAGATCTCCGGCTTCGCAGCCTCGGACGTCTTGGCGGCGTCGGAGAAGCGCACCGTACGTCCGATCGAGCCCAAGCTGGTCGAGGTGGATGGCGAGCTGTTCCTGGAGAGTGACACGGGAGGTCTGGCATGACTGCGACGAAGGTGACGGACCGGGCGTCGGTGCTGCGGTGCGACAACCCCGGGATGATGACGCTCGAGGGCACCAACACGTGGATCCTGCGCGAAGGCTCGGGCAGGGCCGTGGTGATCGATCCGGGGCCCGACGACGAGGCGCACATCGCCGCCGTCGTGGAGGCCGCCGGCGAGGTCGCCCTCGTGCTGTTCACGCATCGGCACTTCGATCACACCGACGCCCTCACCCGCATCGTCGACTTGACCGGAGCGCCGACCAGGTCCACCGATCCTGAGTTCTGTCGCGACGGCGAACCGCTCGTCGACGGCGAGATCATCGACGTCGACGGCCTGCTGATCGAGGTGCTGGCAACGCCGGGACACACCAACGACTCGACCTGCTTCGTGCTCGGTGCCGAGGCATCGCTGTTCAGCGGCGACACGATCCTCGGGCGTGGCACCACGATCGTGGCGCACCCTGACGGAGCGCTGGGTCCGTACCTCGATTCATTGGCGCACATCCGCGAGCTCATCGAAGAGGGTTTGGTGGAGCGCATCCTGCCCGGGCACGGGCCCGTGATCGACGACCCCGCTGGGGTGGTCGACTTCTATCTCGAGCACCGGGCCGAACGGCTCGAGCAGGTACGTGCCGCGGTCGAGGCGGGGGCGGTGACACCGCGTGAGGTCGTCGAACGGGTCTATTCAGACGTCGACGAGATCCTGTGGCCCGCCGCCGACCTCTCGGTCGCGGCCCAGCTCACGTACCTCCAAGAGCAGGACCGACGCGATTTGTGACCTTGCAGGCGTCAAAAGTCGCGCGAAGCGCTCATTTCGTCACACATCGCGGGGATGGGATCGAGGCTAGCGGGCTCGGCGCTGCAGGCGTTCGAGGTCGAGGATGACGACGCTGCGGGGCTCGAGGCGCAGCCAGCCACGCGAGGCGAAGTCGGCGAGCGCCTTGTTGACGGTCTCGCGTGATGCGCCGACGAGCTGAGCCAGCTCCTCCTGCGTGAGGTCGTGATTGACATGTACGCCGTCATCGGCGCGGCGACCGAATCGTGACGCGAGGTCGAGGAGCGCCTTGGCGACGCGGCCCGGCACGTCGGAGAACACCAGGTCGCCGACGACCTCGTTCGTACGACGCAGGCGCCCGGCGAGCTGGTTGAGCAGCGCGTGAGCGACATCCGGGTGGGCGCTGAGCACCGGGCTGAGCGCGGCGTGACCGAGGCTCTTGAGCTCGACGTCGGTCACGGCGGTGGCGGTCGCGGATCGCGGTCCGGGATCGAAGAACGACAGCTCGCCGAACATCTGTCCGGGGCCGAGGATCGCCAGCAGGTTCTCGCGGCCGTCCGGTGAGGTGCGACCGAGCTTCACCTTGCCGTCGATGACGACGTAGAGCTGATCGCCGTCATCGCCCTCGTTGAACAAGATCTCGCCGCGGCGCAGGGTCGTCGGCGACATGGAGGTCTCGAGCGCTCCTGCCGCCTCGTCGTCGAGGCCGGAGAACAGCGGTGCCTGGCGGAGAACGTCGTCGGTCATGATTCCTTCTGTTCCTGTTGCGCGGGTCACAGTGTGTGCACCCGCAGGAAGTTTCCCACATCGGGACGGGTCGTGCGCCCGCACACGCTGTCCACGTACGCTGGAGCGCGTGCCGACCGACCCGCAGCGACCGGAAACGGCCCTCGTACGCCGTGCTCGCCGGATCAACCGGGTGCTCGGCGAGACCTACCCCGACGCGCGCTGCGAGCTCGACTTCACCAACCCGTTCGAGCTGCTCATCGCCACCGTGCTCTCGGCGCAGACGACCGATCGTCGGGTCAACACGGTCACCCCGGTCCTGTTCCGCGCCTATCCCGATGCGTTCGCGCTGGCTGCCTCTGACCCGGATGCCGTCGAGGCCATCCTCAAGCCCACCGGATTTTTCCGAGCCAAGACCAAGAGCGTGCGCGGTCTGTCCGCAGCGCTGGTCGAGCGCCATGACGGTGAGGTGCCGGGCAACCTCGACGAGCTCGTCAAGCTCCCGGGGGTGGGCCGCAAGACCGCCTTCGTGGTGCTGGGCAATGCGTTCGGTGTGCCGGGCCTGACGGTCGACACCCACTTCGCGCGGCTGGTCCGCCGCCTCGACTGGGTGCCGGACGAGGTCGTCGGGGATCCGGTCAAGACCGAGCACGCGGTTGCGGCGATCTTCCCGCCCAAGGACTGGACGATGTTGAGCCACCACCTGATCTGGCACGGTCGCCGGTGCTGTCATGCCAAGAAGCCCGCCTGCGGTGCGTGCCCGGTGGCGCATTGGTGCCCCGCGTTCGGTACGGGTCCGACCGACCCGGAAGAGGCGGCGAAGCTCGTCACGACGCAGGGACCCGCATGAAGACGCTGGTGGTGGTCGCCCTCCTCGTGCTGGCCGGGTGCACGAGCGCGCCGAGCGGCGAGAAGCCGACGTTCGGCGGTGGGCCCGATCCCACGGTCGACGAGTCGGGCCTGGCGTCGGCCAAGAAGGCAGCCCGCATCGAGGACTGTCCGCCCAGCGACGGCGAGGCTCCCGGTGGCAAGGCGCTGCCCGACATCGTCCTTGACTGCCTCGGCGGCGGTGCGAAGGTGAAGCTGTCGGGCCTCACCGGTACGCCGACCGTGATCAACCTCTGGGCGACCTGGTGCGGCCCGTGCCGCGAGGAGCTTCCGCTGTTCGCCCGGGCGGACAAGGAGTACGGCTCCACGCTTCGGATCCTCGGTGTCGACTTCGACGATCCTGCCCCCGACGACGCGATCGAGCTGGCCAAGGCCTCGGGCGTGACGTACCCGTTGATGACCGACCGCGACTCGGTGCTCAAGGGAGCGCTGGCCGTTGTCGGTCTGCCGCAGACAGTGTTCGTGGACGCGCAGGGGAGAATGGTCGCGACGGAGCGCACCCCGTTCCGCTCGTATGCCGACCTGACGGCAGCGATCCAGCGACATCTCGGAGTGACGCCTTGACGACGGAGACGGTGGCCGCAGACAGCCTGCCCGAATGGCTGCGCCCTCTGGCCGAGCTGGCAGGCTCCGTCGAGGCCGAGCACCTCTCGCCGCGTTTCCCCCATCCTCCCGTCGATGCACGCAAGGCCGCCGTGCTCATGCTGTTCTCCGACGGCGCCCACGGGCCGGAGCTGCTGCTGACCGAGCGTGCCAGCACGCTGCGCAGCCACCCCGGGCAGATCTCGTTCCCCGGCGGCTCCACCGACCCAGGTGACGCCGACGCCGTCGCGACGGCCCTGCGCGAGGCTCAGGAGGAGGTCGGGCTCGACCCCGACTCGGTCGACATCTTCGGACAGCTGCCGGTCATCTGGGCGCCGCCCAACAACTTTGCCGTCACTCCGGTGCTGGGCTACTGGCGCGAGCCCAAACAGCTGCACCCCGTCGACACCGCCGAGGTTGCCGCCATCATCCACCATCCGATTCGTCAGCTGATGGATCCGTCGATGCGGTTCAGCGTCGTCCATCCGTCGGGATGGCGCGGGCCGGGCTTCGAGGTCGGCAGCGACATGCCGCTGTGGGGATTCACCGCCGGGATCATCTCTCGTCTGTTCGAACGTCTCGGCTGGGAGAAGCCGTGGGACGACAGCGTCACCCGACCCCTGCCTGAGCTGTTCTGATGAACTCACTCGACATCCTGATCATCCTGGTGCTCGTCGCGTACGCGATCTCGGGCTACTTCCAGGGCTTCGTGGTCAACCTCATCGCCACGCTCGGCCTGCTGCTCGGCGGTCTGCTCGCGGTCGCGCTGGTGCCCAAGATCCTCTCGGACCGAACGCCGACACTGACGACGTCCCTGATCGCCCTGGGGGCCGTGATCGGCGCCGCGGCCGTCGGACAGGCCATCGGGACGTACGTCGGGACTGACCTGCGCGACGGCTTGACCTGGCGATCGCTTCGCTGGGTCGACGCCGTGGCCGGCAGCGCGCTGAGCATGGTCGCCGTGCTGTGCGCAGCCTGGGCGCTGGGCTACTCGGTGAGCGGCACCTCGATCCCCTACATCTCGACCGCCTCACGCGACTCGGCGATCCTCGAGCGCGTCGACGGCGTCATGCCGACGCAGGCGACCTCGGTGCTGAGCGCCTTCAACGAGGTCCTCGACGCCAATCTCTTCCCGCGATACATCGATCCGTTCGAGAACGAGAAGATCAAGGCAGTCGCACCCCCTGACACCTCGACCCTGGCGAGCAGAGGTGTCCGTGAAGCCGCCGGCAGCGTCGTCAAGATCCTGGGTGAGGCGTCCTGCCAGCGCGGGATCGAGGGATCCGGGTTCGCCTACGCGCAGGACCGCATCATGACGAATGCCCACGTGGTCGCTGGGGTCAGCGATCCGGTCGTCGTGGTCGACGGTCGGCGTCTCGACGCCGAGGTCGTCGTGTTCGATCCCAGGCTCGATGTCGCTGTGCTCCGCGTCGACGGGCTCGGCCTGGAGCCCCTCGACTTCGACAAGACGGGTGAAGAGGGCGATTCGGCCGCGATCCTCGGATTCCCGGAGAACGGTCCGTTCGACGCTCGCGCGGCCCGCATCCGCAGCGAGATGAACCTGCGCAGCCCCGACATCTATGACAAGGGCGAGCTGCTCCGCGAGACGTTCTCGATTCGCGGTCTCGTACGGTCCGGCAACTCCGGAGGACCGCTCGTCTCGGAGGCAGGAGACGTGTACGGCGTGATCTTCGCGGCGTCGGTGACCGACTCCTCGACGGGCTATGCGCTGACCGCGGAGCAGGTGGCCGCAGATGCCAGCAAGGGCCGCTCATCGACGCGCGAGGTCTCGACGGGCGGTTGCGCATGAGGCGACTCCTGGCGACCGGGCTCGTCATCGTGGCGATGCTCGCCGCCGCCGTGACCCTCCCGCTGGCCTGGGTGGCGTCCAACCTTGCTGACGAGGACGGCTACGTCACGTTCACCTCACCGATGGGATCGGACCCCGAGCTGCAGAAGGCGTTCTCGGCCTACCTGAGCGACTACTTCGTACGCGATCAAGGATTGCCCAGCTCGCTGCAGGGCACGGTGGCTTCGGTCCTCACCGCCGCCGCTGCCACCACGGCCAACGCGCCGGGCTTCACCACGGCGTGGGAGGAGTCGCAGCGGCGCTCGCACCAGCTGATGTTCGGGCCCAGCGCCGACCAGGACCGTCTGGCGATCGACCTGAGCCCGCTGGCGAAGTTCATCGCGGCCCGCGTCACCGAAGGGCTTCCCGTCGCCCTGCCCGAGCCCGGGGCGATCGTGCTGCAGGTCAACGAGGCGTCGCAGCGCGAGGCGTTCGACCAGATCGAGGCTTCCAAGGAGCGCAGCCGGATCGGCTGGGTCGTCGTCGCCGCTGCAGCCGCCTTGTCGCTGTTGTTCGCGAAGCGCCGTTCCACTGGACTCGTCTGGCTGGGCGTGGGCGCCCTGGGGGTTGCCGCGCTGCTGAGGGCCGCGTCGGGCTACGCCGTGCCGAACATCCTGGACAAGACGCCGGCGCCATCGGGATTCGCTCGTACGCTCCAGAAGCTGCTGGCCGACCGCGCGGCCGATTCGTTCGCCCAGATGTTGCTGTGGGTCGCGATCGCCGGCGCAGCCGCCATCGTGGTCGGTGTGCTGCTCCGGGTGTCGACCCGCAAGTCGGACTAGCGCTTGCCGCGGAGCGCCGCGGGGATGGCCTTGGCCGACTCGATCGTCTTGGTCGGGGCCTTGATCTTCTTGATCTTGTAGATGCCGAACGCCACCATGCCGGCGGCGAGCAGGAGGTATGCGCCCGTGACGATCAGGAACGCCCACGCGGGGTGGAGCCCGGTCATCGTCAGGAAGTACGCGAACGTGATCGACAGCAGGATCAGGATGAGCAGCAGGATGAAGCCTGCGCCGACAAACAATCCGGCGGCGAGGCCACCTGCCACGGCGCTGGTCTTGAGCTCGGACTTGGCCAGCGCGATCTCCGACTGGACGAGCGCCGAGACGTCACGGCTCGCATCGGCAACCAGACGTCCGATCGTGGGGTCGTCATTTGCTGTGGCCATACCGAGACCTTACAAGTGCCGCTCGCGACTCGCCCGTCAGTCCTCGTCCTTGGCGTCCTTCATGCCTGAAGAGATGAGATCCATGACGGAGGAGTCGGCCAGCGTCGTGGCATCGCCGACGTCGCGATTCTCGGCGACGTCGCGGAGCAGCCGGCGCATGATCTTGCCCGATCGCGTCTTGGGGAGCTCGGCGACGACCAGGATCTTCTTGGGCTTGGCGATGGCGCCGATCTCCTTGGCGACATGGTTGCGGAGCTCCTGGACGACGTCCTCTCCGCCATCGCCGGCGGACTCGCGCAGGATCACGAACGCGACGGGTGCCTGACCGGTCATGTCGTCGGTGGCGCCCACGACCGCTGCTTCGGCGACCTTGGGGTGTGACACCAGCGCCGACTCGATCTCGGTGGTCGACAGGCGGTGGCCGGACACGTTCATGACGTCGTCGACGCGGCCCATCAGCCAGATGTCACCGTCGTCGTCCTTCTTGGCTCCGTCACCGGCGAAGTACATGTTCTCGAAGCGGGACCAGTAGGTCTCCTTGAACCGCTCGTCGTCGCCCCAGATCGTACGGAGCATCGACGGCCACGGCTCGGTGACGACGAGGTAGCCGCCTTCGCCGTTGCCGACCGGCTTGCCGGCGTCGTCGACGACATCGGCAGCGATGCCGGGAAGCGGGGTCATCGCCGAGCCGGGCTTGCCTGACGTGACGCCCGGCAGCGGGCTGATCATGATGGCGCCGGTCTCGGTCTGCCACCACGTGTCGACGATCGGGGCCTGGTTGCCGCCGATGTGCTCGCGGTACCACATGTAGGCCTCGGGGTTGATCGATTCCCCGACCGACCCGAGGAGCCGCAGCGAGCTGAGGTCGAAGTCGGCGGGGATCTGCTCGCCCCACTTCATGAACGTACGAATCGCAGTGGGCGCCGTGTAGAGCTGGGTGATCTTCAGGTCCTGGATGATCTCCCACCAACGACCCTTGTGGGGGGTGTCCGGGGTGCCTTCGTACATGACCTGCGTGACGCCGTTCGCGAGCGGGCCGTAGACGATGTAGGAGTGGCCGGTGACCCAGCCGACGTCGGCGGTGCACCAGTAGATGTCGGTCTCGGGCTTGGTGTCGAAGACCGACCAGTACGTGTAGGCGCAACCGACCATGTAGCCGCCGGTGGTGTGCAGGATGCCCTTGGGCTTGCCGGTCGTGCCCGACGTGTACATCACGTAGAGCGGGTGCTCGGAATCGAACATCTCCGGGGTGTGGTCGTCCGGCGCTGAGTCGACGACGTCGTGCCACCAGACGTCGCGGCCCTCGGTCCACTCCACGTCCTGCGCGGTGCGCTTGACGACGAGCACGTGGGTCACGTCGGGACATTTCTCGAGCGCCTCGTCGACGGCGGGCTTGAGCGCAGCCGGAGCCCCGCGGCGGTAGCCGCCGTCTGCGGTGATGACGATCTTGGCGTCGCAGTCGAGGATGCGCGATGACAGGGCATCGGCGGAGAAACCACCGAACACGACGGTGTGGGGTGCACCGAGGCGAGCGCACGCCAGCATCGCGACAACGGCCTCGGGGATCATCGGCAGGTAGATCGCAACACGATCACCCTTCTCCAGACCGAGATCGGTCAGCGCGTTGGCTGCGCGGGACACCTCGTCCTTGAGCTCGGCGTACGTGATGTCGCGCTTGTCGCCCTCGGGCTCGCCGACCCAGTGCAGGGCCACCTTGTCGCCCTTGCCGGCCTCGACGTGCCGGTCGACGCAGTTGTAGGAGGCATTGAGCGTGCCGCCGACGAACCACTTGGCGAACGGCGGGTTGGACCAGTCGAGCACCTCGTCGAAGGGCTTGTCCCAGGTGATGCGCTCGGCCTGCTCGGCCCAGAACCCCAGGCGGTCGGACGCGGCTCGCTCGTACGCCTCGGCCTTGAGGTTGGCATGGGCCGCCAGATCCGCAGGGGGATCGAAGTGGCGGTCTTCGTGGGACAGATTGCTCAGACCTTGCTCGCTCACGGCTGTGCTCCTCTTTCGACTTACGTGCATTGTGTCTCAGGCCACAAGTGCCCGCGACAAGCGGTTGAACCTCTGGGAAGCGCCGACTGGCCGCGCCGCCGCTTGCACCTGCCTGCTCCCCTCGACCAAGGGCCGAGCGGAGCGAGGCAAGCGCCCGGGCGAAGCCCGGCAGCGACGAAGTCGCTGAAGCGGCGAGCGCGGCGAGCCGTGCGCTCTACTTTTCGGCGCCCGCGCCGGTCATGGCGCGGACATCGAGCTCGATGTATCGCTCCTCGGACTCGAGGTCCGCGGACGAGGTGACGGTGCCCAGCCAGCCGAGGAAGAATCCGAGCGGGATCGAGATGATGCCCGGATTGGCCAGCGGGAACCAGCTGAAGTCGCTGCCGGTGATCATGGCCGTCTCAGATCCCGACACGACCGGCGAGAAGATCACCAGGCCGACGCACGAGATCAGGCCGCCGTAGATGCTCCACACCGCTCCGCGGGTGTTGAAGCGCCGCCAGAACAGGTTGAAGAGCAACGTCGGCAAGTTGGCCGAGGCTGCGACGGCGAAGGCCAACGCCACCAGGAAGGCGATGTTGAGCTTCTGTGCCGGGATCGAGAGCGCGATCGCGACTCCGCCGATGACGAACGCCGCGATCCGGGCGACCTTGACCTCCTGCTTCTCGGTGACCTTGCCGTCCTTCCACACGTTGGCGTAGAGGTCGTGGGCGACAGATGACGCAGAGGTCAGCGTGAGCCCCGCGACGACCGCGAGGATCGTCGCGAACGCCACCGCCGAGATCAGGGCGAGCAGCACTGCGCCTCCGGTCGAGCCCGGACCACCGCCGACGGCTTCTGCCAGCAACGGCGAGGCCAGGTTGCCGCCGGAGTCGGCGATGTCCTGCTTCGCGTCGCCCTTGACCAGCGCCGCAGCGCCGAAGCCGAGGACCAGTGTCATCAGGTAGAACGCACCGATCAGGCCGATCGCCCACAGCACCGACTTGCGCGCTTGCCGCGCCGTCGGGACGGTGTAGAAGCGGATCAGGATGTGCGGCAGGCCCGCCGTGCCGAGCACGAGTGCCAGCCCCAGGGAGATGAAGTCGATCTTGCTCTCGGTGGAGACGCCGTACTTCAGGCCCGGCTCGAGGAACGCCTTGCCGACGCCGCTCTGGTCGGCGGCCGTCCCGAGCAGGTCGGAGAGGTTGAAGTTGAACTTCGCCAGCACCAGCACGGTGATCAGGATCGTGCCGCCCATCAGCAGGACCGCCTTGACGATCTGGACCCAGGTGGTCCCGCGCATGCCACCGACGACGACGTAGAAGATCATCAGGGCGCCCACGCCGGCAATCGTCAGGTTCTTCGCCGTCTCAGAGCTCACGCCGAGCAGGAGCGCGACGAGTGCGCCGGCGCCGACCATCTGCGCCAGCAGGTAGAAGATCGACACCACGACGGTCGAGGTTGCCGCGGCAGTTCTGACCGGGCGTTCGCGCATGCGGAATGCCAGCTGGTCGGCCATCGTGAAGCGGCCCGAGTTGCGCAGCAGCTCGGCGACCAGCAACAACGCCACCAGCCAGGCCACCAGGAATCCGATCGAGTACAGGAACCCGTCATAGCCGGAGAGGGCGATCGCACCCGAGATGCCGAGGAAGGATGCCGCCGACATGTAGTCGCCGGAGACGGCGAAACCGTTCTGGGCGCCGGTGAAGCTGCGCCCGCCGGCGTAGTAGTCGGCAGCGGTCTTGTTGTTGCGGCTCGCCCAGAAGGTGATGCCGACGGTGATCAGGACGATCACCACGAACAACGACCCGGTCAGGGCCTGGTTGTCGCCCTTGTCGGCAGCGACGAGGACAGAGTGCAAGGTGCTCATCGCTCGATCTCCTCTTCGTATTCGGCGCGGAGACCGTCGGCGATCGGGTCCATGCGGCGCGCGGCGAAGCGTGCGTACCAGATGGCGATGCCGAAGGTCGTGGCGAACTGGAGCAGCCCGAAGACGAGGGCCACGTTGATGTTGCCGAACAGGACGTGCGCCATGAAGTCGTGCGCGTAGTTCGACATCAGGACGTAGAGCAGGTACCAGACCATGAACGCGACGGTCAGGGGTACGACGAAGCCGAGATAGACACGCTTGAGCTCGGCGAACTCGTCTGTGGCGTGTATCCGTTGATAGGCCGCATGGGCCTCGGCTGACACTTTTTCGGCCACCGGGGGTCACCTCTTTCGTGAAGGCTCAGTGACACGGAGCGCGTCACCACCCCTGAACGTAGGGAGCCCGCGAGGTGTGAGCCAGATCACCGATACCCCGGTGCGCTCGGACTAGTCAGACCTGCGGCGTACGGTCACGATGATGCGGCGAACGGTAGGCAACGAGCGGTGAGCGGCGGGGATGTTGCTGCAAGCGCCGTCAGAATCGCCGATCGACGTTCAGCCGTTCGGGCGTGTGCAAGCGCACCATGGTGCGGGCGACGTTGGTCGGCACGTCGGCTCGGGTGAGCAGCGAGACGCCGACCATCAGCGCGAAGCCGACCGGTACGGACCACGCGGCCGGTTGGCTCATCAGCAGCCCGAACCAGCCCTCCGGCTGCCGGGCGATCGTCAGGACCGGAGCAACCCCGGCACACAATCCTCCGCCGATCAGGCCGGCGATGGCTCCCTTGGCGGTGAGCCCCCGCCACCAGATACCCAGCACCAGCAACGGGCAGAACGTCGACGCGGCCAACGCGAAGGCGAAGGTCACCGAGTTGGCCACCGGGAGCCGGTCGGCGGTGAGCGCGAGCACCAGCGGCACCAGGACGCAGCCGACGGCCGCCAGCCGCAGTCCGGTGATGGTCGAGATCGTGCCGTTGCGGGCCAGGCCCTGGCCGACGACGCCGGCGATGGACATCGTCAGGCCGGACGAGGTGGAGAGGAACGCGCCGAACGCGCCAGCCGTGAGCAGGGCTCCGAGGAGCTCGCCCGCGGTGCCTCCGATCATCCGCGACGGCAGCTCGAGCACGACGGCATCGGCTCGGTTGGCGCTGATGAGGTCACTGGCGTAGATGCGGCCGAGCACCCCGTAGATCGTCGGCAGCAGGTAGAACCCGCCGAGGAGTGCGAGCACGATCAGCGTGGTCCGGCGGGCGGCGTGCCCGTCGGGGTTGGTGTAGAACCGGACCACGACGTGCGGCAGGCCCATGGTCCCGAGGAACGTCGCGATCAGCACGGAGTAGGTCGCGTACAGGCCCATCGCGTCGGACTGGCCGAACGGGGCGAACCAAGCGCTCGGCGCGACCGGTGACGGCTTGCCGTCGGCCGCCCACGCGTGCAGAAGGAAGAAGACGGGGACGAGCAGGGCGGTGAGCTTGAGCCAGTACTGGAACGCCTGGACGAACGTGATGCTCCGCATGCCACCCGACACGACGTTGACGACGACGATGACGGCGACCAGGACGGTGCCGACCCAGCCCGGAGCACCGGTGACGGTACGCATCGTCAGTCCCGCGCCCTGGAACTGCGGCATCAGGTAGAGCCAGCCGACGCCGACGACGAGCAGCGTGGAGATGCGACGTACGCCGACGGACTGCAGACGGACCTGGGCGAAGTCGGGGATCGTGTACGCACCGGAGCGACGCAGCGGGGCGGCGACGAACACCAGCAGCAGCAGGTAGCCCGTGGTCCACCCGATCGGGTACCAGAGCATGTCGGCACCATGGGCCAGAACCAGTCCGGCGACGCCGAGGAACGAGGCCGCCGAGAGATACTCGCCACCGATCGCGGAGCTGTTGAGGACGGGGCTCACCGATCGCGACGCGACGTAGAAGTCGCTGGTGGTGCGGCTGATCCGCAGGCCGAAGGCGCCGATGACCACGGTGGCGAGCGCGACCAGGGTGATCGCAACGACCCCGTACGTGGCGTTCACGCGGAGTCCCGTGGCTCGACCAGCTCCGTGAAGTCGTGCTCGGCGCGCTCGACCTGACGCAGGTAGAGCCAGCCGAGGAGCAGGAGCGCCGGGTAGACGACGACGCCGAGCACGATCCAAGGGAGCGGCACGCCGGCGATGCGGTACTCGGTCACCGAGTCGAACGTGAGGAAGACGATCGGCAGGGCGCCGAGCGACAGGATCAACGTCGTCGTCACGGTCAGCGCCGCCATCAGCTGCGATCTGATCAGCGACCTCATGTAGACCTCGCCGACGCCGGTCGACTCGTCGATCTCCTGCTGCACGCTGCGGCGGACGTGGGCCGGTGCCGACGTCAACGGGCTGGTGACCCTGACCCTCGCGGAGTACTCCGGCGGCTCGGTTCCCGGTTTGTCTGTCACTGTGCTCGATCCTGGATGCGCTCCCGGACGGTCCTCACATGGCGCCGGGCCACCTGCAGCTCGACGAGCTCGGAGCCGTACGGGACCACGATGCTGCAGCGTCCGGACACCATCCGCACCTCCCGCACGTGCGCCAGGTTGATGACGGTGCTGCGGTGAACGCGTACGAAGCCGGCTGCATCCCAGTCGTCGGCGAGAGCGCCGAGCGGTGTGCGGATCAGGTGGCTCGACCCGTCGAGCGTGTGCAGGCGCACGTAGTCGCCCTGCGCCTCGGCGTAGGCCACGGAGCCGCGTGCGACGAAGCGGGTGATGCCGCCCAGCTCGACCGCGATCGTTTCGTCGGGGTTCGCCTGGCTCGGTGCGCTGTCTGCGGTGGCCCGCCGCACGCTCTCGCGCAGCCGCTCCTCACGGATCGGCTTGAGGAGATAGTCGACGGCATTGAGCTCGAACGCATCGACGGCGTGGGCCTCGTGGGCCGTCACGAACACGATCTGCGGCGGGTGGGCGAACTTCGTGAGCACCTTGGCGATCTCGAGCCCGCTGAGCCCGGGCATGGCGATGTCGAGGAACACCAGGTCGACATCACCGCCTGCCTCGAGGAGCCGCAGCGCCTCCGTACCGGACTGGGCAGCGCGTACGGACGCGATTCGCTCGTCACGACCCAGCAGCCAGACGAGCTCGTCGAGCACCGGCCGCTCGTCATCGACGACGAGTGCGTGGAGTCTGGGAGTCACGACCTGATCTTGGCTCACGAGGCGCTCACCTCCGCACCAGGCGCGAACTTCGGTATGCGCAGCTGGACCTTTGTGCCGTGCCCCGGCGCGGTCTCGACCACGATCCCGTAGTCGTTGCCGTAGACCGTGCGGATGCGCTCGTCGACGTTGGCCAGACCCACGGAGGCACTCGTCGTACGACCGACCAACGCGTCCCGGACCACATCGGGATCGACGCCGACGCCATCGTCCTCGATCGTGATCAGGCACTCGGTGCCGGAGTCGAGCGCCACGACCGTGATGGTCCCGACACCGTCCTTGCCCTCGAGACCGTGCCGGATCGCGTTCTCGACCAGCGGCTGCACCGACAGGAACGGGAGCGTCACGCTGAGCACCTCGGGAGCAACGCGCGTGACGACCCGCAGTCGATCGCCGAATCGTGCCTTCTCCAGCACGAGGTAGCGCTCGATCGAACGGAGCTCCTCGGCAAGCGTGGTGAACTCCCCGTGCTCGCGGAACGAGTAGCGCGTGAAGTCGGCGAACTCGAGCAGCAGCTCACGGGCACGCTCGGGATCGGTACGCACGAACGAGGCGATTGCACCTAGTGAGTTGTAGATGAAGTGGGGCGAGATCTGCGCCCGGAGTGCCCGGAGCTCGGCCTCCATCAAGGCGGTGCGTGACTCCGACAGCTCGGCGAGCTCGAGCTGGCTCGACATCCACCGGGCGACCTCGGTGGTTGCCCGGGCGAGACCGGCCGACGCCTCGTCGCTCATCACGACGATGCTCCCGACGACGCGATCCTCGACGGACAAGGGTGCGACGATTGCCCGGTCGGACGCCTGGGTCGAGCCGGACTTGAGCGCCTGGGTCATCAGCTCGGCGACGTCGACGGCATCGCCGGGACCGTCCCAGGCCAGCGGTCCGTGGATGTCGGTGATGGCCGCGGTCGGGCTGCCCAGCAGCGCGCGTACGTGGGGGAGTGCCTGGTTGGCGCTCTCGGAGTTGAGCCCGCGACGCAGCGAAGGAGCGGCGAGCGAGGCGGTGTGCAGCGTCGCGTACGTTGCCCGGTCCGCCGCCGTGCCGAGGGTCCGTCGCCGGGTCAGCAACCTCCATCGCACGAAGGCTGCGGCGGCGATCAGCGCGGCCGTCGCGGCGGCTGCCGTGGCGAAGTTGTCCATCTGCTGACGCTACCGCGACACGACGGGGCCGGCCGGATCCCGAGGGTCCGACCGGCCCCTTCGAGGGGCTTTCGGGTCAGCTGACGCTGACCGCGCTCCAGGCGGCACCGACCGCCGCGGACTGCGCGCTGCCGGCGCCGTAGAGGTCGTTGGCAGCGTTGAGCGTTGCGGTGCGCGCGCCCGCGTAGTTGGTGCTGGACGTCATGTAGACCGTGAGTGCGCGGTACCAGATCGCCGCTGCCGCGGTGCGGCCGATTCCGGTGATCGAGGAGCCGTTGCAGGTCGTCGAGCTGTGCTGGACTCCGCCGATCGTCTTCGACCCCGAGCCCTCGGCGAGCAGGTAGAAGAAGTGGTTGCCAATGCCCGACGAGTAGTGCACGTCGACGTTCTTGGCGTTGGTCGACCAGCAGCTCAGCGAGCTGCCGTCGGATGCCGGGTTGTCCATGCGACGCAGGCCCCGGTGGCCCGCCAGATCGAACTCCTCGCCGATCAGGTAGTCGCCCGGATCCTGCGAGTTGGCAGCGAAGAACTCGACCATCGTGCCGAAGATGTCGCTGGTCGCCTCGTTGAGGCCTCCCGACTCGCCCGAGTAGGTGAGCCCGGCGGTGTTCTCGGTGACACCGTGCGACATCTCGTGCCCGGCGACGTCGAGCGAGGTCAGCGGGCCGTATGAGGCGCCGTCGCCGTCGCCGTAGGTCATCTTCGTGCCGTCCCAGAAGGCGTTGACGTAGTTCTTGCCGTAGTGGACCCGGTTGAACGAGCCGGCGCCAGTGCCGAAGATCCCGTTGCGACCGAAGGTCGTCTTGTAGTAGTCCCACGTGGTGTCGGTGCCGTACTGCGCGTCGACCGCCGCCGACTCACGGCTCGAGGTGGATCCGTTGCCGAAGTGGGTGTCGGTGCTGACGAACAACGTCCCGGTCTTGCACCCGGAGCCGAACAGCTGACACAGGAACGAGTCCGTCCCGTTGTTCATGTCGGTCGTGTAGGTGTTGCCGCGCGAGGGGTCCTTGAGCTGGTAGGAGCTGCCCGACTGGGTCAGGTTGAGCGGGACCGTCCCGCCGTACAGCGACTGACCGTCGCCGTCGACCGTCTGGATGCGCTGCTCGGACCGGATCGTGGAGCCGGTCGTGGCGTCGACGTACGTGTCGAGGCGGCTCGGCGTGCCGTCCTTCTGCGTGCCGGTCCTGGTGACGAGCCAAGCCAGGCGTGGCGCCGCGCCCGTCGCGTCCACGACCAGCTCCGGGGCACCGGACTTGGCCGACGTCGTCCTGAGGTGGGCGAGCGCCTCGGACTTCGAGACGGCGGGCGTGGTCGACAGCGTGAGGCTCCGCTTGAGGGTCTGCGAGCTGCTGGCGAAGTCGCCGTTGGCGCTGCGGTGCACCACCAGGTCGCCGCCCACGACCCGCAACCCGTCGTACTCACGACGCAGTCGTACGTGGGTCGCCCCGGTCGAGTCCTCCAAGGCATCGGTCACGATGAGCTTCTGGTCGGCGCCCACCAACGTCTCTGTGCGCGCGGCGCGCGCGTCGCGGATCGCATCCGCCGCGTCGCCTCCGGACCTCGAGATGTGGTGCGTCGACGTGACGCGATCCTTGGGTGCTGCTGTCGCTGCGGGCAACCCCGCTGCCGTTGTGGCGAGGGCCGCGATCGCGGCCGTCGTCGCCAGAAAATGGGTCTTTCGCATGGCATATCCCCCGATACACATGGCGTCACCGCGAGGACATCCCCCATGGCATCCGCGTTGTCGGGAGCCTAGGCGAGAAGGTTTCTCGTGTAAACAGTCCCGGTGCTAGTCGTCGCCCAACCCGCGTGCGTGCAGGGCGTCGCCGGTCTCGTACGCCCGCGCGACGGTGCGCAGCGCCATCGGCACGAGCAGCGCGCGAGGGTTGCGCTCGAGTCCGCGAGCCTTCGCTGCGGCACGCGTCTCGACCGCGATGTCGAGGATTCCGGGAATGGCGCGGATCACCAGTGAGAACGCGAGTGCGAATCTCTCGGGGTTGGCGCCGAACCGGCGGAACGGGCCAAGGCCACGCACGATCGCGTCGAGCACGGCGTCGATCGACGTCGTTGCGGTGAAGATGAGCGCCATGATCACGGAAGCGAGCAGCCCGGCGACCACATGTATGGCGAGGGACCAGCCCTGCTGCCACACCTGGAACGCGGTGACGAGCACGAGCACGAGGAGCAGTGGACGCAGGGCACGAACGGTGTGCTTCAGGGGCGTGCGCACCCACGCCGCCACGGCGAGCGACGCGACGAGGAAGCCGACCGCCGCCTCCGGTCCCGGTGCGGCGACCGTGGCGATGCTGAAGGCAGCCAACAGTCCCAGCTTCGGCCCGGCTGGGATGCGGTGGACCAGCGTGTGTCCGGGTCGGTAGTTGCCGATGAGGAACTGGCTCATGACCCGACCAGGGCGCGGTAGAAGTCGACGGCCACCGCGGGGTCGCCGTCGAACGCCACACGAGCATCGTCGATGACGAGGGCGCGGTCGCAGCGCATGGCCAGATCGAGGTCGTGCGTCACGAGAACGAGCTGCTGTTCGAGGGAGAAGAGTCTGTCCGCGACGAGCTGGGTGTTGCGCAGGTCCAGGAGCGTTGTCGGCTCGTCCGCGACGAGCACCTTGGGCTCGGTCGCGATGACTCCGGCCAGCGCCAGCAGCTGCTTCTGACCACCCGACAAGGCGTGCACCGTCGTGTCGGCCTTGTCGCCAAGCCCGATGCTGTCGAGCACGTCGCGGGCGCGGGCGAGCCGCTCCTTCTTGTCCTTGATCATCCGGCGCAGGGACAGCGCGACGTCTTCGAGACACGTCGGCATGACGAGCTGCGCCTCGGGATTGGTGAAGACGAAGCCGACCTGGCGGCGTACGGCGCGCCCCTCGTCGACCGTGTCGAGCCCGTCGATCGTGACGTGACCGTCGCTGGGCTCGACGAGACCGTTGAGCAGGCGGGCGAACGTCGACTTTCCCGAGCCGTTGCTGCCTATCAGGACGATGCGGTTCTCGGTCAGCGTGACGGACGTTCGCTGGAGAAGCGTGAGGTCGCCGTCCGGCGTCGTGACGCGGACGGCGACCTCATCGAGCTCGATCGCAAGTGGCACGCGATCAGGGCTTGGCGACAAGCTGCGGGAAGGCCCGGTGCACTGCGGCGGCGACGATGCCGGCCGCGATTCCCTTGAAGATGTCGAACACGAAGAACGGTGTTGCATAACCCCAGGCCACGTTGAAATCGACCTTGAGCTTGATCGACATGCCGATCGCGCCGACAACGCCCACGACCCCGACCGTCACGACGGCGGCCACGATCGAGATGACCGCCGCCGCGGCAGCGGGATTGCGCCGCGCAACCGTGCTGGCGGCAAGTCCGACCAGGAAGGCGGCAATCGGGAACGCGATGAGGTAGCCAGCCGAGGCGCCGGTCCACACTGACGGCCCCCCTTGGTGGTCGGCGAAGATCGGCACTCCGGCCGTGCCGACAGCGAGATAGAGGAGCACGGCGAGAGCGCCGCGCTTCGCTCCGAGCACGGCTCCTGCCAGGAAGATGCCGAACATCTGCAAGGTGAAGTCGACGCCCGAGGCGTTGGTGCCGAGGGAACCGATGAGCGCGCACACGGCAATGAAAGCTGCGAACGTGGCGACGAGCGCGAGGTCGGTGGTGCTCAACGTGCGCCGGGTCGACGTGGGGGAGGTCTGGGTCATGAGTCTTCGAGCCTGTCTGGACGTACCTGAACGGTGATCAGGTGAACAGTGTTCAGGTTAGCGGATAGACTTCTCGAATGGCCAACAGCCTCGAGGACGTCATCACCGGTGCGCTCGGCGTGCTCGACACACACGGCCTTGAGTTCTGCTCGATGCGGCGGGTGGCAACGGCGCTCGGTGTCCAGCCGAGCGCGCTCTATCACCACGTCCCGGACAAGCAGACCTTGTTGGCCCTGATGGCCGACCGGATCGTCGCCGACGTACGCGCACCCGTCGACGGCCCGAGCGACAAACGAGCCCTCGCGGTGTGCCACGCACTGCGCGACGCGATGCTCTCGATCCGTGACGGTGCCGACGTGGTGGCAACCGCGTCAGCCTTCCGGCTGGGGGTGTCGCGCATCGAGACCGAGCTCGCCGAGGTGCTCGGCGACCGTGACGCCGCCCGCACGCTCCTGCTGTTCGTCTTCGGCCACACCCAGGCCACCCAGATGCATCGGCTGGCGAGTCAGGTCGGCGTCGTCGAGCCGGACTCCGACCTCGACGCGTCCTTCGATCGCGGCCTGGCCATCGTCATGCGCGGGCTCGATCAGAGCTAGGACCAGCTTGCGTGCAGCGGACGCCCTTCTTCGTAGCCGGCCGAGCTCTGCAGACCGACGACGACGCGCTCGCTGAACTCCTCCAGCGTGCGGGCCCCGGCGTAGGTGAAGCTGGAGCGCACCCCGGCGATGATCTGGTCGACGAGGTCTTCGACGCCCGGCCGCTCAGGATCGAGGAACATCCGTGACGAGCTGATGCCCTCCTCGAACAGCGCCATGCGGGCCCGCTCGAAGCCGGCGGCGTCGCGCGTACGGTTGGACACCGCGCGCGCCGACGCCATGCCGAACGACTCCTTGTACGGCCGCCCGTCCGGGCCGACCTTGAGGTCGCCGGGGCTCTCGAGCGTCCCGGCGAACCACGAGCCGATCATGACGCTCGCTGCACCTGCGGCGAGCGCCAGTGCGACGTCGCGGGGATAGCGGACACCGCCGTCAGCCCACACGTGGGCGCCGACCTCCCGCGCGGCCTCGGCACACTCGAGCACGGCTGAGAACTGCGGCCGGCCCACGCCGGTCATCATGCGGGTGGTGCACATGGCGCCGGGTCCGACGCCGACCTTGACGATGTCGGCGCCAGCGGCGACGAGGTCGCGTACGCCGTCAGCCGACACCACGTTGCCGGCCGCGATCGGCACCCGGCGACCCGTCGAGGCCTGGTGGGCATCGCGAGCGGCCACGACGACCGGGATCGCCTCGAGCATCTTGTCCTGATGGCCGTGTGCCGTGTCGACCACGAGCACGTCGATGCCGAGCCCGAGGAGCGAGTCGGCCTTCGCGGCGACGTCGCCGTTGATGCCGACCGCCGCTCCGACCACAAGATCCCCGTCGGCATCGACAGCGGGTTGATAGATGGTCGAGCGAAGAGCGCCCTTGCGCGTCAGGACGCCGACCAGCTGACCGCCGTCGAGCACCGGGGCCACTGCCATGTGACGTGCCGACATCTCGTTGAAGCAGGTACGCGGATCCGTGCCGACATCGAAGGTGGTGACATCACCCGTCATGACCTCGCTGACCTGCGCGAAGCGATCGATGTCGGCGCCGTCGCGTTCGGTGACGATGCCGAGCACCTTGCCGTCATCGACCACGACCACCGCGCCGTGCGCACGCTTGGGGAGCAGGCTCATCGCCTCGCCGACGGTCGTGGTCGAGGTGACTGTCACGGGAGAGTCATAGATCGTGTGGGCGGCCTTGACCCGCCGCACGGTCGACGCGACGACGTCGAGGGGAATGTCCTGCGGGATGATCGCGATGCCGCCGCGGCGGGCGATCGTCTCGGCCATCCTGCGCCCGGAGATCGCGGTCATGTTGGAGACCACGAGCGGCAGGGTCGTGCCCGTGCCGTCGGCGGTCGTGAGGTCGACATCGAAGCGACTTGTCACGTCGGACTGCCGCGGCACCATGAAGACGTCGTTGTAGGTCAGGTCGTGCGTGGGCTGCAGATCATTGAGGAACTTCACCTGCCAAGTCTAGGTCGCTCTGCGCGTGCAAGACTTCGGGGCGGACATGGGACGGGCAACCGGATCTCGACGGTGGAAGGCAAGAAATGACTGCGACATCGCGTGGGGGTGCCGGCAGGCTTCGGTCCATCCAGGGCCTACGTGGTGTGGCTGTTCTCCTCGTCGTCCTGTTCCACGTGGGCGCACCGATCGGTGCCGGGTTCATCGGCGTCGACGTCTTCTTCGTCATCTCCGGCTTCGTCATCACCCGCCTCGTCCTGTCACGGTCGGCCGGCACGATGCGTCTCAGCCTCCGCGACTTCTGGGCAGGCCGCGTACGCCGACTCGCTCCCGCTCTCGGACTGGCCATCCTGCTGACACTCCTGCTCAGCATCCCGTTCGCGAGCCCGGTGGGGACCCAGAACGACACGGGCATCACCGCCGTCGCGAGCGTGCTCTGGATTGCCAACACCGTCCTGGCGGTCCTGACCCTGGGATACTTCGCCGACAGTGCCTCGCTGAATCCGCTCCTTCACATGTGGTCCCTCGCCGTCGAGGAGCAGTTCTACCTCGCGTTTCCTCTGATCGTGGTCGCCGTTCTGTGGTGGTTGCGTCGTCGCGGTGGCAGCAACCGCATCCGGACCTTCATGATCGTCATCTCGGTGGTCACCGGGGTCTCGTTCGCGGCGTCGGTCGTCCTCACGTACGCGAACCTCCCGTTCGGGATCGGTCCGACGCTCGCGTTCTACGCACCTGTCACCCGGGCGTGGGAGTTCGGTGCAGGTGCGCTCGTGGCACTGCTGCCCGCACTCGTCGCAGCTCGTCGCGCTCAGTGGCTCTCCGGCATCGGCGCAGGCCTGATCGTCGTCAGCTTGATCGTGATCGATGACCCGTCGATCTTCCCCGGATACGTCGCGGCCCTCCCGGTCATTGGTTCGGCACTCATCTGTTACGCCGCCAGCTCTGCCGGCGAGAAGGTCCTCTCGTCGGGCCCGATGGTGTGGCTGGGTGATCGTTCGTACGGCTGGTACCTCTTCCACTGGCCACTGATCGTCCTCACAGCAGAATTCCTCACCGGCCCCGTGGCAGCGTTGATCGCTCTCGGTCTGGCGGACCTGAGCCTGCGCCACGTCGAGGATCCGATCCGCCATCGGCAACGCTTCGCGGGAATGTCGGCCCCGCGGCTGTGGCTCGGCACCAGCATCCCGGTGGTCGCTGCGAGCATCCTGCTGATGTTCGCCACCTCCAACCACTGGTGGAACGACTCGGTCAAGGACTACGCCAACAGCGTCTCGCGCGGGGTGCACCCCGTGCAGGAGAGGTGCCAGTCGGCCACGCCGCTCACCGAGCGGGACATGACGGCATGCACCTTCGGCCCAGCGGACGACGATGCACCGATGATTCTCATCGGTGACTCGAACGGTGGCATGTACGCCGACATGGCGGCGAGCGCAGCCGAGAAGCTCGGGCGCAGGATCACCATCGCGACGATCCCGTCGTGCCAAGTAGCCGACACAGCCACCGCCCGCCCCAACGTGCGACTGACGTTCGCAGTCGACTGCCTCGGACGCTACAAGGACACACTCACCTGGCTCAGCAAGCAGCCGAAGTCGACCGTGATCGTCGCGTCGGGTTCGTCGATCCCGGACCTTGAGGACTACATCCTGGTCGACGCCAGGCACCGCAAGTACGAAGACGGCAAGGACAAGCAGGAGGCCTGGGCGGCGAGCCTTGTGCGCGCCTACCGCGCGATCGAGAAACTGGGTCACGAGGTCGCGGCAGTCGAGCTGATCCCCCAGTGGGCCAGCGCCGACGGGTCGGCCTGGACCCCCAGGGACTGCCGTCTGATCGACGTTCTCCGTGACCGAGCGGACTGTGAGCGGCACCTCTCGTTGGCTGCCATGAATCGGCAGCAGCGCCATACGCTCGCCGCGACCCGCCAGGCATCCACTGCCGCAGGAGTCACTGTGGTCGGCGTACGCGACATCCTCTGCCCTGACGACGAGTGCGGCACCTCGCGCGAGGGAGTCGGCCTCTACAGCGACAGCGCCCACCTCACTCCCGCGGGTGCGAACAAGCTGAAGCCGAGGTTCATCGACTTCATGTCTCACCCACCACGATGACGGCTGGCATGATGTGTGAGTTCGAATCAATGGAAGGTCGACCGTGACCAAGCGGGCTCTTATCACCGGTATCACCGGTCAGGACGGCTCATATCTTGCTGAGCTGCTGCTCGGCAAGGGGTACGAGGTGCACGGCCTCGTACGGCGCTCGTCGTCGTTCAATCGTGGCCGCATCGACCCCATCTGGCAGTCCGATCCCGAGGCCGCCAAGCGCCTGCACCTTCACTACGGCGACATGACCGACGGCGTCAGCCTGGTCAACCTCGTACGGACGATCGAGCCCGACGAGGTCTACAACCTGGCCGCCCAGAGTCACGTCAAGGTCTCGTTCGAGATGCCCGAGTACACCGCCTCGGCCGACGGCATCGGCACGATCCGTCTGCTCGAGGCGATCCGCTCGGCCAAGCTCGATTGTCGCTTTTACCAGGCGTCGACCTCGGAGATGTTCGGCGCGAGCCCGCCGCCGCAGGGAGAGACGACCGGCTTCTACCCGCGGTCGCCATACGGCGCTGCCAAGCTCTACGCACACTGGGTCACGGTCAACTATCGCGAGGCGTACGACATGTTCGCCGTCTCCGGCATCTTGTTCAACCACGAGTCACCTCGCCGCGGCGAGACCTTTGTGACGCGCAAGATCACCATGGCGGTGGCGCGCATCGCCGCCGGCCTGCAGGACGAGCTGGTGCTCGGCAACCTCGATGCCGTTCGTGACTGGGGCTATGCCAAGGAGTACGTCGACGGCATGTGGCGCATGCTGCAGCAGGACGAGCCGGACACCTTCGTGCTGGGCACGGGGGTCGGCACCTCCGTACGCGAGTTCTGCCAGACGTCGTTCCAGCACGCCGGACTCGACTGGGAGAAGCACGTGACGCACGACGACCGCTACGAGCGACCCACCGAAGTTGACGCACTGATCGCCGATCCGACCAAGTCTCGCGAGCTCCTGGGGTGGGAGGCCAGGACCCACGCGACGGACCTGGCTCGGTTGATGGTCGACGCCGACGTCGAGGCGCTCGCGGCCCAGCGATGACCACCACGGCCCTCATCACCGGGGTGGGCGGCCAGGACGGCGTTCACCTTGCGCGGAGGCTGCTCGCCTGCGGTCACCGGGTGATCGGCACGGTGCACCCGGGCGGGCCCGTGGCACTGCTCCCGTACCTGGACGGTGTCGAGGTGGTGGCGCACGATCTCACCGACACCGACGGTTTCGTCGAGCTGCTCGATCACCATGACCCCGCCACGATCTACAACCTGGCGGGATTCACCTCGGTGCGGGCCAGCTGGGACCACCGCGACGAGGTGTTCGCCGTCAATGTCGAGTCCGTCGAGCGAATGCTGGACGTACTGGTCGACCGACCTCGTCGGTTCTTCCAGGCTTCGAGCTCGGAGATCTTCGGACCCGGTGCCGCCAACCCGCAGAGCGAGTCGACGCCGCTCAACCCCGGCAACCCGTACGGCGAGTCCAAGGCCCGTGCCCACGAGGCCGTGGCGGCGGCTCGTGCTGCGGGCCTGTTTGCCTCGACCGGCATCCTCTACAACCACGAGAGCCCGTTGCGCGGCGACCAGTTCGTCACCCGCAAGATCACCAAGGCAGCCGTCGAGATCGCCGCCGGTCAGCGCGACGTACTCTCCCTGGGAAACCTCGACGTGTCGCGCGACTGGGGGGCGGCGTCGGACTTCGTCGAGGCGATGCACCTCATTGCCGACCACGACGAGCCAGCTGACTTCATCGTTGCGACGGGCGCCTCGCACTCGTTGCGCTCATTCGTCGAGACGGTGTTCGCGTTGGCGGGCGTCGCCGATCCGTGGTCGCACATCGAGCAGGACGAAGCGCTGCTCCGCCCCGTCGACCAACCCGGACTGGTCGGTGACCCGAGCCTGGCCAGGGCCACCCTCGGCTGGGAACCCACGACATCGTTCGAGGCGCTCGTGCAGCAGATGGTGTCGGCCGACCAGCGCCGGCTCGCCAGCGGCGTCGAGGAGTCTGTCGACTACCTCAGCCCCGGCTGACTACTTGGCGCGAGCTGCAAGCTGGTCGTAGATCCAGCTGTATGTCTTCTCGAGGCCGTCGCGGAGCGAGATCGACGGCTCCCAGCCATAGATCTCCTTGAACATCGTGTTGTCGCTGTTGCGACCGCGCACACCCTGGGGCGCCGACAGGTCGTGATCTTTGGTGACCTTGATGCCGGCGATGTCCTCGAGGATGCCGATCATCTGGTTGATCGTCACGAGCTCAGAAGAGCCCAGGTTGACCGGTTCGACGTTGTCGCCGGCAAGGATCTCCTGCGTGCCGCGCACACAGTCGTCGATGTACATGAAGCTGCGGCTCTGCTCGCCGTCGCCCCAGACGTCGATGGTGTGGTTGCCACTGAGCTTGGCTTCTGCGATCTTGCGCGACAGGGCTGCGGGCGCCTTCTCGCGGCCGCCCTCGAACGTGCCGTCGGGTCCGTAGACGTTGTGATAGCGGGCGACTCGGGTCTCGATGCCGAAGTCCTCGCGGAAGTGGCGAGCCATGCGCTCGCTGAAGAGCTTCTCCCAGCCGTAGCCGTCCTCGGGGTCGGCCGGGTAGGCATCTGACTCCTTGAGCGCCGTCACGTTGGGGTCGGTCTGCTTGTCACCTGCGTAGACGCAGGCGGAGCTGGAGTAGAAGTAGCGAGGCGTACCGGCTTCACGGGCGGCCTGCAGGACATTGGTGCTCGTCAGGACCGAGAGCATGCACTCGGCCTTGTTGTTCTCGATGAAGCCCATGCCGCCCATGTCCGCAGCGAGGTTGTAGACCTCCTGGGTGCCGATCGTCATCTTGCGGGCGTCGCCCATGTCAGCGCAGTCGGCGACGACGTTCTCAGCGTCTGCGTGAACTTGGTACCACTCCTCCTGGGGCTTGATGTCGACACCGCGAACAGTTTTGCCCTGTCGCAGGAGGTCGGCCACCAGATGGCCACCGATGAATCCACCGGCGCCGGTCACTAGTACGTCTGACATCTCTCAACTCTCGCCCGATTGCTTTGGTGCGCCAAGTGTCACACTTGGCGACCACATCCATAAAACCGGGTTAACGCTTGAGTGCCGCTGGGGTTACTGGTCCGTGGTCCCACGAAGGCGAGTTGTAGGCGGCGGCACGCTTTTTGCGACATCGGGCTGGGAGTCGATGGAGCCGACCGGTAAGGTCTCGAAATGATGTCGACTCCAGCCCCGCTACCCATGCGCATCCTCGTCAAGGGCCCCAGCACTGTGTTGCTGACTTCGATGATGGGTGGGCCGCGCTCTGACATGGTGTTTGCGCGCGTTCTTGAGCAACGTCTGCACGCGATGGGTCGGCCCGCCACGGTCCGCAACGGCGGCGTCACGGGGTGGCCGACGCGACAGCTGTTCAAGACCTGGGACGACGAGATCGCCGGGTGGTCCCCCGACATCGTGGTCCTTCAGGCCGGCCACATGGAGATCGTGCACTCGATCCTCCCACGCTGGCTCGAGCGCGGCGCCAACACCGTCAACCGCCGACCTGGCTTGATACGTCATCTTTACTACCGCCGTTTCCTTCGGCTGATCGCTCGCGGCGTGCTGCTGATCCAGAAGCGAACGGATCGCCCGGGGCACGCGCTCAACAAACGGCGACTGCGGCGGGCGGTACGCGACACCAAGGGCTACATCAAGATGACGACACAGTTCGCCAGTCCGCTGATCCTGCTGATGGAGCCCAACTGGGCATCCGGCGCAAAGGGTGAGTGGTACCGGGGCATGAAGGGGCGCGCTGACTTTCTTTCGGGGGAGCTCAAGAACATGATCGACGAGCTCGACCTTCCCAACGTGCGGTTCGTCGAGATCTCCGACCTCATGAGTCAGTTCGATCCTGGGACTGCCGAACAGCTGTGGTCAGACGGCATCCACTTCACCCCAGAGTTCCACCGAGCAATTGGCGAGAAGCTCGCCGACATAGCCAACGAATGGGCCAAGGGCCAGTCGCATCTGGATCTTTCGTGACCCAAGCGGCCGACCGCGCCCTTCGGATCGCGGTGGTCCACAGCTTCTATTCCAGCCGTCAGCCCAGTGGTGAGAACGTCGTCGTCCAGCTTCAGATCGCAGCACTGCGTCGTGCCGGCCACGACGTGCGCCTGGTCAGCGCTTCGACCGACGAGCTCGAGCAGTCGGCGACCTACCCACTACGGGCCGGATTTCGCGCGGCAACAGGGTTCGGCGCTGACCCACTGGCCGAGATCGAGGCGTACGACGCGGATGTGGTCCACGTGCACAATTTGTTCCCGAACTGGGGCCGCCGGTGGATCGGACGACTTCGAGCGCCCCTTGTCGCCACGCTGCACAACTACCGGCCCATCTGCCCAGCGGGCACGCTGTTCCGCGACGGCGCTTCGTGCACGAAATGTCCGGACTCGATGACCGCCCGGCATGCCGTGATCCATGCCTGCTTCAAGGACAGTCGGGCCCAGACCCTCCCGGTTGCATTGGGCACTCAGTTCGCGAACGATCCGGTCCTGCGCAAAGCCAGCCGCATCGTGACACTGAACGACGACATGCTCGACACCTATGCCACGTACGGGGTGTCCCGCGACCGACTGGTGACCGTGCCGAACTTCGTCCCTCACCAGCAGTCTCCGTCTGCGCACACCGATGATCACTGGCTGTTCGTCGGTCGCCTCAGCCACGACAAGGGGATCATCGAGCTGCTTCGCGAGTGGCCCGCAGGACGTCGCCTGATAGTTGTCGGCACCGGCCCGCAGGAGGAGCAGGCTCGCGCACTCGCCGTCCCCGGCGTCTCGTTTGCCGGGCAGCTCGCGCATTCCGACGTCGACGAGCTGATGGCCGGTGCCCGCGGTCTCGTCTTTCCGAGCCTGTGGCCAGAAGGTCTCCCGACGGTCTACCTGGAGGCCCTGGCTGCGGGTCTGCCGGTGATTGCGTGGCCCCAGTCGATCGTGGGGAAGCTCGTGGCAAAGGATGGGACCGGAATCGTCACCGCTGGGAACCTCGCTGCCGACATCGAGGCGGGCGAGCGGGAGTTCCCCGCCATGGCGGATCGTTGTCGCGCGGTCTTTGACCGTCATTACAGCGAGGAGGCGTGGGTAGCGGCAATGACCGACGTCTATCAGTCCCTGGTGGCGGCGTCGTGAGCACTGACCGGACAGTCCGCGCACGTTCCACCTTGAGCTGGGGCTTGCTCGACCAGGTCGTGGCGAGCGGGTCCAACTTCCTGTTCGTGGTGATCGCGGCAACATCGCTCAAGGCCCATGAATTCGGAGCGATAGCGTTCGCCTTCGAGTTCTACCTGCTGAGCATCTTCGTGGCTCGTGGGGTCGCCGGCGACCCGCTGGCGTCCCGGTTCGCCGGCCGCGACCACGACGGGCTGCGCAGCCCTGTGCGAGGAGCCGCGGCAGCATCAGTCCTCGTTGGGACAGGTCTTGGGCTGCTGGTGGCAGTCGGCGCACTGTTTGCCGACTCGCCCTTGAGGAACGTACTGCTCGTCGCCAGCATTTCGCTTCCCTTCCTGACGCTGCAGGATTTCGTGCGGACTGCCCTCATCGTGCAGGGTCGGGTGCGATCCACGTTTCTGAACGACTTGTTCTGGGCCGTTGTGCAAGTGCCGGCCATGGTCTTGGTGATCGTGATCAACCCGACGGCGCCAGGAGTGATCGCTGCATGGGCGGGTACCGGAGGGCTGGCGGCGCTCATCGGTCTGGTCCAGCTGCGTTATGGTCGGCCGCTTCCACGCTCGGTGCCTGGCTGGCTGAAGGAGACCAAGGACATCTGGCCCTACTACCTGGCCGACAACCTGATCTACGGGCTCACATCGCTGCTGCTCATGATCGTGGTCTCGGCCACGGCCGGCTTGGCCGCCATGGCCGGCTTCAGAGTCGCGATGACGGTCTACGCTCCGCTGTCGCTGGTCGGGCGAGGTGTGATCGGCGTGGCCGTGGCGATGCTCGCCCGTCGACGCGACGATCCATCCTGGGTCCGGAGTCGTGCACTGTTGATCTCCGGCGTCCTGACTCCGTTGGCCATCATCTGGGGGCTGTTGACCCTTCTTGTCCCGACCGATCTGGGTGAAGTCGTGTTCGGCCCCTCGTGGGCGGAAGCCGAGCCGCTGGTGTTCCTCGCCAGCTTCGTGTGCGCTGGCGGGCTGTTCACGACGGGAGTGGCAGCCGGCCTGCGAGCGTTGAGCGCCGGGCGGCGCATGTTGACCGGGCGTCTCGTGTTGTCGATCGCTGGATCGATCGCAGCAGCCGTCGGTGGGGTCCTGGGCCAGGAACACGGCGTCTTCCTGGCCCTAGCGATCTTCTTTCCCGTCCAGGTGATCGTGTGGTCGACCCTCCTCTTGCAGGCTGCCAGCGGCGCCAAGAGCTTCAGTCCGGCGAACGGCAGCCTCGACGCCTAGCTGTGGAGCGGCTTGACCACAAGTCGGCCAGCGGTGTCGATGCGGTGGAGGAAGACTGGCAATGGGTAGGACGCGAAGTACTCATCGACGGCCTTCTTGACGCCCGCCAGGTAGGCGTAATCGTCGATGATCAGGATTCCGCCTGGCGCGAGCCGCGGGAAGAGTGTCTCCATCTCTACCTGCGTGGAGCTGTACCAGTCGGTGTCGAGCCGGAGCAGCGCAATCTGCTCAGGCGCCGTGGTCGGGATGGTGTCCTCGACGAGACCGGCGATCATGTGGATGCGATCCGTCGGGTAGCCGGTGCGGGTGATGTTGGAGCGGACGATGTCAATCGGCGCATCCAGGAACGGAGTGTCTGATGTCTGGCGTTCCGCGTACATGTCTGCCACGGACTCATCGGACAGGATGATCGCGTCGTGCTCGCCCGGAGGAGGCAGACCCTCGTACGTGTCGTAGAGGTAGAGCTCGCGATCGGTCTCGTCCAGCTGCACCAGAGTTCGCGCGGCCGCCATGATGCTTCCGCCCATCCACACGCCCGACTCGACGAACGCGCCAGGGATCTTGTTGTCGACGACGTACCGAGTTGCCGAGACGACAGCTTCGATGCGCTGCACGGTGGTCATCGTGTAGGGGCGGACGAACTTGATCGTCTCCACTGTCTCGGGCAGAAGATCCGGACCGTATTCACGGGTCACTGAGATCCCGCGCCGGCTCAGGCTACGTGCTGCGCGTTCCTTCAGTCCCATGCTCTCAACTCTCGTCGCGGTGATCGAATGACACGGTACACAGGCTAGTGCCGAGGGTCTGCAGCCGAGGCGCTCCGGCGGTTCGCGCCCCGTGGCGAGCCCTTATGATCACCGGGTGTCCTCGTACCGCAAGCGCCGCGACTCCTTGCCCGCGCCACTGGTGCTGACGACCGAGACAGCGAATGCGTTGCGTCGCGCGCAGCTGGACCTGCTGGCTGAGCTCGACCGGGTGTGTGGGGTGAACGGCCTTGAGTACTTCGCGCTGTATGGCACGGCGCTCGGCGCCGTACGACACCAAGGCTTCATCCCTTGGGACGATGACCTGGACGTTGGCATGCTGCGTCCGGACTTTGATCGCCTGACACAGATCATCGACGGTGAGCTGTCTGAGCGCTTCTTCTTCCAGACCGTCCGCACCGATCCTCACTACGGGTGCATGTTCGGCAAGCTCCGGATGACGGGAACGCGATGCGTCGATCGTGTCAGCTACGGCTCTGCTGAGCATGGCGGGATATTCATCGATGTCTTCCCGCTCGACGCCAAGGCCGTGAAGCGACGGACCCTGTTCGAGCAGCGGTTGTTGAGACACCTCGGGTTCCGCCTGCTCTACCTCAAGGCGGGCTATCTCTTCAGGAGAGGAAAGTCGGTCCCGGCCCGTGCCGTCCAGCTGGTTGCCAGGGCAGTCGGACGGTTCCTGCCACGCCGTCTCGTCATCGCCATGTCAGAGCGGCAGACACGTCTCGGCGGTCCGGGGGCGCCGAACCAGTACGTCAGCCTGTTCGGCGGCTATGCGTATGACCGCGAGATCGTCGACGCAGCCTGGATCCATCCGTTGGTCCGGCAGCCGTTCGAGGACGCCACGATCCCGGTGATGAGAGACGTTGATGCGTACCTGACGCGCCTGTACGGCGACTATCAGCAGCCGCCCCCGCCTGAGCTGCAGGTCGGGCCGCACGAGCTGGTAGAGCTCGATCTCAGTGGTGCAGACCTCTAAGGCTGTGCCGTCTTGTGGCCGCTACGATGTCCGTCGGATGAGTCTGAGTCCGAAGAAGATGCCAATCGGTGCGTGGCCCCCCGGGGCCAGTGCGCCGAACTTGTTTCAGCAATCATCACAGGGTCGGTGAAGATGCCTTCTATTTCGCCTCTCGCACGCAGGGTCGCCCAACGGGTCTTCCTCACGGGCGATCGGCTGGGCCTGCACGTGCTGCCGGTGCACTACTACACGCCGGTGGCGAGCCGAAAGCAGCTGCGCCAGTCGGAGGCGGAGTGGCGACGCCGTCTCGACCCGATGCCGTTTGCCTGGGACATTGATGCCCAGGCGACCTGGCTCGCTGACACTGCCGGCGACTTCCCTGCAGAGCTGCCGCTCCAGAAGATTTTCGACCGCGAGCGCGAGTTCCGATATGGCCCGATCGAGGCGCAGTTCCTGCACAGCTGGCTGCGAAAGAACGCCCCGTCCCGCATCCTCGAGATCGGAAGCGGCACGTCGACGGAGATCATGTCGGAGGCGGTCGAGCGCAACATCGCCGAAGGGCGACAGGCCACCCAGATCACCGCCTGTGATCCCTACACCGCAGACTGGGTCGCGGACCTCCCGCACGTGACATCGCGCAAGGTCGGCGGACTCGAGCTCGGTGAAGAGGTGCTGAGCCTCGGCGCTGGCGACCTCTTGTTCATCGACTCGACCCATGTGGTTCGTACCGGCTCGGAGTTGGCGCACCTCTACCTCGGCCTGGTCTCCCAGCTGAAGCCCGGCGTGATCGTGCACATCCACGACATCTACCTGCCGTACCTGTTCTCGCCGGACATCTACACCTCGATGTTCGACTGGCAGGAGACGACGCTGGTCGCTGCGCTGCTGGCCGGCAACAGCGACCTTCGCGTACTGGCGTGCCAGTCCGCCCTTTTCCACGACCGGCCAGACGTTCTGCACGAGGTGTTCTCGGAGTTCACTCCGGCCACGATCACTGACGGGGTGTACGTGGGAGAGGGTGGACACTTCCCGGCCTCACTCTGGCTCGAACGGGTCTGACACCCCGCCCCATGCGTCAGTCGAGTGGCTTGCGTGCATAGAGGTCAAGGATGTTGCGGAAGAAGAGATTGCGATCCACGGCGACGTCAAGACCCCGCGACGCCACCCGGCCGACACCTTCTGGAACACCCAGCGACCGTAGGTAGGACTGAGTCTTGAGGCTGTAGCGCGCCAGAGGTTTTGCCTCGATGACCTCGAACCCGACGCGAGCTGCCTGCTCGGTCAGCCCGCGTCGTGAGTTGAGCACCATGTGGGCTGCGTGGACCCGTCGGTCGAGGACGCGCGTCATGCGGCCGCCCGAGACGCGCGCAGCGGCCAGGCCCGCAGTGTCCATCGCAGACCAACGAGGAGTCTGCAGGAAGAGGACCCCTCCGGGCTTGAGCACTCGCAGGATTTCCGACAGCAGCTCATCGGGGTCGCTCACATGGGCCAGGACGCACCACATGGTCGCAGCGTCGTAGAGGTTCTCCCCCTCGATGCTGGACAGATCCCCGGCGTGCAGATCAATGCCGGTGTGCTCCTTGGCCATCTCGATGGCGCCGGGCGCGATTTCGTTGCCGTGAGGCTCGAACCCGCGGCGCCGGGCGAGCTCGAGGAACTCGCCGGCACCCGCGCCGACGTCGAAGAGATCCTTGCCGCCGGACTGGATCAGCTGCGAAAGCTGGTCGAGAGTTGCCTCGTAGGCGGAGTCGATGGTGTCCTTGCGCTTGGCGTTGACGTAGGACTCGTAGGCCGCACGGTCGAAATCGTAGAAGTCGGTGACTTCGTCGGCTGATGCCGGATTGGCGAGCCAGTGACAGCCGCACGCAGAGCAGGTGGCGACCACGAACCCAGTCGCGCGAGACGGTGGGCCCATGCGGACGTGCGTGTCCTTGCAGGCTGGGCAGACACGTCGTGAAAGGGACAGCTGTCCGGGCATGGATTTCCTCTGTTCGTCAGGCCGGGGCGTTCAGACCCTATTCTGAGCCTTCTTGGACTCAGCGTCGGCACCAGAACTCTTGTCAGCGGCTTTCCGCTCCTTGTTCAGCTGGTTGACGACTGCGGTCAACGCGAGGCCGAGTGACAACGCGAGGTAATGGTCGCCCATGTTGGGCTGGAACGGGCCGGCGATGATCGCGGCGTACGCCGGATAGGCGAGGGTGCGCTGCGGATACGGCGCCCTGAGAAGCGGAGCCACAAGTGCCGTGAAGATCAGCAGCAGACCCACAAGTCCGATGAGTCCCTCGGCGGCCAGGACTTGCAGGTAGATGTTGTGAATCACGTACGTGTGCTCGACGCTGTAGCCATTGCCGAAGATCGGGTTGTCTCGAATTTGTTGGTAGCCGTCCTCGAGCGTTTGCAGGCGCACTGTGTCCGACGACGTGGCGCCGCCGCCGCCGAACAAGCGCGAGAGCGCGCCCGTTGCGGTCTTGCCTGTGTCGACGCTGACGACACTCGGCAGCAGGAGCACAAGGCCGGTGAGCACGGCAAGGCCGATCTTGACGGAACGCTCCAGGATCGGAATGAGCACCGCCAGTGCGGCGATCACGACCAGGCCGGTACGACTTCCACTGGTCCACGTGCCCACCATGGCGAGGACCACCACCGGCGGAAGGAACAGCCAGCGGCCACGCCCCTTTGACGAGATGATGAAGGGTACGAAGCTGAGGGTCAGCATGCAGGTGTAAGCGAGGGCAACCGGGTGGTAGGTGAACCCTTGGTTGCGATAGAAGAAGTGCTGCAGGCCGTAGACCGTGCTGAACGCCGTGCCGAAGCCGAACGCGATCACGGATGCGTACATGACGTTCGTGGTGGGGCTCATCCAAGCGAGCATCGCCGGCATGATCACCAGGCCGACGACGGCCGTCATCAGAAAGATCAGGTGCTCGATGCTGTTGATGGCGAGCGGCGTGGCGATGAACCCCATGACAGCAAGCAGGACGCCGCCCAACATGAACTTGGGGGGCAGCCGCAGCCGCGTACGGGCCATCCGCGGCAGTGCCAGCGCGAACGCGAGGAAAAAGAACGCGCTGGCCAGGACAAACGGCTTGAGCCCCAGCGAGAAGTTGGTCAGCGGGGCGAATCCGAAAGCCATGACCAGCAGCACCGTGCTCGCTTTGTCAAAGCCGAGAGCTGCCACCAGACCGAGCAGACCGAGCAGGCCGACCACGGCGATTGCGATCAGGGGGGAGCTGAGGGCCGGCCTCAGCAGAAGCCCGAGCGTGACGGCCACGACGCCGATCGGGACGAGCGAATAGGCCGAGCGCGCGCCCACGCCTGCCGGTCGGGGGTTGTTGCCCCGCCATCTCGTCGCCAGTCCGCTGTCCATGTCGGGTGACACCTTACCGGCCGTCCGACCCAGGGTCCGGGTCAAGTCCTGGACTCCGATTGGGGCCTGCGGTCCCCACGGAAGCCCTGCACGTCGACGCGTAGACTGAGCCGCCGAGTGGGTCTTTCAAAGGAGCGGGATGTCGGAACAGAAGACGGTCTACGTGGGGATGAGCGCAGACCTGATCCATCCGGGGCACCTCAACATCCTTGAGCACGCCGCAAAGTACGGCCAGGTCACCGTGGGTCTGCTGACCGACAGCGCCATCGCCAGCTACAAGCGGTTGCCGCACCTGACGTTCGAGCAGCGTCGGCTCGTGGTCGCGAGCTTGAAGCCGGTGCACGAGGTCGTGCCACAGGAGACCCTCGACTACGTCGCGAACCTGCGCCGCTACAAGCCCGATTACGTCGTGCACGGTGACGATTGGACGACCGGAGTGCAGCGCAAGACCCGCCAGCGCGTGATCGACGCCTTGGCCGAGTGGGGTGGCGAGCTCATCGAGCCGGCCTACACCGAGGGCATCTCCTCCACGCAGCTTCACCTGGCGCTCAAGCAGGTCGGCACGACTCCCAACGTCCGGCTCTCCAGGCTTCGGCGGCTGCTCGACAGCAAGGACATCGTCCGCATCCTGCAGGCACACGACGGTCTGACCGGCCTGCTGGTGGAGAGCACGTCGGCCGAGCGCAACGGCGTCGCCGCCGAGTTCGACGGCATGTGGTCGTCCTCGCTCACCGACTCGACCGCGCGTGGCAAGCCCGACATCGAGGCGGTCGACCTCTCGACCCGGCTGCAGACCGTCAACGAGATCTTCGAGGTCACCACCAAGCCGATGATCTACGACGCGGACACCGGCGGAAAGCCTGAGCATTTTGCGTTCACGGTCCGTTCTCTCGAGCGCACGGGTGTGTCTGCCGTGATCATCGAGGACAAGGAAGGACTCAAGCGCAACTCGCTGTTCGGCACCGAGGTCGCGCAGACGCAGTCCTCGATCGAGGACTTCTCCCTCCGGCTTCGCGCGGGCAAGGAAGCGCAGATCACCGACGACTTCATGGTGATCGCTCGCATCGAGAGCCTGATCCTCGGCAAGGGGATCGAGGATGCTTTGACTCGTGCGGAGGCCTATCTCGCTGCTGGCGCGGATGGCATCATGATCCACTCCCGCGAGAAGACACCGGACGAGGTGTTCGAGTTCGCCGAGGGCTACGCGAAGTTCGACACGACGGCGCCACTCGTGGCCGTCCCGTCGAGCTATCACACCGTCACTGAGGAGGAGCTCGCTGCGCGCGGCTTCAACATCGTGATCTACGCCAACCACATGCTGCGTGCGGCCTACCCGCAGATGGCACTCACGGCCAAGACGATCCTCGAGAACGGTCGAACGACCGAGGCCGAGCCGCTTCTCGCGTCCATCAGCGACGCCCTGTCGATCATCCCAGAGAACCGCGCGTGATCCGGCCGGAAGTATTCGTCGACAGCCTTGCAGGGGACACCCCCTTCTTCACTGGCGTGCCAGACAGCCTGCTCAAGCAGCTCGGTACGCACCTCGAGGCGACGCTACCTCCGGCTCAGCACGTCATCGCTGCCAACGAGGGCGCAGCAGTGGCCCTCGCGATCGGCCATCACCTGCAGACCGGCAGCGTGCCGGTGGTCTACATGCAGAACTCCGGCATCGGCAATGCGGTCAACCCGCTGTTGTCGCTGGCTGACGCCGATGTCTATGGGATCCCGCTGGTGCTCCTCATCGGCTGGCGCGGTCAGCCCGGGGTCAAGGACGAGCCGCAGCACGTCAAGCAGGGGCGCGTGATGACCCAGCTGCTCGACGCGATGGAGATCCCGTACTGGGTGCTGCCCAACGATGAGCAGGCCGCAGTCGCCGCTGCCGCCGAGGCGCGCGCCGCCGCAGCGTCGTCGTCGCGCCCAGTGGCCATCCTGGTCGAGGCCGGTGCGTTCGCCAAGCCGGCGGCGTCCGTCACGCCGACGCTGCTCGCGGACGACCTGCCCTCACGTGAAGAGGCGCTCGTCGCCTTCGCCGAGGCCGTCGGGGACCAGGCGGCCATCGTCTGCACCACGGGAATGCTCGGCCGTGAGCTCTTCGAGTACCGCGAGGCTCACCCTCGTCCCGCCCTGCGTGACTTCCTGTGCGTAGGTGGCATGGGACATGCGTCATCCATCGCCCAAGGCATTGCGCTGGCCGACCCCGACGCCGACGTCTGGGCCTTCGACGGCGACGGTGCGCTCCTGATGCACCAGGGGGCCCTCGCGGTCATCGCCAAGGCGTCGAGTCCCCATTTCTTCCACGTCGTGTTCAACAACGGCGTCCACGACAGCGTGGGTGGTCAGCCCACAGCGATCGCCGGGGTCGACCTGCCGGTGGTGGCGGAGGCATCTGGCTATCGCGGGAGCGCCCGCATCCGCAACTGCGACGACGTCGCGGTCGCCGTCGCCGACGCGCGCGCCGTCGGCGGCCCGTACCTCATCGAGATCCAGGTACGTCCGGGCAACCGCGCCGACATCGGCCGACCGACGCGCACACCGGCGCAGAGCAAGGATGCGTTCATGGAAGCCCTCCGCCAAGGGGCCGACCGGCCATGAATGACCTGCCCGGAGACGATCGTCGACCGGGGATCTTCGGACCGAGGTCCCTGGGTGAGCTGCCGCGGGTGATCCGCGGGCTCGGTCTGAGCCGTTTGCTGCTCGTCACCGGCAACAGCAGCTTCGCGACCTCCGGTGCAGTCGACGTCCTCCCTGAGCTCCGCGGGGCTGCGGCCGTCGAGACCTGGTCCGACTTCTCGCCCAACCCGGACGTGGACGAGGTCGTGGAGGGTGTTCGGTTCGCCCAGACCTTCCAGCCCGACGCGATCATTGCGATCGGGGGCGGCAGCGTCCTCGACATGGCCAAGCTCGTTGCCTCCTTCGCCGACAAGGATCCCGAAGAGATCCACACCGCCGTACGCGCCAACGACGTCACCGAGCGATCGACGGCGCTGATACTTGCCCCCACCACCTCGGGATCAGGCAGCGAGGCGACCCATTTCGCGGTGGTCTACATCGGTCCCGACAAGTACTCGGTGGCGCACCAGTCGATGCTTCCTGATTTCGTCATCCTCGATCCGAGCCTCACCGAGTCGGCCAGCCCCTACCAAAAGGCGACCTCCGTCATCGACGCCATCGCCCAGGCGGTGGAGAGCCACTGGGCTCGTGGCGCGACGGACGCCAGCCGATCTTTCGCCCGCGCATCCCTCGCCGAGCTGGTCCCGTCGGCTGCGGCGTTCGTGCGGGGCGACAGCCCGTCGGCAGTCCCGGCTGCGCGGGGCAGCTATCTCGCCGGGCGGGCAATCGACCTCTCGAAGACGACCGGTGCCCACGCTCTGGCGTACGGGATCACCAAGGGGTATGGGGTGAGCCACGGACACGCCGTTGCCACCACGTTGGGTGCTTTCGCGCGCCTCCATGCGGGCGCGACCGCATCGTCGCGCGCCGACCATCAGCTGGAAAACAACCTCGACAGCATCGCCAGACTGATTGGCGCCGACGATGCTGGCCGGGTGGGCGATCGCCTCGACGAGATTGCCGGTGAGCTGGGCCTTGAGCTCCGGCTTCGTGCCCTCGGCGTGCCGCACGCAGACCTTGCCGCGATGGCTGGCGAGGTCAATCGCGAGCGGCTCGCGAACAATCCCGTGGAGCTCACCGAGTCGGAGCTCGCCGAGCTCCTGGACGCCTGCTGGTGAAGGCGCGCGCGATGGGGCCACGCCAAGCACATGCACCATCGTGCCGCTAGAATCGCGTCCGTATGCTCGGCGACTGCTGGGTTGGTGGCTGTCACCACATACATTCGGGCCGATCGCGGGCTGCACTGCCGCCTGAGAGCTCATTACAGCGGAGGCTAAGGCTAAATGGATCTGCAGCAGTTCATCGGCGTCCTGCGTGCGCGCTGGAAGTTCATCGTCGTGACGCTTCTTCTGGGCACGCTGCTGTCGGCCGCCTTTGCCATGACCCGTCCGGCGGTCTACGCGTCCACCGGCCGGGTCTTCATTGCCGTTCCGGACGACTCACCCGCGGCGAGCGATTTCCTGTCCACCTACCTGGTGTCCCAGCGAACCGCATCATATTCGGAGCTGGCCAAGGACCCTGTGCTGCTCCAGAAGGTCATCGACCGCACGGGCCTGCAGGTCTCGCGTTCGGAGGTTGCCAGCAGGATCTCGACCAATGTGGTGGCCAGCACCCAGATCGTCGAGGTCAAGGCAACTGGGCCGACCCCAGAAGAAGCCAGAGACCTTGCTGACGCCGAGATGGTCGAGCTCATCGCACTGGTGAACGACTTCGAGAAGCCCACGAGCGACAAGCCCGCGGCTGTCGTCGCGAAGTCGACCGGAGCGCCGTTGCTGGACACCGTCCCGGTCGGCATCCCGATGCTCATCATGATCGGCATCGGCATCATCCTCAGCCTCATCGCGGGCATCGTCGGAGCACTGATCAGGGACATTCTCGACATCACGATCAAGTCCCGACAGGACGTCGAGCAGACGATCGGGCTTCCTGTCATATCGGCTCTGCCGCTCGACCGTGACGTTGCCAAGGACAGTCAGAGCGTGGTGGCTCCGGGAAGTCCGCTTGCCGAGGCATTCCGGGTCCTGCGCGCCAACCTGCGATTCGCCGACCTCGACTCCAACGGCCAGATGTTCTTGGTGACGAGCGCCCTCCCCAACGAGGGCAAGACGCTCACCGCCATCAACCTCGCCCAGTCGCTGGCAGCGACAGGTCAGTCGGTGCTGCTCATCGACTGCGACCTCCGTAGCCCGAGCGTCGCGACCAACCTCGGGCTCGAGAACGCCGTGGGCATGCTGTCGGTGCTCCTCGGTCAGGTCTCACTCAGTGATGCAGTCCAGGCCCACTCCAGTGGCCTCGACGTGCTGCCTACCGGTCCCCGGCCCCCCAACCCGTCCGAGGTCCTCGAGACCAATGCCGTCGCCAACCTCCTGGGTGTCGTCCGGGAGGCGTACGACGTGATCGTCATCGACGCTCCGCCGCTCCTTCCGGTCGCCGACACGTCCACGCTGATCCGTCACGTCGATGGTGTCCTCCTCCTTGCTCGCCACGGCCGCACCCGCAAGGACGTCCTGCGTCTCGCCACGGACCGCATCACCGGTCTCGGCGGTCGCCTGTACGGCGTCGTCCTCAACGGTATCCCGCGTCGCGGCGGCGGTGGCTACGGCTACGGCTACGGCTATGGCTACGGCCAGACGTTCGAGCGCCCCGACCTTGCCGCCCAGCACTCAGCGCAGCAGGGTGGCGCCCGACGTCGCGTTGATGACGACTCCGCGCCACACGAGGCGTACCGCTAGCAGTTGCCGGTGGCTCAGCGGAAGTCGAGCAACATCGTGTCGGGCGGCTCTGCGTCGGCGGTGAGGCTGCTCTTGTCGACGCGCGCGCGTACGCATGATGTCTCGTGACGGAGCCGGAGGAACCCGGTCTGCGCTCCGTAGCTCATGAACAGGTCGCGCACCTGTGACAATGCCGACTCGCTGACCGACGGGTGCTTGGTGGCCGCGGCGAAACGCATGAGGCCAGGCAGGTCGAGCTTCTCCCAGGTGCCGAACTCGTGGGTCTCCGGCTCGTGGAACAGGCCGGAGGCCGTGAACGTGTCGACTGGCGTCGGCGGCGCATCGCGGTCGCCGGTGATCTCGCGCAGCTTGCGCATCCACGGGATCGAGTCGTCGTAGCGCTGGGTCACGGTCGAGAGCAAACCGTCGGGGCGAAGCACGCGGGCGTACTCGGCGAGGGCCATCGGCGCCTCACGCAGCTCGGGTGCGATCACCACATCGAACGCGTTGGACAGGAACGGGAGTCGCTCGCCACGGCTGCGTACGTACTGGATGTCGTCATGGCGACTGGCGGTGACGTCGTCTCCGGCGACCACAACCTCGTGTCCCTGTTCGGCGAGCTGATAGGCAAGAGCGCCGTCACCGAGGTGCAGCAGGGAGGAAAGACGGTCCCCGACCAGCCACTTCGCCGTGCGGTCCTGCGGGGAGTCGTTCACTCTTTCGAGGTTACCGGGCCGGTGCACGGGCTCCCGGTACGCTTCGGGGCGTGTCCGACCCGTTCATCTCGGCTGCCCTGCTTGAGGGCATCCCCTCCGCGTACGCAGCCACCCGTGACGGCATTGACTCGTTGCTTCGTGACCGGGGGCTGCGACGGAGCACCCCCGAGCACACCGCCAGGTCCCTGCTGCTGGGAGCGGCAGCCTCCGCGTCGCTTGAGGGCAGCGCGTACGAGCCCGACGAGCTGGCGGCCGGAGGCGGAGATGCCACGGCTCGCGGAGCGATCCGGCTGTCGACGGAGCTCCTAGGACTGCTGCCGGTGTGGAAGCGCTCGCCGGTCCAGGCGCTGGCGCGGATGCATGCACTCGCGGCCGGCGGATCAGTCGACGACGCCGACCTGGGCCGCCCGCTCAACCCCGATGGGGTTGCCCGCCTGACAGAGCTCGCCTGGATGATCGGCCAACCGACCGAGGCGCCCGGCCTCGTCGTCGCGGCACTCGTGCACGCCGAGATCATTGCGGCAGGAGCGTTCGGCACGCACAACGGCGTCGTCGGCCGAGCCGCCGAACGACTGGTGCTCGTCGCGAAGGGCGTCGACCCGGCATCCGTGACAGTGCCGGAGCTCGGGCACGCAGCCGTACCGGAGGGCTATCGCTCGGCGCTGGCCGCCTATGCCAGCAAGAAGCCCACCGGCGTCCATCAGTGGCTGATGTATTCGTCGGCTGCGTTCACCCGGGCGGCGGAGGCCTCGCCGCTCGCGAGCTGAGCCCCACATGAGCGGCGGCGCCAACTCCCGAAGGAGTGGACGCCGCCTGGCCAGCCGGCTCAGCTACCAGGCGTGCTGGATCTGAGTCGTCGCGTCTCCGCTTGAATCCCTGAGTGGAACGGAGATCTGCGAGCGACTGTCCCATTGAGACGGGTGATCGCCGCGTGGGTACTGAGCTGCTGTGCCGCATTGGGGGTCCCCCACCAGAATTGCGAGTGGACCGGCCGATTGAGTTGTTGTTCCCATTTCTACGCCCGTGGCAGGGAACGCAACAGCCCTACTGACGCGTAACGTTCTGCGCCTTCGTTCACAAGGTCCGGGTCAGGCGACGAGTCGATGCTTGCGCCGCGTCACCAGCGCGACGGTGATGGCGCTGACCGCTCCTGCCACGACCGCAACGGCGGCAGCCTTGCCGACCCGGGTGTCGAGGCCGAGGCGTCGACGCAGGGCGACGGGTCGGGCGAACGTCAGGATCGGCCAACCCTCCTCCTCGGAGATCCGGCGCAAAGCCTTGTCGGGGTTGACTGCAAACGGGTGACCGACGGCCGCGAGCATCGGCGCGTCCGTCTCGGAGTCGGAGTAGGCGTAGCACTCGGCGAGGTCGTATCCGCGTTCGGCGGCGAGTGTCTTCATCGCGTCGGCCTTGTTGGGTCCGTACGCGTAGAAGTCGACCTCTCCGGTGTAGCGACCGTTCTCGACCACCAACGTCGTGGCGATGACATGGTCGACACCGAGCATCTCGCCGATCGGCTCGACCACCTCGGATCCGGAGGCGGACACGATCACGACGTCGCGTCCCGCGGCCTGGTGCTGCTCGATCAGATCGACGGCCTCGTCGAACACGATGGGGTCGATGATCGAGTGCAGCGTCTCGCTGACCGACTGGCGCACCACCTCGACGTCCCACCCGGCGACCATCTGGGTGAGGTAGGCACGCATGCGCTCGACCTGGTCGTGGTCGGCGCCGTTGATCGAGAACATGAACTGGGCGTACGCGCTGCGCAGCACGGCCCGTCGACTGAGCAGCCCGCCCTCGAAGAACGGCTTGCTGAAGGCGAGCGTGCTCGACTTGGCAATGATCGTCTTGTCCAGGTCGAAGAACGCCGCAGATCGGGTGCTCACCCACTCAGGATAGGCGCGCCCCCACCCGCGGCGTGGTCGTACGGCACTCTTGCCCGGCGATAGGGCAGGGGTCAGAGCGCTCCGAGCTTCGCGTAGATCTCACGGTAGATCGCGGCGCTGTGCGCCCAGGTCCGGTGCTCGCGCACCCATGAGCGACCCCGGTCAGCAAGAGCGTTGCGTCGCCCGTCGTCGCCGACCAGCCCGGCGAGGACAGCGGTGAGCGAGTCGACGTTGCCGGCCTCGAACAGCTCAGCCGCCTGGCTGTCAGCCGCGATCTCACGCAGTGCGTCGACATCGGACATGACGACAGCGCGTCCGGCCGCAAACGCCTCGAACGGCTTGAGCGGCGTGACGAGGTGGCACACCTCGTACGGCTTGCGAGGTACGACGAAGATGTCGATCATGCCGTAATAGCGCGCGATGTCGGCGTGCGGCAGCTTCCCCGTGAAGGTCACGCCGGCGACACCGAGATCTGCAACGAGAGCCTTGAGCCCGGGCAGCTCGCGGCCGTCGCCGGCGAGGACGAGGTGCACCGGGCGTTCGACCTTGTCACGCAGCGCCGCGAATGCCCGCACCAGGGTGTCGATGCCCTCATACGCCACCATCGAGGAGACGTACCCGATCACGATGTCGTTCTTCTCGACACCGAGCTCGCGGGCGAGGTCGGCGTCGCGGCCCGCACCGGCGAACGCGTCGACGTCGACAGCGTTGCCGACCAGGGTGGTCTTGGACTCGTCGATCCCGGACTCCAAGATGCGCGGGAGCATGGTGCGGGCCAGCGTGACGACGTGGTCGGCGCCGGCAATGGCGTCAGACTCCCGGTCGCCCCGCCAGGTGTCAGAGTCGGGGTGCCCGAACACGGCCGCCAGGGCCTCGGGGTCGGTCCATCCGTGGTCGTCGGCCGTCTGGGCGCGTCGTGAGATCTCCCAGAAGCCGCGTACCTCGTAGACGACCGGGATGCCCGCTGCGGCGCCGACCGCTTCGGCCGCCAAGCCGTTCCAGAAGTTCGAGTGGGCATGCAGGATCGCCGGGCGGACCTTGGTCACCAGCGCCAGCAGCTCCTCGGCGTTCCGCTGCATCCGCTGGGTCGTCGGCACGCTGGTGCGCCGGGGGAAGCTGCCGAGACGGTGATGGGGCACGCCGTCGACGTCGTCCGTACCGGGGGACTGACCCTTTTCGGCCCCGAACTGGGTAACCACGTGCGGTTCCAGGCCAGCTGCCAGCTCGGCCTGCACGATGTAGTTGGTGCGGATCGTGTAACCGGTCTGCTGTTGCGGCATCGCGTCGGTGACCACGTGGAGGACCCGGCCGGGGACCGGCTCGACCGGAGTGGGCTCGAGGTGCACGTGGAAGGCGCCGGACAGCAGCTCGACCTCGGCCCGGTTCGCGGTCTGGGTGATCTCGTCGCGGGGCAGGCCCTCGGCGGCAAAGCTGTCGACGTAGGCGAGAGCGCGCTCGAGGTAGCCGCGGGCGCGCAGCTCCGAGGCCAGTCGGCGACGCTGGGGCAGCAGGATCTGGTCGCGGAGTTCGAAGCGCGTGGCCAGGTGGTCGGCGGCGAGCGGATGCTTGCAGTCCACGAGGGCATGCACCAGCGCCAGCGCCTGCTCCGGCTGGGTGATCAGTTCGTCGATGCGCTCGACGAGCGCGACGTCGACCTGGTCACCGGGGGTGAGCGGCTGGCCGGTGAGCAGGGTCACGACCAGTCCGCTGAGCCCGGCGATACGGGCCTCGGCCTCGCTGAGGCGCCACTCGGTCTTGATGGCGCCGCTGGTGAGCTTGTGGGTCTGCGTACGCCCCGCCTGTCGGCGCTCGACCCAGGCCCGCGCCCGCCTCGCGAGGCGTGACGTGCGACGTCTGGCCCGTCGGGTGATCCAGGTCTCGAGCGACGTGGGGATCACGTCCGCGGCGTCGCTGTTGGGCGAGAAGGTTCCCGGACCTGAGAAGCGGTTGCTCACCGCATCAGGATAGGGGCGTCCACATCTCTGATGTGCACGAGCGGCATCCACAAGGCCGCACATGACGGCGGCCGATGCTCCGTGCGGTGCGCATGCTGGCGTCATGCCTGAACCTGAGCTGCCCCTGATCGCGACCTCGGATGAGCAGCTGCTCGACGACGCATTGCGCTGGTGTGCCGCGGTCGGAGTGACTCCGGAGGTCGCGACGGATGTCACTGCGGTTCGCCGCTCTTGGCGTCGTGCCTCGCTGGTGATCGTCGGTCATGACCTCGCCCGCGGGCTCTCGGAGGCCGAGATGCCCAGGCGCGAGCACGTCCTCCTCGTGGCTGCCGCTCCCGCCGAGTGGTGGGCGACAGCTGTCCGCCTCGGCGCGGAGGGTGTGTTCGCGCCGCTCGACGAGGAACGCATCCTCGAGGCGATGGCATCAGCGCTCGATGGTGGCGGCGAAGCGTGCCTCGTCAGCGTCGTGGGTGGCTCTGGCGGGGTGGGCGCCTCGACCTTGTCTGCGGCGATGGCGCTCTGCGCGAGCAGGCGCGGACTGCGTTCGCTGCTGTTCGACGCTGATCCGTTGGGTGGCGGCCTCGACCTCGTCCTCGGTTCCGAGCGAGCCGAGGGCCTGCGGTGGCGCGACCTCGACGCAACGCGCGGACGCCTCAGCGCGGGCTCGTTGTCCGACGTCCTCCCGGTCCATTCGGGCATCGCTACGTTGTCCTGGGATCGGGCGCCAGGAGCGTCGCTGCCCGAGTCCGTGCCATCGGTGCTCACGGCAGCGGTGCGAGGGTTCGATCTCGTCGTCGCCGATGTGCCTCGCCACCTCGATGCGCACGGTGTCGACATCCTGGCCCGGTCGGTGCTCACCGTCCTGGTGGTCGCCGAGGAGATTTGCGCCGTCGGGGCCGCCCGACACGTGCTGGCACGGGCGGAGGAGTGTGCGTCAGCGATCGTCGTGGTCAGCGTGAGCCGGTCGGGCGGCATCGGCCGGGCGGCGGTCGCCGATGCGCTGGGGCAGCCGGTGCACACGCGTCATCGGTTCGACCGACGCATCCGGGGGTCGGTCGACCGCGGGCACGGTCCGGGCTCCTCACGTTCTGCTCGCCGTACGGCCGCGGCGCTGCTCGACGCGCTGGGTCTCGAGGCGGCCACGTGACCGATGCACTCGTTGAACGCATACGGCAGCGTCTTGCGTCTGACCCGGCGGAGCCGACGGCGCACAGCGTCGCGGCGGCCCTGCGTGCCGAGCACCAGCTGGCCGGCAGCGCCACGGTGCTGGCCTTGGTCGATCAGCTGCGCCGCGAGACGCGCGGTGTCGGATTGCTCGAGCCGCTGCTCGCCCTGCCGGGTGTGACCGACGTGCTGGTCAATGGACCGGACGACGTCTACTTCGACCGTGGTCGAGGCCTCGAGAAGTCGGCGGTCTCCTTCGCCGACGAGGAGTCCGTACGCCGATTGGCTCAGCGGCTCGCGGGGCAGGCCGGCCGCCGGCTCGACGACGCCAGTCCCTGGGTCGATGCTCGGCTGAAGGACGGCACCCGGCTGCACGCCGTCCTCGCGCCCTTGGCGCGTCCCGGCACCTTGATCTCGCTGCGAGTGCCCGCCCGCCGCTCGTACACCGTCGACGAGCTCGTCAAGGCGGGGTCTCTCAACGATGCAGCGGCTGAGACGATCCGCAGGATCATCGAGGCACGGGTCGCCTTCGTCATCAGTGGGGGCACGGGTTCGGGCAAGACCACGCTTCTCGCTGCGATGCTCGGCCTGGTCGACCCGCACGAGCGGCTGGTCATCGTCGAGGACGCCACCGAGCTGCGCCCGGATCATCCGCACGTCGTTGGCCTCGAGGCGCGCCCGGCCAACATCGAAGGCGCAGGGTTGGTCACCGTCCGCGATCTGGTGCGCCAGGCACTGCGCATGCGACCTGACAGGCTGGTCGTCGGAGAGGTGCGGGGCGCGGAGGTCGTCGACCTGCTGGCGGCACTCAACACCGGACACGAAGGTGGCTGCGGCACGATCCACGCCAACTCGCCGTCCGACGTGCCGGCGCGATTCGAGGCCTTGGGGGTGGCGGCGGGTCTGCCTCGCGAGGCGGTCCACAGCCAGCTCCGGGCCAGCCTGGATCTGGTCGTGCACCTCGCTCGAGGCGGTGACGGCCTGCGTCGAGTCGAGCAGATCGCCGTGCTCGAGGATGACGGCCGCGGCATGGTGGCCAGCCAGCCGGCCCTCACGTTCGGGGGAGCGGAGACCACACCCGGGCCGGGTCACGAACGGCTCACCTCCGTGATCGCATGATCTGGCTGGCAGCGACATTCACTGCTCTCGCGGTGCTGCTCGTGCGGCCCGGCGGCGCTTGGCTCGCGCGCGAGCGACTCGGCGCCCAACGCCCGTCAACGAGACCGGCGCCACTGATGGCGCCGCTCGCGGGTGTGGCAGGCGTGGTGGTGGTGCTGGCCGGACTGCCCGCCGCCAGGCTCATCGTTGCCCTGACGATCGGCGCAGTCGCATGGTTTGCGGTGCGCCAGCTTCGCGCAGAGCGCGAGCGGCGTCGAGCGCAGGCTCGGCGCGACGCCGTGGCGGAGATGACTGGTCTGATGGCCGCCGAGCTACGGGCCGGCATCCTGCCGCAGCGGGCGCTGTCGGGACTTGCCTCGGACTTCCCCTTTCTCGCGACAGCCGCACGGGCAACAGAGCTCGGAGGCGACGTGTCGTCAGCACTTCGTCGGGAGTCGGAGGTTCCGGGCCGCGAGCTGCTTGCGGACCTGTCGAGCGCCTGGATGGTCGCCGATCGATCCGGAGCTCCGCTTGCGGGCGTCCTCGATCGACTCGAGGCCTCGATGCGCGAGGACCGCGAGATGGAGAGAGAGGTGCAGTCCGGAGTGGCGCCGGCCCGGGCCACCGGACGGTTGATGGCCATGCTCCCAGTAGTCGGGCTGGCGCTCGGTTCTGGCATGGGCTCTGATCCAGTCGCCCTGCTCACCGGCACGGTGCCGGGCGGGTTGTGCCTCGCGGCCGGGTCAGCTTGCGCCTGCGCCGGTGTTGCGTGGGTCAACCGCATCGCTGCGACGGCAGAGCGGACCGCATGATCGCGGCGATCCTCGCATCTCTGGCGGTCTGGTGCGCCATCCCGGCGTCGCCCGTCATCAGGCAGCGCGCGTTGTTCGCTGCACCGCGATCGTCTCGGCGTCCAGCCCCCGCAGCAATGGCGGCCGTCGCGGCACCCGTCTCGGCGGTCCTGTTGCTGGGTTGGCCGTTCGGCGCTGTCGTGGGCGCCGCGCTCGCCCCCATCGCCTACGGTGCCGTTGGCCGTCTTGAGTCGGCCGCCAGCCGTGAGCGTGGTGCCAGGCTCGCAGCACAGCTTCCGAATGCTCTGGATCTGGTGGTGGCGATCCTGGAGGTCGGGCGGCCTCCGGTCGTCGCGCTGGGACTTGCTGCGGACGCGACGTCAGATCCCCTCGGCTCCGAGCTCGGTCAGCTCGCCAGCCGGCTGGCGGTTGCCGGCGATCCGGTCGGCGTCTGGGGCTCGTTGCTCCACGACCCGGCGCTGGCCCCAATCGGCAGGGCCTTCCAGAGAGCGGAGCGGTCGGGCATGCCGGTTGCGCAGGTGATCTCCGGTGTGGCCGATGAGCTGAGGCGTGAGCGCCGGGCGCGTCGTCGGGACGACAGTCGCAAGGTCGCGGTTCGCACGGCAGCTCCGCTCGGGGTGTGCTTCCTGCCCGCCTTCTTTCTCATCGGGATCGTGCCGACGATCCTCGGCGCCTTTCGATCTTTCACGTTCTGAGTCACTGTCCACAAGGTGGCCCGATCATGAGTGGTTGTCCCCAGTCCCCGATCTGTGACCGCAGATGCTCTGGCTCGGAACACATATTCCCTACGACAGATTCACCCATCGAAGGGACACCCCATGAAGGCACTGCAGCACATCAAGACGCGTCGCGCTGAGCGCGGCATGACCACCGCCGAATACACGGTCGGCACACTCGGCGCCTGCACCATCGGCGGAGTGCTGGTCAAGATCGGCCAGTCCGAGTGGTTCGGCGATCTCGTCAAGGACCTCATTAACAAAATCCCCGACATCCTGCCGTTCTGAGCGAGGAGGGGCGCCATGTCAGTCAGGAATGAGCAAGGGATGGTCACCGCCGAATACGCGGTCGGCACGCTCGGCGCAGTCTGCATCGGGCTGGTTCTCTACAAGCTCGGCATGCTCGACGGCGACAGTCCTTGGTTCCACACATTCAAGGAGATCATCGAGCGTGCGCTGGCCTGGCGGAGTCTCTTCGACTTCGTCCCGGGTTACGGGCTGAGACTCGGGTGATCCACCGGAGAGCCGAACGGGGGATGGTCACCGCAGAACTGGCGACCATCGCGCCATTCGGTGTGGCCTTTGCGTTCCTCCTGCTGTGGGTCGTGTCGCTCGGCCTCACCCAGGTCCGACTGGCCGATGCGTCCCGTGAGGGCGCTCGGCTGGTGGCACGGGGTGAGGCCGTCGACAGCGCCCGCCGGACTGCCGAGCAGGTCGCCCCCGATGGAGCGCGGGTCACGGTCAACAGCCAAGCCGGACTGGTGACCGTGACCGTGCGCGCGAAGTCGGCGATGCCGATCCCGTTCTTCTCGGGTATCGGCGCCCGGGAGATGGAGTCGTCGTCGGTCGCCGCCGAGGAGTCGCCGTGACTCGCGAGCGGGGCGCCGTCACGGTCTATGCAGCGTCAGCGGCAGTGTTGCTCACGTTGCTGGCGTTGGTGATCACCCAGGTCGCCGGCCTGGTGCGACTCAAGCACTCTGTCGCGTCGGCCGCCGATCTGGCGGCACTGGCGGCAAGCCGCGCCAGTGTTGCCGGCGAGGACGGCTGCGATGCGGCGGCTGACCTGATGAGGCGCAATCGTGCCCGACTGGTCGTGTGTCGCATGGACTACGACGTCGCGACGGTCGTTGCCTCCGGCACGAGCAAGGCGTGGTGGGGGCAGACCTGGTCATGTGAGCAGAAGGCCAGAGCCGCGCCTGACTTCTACATGCAGGACTAACAGGAGTCGGCGAGGAACGCATCGAGCAGCTTCACCGCCCCGGCTTTGTCGAGCGGTTCGTTGCCGTTGCCGCACTTGGGTGAATAGACGCAGGACGGGCAGCCGCTGCGGCACTCGCAGGCCAGAATGGCGTCGCGGGTGATGGTCAGCCAGCGTTGCGCGACCTCATATCCACGTTCGGCGAAGCCGGCTCCACCCGGGTAGCCGTCGTACACGAAGACCGTGAGAGTCCCGGTGTCAGCGTGCAGAGCCGTCGAGACGCCACCGATGTCCCACCGGTCGCAGGTTGCCAGCAGGGGAAGGAGCCCGATCGCAGCATGCTCTGCGGCATGAGCCGCGCCGGGGACGTCGGTGACCGCGAGGGCGTTGGCGACGGCTTCCTCGTCGAGCGTCCACCACACCGCCTTTGTCGGCAGCGTCCGCTCCGGCAGGTCGAGCAGTTCTTCGCCCAGCATCCCGCCGCCGCTCGTGCTGCGCTTCGTGTAGGAGATGACCTGGGTGACCACGTCGACGGCGCCGAACGACATCGCTGCTGCGCCCCACTTCGTGGTGCGCTCGGTCTCGGTGATCGTGATCTCGGTGACCGACCGAGCCATCGTCGAGTACTCCGGGTCCTCGCGGCGGACGATCGCGACACCGTCCTCGACGTCGTACTCGTTGACGACGTGCACCTCGCCCTGGTGCACATACACCGCGCCCTGGTGCACGGCGGCATCAGCGGATCCGGCATCCACCGTGCCAATCAGGCGGCCCGTGCCGGCGTCGACGATCTGTACGGGCGATCCTCCGCTCGACCGTATGTCGGCCAGGTCGCTGGCGCGCTCGCGCTTGGTCCAGAACCAGCCAGCGGGACGCCGGCGCAACAGTCCGGCGGCCTCGAGGGCCTCGATCCCTTCGGCAGTACGCGGACCGAACAGCGCGAAGTCGGCCTCCGTCAGCGGCAGCTCGTGGGCAGCGGCAGCCAGGTGCGGGCCCAGCACGTACGGGTTGTCGGGATCGAACACCGAGGACTCGACCTGCGCGCCGAGCAACGCTTCGGGATGGTGCACGAGATAGGTGTCGAGGGGCTCGTCGCGGGCGACCAGGATGCCGATCGAGTCCCGCCCGGCCCGCCCGGCCCGCCCGAACTGCTGGCGAAGAGCGGCGCGGGTGCCGGGGAAGCCGACGCTGATGATCGCGTCGAGCCCGGCGATGTCGATACCCAGCTCGAGAGCATTGGTGCTTGCCAGCCCGAGCAGGTCGCCGTCGCGGAGTCGTCGCTCGAGCTCTCGGCGTTCCTCGGGCAGGTAGCCGCCGCGATACGTCGCAACCCTCGCCGCCAGCTCCGGGTCGACCTCGGACAGGCTGCGCTGGGCCGTCGCCGCCACGGTCTCGGCGCCTCGACGAGAGCGTACGAACGCCAGCGTGCGCACCCTGCCGATGACCAGATCGGTGAGGAGCTCGCCGGCCTCGGTGTTGGCCGCCCGTCTCACCGGCGTCTGGGTCTCGTCGTGTCCCGGCAGCAGCGGTGGCTCCCACAAGGCGATGGTCTGTGCGGCATGGGGTGATGCGTCGTCAGTGACGGCAACCACCTCGAGCCCGGTGAGCCGGGCGGCGAAGGCATCGGGCTCGGCGATCGTCGCCGAGGACAGGACGAAGACCGGCGACGAACCGTAGTAGGCGCATACACGCCGGAGGCGTCTCAGCACATGAGCGACGTGGGCGCCGAAGACGCCCCGGTAGTGGTGACACTCGTCGATGACGACATGGCTGACCCCGCCGAGGACGCGGCTCCATCGGGCGTGTCCGGGAAGGATCGTGTGGTGCAGCGTGTCGGGGTTGGTCAGCAGGTAGTTCGCATGATCGCGGGCCCACGCTCGCTCCTCGCGAGAGTTGTCACCGTCGACCGTTGCAGGCCGTGCGAAAGCGGTGGCGGGGGCCAGACGCCGGAGCTGATCGGCGGCGAGCGCCTTGGTCGGCGCCAGGTAGAGGACGCTCGGCATCCGGTTGCCCTGCAAGCCACTGCCGGACCTACCGGCTGCAAGAGCCGTCAGTGCCGGCGCCTGGAACGCCAGCGACTTGCCCGAGGCCGTGCCCGTGGAGATGACGGTGTGGCGACCAGCTCGTATGTGTCGCAGCGCCTCGGCCTGATGCCCCCAGAGCTCACCGATGCCTTCTGCTTCGTACATCGATCGGACTTCGGGGTCGACCCACTCGGGCCAAGGTTCGACGACAGCCGCGCGCGCCGGTACGTGCTCGACATGCGTCACTCGCTCGCTGTGGCGAAGAACGATGTCAGCGGGGTCCACGAGGTGAGTCTTCCAGAGGGGGACGCCGTTCTGCTGAGCGGCGATGGTCCTTGGATCGTGATTAGATGCATCCCATGGAGCTGGCTCTGACAACACGCACCACCGGCGACTTCGAGATCATTGAGGTCGGCGGTGAAGTAGACGTATATACAGCCCCCAAGCTCCGCGAGGCAATCGTCACGGCGATCGACGCCGGGCACATCCGACTGATCATCGACGTGGAGAACGTCGCCTTCCTCGACTCGACCGGGCTGGGCGTGCTGGTCGGCGCCCTCAAGCGCGTACGTGCTGACGGCGGATCACTCGACATCGTCTGCACCCACGAGCGCATTCTCAAGATCTTCGGGATCACCGGGCTCGACAAAGTTTTCGGCTTGCACGCCTCGATCGACGAGGCGCGTGCGGCTACACAACCTGAGACCCCTTGATTCTCGCCTCATAGTCGGCATGTAACCTCCGTCACGTTGGTCTGAAGTCTGGCCCAACACTTCTTTTTGCTTACTCATGGAGGATTTTCATGGCGAACGCGACTCTTGTTGCGGCAGTAGGCGGAGACCTCGACTTCTCTGACAAGAACTCGTACTACCTGTACGCAGTCGTCGGTGTCGGTGTTCTCGCGCTGATCATGGCGGGTGTGTTCCGCTCCCAGGTGCTCAAGGCAGCTGAGGGAACCGAGAAGATGCAGGAGATCGGCCAGGCCGTCCAGGAAGGCGCTGCGGCCTACCTGAGCCGCCAGTTCCGGACGCTCGCCGTCTTCGCGTTCGTGGCACTGGGGATGCTCGTCGCACTCGACGCGGCCGTCCTCGGGTGGGACAACGAATGGAAGATCAAGATCGGCCGCTACGTCGCGCTGCTTGCTGGCGCCGGGTTCTCGGCGCTGATCGGCTACCTCGGCATGTGGCTCGCAACGCGCGCCAACATCCGCGTTGCCGCAGCCGCCCAGAACGAGGGCCGCGAGGTCGCGATGCGTATCGCGTTCCGCACCGGCGGCACAGTCGGCATGCTCACGGTCGGCCTCGGCCTGCTGGGCGCCGGCGCGATCGTCCTGATCTACACCGGCGACGCACCCGTCGTGCTCGAAGGCTTCGGCTTCGGTGCTGCGCTGCTCGCCATGTTCATGCGAGTCGGCGGCGGAATCTTCACCAAGGCCGCTGACGTCGGAGCCGACCTCGTCGGCAAGGTCGAGCAGAACATCCCCGAGGACGATCCGCGCAACGCCGCGACGATCGCCGACAACGTGGGCGACAACGTCGGTGACTGTGCCGGTATGGCTGCAGACCTCTTCGAGTCGTACGCCGTGACCCTGGTTGCCGCGCTGATCCTCGGCTCGGTTGCCTTCGGTGAGGTCGGCCTCGTGTTCCCGCTCGTCATTCCGGCGATCGGTGCACTGACAGCGATCCTCGGCGTCTACATCACTCGGCCTCGTGCGGGTGAAGGTGGACTCGTCACGATCAACCGCTCGTTCTACATCTCGGCGATCGTGTCGGCGGTGGCCTCGATCGGCGCCGCGTTCGCGCTCCTGCCGACGAAGTTCAGCGACACGAAGCTCCCGGGCATCGACACCAGCTCACTCATCGTGACGATCGGACAGGCCCAGGGCGGCGAGGCTCCCGGTCTCGATTCCAACCCGCGCCTGATCGCGATCATCGCAGTGCTCATCGGCATCGTTCTCGCCGCCGTGATCCTCGCCCTCACCGGCTACTTCACCGGCACCGAGACCCGTCCGGTCAAGGACGTCGGCAAGACGTCGCTCACAGGTGCCGCCACCGTCATCCTGTCCGGCCTGTCGGTCGGGTTCGAGTCGGCGGTCTACACGGCCATCGTCATCGGTGCCGCCGTGTTCGGCGCGTTCCTGCTCGGCAGCGGCTCGCTCGTCGTTGCGCTGTTCGCGGTCGCGCTTGCGGGCTGTGGTCTGTTGACCACGGTCGGCGTCATCGTCGCGATGGACACGTTCGGTCCGGTCAGCGACAACGCCCAGGGCATCGCCGAGATGTCGGGCGACGTCGATGAAGAGGGCGCACAGATCCTCACCGAGCTCGACGCGGTCGGCAACACGACGAAGGCCATCACCAAGGGCATCGCGATCGCCACGGCTGTCCTGGCTGCAACGGCGCTGTTCGGTTCGCTGAGCAGCTCGATCAAGGAAGCGATCGGGGCCGCCGGCCTGACCCAGGAGAACGCGGGTGGCCTCAAGGTCATCGAGACGTACGTGTTCGAAGGCATCATCAACGTCGGCGACCCGAGCATCCTGGTCGGTCTGATCCTGGGTGCGTCAGTGGTGTTCCTGTTCTCCGGCCTGGCGATCAACGCCGTCGGCCGTGCTGCCGGCGCCGTCGTCTACGAAGTGCGTCGCCAGTTCCGCGAGATCCCGGGAATCATGGAGGGCACCGGCCGTCCCGAGTACGGCAAGGTCGTCGACATCTGCACGCGTGACTCGCTGCGTGAGCTGGCGACGCCGGGCATCCTGGCGATCTTCGCTCCGATCGCTGTCGGCTTCGGTCTCGGCATCGGCCCGCTGGCCGGCTACCTCGCCGGTGCCATCGGTACTGGTCTGCTGATGGCGGTGTTCCTCGCCAACTCCGGTGGAGCGTGGGACAACGCCAAGAAGCTCGTCGAGGACGGCAACCATGGTGGCAAGGGCTCGCCGGCACATGAGGCGACGATCATCGGTGACACCGTGGGTGACCCGTTCAAGGACACCGCCGGTCCGGCGATCAACCCGCTGCTCAAGGTGATGAACCTCGTCGCGCTCCTGGCGACACCGTTGATCATCAAGTACTCGTATGGCGAAGACGCCAGCGACGCGATCCGCTACTCCATCGCTGGAGCGTCCGTGTTGATCATCGTCATCGCCGTGGGCATTGCCCGCTCGCGACCGATTGCTCTCGAAGCGGGACCGTCGGAGATTGCTGCAGCACCGGCACCAGCGGAGCCGGCTGCACCTGCCGAGAAGTCGTAGCCGACACGGCAGATCAGCAGCGGCGTCACCCGAGAGGGTGGCGCCGCTGCTGCTTTTGGGATGACGCGGCATCTGACAGGGTGGGCCCGTGATCGACGAGACGTACGTGCCGCAGCTGCGACGGGCGCTGACCCGCGCGGGGTTCACGGTCGACGAGGTGTACGCGTTGCTCGGCGACGAGGCGCACCGATCTCTGGGTCGAAACCAGGTCGTCCCGGCCCTGCGGGCGACCACCGGATCCGGCGATCTGGCGACCCTGGTGCGACTGTTCACCCTGCAGGTCCCGGTCGATCGTCGACGTGTCGACGCGGCGCTGCCCGATCTCGTCGATCCGCTCGCCGCCGCCCACATGTTGCGGGTCTCCGGCGACGAGGTGCGCGCGCTGGTCGACATCAGGCCGTACGGCGACGAGTCGCACGACTGGTGGATCGTCTGTGATGCGACGCCTGGCCTCAACGGCCCGCAAGGCGCAATGAACCCCGAGCACGTGCTCGGCATCAGCGAGGCATCCTCGTCGTTGGCGCAGCTGACCGTACGTGAGCCCATCGGCCGGGCGCTCGACCTCGGCACGGGGTGCGGCGTCCAGGCTCTCCACCTCTCCCAGCACGCTGACACCGTCGTCGCGACCGACGTCAATCCGCGGGCCTTGGCGATGGCCCGGCTCACGGCCTCGCTCAACGAGCTCGACATCGACGTACGCGATGGCAGCCTGTTCGACCCGGTCGCAGGTGAGACCTTCGACCTGATCGCCACCAACCCGCCGTTCGTGATCTCGCCGCCGGGCGCCGAGGTGCTCGTCTACCGAGACTCGGGACTGCCCGGTGACAGCGTCGTACGCCATCTCGTCGAGAACGCTGCGACCTACCTCAACGTCGGCGGGTGGTGCCAGATCCTGGCCAACTGGGCCCACCGCGACGGTCGTGACTGGCAGGCTGATCTCGAGGAGTGGTTTGCCGGGAGCCCGCTGGACTCGTGGGTCCTGCAGCGTGAGCTCGTCGATCCGGCTGAGTACGTCGAGATGTGGCTGGCCGACGCGGGCTTGAGCGCGTCCCCGGACTACGCGCAGCGCTATGACGACTGGCTCGACTGGTTCGCCAGCGAACGGATCGACGCCGTCGGCTTCGGCTGGCTCAACATGCGGCGTACGTCTGCGACGCCGACCACAAGGTGTGAGGAGTGGACCGGCGAGATCGCGCCGCCGATCGGGCCGAGTGTCTCCGCGTGGGGACACCGCGTGGACCTGCTGCGCAACCTCGACGATGCGGCGCTCCTCGACCGGGCCTGGAGGCACGCGCCTGACCTGGTCGAGGAGACCCGCGGGCCGGTCGGCGCCGAGCACCCCGAGTCGATCGTGCTCAAGCTGCAGCAGGGCGTTCGCCGGACACGGCAGGTCGACACCGTCGAGGCCGGACTGGTCAGCGCCAGTGACGGAGACCTGACCGCGGGCCAGATCCTCGATGCCCTGGCGATCTTGTTGGAGCGCGATGCCGGCGAGCTGCGTGCGACGTACGCAGCATCCGTGCGAGATCTCATCGGCGATGGCTTCTTGTGTCCATGTGACTGATCTTCGGCGCGGCCAGGGCCTCGGTTTGGTCGATCATGCCGCGTAATTTGGGTTACGGTGCTCCTAGCTTCTTTCCACACATGTGCCGTGCTCACTGAGCAAGCGACGCCGACGCGGTTCCTGTCCATGTACTGCGATCCCGAGCCTTGTGGCTCATGGGAAGGCCACGAGATGTCGGCACGCGTTCGGTCACTTCTGGTCACCTCCTCGAGTGTGGTGCTCCTCTCGGCGTACGCGTCGATGCCTGCACGCGCCGCCACGCCTCCGCTGCCAGTAGACCTCGGTACCGCGTCGAGCTATTCGGTGCTCGCTGGTTCTGAGATCACCAACACGCTGACGACCGACCTGCAGTGGAATCTTGGTGTCAGCCCGGGAACGGCCATCAGCGGATTTCCTCCCGGGGTGACTCAACGCCAGACGTACATCGGCATCAACACGCCCGCGAACCAGGCGCAGATCGACGCGCGGGCGGCGTACACCGACGCGAAGACCAGGGTCTTCACCGGGACGGTGAGCGGCGACATCGCGGGGCTGACCTTCAAGTCAGGCGTCTACAAGGCGGCCGACTGCACTGGACGTGAGTGCCGACGGCATCGTCACCCTCGACGGCGAGCATGACAACAACTCGGTCTTCATCTTCCAGGTCGGCTCTGCACTGAACCTCGGCGCTCGTACGCGCATCCGGCTGACGAACGGCGCCCAGGCGTGTCACGTGTTCTGGCAGGTCGGTAGCGCGGCGACCATCGGCGCGTCGTCGACCTTCAACGGCACGATCCTGGCCGATGCCGCGATCACGGTCGGTGAGACGACGACCGTGGACGGTCGGGCGCTTGCAGGCACCGCCATCACGCTCGCCGACAACGATTTCGTGCTCGGGGCCTGTGACACGACCCAGGCGGGCGGTGGACCCGGCGGCGGCTCAGGCGGCGGCAGCGGTGGGGGCGGTGGCACCGGTGGCGGCAGGAAGCGGCAGCGGTGGTGGCGGCACCGGCGGGGCGGTGGCAGCGGTGGGTGGCGGCACCGGCGGTGGCTCTGGTGGATCCGGGGGCTCCGGTGGCGGCGGCACCGGCGGTGGCTCTGGTGGATCCGGGGGCTTCGGCGGCGGGACCGGCGGCGGCTCGTACGGCGGCGGTCAGGACCTCCCGGCCACAGGCGCGAGCTCCCACGACTCGCTCGTCGCGACGGCAGGTCTGCTGTTGACCCTCGCGGGCGTCGTCATGGTCGTGGAGGCGCGGCGCCAGCCTGGCCTGCGGAGACGACTTCGAGGAACTCACGCGCTGCGCACCTAACCAGCAGGGGTGTCCTCGATGGCGTGGCTGTCGGGCTTGAACGCGGGGATCAGCTGACCACCCCAGGCCAGCAGGGCGATGGCCGAGGCGATCAACCCGCCGGCCACGAACCCACCCCAGGCGCCGACCTCGTCAATGGCCGTCCCGATGATCGGTGAGCTTGCAGCGCCGCCGATCATGAAGGACGTGCCCTGCCACCCCATCGCCTCGCCGCGCCGGTCCTCGGTCGTGAGCTTCGCGATCCACTCGGTCGCCGCCGTCATGGTCGGCGCACACAAGAACCCGGTCGGGATGACCCACAGCGACAGCGACCACACCTCGGTGCCCAGGCCGACCGGGATCGTCGTGAGGCCGAGCGCGAGCAACAGATAGGTGGGGCGGATCGACGTGTTGAGCGACCCGTAGATCAGGCCGCCGAGCAACGACGACAGGCCCCAGAGCCCGTAGGTGAGTGCGATCGACCCGACGTGATCGATCTCGCGTAGCTGGGCGACGATGCCCAGATCGGTGCCGATCAATGCTGCGAGCGTGCCGCCTGAGATGAGGAAGAGGAAGGCCAGCGGCACCGACATCCACGGACCCTTCGGCGTCTCGACGACCTGTGCGTCGGGGTCGACCGCCGAACGGGTCGGCGGGTTGAGCCGCAGGAACATCAGGCCCGCGATGACCTCGGTCAATGCCGATCACGAACAACGCCCAGCCCGCGCTCGCCTGCGTCACGAGGACGACACCGACGGCCGGACCGATGATGAAGCTCGCCTCGGCGACGACGCTGTCGGCCGAGAATGCCGTACGCCGCAGCCGTTCGTCGACCATCACGCTCAGCGACAGGCGCACGATCGAGAAGATCGGGATCAGGAACAGACCCATCAGGAATGACAGAGGAACGAGCAATGCATAAGAAGAGGAGAAGGCAGCGATCGGATAGAGCACTGCGACCGCGACGATCGACGGGATGATCGCTCGCCGCATGCCGAGCTTGTCGATCAGGCGGCCACGCCACGGGGAGCCGACCCCGGCACCGATCGTCGTCGCGGCGGCGACGACGCCGGCCTGTGCGTACGTCCCGCCGAGTGGACCGACGACAAAAAGGGTGAAGACCAGCGGCGCGGCCATGGCCGGGATGCGGGCGAAGAACGCGGCGATGAACAACGTCCGAACCTGCCTGTCGGCCCACAGCTCGGCGTACCCGGAGAACCCCACCGTCACATATTGTCACCACGCGGGGACAGTCCCGTCGCGCAGACCATTGACAGCACGCGCTACGGTGTGCCACGTCTGATCACTGCAACGCCACCGGAGAGATTCTTGACCACCCTCGTCATTGTCGAGTCACCAAACAAGGTCGCCAGCATCGCTGGCTACCTTGGCGACGGCTATGTCGTGGACTCCTCGGTCGGCCACATCCGCGACCTTCCCAAGGGTGCTGACCAGGTACCGGCGAAGTTCAAGGGCGAGCCGTGGGCTCGTCTCGGCGTCAACGTCGATGACGGGTTCGAGCCGATCTATGTCGTGTCGCCGGAGAAGAAGCAGCAGATGGCAAAGCTCAAGAAGCTCCTCAAGGAGGCTGACGAGCTCGTACTCGCGACCGATGAGGACCGCGAGGGCGAGGCGATCGCGTGGCACCTGCTCGACGAGCTCAAGCCGACCGTTCCGGTCAAGCGCATCGTCTTCAACGAGATCACCCGCGACGCGATCCAGTACGCCATCGCCCACCCGCGTGACGTCGACATGGACTTGGTCGACGCCCAGGAGACCCGTCGCATCCTCGACCGCCTCTACGGCTACGAGGTCAGCCCGGTCCTGTGGAAGAAGGTCATGAGCGGTCTGTCCGCCGGCCGGGTGCAGTCCGTGGCGACCCGACTCGTGGTTGAGCGCGAGCGCGAGCGCATGGCGTTCACAGCAGCGTCCTACTGGGACCTCGAGGCCACGTTCGATGCCGGCGAGGGCTTCGACCCGCGCCAGTTCCCTGCCAAGCTCAGCAGTGTCGACGGCCGCCGCATCGCCTCCGGCTCGCACTTCGACAACACCGGCGCCCTGACGTCCGACAAGGTGGTGCACCTCGACGAGGCCAAGGCCGGGGCTCTCGCCGACGGCCTGCGTGACCAGCCGTTCACGATCCGCTCGGTCGAGTCCAAGCCCTACACCCGCAAGCCGTACGCGCCGTTTCGCACCACCACGATGCAGCAGGAAGCGTCACGCAAGTTCGGCTTCGGCGCCGCTCGTACGATGCAGGTCGCACAGCGCCTGTACGAGGGCGGACACATCACCTATATGCGTACGGACTCGACGACGCTCTCGCAGACCGCTCTCACCGCGGCCCGTGCCCAGGTCACCGAGCTGTACGGTGCCGCCTACCTCCCCGACGAGCCGCGGGTCTACGCCAGCAAGGTCAAGAACGCTCAAGAGGCGCACGAGGCGATCCGTCCGGCTGGCGACCGGTTCAAGACGCCCGACCAGACCGCACTGCGCGGCGACGAGCTCCGCCTGTACGAGCTGATCTGGAAGCGCACCATCGCGAGCCAGATGATGGACGCCAAGGGCAACTCCGTGTCGATCCGGATCGGCGCGACGGCGACCTCCGGCGAGGATGCGGTGTTCTCCGCGAGCGGCCGCACGATCACGTTCTACGGATTCCTCAAGGCGTACGTCGAGTCCAGCGATGACACCGAGGCCGAGGGGGATGACCAGCAGACCAAGCTTCCCAACGTCACCGAGGGTCAGTCCGTCACCGCTGCCGAGCTCGGCAAGGCCGGCCACGAGACCAAGCCGCCCTCGCGTTTCACCGAGGCCAGCCTGATCAGCGAGCTCGAGACTCGTGAGATCGGGCGACCGTCGACGTACGCGTCGATCGTCGGCACGATCCAGAATCGCGGCTATGTCTACAAGAAGGGCACGGCGCTGGTGCCGGCCTGGATCGCCTTCTCGGTGATCCGGTTGATGGAGCAGCACTTCGGCCGGCTCATCCAGTACGACTTCACCGCCGAGCTCGAAGGTGTTCTCGACGAGGTGGCGGGTGGTCGCGAGGATCGTGTGGCTGTGCTCACCGGCTTCTGGACTGGCGAGGGCGAGAGCGACACCGGGCTCAAGCGCCTCGTCGAGAATCTCCCCGACATCGACGCCCGCGGTCTTGCGACCTTCCCGCTCGGCGACGAGATCGATCTGCGCGTCGGCCGCTACGGCCCGTACGTCGAGGGTCCGCCGTTCACCGAGGACGACGAGGGCAAGCGTGTCCCGACCCGTGCCAACGTGCCAGATGACCTGCCGCCCGACGAGCTCACGCTCGACAAGGCCAAGGAGCTCTTGGCTACCCCGGCAGGTCTGGAGAAGGAGCTCGGTGTCCACCCCGACACGGGTCTCGCGATCACTGCCAAGAACGGTCGCTTCGGCGCCTACGTCACCGAGGCGCTGCCCGAGGACGCCAAGAAGGGCGACAAGCCGCGCACTGCGAGTCTGTTCGCGTCGATGAACCTCGACACGATCACCCTGGACGAGGCTGTGCAGCTGCTCAGGCTCCCTCGTGTCGTCTACGTCGAGGAGGACGGCACCGAGGTCACGGCCCAGAACGGCCGCTACGGGCCCTATCTCAAGAAGGGCACCGACTCGCGATCCCTCGAGCGCGAGGACCAGCTCCTCACGATCACCGAGGAGGAGGTGCGGGCGATCTACGCGCAGCCCAAGACGTACGGTCGCCGTGCAGCCGCCGCACCGCTCAAGGAGCTGGGCACCGACCCGGTCAGCGAGCGCCCCGTCGTCGCCAAGGATGGCCGCTTCGGCATGTACGTCACCGACGGCGAGTACAACGCGACCCTGCGCAAGGACGACTCGCTCGAGGACCTGACGCCCGAGCGCGCGTACGAGCTGCTCGCCGAGCGTCGCGCCAAGGGCCCGGCCAAGAAGGCCGCCAAGCGTCCAGCCAAGAAGACGGCGAAGAAGACGGCCAAGAAGACCGCCAAGAAGGCGGGCGCCAAGAAGGCTGCGGCAAAGAAGGCCTGATGCCACGGTCAGCTCGCGTCCTGGTCGTTCTCGGCTCCTTGCTGATGACGTTGGGCCTCTTGGCCGGGGTCGGAAACCGCGAGATCCTCGATGGGTCACGATTTGCGACGCACGTCGATCACATCCGTACGGATCCCGACGTGTCTCGGCAGGCCGGCATCATCATCTCCGACAAGCTGACGCGTGAGGTCCCGGACCTCGTGGCAGCACGTCCCCTCGTCGAGTCGACGGCAGGCACGCTGGTGTCGAGCGCGGCATTCGGCCCGGTGATTCGCGCCATGGTGACGCCGGTCCATTCGGCATTCACGACCGACGGCAGCGACCATGTCGTGCTGCGGCTGGCCGACGTCGGGGCGGTGCTCGTTGCGGCGCTCGCTGCCGTGGCGCCCGACCTCGCCGACAAGCTGCCGGCCAACCTCGACATCACACTCACCCGCCTCGGTGACCAGGCGTTTGCCTCGACCACGATCGGCTACGCGCACTGGCTCAAGGTGCTGGCCTGGCTGCTCCCGCTGCTGGCGGTGCTCTGCTTCGTCGGCGTGATCCTGCTGAGCCGCGACCGCGAGCGCAGCGTGCGCTCGGTGGGATTCGGCCTGGCGGCCTCGGGCCTCGGCTTGGGGGCGATTGTCTTCGTCGGGACGGTCGTGGCGTCGCTCGTCCGCCCCGACTCGTTGGTGTCCGCCCTGGGAGTCGCGTCCTGGGCCGAGCTGCGCGGGCCATTGTGGGTCGCTGCTGGTTTTGCCGTCGCAGCGGGTTACCTGGTGGTCCTGGCCACGGCGATCCGCGTCGGCGGCAGTCCCCGCTCGATGATGCTGAACGCGTATGGCTGGTTGATCGATCCTCCCGACACCTCTCGTGCCCGGGCTGGCCATGCCGCGGTCCTGCTTGTCGCGGGAATCGCAGCGGTGCTGCGACCGCTCACCGCGGCGAAGGTGGTCATCGTGGCGGCGGCATTCGTGATCGCGATCCTTGGTGCGATGGAGCTGTTCGCCGTGTTGCGACGCAACCGCAGGGAGGTCAGGCAGGTGCCAGGCGTCCTGCTCCGGCCCGAGTTCCGCATGGCGATCCTGGTGGGGGTCGCGTTCGCGATGGTCGCAGGGTTCGTTGCCTGGAATGCCCGGGCGCCACAGGCGGCCGTCGCCGCGATCGGTGAGGTGAACGGCAAGATCTGCAACGGGTACGCGCAGCTGTGCGACCGACGGTTCAACCAGGTCGCCTACCCGGCGACCCACAACTCGATGTCCGCCGCCGACGAGGACGGCTGGTTCCTGGCGGAGCAGCCGACGGGGATCATCGGTCAGCTCGACGACGGGATCCGCGCTCTGCTGATCGACACGTGGCCGGGTCAGCGTACGCAGCGTGCCGGCGTGATTGCCAATGCTGGCGGCACACACGGTGCCGCCGTTGACGAGGCGATCGCGGAGTACGGCAGGGATGTCCTCCCGGCGGCCCTCCGCCTGCGCGAGGCGACCAACCTGACGCCCGAAGGTCCGACCGAGCCGTACCTCTGCCACGCCATCTGCGAGCTCGGCGCCACCAAGCTGGAGCCGACGCTCGCGGCGATCCGGGGTTGGCTCGAGACGCATCCGCGGGAGGTCGTCACGCTGTTCATCCAGGACGAAGTGTCGCCGAAGGACACGGCGGCGGTGTTCCAGAGCTCGGGCCTGCTGTCGCTCGTCTACACGCCGACCGCCGGCAAGCCTTGGCCCACCCTGCGCACCATGATCGACGACAACAAGCGTGTGGTCGTGCTGTCGGAGAACCGAGGCGGTGGGTCGACGTACCCCTGGAACCTGCAGGGCTTCGACTGGATCCAGGACACGCCGTACGACGCCATGAAGGCAGCGGACTTCTCGTGCGACCTCTTGCGGGGGAAGGCCGACGGTTCGCTCTTCTTGGTGAACCACTGGCTGAACCGACCCCAGCACCGGGTCTCCGACTCAGCGAAGGTCAACGATGCCGCTGTTCTCGGTCCGCGAATCGAGCAGTGTCTTGAGCAGAGACGTCACATTCCCAACTTCGTGGCGGTCGACTACTACGACCACGGCGCACTCTTCGACGAGGTGAACCGGCTCAACGGAGTGAGCTGAATGCCGTGACACGTGCGCGATCTGATTGCGAGTTGGCGGTCATGTCCTAGGCTCATCCCAGCAGTCACACGCGCGTAACGGCGAGGAGCCACGGATGAGCGACGTCCCCACGCCCCCCTGGCGATGGATGCCCACGGGGTTCGGTACGCAGGTCCGCCAAGCCTTCGACACCATCAGCGCCGGCACCGAGATGCTGGCGCCGATCACCCCGGAGCTGCCCGGCTGATGAGCATGCGCCTGATCAGACCCCTGGGACCTCGTGATCCTCACGAGGAGCACCGCACGGCTTCGCCGCTCGAGCTGTTCTCAGACCTTTGCTACGTCGTGGCAATCGCCCAGGCTGCCTTGACCTTGGAGCACGAGATCGCGTCGGGTCATCCTCTGCACGGCCTGATCTGGTTCGCGGTCTCGTTCTTCGCCGTCTTCTGGGCGTGGCTGAACTTTGCCTGGTTCAACTCCGCGTACGACGCCGACGACACGATCAACCGTCTGCTGACCCTGCTGCAGATCTTCGGGTCCCTGGTGCTGGCTGCCGGTATCCCGCAGATCTTCGATCAGGACTTCACCCTCGGGATCATCGGCTACGTCATCATGCGTGTCGGTCTGATCCTCATGTGGTTGCGGGTGGTCGTCGGCCATCCCGAGCGGCGGCGAACAGCGCTGCGGTACACGTACGGGCTCATCGCGGTGCAGACGGCGTGGGTCGCAGCTCTGCTGGTGACCGGCGGACACCTGCCGCTCTGGGCGTTCCTGGTCGGGATCACCCTGGACTTCGGTATTCCCGTTGTCGCCGAGCGAGCAGGCGCGACGCCATGGCACCCGCACCACATCGCCGAGCGCTACGGCTTGTTCTTCATCATCGTGCTGGGCGAGACGATCCTGTCGGTGACATTGGCGCTGCACACCGCGTACGACGCGGAGCACCCGCCGACCGAGCTGTGGCTCGTCGTCGCCGGAGGCGTCCTCATCACGTTCTGCTCGTGGTGGCTGTACTTCTCGCGCGACGAGACCGAGATCTTGACCGGCAACGACGTCGGCTTCGTCTGGGGATTCGGCCACTACGTGATCTTTGCCTCGGCGGCGGCGATCGGCGCTGGGTTGGCCGCCCGCATAGCGTTCTACGACGACCATGCCAAGGTCAGCGACGTGGTGAGCGGAGCGTTCGTGACGGGCCCGGTGGCGACGTTCCTGGCGGCACTCTGGGTGGTGTCGATCCGGTTGCATGACTCCTCGCGGCGCACGGCCTCGCTGTTCGGAGTAGCAGTGGCGGCGGTCGTCGGCGTCACCTTCGTGCCGTACTCGGAGCTGTGGGCGGGGCTCATCGTCGCTGCACTTCTGGTGGCCCTCATCAGCATCGGCGAAGACCACGAGAAAGCTGTCGGCGTCGAGTCCTAGGTTGTTCGTATGGTCGACGTGGCGCCCGAGATCCTTGATCGCGTACGTGCGATCTGCATGGCACTGCCCGAGACGTACGAGGAGCCTGCCTGGATCGGGGTGCGATGGCGCATCCGCAAACGCACCTTCGCCCACGTCGTGACAGTTGACGACGAGTCGACATCGGTGTTCAAGGACGCATTCGCGCTCGAGGGTGAGGCCTCGGCCGTGACGTTCCGCGTGCACGCTGACGAGCTGCTCGCGCTCCGCGAGCACGGACACCCGTTCTACTACGCGGGCTGGGGTCGTGACGTCATGGGCATGCACCTTGACGACTCCACCGACTGGGACGAGGTGCAAGAGCTGCTGACCGACAGCTACTGCGTGCTCGCGCCCAAGAGTCTGGCAGGGCGCACCCGCTCTGGCCCCGCCGACTAGTCTCATCTCCATGGATCCGCTCTTCACCGAAACCGGGGTGTTCGTCGCCCTCGAGGGTGGCGAGGGGTCTGGCAAGTCGACCCAGGCCGCGTTGCTCGTCACCTGGCTCGAGTCGCTGGGGCACAACGTGCTCCTGACCCGTGAGCCCGGTGGCACCGACGTCGGCAAGATCCTGCGGCACATCGTCCTCGACAACGAGACCGGCGAGCTGTCCCCCCGCACCGAGGTGCTGCTCTATGCCGCCGACAAGGCCGAGCACGTCGACGAGATCGTCCTTCCCGCCCTCGCCGAGGGCGCTGTGGTGCTGACCGATCGTTACGTCGACTCGACCCTCGCCTACCAAGGCGCTGGCCGGCACCTGGACATCTCCGAGGTCGAGCACGTCGCCCGCTGGGCCACCTCGTCACTGCGACCCCATCTGACTGTCGTGCTCGACATCGACCCGGCGGTCGGTCACACCCGGTTCGAGGGTGCTGACCGCATCGAGTCCGAGCCCATCGAGTTTCACCAGCGCGTACGTGCACACTTCCTCGAGCTCGCAGCCGCCGACCCGGACCACTACCTCGTCGTCAACGGTGGCGGCACCCCTGACGAGATTCATGCCGACATCAGGATCGCGGTCGAGCCGTGGCTCGGTCAGGCCAAGCCGTGAGCACGGTGTGGGCCGACCTCGTCGGTCAGGAACCCGTCGTCGAAGTACTCAAGGACGCCGTCGCGTCCGCTGACGGCGACGGCCGCTCCATGACGCACGCCTGGCTGTTCACCGGTCCGCCGGGATCGGGCCGGTCCAACGCCGCGGGCGCCTTCGCTGCGGCGTTGCAGTGTGAGAAGGGCGGGTGTGGTGAGTGCCATTCCTGTACGACCGCCCACGCCGGCAGCCATCCTGACATCACGATCATCCGTACCGACGGGCTGTCGATCGGCACCGACGTCGCCCGCGAATACGTACGCAAGTCAGCCCTCCGCCCTGCCCTGGGCCGCTGGCAGGTGCTGATCGTCGAGGACGCCGACCGACTCACCGACCAGGCCGCCAACGCGCTGCTCAAGGCGATCGAAGAGCCCTCCAAGCACACCGTCTGGATGCTCTGCGCTCCGGCGGTCGAGGACGTCATCATCACGATCCGCTCGCGCTGCCGCCCGGTGCTGCTCCGTACGCCATCAGCCACGGCCATCGCCGGACTGCTGGTCGAGCGGGACGGCATCGAGCCCGCACTGGCGGCTGCTGCCGCCGCCGCCTCCCAGGGTCACATCGGTCGGGCTCGCGGACTCGCCAGGGACCCGGCCGCCCGTGAGCGGCGTCGGGCGATCCTCTCGCTGCCGGTCTCGCTGCGCGATCTCGGTGACTGCCTCGCCGCAGCCCAGACGATCAACGACGCGGCGGCGGCCCGGGCGGCGGAGGTCGGCGACGCCGCCGACGAGCGCGAGCTGGCTGACCTGCGTCAGGGCTGGGGCGTGGAAGAACGCGGACGCCGTCCGGCCGGCTACTCCGGAGCCCTGTCGACGCTCGAGAAGGACCAGAAGCGCCGGCGTACGCGTCTGGCCCGCGACTCGATCGACGGCGTACTCCTCGATCTCCTGTCGTTCTGCCGCGATGTGCTCGCCGTCCAATGTGCGACCGGGACCGAGCTGATCAACGCCGACGTGGTCGACGACATCAATGCCGTCGCCCAGGTGTGGACCCCCGAATCGACGATCGGGATGATCGATGCGATCGTCGAGTGCCGGGAGTCGCTGTCGGCCAACGCCGCTCCGTTGCTCGCCCTCGAACGAATGATGATGGGACTTCGCCAGACATGACCAGCCAGTCAACGACGAGACGTGCTTGGCTCATCGGCATCGCTCTCACCCTCGCGATCGCCATCGTCGCTTCAGCCACCGCGTTCCTGCTCACCAACATCTCCGATGACAACGGCTCGGACACGTGGGTCAAGCCCAAGCCTTCCGCGACGGGCGCACCCAGCGACCTGGCGAAGTTCTACGAGCAGGATGTCGCCTGGAACAGCTGCGATGGCGCCAAGTGCGCCAAGGTCACCGTCCCGGTCGACTACGAGGACCCGTCGGGCGAGACGACCACGCTGGCGGTCAAGGTCATCCCGGCACCCGGCGGCGCGGCCAAGCGCAGCATCTTCGTCAACCCCGGTGGACCTGGTGGAGACGCGACCGACTACGCCGACACGATGGCTGGCGAGTTCGGCGACGACGTCCGCAAGACCTTCGACATCGTCGGTGTCGACCCGCGCGGTGTCGGCGACAGCACCCCGCTGCAGTGCATGTCCGATGACGACTTCTCGGACTTCACCAACACCGACCCCGACCCCAACAACCCCGAAGAGATCGCCGCGCTCCGCAAGAGCATCGTCGACCTCGGCACGGCGTGCGAGCGTGAAGGCGGCAAGCTCGCGGCCCACGTCTCGACCGAAGAAGCCGCACGTGACATGGACGTCGTGCGCGCCCTGCTCGGTCGCACGCAGATGGATTGGTTCGGCGCCTCGTACGGCACCCAGCTCGGAGCGACGTACGCGACGCTCTTTCCCAAGACGGTCGGTCGCATGGTGCTCGACGGAGCCGTCGATCCGTCGCTCGGAGCCATCGACTCGAGCCTCGGTCAGACAACCGGGTTCCAGCGCGCGCTGGAGGCGTTCGCCAAGGACTGCGTCAGGAAGTCCGGCTGCCCGCTGGGCAAGGACGCCAAGGCAGGCCTGGCCAAGATCGCCGATCTGATGCAGGGACTCGACGAGACACCCATGGAGACCTACGACCCCAACCGGGAGCTGACCGAAGGCCTGGCGTTCTACGGGATCGCGGTCACCCTCTACGACAAGAGCACCTGGCACTACCTGCGAGACGGGCTCAAGCAGGCGTTCGCCGATGACGGCTCGACCCTGCTTCAGCTCTCGGACGCCTACTTCGACCGCAAGCCCGACGGCTCGTACGGCAACAACATCGGCGAGGTGATCTACGCCGTCAACTGCCTCGACACGGCCAAGAAGCTGACCGAGCAGGAGGTCGTGGCGGCGCTGCCGCGCTTCGAGAAGGTGTCGCCGGTGTTCGGCCGGGCGCTTGGTTGGGGGGCGCTCGGCTGCGCCGACTGGCCGATCGAGGCCACGCACCCACAGGTCAAGATCTCGGGTGAGGGTGCTCCGCCGATCGTCGTGATCGGTACGACCCGCGACCCCGCGACCCCTTACGAATGGGCCAGGGCGCTCGCATCGCAGCTGTCCTCGGGTGTGCTGATCTCGCGCGACGGTGACGGGCACACCGCGTACGGGTCGGGCAACAAGTGCATCAGCAAGGCGGTCGACGACTACCTGGTCGACGGCGCGGTGCCCAAGGATGGGCTGCTCTGCAAGTAGTCGCTACCGGCCGAGCAAGCTGCCGAGGATCGAGCCAAGGTCTGGGGCATCGGACTTGGCCGCCGAGTTGGCCTTTTCGACCTCGCTCTTGACGGTGCCCGCGTCGGCCTTGCCGCCGCCAACCCGGCTGGCGAGGAATGCCATGACGATGGGCGCTGCGATCTTGAGGATCTTCTCGACGTCGACCTTCGAGACGCCGGACTTGCCGCCGATTGCCTCGGACACGTCGGGCGTCTTGCCGCCGAGCACCTTCTCGAGGATGCCGCTGCCGGCCACGCCGCTGATCAGTGCGCCGATGTCGCCGAGGGGGTTGGCTTGGGCGTGATCGCCGAGGGCGCTCGCGAGTGATGCCGCGCCGTCGCCGCTCTGGACGTTCTTGTCGAGTCCGCCGAGCAGGGCGGGGAGGCTGTCCTTGAGGACCTCCTGCACCTTGTCGGGCTCGAGATCGAGCTGCTTGGCGATGTCGTCGAGGGTGCCGGAGTCGATGCCGGCCAGGATGTCGTCTGCGAGAGCCATGTTGGCAGCGTAGACCCCGTCAGCTGCGGATGGCCTCGTGGTGGCGGATCACTTCTTCGATGATGAAGTTGATGAATTTCTCGGCGAACGCCGGATCGAGGTCGGCCTCGGCGGCAAGGGTGCGCAGGCGTGCCACCTGTCGTGACTCGCGCTCGGGGTCGGCCGGTGGCATGTTGTGCTCGGCCTTGAGGCGTCCGACCCGCTTGGTGTACTTGAATCGTTCGGCCAGGACGTGGATCAGTGCAGCATCGATGTTGTCGATGCTTGCTCGGATCTCTTCGAGCTCAGCCTGCGTCGCGTCGGTCACGGATGCGATTCTACGGTGCTGAGGTCAGTTCGTTCCTCGTACGGCCAACCGGTAGACTCTTGCTTCGGTTCGGCGGGCGATCCTCGCTGGACCTCGGCCGCTTTAGCTCAGTCGGTAGAGCGTTTCACTCGTAATGAAAAGGTCATCGGTTCGATTCCGATAAGCGGCTCCAGAGTTCGTACCGTGCATTTCTTCGCATCGTCTGGGTAGAGGTCAGACAGACACTGTCGATCCGAGAAGAGAACAGCATGAAGATCGCGATCCTGACCTCGAACACCGGCGTGGAGAAGGCCGAGCTGGAGTCACCGTATGACGCCGTCAAGCAGCAGGGCTGGTCCGTCGACCATCTGGCCCCGGAGGTGGGTGATGTCCAGACCATGACAGGTGATGTCGACAAGGACACGGTTCACCAATCTGACGCCGCGGTCGGTGACGCATCGGCTGAGGACTACGACGCCCTGATCCTCCCCGGCGGGACCGTGAACGCCGACACGCTGCGCCAGGACGAGGATGCCCGGTCGTTCCTCCGCGCGATGGTGAGCGCAGGCAAACCTGTGGCGGCGATCTGCCATGCACCCTGGATGCTGGTCGAGGCAGGCCTGCTTCCCGGCAAGACACTCACGTCCTATCCCTCGCTCCGCACCGACATCGTCAATGCCGGCGGATCGTGGGTGGACAAGGAGGTCATGCACTGCGCGGAGAAGGGCTGGGACCTGGTGACCTCGCGCAACCCTGACGACCTGGAAGCGTTCAACGCAAAAATCATCGAAATTGTCGGTTCGCGCCCGTAGTGGCGGACCACGCGACAGGCGCGACGTTTTCGAGCCGTCTGACCGGGTACGCGTCCACCATGGGTGACACGACACAAGAAACATCTCGCTCCGATCCGAGCCTCGTGGAGCTGGTTGACCAGCTCGCGCAGCAGACCGGCCAGCTCGTACGCGACGAAGTCGCCCTGGCCAAGAGCGAGCTTCAGTCCAGCGTCAAGCACGTCGGCTTCGGGGCTGGGCTGTTCGGCGGAGCCGGGCTGTTCGCCCTTCTCGGTGTGATCGCCCTCGTCGGTTCTGCGGTCGCCGCGCTGTCCATGGCCATGGAGGTCTGGCTCGCGGCGCTCATCGTGGCGGTGGTGCTGTTCGCGATCGCCGGAGTTGCGGCGCTGGTCGGCAAGAAGCAGATCGGTCAGGCTGGGCCGCCCGAACGCACGATCGCGAACGTCAAGAAGGACATCGCCGAGGTGAAGGACAACGCATGAGCGAAACCAAAGACCTTGAGGCAGAGATCGCGCAGACACGTCAGCAACTGGGCCAGACCGTCGAGGCGCTCAGCGACAAGCTCGACGTCAAGTCCCACGTCAAGAGCTCGGCCGACCATGCCAGGGAAACAGCGGTCCAGGCGGTGTCGTCGAGCTGGCGTGAGATCGCCGTGGTGGCTGCGTGGGCCGCCTTGGTCACCATCGTCTGGAGGAAGTTCTGATGACCCCACAAGCCAGCACCTCGGCCAAGATCCTCTATCGGCCCGTCGGGCTCATCACCTCGGTCGTCGCGGGACTCATTGCCGGGTCGGTGTTCCGCGCTGTGTGGCACAAGACCGCTGCCGACGACAAGAGCGATCCCCCGAAGCCGTTGGAGAGCGAGTACGCGATGCGCGAGATCCTGACGGCCGCGCTGCTCCAGGGTGCGATCTACGCGGTGGTCAAAGCGGCGACCGAACGCGGTGGTGCTCGCGCCTTTCAGCGTCTCACGGGGGAGTGGCCGGGCAACTGACTGTCTGAGCCACCGGTGAAGATGGCTGCATGAAGTACGTCGTCCTGTTCCGGGGCATCAACGTCGGTGGCCGCAACAAGATCCCGATGGCAGAGCTGCGCGAGCACCTGTCGAACGACTTCGACAACGTCCGCACCTACATCCAGTCCGGCAACGTGTTGCTCGAGAGCAATCTCTCGGCCACCCGGGTCGCCGAGCACATCGACGCCAACCTGCGATCGGCATTCACGATCGACTCCGATCTCGTACGCGTTCTGGTGCTCGACCCCAAGAGCTACGCCGAGGTCATCGAAGGTGCACCCAAAGGATTCGGCAGCGACCCGGAGACGTACCGCTACGACGTCTTCTTCTACATGGGTGTGACGGCAGCGCAGGTCGAGCCGCACATCGTCACGCACCCCGAGGTCGACGACGTGCTGGTCGGCAGCCGGGCGGCCTATCACCGCCGGATTGCGGCGAGGGCATCGAGCAGCCGGGTCAACAAGATCGTCAGCTCGCCGATCTATCCCGACATCACGATTCGCAACTGGAACACCACGACCAAGCTGGCGGCGCTCCTCGACGAATAGCCGCAAGGGGACTCTTGGTCCGGGTCGGCGGGAGGCGACGCGACGTACACTCCACAGATGGTGGCCAAGAAGGATCTCGCGATGCCGCCGGGTGCAGACCCGGCGTCGCTGTCGAGATACCTGAACGAGGCACACGACGAGTTCGTGAGCACGGGCCAGGCTGACCCCGCAGTGCGCCAGCTGGTGCTGGACTCGTGGCAACGCAGCGTCGACGGTGGGCTTGACCCGGAACAGGCGATGGCCGCGATCCGGCTCGATGACGTCGCCCTCGCCGAGATCCGCGACACGCACCCGCTCGCGGCAGGAATGCCGGTCATCCGTCGCCTTCTCGTCGAGAGCGCCGCGGACGCCGGATTGCTGGTGGCAGTCAGCGACGCCGCCGGGCAGCTCCTCTGGGTGGAGGGTTCCGCGTCGCTTCGCTCGCGTGCTGAGGCGATGCACTTCGTACCCGGTGCTGACTGGAGCGAAGTCAGCGCTGGCACCAACGCGCCGGGCACCGCCCTGGCGTTGGATCGTCCGGTGCAGATATTCGGTGCCGAACACCTCGCCCGGCAGGTCACGCCGTGGAGCTGTTCGGCGGCGCCGATCCACGACCCTGACACTGGCGCAGTGTTGGGAGTGCTCGACCTGACCGGCGGTCCGGAGGTGGCGACGGCGCAGAGCCTGACCCTTGTACGAGCGACTGTCGCCGCTGTGGAAGCCGAGCTTCGGATTGAGCGGTTGAGCCCGCCGACGCCAACGTCGGTCGTCTCCAGCGGATGGTCGCTCCCGGCGCTCGACGTGCTCGGGGGCCACGGCGCCACACTCCGCCACGGTGCGACCACAACCAGATTGAGTCTGCGACACAGCGAGCTTCTTCTTCTGATCGCCGAATCGCCTGATGGCCTCACGACCGCCGAGCTGGGGGTGGCGCTGAGCGACGACGAGCAGGCCAACGTCACGATCCGAGCGGAGATGTCGCGGCTGCGATCAGCTCTCGGCCCACTTGAGCTGGCCTCGCGCCCTTACCGCCTCAAGAACGCGATCGACACGGACGTCGTACGAGTGCGTGAAGACCTTGCAGGCGGTCACCTCCGTCGAGCAGTCGCCTCGTACCGTGGCCCTATCCTGCCGACCTCAACCGCTCCAGCCATCGAACGCCTTCGCGACGAGCTGCACATGCACCTTCGATCGGCACTGCTCAACAGCGACAACGCCGACGCGCTGCTTTCCTTCGCCGACACCACGCATGGACGAGAAGACTACGAAATCTGGCAGCGAACCCTTGAAGTCCTGCCATTCACTTCACCGCGCTTCACCCAGGTCGCGGCGCACGTCGCCCACCTCGACGAGGAGCTCCGCTGAGCAACCTTTGTGCAACGTCGCTGTGACTACGGTCACAGGACCGACACCAAAGGAGCACCCATGACTGTCTTCGCCCAGCCGGGAACCGAAGGAAGCATCGTTTCCTACAAGTCCCGCTACGACCACTGGATCGGTGGCGAATACGTCGCCCCGGTCAAGGGCCAGTACTTCGAGAACGTCTCGCCGGTGAACGGCAAGGTGTTCACCGAGATCGCCCGCGGCACCGCTGAGGACATCGATGCCGCGCTCGACGCAGCCCATGCCGCTGCACCTGCCTGGGGCAAGACCTCCGTCACAGAACGTGCCAATATCCTCAACCAGATCGCTGACCGCATCGAGCAAAATCTCGAGATGCTCGCCGTCGGCGAGACCTGGGACAACGGCAAGCCCATCCGCGAGTGCATCGCGGCCGACCTTCCTCTGGTCGTCGATCACTTCCGCTACTTCGCCGGCGCGATCCGAGCGCAGGAAGGTTCGCTGTCACAGCTCGACGAGAACACCGTGGCGTACCACTTCCAGGAGCCGCTCGGCGTGGTCGGTCAGATCATTCCGTGGAACTTCCCGCTGCTGATGGCGACATGGAAGCTCGCGCCGGCTCTCGCGGCAGGAAATGCCGTGGTGCTCAAGCCCGCCGAGCAGACGCCGGCCTCGATCATGCTGCTGATGGAGCTGATCGCCGACATCATCCCGCCCGGCGTGCTCAACGTCGTCAACGGATTCGGTGTCGAGGCAGGCGCGCCGCTTGCGTCGAGCAGTCGCATCCGCAAGATCGCCTTCACCGGCGAGACGACGACGGGTCGCCTGATAGCCCAGTACGCAAGCCAGAACTTGATCCCCGCGACGTTGGAGCTCGGTGGCAAGAGCCCCAATATCTTCTTCGAAGATGTCGCAAGCCAGGACGACGCGTTCTATGACAAGGCGCTCGAGGGCTTTGCGATGTTCGCGCTCAACCAGGGCGAGGTCTGCACCTGCCCGAGCCGTGGCCTGATCCAGAACTCGATCCTCGAGCAGTTCCTGCCCGCCGCGACCGACCGGGTCAAGCAGATCGTGCAGGGCAACCCCCTCGATTCGGAGACCATGATCGGCGCGCAGGCCAGCAACGATCAGCTCGAGAAGATCCTGTCGTACTTCGACATCGGCGTGAAGGAAGGTGCGCGGATCATCACTGGTGGTGAGCGGGTCGACCTCGGCGGCGACCTGTCCGGCGGCTACTACGTCGCGCCGACGATCTTCCAGGGCCACAACAAGATGCGCATCTTCCAGGAGGAGATCTTCGGTCCCGTCGTCTCGGTCACCGGCTTCGACGACTACGAGGACGCCATCAACATAGCCAACGACACGCTGTACGGTCTCGGCGCCGGCGTCTGGTCGCGCGACACCAACACGGCGTACCGCGCAGGCCGCGACATCCAGGCTGGTCGGGTGTGGACCAACTGCTACCACCAGTACCCGGCCCATGCCGCGTTCGGTGGCTACAAGTCGTCCGGCATAGGGCGCGAGAACCACAAGATGATGCTCGACCACTACCAGCAGACCAAGAACCTCTTGGTGTCCTACGACCAGAACAAGCTCGGCTTCTTCTGATGGTCGACCGCGTCGCGATCACCCCGGAGGCAGCGGAGCTCCTCCGCAGCCTCCGGGGCTCGCACGACAAGCCGCTGATGTTCCACCAGTCCGGCGGCTGCTGCGACGGCTCGGCCCCCATGTGCTTCACGCAGGGGACGTTCCTGACAGGTCACCAGGACGTACACCTCGGCGACCTGGAGTACGGCGGTTCCGATGTCGCGCCGGTGTGGATCTCCCGCGAGCAGTTCGCGTACTGGTCGCACACTCACATCACGATCGATGTCGTGCCGGGCCGTGGCGCAGGGTTCTCGATCGAGGGCCCCACCGGCAACCGCTTCATCATCCGGTCGCGCGTCTTCACCGAGGACGAGACCGCCGAGCTCGTGCCCGTGGCCTAGGGTTTCGCGCTGGAGCAGCTTCGCCCCCCGAGGTGGTCGACGCTGTCTGTGCCCACATGGGTCGCTGATTAGTACCAGACCTCACCGATAGTCTCGGCGCATGCAGGCGTCGCGGGCTCTGGGCTCCCACTCGGGCCTGCTGCAGGTCATCGCGGCGGGGGTGCTGTGGGGCACCGGCGGTCTCGTCGTCACGGTGCTGCACGAGCGCGACGGACTCGCAGCGATGACGGTCAGCGCGTGGCGCATGGCCCTCGCCGCTTTCGCCCTCGTCTGCTTTGCACTGGCCACCCGACGCATGCGTCCTGTGGTGGCGACGTTCCGCGACCACCCTGTCCTGGCGACGCTGGTCGGGTGTGGGACCGCCGCGTACCAGGGCCTCTACTTTGTGTCGGTGCTGCTTGTTGGGGTGAGCGTGTCAACCGTCGTCGCCCTCGGACTGGCTCCCGTGCTTGCCGCCACGTGGGAGCACGCAGTCGCTCGTACGCGACCACGCCTCGGGGAGGTCGCGGTGCTCGCCTGCGCGCTGGCCGGTCTGGTCCTGATCAGTCTCACCACTGGCCACGGCTCGGAAACGACGAGCGATCGTCCGGAGCTCGGGCTGGTTCTCGCCACGGCAGCGGGCGCGACATACGCCGCCACAACAGTGCTTGGTCACCGGCTTGCGCAGTCAGTGGACCCTGTCGCCCTCACGACCTGCGCGACGTTGGTCGGCGCCATCGTCCTGGCACCATTCTTTGCCGTTGCTGCGCTGTCGGGCGAGCCGCTTATCTCGACCGAACCGCGGTCGCTGGCGCTGCTGGTCTACCTCGGCGTGGGCACGATGGCGTTGGCGTACGGCCTCCTCTACGCCGGCCTTCGCACCACATCTGGGTCGGCTGCCACCGTCGCCACCCTTGTCGAACCGGTCTCCGCAGCTTTGCTCGCAGTGCTCCTGCTGAGTGAGCGCCTCACCTGGCTGGCCATGCTGGGCGGCGCGATGATCCTCGTGGCGGTCGTCGCTCTCCGACAGGAAGAGGAACCGCTGCCTCCTCCGTGAACGGTCAGTCGGCGGACAGATCGAGTTGCGCCAGGCATCCGCTGGTTCGCCCGGGAGCAGGTCAGAGCAGCGACTTGCGCCTCAGCCAGTGCAGGCACACGAGACCCCACAACGGCGGCAGGTACTGCGTTCCCAGGCGCTGGGTCAGCGCGATGGGGAACGCAGTTTCTGCTGGTACGCCCAGCGCCACCAATGAGCCCGTCAGCGCGGCCTCGGCGCTGCCGATGCCGCCAGGCGACGGGACGACACTGGCGAGCATCGAGCCGGCTGTGTTGACCGCGATCAGCTCAACCGGCGAGAGCCCGATGTCGTACGCCTGGGCGAAGCAGCCGAGGGCCAGGGCGTACACGAGCTCGGTGGCGAGCGCTCCGCCAAGGATGCCGATCTGTCGCCGCTGCTGACCACCGAGCACCTTGAGGCTCGTCCAGATCCGCCCGGCCATGGTGGTGACGCCTTCTCGGGCGCGCGGCACCGCGGTCACGACGATGGCCGCGGCGGCCCCACCCGCGAGAACGAGCAGGACCGTACGCATCGATGGAGCACTCACGCCGTCGAGCTCGATGTCGACGAATGGCAGCACCAGCAGCAGGAGGGCGATTCGGGAAATGCCGCGCGCGGCTTCCTCGATCGAAGCCGTGAGGATCGCCTCCGGCGGTTTGACCTTGAAGTTCTCGAGGAACTGCACGTCGGTCGCCACTCGACTGGCCGAGCCGGGAAGGGTGAGGCCGAAGACCTTGAGCGCCGCCTGGAGCGCGATCGCCGGCTTCCACGGGACGTGCACCGCCGAGGCGCCACGCAGGACGACGGCCTGGGTGAGGAACATCAGCTGTGCGGCAAGGAGTCCGAGGGCCAGCCAGAGCGGGTCGGCCGAGCGGAGCTGCTTCCAGATCGTGCCGAAACCGACGTCGCCGAGCAGGCGTACGAGGATGAACAGGCCGACGACGACGAGGACGGCCATGACGATGTCAGTCCACCGCCACCGCGGTTTGACACGTGGCTTCTCAATCTCGGCGTCCACGAGCGACACCTTATGCGTGGGCCAGCGGGAATTCTTGGGCTGCAGTTTGTTTTCAGTAGGTGGCCGACCTGCGAAGTTCATTGACTTCGGCTTCGAAGCCCGCCTAGGGTGTGACGCACAGCACGTCGAGTGCCGGTGGCAACAGGGGGAACGACCGATCAACGCCATATGTTCATGTGCTCGTGCGGGGCAGGATGTCTGATCTCGTCGACGCCTTCCAGCGCGAGACAGTTGATCGTCTTGCGCAGCTCAGCAAGTTCGCCGACGACGGCGGGCTCGACGCGGCGATCGAGATGATCGTCGGCACCCTCGACTCGGGCGGGATCGTCCAGGCCTTCGGCACCGGTCACTCGCAGGCCTTCGCGATGGAGATCGCCGGGCGCGCGGGCGGCCTCATACCCACCAACAACATCGCCCTGCGCGATGTCGTGCTGTTCGGTGACAAGGACGTCGACATCCTCTCCGGTGGCCTGCTGGAGCGCGATCCGTCGATCGTCGATGACCTCTGGATGACCGTGAACGCCGATCCGAGGGACGTGTTCATCATCGCGTCCAACTCCGGGGTCAACGGCACCATCGTCGGCATGGCCCTGCTCGCCAAGCAGCACGGGCACGGTGTCATCGCGGTGACCAGCCTCGACCACACCAACCAGGTCGCCACCAAGCATCCGAGCGGCAAGCGCCTCAGCGAGGTCGCCGACGTCGTCATCGACAACCTCGCCCCGTTCGGGGACACCACCCTGACCCTGGGAGACAACATCGGTGTCGGAGCCGTCTCATCGATGACCGCGGCCTTCGTCGCACAGCTTCTGACGATCGGGGTGGCCGAACGCCTGACAGCGGCCGGCACCGTCCCGCCGATCTACCTCTCCGCCAACATCCCCGGTGGAGACGAACACAACCATGAGCTCGAGGACCGGTATGGCGACCGGCTTCGGCGGCACGCCTGACACACCAACCCGCAACCCAGAAGATGAGGCAACCATGACGATCGAGAAGACAGCACTGGACCGGCGCACCTTCCTGCGTGGCTCCATCGCCGCGGCAGCGCTCATTCCGCTGGGCAGCACCCTCGCGGCATGCTCGGGGGGCAGTGGCGGCTCCGGCGCCACCGGCAAGGTCAGCGCAACCAACCCGTTCGGCATGGCCGACAACTCGACCGTCGACGCAGTGATCTTCAACGGCGGCTATGGCATCGACTACGTGGACTTCGCAGGCAAGGCGCTGGTGAGGGAGCATCCGGGCACGAAGGTCAAGGTCTCGCCGTCCACGCAGATCGCACAGGAGATGCAGCCGCGCTTCGTGGGAGGCAACCCTCCGGACCTGCTCGACAACACCGGGGCCAACGCGATCGGCATCAACACGATCCGTGACCAGGTCGAGGACCTCACGGACGTCCTCGAGGCCAACAACCTCGAGGGGACCAAGATCGCGGACACGCTCTACCCGGGCGTCACCGCTCCCGGCACGCTCGACGACAAGTTCGTGGCGCTCTACTACGTCCTCACGGTGTACGCCGTGTGGTACTCCTCGAGCCTCTTCGACGAGAACGGTTGGACCGTGCCGAAGACGTGGGACGAGACGCTGGACCTCGGCGCCAAGGCGAAGGCCAAGGACAAGTACCTCTTCCTGTGGGGCAAGGAGGCCTCCACCTATTACCAGACCCTGGCGATCTCCTCGGCGATCAAGCAGGGCGGCGATGAGGTGCGGCTGGACCTGGAGAACCTCGGCAAGAACTCGTGGTCGCACCCGGACGTTCAGGCGGTGTTCAAGGCGATGGAGACAGCGGTCAAGTCCGGCTACTTCAAGCCCGGCGGTGCCGGCACCCAGTTCACCCAGGCCCAGGCCCAGTGGAGCAACGACCAGGCTGCGCTGCTCTACCCGTCCGGGTCGTGGATCGAGAACGAGATGAAGAAGAACACCAAGGACGGCTTCGACATGAAGGGCGCTCCGGAGATGACGGTCAGCTCGGACTCGGCGATGGCGTACGAGGCGCTGCACAGCACGGCCGGTGAGCCGTACGTGGTGCCGTCGAAGGCCAAGAACGTCGCCGGCGGCAAGGAGCTGCTCCGCACGATGCTTTCGGCGGACGCGGCGACGAACTTTGCCAAGACCCGTCTCGCGCCGACGATCGTCAAGGGCACCGTGCCCGACGACGGATTCGGCTCGACGGCCCTGGTGTCCCAGACGGAGATGCTCAAGGCGGCCGGCACCAACGTCTTCACGTTCACGTTCGTCGACAACTACGGCACCAACCCCGATCAGCTGGTCGTCTGGAACAGCTTCCTCAGCGGCAAGACCGACGCGGCTGGGCTGACCTCGGGCCTGCAGAAGATCACCGACAAGGTGCGCGAGGACGACTCGGTCAAGAAGGTCAAGATCACGTGACCGAAATTGCCCAGGCCGGCGCCGCTGCGGCGTCGGCCTCGGCCCCCCGCAGGAAGGCTCGCAAGCTGACCTTCGACCGGGTCAGCTTGATGGTGGTGTTCCTGGGTCTGCCACTGGTGATCTACGCCGTCTTCGTGGTCTGGCCGTTCCTCCAGGCGTTCTACTACTCGACGACCGACTGGTCGGGCTTCTCGGCGGGCAAGAACTTCGTCGGGCTGGACAACTATCAAAAGCTGTTCTCCGACGACATCTTCCTCAAGGCGCTGCGCAACAACGTCCTGCTCGCGATCGTGGTGCCGACCGTCACGATCGTGCTGAGCCTCGCCCTCGCCTCGATGGTGACGGTCGGCGGATCAGCGAGCGGAGCCGTACGTGGGGTGCGCAACTCCAGCTTCTACCGCGTGGTCTCGTTCTTTCCCTACACGATTCCAGCGATCATCACCGGCCTGCTGTGGGCGCAGATGTACGACCCCTCCAACGGGCTGCTCAACGGGATCCTGACCAAGCTGGGGTTCGAGAGGTTCGACTCCTTTGCCTGGCTCGGTGAACCACGTACGGCGATGGCCGTGTCGATGTTCGTCGTGATCTGGAGCTTTGTCGGCTTCTACATGGTGCTGTTCGTGGCTGCCATCAAGGACATCCCTGCGGAGTACTACGACGCCGCTCGCATCGACGGTGCCGGGCGGCTCCGTACCGCGCTGTCGGTGACGCTTCCGCTGATCCGCGAGAGCGTCCAGACGGCGTACATCTATCTCGGCATCTTCGCGCTCGACGCGTTCGTCTTCATGCAGGCCATGAATCCCGGTGGTGGGCCCAACAACTCGACGCTGGTGATGTCGCAGGACCTGTTCACGACGGCGTTCACCAAGGGCCAGTTCGGCTATGCGAGCGCGATGGGTGTCGTGCTCGCGATCGTGACGCTGCTGTTCGCCGGTCTGGTCTTCGCGGTCAACCGGCTCACCGGCGGCGGCAGGGCGGTGCGCAGATGACCACGACGCAGGCCCCGCGCCGCAAGGTGGGCACGACACCGGGCGAGCGCGCAGTCCTCGCCACATCGCACGTCGTTCTCGGTCTCTGGACGATCATCATCATCCTGCCGCTGCTGTGGACCGTGATGTCGTCGTTCAAGACGACCAAGCAGATCTTCGCCTCGCCGTTCACGCTGCCGAGCTCGTGGAGCTTCGACAACTACGTGAACGCGTGGACGACAGCGGGCATCGGCGGCTACTTCGTCAACACCGTCATCGTGGTCGCCGTGGCTTTGGTCGTGGTGATGATGCTGGGAGCGATGTGCGCGTACGTCCTCGCCACGTTCGAGTTCAGGGGCAGCCGTGCGATCTATTACGCGATGCTGGCGGGGCTGACGTTCCCGGTGTTCCTGGCCATCGTGCCGCTGTTCTTCGTGCTGCAGAACATCGGACTGCTCAACACGCTGCCGGGGCTGATCCTCACGTATGTCGCCTTCGCGCTGCCGTTCACGGTGTTTTTCCTCTACCCGTTCTTCAGGACCCTTCCCAAGGAGATCGCCGAGGCCGCCGAGATCGACGGGGCGAGCGAGTGGCGGACCTTCTTCCAGGTCATGCTGCCGATGGCGAGATCGGGGATGACGTCGGTCGCGATCTTCAACTTCCTCGGCCTGTGGAACCAGTTCCTGCTTCCCGTCGCCCTCAACACCAACAGCGACAACTACGTGCTGTCGCAGGGCATGGCGTCATTCGCGTCGCAGGCTGGCTACTCCGTCGACACGGGTGCGCTCTTCGCCGGTGTGGTGATCACGGTCGCCCCCGTGCTGATCATGTACGTCATCTTCATGCGCCAGCTGCACGGATCGGTGTCCCAGGGAACGTCGAAGTAGCGGGAGCCCGAGTGGACGACGGTGAGGGTCTGGTCGTGGGTGCCGACATCGGCGGCACGTCGACGCGCGTGCTGGTCGCAACCCTCGACGGTGAGCCGCGAGGCCGCGGACGTGCGCCGGGTGGCAATCCGACTGCCTGGCCCGCTGACCAGGCCGCCGCGTCCTTGGCGGCAGCCGTCACGGAGGCGCTGGACGGGCTCGACGCCGCGGCAGTCCGGGCCGTCGTCATCGGTATGGCGGGCGGCGGCGCGCTGGATGACCCGGCGACCGCGGAGCGATTCGACCGGGTGTGGACCGACGTGGGGGTCGGCTGCACCCCGCAGGTCCTCGGCGACCTGACGATCGCCTTCGCGTCGGCGACCCCCGAGCCGGACGGATCAGTGATCGTCTCCGGTACGGGTGCCGCGGCCGCCGCGATCCGCGATCACGCGATGATCCGTTCCGCTGACGGTCACGGGTGGCTGCTCGGCGACGCCGGTTCGGGCTTCTGGATCGGCCGGGAGGCGGTGCGGCGCACGCTGACCGGACTCGAGTCCGGGCACGCTGCGACGGCTCTGACGGAGGGCGTCATGGCCACCCTGCTCGGTCCAGACCGGCGGGGGTCGGCTGTGGAGCTGGTGCGGGACGTCATCAGGTCCGCCAACTCGCGCCCGGCGGTCGAGCTCGCCGGACTGGTCAGGGTCGTGGAGGGGTCTGCTGAACAAGGAGACGACGATGCCGTCGAGATCATCGAGCTGGCCGCGGTGGAGCTGATGCACACGCTCGAGCGGGTGCGTGACCCGGCGGAGACCACACCACTGGTGATGGTGGGCGGCGTGCTGCGTCAGGACTCGCCTGTCGGTCGGTCACTACGCACCCACGTGGCTGAGCGCTTCGCCGGTCCGGTCCTGGCAGCGGCCGACGGGGTTGCGGGCGCGGCCTGGCTGGCAGCGCGTTCGGTCACCCGGGACGAGGCGCGGGAGCGGGCGAGTCACCTGCGCCTGACGGCTCTCTAGCCCTTGTTGGTCGAGGGTCCGAAGTCGCCGTACGGTGCCGCGTCGCGCTCGCGTACGGCGTCTCGGAACCCGACCTCGGCCGCGCGCTGCTGGAACGCATAGCCCTCGCGGGTGTGGCGGGAGATGCCGTCGAAGACGGTGCTGATCATCTGGCTGTTCTGCACGCCCTGGGCGAGCAGGGCTGAGTTGAGCGCGAGCTTGACCATCATCAGCTGGTTGAGCGGCATGGCGGCGATCCGCTGGACGAGGATCTCGGTGCGCTCGTCGAGCTGATCGGGCTCTGGCGCCTCGATGGCCAGGCCCCATTCCGCGGCCTCCCGACCGTTCAGGCAGTCACCCGTGAGCAGGAGACGCTTGGCCCGCTGGTCGCCCAGGCGGTGCGCCCACATACCGGCTGACGGCACGCCCCACACACGTGTCGGGGGATAGCCGATCTTGGCATCGGCGGCAATGACGATCTGGTCGCAGTGCAGTGCGATGTCGGTGCCGCCCGCGACGCAGAAGCCGTGGATCTTGGCCACGGTCGGCTTGTTGGCGTGCAGCAGGCTGGCGAACCCCTTGGTGAAGCGGCTCATCATCGCGTAGTCGATCATCGGGTCCCACGTGCCGTGGGGATCGTGGTTGGTCATCTGGACGACCGGGTCGAGGACAGTCCCCTCCGAGCCGCTCGAGATCACGCCGCCGTCCATCAGGTTCTCTGCCGAGGCGGCGAGGTCGTACCCACCGCAGAATCCCTTGCCGCGACCGCTCAGCACGATGACGTGCACCCGCGGGTCGAGGTCTGCCCGTTCCACGGCGTGGGCGAGCTCGATCGGGGTGTCAGGGGTGATCGAGTTGCCCTGATCCGGGCGGTTGAACGTCAGACGCGCCACGCGTCCGTCGACCTCGTACGTCAGCGTGTTGTAGGTCGGGCCGTCGTCGATGGGTGCCTTGGCGTGTGCGTACGGGGAGCTCTCGCCCTCGGTGGCACTGCGTCGCCAAGGCGCTTCATCGTCGGCCATGTGAGGTCAGGCGGCGTCGCGCTCGAAGATCATTCCGTAGAGCATGACGGCGACGAACATCGACTGGATCATCAGCAGGACCACCATGATCAGGTTGATCATTGCTCCACCGTTCACTCTCGTCGCGGATTGTTCAGCTCAGTGGTGGTTCAACGAGGAGGAGTGAATGTTGGTTACGGCTGGCCCACGATGGTGCCGACCACCTCTCCCAGCTCCAGGCTCTCGCCGTCGCCCAGACGGGCCACTGCGGAGATGGTGACGGTGTCGCCGTCCTCGAGGAAGGTCCGGGTCGAGCCGTCGGCGAGGGTGATGGGCTCGGTGCCGTTCCAGGACAGCTCCAACAACGATCCGCGCTGCCCCGGCTTTGCTCCGCTGATCGTGCCGGAGGCGAAGAGGTCTCCGGTACGCAGCGATGCGCCGTTGACCGTCATGTGCGCCAGCATCTGCGCGCCGGTCCAGTACATGGATGCGAAAGGCGGCCGTGACACCTCGGTGCCGTTGATCGAGACGGAAAGGTCGAGGTTGAGTCCCCACGGCTCGTCCGACTGCAGGTAGGCGAGCGGCTCGGGTGACTGTGCCGGCGAATCGATGCGCGCTCCGTCAAGGGCCGCGAGCGGAATGATCCAGGGCGAGACCGACGTGGCGAACGACTTGCCGAGGAACGGGCCGAGCGGCACGTACTCCCAGGCCTGGATGTCGCGAGACGACCAGTCGTTGACCAGGCAGACCCCGAATACGTGCTTGTCGAACTCGGCGATCGGAACAGGCGTGCCGAGGGCCGACGGTGCACCGACGACGAAGCCGAGCTCGGCCTCGATGTCGAGCTTGGTGCTCGGGCCGAATGCGATCTCACCGTCGGCGAGGCGACGCTGGCCCGAGGGGCGCACGATCGCGGTCTCCGAGACCACAACCGTGCCGGCCCGGCCGTGATAGCCGATGGGCAGATGTTTCCAGTTGGGCGTGAGCGCGTCGCCGTCGGGCCGAAAGATCATGCCGACGTTGGTGGCGTGGTGCTCCGACGCATAGAAGTCGACATAGTCGGCGACCGTGAACGCCAGCACGAGCTCGACGGCGTCATGCAGGTGCTCGGTTGGTCGGTGGGCGAGGAGCGCCTCGCGTACGGCCTGCCAGGTGTCGGGGCCCGAGGCGAGGAACGCATCGAGCGACCCGTCGGCGAAGAGCTCGGCGTGCTCGGGGACGATCGATGCCGCGGCGGAGGTCAGATCGAGGACCTGCGTGCCGATGCCGACGCCGACGCGGCGATGCCCGTCGAGGGTGAACGAGCAATAGGGAAGCGTGGTCCGGCCGAAGTCGGTCACGCGATCAGCTCGAGTGCTCGGAGGTCGTCGACCGGCTCGTCGATGCTGCACGTCCCGATCGAGCGGAGCAGCTGGCGGACCGCATCGGGGTTCGTCACCTTGAGGGCTCGCGGGTCGCTCTCGAGCAGGGCCGGGACCGGGTCGCTGCCTGAGATCGCCAGGTCGACGGCGGCGAGGATGTTGAGGAATCCGAGGGTGCGCTCAGTGCGTACGGCGTGGTGCAGACCGGCGGTGAGCTTGAATGGCAGATCGTGCTCGACGCAGTGCTCGATCGCACCACCGAGCTGGCATGCGGAGGGGGTGTCGCGGGCGTCGGGCCCGCCACACCGCAGCTTGAGCATCGCGCCATCGGGGACGCGAGGGAGTCGTGCCAGGTGCGCTCTACGAAGACGCGTAGGCCATTGGGCGTCGGCGGCAGCTGACGTCGACCTGGCCCTTCAGCTCGAAGGCGGACGAGAGTGAGGTTGCGCTGGGAGGCGAGGTCTCGGGCTGACCTCGGTCGAACTCGTCGAGCTGTGGCAACGAGCGCAAGATCGAGGTGGCCGTGGCCGAGCTCCTCACGGAGCTCACCGAGCCGCGCAGCGCTGCAGATGAACGGGCCGACGTACTCGCCATCCGGCGTGCCGCGCCGGGCGAGGTGGGCACGTACGGCGTCAGTCATCGCCATGTTGCCGGGCGGGAAGATCGCCGCGTCGTCGAAGAACTGTCGGAACATCATTTGATCCATGAAAGCGCGTACTCGCCGTCGTCGCTAGCGGTGCCGCCCTCGCCGAGCTCGAGCGGACGGAACGTGTCGACCATGACCGCCAGCTCGTCGAATGACTCGACGCCGAGGCTCGCCTCGATCGCCGACGGCTGCGGGCCGTGCGAGTGACCACCGGGGTGCAGCGAGATCGAGCCCTTGCCGATGCCCGAGCCCTTGCGCGCCTCGTAGTCGCCCGCGACGTAGAACATCACCTCGTCGGAGTCGACGTTGGAGTGGTAGTAGGGCACCGGGATCGCCAACGGGTGGTAGTCGACCTTGCGGGGCACGAAGTTGCAGATCACGAAGTTGTTGCCCTCGAACACCTGGTGCACCGGCGGTGGCTGATGCACGCGCCCGGTGATGGGTTCGAAGTCGGCGACGTTGAGCGCGTACGGGTAGAGGCAGCCATCCCAGCCGACGACGTCGAACGGGTGCAACGGCACGGTGTGGATGCTGCCCGCGAGGCCGCCCGGGCCGGAGCCGCGATGCTTGATGAAAATGGGTACGTTCTTGGGCGCGTTCTCGACGGTCTCCAAGACCTTCTCCACACCTTGGAACTCCGGGCCTCTGATGTCGCGCTCGCAGTAGGGAGCGTGCTCGAGCAGCTGGCCGAACTTGGAGAGGTAGCGCCGGGCCGGACCGATGTGGCTGTTGGCCTCGATCGCGTACGCCCGGACGTCACCGGTCGGGACCCAACGATGCGTCGTGGCCCGCGGGATGATCAGGTAGTCGCCGTCTCCGAACGGGATGTGCCCGAACACCGTCTCCAGTGTCCCGCTGCCCGACTCGATGAACACGCACTCGTCACCGGTGGCGTTCCTGTAGAGCGGTGACGTCTCGGCGGCCACGACGTACGAGATGCGGACGTCCCCGTTGCCGAGCACCAGCCGGCGACTCGTGACGATGTCGTTGCCTGCCCCGCCGTCGAACAGGTCGTGCAGCTTGAGGTGCCTCGCGAGCAGCGGCTCGTTGGGCCTGGTCGACTGGTCCGGGAGCTCCCACGTGCGCGCTTGGGTGATCGCCGACGGGACACCCACGTGATAGAGCAATGACGAGTCGGACGAAAAGCCCTCCTCGCCCATCAGCTCCTCGCGGTAGAGGTTGCCGTCGGGATCGCGGTGCTGCGTGTGACGCTTGGGCGGGATGTTGCCCGCACTTCGGTAGTGGGCCATCGTCCCCTCCTCGGTCGGTCGGGCTAGAAGTTGCCTCGTTTGGCCTGCTCGCGCTCGATCGCCTCGAACAGGGCTTGGAAGTTGCCTTTGCCGAAGCCTAGTGACCCGTGGCGCTCGATGAGCTCGAAGAACACCGTCGGGCGGTCGCCGATCGGCTTGGTGAAGATCTGCAGGAGGTAGCCGTCCTCGTCGCGGTCGACCAGGATGCCGCGCTTCTGCAGCTCCTCGATGGGTACCCGAACCTCCCCGATCCGGGCGCGGAGCGCGGGGTCGGTGTAATAGGAGTCAGGGGTGTCGAGGAACTCGATGCCGGCCGCACGCAGGCGGTCTACGGTGTCGAGGATGTCCTTGGTGGCCAGCGCGAGGTGCTGGGCACCAGGGCCGCGGTAGAACTCGAGGTACTCGTCGATCTGCGACTTGCGCTTGCCGACGGCTGGCTCGTTGAGGGGGAACTTCACCCGATGGTTGCCGCTGGCGACGACCTTGCTCATCAGCGCGCTGTACTCGGTGGCGATGTCGTCGCCGACGAACTCGGCCATGTTGGTGAAGCCCATGATGCGGTTGTAGAAGTCGACCCACTCGTCCATGTGTCCGATCTCGACATTGCCGACGACGTGGTCGAGGGCCTGGAAGATCCGCTTGGGCGCATCGGCCGGGCGCTCCAGGGTCGAGCGGCGATCGATGTAGCCCGGCAGGTAGGGGCCGGTGTAGTTGCTGCGGTCGACGAGCGTGTGACGGGTGTCCCCGTACGCCGCGATCGCCGCGATGCGTACTGTGCCGTGCTCGTCGGTCATGTCGTGCGGCTCGTCGAGGATCGTTGCTCCCTCGGCGCGGGCGTGCTCGATGCAGACGTCGACGTCAGGCACCTCGAGGGCGATGTCGGTGATGCCGTCGCCGTGGATGCGGTGGTGGTCGAGCACGAGGCTGTCGGGGTGGACGCCACCCTTGAGGACGAAGCGCACGGCGCCGCTCTCGAGCACGTACGCGTGGTGGTCGCGGTTGCCGGTCTCGGGTCCGGAGTACGCGACGAGGTCCATGCCGAAGGCGGACATGTAGAAGTGCGCGGACTGCGTCGCGTTGCCGACGGCCCACACGACGGCGTCCCAGCCGGTGACGGGGAACGGGTCGGCGTTGGTGTCGTACTCCACCAGTCCGACGAGCTGCTTGAGCTGGTCGAGGTCGAGCTCGGCGAGGCGTTCGGAGTCAGTCAGGTCGATGGTCATGGCCCTACGTCACCGCATCGATCCCCGATGGGCAAGCGAGACAGTCGAAGGTGGTCATTCATGACACTTCAGCGGAGTAGAGTCGGCGCTGGATAGGCAATCTGCCCAGGAGTTGGAATCATGGATCAGCTGGATGTAGCGCTCGTCGAGGCGATGCGCGACAACCCCCGCGTTGGCGATCTCGAGCTTTCGCGCATCACGCGGGTTGCGCGGGCGACCGTCCAGTCGCGGCTCGCCAAGATGGAGGCGGCGGGCATCATCGCCGGCTACGGTCCCGACATCGATCTCGTTGCGGCCGGTCACCCGGTGCTGGCCTTCGTCACGCTGGAGATCGCCCAGGGTTCGTTGGATGCGGTGACCGCGGAGCTCGAGTCGTTGCCCAATGTCCTTGACGCGTACGTCACCAGCGGCGCCGCCGATGTCGTCTGCAAGATCGCGGCGACCTCGCACGAGGATCTGCAGTCGGTGCTGCTGCACATCAGCCAGTCCGGTTCGGTGGTCCGTTCGACCAGCGTCATCGTGCTGTCCGAGCTGGTGAAACCACGAGTGTTGCCGATGCTTCGCAAGGGCGCCGTGGCGACGCCGTCACGAGCCCCGGCCTATCGCGGCTGACGATCCAGCGCGCGCGTCCCTCGCATAAGCGGTGACTTGGTCGCCTTTCGACATGGTCGATAGGCGACTGGCTCACCACCCACGGACGGGAAGGGCGAATAGGTCAGTTACAGGACCGACAGCCGTTCCAGCGCCTGTTCGATGACCTCCGGACGCTTGCAGAACGCCCACCGTACGAGCGGTGCTCCGGCCTCGACGTCGTCGTAGAAGACCTGGTGCGGGATTGCCACGACACCGGCGAGCTCGGGCAGTGACCGGCAGAACTCGAGACCGTCGGCGAAGCCCAGCGGACGGATGTCGGTGGTGGCGAAATAGGTGCCCTCCGGCACGAACACCTCGAAGCCCAGCGAAGCAAGGCCGTCGCAGAGCAGATCGCGCTGCAGCTGCATCTGCTCGACGAACGAGGCGAAGTACGCGTCGTCGAACGCCAGCGCCTCGGCGATCGCGGGCTGCAACGGCGAGCCGGAGGTGTAGGTCAAGAACTGCTTGACGCCGATCATCGCGGCAATCAGCGGCGCCGGACCGGTCGCCCAGCCGACCTTCCACCCCGTGAACGAGAAGCTCTTGCCGCCGCTCGAGATGGTCAACGTGCGATCACGCATCCCTGGCAGGGTCGCGATGGGGGTGTGCGCGACGCCGAACGTGAGGTGCTCATAGACCTCGTCGCTGATCACCACGAGGTCGTGCTCCTGGGCCACCGCGGCGACGGCCTCGAGCTCTTCGCGCGTCAACACGGTGCCGGTCGGGTTGTGGGGCGTGTTGAGCAGGATCGCGGTCGTGCGCGACGTCACGGCAGCCCTCAGCTCGTCGATCGGCAACCGGAAGTCAGGAGCACGAAGGGTGACCGGTCGCCGTACGCCGCCCGCCATCTGGATCACTGCGATGTACGAGTCGTAGTAAGGCTCGAGCACGATGATCTCGTCCCCGGGATCGATCAGCCCGAGCACCGCCGATGCGATGGCCTCCGTCGCACCTGTGCTGACCGCGACCTCGGTGTCAGGATCGATCGCCAGACCGTAGAAGCGTTGCTGGTGCGCGGCGATGGCGGCGCGCAGCTCCGGCACTCCGATGCCGGGCGCGTACTGGTTGCGCCCGGCCCGCATCGCATCGGCAGCGGCCTCGATGATCGAGTCGGGGCCGTCGGTGTCGGGGAACCCCTGGCCGAGGTTGATCGACCCCGTACGCAGGGCGAGGGCGCTCATCTCGGCAAAGATCGTGGTGCCGAGTCCAGCGATGCGTGCGCTCGAGGTCTTCATCGCTTCCGACCCTAGTCCCGTCAGCACCTACGATGACGCGGTGACTCAACCGCTGACCCGTACGCGCGTCGCCGTCGCGGCGGGCTTCTTCCTGCAGGGGCTGGTGTTCGCCGCGATCGTGACCCAGACGCCGCGGATCAAGGACAAGTTCGACGTCGGCGACGGCGCCTTGACCGGGATCCTCGTCCTGGTCGCCGTCGTGTCGGGCGTCGGATCCGTGCTCGCCGGGATGATCGCCGAGCGCCGCACGAGCGCGGTCGCGTACAAGCTGGCGCTCGCGACGATCGGACTTGGCGCACTGTTGGTGGGTCTCGCCCCGAATCTCGGGCTGCTGCTCGCAGCCTTCGTCGTCTACGGTCTTGGCGTCGGTGCGGTCGACGCCGGCATGAACATGCAGGGCGTGCGTGTGCAGAAGTCGTACGGCCGAAGCATCATGGCCAACTTCCACGGCATGTGGTCGGTCGGTGGCATCACCGGTGCCCTGTACGCGTCCGGCGTCGCCGAGATCGACCTGCCGTTGGCCGTGTCACTGGTGATCGTCGCGATCGTGACCTGGCTCGTGGTGCTGTGCGCGTCACCCTCGTTCTTGACGGGCAGAGACATCGAGGCACAGGAGCACGACGCCGGTCTCTCGGCCCAAGGCCTTGACCTGCCGTGGCGGCCCATCCTGATCTTCGGCCTCGTGGTTCTCCTCTTCTATGCAGCGGACACGGGCATCCTCACGTGGAGCAGCGTCTACCTCGAGGACGCACTCGACGCGACGAAGACGGTCGCGCCGCTGGCGTACGGCGCGTACCAAGCTGGTGCCCTGGTCTCCCGATTCGGCGGCGACTTCCTCGTCCGCCGCGTTGGTGCTCCCGCGGTTGTCACGCTCGGTACGACGGTCGGCATCATCGGACTCGCCACCGTTGTCTCAGCCGCGGCGCCGGTCATGGCGATCGTCGGGTTCTTCACAGCCGGCCTCGGCCTGGCGATCCTGGCGCCACTTGCCTTTGCCGCCCTTGCCGGAGCCGTACCGGCCGCCGCGCTCGACGTGGCGATCGCGCGCATGAACATCGCCAACTACGTTGGCGCGATCCTCGGCGGAGGTCTCATCGGTGCCGCTGCCACGGCCGATCACCTGCGCTGGGCGTTCTTCATCCCGTTGGCACTCGTCCCGATCGTCCTGCTCACGGCCAGGTCATTTCGTACCGCTGATCCAGACGCGGTCGAGGCGGTCTGAGACCTGCAAGGGAATATAAGTCGCCCCACCGTTCTCGGGGGGTGAAACGGTGGGGCGACAACAGGCGCCAACGGCCAGAAGCACATCGACCCTGCCGAACAAATGTTACGCGACCACGCCAACCAACGAGACGGGTTTTGGGGAAATAAACACATTGGGGACCGGGATGCGAGAATCGTGGTCATGACCACGACCACCACCCCCCGGCAGAAGCCCAAGAAGTCAGTAGGGCGGAGGGTCACGACCGGATTTGGTGTCCTGCTGATCCTGGCCGGCGTGGCGATGCTCGGCTACATCGCGTGGCAGTACTTCGGCACCAACGTCGTGTCCAAGCACAAGCAGCAAGAGGTCAAGCAGCAGATCACCGAGGACTGGGGCAAGGGCCTCGACAGCGATGCCATCGGCCTGCTGCGTGTGCCACGGTTCGGCGACACGTATGAGAAGCCGATCGTCAAGGGATTTGGCGACGACGACCTGGCTCGCGGTGTCGGCTGGGACACCAAGAGCGCCAAGCCCGGCCAGATCGGCAACTTCGCCGTCGCCGGCCACCGGGTGACGCACGGAGAGGTGTTCTCGAAGTTCCCCAAGCTCAAGAAGGGCGATCTCGTCTACGTCGAGACGCGCACCGACATCTTCACCTACAAGCTGCGCAACAGCGGCAAGAGCATCACGGTCGACTTCACGGTCGGCTGGCCCCTGCAGCGGGTGCCCAAGCCCGGAGCCGCCGGCGAACGACCGACCAAGGCCGTGATCACGATGCTGACGTGCTCGGAGCTGTTCCACACGCGCAACCGCAACGTCGTCATCGGCGATCTGATCAACACCGAGCCCAAGAGGTCCCTGACGGGGACAGACTGACGGATGCACGACTATCAGCGCGAGTTCATCACGTACGCGCTCGACCAGCAGGTGCTCCAGTTCGGTGAGTTCACCCTCAAGTCGGGGCGCACCTCGCCGTACTTCTTCAACGCTGGTCGCTTCAACACCGGGCAACGGCTTGCTGAGCTCGGCCGGTTCTACGCGGCAGCGATCGTCGACCGTGCGCCCGAGTTCGACGTGTTGCTGGGTCCCGCGTACAAAGGCATCCCGATCGCGTCGGCGACCGCGGTCCAGCTCTCGGTGCAGCATGACCGCGACGTGCCGTGGTGCTTCAACCGCAAGGAAGCCAAGGATCACGGCGAGGGCGGTCTCATCGTCGGATCGCCGCTGGAGGGTCGCGTCCTGGTCGTCGATGACGTCATCACCGCCGGTACGGCGATCCGGGAGGTGATGGAGCTCGTCGAGCGTGCCGACGCTCAGGTTGCCGGCATCGTCGTTGCCGTGGACCGGCAGGAACGCGGCACGGGCGACCTGTCGGCGATCCAGGAGGTGCAGCGTGACTTCGGTGTCATGGTCTCGGCGATCGTCACGCTCAGCCAGATCATCGAGTACGTGGAGGAGACCGGTCGGCACGGCGAGCATCTCGACGCCATCCGCGGCTACCGCGACGAGTACGGCGTGGCGTGACCGAGCCCGACCTGCCTGGAGCTGGACCGTGGGACGGTGAGTGGCCCGTCGGTGATCACTTCGACCCTGAGCTGTTGCGTGAAGGCGATCGCCGCAACGTGGTCGATGGTTATCGCTACTGGACGCTCGAGGCGATCATCGCCGATCTCGACCTGCGTCGTCACCCGTTCCACGTCGCGATAGAGAACTGGCAGCACGACTTCAACATCGGGTCGATCGTCCGCACGGCCAATGCCTTCGCCGCCGCCGAGGTGCACATCATCGGCAAGAAGCGATGGAACCGTCGCGGAGCGATGGTCACCGATCGCTACCAGCACGTACGCCACCACGAGACCGTCGCCGAGCTCAGCGCCTGGGCCGGCGAGGCCGGACTCACCGTGATCGGCATCGACAACGTCGACGACTCCGAACCGATCGAGACCGCAAGCCTGCCGCGGGAGTGCGTGCTGGTGTTCGGCCAGGAGGGCCCGGGGCTCAGCGACGAGGCGCGGGACGCCTGCGAACGTACGCTGTCGATCGCGCAGTTCGGCTCGACCCGCTCGATCAACGCCGGTGCCGCAGCGGCGATCGCGATGCACGCGTGGATCCGCGCCCACGCCGACATCTCCTAGATCGGCGGCAACTGGAATACTGGTGTCCCAACCGCCACCACAGGAGCACGAATGCCCGTCGCAACTCCCGAGATCTACGCCGAGATGCTCGACAAGGCCAAGCGCGAGTCGTTCGCGTACCCCGCGATCAACGTCTCGTCCTCGCAGACGTTGCACGCCGCGCTCCAGGGATTCGCCGAAGCCGGCAGTGACGGCATCGTGCAGGTCTCGACCGGTGGCGCCGAGTACATCTCCGGCCCGACGATCAAGAACATGGTCACCGGCTCGATCGCGTTCGCGAAGTTCGCCGAGGAGGTCGCGGCCAACTACCCGGTCAACGTCGCGCTCCACACCGATCACTGCCCCAAGGACAAGCTCGACGGCTTCGTACGCCCGCTGATCGACCTCTCGGCCGAGCGGGTCAAGTCCGGCGGGCTCCCGTACTTCCAGTCACACATGTGGGACGGATCGGCGATCGAGATGGACGAGAACCTCGAGATCGCCAAGGAGCTGCTGGCCAAGGCCGCCGCTGCCAACATCATCCTCGAGGTCGAGATCGGTGTCGTCGGCGGTGAGGAGGACGGTGTCGTCGGAGCGATCGACGACAAGCTCTACACCTCGCCGGAGGATGCTCTCGCCACCGCTGAGGCCCTCGGCCTCGGTGAGAACGGTCGTTACATGACGGCCCTCACCTTCGGCAACGTCCACGGCGTCTACAAGCCGGGCGGCGTGAGCCTTCGTCCCGAGATCCTCCAGCAGGCTCAGGAGGTCGTCGGCAAGAAGTACGGCGTCGACAAGCCGTTCGACCTCGTCTTCCACGGCGGCTCCGGCTCCTCTGCCGAGGAGATCGCGGCCGCGGTCGACTACGGAGTGATCAAGATGAATGTCGACACCGACACCCAGTACGCGTTCACCCGCCCCGTTGCCGCGCACATGTTCAGCAACTACGACGGTGTGCTCAAGGTCGATGGCGAGGTCGGCAACAAGAAGCAGTACGACCCACGTGCGTGGGGCAAGGCTGCGGAGGCCGGTATGGCCGCCCGTGTCGCCGAGGCGTGCGAGAACCTTCGCTCGGCCGGCACCAAGCTCTAAGCCGGCGGACTCCCGCGCTCCACGGCCGATACGCAGCCTCGTTGCGACGCGGGTGCGGTGCAGCATCGTGTTATGCCGAGGGCGTGACTCGACCCGTATGTCGACGTGGTCGTTCTAGTCGCTTTCAAGCGGGGTGCCGATGGCCGCTGCGGCAGCGGCCTTCGTGATCGCCCAGGTCGGACTGGCTGAGCCTCGAGATTCTCGCTGGCAGAGGTCTTCGCGCTCCGTTGATCGCGTCGACGCCCGGGCGAATAACCCGCGCCGGAAAGGGCTGTCATGACGGCTTCGCGCCGGCACTCCTGGCGGCCTCAGGTGCGGGCGAAGGTGCCCCACGGGCTTGCGCCGCACCACGGTCGTCGCTGATCGACCATCCAGCAGGTCGCCGTCGCGAATCGCGACAACCATCTCCTCGAATGACGAAGTCTCCACCTCGGGCCGTGCGGCGCCGCGGGGCTCCTTGCTCAAGAGGACGTGACAGCAGAGCTCCGACGCCTTGTCGGTCATGTCAGCCCACTGCTTCTCGGTGGGCGGAGCGGTCGACTCGCTGCTGGCGGGTCGGATGCGTGGCTGGGCGAGGCGTCGGAGCAGCTGCGTCGCGAGAGGTGCACCATCATCGTGGCGACTTGAGAAGACGTCGTCCAGAACTGCGATCGCTGAAGCAGCGGCCTGAGTGCCTGGCCCGCGGGACAGCTCCGCGAGGTCGAGATAGTCGCGCACTCGATCGAGGGCGACGAGGGTGAACGCCTTGATCTGCAGCGTGTGGTCGTGCTCAGCGTGAAGATCGGCAGATCGGGTCTGGACCTGAGCGGCACCGGTGTCATCGACTGCAGCCCCGTGGTCCATTCGTGAGCCAATCCGGCGTCGGCGATCGCCGTGGTCTGCTCGAGACACTCAGGGACCAGCTCGACGTGCATGTCCAGCCGTTTCAGGGCTTGGACCGAGGCGGCGTTCTTTGCATCCTTCGCGAGCGATCCAGGATGCGTGAATGGAGTCGACGAGACGGCGGCAGTTGGCGTGGCGTCCTGTCGCAATGCGCGCCCGCGCGCGAGCAGGTCCTGTGGCTCGCCAGGCCCCTCATGCGCTCCCCTGGTGGCGTGAACTTTCGAGACCCGTTATCGGTGGGCCCCGAGTTGAGGACGGTTTCAGATGGCGCGACAATCGGTGCGACCATGGCCAGGGCGCTGTACATTCAGCGGGACCGCTGGGAATCCGCAGCAGGGTGCAAGGATGGACCGTATGACGAACCTCTTCGGTGAACCGCCCGAGACCCTGTTGCCCGAAGACCCCGGTGCTGCCTCGCTGGCCGCAGGTGACGATCCCAAGAACGTTGCATCGCTGCACCCGGAGTCGGCCCAGGCGTGGATCACCTTGGCGGAGCTGGCGCTCGCCGACGGACTCGACCTCGAGGGCTATGCCTTCGCGCGTACGGGCTATCACCGATCACTGGACCTGCTGCGACGCAACGGTTGGAAGGGACACGGACCGCTGCCGTGGACCCATGAGCCCAACCGTCCGTTCCTGCGCTCGCTGGCCGCACTGGCGGAGGCGTCGGAGCGCTTCGGCGATGCCGCTGAGGCACAGCGCTGCCGCGAGTTCCTCCACGAGTCGAGCAAAGAGGCGTACGAAGAGCTCGTCAGCCCGAAGGGCTAGCGCCACATCCGGACGGCGCCCGGCTCGAGACGCCACGAGTGCTCGGTGGCTGCTTCGCTGAGCTCGCCGTCGCTGGTGGACGGCAACGCGTCGCCGCGAACCGTGACCTGTTTGCCCTGGCGGTAGACGACGTCGGCGTGCTCGTGCTGGGTGCCCTTGCTGAGCTTCCACGCGTACGCGATGCGGCGGTGTCGTCGGCCCGCGTACGTGACCATGAGATCGAGCTGGCCATCGGACGGGTCGGCTTCGGGCAGGAGGGCAGCACCGCCGCCGACGAACCGCCCGTTGCCGACGGCGAGCTGAATGACCGAACCATGGGGCAACAGCGGGTCGCCGTCGATCGTGATGACCAGCTTCGCTCCCGGCGTCGCGATGCCCTTGAAGCTGGCGATCAAGGCGCCGGCGACATAACCGACCGGGCCGAGGAACTTCTTGAGCGGTCGGGCGGCGACGGCTGCCTCGGCGCCGATGCCGATGTGCGCGACGTTGATCACGACCTGGTCATTGCCGTCGATGATCAGGTCGATGGGTGCGGGGTTGTCGGCCACGATGACTCCTGCTGCGAGGGCCGGCTCCTCGGGCAGTCCTAGCGTCGCAGCGAAGTCATTGCCGGTGCCGAGCGGTACGAGGCCCACGATCAGCGAGTCGAGACGATCCGCCTTGCGGATGGCTGCGAGCACGGCGTGCAGGCTGCCGTCGCCGCCGAGCACCACGACACCGTGCACGTCCGGGTGAGCCGCCAGCGCCTGGTCGAGGTCTTCGGGGCCGGAGGTCTCGACCACCTCGACGTCGTACGCCTCGCGCAACGTGGCGATGGCCTCCTCGACGGATGAGTCGTCGGAGCTGCCGGCCTCGGCGTTGGCGATTGCGATCAGGGTCTCCATGAGACCGTCACTCTAGACCGGTGGCGGTTGCACCTTCGGCTCGCCGAGCTTGACGAGCACGACGCCCGCAAGGATGAGGGCGCCACCGAGCAGCTGGATGACGTGCGGCGCCTCGTCCAGCAGCAGCCACGCGAACACGACGCTGGCCACCGCCTCGCCCAGTCCGACGAAGGCCGCAAGCCGTGAGCCGAGGCGCCGAGTCGCGGCGATGCCGAGGACGTACGCAATGGCAGCGGTGATGACGCCGAGGCCGATGACCGGCAGCCACCATGGCAGCTCGGTGTCGGCGAGTCGTACGTCGGCGCGGCTCGTGGCGAGCGGGACGATGCCGACGAGGCCGGCGACCAGCAGCACCACTCCGCCGACGAGCAGCCCACCCGCGGCGAGTACGAGTCCCGGCAGGCCGTTGTCCTCGTCGGCCGAGATGATCCAGTAGAACGCCGCACCGGCCATGGCCAGCAGGGCCCACATCACACCGAGGGAGTCGACGTCAGCGCCCGACAGCAGGTCGAGGACGAGCACGAGACCGGCGAGTGCGGTCATCGCACCGCCAACAGTCAGTCGGCTGGGTCGTTGGCCGCGACTCAGCCACAACCATCCGATGACGGCGACCGGAGAGGTGAACTCGATGAGGATCGCGACGCCGACCTCCATGCGATCCACGGCGTTGAAGTACGCCAGCTGGCAGCCTGCGACGGCGACGATGCCGTACGCGATCAGCAGTCCGGCATTGCGTCGGATCAGTTCCCAACGACCTCGCAGCGAGATGGCTGCTGGCACGGCGAGCACTGCCGCGGCGATCAGGACGCGCGCTGTCACGGCGGAGCCAGCGGTCCACCCGGAGTCGATGAGTGCCTTGGCGAGGGGGCCGGACAGGGCGAACGCCATTGCCGACAGCACTGCGAGCGTCAGTCCGGAGCGTAGGCGCGAAGCGGGGACCGAGGCAATGTCATGGGTCAACGGCGTCATGGCACATGACACTACGAGCAGAGATGTAAGGTGTCAACATGGTCTTCACCCATGACACCGCATGCGCCCTGGTGTCCGCCGTCGAGCTGGCCAACTCCGCCGAGCCGCCCGAGTCGATGTTCACGACTGACGAGCTCGCGGCGTTCTTCGCCAAGCACGAATACACCGGCACGCTGGTCGGCGACCAGGCAGAGCTCGATGCCGTGAGGGCCCTGCGACCCCTGCTGCGCACCCTCCTCACCAGCTCGCGAGACGACGCCGTACCGATCGTCAACCGCATCCTCTCCGACGCCGCAGCGGTGCCGCGTCTCGTACGGCACGGCGAGTACGACTGGCACCTGCATGCGACGGCCGACGATCAGCCCCTGCACATCCGGATCATCGTCGAGACAGCCATGGCGATGATCGACGCGATCCGATCCGATGAGCTCTCCCGGCTGAGCACCTGCGCCGCCGAAGACTGCGACGACGTGCTGCTCGACCTGTCGCGCAACCGGTCCAGACGGTTCTGCAGCACGACCTGCGGAAACCGTGAAGCGGTCGCCGCCTATCGCGCTCGCCAGTCGCAGTGACGGCCTCCAGACGCTAGACTGCACCAGTAAGAGCCCCGTGAAACCGGGGCTTGTCGCATGTGAGGGTGGTGCAATCCCATGCCCGCAGTGGTAATCGTCGGAGCCCAATGGGGTGACGAAGGCAAAGGCAAGGCCACCGATCTGCTCGGTAGCCGCGTCGACTACGTCGTGAAGTTCAACGGCGGCAACAACGCCGGTCACACGGTCGTCATCGGCGACCAGAAGTATGCCCTGCACCTGCTGCCCAGCGGCATCCTCAGCCCCGGCTGCGTCCCCGTCATCGGCAACGGTGTGGTGGTCGACCTCGAGGTGCTGTTCCACGAGATCGACGGTCTCGAGGAGCGCGGCATCGACACCTCGCGCCTGGTCGTCAGCGCCAACGCGCACGTCATCGCCGACTACAACCGCACCCTCGACAAGGTCGGCGAGCGATTTCTCGGCAGCCGCAAGATCGGCACGACGGGTCGCGGCATCGGACCCACGTACGCCGACAAGATGAACCGCCTCGGCATCCGCATCCAAGACCTGTTCGACGAGAAGATCCTGCGCGAGAAGGTCGAGGCCGCGCTCGAGGTCAAGAACCAGATCCTCACCAAGGTCTACAACCGCCGCGCGGTCGAGATCGACGAGATCGTCGAGGAGCTGCTCTCGTACGTCGATCGGCTCCGGCCGATGGTCTCCGACACCCCGCTCCTCCTCCATGAGGCTCTCGCTGCAGGCAAGACCGTGCTGCTCGAGGCCGGCCAGGCGACGCTGCTCGATGTGGACCATGGCACCTACCCGTTCGTGACCTCGTCCTCGGCGACGACCGGCGGAGCGTGCACCGGTTCGGGCATCGCGCCGACCGAGATCACCCGCGTCATCGGCATCGTCAAGGCCTACGCAACACGTGTCGGTGAGGGCCCCTTCCCGACCGAGCTGTTCGATGACGACGGCGAGCAGCTGCGCACGAACGGTGCAGAGTTCGGCACCACGACGGGTCGCCCGCGGCGCTGCGGCTGGTACGACGCGCCGATCGCGCGTTACGCCGCACGCATCAACGGTGTCACCGACTTCGTGCTGACCAAGCTCGACGTGCTCACCGGCTGGGACCAGATCCCGGTCTGCGTCGCGTACGAGGTCGACGGCGAGCGGGTCGACGAGATGCCGATGACGCAGACCGGCTTCCACCATGCCAAGCCGATCTACGAGTTCTTCCCCGGTTGGTCCGAGGACATCTCCGGCGCACGCACCCTCGCCGACCTCCCCCAGGCGGCCCAGGACTACATAGCGGCTCTCGAGAAGATGTCCGGCGCGCGGATCTCCACGATCGGGGTCGGGCCGGACCGCGAGCAGACGATCGTCGTCCACGACCTGCTCTGAAAGGCTCATTGTGAAGACACTGGTGATCGGCTCCGGCGGACGCGAGCACGCCCTGGCGCTCGCGCTCTCGCGTGACCCGCAGGTCACCGAGGTGCACGCAGCGCCGGGCAATCCCGGCATCGCCGCCATCGCGACCCTGCACGACGTCGACCAGCTCGACGGTGATGCGGTGGCGTCACTCGCGGTGTCGCTCGGCGTCGACCTCGTCGTCGTCGGCCCGGAGGCGCCGCTCGTCGCAGGTGTCGCGGATGCCGTACGGGCGGCGGGTGTTGCGTGCTTCGGTCCCAGCGCCGAGGCGGCACAGCTGGAGGGGTCGAAGGCCTTTGCCAAGCAGGTCATGGCCGCCGCCGAGGTGCCCACGGCGATGGCACACGTGTGCGACACCCCCGAGCAGGCCGCAGCCGCGCTCGACGCGTTCGGTCCGCCGTACGTCGTCAAGGACGATGCACTCGCCGCGGGCAAGGGCGTCGTCGTCACCGATGACCGCCAGGCCGCGCTGGACCACGCGGCAGTGTGCGGACGGGTCGTGATCGAGGAGTACCTCGACGGGCCCGAGGTCTCGCTGTTCGCCATCACCGACGGCGAGACGGTCCTCCCGTTGCAGCCGGCCCAGGACTTCAAGCGTGCGCTCGACGGTGACGCCGGGCCCAACACCGGCGGCATGGGCGCCTACACACCGCTCGACTGGGCACCCGACGATCTCGTCGCCGAGGTGTCCCGCCGCGTGCTCGTGCCGACGGTGCAGGAGATGGCTCGGCGGGGCACACCGTTCCAAGGACTCCTGTACGCCGGGCTCGCGCTGACGAGCCGTGGCACCCGCGTCATCGAGTTCAACGCACGGTTCGGCGACCCGGAGACGCAGGCGCTGCTGGCCGTGCTCAAGACACCGCTGTCAGCCCTGCTCAGCGGTGCCGCGACCGGCACGCTCGGCGAGGTCGGCATGCCTCAGTGGCGCACCGACTCGGCGGTGACGATCGTGATGGCTGCCGCCGGTTATCCCGAGTCGCCGCGCAACGGCGACGTGATCACCGGCGTCGAGACCGCCGACGATCTCGACGGCGTCGATGTCATCCACGCCGGCACGGCCCTCGTCGACGGTGAGCTCGTGACCGCCGGGGGGCGCGTCCTTTCGGTGACGGCCACCGGCAGCGACCTTGCGGAGGCCCGCGATCGGGCGTACGCGGGGGTGGCCGCGATCAGCTTCGACGGTGCGCATTCACGGACGGATATCGCCCTCGCTGCGGCGAATGGGACAATAGTGGCGTGACAACACCCAACGTCCTGGCCAACCGATACGCATCTGCGGAGCTCGCGCACATCTGGTCGCCCGAGCACAAGATCGTCCTCGAACGCCAGCTGTGGATCGCCGTGCTCACGGCCCAGAAGGATCTCGGCGTCGAGACGCCCGACGGTGTCATCGAGGCGTACGAAGCAGTCGTCGACCAGGTCGACCTGGCCTCGATCGCCGAGCGTGAAAAGATCACCCGCCACGACGTGAAAGCCCGCATCGAGGAGTTCGCCGCGCTGGCGGGCAGCGAGCACATCCACAAGGGCATGACCTCGCGCGATCTCACCGAGAACGTCGAGCAGCTGCAGATCCGTGCCTCGCTCGACGTGCTCCGCGACCGCGGCGTGGCCACGCTCGCCCGGCTCGGCCGCCTCGCTGCCGAGCATGCCGAGCTGGTGATGGCCGGTCGCAGCCACAACGTCGCGGCCCAGGCCACGACGCTCGGCAAGCGCTTCGCGACGATCGCCGACGAGCTCTTCGTCGCGATGGACCGCCTCGACGACCTGATCGCCCGCTATCCGCTGCGGGGCATCAAGGGTCCGGTCGGCACGGCCCAGGACCAGCTCGACCTGCTCGGCGGTGACGAGGCCAAGCTCGCCGAGCTCGAGCAGCGCGTCGCCAGGCATCTCGGCTTCGACAAGGTGCTGACGAGCGTCGGGCAGGTCTACCCGCGCTCGCTCGACTACGACGTCGTCACCGCGTTGGTGCAGCTCTCAGCAGCACCGTCCAACCTCGCCACGACGATCCGGCTGATGGCGGGCAACGAGGTCGTCACCGAGGGCTTCAAGCCCGGCCAGGTCGGGTCGAGTGCAATGCCGCACAAGATGAACACCCGCTCCTGCGAGCGCGTCAACGGACTCGCCGTGATCTTGCGCGGTTACGCGTCGATGGTGGGCGAGCTGGCCGGCGACCAGTGGAACGAAGGCGACGTCTCGTGCTCGGTCGTGCGCCGGGTCGCGCTGCCTGACGCGTTCTATGCCGCCGACGGACTGTTCGAGACATTCCTGACGGTGCTCGACGAGTTCGGTACGTTCCCGGCCGTCATCCAGCGAGAGCTCGATCGCTACCTGCCGTTCCTCGCGTCGACCAAGGTGCTCATGGCCGCGGTCCGCAACGGGCGCGGTCGCGAGACGGCGTACGACGCGGTCAAGGAGCACGCCGTCGCGGTGGCTCTCGAGATGCGCGAGAAGGGTGCCGCCGAGAACGACCTGTTCGTACGGTTCGCCGGCGACGAGCGACTGGGCCTCTCGGAGTCCGACCTTGCTTCGCTGGTGGCGTCACCGATCGACTTCACCGGCGCTGCCGTCAGCCAGGTCGCCGCCATCACGAAACGCATCGAAGCGCTGGTCGCAGCCCACCCCGACGCGGCTGCCTACTCGCCCGGCTCGATCCTTTGAGCGAGCCAGATCCCCGCCAACGCTACATCGGGCTGGTCGTGGCGGCTTTTGTCGTGGTCGCGTCGGTCCTCTATCACGTCGACTTCTGGAACGACTTCACGAACTGACGTACGCGATGAGCTGGTCGAGGCTCGAGCGCAGGCCGATCTCGTGATCGGCCTGGCTGATCCCGGGCGGCACGTCACGGGCGGTGATGGTGACCTCGGTGCCCTCTGCCACCGGCTTCAAGCCCCAGGTCATCGTCATCGACCCGGCAAAGGCTGGATCATCCGCCACGAACTCCACCGACTCGACGATTCGTTCGTCCGGCACGACGTCGACGAACGTCACCCGTGTGACGTCACGGTCTGCCGCGAACTTGCCGGGAGCGCCGCTCGGGTCGTCGTACGTCAGCGTCATGAGATAGCCGCCGCCGACCCGGAGATCGAACGCCTCGATCACTCCTGTCATGTTCTGCGGAGGGAGCCACGACTCGCGAGCCTCCGGATCCGACAGCGCCTCGTACAGCTCGTGCGGCGTCGCTCTCGCGACCGCACTCGCCTCGTCAGTACGTCCCATGCACCCAGTCTGCCGCCGCAGATACGCTGAGGCCGTGATTGCCGACATCCCCGGAGCCCGCCACATCCACTCGGGCAAGGTGCGAGATCTCTACGACACCGGCGACGGCAACCTGCTCATGGTCGCGTCGGACCGCATCTCCGCCTTCGACTTCGTCCTCGAGCCCGGCATCCCCGACAAGGGCGAGCTGCTGACCCGGATGTCCCTGTGGTGGTTCGACCAGCTCGAGGACCTCGTGCCCAACCACATGGTCTCGACGGACGTTCCGGAGGCCGTGCGTGGCCGTGGGGTGATCTGCGAGAAGCTCGAGATGTTCCCGGTCGAGTGCGTCGCCCGTGGCTATCTCACCGGCTCCGGGCTGATCGACTACGACGACACCGGTGAGGTGTGCGGTGTTGCGCTGCCGACCGGACTGGTCGACGGATCGCGTCTGCCCGAGCCGATCTTCACCCCGGCGACCAAGGCCGACATGGGGGAGCACGACGAAAACGTGTCGTTCGACCACACGGTCGAGACGATCGGTCTCGAATCGGCCAACGCGCTGCGCGACCTGACCCTGCGGATCTACGCCCGCGCCGAGGGCATCGCCCGCGAGCGGGGGATCATCCTGGCCGACACCAAGCTCGAGTTCGGCGCCCGGCCCGACGGGACGATCGTGCTCGCCGACGAGGTCCTGACTCCCGACTCTTCGCGCTTCTGGCCCGCCGACGAGTGGCAGCCTGGTCAGACTCAGCCGTCGTACGACAAGCAGTTCGTCCGCAACTGGCTGCTCTCGCCCGAGAGCGGTTGGGACCGAGCCAGCGACACCCAACCGCCCGACCTGCCGGACGAGATCGTCGCCAAGACCCGCGACCGCTACGTACAGGCCTACGAGCAGCTCACGGGACTGACCTTCTAGCGGACCAAGTACCAGGTCGCCGCGGTCGAGGCTCCGAAGACCAGGATCGCGAGCATGATCAGCAGCGACAGCGAGACCTCACGGCGAACCCGTTTCACGCCCTTCGCCTTGGTCCCCGCCCCGATCTGCTCAAGTGCGTCGGCGAAGGCTGCGGCAGTTGCCGGTCGATCCGTGGGCCGGGTCGCCAGCGCCGATGCGAGCAGGCGGTCGAGAGCGCGCGTCGTCTCCTTCCGGCCGTCGAGACGAGGTGGTCGGCTGTCCACCGGACGACTGAGCAGCGAGCCCGGGTCGCTGACGTCGTACGGCTGCCTGCCTGAGAGCAGCTCGTACGTCACCGCGCCGAGCGAGTAGACGTCCGAGCGGGCGTCGACGGGCTCACCGCGGGCTTGCTCGGGAGCCATGTATGCCGGCGTGCCCGTCGTGACCGTCACCCCGCTGGCCTCGGCGAGCCGCTTGGCGCTGCCGAGATCGGCCACCAGCACCCGCTCGTCATCGCCGACCAGCAGGTTGGTGGGCTTGATGTCGCGATGGAGGACGCCGGCGTCGTGGAGCACCTGAACCGCACGCGCCGACTCGATGGCCAGCGTGAGCGCCTGTTCGGGTGGAACCGGAGGCTTCACTCGATCTGCGACGGTGCCGCCCTCGATGAAGTCCATGACGAAATAGGGCCGGTCCTCGTGCGTGCCGATGTCGTAGACCCGGATGACGCGAACGCTGTCGATCTTGCGCAGGAGTCGAGCCTCGGCGAGGAACCGTTCGCGTACGTCGGCGTGGTGGGCCCAGTTCTCGGCGAGGATCTTGACCGCGACCGGAATCTCGAGCTCCGGGTCGTACCCGTGCCAGACCATGGCAAAGGCGCCAAACCCTTGCACCCCGTCAAGGCGATAGCGCCCTATCTGCTTCATAGGGCTTCAGTATGGTCGATGCATGATTTCGGATGGGGAGCTGATCGAGCGGGCGCGCTCCGGCGACGCCTGGGCGATGGAAGAACTGCTCTCGCAGATCCGCCCACAGGTCCTCAGGCGGTGCGCTCGTTTGCTGCCGCACACGCTCGATGCGGAGGAGGCCGCGCAGGACGCGTTGCTGTCGATCGCCACCCATCTCAAGGACTACAACGGCACCGGTTCGTTCATGGGCTGGGTGACGGTCATCGCCTCCAACCAAGCCCGGCAGACCTATCGCACCCTCAAGCGTCGCTTTGCCGAGCGAGCCGTAAGTGAGCTTCCGGCCGAACCCGATCCGCGAACCACCAGCGTGATCGCCGGCAGCCGCATCGACCTGCTCGATGCGATCGAGGCGCTCGAGGTCGCCCATCCCGAGACGGCGGAGGCGTTCGTCCTGCGGGACATCGGCTCGCTGCCGTACGACGAGATCGCCGAGCTGACGCAGACGCCACTGGGCACCGTGAAGGCCCGCATCCACACCGCGCGCGGATTCGTACGTGGAAGGCTGGGGGTCGATGTCGACAACTTTTGAGGGCTTTCGCGCATCTCGGTACATGACGGCAGCTCCATGGGGAGCTCCGAGAACCAGGAGATCGTCATGAAGCAGCAAATAGCCGCCGGAATCTTGGCGGTCGCCATGGCCGGCGGAGTCGGTACGGGGGTGGTGGCTCATCAGCTGCGCCCGGACGACAAGAAGGAGGAGACGCCGAGCTCCTCGCCGACCACCACGGCAACCACTCCGGCACCTGACAAGACCACGACGACAACACCCGCGAAGCAGGACGCCGCACCTCCAGCGAAGCCAGTCCTGCAGTCGGCCAGCTCGTTGCGGATCCTGCCCGGCCAGGTCGGCCCGGTGAAGGTCGGCATGTCCAAGACCGAGGCCTTTGCGACGGGTTACCTCGACAAGGACGTGAAGAGCAAGACCTGTGAAAACTGGGTCGATCGCCTCGTCTGGAAGCCCGCCTACAAGGACTACTTCGACGTCTTCACGCTCGACGACGGCGAGGTCTCGGCGATCGGCATCTTCAAGCCCGGCCCGAAGACGCGTTCGGGACTGCAGGTCGGCAGCACGTACAAGGCCGTCAAGGACGTGCTCGGCGACGAGTCAGTGCCCACCGAGGCGGGCTACAGCCAGACCGGGCTGTTCGTGAACCAGGGCTCCAGCTGGATCGGCTTCCTCTTCGATGGCCAGCCGAACACGATCTCGGACTCCGAACCGGTGAGATTCATCGAGGTGACCCGCGGCCGACTTCCCGACCTGATGCGCGACGGCTGCTGAGCTCAACGTCAAGGCACGCCAAGGCCCCCAACCCTCGCCCGGGTTGGGGGCCTTTCAGTACCCGTACGACGTGGTCAGCGCCAGCACCACGCAGAGCACGATCAGTGCCGCATAGGCGCACACCGCGATCACTCTCGGCACCGGGTCCTTCTGTCGTGCAGCCATGCTTGTCCCCTCCGATGGTCGTCACGTCAGAGATGCGCCATGCAGCCGAAAAGTTGTGCACGGCAAGAGGCCCGGCCCTGCTTGCGCAGGACCGGGCCTCTCCGACAGTGGTTCGTCAGTCGATGCGAACGTCAAGCACCTGCGGGTTGATCGTGGTGACCTTGCCGGCCGTGACGGTCACCTTGGTCGCATCGACGCAGTTGCCGACCGGGCGCGGGATGTTGTCGTAGCAGATCGAGGCGAAATGAGGCCCTGGTCGGCTGCCGTCCTCGTCGTAGTCCTCGAACAGCAACGTGTACGTGCCACTGGGCAGCCCACCGAGGGTGAACGTGCCAAAGGACGACGTTGCCACACTGACGGAGTTGTTGGCCGTGACGAGGACGAACCGTGCCGGGCGTACGACGTCGCCGTCCTTGGTCGTCACCTTGCCCCGGATGATCCCGGCCGCTGCCATCTTGAGGTGCTGGACCTTGTGTGCCGGAGTCGCCGCGAACGGCTTGGACGATGCCGTCTGATGGTGACCCGTGGGATCCGCCGCTCCCACCACGTACTTCATGGTGGCGTCGACCGGGATCCTGGGTGTGACGTATCGCCCGGCCCAATCAGTCGTGGTCGGCTCGAAGTCGCTGTCCTCATGATCGGCTCGGACGACCTGTACCTCCACTCCGGCCAGCGGATAGCCGTCGCGGTCCGTCACGGTGCCGGTGACCCGGATCGTGGCTGGTGCGGCATGTGCGGCGCTGGTCGCCGCGATGGCTGTGCCGCCCACGAGTGCGACGCCAGCCACCAGTGCCAGTGTCAGTCTCAACAGTCTTGCAGTCATGCTTCCCCCTTGAGTTGGTTGTGCTTTCCTCCCTGGAGATGCTGGGCGACCTCAAAAAGTTGTCCGGCACGGCCCGCGTACGACGGATAGGGTGAAGGCCCCGTCACCCCTGAGGAGCGCACCGTGGGCAATCTCGCCACCCTGTTGGAGAAGTCCGCCACCGAATATCCCGAACGCACGGCAATCGTGTTCGGTGACACCCGGCTCAACTACGCGCAGGTCAACGGCGCCGCCAACCAGGTCGCCAACCTGCTGGTGTCGCGCGGGATCAAGCCCGGGGACAAGGTGGCGCTCTCGTGCGCCAACCTCCCGTACTTCAGCACCATCTACTACGGGATCCTCAAGGCCGGAGCGACCGTCGTCCCGCTCAACATCCTGCTCAAGGGTCGCGAGGTCGCCTATCACCTCAGCGACTCGAACGCCAAGGCCTACTTCGCGTTCGAGGGCACCCCGGACCTGCCGATCGGGGACGCAGCGTGGGAGGGCTTCCAGGCGACTGACTCTTGCACCGAGTTCTTCCTGATCAAGCTCGACTCGGCCCAGCCCGCCCCGTTGAGCCCTCCGGAGTTCTTCTCGCCGCTCGTGGCTGAGCAGCCGCCAACATTCGACACGGTCGAGACCGATGATGACGACACCGCGGTCATCCTCTACACCTCCGGCACGACCGGGCAGCCCAAGGGCGCCGAGCTGCGTCACCGCAACATGCGTGACAACGCCCTCACCGGTGCGGAGCTGTTTGGTGCCGACGCAGCCAAGCCCGACACGTACCTCTGCGTCCTGCCGTTGTTCCACTCCTTCGGGCAGACCGTGATCCAGAACGGCGCGTTCGCGTACGGCGGCACTGTCGTGATGCTGCCGCGCTTCGACGCCGAGGCGGCGCTCGGTCTGATGCTCAAGGAGAAGGTCTCGTTCTTCGCGGGTGTCCCGACGATGTACTGGGGACTGCTCAGCGCACTCGACGAAAGTGTCGACGTCAAGCAGCTCGCCGCCAACCTGCGGGTTGCCGTCGCAGGCGGCGCGGCGCTGCCGGTCGACATCCACAAGCAGTTCCAAGAGCGGTTCGGTGTGACGATCCTCGAGGGCTACGGCCTCTCGGAGACCTCACCGGTCGCATCGTTCTCGCGCTTTGGTGAGGAGCCGCGGGTTGGCTCGATCGGTCTGCCGATCCCCGGGGTCGAGATGAAGCTCATCAATGATGACTGGTCCGACGTCGAGGACGGTCCAGACGCTGTCGGCGAGATCGCGATCAAGGGTCACAACGTCATGAAGGGCTACTACGCCCGGCCCGATGCGACGGATGAGGCGATCAAGGACGGCTGGTTCCGTTCGGGAGACCTCGCCAAGAAGGACGAGGACGGTTTCTACTACATCGTCGACCGGTCCAAGGACATGATCATCCGTGGCGGTTTCAACGTCTATCCGCGTGAGCTCGAAGAGGTCCTGATGGAGCACCCGGCGGTCTCGTTGGTCGCCGTCATCGGGGTGCCGCACGAGTCGCACGGTGAGGAGATCAAGGCGTACGTCGTCAAGAACAAGGACCACGACGACGTCTCCGAGGCCGATCTGGTGGCGTGGGGCAAGGAGCAGTTCGCGGCCTACAAGTACCCGCGTGAGGTCGTGTTCATCGACGAGCTGCCGATGACCTCGACCGGCAAGATCCTCAAGCGCGAGCTCAGCTGACAGCGCTCGGCCCGCATCTCGTGCTCGCTCTTCGCTGAGCGGCGGTGACCGTTGAAGCCTATGGTCAATGAATGGCAACTGTGCTGGTGACCGGAGCGACGGGCTTCATTGGTGGACGGCTCGTTCCCGTGCTGCTCGCAGAGGGTCACGAGGTGCGCGCCATGACGCGACGTCCTGATGACTACGACGGTCCCGGCACACCGGTTGGCGGTGACGTCCATGAACCCGGCACGCTTTCCGGCGCTCTTGAGGGTGTGGACGTCGCGGTCTACCTCATCCATTCGCTCGGTGACGACGACTTCGAGCGCAAGGACGCCAAAGCGGCTCATGCGTTCGGTCTCGCGGCAGCGGCGTGCGGTGTCAGACAGATCGTCTATCTTGGCGGCCTTGGAGCTGACGACGACGACTTGTCTCCACATCTTCGCTCGCGCCGGGAAGTCGAGCACCTGCTGGGCAACGCCAGTGTGCCGGTGACGGTGATGCGGGCCGCCGTCGTCGTGGGGCATGGCGGCATCTCCTGGGAGCTGACCCGGCAGCTGGTCAAGAACCTGCCCGCCATGGTGGTGCCGAGCTGGGCGTCGACTGCCACCCAGCCGATCGGCATCGAGGACGTGGTGGCCTACCTTGCTGGCGTGGTTGGCAACGACGACGCACTCGGTCGGACGTTCGAGCTCGGTGGTGCGGATTCGGTGACCTACCTGGAGATGATGCAGCAGGCCGCAGAAGAGATGCATGGTCGCCGATTGCCGATCAAGACCGTGCCCATGTTGTCACCCGGCCTGTCTTCGCGCTGGATCGCGCTGGTGACGAATGTCGACACCACGACAGCCAAGAACCTGATCGACTCCATGTCGACCGAGGTGATCGTCGAGGATCACTCGATCGACGATGTGGTCCCTCGGCAGGTGCTCAGCTATCGACAGTCGGTGAGGCGGGCGTTGGAGGAGGCGGCGAGCGAAAAGACAGAGCTCGGGTCAGCGCAGTCCGAAGATCTCCGGTAACACCAACAGCATCGCGAGGGACCACGTGCAGTGGGTGAGGGCGGGCGCGAGAACACCCCCCGAGGCCCGACGCTGCAGCCCGGTGACAGCGCCCAGCAGCAACGCCGCGAACGCCAGCATGACGTTGCCGGTGGCAGCGGTTGCCACGGTGTAGGCGAGTGTCGTCCACGGCACGGGATGGCTCGTGATTGCCGCGTAGGCAGCGCCGCGAAAGAACAGCTCCTCGGCGACGCCGTTCACGACGGTGATCATCACCAGGATGAGCAGCGACCCCTCGGTGGCAAAGTGCAACACGTTCGCGACCTGTTCGGCCAGTGGATCGATCGAGCGTACGGCGAGGGCGCCAAGGGAAAACGTGCCAGCCATGGCGAGTCCCAGAAGGATGGGCTGCAGAACGGGCCGTCGGTAGCCGTTGCCACCGATGGCGTCGATCCGCCCCAGGTGTAGCGGCCCAGAGGCGAACGCGCCGACGGTCCACACGCCGGCAAGGGCCAGCGACGAGGGGTAGAACCACGCGCTGCCCGGCTCGATCCGGAGCGAGACGCCGAGGACGACGGCACCGATGAGCACGGTTGCGACCGTGATGACCTGGCGACGTCGGAGGGACGGGAGGCTCTGCTGGTGGGTGCGGGGTGTGATCTGCCACAACGACCGTCCGAGCAGGCGTTCCAGTCGGCGATGAGCCATCGAACCTCCAGGTGTCGCGTCACCACGAGGCTAGCGGTGGTCCTTCATCCCCGCCGATCTCCGCCGGATGGGAGTTGGTCGAGTGATCGCGCCGAACGCACATGGGGTCCGCTTCGATGCGGGCACAATATCGATCATCATGAACGAGCGCAGTGCTTTCCACATCAACCCGGCAACCGGGCGCCCCAACCAGTGCACCGATCCGCTGAACTGCGAGTTCGGCGGCGGCGACTTCCACTACGCCTCGAAGCACGATGCCGAGGTGGCGTGGAAGGCGCGCCAGCTCGAGCGGGGGATCATCGCGTACCGCTCGGTGATGCAGAAGCAGGAGCGAAAGGAGGAGGAGCGAACTCTGCTGGCGCTTCGCAAGAGGGCGCAAGGTGGTGCCAAGAAGGTCTCATGGGGCGTGGTGCGGTCCCTGATGGTGAAGAACCTGTCCAAGTACCTCGTCAACTTCACCGGGCTCGTGGTGTCCTACCTCGTCGTCTCCGGGCAATGGCTATCCAAGGACTGGGGGCCGCGACTCCTCCCTGTCCTGGCGACGGTGGCACTGATCGGCTTCTCGATCTGGTTCGGCACCCGCATCTACAAGGGCAGCCGCAAGACGGTGCGTGTGGTGAAGAAGAAGCGTCGGGCACGCGAGAACTCCCCCTGACTGGCCGATAGACTTGGAGCATGCCCCGCGTCATCGTTGATGTCATGCCCAAACCAGAGATCCTCGACCCGCAGGGCAAGGCGGTTCACGGAGCTCTTCCGCGCCTCGGCTTTGCTGCGGTGACCGACGTGCGCCAGGGCAAGCGGTTCGAGCTCGAGGTGGCCGACACCACCGAGGCCACGCTCGCCGAGGTGCACAAGATCGCTGAGACGCTGCTGTCCAACCCCGTCATCGAGGACTTCTCCGTACGGGTCGACGCATGAAGGTCGGCGTCGTCACCTTTCCGGGATCGCTGGACGACACCGACGCGCAGCGCGCCGTGGCGATCGCCGGCGGTGAGGCCGTGGCACTGTGGCACGGCGATCACGATCTCAAGGGCGTCGACGCCGTCATCCTGCCGGGCGGGTTCTCCTACGGCGACTACCTGCGTTGCGGCGCGATCGCGCGTTTCGCGCCGGTGATGACCGAGGTCATCGCAGCTGCCCAGGGCGGCATGCCGGTGCTCGGCATCTGCAACGGCTTCCAGATCCTGTGCGAGTCCCATCTGCTGCCCGGGGCCCTGATCCGCAACGACCACCGCCACTTCATCTGTCGCGATCAGACGCTCAAGGTCGAGAACGCCGACACCTCGTGGACCTCCGAGCTCAGCGTCGGCCAGGAGATCGTCATCCCCCTCAAGAACGGCGAAGGCGGATTCGTCGCCGATGCCGAGACTGTCGCGCGCCTGGAGGGTGATGGCCGTGTCGTCTTCCGCTACGTCGACGTCAACCCCAACGGCTCGGTCAACGACATCGCCGGCATCACCAATGAGCGCGGCAATGTCGTCGGTCTGATGCCGCACCCCGAGCACGCGGTCGAGGACCTCACAGGTCCCGGAACGGACGGTCTCGGCCTCTTCACTTCGGCCCTGAAGGTGCTTACTGCTGGTTGACAGGCTTGGCAGTCATTAGCTCGCCCATCCCGCCAGGCAGCGGTGCGACACTCGCCCATCAACCAGCTGGAAGGCGATCAAGTCACCGCTCGCTGGGCGCGGCGGGGCCTGCATGCTGGCCGAGCTACATGGGCGCGGGTACGAGCTCGTCTCGTCGTGCTTGGCGCTTCTTGCTCGAGCCGAGGACCCACGAGAGCACTGCGGCCACGACGCAGAGCCCGGCACCGCCGACCCACGCCAGCGTGTAGCTGCCGGTCTGGTCGCGGATGACTCCGGCGCCGAGGGCCGCCGCTGCCGCGCCCAGCTGGTGGGCGGCGAAGACCCAGCCGAACACGATCGTGCCCTGCTCGCCGAAGTACTCGCGGCACAACGCGACGGTCGGCGGCACCGTGGCCACCCAGTCGAGCCCGTAGATCACGACGAACGCGACGATGCTCGGCCGCACGCTCTGCGACAGCAGCACTGGCAAGAGCATCAGGCCCACACCTCGGAACAGGTAGTAGCCCGCGAGCAGCAGCCGCGGGTCGTAGCGATCGGTGAACCACCCCGAGGCGATCGTGCCGACGATGTCGAAGATGCCGACGATCGCCAGCAGTCCGGCGGCAGTCGTGGTCGACATCCCGTGATCGTGGGCCGACGGGATGAAGTGGATGCCGACGAGTCCGTTCGTGGTGGCACCGCAGATGGCGAACGCAGCGGCGAGGGCCCAGAACGCCCGCGTACGGGCCGCCTCGCGCAGGGCGTCGATCGCTCGTTGGGCGGATCCGCCGGTCTCCCGTACGGGAGGGGCCCAGTCGGCGGGAGCGCCGTACGGCGTGAGCTGTCGATCTTCTGGGAAGTCGCCGATGAACCGTATGACGAGGGGCACCACGGCCAGGGCCGAGGCGGCGATCACGAGAGACGCCGTGCGCCAGCCGACGTGGTTGGCGAGGGCGGCGACGATCGGCAGGAAGACCAGCTGCCCTGTTGCGCCTCCGGCAGTGAGCACGCCCATCACCAGACCGCGGCGCTCGACGAACCAGCGGTTGGCGATCGTCGCGGCGAAGACCATTGCCATCGACCCGGTGCCGAGTCCGATCAGCACACCCCACGTGATGAGCAGCTGGAACGACTCGGTCATGAACACCGTGAGGCCGCTGCCGAGCGCGACCATGATCAGCGCGACCGTGGTGACCTTGCGGATGCCGAACTTGTCCATCAGCGCGGCCGCGAACGGCGCGGTCAGTCCGTAGAGCAGAAGGTTGATGCTGACGGCGAGGGACATGACGCTCGTCGACCAGCCGAACTCGTCGTGCAGCGGCACGAACAGGGCGCCGGGTGCCGCACGGAATCCGGCGGCGCCGATCAGCGCAAGGAAGGCAGCAGCGGCGACGAACCAGGCCGGGTGGATACGCTGACGGGGCATGGACTGACTTTCTTGAGCAAAGTTGGTAGGTGCACCATACTGGTGCTTACTTTCCACAAGCAAGTGAGGTTTCCATGCCGCTGCGATCCGACTGGTCCGAAGAGCTCTGCCCCATGCGGCGCGGGCTCGACGTGCTCGGCGATCCCTGGATCATGCTGATCATGCGAGACGTGCTGCACGGACGAAACCGGTTCGATGAGATCCGAGACAGCATCGGCATCTCCGACGCCGTCCTCAGCCGCCGACTTCGACTCCTGGTCGATGAGGCCCTGCTGCGCAAGGTCGAGTACCGCGCCGATCGCCGTACGCACCACGAGTACCTCGCCACCGAGGCCGGCGCTGACCTGCTGCCGATCATGCATGCGGTGTCGATCTGGGCCGAGAAGCACACGCCGATGCCCGAGGGCGGCACGCACATGGCGGTCATCCACGAGACCTGTGGCGCCGAGACGACGTCGGCTGACACCTGTTCGGAGTGCGGAGACACGTTGCGCGCCGACGACGTCAGCTGGGACAAGCCGTGGAAGGCCACGCGCGAGCGCCTGGTCGGGGCGGCCCCCAGCACCTGAGGGCAGACCTCGACGACCTGCTCTCGCACGCCTGACAGGATGCAGGCATGGACCTCCCACTTGCCTGGTCGTTGCTGCTGATCGTCTCCGCGGTCTGGGGCTTCGTCATCTGGCCGCCGTTCCTGCGACGTGTGCTCAAGGATGAGCGCTCACGCGATGCGAACGGCAACGCCACGACGTTCCTGCGCGTGCACGTGATCCTGATCGGCATCTCACTTGCCCTTGCGGCCGCGGTCGGCGTGCTCGGAATCTTCACGTTTGCTCGATGATCTTGTCGTGGCAGGCTTCGCGTCGCCCGAGATGGGTAGTGGTCCGTTGAGGATTTCGGCGCACCAAGGAGGCCCCGCGTGACCAGCAGCATCGAATTCAATGCAAGCAAGGATCGTTATGAGATCCACGTCGACGGCGAGCTGGCCGGGTACACCGAGGTCCAGGAATCTGATGGGACGGTGACCTTCACGCACACCAAGGTGTTTGACCAGTTTGAAGGTTCAGGTGTGGCTGGCAAGCTCGTCGCCTGGGCGCTTGATGATGTTCGCTCTCGCGACAAGAAGGTCGTCGCGGAGTGCGAGTACGTGGCGCACTACATCGACAAGCACCCCGAATACGCCGATCTCGTCGCCTGAGTCCCGCGTCACACGACGCCTCAGGATTCGTCGGCTGAGGGGGCCGGCTGATAGCATGTGAATACGTGAACGCGCTGGTCCCAGCGCTGTTCTGCCCGGCGAAGTAGCGCGATCCCGCGTGAAATGGACTTTCGGGCAATTCATCCGAAACGTCTGTGAGTACTTCTCTGTGAACAACGCCGCAAGCAGCCCTGCGCTGCCCACCTTCTCCACCCTCAATCTTCCCGCCTCGCTGGTGTCGACCCTGGCCCGGCAGGACATCGTGAACCCCAGTCCTGTCCAGTCCGCCGTGATCCCCGACGCGCTCGCGGGTCGCAACGTGCTGGGCAGGGCCCGTACGGGGTCCGGCAAGACGCTGGCCTTCGGCCTACCCGTGCTGATCCGTCTCGCCGGTCGCACAAGCCGCCCCAAGGCGCCGCGCGCGCTGATCCTGCTCCCCACCCGTGAGCTCGCGACCCAGGTCCGTACGGCCATGGAGCCGCTCGCACAGAAGATGGGTCTGCGCCTGACCACGGTCTACGGCGGTGTGCCGATCAACAAGCAGATCACGACCCTGCGCAACGGCGTGGACGTCGTCATCGCCACCCCGGGTCGCCTGACCGACTTGCTCGATCGCCGCTGCATCTCGCTCGACGACATCGAGATCACGGTCCTCGACGAGGCCGATCACCTGTGTGACCTCGGCTTCTACAAGCCGATCGACGCGATCCTCGCGAAGACGCCTCCCAACAGCCAGCGCCTGCTCTTGTCGGCGACGCTCGACGGTGACGTCAACAAGCTGGTCAAGCGACACCTCCCGCAGCACACACTGCACGAGGTCGACTCGGCCGACAGTCACGTCGACACGATGGAGCACCATGTGCTCGTCAGCGCTGCGACCGAGAAGTCCAAGGCGGCGTTCGACCTGCTGCGCGCCAACCCGCGCAGCATCGTCTTCACCCGCACGCGTCGTGGCGCCATGCGTCTCGCGAAGCAGCTGACGATGAACGGCATCGAAGCCGTCGACATGCACGGTGACCTCTCGCAGCGTCACCGTGAGCGCAACCTTGCCGCCTTCAGCAGCGGCAAGGCCAGCGTCATCGTCGCCACCGACGTCGCCGCCCGCGGCATCCACGTCGACGGCATCGGTCTGGTCGTCCACTATGACGCCCCCGCCGAGCACAAGGCCTACCAGCACCGCTCGGGCCGAACGGCTCGTGCGGGTGAGTCCGGTGCCGTTGTCACGATGACGACGCCCGAGGCCCTGCGCGATGTCATGACGCTGCAGAACAAGGCAGGCGTGACTGCCAGGCACCACGAAGCACGTACGGCTCCGTCGCCGATGACCGTCGCCAACCTGTCGGGTGCCGGCACAGATGCTCCGCACCCGTCGTCGGTTCGTGCCGGTGCGCGTACCGCGACCAGCAACGGCGGCAACCGTGGCAACGGCGGAGGACGTCCGCAGGGTGGTTACCGCGGCAACAACGGTGGCCGTCCCAGCGGCAACGGCAACGGTCAGCGCCGTCGCGGTGGCTCGTCCGGCGGACGCAACCGCAGCTACGCCTCGTAGAACCTCAAGGATGGGCGCCACCTCCACCGGTGGCGCTCTTCTTTTGCCTTGACATGTGACCAAATAGTCACCTATTGTCAGGCCATGGGAACGACGACTTCTGCTGACGGCACGACCATCGCGTACGACGACCTGGGCGAAGGGCCCCCGGTCATCGTGCTGCCCGGAGCCTCCTGCACGCGGGGAGTAACCGGACCGCTCGCGAACGCGCTCGCACAGGACTGCCGGGTCCTGAACGTCGATCGCCGCGGGCGGGGCGGGAGCGACGACCTGGCACGGCGACCTCCCTACGAGACCGAGCGCGAGCTCGAGGACATCGCAGCGCTGATCGAGGTCGCCGGCGGTCATGCATCGCTCTACGGACACTCGTCGGGCGCGGCACTCGCCCTGCGGGCCGCATCGAGTGGTCTGGCCGTCGATCGTCTCGTGATGCACGACGCCCCCTACAACCTTCCCGGCGGCGAGCAGCACGGATTCGACTGGCACGACCGGCTGCACGGGCTTCTGGCCGCCGATCGTCCCGGCGACGCGATGGCCGCCTTCATGACGATGGTCGGCGTACCGGAACAGGTAGTCCACGGCATGCAGCAGGGTCCGGCCTGGTCCGACATGACGGCTGTCGCCCCGACCCTCGCCTACGACTCCGCCGCCATGGGTGACGAGCAGGGTGGGACGATTCCGGACTCGCTGCTGGCCTCGGTCGTCGCGCCGACGATGGTGTTGGTGGGCGGTGCGGACCACGGATTCATGATCGACGTTGCGCACCGGCTGGTCGACGCCCTGCCCGATGGACGCCTCGAGCACCTTGTCGGCGCCGGCCACGACGTGGCGGGCGACATCGTTGCCGAAAGGATCGCGCCGTTTCTCACGGCGTGAGTGGCGATGCCTGACGACGAGGACCAAGTGTTCAGGGCGCTCGGCGACCCCACACGTCGATACCTCCTCGACCTCCTGCACTCCCGCGACGGGCAGACCCTCACCGAGCTGGAGTCGGGGCTCGAGATGACCCGCTTCGGCGTCATGAAGCACCTGCGACTGCTCGAAGAGGCAGGGCTGGTGGTGACCAAGAAGGTGGGCCGCGAGAAGCACCACTTCATCAACCCGGTCCCGATCCGGTTGATCCATGACCGGTGGATCACCAAGTACACCGAGTCGACCGTCAAGGCGCTCATCGACATGAAGAACGACCTGGAGCAGGAGTCATCATGACCACCGACACCGCGGTGTTCCGCATCTACATCAAGGCGCCGATCGATCGGGTCTGGACCTACATCGTCGATCCGGAGCGCAATGGGACGTACGCCTACCGCACACCGTCCCACTACGACCTTGTCCCGGGAGGGAGATTCGAGACGCCCTCGTCGCCCGACATGGTCCAACGGGGTGCCCCACCGGTGATGTGCGATGGTGAGGTCATCGAGGTCGATGCCCCGCACCGTCTCGTGCAGACCTGGACGGCCTACTTCACTCCGGAGTCGGTCGCGGAGGGAGCTCGCACGGTGACGTGGGAGTTGCAGGAGATGGACGGCGTCACCCGGGTCACCGTCACCCACGACGTCACGGATGCTCCGTCGACGCGGCTGTTCATCACGGGTTCGGGGGATGGCGGCACTGGTGCGGACGGCGGAGGGTGGTCCTACATCCTCAGCGACCTCAAGTCGGTGCTCGAGACGGGTTTGAGCTTCTCCGCCTAGATTTGACGTGTGGAAGTGCTCATCCAGCCGACGGAGCTGCTGTCGAACCGTGGTCGCCACGTCGTCCTCGACGTGCGATGGAAGCTGGGTGGCCCGCCCGGTCATGGCGAGTACCTCGCGGGACACATCCCGGGAGCGGTGTACGTACCGCTCGAGCCAGAGCTGGCCGCACACGGTGAGCCGCGCGTCGGCCGGCACCCGTTGCCCGATCCTGCCGATCTGCAGGCCGCCGCACGTCGCTGGGGGATCAACGCCGGTGACACCGTGGTGGCGTACGACGACAACGGTGGTCTCGCTGCTGCGCGCGCCTGGTGGCTGTTGCGCTGGGCCGGGTTCGACAACGTGCTGCTGCTCGATGGCGGCCTGTCCGCCTGGGTAGCGGCCGGTGGCGCGCTGGAGACCGACGACGTGCGACCCGAGCCGGGCGATGTCGTGCTCTTGAGGGGTCAGATGCCGACGATCGACATGGACGATGCGGGCGCCTTCCAGGGCGTGCTGCTCGATGCTCGCGCCGGCGAGCGCTACCGCGGCGAGACCGAGCCGATCGACCCGAAGGCGGGACACATCCCGGGCGCCGTCAGCGCACCCACGACCGACAACCTCACCACCGACGGCCGGTTCCGCTCGCCCGCCGATCTGCGCCGACAGTTCGAGGCGCTGGGCGTTCGCGGCGACGCCCCGGTCGCTGCCTATTGCGGGTCTGGCGTCACGGCGGCGCACGAGGTCGCAGCGCTCGCGATCGCCGGCTTTGACGCCGCGCTCTATCCGGGATCGTGGTCGCAATGGAGCAACAACGATCGACCCGTGGAGGTCTAGTCGCCCGAGGTGGTGATCACTGCTCCGCGTTCCAGAGGAGGTCGTCGCGTCGTGTGCGGTCGTGGGGATCCCAGCGATCGCTCTCTGGGGACCGCGCAACGCCGAAGGCCGTGATCGTCAGGATCTTCCAGTGCATCGGGATCTCGAGCTCCTGCGTGAGTGAGTCAAGATCGAAAGCTCGGAACTGGCGTGCGGACAACCCCATCGCCTGGGCCTGGATCGTCATGTGCGCCACGGCCTGACCCAGGTCGTACTCTGCGAACTCCGAGAAGTCCCAGTCAGTGCCCTCGATGAATCGGTGACAGATGTTCACCACGAGCACGCTCGCGTCGGGCGCCCAGGCCTTGGAGCTCCCGGCAAGGTGCGGGACGATCCGCTGGTGGTTGGCGTCTCCGCGTGCGCCGACGGTGAAGGACCACGGTTGCGAGTTGCCGGCTGAAGGGGCCCAGCGCGCCGCTTCGAGCAGCGAGACGATCTGCGACTCCGTCGCGGTGTGCGTCGAGTCCCACGTCTGGGGGCTCCAACGGTTCCGGAGAAGGGTATGGAGCTCGGCTCCACGAGAGCTCTGGTTCATGTCGATTTCACGGTACCCGGCGGGTGCGAGGCTGACGCGGCGCGACCATCACGTTCCACCGACGTACGAAGAGCACCGAGGCAGCGCACATTGGCCGATGGTCCCCCCGAGGCCAGGGGCAACTAGGCTCGGTGCCCATGGCTTCCAGGGCTCCGGTGGTGCGACGCGTCACCTTGTTGGGCCCGGCGTTCATCGCCGCCGTGGCGTACGTCGACCCGGGCAACGTCGCGACCAATGTGACGGCCGGCTCGCGGTTCGGCTACACACTCGTGTGGGTCGTCGTGATGGCGAACGTCATGGCCGTTCTCGTGCAGTATCTCTCGGCCAAGCTCGGCATGGTGACCGGCAAGTCACTCGCCACGCACGTGGGTGAGCAGCTTCGCCGTGGCCCGCGACTGGTGTTCTGGCTGCAGGCCGAGGCCATCGCGATCGCCACCGATCTTGCCGAGGTGGTCGGGGGAGCCATTGCGCTCAACCTGCTCTTCGACCTGCCGCTCATCGTCGGCGCCATCATCACCGCAGCGGTCGCAATGGCGATCCTGCGCATCGGCGACCTGCGTGGCCAGAGTGCACTCGAGCGGGTCATCGTCGGCTTCCTCGCCCTGATCGCGGTGGGCTTCCTCGCCGGGCTGTTCGTCAACGCCCCGGAGCCCGGACCCCTCGCGGCCGGACTGATCCCGAGCTTCGAAGGCACCGACAGCGTTCTGCTGGCCTCCGGCATCATCGGCGCGACCGTGATGCCGCACGTGATCTACCTGCACTCGAGCCTCACGATCACCCGGCTCGGCCGTCGCGGCGAGGGGCTCACGGTTCAGCAGCTGCTGTCAGCCACGCGTACGGACGTGGTTCTCGCGCTGGTCCTCGCCGGTCTGCTCAACCTCTCGCTGCTCGTGGTCGCCGCAGCCAGCCTCGACGGTCTCCCCGGCACGGACACTCTCGCCGGGGTGCACGAGGTCGTCACCTCCGAGCTCGGTGCCGGAGTCGCGCTCCTCTTTGCGGTCGCATTGCTGGGGTCAGGTCTGGCGTCCACCTCGGTGGGCAGCGCCGCGGGTGCCGAGGTCATGAGCGGTCTTCTCGGAGTACGTCTGCCGATCCTGGTGCGACGCGTGGTCACGCTCATACCCGCGCTCGTCGTGCTCGCGATCGGTGCCGAACCCAGCCGTGCACTGGTCATCTCGCAGGTGGTGCTCTCGATCGGCATCCCGTTCGCCCTGATCCCGCTCGTGATGCTGACAGCTCGTGCTGCGGTCATGGGTGAGTACGTCAACCGCCGCCTCACCACCGCGGCGGCGTGCCTTGTCGCAGCGATCGTCATCGCCCTCAACGTCGCACTGCTCTGGCTGACGTTCACCGGCTGACTTCTGTCGGGGGAGCCGCGATGATGGAGACATGCCTGAGATGCCTGAGGTCAACGGACTGATCGAGTTCCTGCGCGCTGAGACTGTCGGCTCGGTCATGGTCGGCGTCGAGCTCGCCTCGTTCTCGGTGCTCAAGACGTTCGACCCCCCGGTCACCGCGCTTCCCGGGCTCACGATCACCGATGTCACCCGGCACGGCAAGTTCATCGACATCGACGTCGACGGCATCCACATCGTCGTGCACCTGGCGAAAGCGGGCTGGCTGCGTTGGTCCGACAAGCTGCCCGAGACCAAGCTCAAGCTCGGCGCCAGCAACATCGCCGCCCGCGTACGGCTCGACCGCGGGGATGGGCCGACCGTCGGCTTCGACGTCACGGAGGCAGGCACTCGCAAGGGCCTCGCTATGTACGTCGTGCGCTCGCCCGAGGACGTTCCCGGCATCGCGGCGCTCGGCCCCGATCCCCTGGAGCCCGGTTTTGAGTTGCGTCCGCTCCTTGCCCGAAAGATGCAGGTCAAGCGTCTGCTGCGCGACCAGAAGGTCGTTGCGGGCATCGGCAACGCCTACAGCGACGAGATCCTGCACGCCGCCAAGCTGTCGCCGTTCGCGATCGCCGACACCCTGGCGGAGGACGAGATCGTCCGGCTCGAGGCCGCGGTGCACGACGTGCTCAGCGAGGCGCTCGAAGAGGCGCGCGGCAAGCCCGCAGCAGAGCTCAAGGACGACAAGCGCACCCGCATGCGGGTCCACGGGCGTACCGGTGAGACGTGCCCGGTCTGCGGTGACACGGTCCGTGAGGTCTCGTACGCCACGTCGTCACTGCAGTACTGCGCGACCTGCCAGACCGGTGGCAAGCCGCTCAAGGACCGGTCGACGAGCAAATTCCTCAAGTAGCCCCCGCGATGTGTGACGTTCCGGGCGTCATTGGACGCGCGAAGCGCGCACAACGTCACAGATCGCGGGGGCTAGCCGGCGGCTACGAGGGCGACGGCGACCACAGCGAAGACCAGGCCGACGCCTTGCCAGCCGTGGATCTTCTCGCGCAGGAGCACGGCTGCGAGCAGCACGGTGCTCGCGGGGTAGAGCGAGGAGATCACCGAGACGACCGACAGCAGTCCGTGGTGTGTGGCGTAGATGAAGGAGCCCTGCGCCGTGGCGCCCAACGGGCCCATCATGACGGCCTTCCAGGAGGCGCGGTTGCGGGGAACCCACGCCTGCCTGAGGGTCGTCGCCACCACGATGATCGCGAGCACCGACGTGACCTGCGACGCAGCGAGCGGATAGAGGCCCGCGTCCTCACCCACCTGGCCGAGGAACACGAAGAGGGCGCCGAAGCCGAGACCGGCGAGGATGCCGTCGGCGACACCACCACGGTGCGCCGGGTTGTCATCAGCGACCCGGGAGATCAGGGCGATCGCGGGGAAGGCGCACACGATGCCGAGCACCGCCAGCTTCGAGGGTCGATCGCCCGTGGCGAGGCCGACCGCCACGGGCAGCAACGCCGTACCGATCGCCGACAGTGGAGCGACGACCCCCATGCGGGCGGTGGCGAGGCCACGATAGAGGAAGACGACACCGAAGCCGCCGCCGAGTCCGGCAAGCGCGCCGAACGCGATGTCGTGGGCCCTCGGTGATCCGGAGATGAACAGGGCGGCGATCAGGCTGAAGACGCCGGACGAGCTCTGGCCCACCACCGCGACCTGCCAGGGCGAGGCCTTCTTGGCGAAGATGCCTCCGAGGAAGTCGGAGATGCCGTATGCCAGCGCCGAGATGAGGGAGAAGACGATGGCCACGCAGGCAGCCTATTAGCGAGGTACGACTACGCCTTGCGCGCGGTCCTCGAGCGAAGAGCGACGATGATCAGCAGGGCGATCGCCACGATGATCAACGCCCATTTGACCAGTCCGACCGTCGTCATGGCGTCGACGTCACCGTCGGTGAGCGAGTCGGACGTGATGTTGCGGAGCACCATGACGTTCTCGATCTCATCGGCCAGCGCCGCCCCGATCGCCAGCAGCGACCCGATCAGTGCGACCTTCCCTGTCGCGAGCTTGTTGAACGCGACGACACCCAGCACGCCGTACGAGAGCGCGAAGACCAGGTCGCTGATGTTGGCGGCGGTGGCCCTGCCCTCGTCGTCACCCAACGTGCTGGTGAAGTCCTTGGCGTCCTGCGACATCTGCAAGGTGTTGTAGTCGGGGTAGAAGGCGAAGATCGCCACACCCGCGACGGCCGTCACCAGCAGGATCAGCTTCCACTGCGTCCTCAGAAATTCCATGGGCGACTATCTCACGCATCTGCCAACCGCAGTTGCAGGCCGAGCCAAGCGAAGGAAGGCGCACGCGCGAAGCCCGGCAGTGCCGAGGGGCGAACCGCGCGCCGAGTGGGGCAAGTCCAGTGGTCGTAGGCTGGACGCATGAAGCTTCGACAGGTCACGTCGCTCGGCGGACGCGCCAACACCGCCGTGAGCGACCTAGCGGGCAAGGTCGACGACCAGACCGGCGAGGTGGCCAGGCGTGCGGCGACCATGATCACGGCCGCAGTGAAGCTCGCTCGCATCCCGACGGCCCTCGTCATGATCCTCCCCATCCCCTTCATCGCCACGACACTTCTGCTCGGGGTGCTCGCCGACGGCGGCATTCGCTGGGTGCTGCTGCTCGCCGGCGTCGCGATGCTTCTCGTCTCGGCGGCCTTCTGGGGTCGCCGGCGCAGGATCCTGCAAGCCGTTGAGGAGCCCGACAAGCTGGCGACCGAGCTCGGGATCATGATCAGCATGAGCGACAAGGTCGAGGAGACTCGCGGAGCCTTGTCGACCGTTGCCGGCGCGGGAGGTTGGCGCATCTTCAGCCGACTCAAGGGCTTGTGGTCGGGCATGGCGATGACAGGACGGTGGATCGACGGCATCGGTGACCTGCCGCGGGCTCGCTACTTCGGGCCGCCCAAGATCGGCACGACCGTCACCGTGGCTGTGGCCGCACTGTGGCTGGTCCCGATCTCGATCGTCGTCTCGATCTTCGCCGTGATCGGCTCGATAGCCGGCTCGATCTAGCCGATCAGCAGCTGCATCCCGGGGGCATAGAGGCGAACGATCTCGTCGACGGTCGCGTCGGCCAGCGGCTCCAGGCGTACGACGTGGCGCATCGTCGCCATGCCGATCAGCTGGGCGGCGATCAGATTTGCCCTCAGCTCACGGTCGTCACCCTCGAGCACGCTCAGCAGCGAGGTGACGAGCACGTTGCGAGCCAGCTGGAGCATGGGCGCCTGGACGTCTCCTGAACCCAGCGACGTGCGGACGAGCGTGCTCAGGACGTCGCGGTGCGGGTCCCAGGCCTCGAGGAACGTTCTCAGCAGCCGCTCCGCCATGCCGTCCGGACCGCCCTCGACGACGGTCGCGATCTTCTCGACCGGGTTGATCGGCAGCTGCATCGTGGCGACCAGCAGCTGGGACTTGTCGCCGAAGTAGTGGCTGATCAGGCTCGCGTCGACGCCTGCCTGGGCTGCGATCGCGCGCAGCGAAGCGCCGGTGAACCCCTTGGCGGCGAACTGGGTGCGCGCGGCGTCGATGATCGCCTGTCGCGTGTCACCCGTCGAGCTGGCACTCGGTCGTCCGCGGCGGCGCGGTGCTGTCACGGCGTGCGGCGCCGCAACGTCAGCGAAGCGAGTGCGATGGCCACAGCACAGCAGCCTACGAGGATGCCGAGGTTGCGGGTGAGGGTGTCGGTGAACGTGTCGCTGTTGGCGAGCTCGGTGAACGAGTCCGTCACGTAGCTCAGCGGCAGCGCGTTGGACACCCAGTGGAGGACGTCTGGCATGGAGTCACGAGGAGCCAGCAGTCCGCACAGCAGGATCTGCGGCACGACGACGAGCGGCATGAACTGCACAGCCTGGAACTCCGTCCGGGCGAATGCCGACATCAGCAGTCCGAGGGCTGTGCCGAGCACCGCGTCGACGACTGCGAAGAGCACGATCGCCCATGGAGTCTCGACGTTGAGGTCGAGCAGCCAGATGGCGACTCCTGCACTGACCAGCGCCTGGACGAGTGCGGCGATGCCGAACGCGATGGCATATCCGCCGATCAGCTCACCGCGGCGAAGCGGTGTGGTCAGGAGACGCTCGAGCGTGCCGGACGTACGTTCGCGCACCATCGTCACGGAGGTCACGAGGAACATGACGATGAAGGGGAAGAGTCCGAGCATCTGGGGCCCGACCCGGTCGAAGATCGCGGGTTGGCCGTCGTAGATGTACTTGAACAGTGCAAGGAGCACCGAGGGCAGCAGCACGATCAACGCGATGCTTCGCCGGTCGTGGCTCAGCTGTTGCAGCACGCGGCGGGTGGTGGCGAGTGTCCGTTTCATGCTGCATCCCTTTCTGCGAGTACGAGAAACGCCTCTTCGAGGTCGTCCGTCCCGGCCTGCTTGCGCAGCTCGTCGGGCGTCGCATCGGCGATCAGCTGACCGTCGCGCATCAGCAGCACCCGGTTGCATCGTCCGGCTTCGTCCATCACGTGGCTGGAGACCAGCAGCGTCTTGCCGTCCTCGGCCAGACCGGTGAACATCTGCCACAGGTCGCGCCGGAGCACCGGGTCCAGACCGACGGTCGGCTCGTCGAGGAGGTAGAGCTCGGGGTCGGCCAGGAGGGCCGCGGCGAGCGAGACGCGGATGCGCTCACCACCCGACAGGTTGCCGGTCAGGGCGTCGGCCCGCGAGGTGAGTCCGACATCGCCGATCGTCGACGTGATCGCTCCTCCGTCCTTGCCGGCGAGGGCGCTGAAGTAGGTGAGGTTCTGGCGGATCGTCAGGTCGGGATAGACCGAGCTCGCCTGGGTCACGTAGCCGACGCACGCACGGTTGCGTGCCGTACCGGCTGGTTCGCCCAGCACCGTCACAGTGCCGGCGGCCAGGATCTGGATGCCGGCGATGCAGCGGATCAAGGTCGTCTTGCCACTGCCGCTGGGGCCGAGCAGGCCGGTGACCGACCCGGTTGGCACGCTCAGGTCGAGATCGGGGATGACGGTCTTGTCTCCCCGGATGACTGTGAGGCCCTTGACCTCGATGGCTTTATTCATCATGTGTTGAATATATGACGGGTGTCGACGCTCGTCAATCGATGGTCCTACGCTGTCGGCCATGGACCTTCGCGGACTCGCCTTGCTTCCCGTACGTGTGGCGGTCGCCGGCACCCAGGCGACTCTGGCTTTCGGACAGCTGGCGTCACCCAACGGGCCGATCCTTCGCGAAGGTGGCTACGCCAACCGGCTCGGGGTTCTCCTGGGCGAGAACGGCCTCCTCGACCAGCTCAGCAAGATCCTCGCTGACGAGCGCGGTCCTGTCGGCCTGGCCAACACGCTCGCAGACCTCACGTCCGAGGACCGACCGATCGGCAAGGCCCTCGCCCGCGACGGGCTGCTTGACCGCATGGCCGACGAGAACGGACCTTTCGTACGGCTCCTCGAGACCGGCGGTCCGCTCGATCGGGCGCTGGGGGAGGACGGTCCGCTCTATCGACTTCTCGCGCCCGGCGGTCCACTCGACCGCTTCCTCGCCGAAGAGGGCGCGATCGACCGGGTGCTCGCCGAGGGCGGGTTGCTCGAACAGCTCCTGGCCGAGGACGGCATCATCGAGAAGCTGCTCGCCCCCGGCGGAACACTCGACCAGCTGATCGATCTCGGTACCACCTTCGACGCGATCGTGCCTCGCCTCGAAGCGCTGGGCAACGCGATCCCCAACCTCAACGCCGCGGTCAACATCCTGAGCGGTGCGGTCGAGCCGCTCAGCTCTCTGGCCAATCGGTTGCCCGGTGGTCGTCGCCGTACGCCAGTCCTCGAGGGCTCCGAATGAAACCCGGGCGTTTCGAGCAACTCCCCAAGCCGGTCAAGCTCGAGGACACTGTTACGTCCCAGGACATGGAGCCCGTGCCCGATCCCGAAGGTGGTCAGGACACCGATCGCGCCTTCCTGATCCGCTACGGCGCCCTCTGAGGAATCAACGACGGGCGAGCACGGTTGGGAGGAGCGTGCCCCTTCTCTTTGAGCCCCTTGCTCTCCGCGGCGTAACAGCTCGCAATCGCATCTGGCTCGCTCCGATGTGCCAGTACTCGTGCTTCGACCAGGACGGCATGCCAAATGACTGGCATCTCGTGAACCTCGGCCAGCATGCGATCGGAGGCTTCGGAGTCGTGCTCACCGAGGCGACCGCCGTCGTACCAGAGGGACGCATCAGCCCCGAGGACACTGGCATCTGGTCGGATGCGCACATCGAGCCGTGGCGCAGGATCGCGTCATTTGTGAGCTCTCAGGGAGCTCTCGTCGGTATGCAGCTCGCACACGCCGGACGCAAGGGATCGACCTACTCAACGTTCGCCGAGGGTGAGGGCACCGTGCCGGACATCGAGGGAGGCTGGCAGGCCGTCGGACCGTCGAGCAACGCATTCGAGGGCTATGCCGAGGCGCGGGAACTGACCCCCAACGAAGTGGCGACGCTGCCGCAAGCCTTCGCCGATGCGGCCGTACGTGCCGACCAGGCTGGCTTCGACATCGTGGAGATCCACGCTGCGCACGGGTACCTGCTGCACGAGTTCCTGTCGCCGCTGGTCAACCATCGCACGGATGAATGGGGCGGATCATTCGAGAACCGCACGCGCATCGTCATCGAGGTCGTCGACGCCGTACGTGCCGTCTGGCCTGACGACAAGCCGCTGTTCGTTCGGTTGTCCGCCACTGACTGGGCCAAGGGCGGCTGGGATGTCGAGCAGACGACTCGGCTCGCGGGCATCCTCAAGGACCACGGCGTGGATGTCATCGACGTGTCGTCAGGCGGCGCTGTCGCTGAGCAACAGATCGTTGCCGGTCCCGGCTATCAGGTGCCGTTCGCTCATGAGGTGAGCACAGCCGGTTTGCCCGTCGCCACAGTCGGACTGATCACAGAGCCGGCGCAGGCCGAGGCAATCCTCGCCGACGGTTCGGCCGACGCCGTGATGCTGGCGCGCGCAGCGATACGCGAGCCGGCGTGGCCCTTGCGGGCCGCGCATGAGCTCGGCGTACCGCCGCGCGAGGCGCCCTATCCACCCCAGCACACCCGCGGCAGCTGGCGCTAGCTCCTGAACGGACCCTTCAGCACGGCCCACTGGAGCAACATGATCGTCTTGGCATCGACGATCCCGACACCGATTTGGTCGATGGCCGAGTCGATGTCGAGCTCGACCACCTCGATGTCCTCACCCTCGTCGGCGACGCCTCCGCCAGCACCGGCGCGCGTCGAGGGGTCATACGGCGCCGCGTAGAAGTGGAGCTTCTCAGTCACGGAACCAGGACTCATGTAGACATCAAAAACGTGCTCGACGTCCCCCACGTCGTAGCCCGTCTCCTCGACAGCCTCCCGACGGATGGCCGTGACGGGGTCATCCTCATCAAGCAGCCCGGCGGCCGTCTCCAGCAGCATCCCGTCCGGGTGCGAGTTGGCGTAGGCGGGAAATCGAAACTGTCGGGTCAGCAGTACCGCTCGACGCGCCAGGTCGTACAGCAGGATCGTCGCGCCGTTGCCTCGGTCGTACGTCTCTCGGCGCTGCCGCTCCCACGAGCCGCCGTTGCTGAGGTAGTCGAATGTCGTGGCACGTAGCACGTACCAGTCAGCCGACAGCAGATCGACGTCTTGCACGCGCACGCGAGGATTGCGGTTCAGATCAAGGCCTGTGAGGTGCAGCCCGGTACGCCCGCGGGAGTCGGGGACGTCGGCACCGGGGGTGCCTGGAGCGGTAGTCATCGACCAACCGTAGAGCCCGGGCGTCGGATGACTCGAGCGCGGTGGTCACCGATAGGATCGGGGGGTGACCGAAGCCCCCCGCCTGGACACCGTCGACGTAGCAACAGCCACCCCCGACAAGCCGCAGCCGTGGGCCGAGCTCGGGCTCAAGACGGACGAGTACGACAGCATCCGCGAGATCCTCGGCCGCCGACCGACGGGCGCCGAGCTGGCGATGTACTCCGTGATGTGGAGCGAGCACTGCTCCTACAAGTCGTCGAAGGTGCACCTCAAGAAGTTCGGTGACCTGCCACAGGAGACACCGCTCGGCAAGACACTCGCCGGCATCGGAGAGAACGCCGGCGTCATTGACGTCGGCCAGGGCTATGCGGTGACGTTCAAGGTCGAGTCACACAACCACCCTTCGTACGTCGAGCCCTACCAGGGCGCCGCCACCGGTGTCGGCGGCATCGTCCGCGACATCTTGGCGATGGGCGCCCGGCCGATCGCCGTGATGGACCCGCTGCGCTTCGGTCCGCTCGACGCTGATGACACCCGGCGCGTGATGCCCGGCATCGTGGCCGGCGTCGGCGGATACGGCAACTGCCTCGGCCTGCCCAACATCGGCGGCGAGGTTGTGTTCGACGAGTCATACCTCGGCAACCCGCTGGTCAACGCGCTCTGCGTCGGCGTGCTCCGGCACGAAGACCTGCACCTCGCCTTCGCCAGTGGTGTTGGCAACAAGGTCGTCCTGTACGGCGCTCGTACGGGCGGCGACGGCATCGGCGGTGTCTCCGTGCTCGCCTCCGAGACGTTCGACGCCGACGGCCCGGCCAAGCGCCCCAGCGTCCAGGTCGGCGACCCGTTCATGGAGAAGCTGCTGATCGAGTGCACGCTCGAGCTGTTCAAGGCCGAGGTCGTCAACGGCATCCAGGACCTCGGCGGAGCGGGGCTCTCCTGCGCCACCAGCGAGCTCGCCTCGGCCGGCAGTGGCGGCATGCACGTCGAGCTCGACACCGTGCCACTGCGCGACTCGACGCTCTCACCCGAAGAGATCCTGATGAGCGAGTCGCAGGAGCGGATGATGGCTGTCGTCGAGCCCAAGCACCTCGACGAGTTCATGGCGATCTGCGCCAAGTGGGACGTCGAGGCTGTCGTCGTCGGCGAGGTCACCGACGGCGACCACCTGGTGATCGACTGGCACGGCGAGACCGTGGTCGACGTACCGCCGCGATCGGTCGCGCACGACGGTCCGACCTACAACCGCCCGTACGCGCGCCCGTCGTGGCAGGACGCGTTGCAGGCCGATGGCGCCGAGAGCCTCCCGCGCCCCGCCAACGGTGACGAGCTCCGCGACCAGATCATCGCCGTCGTCACCTCGCCCAACATGGCCGACAAGTCGTGGATCACCGATCAGTACGACCGGTACGTGCAGGGCAACACGGTGCTGGCCCAGCCCGAGGATGCCGGTGTCGTACGCATCGACGAGGAGACCCATCTCGGTGTGGCGGTCTCGACCGACTGCAACGGTCGTTTCGCCAAGCTCGACCCGTACGTCGGTGCACAGCTCGCACTGCTTGAGTCGTTTCGCAACGTCGCGGTGACCGGTGCGCTGCCGCTGGCCGTCACCGACTGCCTCAACTTCGGCTCTCCTGAGGATCCCGACGTCATGTGGCAGTTCGAGCAGGCGACGCACGGTCTCAAGGACGCGTGCGAGGTGCTCGGCATCCCGGTCACCGGCGGCAACGTCTCGTTCTACAACCAGACCGGCGAGAACCCGATCCTCCCGACTCCCGTGGTCGGGGTCCTCGGCGTGATCAACGACGTACGCCGGCGCATCAAGCAGGGATTCACCGGCGGCGGGTCGCACGTGCTGGTGCTTGGCGAGACCCGAGAAGAGCTGTCGGGATCGGCGTGGTCCGGCGTCGTGCACGATCATCTCGGCGGCAAGCCCCCGGTCGTCGACTTCGCTGCGGAGCAGGCACTCGCAGCCTTGATGATCGAGGCCGCTGAAGCCGGGATCATCGAGTCGGCTCACGACCTCTCCGACGGCGGACTGGCCGTGGCCCTCGCCGAGGCAACCTTCCGCAACGGGGTCGGTGTGCGCGTCGAGCTCGACGATCCGTTCGTCGAGCTGTTCAGTGAGTCGTCGGCACGGGCGCTGGTCGTCGTCGGCGAGGACCAGCACGAGCAGCTCGTCAGCCTCGCCGAGAAGCACGGCGTCGAGCTGGCGTCGATCGGCCGGACCGGTGGCACCGACCTCGAGGTCGTCGGCCAGCTCAGCATCCCGGTCGCCGAGCTCCGTACGGCCTGGCAGGCAACCATCCCGGCCGCCCTGGCCTGATGGCTCGCCGCCCCGTACCCCTCACCCATGAGGAGTTCGCGGCCATCTGCGCTCGGCTCGACGCGGGCAGCACGGATCGTGCTGATCTCAAGGCTGCGACGATGCACCTGATCGCCCTGCTCGTCGAGAAGGCGCCCGGCAACAGTGTCGAGGTTCGGGTCCCACCATTCGCCGCCGTCCAGTGCATCGAAGGCGCGCGGCACACGCGCGGCACACCTCCCGCGGTGGTCGAGATGGACGCAGAGACCTGGATCGCCCTGGGTCGCGGACGACTCAGCTGGGGCGAGGCGCGGAAGCGTGCATCCGGTGAGAGATCCAACCTCTCGGCCCTGTTCCCGCTCGCCGCCGAATGACTTAGGGTTGGCTTTGCGACAAAGCAGCACTCGGGGGACGGGTGGGCCGATCGCACTGCTACTCAGTTCCGGCCAACGGGGGATACAGCCAACGTGCACCACACGGACGATCCAGCGCATCGCTGGTCCGCATTGCTCAGCGGTCTGATCGGCCGTCGCCGCGACGCCGTCATCAAGGCACTGCGCAACTCGGTCGACAGCGGCTACCCCGCCAACGCCGACGGTGTACGCGCGCTCGTCGCCTACGCCAAGGGCCAGATCAGCGCCCGGCAGTACGTCGCCCAGATCCTGGAGTCACTCGGCTTCATGCCCGCTGCGTACGTCCCTCCGCCTCCCCGTGCGCCCGAGCCATGGCACCACGCCCGCGACGCCGATCCTTGGCGCGCGCCCGCCCGCACCCAGGACCCATGGCAGGACGTCCTGTCCGCGTCCTATGCGCCACCCGGCACTCCCACGGAGCGTCATGAGGGCAGCACGATGACGCGGCCCGGGCAGACCAGGCGCCAGCAGGCCGTACAGGACTATGTCAACGGACTGATTTCGGTCGAGGAGTTCCTTCGCCTCACCTACGGTGGCTAGGCTCGCCGGGCCTCGAAGGCTCGCTGTGGATGGTTGGTGGTCACGATCCAGGTGTCCGGATCGTTCATCCAGCGCTCCAGCTCGCCGGGGTCGTCGACGGTCCACACGACCAGTGGCAGTGAACGGCGACGTGCATACGCCTTGAGGGACAAGCGAGCGATCGCCTTGTGCGCGACGACCAGATTGGCTCCGCTGGACCACACGCGAGAGCGCGGGAAGAACGCCGCGATCCGCGATCGCCAGCGCGGGAGGAATCGTGGATCGCGCGACCACGTGCCCGACGACAGGCCAACCAGCAGACTGGGCGCTTCGGTACGCGACCACTTCCGGATCGCCCGCACCGAGCCGTCCTGCTCGGTCGTGATGATGACGTTGTCGACCCCCAGCGCGTCGACGATGTGGCTCACCAGTGCGACCTCGTCACCACGCACCTTGAGGTCGACATGCGCACGGACGTTTCCAGCAAGCAGCTCAAGGATCGCGTCCAGGTCCAAGAGGGTGCCGGGCGCGAACTCGTCGTACGCATGCTCGGCGATGGAGCGCTCCTCGTCTCCACTCAGCACGTCACCGTGCGAGAGGACCGGACGTCGATCGGCGGTCAGACGTACGTCGAACTCGACATAGTCGACGCCAGCCTCGATCGCGGAGCTGAAAGCGGCCATGGTGTTCTCGAGGGAGTGGTCATCACCGGCGCCGCCGCGATGCGCCGACACCAGCGCCACGGGTCAGCCGGTCCTGCCGCGCTGCAGCAGACCCCAGACGGTCGCCTCGGTGGTCGAGTACTGGGTGAGCTTGTTGGCCTTGCGATAAGCCTTGACCGCACTCACGGTCTTGCTGTCGTACAGGCCGTTGATCGAAGGCTTGAGACCCGCGCCGAGCAGTGCGCGCTGCAGGCGCCACACGGACTCGCCGACCGACCCCTGCTTGAGGACGTGCGGCCTGCTGCCACCTGACAGGAGCACCGTCCACGCGGCGCGAGTTGTCTCGCTCCGCTTGCTCCAGCCGCGGCTCTTGCGGAACGCCTCGACGGCCCGTCGGGTGTTGGTGTTGAACGTGCCCGAGATCGTCGCCTTGAAACCAGCCTTGGTCAGCAGGCACTGGAGTGCCGAGACGGCTGCGCCTCTTGAGCCGGTCTTCAGGTGGGGATAGGAGGAGAAGGTGACATTGACCCCGCCGCACTGGGTCGCCTTCTTGGTCGCGACCGAACCCTTGCCGACATCGAGGTAGTCGCGGTCGATGTTGATCTTGTAGCCGCCGTACGTGACGTCGACGCCGTTCTCGTACTGGTGGATGCGCTGGTGGTTGGCCCAGCCGGCGTCGCTGAGGTAGGGGCCACCATCGGTGTTGGCGACCTTGTTGGTCCACGCGATCCACATGTGGTCGGGCAGGGTGAAGCCGGCGCGGCGGGCCGCCCGCGCCTCGTCGACCGCCTTGATCGCCGCTGATCCGCTGGAGTAGAGGCCGGACTTGAACCCTTCGGCGTGCAGGCGTTCGGTCCACGCGTCGGCGAACTCGATGACGATGTTGTCGCACGCCTTGGTGCGGGCATACCACTCGATGTCGAGGTAGGAGACGGTGCCGGCGGGGAACCCGTACTTCTTCAGGGCTGCGATGGTCTCCTTGGCATCAGCGCTTCCCTGGCTCCTGGCCGTGGACACGGTCGTGGACATCTTCTTCTTCTGTACCCGGCTCTTGGGGTTGTTCTTGAAGCACGGCGCCTGAAAGCCGACGTGGATGGGGATGAAGCGCCAGCCGTTCGACGAGTTCTTGGCCACCCATTCCTTGCTCAGATTGGGCTGGTACTTGTCGGAGCAATAGCGTGAGTTGCCCGAGATGTAGATGCCGATCGCGCTGAACGGCGACCGCAGGTTCCAAGCATCCATGACCTTCTGGCTCGGCGCGACGCAGGCATCGAAGCCGTAACCCGTGAAGTTGCCAGGGGCTGGCGGCGGCGCTGCCACAGCCGTGGTGGGCGTCATGAGGATCGCGGCGAGGCTGAATGAGAGAACGGTCAACAGCTTCCGCGCGGTTGGGGAAGTAACCAGGCGCATCCAACGAGGGTAACCGAGTTAGCCCTCGAGCGTGGTGGCGATGCGTTCAAGGGTCTTGCGCATGCCGTTCTTGGCCGCGGGTGCCATTCGGCTGCGCTTGAGGAAGAACTTCTGCTTGTCCTGCGAGACGTCCCACGTCTCCTTGACCAGCGTGCCGCCGTCGACCGGCTCGAGCTCGTAGCGCCAGATGCGGCCGCCGATCAGGCCCTTGGCGCCACTGGTCTTCCAGGCGATGCGCCGATCCTGCTCGAACTCGACGACCTCGTTCGACGTCCGGTAGCCCAGGCCCATGTGCATCGACATGCCGAACTTCGTGCCGAGCTGCAGGGGACGTGACTCCTGCCGTGTGCCCTTGACGGTGCCGGACCCGTCGATCTCCGAGTGCTTGGCGGCGTCAGCCACCAGCGCGAAGATGCGGTCGGCGGGCGCGTTGATCGTACGTTCCACAGTGATCTGGTCTGAGCTCATACGACCATTCAACCGGGTCGTGGTCGAGCCGGCTCGGTCAACCTCCAAGCACGAACGCGACGAAGAAGCCGAGCGCTGTCGCGAGACCGACCCACCAGCCTCCCTCGCGGTAGGCCTCCGGCATCAACGTGTCGGCGAGCACGGCGACCGTGGCGCCACCGGCGAACGCTTGAACGGTGGCGATGTGCCCAGGACCGATGGAATCACCGGCAGCGTTGGCCGCCACGGTGACGAGCACCAGGATCAACGCCGTCCCGGCCCACAGCCCCATGACTCGCTGCCAGCTCCCGCTTGCCTCACGCATCTTGGCTGCGCTGCCGATCGCCTCGGGAGCGTTGCCGACCGCGATCGCGACGAGCAGCACGATCCCGCCCGTCCCGCCGATCGTGACGCCGAGGGCGGTGTTCTCCGGTATGCCATCGAGCAGAGTCCCGAGCATCAGCCCCCAGCCCACTGCGGCAGCGCCGAGCTTTCGGTCGAGCAGGTGGTCTGCGACGACGTACGTACCGGCGCCGGCGAGCAGCGCCAGTCCGGCGTGCCACGCTGCGACCTCGTGAAATGCCGGCTCGAACAGCTCGGCGGACGCGGCGGCGATCATCGTGCCGGCTCCGAATGCCATGAGCGCCGCGAGCGCCGGGCGAGGGATCTTCCAGCGCAGGCCGATGGCCGCGCCGATCACCAGGGGCAGTGCGGTCGCCAGTCCGTACAGCAACGCCTTCGTCACAGGATCACGCTAGGGCACGCCACCCCGGTCTCGGGGATGTACGGCAACTGGGTCTCAGGGCGTCTCAGCCCGTACACTTGAGCACGTGCCCCGCGGAGATGGACGCCTGACCCACGACATCGATCCCCAGGACGCCGGACCCCAGGACGCCTGTGGCGTGTTCGGTGTCTGGGCTCCCGGTGAAGAGGTCGCCAAGCTGACCTATTTCGGTCTTTACGCACTGCAGCACCGCGGGCAGGAATCCGCCGGCATCGCAGTCAGCAACGGCAAGCAGATCCTGGTTTACAAGGACATGGGTCTGGTCTCCCAGGTCTTCGACGAGTCGACGCTCGACTCGCTCAAGGGCGAGATCGCGATCGGCCACGCTCGCTACTCGACGACCGGATCCAGCGTGTGGCACAACGCCCAGCCGACGTTCCGCCCGACGGCGTCCGGATCGGTCGCGCTCGGCCACAACGGCAACCTGACCAACACCGCTGAGCTGATCGAGCTCGTACGAGAGCGCGACGACCTCGCCGGCAGTGCCAGCAAGGGCGAGACGGCCACCAGTGACACCTCGGTCATGGCCACCCTCCTCTCCTCCTATCCCGATCGCACCGTCGAGGAGGCGGCGCTCGACGTGCTGCCCAAGCTTCGCGGTGCGTTCTCGCTGGTGTTCATGGACGAGAACACGCTCTACGCCGCCCGCGACGCCCAGGGCATTCGCCCGTTGGTGCTGGGCCGCCTCGAGCGAGGTTGGGTCGTCGCCAGCGAGACCGCAGCCCTCGACATCGTCGGCGCCTCCTACATCCGCGAGATCGAGCCCGGCGAGTTCATCGCGATCGACGAGAACGGTCTCCGCAGCGAACGCTTCGCCAAGGCCGAGCCCAAGGGTTGCCTGTTCGAGTTCGTCTACCTCGCTCGGCCCGACACCACGATCTCCGATCAGCGGGTGTTCTCGGTGCGCGCCGAGATCGGTCGCCGGCTGGCTCGTGAGTTCCCTGTCGAGGCCGACCTGGTCATCCCGGTCCCGGAGTCCGGCACTCCGGCCGCGATCGGCTACGCCGAGGAGAGTGGCATCCCGTTCGGCCACGGTCTGGTCAAGAACTCGTACGTCGGCCGCACCTTCATCCAGCCCTCGCAGACGCTGCGTCAGCTCGGCATCCGGCTCAAGCTCAACCCGCTGCGCGATGTCATCGCCGGCAAGCGTCTCGTCGTCGTCGATGACTCGATCGTCCGCGGCAACACGCAGCGCGCACTCGTACGCATGCTTCGTGAGTTCGGAGCCGCCGAGGTTCACGTGCGCATCTCGTCGCCACCGGTCAAGTGGCCCTGCTTCTACGGCATCGACTTCGCCTCGCGCGCCGAGCTGATCGCCAACGGCATCTCGGTCGACGAGATCCGCAAGTCGATCGGCTCGGACTCGCTGGCGTACATCTCGCTCGACGAGCTCGTCGAGGCGACCAACGTCAAGAAGGACAACCTCTGCCGGGCCTGCTTCGACGGCATCTATCCCGTCGCGTTGCCCGAGGACGACCTGATCGGCAAGCACCTGCTCGAGGTGCAGGACACGCTGCCACTCGAGGTCATCTGATGGTCTCCTACGCCTCCGCCGGAGTCTCGATCGCCGAGGGTGACCGTGCCGTCGAGCTGATGAAGCAGTGGGTCGAGAAGGCTCGTCGGCCCGAAGTAGTCGGCGGCATCGGCGGATTCGCCGGCCTCTTCGACGCATCGGCGCTCAAGTCGTACGACAAGCCGCTGCTCGCGACGTCCGCCGACGGCGTGGGCACGAAGGTGCAGATCGCGCAGCGCATGGACAAGCACGACACGATCGGCTTCGATCTCGTCGGGATGCTGGTCGACGATCTCGTCGTGTGTGGCGCCGAGCCGCTGTTCATGACCGACTACATCGCCTGTGGCAAGGTCGTCCCCGAACGCATCGCCGACATCGTCAAGGGCATAGCCCAGGCATGTGCCGAGAGTGGCACGGCGCTGCTGGGCGGAGAGACCGCCGAGCACCCCGGACTGCTGTCGCCCGACGAGTACGACATCGCCGGCTCCACGACAGGTGTCGTCGAGGCCGACAAGCTGCTGGGTGCTGACCTCGTACAGCCCGGCGACGTGGTCATCGCCATGGCGTCGAGCGGGCTGCACTCCAACGGCTACTCGCTCGTCCGCCACGTGTTCTTCGACAAAGCCGGCTGGGAGCTCGACCGGGAGGTGCCGGAGCTGGGCAAGACTCTTGGCGAGGAGCTGCTGACTCCGACCAAGCTCTACACGCTGCCCTGCCTGGCGCTCGCCGCCGAGGTCGAGGTGCATGCGATGTCGCACATCACCGGTGGTGGTCTCGCCGCCAACCTCGCTCGTGTGCTGCCCGAGTCTGTTTCGGTCCGGCTCGACCGCTCGTCGTGGACGCCGCAGCCGATCTTCGAGCTCGTGGGCTCCGTCGGCGGCGTTTCGCAGGATGACCTTGACCTGGCGCTCAACATGGGCGTCGGCATGGTGGCGATCGTCGCTCCTGATGCGGTGGATGAGGGTCTGCGACTGCTCGCCGATCGCGGCGTGGACGCCTGGATCGCAGGCGATGTCTCCGACGCTGGCACCCACGGCGAGGGCGGCTCCGTAAACCTCGACTGACCGGGGTTGTCGGTTTCCCATGAGGCCCCCTGTTGTTGTCACGTACGTCGCGTCACAGCGCTGGGTGCGTGCCAAAGGCGGGAGGCCTCATGGGAAACCGACAACGGGAGTGCCTCGGCGCGCGCATGGGGGTCGATGCCACGATTGTTGGCGGGCTTCGGTAGTCTTGTCGGTACGACAAACTGACTATTTTTCTGCGAGGGGGTCGGACCCATGGGGCGCGGCCGAGCTAAAGCCAAACAGACCAAAGTTGCGCGCGACCTGAAGTATCGGACGCCCGACACCGACTTCAACACCTTGCAGCGCGAGCTCCACGGCGAATCGGGCGAACCGATCCCGGAGCAGTACCGCGATCTCGAAGACCCAGCCGCGAGCTGAGCCCCAAGATACGGGCACATCTCGGGGATGACGGCGTACCGCACGCCCCGAACGTGCCCACATCTTGCGGGTGGTGTCTTACGGCAGCCAGACTGACCTGAGTCGGCCGACTTCGCGCATGCGCTGCTCGGCGACGCGGTCGGCGGCCACAGCCGACGTGACACCTTCACTCTTGGCATGTTCAAGGACGCTCAGCGTCGTGTCGTAGATCTTGGCGGCACGGACCTTGGCGCGGTCGAAGTTGAAGCCCTCGAGCTCGTCGGCGACCTGCACCAGTCCACCGGCGTTGACGCAGTAGTCGGGGGCATAGGTGATGCCGTGCTCCTCGAGAAGCTTGTCGATGCCTTCGTGGGCGAGCTGGTTGTTGGCAGCACCGCAGACGATCTTGGCCGACAGGACTCCGACGACCTCGTCGTCGAGGGCGCCGCCGAGCGCGCACGGAGCGTAGATGTCGAGCGGCTCGCGTACGAGCGTCGCCGTGTCCGCGACGACCTTGACCTGCGGGTACGACGCCGTGAGGGCCTCCACCGCGGGTGCGTAGACGTCGGTGACGACGACGTTCGCGTTCTCCTCGAGCAGCAGGCCGACGAGATGGCGGCCGACCTTGCCGACGCCGGCAACGCCGACGGTCTTGCCGGTCAGCGAGGTGTCGCCCCACACGTGGAAGGCGCTGGCGCGCATGCCCTGGTAGACGCCGAACGCGGTGAGGACCGATGAGTCTCCGGCGCCGCCGTGCTCGACCGTCCGTCCGGTCACGTAGTCGCACTCACGGGCGATGATGTCCATGTCAGGGCTGAAGGTGCCGACGTCGCAGGCCGTGTAATAGCGGCCGTTGATCGACTGCACGAAGCGCCCGTACGCGCGCAGGAGCGCTTCGGACTTGAGGGTGTTGGGGTCGCCGATGATGACGGCCTTGCCGCCACCGAGGTCGAGACCGGCGAGTGCGGCCTTGTAGGCCATGCCCTGCGAAAGATTGAGGACGTCGGCGAGAGCTTCCTGCTCGGAGCCGTACGGGTAGAAGCGTGTCCCGCCGAGCGCCGGGCCCAGGGCGGTGGAGTAGATCGCGATGATCGCCTTGAGGCCGGAGGCTTCGTCATGGCAGAAGACGACTTGCTCGTGATGGGTGCCGAAGGCTGACGGCGGATTGCTGGAGTCGGTCACGGTAGTGCTCTCTTGTCGTAGTGGCAGACGCGCGGTGGTGGGCGCATCCATCGTTCGAGCCACGGGGTGGTGTGGCGCGAGACACAGTCTACGCGTAGTGGGGACCCTGGATTGAACCCATGGCCCAGGTCACCGAGGCTTGACGCGCTTGGCCAGGGACTTGTCCATGCGGCGGAACAGTGGCTGCGATGCCTTGGTCACGACGCCGGGAAGTGCGGCCATGCCAAGCTCGCCCATCGTGCCGGCAAAGCTGGTGACTCGTGTGGGTTTGTCGACAATTGCCTTGACGATCCAGTTGGCGGCCTTGTTGGCGCTGAGCATCGGCATGGCCTGGTAGATGTGCGTCGCCGTCGACATCTCGGTGCGAACCATGGGGAAGTAGAGAACGGTCGAGGTGATGCCCTGGTGTCCGAGCTCGGCGGTCAGTGACCGGGTGAACGACTCGAGGGCGGCCTTGCTCGCCAGGTAGGCGGAGAAGAGCGGGATCGGCACCTGCGTCGACATGCTCGACGAGATGACCACGTGGCCGTGACCCTGCTCGATGAATCGGGGAACCAGCGCAAGCGTCAGGCGTACGGCCCCGAAGTAGTTGATTGCCATGGTGCGTTCGTAGTCGTGCGCGCGATCGACTGAGTCGAGGATCGGGCGCCTGATCGAGCGACCGGCGTTGTTGACGAGTGCGTCGATGCGTACGTGGTCCGCAAGAAGCGTGGCCGCGACGTCGTCGGTGGCCACGGGATCGCTCAGGTCGACCGCATACGCATGGGCGACTCCGCCTTCGGCCTCGATGCGTGCCTTGACCTCGTGGAGCTGGTCTTCTCGTCTGGCCAGCAAGCACACGGTCGCGCCGAGTCGGGCGAGCTTGCGCGCGGCCTCGGCGCCGATGCCGCTCGACGAGCCAGTGATGACGATGGTCTGGCCGGTCAGCTTCATGTGTGGTCTCCGAACAATGCCTCGAGGAGGCGCAGGCAGCGCTGGATCATCTGCTCGGCAGTCTCACCGGGATGGTCGAGCCACCAGCCCATCAGGGAGTCGACGATGCCGAGCCAGACCGTGGTCATCGCCGAGATGTCGAGCTCGTCGGCATTGCCGGCAAGCGCCATCAGCTCGGCGACGCCCTCCTCGGCGAGCTTGCCAATGCGGTCGGCGTACAGCGTGACGGAGTCGGCGATTGGACCAGTGCTCGGCGCCGTCGGGTCGAAGAACAGGCGCCAGAGGTAGGGCTGGGGCTCCAGCAGGGTGAACATGCCGCCGAGGGTCTGCATGCCGCGCTCAATGCCGACCGCGTCCCCGCGGGCGATGCGTTCGATCTCCTCGGCGACGAGGGCGCCACCCCGATCGAGGCACGCTTCGTACAGGCCTTCCTTGGAGCCGAAATAGTTGTAGATCAGCGGCTTGGAGATGCCGGCCTTCTCGGCGATCGCGGCGACGGAGGTAGCAGCGAATCCGAGGGTCCCGAACTGCTGCGACGCGATGTCGAGGATCTGGACCTCGCGGTCGAGGCGGGGGACACCCTTGGTGCCGGCATTGGGTCTGACCACGAGATGGAGTCTAGCGGCTTCGTATGAACCTGTGGTAACTTACCGACGAGTCATATAGATCAGGAGTCACACCGTGCAGGACTTTCTCGACCCGTTGAAGAACCCGATCCTCGTCGCATCGCCCTTCTTCGTCATGACCCTGCTGATCGAGCTGGCCGCCTTCAAGTACCTCGAGACCGACGAGGAGCACCGCGGCTACGAGGGCAAGGACGCGCGCACGAGCATCATGATGGGCATCGGGTCGCTGGTCTCGAGCACGGTCTTCAAGCTCACGACGCTCGTCCTGTTCGTGGCGATCAGCGTGCACCTCGCGCCTTGGCACCTGCCGACCGACACCTGGTGGTCGTGGGCGGCGCTGATCCTCGGGCTCGACCTGGCGTTCTACCTCCAGCACCGGTTCGTCCACCGGGTGCGCGTCGGCTGGGCGGCACACCAGGCACACCACTCGAGCGAGTACTTCAACTACTCGACGGCACTGCGCCAGAAGTGGAACCCCTGGTTCGAGGCGCTGTTCTGGCTGCCGTTCCCGCTCCTCGGGTTCGAGCCGTGGATGCTCTACGTCGCGTTCTCAATCAACCTGGTCTTTCAGTTCTTCCAGCACACCGAACGGATCGACAGGCTCTGGGCGCCGATCGAATTCATCTTCAACACCCCGTCGCACCACCGCGTGCACCATGGCAGCGACCCGGAGTACCTCGACAAGAACTACGCCGGGATCCTGATCATCTGGGACCGCATGTTCGGCACGTTCCAGAAGGAGCTGCACCGCCCGACGTACGGGCTCACGGTGCCGGTCGACACCTACAACCTGCTGCGCCTGCAGTACGGCGCCTACGGGGAGCTGTTCCGCGACGTCCACAACGCGAAGAGCTGGCGCGAGAAGGTCGGCTACGTCTTCATGCCGCCGGGCTGGCACCCCGGCGAGAAGCGTGCTCAGGACGCAGAGCAACCGCGCGAGCTGTCCAACGCGTGAGCCGGTACGCGTGGAGCGGCGTGATCTCGGCGGTGTTCCTGACACTGTGCGACCAGCTGTTCCACGTGCGCACCGAGACGCTGGTCTATCACTGGGATCCGCAGGTAGCCGGGCAGACGATCTTGGTTCCGCTCACCTTCCTGTTGGCAACGGTCGCGATGCTCGACACCAGTCGCCGGGTCCACGCGGTCCAGCCGCGATCGACGAGCATTGACGGGATGATCGCCAGTCTCGGCATCGTCACGGCTGCGTACCTGGTCTCGGGGTTTGTCGATCAGCGCAACGCTTCGGCGTACGCACTCCTCCTGCTGGCGGTCTTTGTCTTCCGGGTCGTACGTCGCGGCGAGCGCGGCACTGTTGTCCTTGCGGCTCTGCTCATCGCCACGGGTGGTGTGCTCGGTGAGGTTGCGCTGTCGGCGGTCGGCGAGTTCAGCTACCTGCAGCCGGATCTGCTCGGTGTGCCGTGGTGGCTGTTCCCGCTCTACCTGCACGCAGCGCTGGCGGCCCGCGACGTAGTCGCTTCCGTAGGAGACCCGGCGGATCAGCACCTCGAAGTGGCCGCGGCGGGCAGTCCGAAGATCTAGAGATCCTGCTCGGGGCCCAGCTCCTGGAACGCGGTGATCTGCAGGCCGCCTGGCGCCTCGAGCCGCGCGTTGAGTGAGCGCCACGGCGTCTCGGTCGGTGACGCCAGGACGGTGGCTCCGCCGGCCTGGAGTGTCGTGGTCACGGCTGCGGCGTCGGCCACCTCGAAGGCGACGCGGATGCTGAGCGGATAGGTGGTGCTGACGCCTTCGCGCCCGACCTCGACCGAGTCGATGAGCCTCACCTGGGCCGGGTTGGACAGCTCGAGGGTGGCTGACGGGACGGCAAGGATCGAGACCTTCTCGCCGCCGTCGCCCGCGTACGACTCCTGCTCCGGGAGGCCGAGGACGTCTCGATAGAAGGCGAGCGCAGCCTCGAAATCCTCTGTCTCGACGACGAGTCGCAGCTGGGTCACGGGATGGTCTGTCATGCCACCCAGCCTAGGGTTCAGATCCCGCGGATGAGTCCGCCGTCGACCGGGATCATCGTGCCGGTGATGAAGCTGGCGGCGGGGGACAGCAGGAAGGCGGCGGTGTTGCCGAATTCCTCCGGGCGACCGTAACGGCGGAGCGGGATCGCGGCTTCGTTGGCGGCCCGCGCGGCCGCCGGATCGTCCGCTGCTGCATCCAGCTCCCGCACTCGGTCGGTGTCGACCCTCCCGGGGAGCAGCCCGTTGACCCGTACGCCGTGCGGCCCCAGCTCGTCGGCGAGCGTCTTGGCCGCCATCGCGAGACCAGGTCGCAGCCCGTTGGAGATGGCGAGGTTGGCCACCGGCATCTTGGCCGATGTCGACAGCACGAACGCGATGGATCCACCCTCCGTCAGCTCGGCGCCGATCGCCGTCGCGAGCCGGATCGCGCCGAGGAACACCGACTCGAAGGCGGCACGCCACTCATCCTCTGAGCGCTCCATCAGCGGTCCCGCTGGGGGTCCGCCGACGCTGATCAGTGCCCCGTCCAGGCGCCCAAAAGTGTCGCGTGCCGCCGCGATCAGCCGGGCCGGTGTGTCGGCGTCGGAGTTGTCAGCCGCGATGCCGGTCGCACTGGGCCCGAGGGTGGCGATCGTACGATCGACCGACTCCTGTGATCGCGACGAGATGACGACGCGCGCCCCGTCGGCGACCAGCGCCTCGGCAGTGGCGAGCCCGAGCCCACCTGTCGCACCGGTGAGGATGTACGCGCGGTCAGCGAGCCCTAGGTCCATGCCGCCCAGCCTAGGACGGTTGGTTCAACCTTTCTTGCGAGGAGGGTCCGGCTCGATGCGGAGGGTGTTGAGGGCTGTTGCGAGCATCTCGTAGTGGCCCGTCAGCAGCAGGAACTCCACCGATCGCCGCTCGTCCAGATGCTTGCGGAGCGCTGTCCAGCTGGCATCGCTGAGGTCCTTGGTGTGGTGCAGCTCGTCGACAGCCGTGAGCAGGGCTGCCTCTCGCTCGTTCCAATGGGCATCGGAGGGCCCGACCGTGACGGCAGCGAGGTCGTCGGCGGTGACGCCGGCACGCGCGCCGATCTTTTCGTGGTGGGCTCGCTCGTAGTCGCTTCCGGCCAAGCGTTGCGACCCGAAGGATGATCAGCTCGGTCTCGCGACGCGGCAGCTTCCCGCCCGGCATCAGTCCGCCGGCAAACATCAGCCAGCCCCAGAACAGTCTCTTGGTGCGACCGAGCACCAGGAAGACCTGAGGAGGCTGGGTGCCCATCGATCGACCCGCCAGTGAGCCGAAGGCGCGAATGAGCGGTCCGGTCTGGCGCCAGCTGCCAGAGGTGATGCGGGGACCGGTCATCGGACCGCTCGCGCCTTCTCGGCCTCCGGCAGCGCCCGATTGGCGCCGACGTTGAACAGGCGCATCGCCAACGAGTAGCCCGGGGGAAAGGCGCGCTGCAGGGTGAAGATCAGGAAGATGTCGGGCGAGGTGTAGACCATGTAGCGGTTGCGCCTCACGCCCCGCAGGATCGCACGGGCGGCGTGGTTGGAGGTCACGGCACGCTTCTTGAAGTGCGCATGCGCCTTCTGGAACCGCTTGCCGGTCTTGTCGACGCCGGCGACCTCGATGGTGTCGGTCAGCCCGGTGTCGACGCCGCCGGGGCATACGAGGCTGACCTTGATCTTGTGACGACGCAGATCGAACCTCAGCACCTCTGACACACCCCTGAGCCCGAACTTGCTCGCCGAGTAGGCAGCGTGCCACGGCATCCCGATGAGCCCTGCCGCGGACGAGACGTTGACCAGGTGCCCGCCTCGTCCGGCATCCACCATCGCTGGCACGAACGCCTCGATGATGTGGATCGGACCCATCAGGTTGACCTCGACCATGCTGCGCCAGTGGCGGTGCTCCAACGCCGAGACGGTTCCCCAGGCGGAGATGCCGGCAATGTTCATCACGACATCGACCGAGCCGTGCGCATCGTGCACCTCGGCGGCGAATGCCATCACGGCGTCGACATCGGTGATGTCGAGCGACTTCGCGTACGCGACCTCGCCGCCCGCGGCCTGGATCGTCGAGACTGTCTCGTCGAGCGGGGAGATGTCGGTGAGCACCACGCGGGCGCCGCGCTCAGCGGCAACTTCGGCGGTGGCGCGGCCGATGCCGCTGGCTGCTCCGGTGATGAGGACGAGCTTGCCGTTGATGTCGGTCATCCGACAATCCTAGGCGAGATCGGACGATAAGTCGTACGTATGTCTCAGTTAGTTTGTGCGGTTGAATGGGGCACCCGAGTCGACCGCCTCACCGGGGCCGGGGTCGACTCCCCCAAGCTCTTCGCGGCGCGCTGGTTGGGCGCAGAAGGTGCGCGAGCCCGCTGGCGCGCCACTCGAGCAGGGAGGTACCCCCAGGCCCGCCGCTTCTCGTGCCTGCACTGGCCACAAACACTGCGGGCCGGACTCTTCGACTTGGCGGTTGCTCTCGAGACGGAGGCCCGCACTGATTGTGGCCAGGGCCGGGGTCGAACCGGCGACCCTCCGCTTTTCAGGCGGATGCTCGTACCAACTGAGCTACCTGGCCGTGCCCGTGACGGGCGACGATCACCTTATCGCACAGCGTCGATCCTCCAGAAATCGGATTGGTCCACGAAAAACCCCGCATCTGGATCAGATGCGGGGCACTTCAAGGTGGCGACCCCGACCGGACTCGAACCGGCGACCTCCGCCGTGACAGGGCGGCGCGCTAACCAACTGCGCCACGGGGCCTCGTGGCAGTTTGCTCGAAGGAGCAGACGCAACTGTAACGCACCGCAGGTCGGCGAAACAAAACGGGTCGACGGCCAAAGGAGACGGGAATCAGACGGATCGATGCGTGGTTTTGTCGGAGCCGAGAGCAATCATCGAGTGCGCTGACGCCCCGGCAGTGACCCCCCCGCTAGGAGTGCAACCCATGGCACGTCACAGTCTCGTCATGAGATGAATCCGCGTTCGCATTGCCGACGGCGTCCGATCGGGCAAGACTGTCCCGAGTCTGTTTCTGCTCAATGCCTACCAACGCCCCTGCCCACACTGTGCGCCACGCGGAGGACCGCATGATCGAATACCGTTCCATCAGCAAGACGTTCGACGACGGGACGGAAGCGGTCGCAGACTTCAGTCTCGTCCTGCCTTCGCGCACCACGACGGTGTTCGTCGGTTCCTCAGGATGTGGCAAGACGACCCTGCTCCGGATGGTCAACCGCATGGTCGAGCCGACGGCGGGTCAGGTCCTGATCGACGACGTCGACCTTGCCACGCGCAACCGCGTGGAGCTGCGCCGCCACATCGGCTACGTCATGCAGCATGCCGGTCTCCTTCCTCACCGCACCGTGATCGACAACGTCAGCACGGTGCTGCGGCTCAACGGGGTGGACAAGAAGGATGCCCGCGAGCGCTCGTACGCGGTGCTCGAGACCGTCGGACTCGACGCGTCCGTGGCCACGAAGTACCCCGCCCAACTCTCCGGCGGTCAGCAGCAGCGCGTCGGCGTGGCCCGCGGGCTGGTGGCCGATCCCAACATCCTGCTCATGGACGAGCCGTTCGGCGCCGTCGACCCGATCGTCCGCGACGAGCTGCAGCAGGAGCTGCTTCGTCTGCAACGCGAGCTCGACAAGACGATCGTCTTCGTCACCCACGACATCGAGGAGGCTTTTCTCCTCGGCGACCAGGTGGTCATCCTCAAGAAGGGTGGTGAGGTCGCCCAGGTCGGCTCGCCCTCGGAGATCATGGCGAAGCCTGCTGACGACTTCGTCCGCAGCTTCGTGGGCCTCGACAAGGGCAGGCGCGCTCTGCACGTCGAGGAGCGCGACGGCGCCAAGGTGGTCGTCGACGGCACCGGCAAGGCGACCGGGGTGCTGGAATGACGTGGTTCCTCGACAACATCGATCTGGTCCGCGAGCTGTTTGTGCGCCACGCCTGGATCAGCGCCGTCTCGACGCTCATCGGCTTCGCGGTCTCGCTGCCGATCGGCTGGTTCGCCAACGAGCATCCGCGGATTCGTGGAGCATCTGTCGCGCTCGTCGGGATCTTCTACACCATCCCGTCCATTGCGGCATTCGTGCTTCTGCCCGGCCTGCTTGGCACCGGATTCCTCAGCGTGATCAATGTCGTGGTCGCGCTGTCGACCTATGCGGCAGCAGTTATGGTGCGTACGACGTCCGATGCGTTCGGCTCCGTCTCTCCGGCAGTTCTCGACGCCGCCTCAGCGGCAGGCTACTCGCGACCGCAGCGGGTGCTCCGGGTCGAGCTGCCGCTGGCCGGGCCGGTGCTCCTGGCGGGCTTGCGCGTCGTCTCGGTCAGCACCGTCAGCATGTTGAGCGTCGCGACCTTGGTCGGTGTGAGCAATCTGGGCTCTCTCTTCACCGATGGCTTCCGGCGCGACTTCATGACGGAGATCACGATCGGAATCCTCGCCATCGTCGTGCTCGCGATCCTCTTCGACCTGCTGCTCAACCTCGCCGGCCGTCTGCTCATGCCGTGGACCACAGCAGACCGTCAGCCCGGTGCGATTCGTCGCCGCCTGATGGTCGGAGCCCGCTCATGAGCGTTGTCTCCGAGACCATCGACTGGCTGAGCGACTCCACGCACTGGAGCGGTGACGACGGTGTGCCCCACCGCATGATCGAGCATCTCGGCTACACCGCCGAGACGATCGCCATTGCCGGAGTGATCGCGATCCCGATCGGATTGTGGATCGGTCACACAGGGCGGTTCCGGTCGTTGGCGGTCGGGTTGACCGGCGCGATGCGTGCTCTGCCGACCCTGGGACTGTTGACCGCGATCGCCCTCTATCTCGGCATCGGACTGACTGCACCCTTGGTGGCACTCGTGGTCCTGGCTGTCCCGCCACTGTTGGCGGGCGCGTACGCAGGCCTGGAGTCGGTTGACCGACAGACCATCGACGCGGCTCGCGCCATGGGGATGACCGAGTGGCAGATCCTCGGCAAGGTCGAGATCCCGCTTGCCCTGCCGATCATTGTCGGCGGCATCCGGTCTGCCGTGCTGCAGGTCGTGGCCACGGCGACCGTCGCCGCGTACGTCGGCCTCGGTGGGCTCGGTCGCTACCTGATCGACGGCCAGGCAGTCAGCGACTACGCGCAGATGGCCGGTGGCTCGGTCCTGGTGATCGCACTTGCCCTCGCCCTCGATGCCGTGTTTGCCGGGTTGCAAGGTGTCGCACTCGGGCGCCGTCCAAAGACTCATCCCTCCCACGCATGACCCACCCCTTAGGAAGAAGAGAGAGAACATGACCATCAAGAAGATCAGTGCGGCCCTGGCTGCCACAGCGCTCGGCCTGTCGCTGACCGCCTGCGGCAGTGATGACCCGACTGACGGGAAAGCGTCGGCCTCCGACACCATCACCGTCGGATCGGCGGCGTTCCCCGAGAACGAGATCCTGGCCGAGATCTATGCCCAGGCGCTGGAGGCCGAGGGCGTGAAGGTCGAGAAGAAACTCAACATCGGTGCTCGTGAGGTCTACATCAAGGCGCTGCAGAGCGGCGAGATCGACCTCGTGCCGGAGTACTCCGGCAACCTGCTGACCTACTTCGACCCGAAGGCGACGGCAACCGCAGCAGACGAGATCGACAATGCCCTCGATGCCGCCCTGCCTGACTCGCTCGAGGTGCTTGACGCATCGGAGGCGGAGGACAAGGACTCGCTCAACGTGACCTCGGACTTCGCCACCAAGAACGGCGTCAAGTCAATCGCAGACCTGAAGGGCGTCAAGGGGCTGAAACTCGGCGCCAACCCCGAGTTCAAGACTCGCGCCTACGGCATCCCGGGCCTGGAGAAGGTATACGGCATCACCGGCATCAAGTTCACGGCGATCAGCGATGGTGGCGGCCCGGCAACTCTCAAGGCGTTGCTCGACGGCAAGGTCGACGTGGCCGACATCTACTCGACGACGCCGTCGATCCTCGCCAACAAGCTGGTGACGCTCGAGGATCCTGAGAACATGATCGCGGCGCAGAACGTGCTGCCGTTGATCAACGACAAGAAGGCGAGCGACAAGGTCAAGGACGTGCTCGACAAGGTCTCGGCCGCTCTGACGACGGATGACCTGCTTGACCTCAACAGCAAGAACCAGGGCGCCGACAAGACGGCTCCAGCCGTGTTGGCCAAGGAATGGTTGAAGGCAAAGGGCCTGATCTAAGGGTCCCGCAGCGCCAATGGCCCGACCCCCGCGATGGGTCGGGCCATTCGTGTTTCGGCAAAAGTCCTCCGACTGACACGGCGCCCCTCTACTGTGTGTCGTTCACCAACCTCGGAGGAACCGAATGCTTCGCCCGTCACGTGCACTACTCGCCATCCTGGCGCCCCTCGTCCTTGTCGTCGGCGGAGTCGCCGCTCCTGCCGCGCTCGCCGCCACGCCGACCACTGTCTCCGGCACGGTGGTCGACGACGCGACTGGCGAGCCGATCCGTGGCGTCCAGGTCTGGGTCACGGCCAACGGCTCCAAGTACGACTATCTCGGCGGCACCAATTCCGAGGGCGAGTACAAGTCGCCGCACGGGATGTCGCACACGGCTGGACTGACCAACATCGTCTTCGTCGACTCTGCGAACCACTTTGCGAGCGACTATCTCGAAGGAGTCACGCTCGCTACCGGCGAGAACAACGCGATCACGGAAATGCGGCTCGAGCCGGGCGCGACGGTCACTGGGACGATCACGGCGCCGTCGGGTGCTCTGCTCAAGAACGTGAAGCTGGTGCTCGCAGACAACGACGACCCGATCGACCCTGACTATGTCGAGGTCACCACGGCTGAGGACGGCACCTACGAGGCCAAGCCTCTCGGGTCCGGTGACTTCGAAGTGCTGCTGCCCATCAACAACTACAGCTCCAGCCGATCGGTGGCCATCTCCGGCGACGGCGTGATCCCCGACCAGGACGTCATCACGAAGGTGCCGGTGTCGGCGTCGTTCACCGGCAGCTCCCCGTCGAAGAAGAAGGCGACTCTGAAGGTCAGCGTCAGCGCGGCGACGTACGGCATCACCAACCCCGGCGGCAAGGTCACCGTCTACGACGGCTCGAAGGCGATCAAGAGCAACGTGCCCCTGGTGGGCGGCAAGGCGACCATCAGCCTGAGCGGTCTGAAGAAGGGCACGCACAAGTTCAAGGTGAAGTACCTCGGAGCCACTGACACGGTCGCCAAGTTCACCAGCGTTCGAAGCGTCAAGGTCAAGTAGCTCGCGACGACGAACGGCCCGACCACTGCCTTGAATCTGGCTAGCGGGTCGGGCCGTTCGCTTGCTGTGACTACACCAGCGCGGGCTTGCGCTCCGGCTGCACCCTCGGCGCGCGTTCGACGGACAGCGTGGTCAGCGGCCGCTTGAGCAGGAGCAGCAGAGCCGGCAGCAGCACCAGTCGCACGAGCGTCGCATCGAGCAGGATCGCCACCGACAGGCCGACACCCATCTGCTTCATCTCGAGCATGCTCAGCGTCGCGAACACCGCGAACACCGACACCATGACGGCCGCCGCGCTCGTGACGACACTTGCCGTGTCACGGATGCCGAGCTCGACGGCGCGGTCGTAGTCGAGACCCTTGCGCAGACCCTCGCGGACCCGGCTCAGGACGAACACGTGATAGTCCATCGACAGGCCGATCAGCACCACGAAGCAGAACAGCGGGATCCAGTCGACGACGAATCCGGAGGACTCGTAGTCGAGCAGACCGTTGAACCAGTCGTGCTGGAAGACCAGCGTCAGGACACCGAACGCCGCACCGACCGACAGCAGGTTGAGCGCGGTCGTCAGCAGTGCGATCGTCACGCTGCGGAACGTCCAGCCCATCATCAGCAGCGTCAGGGCAAGCACGAACCCGATCACGAAGGGCAGCTTGGACGGACGGTTTTCATAGTCGTACGCCTCGGCCACTCCGCCGCCGACGGCTGTGGTGACGCCATCCAAGGAGTCGGTGGCACGCGGCACGATCGTGTCGCGAAGCCGCTCGACCGACGCATCATTGCGGGGGTCGCTCTCGTGGTGAGGGGCAGACAGTGTGAGCACTGCCGTGCGCCCGTCCTGCGAGAACTCGATCGGGTCATCGGTCACCGAGCCGAGGTCGCCGCTGACGGCATCGGCCTGGATCTGATCGAGGGCAGCGCGCAGGTCGGCTCCGCCATCTTGAGATGACTTCAGCACCACGTCGATGCTCGGACGCTCGGTCGGGAAGCTCTCCTGCATGCGTTGATAGGCCGCGATCGCGGGGATGTCCTGGGGCAGCGTGTCGATCGTGCCTTGCTGCATCTTCATGCCGAGCGCCGGAGCTGCGAGCCCGAGGAGCACTCCGCCGGCGATGACTGCCGAGACAACCGGCCTGCGGACCACTGGACGTACGAGTCGCCCGCTGATGCCACCTGCGCCGATGCGGCGGTTCAGACGCCACAGCAGCGGGATGCGAGGACGATCCACGGCACGGCCGAGCTTGGCGAGCATCGCCGGCAGCACCGTGAGCGAACCAAGGACGGCTACCGCGACCACCGCGATCGAGCCCACCGCCAGCGCGTTGAACACCTGCTCGCCCGACATGAACAGTCCAGCCATCGAGACCATGACCGCGAATCCCGAAACCACGACAGCACGCCCCGAGGTGGCAGCGGCGATCTCGATCGCGTCGATCGTCCCGTGTCCCTTCCTGCGTTCCTCACGCTCGCGCTTGAGGTAGAACAACGAGTAGTCCACCCCGACTGCCATGCCGATCAGCAGCACGACGTTCGCAACGGTGCCCTCATCCGGCGCAAGATATGACAGCGGTGCGTACAGGCCGAGCGCTGTGACGACGGACGTGATTGCGAGCAGCACCGGGATGCCCGCCGCAACGAACGCACCGAACGCAACCAGCAGGATCAGGAAGGTGATGGGGAGGCTCAGCGACTCTGCGGAACCGAGATCCTCTGCGACCTTGTCGTTGATCCCCGCGTCGATGGAGGCAGCTCCGGCCTGCTCGATCTTGAGCCCGGGGTTGGCCTGCTGCACCTTCGCGGTCGCGTCCAGCAGTGCGCCGACATGGTCGGCCGCGTCATCAGCGTCTCCGGTCATCGTGACGGGCACGAGCAGAGCGTCGCGCGTGCCTGACCAGAGGGGCGGCCCGACGTCGGAGATGCCTTTGACGTCCGCTGCGGCCTCGGAGACCTGCGTCGCCGCGGCCTCGGCCCGGTCCGGGTCGAGCGCCCCGTCGGGGTTGGTGATGAGGACCGATTCGGCGGGGCTGGCACTGAGGCCGGCGATGTCGAGTAGGTCAGCTGCCTGACCGGACTGGCCGATGCGGCTGTCCTCTTCGCTGGGTGACTGTGTCGGCACGCTGATCATCAGGGCGACGGCTGCTGCGACGAGGGCGATCCAGAGCCCGATCGCCCGCCACGGGTGGGTCGCGCTCCAGCGGGCGATGCGAACTGTGGGGGAGCTGGATGACATGGTGTTGTCCTTCCTAGATGTTGTTGGCCCCAGCCTTCAGCTCCCGGCCCTGCCGCGACATGGTGCTGAGACCCCAGTCAGAAGTGGGCCTGGACCCACTGTCCGGGCGATCAGGATGCGTCACGATGGTGGTATGACCACCAGCTCGGCGTTCGAGGACGAAACCTTCGCTGCGGGTTTGCGTCGCCGTCTCGCCCTCAGCGGGTACGCAGTCGTCTACGTCCTGCTGGCTGTCCCGGCGCTGGCACTCCTCATCCTCGTGACCGTGTCGTTGGGCGTGGCGATAGTCGGTGTCGGGATGGTGCTGCTGCTGTTGTTCGTCCCGCTCAACCAGCAGCTGGCCAACCTTCACCGCCGGCTCTCGGGCCGCATCCTCGGCACCACGATCGAGAGGCCTTACCTCGAGACCGCATCAGTGTCGGGTTTCGGTCTGCTCAAGCGGTGGATGAACGACTCGGCCCGTTGGCGGGACTGGGCGTGGACGTGGATGTCGGCCTCGATCGGCTGGGCTCTGTCGTGGATCGCCTTCGGCATAGGCCTCGGCGTGGTCTGGTTCGCCATCTATCCCTTCATCTTTGCCATCACCCCGGACGGGACGTTCGACATCAACTACGGACTCTTCAAGATCGACACCCAGGCAGAGTCGTTCTTCGAGTGGACATGGTCGCTGCTGATGTTCGGGCTCTGGTGGAAGGTGATGCCGATCCTCATGCGCTGGCGGGCCGAGCTCGACCGCTCACTGCTGGCGCCTTCACGGGAAACCCTGGAGCGTCGTGTCGCCGAGGTGTCCGCCTCCCGTACGGAGATGATCGACCACTCTGCTGCCGAGCTCCGCCGCATCGAGCGCGACCTGCACGACGGCGCCCAGGCCAGGCTCGTCGCGCTCGGGATGAACCTCGGCCTCGCCGAGGAGATGCTTGCCACCGATCCTGAGGGCGCGGCCGTGCTCCTGGCTGAGGCGCGCGATGTCACCACCTCGGCACTCGGTGATCTCCGCTCGGTCGTACGAGGCATCCACCCACCTGTGCTCGCCGACCGTGGGCTGGCTGGCGCCGTCCAGGCACTTGCACTCGACATGCCGTTCTCCGTCGCGGTGCTGATCACGCTGCCCGGGCGTCCACCGGCTCCGGTCGAGTCGGCCGTCTACTTCGCCGTCAGCGAGCTGCTCGCCAACATCGGCAAGCATGCCGACGCGACCCGCGCGCTCGTCGAGGTGTCGCACGACAACGGTCTGCTCAGGGTGCGCGTCGAGGACGACGGTCGCGGCGGTGCCGACGTGGGGGCAGGATCTGGCCTCGCGGGAGTGTCACGACGGTTGTCCGCCTTCGACGGCACGATGGATGTGTCCAGCCCCGCCGAGGGCCCGACCGTCATCACCCTCCAGGTCCGTGCGAGCCGTCGTCCCCTACGGCCGACTGAAGATCCATGGCTCGGTGGGCAGGGCCGACGGATCGAACTCCGCGAGGAGCTCGGCCGGTGTCGACCCGGTCAGTTTGAGCGAGGCGGCAATCAGCGCCAGTACGTCGACGCCCGACCCGCGGAGCTCGCCAAGGGTCACCGGGTCATCGCGTTTGGCCAGTCGGTGGCCCTGGGCGTCGAGGGCCAGGGGCACGTGAACGTAGGTCGGGGGCATCTTGTCGAGCAGCGTCGCGAGGTAGGCCTGTCGTGGTGTCGAGGGCAGCAGGTCGTCACCGCGTACGACCTGGTCGACACCTTGAGCGCCATCATCGACGACAACGACGAAGTTGTACGCGGGCACGCCGTCTCCTCGTCGCAGCACGAAGTCGTCTATGGCGCCCTCGTACGCTCCGTGGAGCTCGTCCTGCACGGTGAACCGCGAGGCCTCGGCTGCGCAGGCGAAGGGCCGGTGGTCGTTCGGCGCGTCGGCGGTCGCGCTCCGTGGCCGTGAGGTTGCGGCACGTACCGGGGTAGGACCCGGGCGGGTGGTGTGGGGCGGTGGTTGCCTCGAGGATCTCGCGACGGGTGCAGAAGCACTCGTACGTGAGCCCGGCCGCTACGAGCGTCGAAAGTATGTCGGCGTAGACCGGCAGACGCTCGGACTGGCGCACGGGTTCGCCGTCCCACTCCAGGCCGAGTGCGGCGAGGTCAGCGAGCTGGCGTTGCTCGGCGCCTGGTCGCACGCGATCAAGGTCCTCGATCCTGATGACGAAGTCTCGGCCGGTCCGCCTGGCCCACAGCCACGCGAGCAGAGCCGTACGCAGGTGGCCCACGTGCAGGTCGCCCGACGGCGACGGTGCGAATCGTCCAGCACTCACGTGGTCAAGTATGTCGACCCGCGGGGCAGAGCGACGGTTGTCAGTGTTTGACGGCACGATGGATGTGTCCCGCCCACCCCTCGTCACCCCGGAGGTCGCGTTGCGAGTCGTCATCGCCGAGGACCTCGCCCTCCTCCGGGACGGACTGACCCGACTGCTCGAGGCATACGAGTTCGAAGTCGTCGCAGCGGTCGACGATGCGGTCAAGCTCGGCGAGGCGTTGCGCACGTACGAGCCCGACATCGCTGTCGTCGACGTACGAATGCCGCCGACGTTCACCGACGAGGGGCTGCGTGCGGCGATCGCAGCCCGCGCCGAGCGCCCGGGTCTGCCGGTGCTGGTGCTGTCGCAATACGTCGAGCAGCTCTATGCCCGTGAGCTCCTCAGCAGTGGCACGGGCGCGGTCGGCTACCTGCTCAAGGACCGGGTCTCAGACGTCGCAACGTTCGTGGAGGCCGTACGCTCGGTCGCTGCCGGCGGTACGGTGCTCGACCCCGAGGTCGTCGCCACGTTGATGGCGCGCGCGCAGCCGGACAGCCCGATCGCCCGGCTCACCGATCGTGAGCGCGAGGTGCTCGAGCTGATGGCTCAGGGTCGGTCCAACACCGCGATTGCCGCGGCACTCTTCGTCACCGAGAAGGCGATCAGCAAGCACACCAGCAACATCTTCATGAAGCTCGACCTGCCGCCCGATGACGACAACAACCGCAGGGTCCTCGCCGTGATCGCCTACCTACAGGGTTGAGTCAGCCGAGTGCCTGGTTGTAGCGGCTGAGCGTGGAGGCAAACTCGGCGAGGTCGGCGTCGGTCCAGTCACTGAGCCGGTCGTTGAGCACCTTGCGGCGTTGCTCCCTCACCGACTGGAGCAGCTCGCGCGCCTTGGCACTGGCGGACACCACGGTGGCTCGCCCGTCCTCGGGGTCTGCTGAGCGGTCGGCGAGCTCGAGGTCGACCAGGTGTTGCAGCTGCCGGCTGATGGCGCCCTTGTCGATGCCGAAGGTCTCGGCCATCTGCGCCGGTCGCACCGGACCCTGCTCGGCCAGCCACGACAACATCAGGTACGACGCGCCCTGCAGCTCCGGGTGCACGAGGGCTGCCCGTTCTGCCAGCACCGGCTTGACCCGGCGAATCAGGATCCCGACTTCGTCCTCGAGCTGGCGGAGACTGTCGTGCCGCTTTGTCATCGTTGGTCCAGCTCCAGCGTGGCTTCCGGTGCGATCTCCTCGGCGATGTCGAGGGTCGTACGCAGCGGCACCTCCCGGATGAACAGGACGCAGATCAGAGCGGCCAGGGCGAACGGCATGGCGACGAGGAAGATCTCACCGATCGACTGGCCGAAGGCCTGCTCGAACACGGCACGTACGGGTGCAGGGAGCGAGGAGAGATCAGGGATCTCGTGGCTCTGGTGACCGTCGGTGGGAACGCCCAGGGCGGCGAGCCCGGAGCTGACTTTCGAGGCCACTTGGCTGCTCAACAGTGCGCCGAGTGCGGAGATGCCGATCGAGCCACCCATCGAGCGGAAGAAGGCGACCACGGAGCTGGCCGCGCCGAGGTCGCTCTCGGCCACGTTGTTCTGGACCGACAGGACAAGGTTCTGCATCGTGGCGCCGAGGCCGACGCCGAGCACCGCCATGAACGCGCCGACGAGCCACAGGTTGGTGTTCTCGTCGATCGTGCCCAGGAGGCCGATACCGACGGTGACCAGCAAGGTGCCGCCGACGAGGTAACGCTTCCACACACCGGTCCTGGTGATGATGCGCCCGGTCGTGATGCTGCTGACCAGCAGGCCGCCGACCATGGCGATCGACATCAGTCCGGCCTCCGTGGGTGACATGCCGCGGGCGAGCTGGAAGTACTGGCTCAGGTAGACCGTCGAACCGAACATGGCGACGCCGATCATGACCGAAGCGGCGGTGGCAAGACTCGTGGTGCGGTCCTTGAAGAGCCGCAGCGGGATGATCGGCTCGAGCGCGACCTTCGCCTCGACATAGATGGCGGAAACGATGACGGCGATGCCGACGACCACGAGGAGTGCACTGGTGGCCGACTTCCAGGCGAACTGGTTGCCGGCGAGCGAGACCCACACGAGCAGGGTCGAGACGCCGCCCATGAGCAGGGTGGCACCGAGGTAGTCGATGTGCACCTTGCGCTTGATGACGGGCAGGTGCAGCGTCTTCTGCAGCAGGATGAACGCGCCGATCGCGAACGGCAGACCGACGTAGAAGCAGCCGCGCCAGCCGAAGGGGCTGTCCACGATGACGCCACCGATCAACGGGCCGCTCACGGTGGCGACGGCGAACACGGCTCCGATGTAGCCGGCGTAGCGACCACGCTCGCGTGGCGGGATCATGGACGCGATGACGACCTGTACAAGGGCGGTTAGTCCGCCGACTCCCAGGCCCTGCACCACGCGGGCGCCGATCAGCACCTCCATGTTGGGCGCCACGGCGGCGATGAGCGAGCCGACCGAGTAGATGACCAGTGCCGACTGCACCAACATCTTCTTGCTGAAGAGGTCGGCGAGCTTGCCCCAGATGGGCGTGGTCGCGGTCATCGCGAGCATGGTGGCGACGACGACCCAGGTGTAGCCGGTCTGGCTGCCGTTGAGGTCGGTGATGATGCGAGGGAGTGCGTTGGTGACGACGGTGCTCGAAAGCATTGCCACGAACATCGCGAGCAGCAGCCCGGACATCGCTTCGAGCACCTCGCGGTGCGTCATCTGCGGAGCGGAGGAAACGTCAGTGCTGGACAAGACTTCTCGATTCAAGACTCACGGCCGCCTCATGTGGTTGCCTAGGTCAACCGTATCGAGATTGGTTGACCTAGGCAACTAATGTCGGCAGGGTCACACTGTGGTCATCTCGCGCTCGAGTCCGTCGGGCTCGCCCTCGGTGAGGCCGATCCGATCGTGCAGCCTGCGCAGCGGCTTGGGGGCCCACCAGTTGCGCTTGCCGAGCAGTGCCATCAGTGACGGCACCAGCATCGCGCGGACGATCGTCGCATCGATCAGGACGGCCAGGGCCGTGCCGACTCCGAGCTCCTTGATGAAGATGATGTCGGAGGTCGCGAACGAGCCGAGTGCGATGGCGAACAGCAGTGCGGCGGCGGTGACGATGCGACCCGTCCGTTGGAGCCCGAGTGCAATCGACTCGCGTTCGCCGGCCCCTGCGTCACGCGCTTCCTTGATTCGGGTGAGCAGGAAGACGGCGTAGTCAGTCGAAAGGCCGAACACGACCGCGAACAGGAACACCGGTTGCGACGACTCCAGCGCGCCCTGGCTGGAATAGTTCAGGGCGCCCTCGAACCGGCCGTCCTGGAAGATCAGGACGAGGATGCCGAACGTCGCGCTGATGGTGAGCACGTTCATGACGAGTGCCTTGATCGGCAGCACCACCGAACCTGTCATGAGGAACAAGGTGATGAACGTGACGATCACCAGGATGAGCAGTGCCAGCGGGACGCCGCCCATGATCGCCTTGACCTGGTCGACCTGCTCGGCAGCCTGGCCGCCGACCAGCACGGGGTTGGGGGTGTCGACGTCGCGAATCTCCGCGACCAGGTCGAGAGATCTCTCATCCAGTGTCGAGTACTTCGAGCTGACGTCGAGCTGCCAGGTGTCGCCCCCGCGGAAGCGCGGCTCGGACACGGCCTTGGTCGCGTCGAGACTGCCCAGCTGCGCGGCGAACGCCTTGACCTTGGCGGCGTCGGCCTCGGGAGCCTCCACCGCGACGATGATCGGACCCGACTCGGCGCCGACGAACTCGGTGCGCAACATCGTGTCGACCATGCGGGCGGAAGCGCTGTCAGGCAGCACCGTTGCATCGACACCGGTGAACTTCACCCCGAGGAACGGGGCGCCGAGCGCGAGCAGGATCGCGGTGCCGGTCAGGGCGATCGCGACGGGGAAGCGCATGACGAACTGGGACAGGCGGTACCAGAATCCGTGCGCCTCGGCGGCGATCTCCGCCGCTTGAGCGCGCTGCCAGCGCTTCGGCGAGCCGGCATTGACTCGGTGCTGCAGTACCGCAAACAGGGCAGGGAGCACGATCACCGACACCGCGGCAGCCATGAGGGCGACGATGGAGACACCGATGCCCATCGAGTAGAGGAATCGCAGGGGGAACACCAGCAGAGCGAGACCGGCTCCCGCAACGGTGACCGCTGAGAAGACGACCGTGCGACCGGCGGTGGCGATCGTACGACGGATCGCCTCGGCACCGGGCCCCGTACGGGCCAGCTCCTCTCGATAGCGCGAGACGAGGAACAGTGAGTAGTCGATCGCGAGACCCAGGCCCAGCCCCGTGATCAGGTTGAGCGCGAAGATCGAGATGTCGACGAACTCGTTGATGCCGCGTACGACGAGCAGCGAACCGACGATCGTGATGCCGCCGACCATGAGGGGGAGCAGCGCGGCGACAGCGGATCGGAAGACCCACAGCGAGAAGAGGAACAGCAGCGGGAAGGCGATCAGCTCGGCCTTGACCAGATCGCTTTCGACCTGCTCGTTGACCTGCTGGTACGCGGGTCCGAAGCCGCCGACCTGCACCCCGTCGACCTCGCCGAGCTGGTCGCGCAGGTGTTCGGTGGTGCCGTCGGGGTCGCCGTGCGACTTGTAGACCGCCATGACGTACGTCTTGGACTTGTCCTTCGAGACGAAGGCGGGGCCGGACTCGGGGCCACCGATGACCTCGGCGACGTTCCTCTCTGCCTTGAGGATCGAGAGCGTCTCGTCGAGCGCGGCCGGCTTGTCCGTCGGCAGCACGGCGATGATGTCGGGCGTGGCCTTCTCGCCGGATGCCATCTCGATGCGGGTGAGGGCCGCAGCGCTCTCGGCGCCGGTGTCGGAGAACGAGTCGTTGTCGGTGTTGAGCAACGACGCCACGGGTCCGCCGAGCGCACCTGCGACGGCGAAGAACAGCACGGTGACGGCGAGCACCCTGCGGGGATGGGTGTTGGCGAGGCGGGCGAGTGCGGCAAACATCAGTACTCCTTTGCGACGGCGAGCGGATCGCCGAAGAGCTCGTTCAGGTCGAGGGAGGCGAGGACGGTCAGCAACATCCCGTGCCCCATGAAGGTGCGAACCTCGTCGGCACTGGCACCGCTCAGCTCGGCGATGTCCTCCCAGATCTCGCGATAGGTCCGCTGGGCGACGTCCTTGATGGCGGGGTCGGAGGCCGCGGCCCACGTGTGGAGCTGGCAGCGCAGCGAGTTGACGTCGTCGTTCATGAATCCGAGGTACGCGAGCGCCATCGCCTCAAGCGGTGACGATCCCGCTTCACGCTGCTCGACCGCGTCTCGAAAGGCTTGGCGCAGACCGGTCGTGTGGTGCTCGATCGCTGCGACGATCAGTTGGTCCTTCGTGCCGAACAGCCGAAAGATGTACGGCTGGGAGACCCCGGCGCGGTCGGCGATGGCCTCCACGGAGGTGGCGTGCATGCCGGCGCGACCGTACTCCTCCATTGCGGCGTCGAGGATGAGGACCTTGCGGTCCGCTGCCTTCATGCGCTTTCCAGTGACCATGACGATTAAGTTAGTGATGACTCACAACCTTGTCAACGTTCGATCGGTTTCTGGACTTTTGTCGCGTCCTCTTCCGTGTGCGCCTACGATTCAGGCACTCCCATCTACACGCCAAGGACGCCCATGCGTACTCCACGCCGAACGCTCGTTGTTGCGCTTGCACTTGGCATCTCGGTGTTCGCCGCTCCGGCGTACGCCGGCGACGACTCGCCCGGCGTGCTCGACACTCTCGGCAAGACGGTCGACTCGCTGACAGCGCCGATCCTGCCCAAGCCCACACCGAAGGCAGAGCCCGCACCAGCACCACCAACGGTCGTCCAGTCGACGCCCAAGCAGGCGCCGACCCAGACCATGGTCAAGACCGTGCGCGACACGGTCTCGGGGGTCACCAGCACCCTCGCCGGCACGCTTCGCTCCACGCCTCTCGCGCCCGCGCTGGAGCCTGTCCTCGACGTGGTTTCGCCGAAGGCGGCGACCCCTGCGGTGGTGACGCCCGAGGTGGTGCCATCGGAGGTTGTCGTCCCCCAACAGGATCTCGGTGAGCTGATCGACTCGCTCGACTTGCTGGGCGACTCCCGGATCCCTTCGGGCGATAGCTCGCAGCTGGCGCTCGGTTCGCACCAGCTGACGCTGTCCAGCAATCTCGCAGCTGAGTCCGGCGACGACACGGCGGAGACGGTCGCGGAGACGACGCACATCCCCGGCACGTCGACGCTGCCCGACGGCGGAACATCGCTGACCATCACCTGGCTGATGCTCTGGGCAGGTGTCGTTGCCGCCGGCGCGCTGATCGTACGGCGCGCGCGTACGCGCTGACCCGGACCGCCGACGTTCCCCGCCGGCAAGGCGGTGCCGAGGCTCGTTACTGAACCCCGGCACCTCGGCACGACCTCTCCCGGAAGAAGCCGCGCCGTTGCGACCGTGTACCCACCCAACCCGGATCTATCGCTCAAAGTCGCGATGTTTGACCGAGCCTGCGTGGGGCACGTGGGAACGAGTGATCGTTGTCGATGAGATGAGGTGATGGCCAGTGGACGTCCAACGGATGCTTGCCGACATGGCCATGGAGCTCGAGCAGGTGGAAGATCCGAGCGGGATGCTGGAGCGGGCGAGCCACTACGCGCGCCTGGTCCTCAACGCTGACGATGCCGGAGTGATGCGGATCCACTCCCGCAAGGAGATCGAGACTCCTGCCAGGACGACCGCCCGCGTGAACCAAGCGCATCAGCTGCAGGCCGAGCACGACGAGGGCCCGTGCCTCGACGCCATCAACGGCCGAGCGACCTATCGGACCGACGACGTGGCGAAAGATCCGCGCTGGCCCACGTGGGGACCCGCCGCAGCCCAGCTCGGCATCCACAGCACGCTTGGAGTGCGGTTGGCCACCAAGTCACGCGGCTACGGATCGTTGAACATCTACGCAGACCGACCAAGTGCCTTCAGCCAGGAGGACGAAGAGGTCGCCGAGATGCTGGCTGCGCACGCCACGGCGGCGTTCGCCTCTGCCGAGCGGGCGGTGGGTCTGACCGCGGCCCTCGAATCGCGTACGACGATCGGCCAGGCCCAAGGGATCCTGATGCAGAAGTTCGACATCGACGAGAGCACGGCGTTCACGTTCCTCAAGCGGATCTCGCAGCACGAGAACTTCAAGCTCGTGGCCGTCGCGGAAGCGATCGTCACGCAGCGGGACGCCAACGCACGGCCAAGTCCCGAGTGACCTCGACCGGGAAGTACCCCCAACGGGACTCCGTCGCAGGCTCCTCCTCGAATCACTCTGCGCATGTTTCTCGCTCGAGGTGGGAACAGAGTGCGACCTTCGGTCGGGGGGATGCCACCTCGACCGAGAAGTACCCCCAACGGGATTCGAACCCGTGCTACCGCCGTGAAAGGGCGGCGTCCTAGGCCGCTAGACGATGGGGGCCGGAAAACCCGTTCAGCATAGTGGGTGAGCAGGGCGGCTCCCAAACCGGATCGGGCAGGATGGTGCCATGGTCGAGGTCAGCGAGGAGCGGTTCGCAGAGCTTGTCGAGGCTGCCTTCGAAGCTGTGCCCGCCGAGCTGGCCGCGCTGCTCGACAACGTGGTGCTGTTCATCGAGGACGACGCCCCGGCGGATGATCCGGACCTGCTCGGGCTGTACGACGGGATACCGCTGACCGAGCGCGACACCTCGTACGGCGGGGCGATGCCCGACCGCATCTTCGTCTACCGCAACCCGACACTGGCGATCTGCGACACCGAGGCGGACGTCGTCGAAGAGGTAGGCATCACGGTCGTGCACGAGATCGCCCACCACTTCGGCATCGAGGACGACCGATTGCACGAGCTCGGCTATGCGTGAGATCCGCAGGGCCGACCAGCGATATCGCACCGATGTCGACGGCATCGTCACCTGGCACAGCTTCTCGTACGGCGCGCACTATGACCCCGACAACATCGGGTTCGGCCCGCTGATCGCGATCAACACCGAGAGTCTCGACTCCGGGAGGGGGTACGACGAGCACCACCACGCCGACGTCGAGATCGTGACCTGGGTGCTCGAGGGCGCACTCCAACACGCCGACTCGACCGGTCACCGGGGCATCGTGCAACCCGGCACGGCTCAGCGGCTCAGCGCCGGCACGGGGGTTCAGCACACCGAGCAGAACGCTTCCCAGGACGAGCCGCTCGTCTTCGTGCAGATGATGCTGCGATCCACCCACGACGCCGAGCCGGAGTACGCCGACGCCGTGGTGACACCGGATGGTCTGACCCCGGTGATCGACGTCCACGCGGCGGCCGAGCTGTTCGTCGTACGGCTCGCGCTCGGCGAGACCGTCACCGTCCCCGAGGCGCCACGCAGCCTCGTGCACGTCGTCAGCGGTGCGATCGCTCTCGATGACACAGCGCTGGGCAGCGGCGATGAAGCACGGCTGACAGGCGAACCCGCGTACGATCTGAGTGCTGCCGAACACGGCGGCGAAGCACTGATCTGGCAGCTGGGGAGCTCATGAACGTCCTCGTCCTCAACGGACCCAACCTCGGTCGCCTCGGCGTGCGTGAGCCCGATGTCTACGGCACCGCCACGTACGACGACCTGGTCGCGCGCTGCGAGGAGGTTGCCAAGGAGACCGGGGTCGATGTCGAGGTGCGGCAGACCGACACCGAGTCGGAGATGATCGGCTGGCTCCACGACGCGGCCGACTCGGGCGCCTCGGTGGTCCTCAATGCCGGCGCGTGGACCCACACCTCGGTGGCCGTCCGCGATGCGGCGAGCCAGCTCGGCGGGCCACTCGTCGAGGTGCACCTGAGCAACGTCTACGCGCGGGAGACATTTCGCCACACGTCATACCTCAGCGACATCGCGGTTGCCGTTGTGGTCGGCATGGGCCTGGAGGGCTATGCCGCTGCTATCAGGTATCTGGCCCAGTCGTAATCTGGATGCGTGAGGGGTTGGCAAGCGCATCACACCGCTGTTGAACGGCTCGGGGCATCATTCGCACGCATCCCGGCCGGCGATCGCGTGCGCCTTGCCAAGAAGACCTCCAACCTGTTCCGTCCCCGCGACGTGGCCATCACCGGTCTGGACGTCAGTGGCCTCGACGGTGTCATCGACATCGACATCGATGCGCTCACGGCCGACGTGCAGGGGATGTGCACCTACGAGGACCTCGTCGCCGAGACGTTGCCGCGCGGGTTGATGCCCTATGTCGTGCCACAGCTCAAGACGATCACGTTGGGGGGAGCCGTCACGGGCCTCGGCATCGAGTCGACGTCGTTTCGCAGCGGGCTGCCCCATGAGTCGGTGCTCGAGATGGACATCCTCACCGGTTCGGGTGACATCGTCACGGCGGCTCCGGACAACGAGCATGCAGACCTGTTCGACGCATTTCCCAACTCGTACGGCAGCCTCGGCTACGCGACCCGGCTCAAGATCAAGCTCGAGAAGGTTCCGGCCAGGGCCGCACTCCGCCACGTACGCATGGCCGATGCCGCCTCAGCGGTCAAGACGATCGAGGTCATCGCCGACACCGGCGAGTGGGAGGGCGTACGCGTCGACGGTCTCGACGGTACGGCGTTCTCTCCTGACGAGATCTACTTGACCCTGGCCAGCTTCACCAACGACGCCCCCGGCAGGCCGAGCGACTACACGGGTCAGCAGATCTACTACACGTCGATCCAGACCCGTGAGACCGACTCCGTGACGATGGAGCAATACATCTGGCGCTGGGACACCGACTGGTTCTGGTGCTCGGGTGCTTTCGGTGCGCAGAACAGGTGGCTGCGTCTCGTCTGGCCGCGCCGTTGGCGCCGCAGCGACGTCTACCACCGGCTGGTGGGGCTCGACGAAAAGGTCGGTCTGAGCCGACTCCTCGATCGACTCAAGAAGGTTCCCGGCCGCGAGCGGGTCATCCAGGACGTCGAGGTCCCGATCGACCGGTTGCCGGAGTTCCTGGAGTGGTTCGACGCCGAGATCGGCATGCGGCCGGTGTGGTTGTGCCCGCTGCGCACGACCCGCGAGTGGCCCGTCTATCCCTTGACGCCCGGCGCGACGTACGTCAATGCTGGCTTCTGGGGGACGGTCGAGGTGCCGGCTGATGCCGAACCGGGTTCGGTCAACCGGCGCATCGAGCAAGCCGTCCAGCGCATGGGAGGCCACAAGTCCCTCTACTCCGAGGCGTTCTACGACCAGGACACCTTCGAGCAGATGTATGGCGGCGAGACGCTCGCCGCAGCCCGACGGCGGTATGACCCCGACGGAAGGCTCAGCACCCTCTACGAGAAAGCGGTGAGGAATTCATGACCACAGACGTGGGCGTACGGCTCTCGATCGCCGATGCACTGGGCCGACTGATGAAGGACGGTCTCCCGTTCCGTTTCGAAGCATTCGACGGAAGTGTCGGAGGCCCGGAGGATGCGCCGATCACGCTGCGGCTGCTCAACGAGCGTGGGCTCGCCTATCTGATGACGTCCCCGGGCGACCTGGGCTTTGCTCGCGCGTACGTGTCCGGCGACCTCGAGCTCGAGGGCGTGCATCCGGGCAACCCGTACGACGCCATGGTCCTGATGATGAGCCAGCTGCGGTTCAAGATGCCGTCAGCCGCCGACATGCTGCAGATCATCCGCAGTCTCGGCTTCGGCAACCTCAAGCCCCCGCCGCCTCCCGAGGAGGAGCACCTGCCCAAGTGGCGGCGCGCGCTCGAAGGCCTGCGGCACAACAAGAAGCGTGACGCCGAGGCGATCCATCACCACTACGACGTGTCCAACAGGTTCTACGAGCTGGTGCTCGGTCCGTCGATGACCTATACCTGCGCCGTCTACCCCACGCTCGAGTCGACGCTGGAGGAGGCGCAGTTCGAGAAGTATGACCTCATCGCCCGCAAGCTCAACCTGCAGCCGGGGCAGCGCCTGCTCGACATCGGCTGTGGTTGGGGTGGCATGGTCCGTCATGCCGCCAAGCACTACGGCGTCACGGTGATCGGCGTGACGCTTTCACAGGAGCAGGCCGCCTGGGCCCAGGACGAGATCAAGCGCCAAGGACTCGACCACCTTGCCGAGGTGCGGTTCATGGACTATCGCGACGTCACCGAGACCGGGTTCGATGCGATCAGCTCGATCGGCCTGACCGAGCACATCGGCGTCAAGAACTACCCGGCCTACTTCACGTTCATGCGCGACCACGTCAGGACCGGCGGTCGCATCCTCAACCACTGCATCACCCGTCCGCACAACAAGACGCTGTCGACGGGTGCGTTCATCGACCGGTACGTGTTCCCCGACGGGGAGCTCACCGGCGTCGGTCGTATCACCACTGCTGCCCAAGACGTCGGGCTCGAGGTGCGGCACGTCGAGAACCTGCGGGAGCACTACGCGATGACCCTCCACGGTTGGTGCGACAACCTCGTGGAGCACTGGGACGAGGCGCTCCAGGAGGTGAGCATCGGCCGCGCCAAGGTGTGGGGCATCTACATGGCTGGTTCGCGGTTGGCGTTCGAGCGCAACGAGATAGAGCTCCACCACGTGCTCGCGGTCAAGACCGACGAGATGGGTCAGGCCAGCTGGCCGCTTGCGGCCCGACGTGGCGGAGCTGACCCGGGCCGATAGGATGCGCCGGGGTGCAGCAGCGCCTCCCTTTCCACCCGAGTACCGGAGTCTGTCCAGGCCATGACCCAGCGCATTCCCCAATATCTTCGCGACCATGCGGAACAGCTGGAGAAGAAGGCGATCTTCCTCGCCGACAACACAATGCGGTACGGCTCGACCGAGGGCTTGACACTACTCGCCCTGCGAGCCACAGGCGGACGGTGTGACTACGCACAGCTTTTGGCGGAGGCGCGCGAGATCGTGAGTCGGGGCAGTGCGGCCGGTCTGCCCGCCATCGATCTTCCGACCTTGGCATATGTCGCTCGGGTCATGGGTAGCCGTCCGGCACCTGGGCCGGACTACACCGAGGCGGCAGACCTGTGCCAAGCCGTGCGGATCTTGTTGGGGGGTAAAACCTTTGCTCCCGGCAAGGGTCCCGGCGACACCGACCGGCTCAACGCTCAAGTCAACATCGCCTCAGGCCGGTTCTCTTATGTGGAGGAAGTCCTTCCGTCCCTGACCATCGCCGATGAGACCCGATGGATGCTGGACACGGAGCTGCTCAATCCGACACATCGCCGCCCGGGCAGTGACGATATCAACTGGCTGCGACGATTCAACTGGATCTTCGTGCAAGCCGGTGTCGCGCCGATCGCGCTCGAGGAGGGCGAGGGCACACCATTCGAGCGGGTCATACCCGCAGCCACGCCGACAGTGGTCACCGACCCGGGTCCAACGGTGTCCGTGGTGATGTCGGTGTTCAAACCCGATCAGAGTCTGTTCACGGCTCTGCGGTCTCTGCGAGATCAGACCTGGCCGCACTTGCAGGTGCTGGTGGTCGATGATTGCTCACCTGAGGAGTATCAGCCGATGATCGAGGAAGCGGTGGCCCTGGACGACCGCTTCGAGCTGCATCGAATGCCGAAGAACGGCGGCACATACAAGATTCGCAACTATGCGATCTCCGTGTCGCGAGGGGAGTTCATCGCGTTCCAAGATTCTGACGACTGGTCACACCCCGAGCGGATCGAAAGGCAGCTCCGGCCGCTGCTCGAAGACCCACGCCGGGTCGCCACGCTCAGCAGATCCGTACGGGTCTACAGCAACCTGAGTGCCAACAAGATCGGCTACGCGCCACTGCGTCGCAATGTCTCTTCACTTCTGCTTCGCCGCGACACGGTGTTGTCCGAGGTGGGTGGCTTCGATGAGGTGCGCAAGTCTGCTGACTCGGAGTTCCTCGAGCGTATGGAACTGCACTTCGGCGCCGAGCGCGTCGTCACGCTCGACGAACCGCTAGCTCTGGTTCAGCTCACCACCGGCTCGCTGTCACGAACTGATTTTCAGTTCGGCTGGCGAGATGGCAATCGTGTTGCCTACCGGCAGGCGTTTGAGTTCTGGCACAAGCAGATCGCACTCGGCAAGGAGTCGGTCCATCTTCAACCCGGCGCTGCGCGGAGGTTCCCGGCTCCACGGGCGATGCTCGGTGTGGTGAAGGAGCCACGTGAGTGCAACTTCCTCATCGTCTCGGACTGGCGGGACGGGCTGGGGCGATCGGCGGGGGCGGCTGACGAGATCTCGGCACTCGCTGGCGCCGGTCTTTCAACCGAGATGCTCCATGCAGAAACCATGCGATTCGCGATGCGCCGTCGGGTTAGCCCATCAGATGAGGTGATGACGTTGCAGTCCGAGGGCGTCTCGACCTTCGCTCAATGGGACGATTCGTTGACCGCGGCGGTCGCAGTGGTCCGTGACCCCGAGCTGCTCTGCTATCCCCGGAGGTCTGATCTCAACTCCGTCCAGGCAGATCGAGTTCTGCTGGTCGCGCGCTATCCACCACGATCGCCCGAAAATGGGGCGATCGTTTACGACCCAGTCACCGTAGAAGCCAGGGCAGCCACACTTTTCAAGGGTGCGGTGGCGTGGCTACCGGCAACCCACGAGATCGCCGAGGCGCTTCGTGCGGACGGGTCGAGCGCTCAGGTTGCCCCACCGCGACTGGTCGGTGTGGTTGCCCAGAGACGGCGGTCCCATCCGGGGTTTCGCGCGTCTCGACCAATAGTGGGGACTACAGGTTTGGAAGGTGGACGAACTCGGGACACGCCAGACGTCGACCAGCTGATCTCGATGCTCCCGGACGACGACGCGTACGACGTGCGAATTCGCGATCCGCTCCGTGCGCTCACCCTCAAGCGCAAGGCGAAGGACCTGCCGCCAAACTGGCTCTTGTGCTGGGACACCCCACTTGAGGAGTTCGTTGACCAGCTGGACCTCTTCGTTGGCATTCAGCGCAACACGTGGGGGCCTGAGCTGATCCACGAGGCAGCCGTGGCCGCAGCGAGAGGTTGCGTGCTCGTTCTGCCCCCGAGCTATGAACAACATTTCGGCCACGTCGCGATCTACGCCGAACCCGAAGACGTCCGAGCTGTCATCGACCGGCTGTGGCGAGACGAGGCAATGTTTGCTGACCACCAAAAGCGGGGACACGCCTGGGCGGAGCGGAACCTCAGTGCTGACGCGTTTCGTGTCATCCTCGCGGGACACCTCAATGACGAGACCCGATGACCGAAGGGATCCTTCGTGATCAAGCGCATTTCCGATAATTTCACAACCGGGGCAGCTGCCGCGGGCCTTCTGCTGGGGGCACTCGCGGTGGTCGCCGCCTTGGGTGACCAAGTCCGCCTGGCGGTGGTGGGGCTGGCGCTTCTCCAGGTCCTGATCCTCAGCGCCGTGCTGGTGCTGATCCGCAGGAGTTCATCGACTGCGCCAGATGAGCAAGCGGACAACGCCGCGGAGCTCGCCCGAGCCATCTCCAATGTCGGCCTGCGCGCGGTCGACGAGATCCGGTCTTCTGAGCGCGAGCTGGGCGCGCGTCTCGATGCGCTCCATCAAGCTCTCGAGAGCCCCGAAAACCACGAACGGCCGGTCTAGCCGCCCCCAGAAGCACTCCGGCGGGATCTGTTCACCCGCGTCAACTACCGAAAGAGCACTCAGAGCCTCGCGACTCGGGGGTTGTCGGTGGCACCCTTCGTGTCGAACAGCCTCTTCGCAGTGGATGCAATGGCGTCGAGATCGTACTCCCTGTGGTTCTGGAGCAGCACCGAGATGTCGGCCGAGGCGAGCGCAGCGTCGAGGTCGTCGGCCTTGGGGACCGGAAGGCCGGTGGGTGTCCACACGTCGACGTGGGGGTCGTGGAACACCAGGTTGGCGCCCTTGTCGATGAGGAACTCAGCCAGCGGTGTGGCTGGCGACTCCCGCTGGTCGGCAATGTTGGGCTTGTAGGTCACACCCAGCAGCAGGATGGTTGAGCCGCGCAGGGCCTTGCCCTCGTCGTTCAGCAGGTCGGCGATGCGCTCTACGACATATGCCGGCATCTGCAGGTTGATCGATTGGGCGAGCTCGACGAACTGGAAGGGCCTTCCGAGCGTCGCGCGCACCTTGTAGGACAGGTAGTTGGGGTCGATCGGGATGCAGTGACCGCCGACACCCGGGCCCGGGAAGAACGCCTGGAAGCCGAAGGGCTTGGTAGCCGCATTGCGGATGACTTCCCAGAGGTCTATGTCCATCTCGTGGCAGAACTGTGCCATCTCGTTGACCAGCGCGATGTTGATGTGCCGGTAGGTGTTTTCGAACAGTTTGGTCATCTCGGCCTCGCGTGTCCCCTTGGACGGGACGACGGTCTCGATGAAGCGGCCGTAGAACGCCGTCGCGACCTCGGTGCACGGGGGCGTGTGGCCACCGACGACCTTGGGCGTGTTGGCGATGCCGTACGTCGGGTTGCCCGGATCGACCCGCTCGGGGCTGAAGGCGAGATGGAAGTCCTTGCCGGCGACCAAGCCACCCTTTTCGAGGATCGGGCGAACAACCTCGTCGGTCGTGCCGGGGTAGGTCGTCGACTCCAGGACCACGAGGTGGCCCGCACGCAGCTGGCGGGAGATCGTCGTCGTCGCGGCGATCACGGCGCCGAGGTCAGGCTCGCCGTCGACCGACAGCGGGGTCGGGACGCAGATGACGATCGCGTCGGCCTCGGCAAGGGTGTTCTCGTCGGTGGAGGCGGTGAAGCCGAGCTGTGATCATCTCGGCGATGTCGTCATCGGTGAGGTCGTCGATGTGGCTCTTGCCACTGTTGAGCGAGTCGACCATCGCGCGTTGACGTCGAAGCCGGCGACGCTGAGTCCTGAGCGGGAAGCCTGCTGGGCCAGCGGGAGGCCGACGTAGCCGAGGCCGATGATTGCCATGTCGATGGACAACGGAGATTCCTTAGTCTGGGGTGCTGGACAGCATGCCGAGATTACCGTAATGACCTCTCAAGTCGCGAAATGCCGTACGCAGGAGTCGGCCGTCTCGCGAGCCTCCGGTAGCCTAGCCTTGGCCCTTTTGGTGCCGAACTGCTGCCGATCCGCACACCGTTTCCGTGCCAGGCCCGACGTTTTCCGAGATTGGACCGTTCCGCATGCCAACTGTCGCGCACCGTGCCGACACGGGCGGCAGTGGCGCGTCAGGTCTCACGAAGGCCGACCATGGCCGCACGCTTCGCCTGGACATCGAGGGCATGCGCGCGGTCGCAGTGGGATCGGTACTGGCCGCCCACGCTGGCATCCCGTTTCTGGCCGGCGGCTTTGTCGGCGTCGACGTGTTCTTCGTGCTGTCCGGATTTTTGATCACCGGTCTGCTGGCTCGCGAGGTGTCGCGTACGGGTCGAGTCTCCCTCAGCAGCTTCTGGGCACGGCGCGTGAAGCGACTTCTGCCGGCCAGCGCCACGGTGTTGCTGTTCTCGAGCATCGTGACCTACGCGTACCTGCCCATCACCCAGCGACAGGTGTTCAGCGGCGACATCACCTCGGCCGCTCTTTATGTCGTCAACTGGCGGCTGGCCGATCGAGGCGTCGACTATCTGGCTGAGGACATTGGTCAATCGCCCGTCCAGCACTACTGGTCGTTGGCGGTCGAGGAGCAGTTCTATCTCGTCTGGCCCATTCTGATGCTGGTGATCGGCGTGATCGCTGCGCGGCGATGGAAGCGCGTCGCTTTCGTTGTGCTTGCGGCCGTCACCATCTCCTCACTTGTGTACTCGATCGCGCACACCAGCAGCAGCCCGCAGACCGCCTACTTCGTATCCACCACACGCATCTGGGAGCTCGGGATCGGTGCACTGCTCGCGCTCTCTGCGACCGCCGTCGCGCGCATCCCGGGTGTGCTGCGTGCGATCAGTGGTTGGTTGGGCATCGTGCTGATCGCGTACGCCGTGCTGTTCTTCGACACGTCAACTGGCTGGCCAGGAGCGAATGCCCTCGTCCCCACGATTGGCGCCGCCCTCGTGATAGCCAGCGGCATTGCGGCGACGCCGGGCTCCCCGCAGCGGTTGCTGAGCGTGTCGCCGATGGTGTGGATCGGGGGGCTGTCCTACTCGATCTATCTGTGGCATTGGCCGATGTTGGTTGCAGCGCAGGCAAAGTATCCCGATCTTCGTCTTCGCTGGACGGTGCTGCTGATGATCGCGTCATTCGTACCGGCGTGGTTGAGTCACAAGCTCATCGAGAACCCGGTCCGGTTCGGTACCCCGTTCAAGCCAACGGCACGCGGACTCGGAGTTGGTGCCGGACTCACCGCACTGGGTGTAGGTGTCGGTCTTGCACTCAACGCCTCTGTGGCCATAGGCACTGTGGTGAGCGAGTCATCGCCGGCGGACAGCCCGGGCGCGGCAGCGATAGACGATCCCGCCAATGCCGGCGTGGTGTGGAGCGACCTCAAGGCTGTCAAGAAGATGCGCCCGCTCGCGATCGACGCACCAAATGATCGACCACCGCTCTACGACGATGATCCCGGTTGCCAGGTCCCGGTCGGCGATGCCAACCCCAAGACGTGCGATTTCGGTGACACCTCAGCAGATCGCACCGTTGTGATCGTCGGCGACTCGAAGATGGTGCAGTGGGAGACCGTGCTCGACACGATTGCGAAGCGAGAGCACTGGAAGCTCGTGACGATGACCAAGTCGGCCTGTTCCTTTGCCGATGCCAACAACGCGGGTAAGGACGAGCTGAGTTGCCGACGATGGGGCAAGGCGGCACTGGGCAAGATCCTCGCCATGAGGCCCGATCTGGTCATCTCCAGCCATAGGCGCGCCAAGGCTCTGCCTGGAGGGAAAACCGGTACGGCAGCCCTCAGCCAGGACGCCATGGTGCAGGGCACCGCCCGCTATTGGCGCCAAATCACGAGAGCCGGTATCCCGCTGGTCACTTTGCTCGACAACCCGGAGCCAATCACCCAGCCGGTCTACGAGTGCGTCGCCAAACATCCTCGCAACCTGACACGCTGCTCATTCGACAAAGCACAAGCCATCGCCGAGTCCGGCGCTCCTACGCAACGAAAGGCCGCCGCCGAAGTTCCAGGCGTCAGCATCATCGACATGACCGACGTGATCTGCCCCGATCGTGAGCGCTGCGCCACCGTCATTGGGAATGTCTTGGTCTATCGGCAGGGCACCCACATCACCAGGACGTACATCGACAGTGCCGAGCCCCAGTTGTCTGCCCGGCTCTTCGACGCGACAGAGGGTCGCTTCGGCAGGCGGCAGTAGTTCTGTCAGCTGATGCCCTGCGTACGGAACACTTCTTCGATCGCCTCCACAGCTCGTCGGGAGTTGTCGCGGTCGTGGAAGATGAAAGTGTCTTCGACGCGCTTCGAGTACTTGGCCTCGCGGACGCAGCCGTTGTGGAGATAGTGCTCGATCGCGTCAATCGTGCTGTCCACATCCCGCGTGACGGGTCCGAACCCGTCGTTCTCATGTGAGAACCACGAGGGGTGGGAGTGCCCACCGAAGTAGTCCTCGTCGTCAAAGTGGGTGTAGATCAGGGGTGTGCCCAGGTAGGCGATGTCGAAATGAACCGAGGAATGGTCGGTGATGAAGAGATCACAGTGCCGCATCACGTCTTGGATGTCGGGGGCTGACCCGTCGCGCATGGTGATGCGCCTGCCGGTCAGTGGCATCTGAGCCAAGTGCGCATGCATGTTGTAGTGCGGCATGAACTCAAGCTGGTAGTCATGTTCTTCGAGCAGACTGTGCAGCCGTGGGCTTCCCAGGAAATCTCTCATGAAACGCTGATAGGTCGATCCCTCGAACGCCACCTGCGTCGTCGTCTCGTCGCTGAAAAGCCGCGGTACGAGGTACACGCGCCACGTCGGCATGAACAAAATCGTCCTGCTCGGTGGGGTCGCCACGAGGGCGTCGTAGCGCGGCAAGCCTGTCGGCACGATCTGGCGGTCGTACCCGGAAGTCTCGCGTGCGGCCTCGCCTTCGCGGAGGCTCGCTGTGAGGAAGAGATCAAAGCCGGTTTGTTGCCGCTTGAGCACCCTGGGATTCATGTGGATGCCGTGCTTGAGGTAGACCCGGTAGGCCCCCACCCGCCAGGCGAAATGGCGAACATAGATCGCCTTGGTCCAGCCACGCGGCAGCATGTGTATCGGGTTGTAGGCATTCACCAGAGCGGCCGCGTGATACATCAGGAGCCTGTGCCGCCAGGATGAGTGAGCCACGACCCGGCCGAGCTGACGCATTGGCTCGTACTGACTGCTGGACTTGTCGATGACGTAATAGGCGTCGACGTCGGGTCGCTCGCGTGTCAGGTAGGCAAACAGGTGGTAGCCGTTGTCGCGCGCCGTGTCCGGGCGCTCGCCGATCAGCCAGATCTCGCGTCGCCAGAACAACGGGCGGGTCAGAGCGCGTATCGGCCTGGTCCAGGCGTATGGTCGGCGACGAATCATCGCTCCTAGGTCGCGGCGCAGCATCGTTGAGCTCCAGCGCATTCGAGCCAGCGGCCCAATTGCGGATAAGGTCACGAACTCCGCTCGACCTGATCCATGGATCGGGAAGAACTGGAAGCGACGTCCGTTGCTCGTGAGGGGCCGGGAGGAGGCGAGTGCCCCCGGTGCCGGTTTGACTGGTACGCGAAGGTGCCCGTGGCCAGGAGGAGCGGCAAGCTGGATGTCAAGCGTCGACCGCCCCAGTGGGAGGTCCTCGACCAGCACGTCGGCAGTGAATCCAGTCCACCGCACCTCGCCGGCCTCTATGCGGGGTGTGGGCAGGGTGTCCGCCTTCACAACCACAGCCCCATCTTCATCGAGTACCAGCACTTTCATCTGGTGGTCGGGAGGATCTATGCCATCTGTGGCGCCCCTCTGGCATTGGCCGACAAGGCGGAGCACGCGCCCGTCGTCCACAACGTCGACCCCATCCAGGCGCGCTTGAAGATTGCGCAGCGGCAGCATCTGGAGGTAGCCGTCGACATCGCTTCGATGCGCGGTGACGTATGCAGCGTGGTGATTCTCGAGCCATGCGCGATAGGCGTCTGTGATGGCGCGCTCTGACCATCTGATCGTCCTCAGCAGGGGGAAGGGGGCGTCGAGAAGCTCGAACTTCTCAGCGGACGTATGACCTCGGTCGATGAGCTTGTGGATGGTCCCCCGTCCGACGACCGATGCGTCGGTGAACATCACGAATTTCGTCGAAATCGACGGTAGGGCAGCGGTGACGGCTTGGTCCAGCGTGAGCGGACCGTTCTCGGCGTCGATGACTGAGATCCACGGTGCCACCGACTTGACAGCTTCTCGATCCAGGTCGCCGGACCTCACAAACAACGCGATGGTGATGCGCGGGAACGCGTCGAGTGCCGCGAGCTCTGCCAGATGCGGCAGCACAGGGGTGGACCCCTCGTCGGCAAGGATGACCAGCGTCAGTTCGGGAGAGCTCATCGGGTGCGCCCTGTCCGATGCGGGACCGATCGATTGTGAGATCTTGTGGCGTCAGGGGCTTATTTGTGGCCACGACGCGCCCTTCCGCCGTGAAAAGCGGTTCGATCGGCATGGTCTGCAGGCTATCTTGCGTCAATTGATCTCGACGACGACGGGTGCGTGATCGCTCGGGCCCTTGCCCTTGCGTTCTTCGCGGTCGATGAACGCCGTCTCGACTCGTGCGGCGAGTGCTGGCGACGCCATGATGAAGTCAATGCGCAGGCCACGCTTCTTGGGGAACGCGAGCTGCTGGTAGTCCCAGTAGGTGTAGACACCCGGCCCCGGCGCATGGGGACGCACCACATCGGCGTATCCAGCTTCGACGATGGCCTGAAAAGCCTCGCGTTCGGGCACTGACACGTGGGTGTGGCCCTCGAAGACCGACATGTCCCAGACATCCTCGTCAGTCGGTGCCACGTTCCAGTCACCCATCAGGGCGATCTGCGCCTGCGGGTCGTCGGCGAGCCACCGGCTCGAGGAGGCGTGAAGTCGTTCGAGCCAGGCGAGCTTGTAGGTGTAGTGAGGGTCATCGAGCGTGCGCCCGTTGGGGACGTACAGGCTCCAGGCGCGCACGCCACCACACGTGGCACCGATCGACCGCGCCTCAAGTACCGCCGGGTCTCCGAAATGGGGCTGGTCATCGGCGAATGATGTTGCGACGTCCTCGAGCCCGACGCGCGAGATCAGGGCGACGCCGTTCCACTGGTTGAGGCCGAAGTGGACGTACTCGTAGCCGAGCGCCGACAGCTCAAGCCCGGGGAACTGGTCCTCGCGGCACTTGGTCTCCTGGACTGCCAGCACGTCGACGTCATTGGCCTCGAGCCAGGCGACGACGCGATCGATGCGGCTGCGGATGGAGTTGACGTTCCAGGTCGCGATGCGCATGGGACGAACCTATCCGAGCGTGGGGACGGGGCTGGTCCCGCTCCCAATCATGGGATTTGGGTGACAGGTGGGGCTGGTGGGGCGCATCATGGAGATTCGTTGTCTGGGGAGGGACTCATCATGCGCCGGCTGCTGCTGATCGCGATCATTGCCGTGCTGTGCGCGGGCGGCTTCGTGTCCGCCGAGGCGGCGGCGCCGAAACCTGTGCCCTTCCCGACCAGCCCCCAGGGCCTCAAGTCGCCGGCCAAGCTCCCCAAGGAGCTGGACGCCGTCGCCCGACGTACGTCCCGCAGATCGCCTGTCAGCCCGGCACGCCAGAAGGCGTGGCCAAGCTGCGCGACCTCGTTCTGACGACCTACGGCGTGGGCGGTGCCGGCAACACGGCCCGTTCGTGCAACGAGGGCACCTCCGAGCACGCGGACGGTCGTGCGTGGGACTGGATGGTCAACGTCAAGAGCGCCGAGGAGCGAGAAGGCAGCCGGTGACTTTCTCGCCTGGCTCACGGCCGATCACGGCGCCAACGCGAGGCGCCTCGGCATCATGTACGTGATCCACAACAAGATGATCTGGGGCGTCTATCGCGAGAAGGATGGCTGGCGCCCCAGCTCGGGTCACACCGACCACATCCACATCTCGTTCAGCTGGAACGGTGCGCGCGGCAACACGTCATTCTGGACCGGCAAGCTCCAGCCGACCGACTACGGGCCGTGCGCCGTGTTCACGGGGCAACCGGGGGTGACGCGGTCGAGCCCGCGTCTCGACCCGTGCCCCACGACTGCCGGCCTTGCTGCGCAAGCATCCCTACTCGATCGCGGAGCTGGGCTCGCGGGCGACGACCGTGGTGGAAGCCCAGGCGGCGCTCAAGATCAAGCAAAGCAAGACGTTCGACGCTGGCCACCATGGTGGCGGTTCGTGACTACCAGCGGGCCCACGACCTTCCCGATCACGCAGTCCCTCGACGTGCCGACCTGGGCGTCGCTGATCCGCACCAAGACGACCGATGACGTGACCGCCGGATACTCATCGACCAGGGCGGCGGGGTACGGGCTTGCCAACTACTCGGGTGTGACGCTGCGCAGGAACTCGGTGGGACGGTCGGTGAAGTTCTTGCAGCTGGCGCTGAGGCTCCAAGCCGCCGACCGTAGTGGCTACTTCGGGCCCGTGACCGAGGCGGCGGTCAAGAAGCTGCAGGCCGATGCCGGACTCGAGCAGACCGGCTTGGCCACGAAGCGCGAGTGGTCGGCTCTTGCCGGCAATTGATGCCATGGCGGCCGCAGTGTGGTGATGTCATGATGTGGCCATGACCCGCGACGAGGCTCCAGAAGCCAGAGCCCGACGAGGATGATCCTGCAAAGTCGCCGACAAGCGTGACGACGGAAGCCTACTAATGACGCCGGAAACCCACCAATTGGGTGCTGCGGATCGTCCTTGCCTTGGTCGCCCTGGTTGCGGCGTACGTGGCATTTCGAGTGTCGGCGGCGTTCTTCCCGCGCTGGTGGGCCCAGCGGGTCGCCGATCAGGTCCAGGGTGACTTCTCCTCCGGCACCTGGTGGGGCCTCTTCTACGGTTTCGGCTTCACGTTCGTACCGCTGCTGCTGCTGTTCCAGATACGTCGGCGGTTCTTCAACTGGACCTGGCGCCTGATCGTCCTCGTGGTCGCGATCCTGCTCGCCGCTCCCAACTGGCTGACGCTCTCGGTCGTGCTCGGGACGAGCAAGGCGGCACACGCGGGTGAGCGCATCATGGACGTCGACGCGCCCAACTTCCGCGTGGCAACGCTGATCGGCGCCATCGTGGGTGCGGTTCTCGCCATGGTCCTGACGGGCTTGAGTCTGCGGATGAAGCACCGCAAGCACCAGGTGGAGCGGCTCAAGGGTGAGCGTGACGAGCTCCGCCGAGCCATGTCCGAGAGGCCCGACGAATCACGCTGAATCGTGGGGAGACGCGACGAATTCCGTCGCGTGTACGTCTCGTAACTTCTGCATCAAAGGTCTAGATGCAAACCTGTGCACCGCGCTAGCATGCACCAACTTCACTGAAAGTTGGGTGCACTAAATGGCGGATCAACTCAACGAGGACGAAAAGCTACTCGCGAAGCTCGGCTACAAGCAGGAGCTCAACCGCAACTGGTCGAGCTTCTCCAACTTCGCGATCTCCTTCTCGATCATCTCAATCCTGGCCGGCTGCTTCACGACCTTCGGCCAAGCCTGGAACAATGGTGGCCCGGTCGCCATGTCGTGGGGCTGGCCGATCATCGCGCTGTTCATCCTGATCATCGGCTTCACGATGTCGGAGCTGGTCTCGGCCTATCCGACATCAGGTGGCATCTATTGGTGGGCGTCCAAGATGGGCGGTCCAGCGGCCGGATTCTTCACTGGCTGGCTCAATCTCATCGGACTGCTCGCTGTGACGGCCTCCGTCGCGTACGGGTGTGCGACGTTTTTCGACCTGACCCTCAGCACGATCAGCAACAGCTGGGCTGACGGGTATTCCCTCGGCCGGGTCTACCTGATCTTCATCATCATCCTGGCGCTGGCGGCCACCCTCAACATCTTCAGCGGACACCTGCTGGCCATTCTCAACAACATCTCGGTGTGGTGGCACGTCGCCGGCGCCGCTGCGGTCATCCTGATCCTCGTGATCATCCCCGACACGCACCAGAGCATCGACTTCGTGTTCACCGAACGCATCAACAACTCCGGATTCGCCGACGGCAAGTACTGGTTCCTGGTGCTGCCGCTGGGCTTCCTGCTGACGCAGTACACGATCACCGGATTCGATGCGTCGGCACACCTGTCGGAGGAAACCAACGGTGCGGCGAAGGGTGCAGCGCAGGGTCTGTGGCGCTCGATCGCCTACTCGGCGATCGGCGGTTGGCTGCTGCTGCTCGCGTTCCTGTTCGCGGTGCAGGACCCGGAGGGCGTCAGTGAGGGCGGTGGAGCCGTCGACGTGATCTTCGGCCAGGCGCTCCCCGAGGGCTGGCACTTCATGATCCTGCTGATCTCGACTGCTGGGCAGTTCTTCTGCACGATCGCATGTCTCACGAGTGCGTCGCGCATGACGTTCGCGTTCAGTCGTGACGGCGCCATTCCGGGATCCAGGATGTTGTCGACGGTCAACCCAAAATCCAAGGTCCCGGCCAATGCCGTCATCTTTGTCGCGGTGATCGGCGCCCTCATCACGCTGCCGGCGCTCAAGGGCATCGGTGGCATTCCGATCGCGTTCTACGCGATCACCTCGGTTGCGGTCATCGGCCTCTACCTCGCGTTCCTGATCCCGATCTTCCTGCGCTGGAGGATGGGTGACGCCTTCGAAGAAGGCAGCTGGACCAACGGCAAGAAGTACAAGTGGATGAACCTCATCGCGATCGCGGAGATCTCGATCATCTCGATCTACTTCGTCCTCCCGTTCACCCCTGCGGGCAATCCGTTCGACGATGCGTTCACGTGGGAGAGCGTCAACTACGCGCCGATCCTCACCGGTGGCACGTTGATTCTGCTGGCGCTGTGGTGGCACCTGTCGGCCAAGAGGTGGTTCACGGGTCCGAAGCACACGATCGACGAGGCCGTCATCGACGCGTTCAAGGACTGACGGGAAGGGCAGACGAGGACGGGCGTGTGAGGGTTCTGGCTGTTGACGATGAGGCGCTGGGCGACAAACCAGACCTCTCGGTCGCAGCCGACGACCCTTCACACGCCCGCATCTCGGCATGGCTGCTGTCGCGCCTCGAAGCCGGCAAGGTGCGACCCGACGACAAGCTGCCGCCCGAGGAGAGCTTGGCTGCGGCTCTCGGAGTGAGTCGCATGACGCTGCGGCAGGCGCTGGGAACGCTCGAGCAGCAGGGCTGGATCGAACGGCGGCGCGGCCGATCGGGCGGAAACCTCATCCGGGAGCCGAGCATCGACGTCGACCTGACGGGCCTGCCGGGTTTCACCGAGCAGATGAGGCGAGCCAACGTACGCGCGGGAGCGCGGGTGGTTCGTGCCGGAGTGATGGTCGCGCCGCCCGACGTGGCCGAAGGGCTGGAGCTCGCGCGCGGACAGGACGTCATGGAGATAGTCCGCGTGCGCTCGGCCCGCCGTCAGCCGCTGGCGTTGGAGGAGACCTATCTGCCGGCGCACCTGTTTCCCGGCCTGCTGGACCACACGCTGGCCGGATCGTTGTACGAGCTCATGCGCCGCACCTATGACCTCGCTCCCGACCGGGCCGTCGAGTGGCTCGAACCGGAGATCTCGTCGGCCGAGCACGCGGCCCTGCTCGATGTCGAGCCCGGCTCGGCCCTGATGCTGGTGACCCGCAAGGCATCGACCGCCGCGGGTGTCGTGGTCGAGTACGCCCGTGATCGCTACCGATCGGACCGTACCCGGATCAGGCTGCATACCGGCGCAGGCAAGCACGTCGCAACCGAGCTCCGGGTCGATCTCTCATGACCGACCTGGACGCCCTGTTCGACCAGGTCCCGATGCTGTCGGGTCGGCCGCGCACGCTCGAGGACCTCTCGGGTGGACTGACCAATCGCAACGTGAAGGTCACAACTCCGGACGGATCGTTCGTCGCGCGCCTCAATCTCAGCGACCCGAAACTGCTCGACATCGACCGCGAGGCGGAAGCCTTCAACACCCGCGCGGCGGAGACGTCAGGCGTCGGCGCCCCATACGTCGACTTCCGACCCGACCTCGGGATCTTGGTGATCGGCTTCATCGAGGGGCGAACGTTCACTGACGACGACCTGCGGGTGCCCGGAGCGCTCATCAGGCTCGCGACCGCGGCCCGCACCCTGCACGCCGGTCCACGTTTCCAAGGTGACTTCGACATGTTCGTACGGCAGGAGACGTACCTGCGCACCTGTGTCGACATGGGGTTCACGCTCCCGGACGGATATGCCGACTTCGCTGGGGAGTTCGCTCGCATCCGGACCGCGCTGGCGGTGAATCCGGTCGACACCGTCCCGTGCAACAACGATCTGCTCGCTGGCAACATCGTCGACGACGGTGAGAAGCTCTGGCTCATCGACTACGAGTACTCCGGCAACAACGACCCGTACTTCGAGCTCGGCAACTGCTGGACCGAGTGTGGGCTCGACGACGACCACCTTGCCGAGCTGGTGACCGCGTACGTCGGCCACGAGTCCCCCACGCTGCTGGCGCGGGCCCGGCTCCGCGCGGTGACATCGCGCTACGGCTGGTCGCTGTGGGGCTTCATCCAGGCCGCGACGCGCGAGGACGACTTCGACTTCTACGGGTGGGGTCATGGAGCGTTTCGACAAGGCGGTCGCGGACTTCCGCTCGCCCAACTTCGACACCTGGTTGGAGGTGGCTGTCTCATGAGCGAGCGCCAGCAAGTGGACGATCAAGGTGGCGCGAACGTTCCCGCACGCGCCCGCATCGTGGTCATTGGCGGAGGCATCGTCGGCACGAGCGTCGCCTATCACCTGACACTGAACGGTGAGACCGATGTCGTGCTGCTCGAGCAGGGCGAGCTTTCCTGCGGCACGACCTGGCATGCCGCCGGACTGGTCGGCCAGCTCCGGGCGACGCAGTCCGGCACCACGCTCGTGCAGTACTCCGCTTCCCTCTATGAGCAGCTCGAGGCGGAGACCGGGCTGAGCTCGGGCTTCAAGCGGTGCGGTGGTGTCACGGTCGCGCGCACCGAGGATCGCATGGAGCAGCTGCGGCGTACGGCAGCGACCGCGACGGCGTACGACCTGGAGTGCGAGCTGTTGACTCCCGAGCAGGCGGGTGAGCGCTGGCCGCTCATCGCGACCGACGACCTGGTCGGCGGCCTGTGGCTGCCGGGCGACGGTACGGCCAACCCGACCGACGTGACGCAGGCGCTGGCGCGCGGAGCCCGCACGCGCGGTGCGACCGTGATCGAGCACGTGCGTGTCCTCGAGGTGCTGGTGGCCGACGGGGCGGTGGCGGGAGTGCGTACGGACCAGGGCGACGTCGAGGCCGAGATCGTCGTCAACTGCGCCGGACAGTGGGCGCACCACCTCGCCGCGCAGATCGGTGTCAGCGTGCCGCTGCACTCCGCCGAGCACTTCTACGTCGTCACCGATCAGATCGAGGACGTGCGGCCGGACCTGCCGATCCTGCGCGATCCGGACGGCTACACCTACTTCAAGGAAGAGGTCGGCGGCCTGGTCGTCGGCGGCTTCGAACCGGTGGCGAAGCCGTGGGTTGCTCCCGACGAGATCCCCCACCCGTTCGAGTTCCAGCTGCTGGGCGAGGACTGGGAGCACTTCCAGATCCTCATGGACAACGCGCTCGAGCGGATCCCGGCCCTGCACGAGACCGGCATCCGCAAGTTCTACAACGGACCGGAGAGCTTCACGCCCGACAACCAGTTCATCCTCGGCGAGGCCCCGTCCGTACGCGGATTCTTCGTGGGTGCGGGCTTCAACTCCGTCGGCATCGCCTCGGCCGGGGGAGCTGGTCGGGCACTGGCCGAATGGATCATCGAGGGTGAGCCCAGCGTCGACCTGCTGGCGGTCGACATCCGCCGGTTCGCGCCGTTCCAGAACGACAAGGAGTACCTCCGCGCTCGGGTGGCGGAGGTCCTCGGACTGCACTACGCCGTGCCGTGGCCGAACCGTGAGTTCGACACGGCACGGCCGTTGCGTACGTCTCCCTTGTACGAGCGGCTGCGCGACGCCCGCGCTGGATTCGGCAGCAAGATGGGTTGGGAGCGGGCCAACTTCTTCGCGCCGCCAGGGGTCGACCCGGCGATCGCGTACGGGTGGGGCAAGCAGAACTGGCTGCCGTGGTCCGCTGCTGAGCAGAAGGCCTGTCGTGAAGCCGTCGCGGTGTTCGACCAGACGTCCTTCTCCAAGTACGTCGTGCACGGCGTCGACGCGGAGGCGGCCCTGCAATGGATGTGCAGCAACGATGTCGCGGTGGGCGACGACGAGACGGTCTACACCGCGCTGCTCAACGCCCGGGGCGGCTACGAGTCCGACCTCACCGTCACCCGCGTCGCCGCCGACGAGTACTTCCTGGTCAGCAGCTCGGCCACGACCGAGCGCGACCAGGACTGGATCCGGCGCAACATCCCGGCCGGGCTCGATGCGGTCGTCGTCGACATCACGGATCGGCTGTCGGTGCTGGGCGTGATGGGACCGCGATCGCGGGAGCTGCTCGGCCGGCTCACCGATGCCGACCTGAGCGAGGACGGCTTCGCCTTCGGCACGAGTCGTGAGATCGAGCTGGCCGGCGCCACCGTGCGGGCCACCCGCATCACCTATGTCGGTGAGCTCGGTTGGGAGCTGTACATGAAGAACGCCGACGCGCTGCGGGTGTACGACGCGATCAAGGCTGAAGGCGAAGACCTCGGACTCGTCGATGCCGGCTACTACACCATCGAGGCGATGCGGCTCGAAAAGGGCTATCGGGCGTTCGGCAAGGAGCTGACCCCCGAGGTCGATCCGGTCGAGGCCGGACTCTCATTCACCTGCAAGCTGGCCACCGACATCGACTTCCTCGGCCGCAGTGCTGTCGAGGAGGCCAAGGCGGCGGGAGCCTCACGCCGGCTCGTGTCGTTTGTGTGCGACGACCCTGACGTCATGATCTGGGGAGGCGAGCTCCTCGTACGCGATGAGCTCGCGGCGGGTCAGGCCATGTCGGGCTCGTGGGGTGCAACGGTCGGCGCCGGTGTCGGTCTCGCGTGGCTCAACGCGCCGGCGGGCGAGACCGTCGACGCGTCGTACGTACGCGAGGGCAGCTATCAGCTCGATGTCGGCGGTCGGCGCGTGCCGGTGACCGTCAGCCTCAAGCCGGTCTTCGACCCGGCCGGCAAGAAGATCCGGCCGCCCCGCACCTGATGGACAGCGAGACCGGTCGACCATTAAGGTTCGAAACCGGACCTTAAGAAGGAGGAGGCGGCGTTGACGGAGCTCATCGAGCACGATCACCTCGCCGACGCGGTCCTCCGGCCGGTCCGGGGTCACCACGCGTTCGAGGCGTGTGTCGAAAAGCTGGCAACCTCGATCCGTCTCGGCATCTACGCCGACGGCAGCACCTTGCCACCCGAGCGCGAGCTCGCCGAACGCATCGGCGTCTCCCGCGCCACGCTGCGCGAGGCCATCGCCGCCCTGCGCGACGCGGGCCTCGTCACGACCCGCCGCGGCCGGGGCGGCGGCACGGTCGTCGACTTCCGACCCGGCGAACCCGGTTCGCGGCTCTCTGCCCGGCCCCGCGAGGAGCTCCTGGACGCGCTCGACTTTCGTCGCATCGTCGAGCCCGGCGCGGCCCAGGCCGCCGCGGCCAGGCAGCTCACGCCGCTGCAGTCGGCGACGTTGCGTGGCGCACTCGACCGGGTCAACACCGCGTCGACCAAGGCGCTCCACCGGCAGGCCGACTCGTTGTTCCACCTCGCGATCGCATCGCTGTCGGAGTCGCCACTGCTGATCGATGCGGTCACGAACGTACAGATGTGCCTGCACGACATGCTCGATTCGATTCCCGTGCTGGACCGCAACATCGACCACTCGCGCCAACAGCACGATGCCATCGCGCGGGCGATCCTCGCCGGTGACGGATCGCGTGCCAGGCGTTCCATGGAAAGCCACTGCGACGACACGGCCGCTCTGCTCCGAGGCCTGATGTGAAGGGGACTGACATGACCAAGCGCCACCCGAACCTGCTGAGCCTGGAACAGCTCCGCGTCAAGATCAGCGAGGGCGACGTCGACACCGTCATCGTGGCGTTCACCGACATGCAGGGGCGGCTGCAGGGCAAGCGTCTGCACGGTCAGTACTTCGTCGACCACGTCATCGACGACGGCACCGAAGGATGCAACTACCTGCTCAGCGTCGACGTCGACATGAACACGGTCGACGGCTACGAGATGTCGTCGTGGGAGAAGGGGTACGGCGACATGGAGTTCGCCCTCGACTTCGACACGATCCGGCTCCTCACCCACCTGCCCGGCGACCGCGATGATCCAGTGCGATCTCGTCTGGCTCGACCACAAGCCGGTCGTCCAGTCACCGCGAACGATCCTCAAGGCGCAGATGGAGCGGGCGGCAGAGGCAGGGTTCACCGCGCTGGCCGGGACCGAGCTCGAGTTCATCTTGTTCAACACGACGTACGAGGAAGCCTGGACCGCCAACTACCAGGACCTGCCGGCCGCCAACCAGTACAACGTCGACTACTCGATCGTCGGCACGACGAGGGTCGAGCCGCTGCTGCGCGACATCCGCAACACGATGTACGCCGCCGGGATGAACGTCGAGGGCGCCAAGGGCGAGTGCAACTTCGGTCAGCACGAGATCGGATTCCTGTACGACGGGGTGCTCGCGACGGCCGACAACCACGCGGTCTACAAGACCGCGGCCAAGGAGATCGCATCCCAGCACGGACAGGCGCTGACGTTCATGGCGAAGTACAACGAGCGCGAGGGCAACTCCTGCCACATCCACCTGTCGTTGCGCGGCAACGACGGTGAGCTCGTGTTCTGGGACCAGGACGAACGCACCCCCACGTACGACCAGTTCATCGCCGGCATCCTCGCCACCATGCGCGACTTCACCCTGCTCTATGCGCCCAACGTCAACTCCTACAAGCGCTTCGCCGGCGGCTCGTTCGCACCCACGACGGTCGCCTGGGGTCTCGACAACCGCACCTGCGCCGTACGGCTGGTGGGGCACGGACCCAGCGCGCGCCTGGAGAACCGGGTGCCGGGCGGCGACTGCAATCCCTACCTCGCCCTCGCCGCGATGCTCGCCGGTGGCCTGTACGGCATCGAGCAGGAGCTCGACCTCGAGCCGGAGCAGGTCGGCAACGCGTACGAGTCCGACAAGCCCAAGGTCCCGACGACGCTGCGCGAGGCCCGCGAGGCATTCGCCACGTCCACGATCGCGCGGTCGTTGCTCGGTGACGAAGTCGTCGACCACTACACCAACATGGCCGACGTCGAGCTCGCCGCTTATGACGCCGCCGTCACCGACTGGGAGCTGCGCCGCGGCTTCGAGCGACTCTGAAAGGGAGCCAGTGAGCAACACGTACACCGTCGTCAACCCGGCGACGGAAGAACAGGTCACCGAGGTCCACCTCGCCACGCTCGAGGAGACTGACGCCGTCATCGAGCGGGCCGCCGAGGTCTATCCCGCGTGGCGTGACATGCCGCCGGGTGAGCGGGCGACGTTGTTGCGCCGCTTCGCCGCGCTGGTCGATGAGCATGTCGACGAGCTGGCCGAGCTGGAGGTGCGCAACTCCGGGCACACGTGGGGCAACGCCACCTGGGAGGCGCGCAACGTGCGCGACGTCCTCAACTACTACTCGGCAGCGCCGGAGCGGTTGACCGGACACCAGATCCCCGTCGCCGGCGGCGTCAACGTGACGTTCCACGAGCCGCTCGGCGTCGTCGGGATCATCGTGCCGTGGAACTTCCCGATGCCGATTGCGGGCTGGGGCTTCGGCCCGGCGCTGGCGGCCGGCAACACCGTCGTGCTCAAGCCCGCCGAGCTGACCCCGCTCACTGCCATCCGGCTCGGGGAGCTCGGCCGCGAAGCGGGTCTGCCCGACGGCGTCTTCACGGTCATCCCCGGCAAGGGCTCGATCGTCGGCGAACGCTTCGTGACCCATCCCGCCGTGCGCAAGGTCTGCTTCACCGGGTCGACGGAGGTCGGCAAGAGGATCATGGCCGGCGCCGCCGATCAGGTGAAGCGGGTCACGCTGGAGCTCGGCGGCAAGAGCGCCAACATCGTGTTCGCCGACGCAGATCTCGCCAAGGCCGCCGCGTCGGCACCGTCGGCGGTGTTCGACAACGCCGGCCAGGACTGCTGCGCACGGTCGCGCATCCTCGTGGAGCGGTCGGCGTACGACGAGTTCATCTCGCTGCTGGAGCCGGCCGTCAAGGAGGTGAAGGTGCTCGACCCGTCTGACCGTACGAGCGAGATGGGTCCGCTGATCTCAGCGGCGCAGAAGTCGACCGTCCAAGGATTCGTCGACGAGGTCGAGGTCGCGTTTGCCGGCTCGTCACCGGATGGCCCCGGCTTCTGGTTCCCGCCGACGGTCGTCCTCACCGGCGACACGCAGGAGCGCATCTGGCGCGAAGAGGTCTTCGGACCGGTCGTCGCGGTGATGCCGTTCGATTCTGAGGAGGAAGCCATCCAGCTCGCCAACGACACGGAGTTCGGCCTCTCCGGCTCGATCTACACCCGCGACCTGGGCCGGGCGCTGCGGGTCTCGCGCGGTGTCGAGGCCGGCAACCTCAGCGTCAACTCGCACTCGTCGGTCCGCTACTGGACCCCGTTCGGCGGTTTCAAGCAGTCCGGTCTCGGCCGCGAGCTCGGACCCGACGCCCCCCACTCATTCACCGACGTCAAGAACGTCTTCCTCTCGAACGAATAGGCCAACCTCCCCGCTGAGTGGCACGTTTTGGCGGTGATTTCACCGCGACAGCAGCACAAACGTGACACTCAGCGGGGACTGGACCACTAGGAAAGGCAACAGGAGCATGGCAGGACGCATCGAAGGCAAGACCGCAGTTGTCACGGGAGGGTGCTCGGGCATCGGCCTGGCGACCGCTCGCCGCTTCGCGGAGGAGGGTGCCAACGTCGTCATCGGCGATCTCGACGACGCCAAGGGGCCCGGCATTGCCGAGGAGCTCGGCGGCACGTACGTGCACGTCGACGTCACCGACAAGGAGCAGGTCGACGCGCTGTTCAAGACGGCCAAGGACACGTACGGCTCAGTCGACATCGCATTCAACAACGCCGGCATCAGCCCACCGGAGGACGACTCGATCCTCGACACCGACCTCGAGGCATGGAAGCGCGTGCAGGACGTCAACCTCACCAGCGTCTACCTGTGCTGCAAGGCGGCGCTGCCCTACATGCTCGAGCAGAAGAAGGGCTCGATCATCAACACCGCCTCCTTCGTGGCGGTGATGGGCGCCGCCACCTCGCAGATCTCCTACTCGGCATCCAAGGGCGGCGTGCTGTCGATGTCCCGCGAGCTCGGCGTGCAGTTCGCCCGAGAAGGCGTACGCGTCAACGCGCTCTGCCCGGGCCCCGTCAACACGCCCCTGCTGCAGGAGCTTTTCGCCAGCGATCCTGAACGCGCCGCACGTCGACTGGTGCACGTACCGGTCGGTCGATTCGCCGAGCCCGAGGAGATGGCGAACGCCGTGCTGTTCCTCGCCTCCGACGAGTCGTCGTTCATCACCGCGTCCACGTTTCTGGTCGACGGCGGCATCTCCGGGGCCTACGTCACTCCGCTCTGATGAAGCCGCTGATCGGAGTCACGACCTACCGGGAACAGTCCCGGTGGGGTGTGTGGGACGAGCCCGCTGACGTCCTGCACGCGGTCTACTCGCGTTCGATCGAGGCCGCTGGCGGCGTAGCCGTGCTCCTCCCCCCGTCCGACGCTGACGCCGCGCTGGCAGTGGTCACCCGGCTCGACGGGCTCGTGATCGCCGGTGGCGCAGACGTCGACCCGTGGCAGTACGGGGCCGAGCCGCACGCGCGTACGTCTGGCTGGCGTCTCGATCGCGACACGTGGGAGCTCGCCCTGCTCGACGCCGCGTGGGACGCGCGGCTGCCGGTGCTCGGCATCTGCAGGGGCATGCAGGTGATGGCGATCCACGGCGGCGGGTCGCTCGAGCAGCACGTACCCGATGTCGTCGGGCACGAAGAACATTCACCCGGTGGCGCCGAGTTCGGCGAGATCGCGGTCGAGGTCGTGGCCGGCACGAAGCTGGCTGGCGCCATCGGAGACCGGGGCGACGTCGCGTGTCACCACCACCAGTCCGTACGCGAGCATCCCGGTTTCGTCGCCTCAGCCCACGCCACCGACGGCACGCTCGAGGCGATGGAGCGCGACGACCGGCCGTTCTGGATGGCCGTGCAGTGGCATCCGGAGACAAGGGAGGACGCCGGACTCTTCCGCAGTCTGGTCGATGCCGCCTCCCGCTGATTGTCCGATCGGCTCAGTAGCGTGGGCACCAGGAGGCAAGGTGCGCATCAGCAAGTACGTTCTCGTCGGCATCGCGTGCGGTGTGGCGGCAATCGTCGGCAAGCGATTGCTCGCCGACGACAGGCCCAAGCCGCCTCCTCGTGGCGATCACGATGGTTGGCACCGCATCCCGCTCGCCTCGCTCGACTTCGAGACGACCGGCATCGACCCGCTCAACGACCGAGTGCTGAGCTACGCGCTGATCTCCGATCGTGGCCCCGACCTCTCCGGTCTGATCAATCCTGGGATCCCGATCCCCGTCTCCTCCGCTGAGATCCACGGCATCACCGAAGCGCAGCTCGCGGATGCGCCCAGCCCGGCCGTCGGCATCGCGATCGTCGTCAAGTGGGTGCAGTCGCTGATCGATCGTGGGGTCGGACTCGTGGTGTTCAATGCCGCCTACGACCTGTCGATGCTCCACGCAGAGGCGACCCGTTGGGGCATCAAGCAGCCCGACTGGGACCGGCTCCTCGTCGTCGACCCCCATGTCATCGACTGGGGCATTCACCGCGGGACGCTTGGCTCGCGCAAGCTCACCGATGTCGCGGCCTTCTACTCGGTGCCGCTCGACAACGCCCATGACGCTGCGGCCGATGCCCGCGCTGCACGCGGTGTGGCGTACGAGGTGGGCGCCCGTCATCCGCACGTCGCCGCCAGCAGCCTGACCGAGCTGATGGCCCGTCAGCGATCGTGGTTCGCCGATCGCGCAGACGACTGGAACGCTTACGCCCGCACGGTCGATCGACCGCTCAACGACCCCGGCGGCTGGCCGCTGGCCACCGCGTTGATCAGCCGACGCGAGCAGTGATCGCCGCGGCGAGTGCTTCGGGTGCCTGCTCAGGGATCCAGTGGGTGACACCGCCCAGCTCCACGAACCGGTAGTCCGCGTCGACGAATGCGCTGCACTGCTCGGCCGGCACGCGACCGATGGCCATGTCGTCGTCGCTCCACACGTACGTCGTCGGCACCGTCACTGACGGAAGCGAGGAAAGATCGGCCTGCATCGCCCGATACCAGTTGAGGGCGGCCGTCAAAGCGCCCGGCTCCGACAGGTGTGCGACGTATTCTGCGGCCTGGCCGGGGGGCACCGCGTCGCCGTACATCGCGAGCAACCGCTCGGCCCCGTTCTCCAGCAGCAGCTGCTCGGCCTTGCCCTCCTCGCGGAAGACACCGATGTACGAAGCCCGCTGCTGCTGATCCGGGTCGCTCTGCAGCGCGCCTCCGTAGGCGGCGAGGTGTGGCACCGAGACCGCGGTCAGGCTCTGCAGACGATCGGCGTGGTGGGCGGCCGCGACCCAGGCCACGGCGGCGCCCCAGTCATGACCGACGAGATGGAACGATCCGATGCCGAGCGCGTCTGCAATCGCGATGGCGTCGGCGGCCAACACGTCGGTGCGGTAGTCGGTGACCGCAGCTGGTCGTGCGCCCGGCGAGTAGCCGCGCTGGTTCGGGGCAATGACCCGCAGTCCGGCGGCGGCGAGCAACGCCGCAACGCTCGACCACGACAATGACGTCTCGGGGAAGCCGTGCAGCAGCATGACCGGGATGCCGTCCTGCGGCCCGGCGAACCGTACGTCGAACGTCAGGTCGCCAACCGTCACGGGCTCTGTCTCATCGAAGGTCATTACTCGAACGTATCGCCTATGCGGGCGACCGCCTCGCGGTCCAGCACCGCTGCTGTCTCCGGATCCGGTGCCGTGCCGCCCCGGTTGTACGGCACCCACCAGCGATCGGCGTCGTTGCGAGGCTGCACGGGATAGGTGTCGATCGCCTCGTCGAGCAGCGCTTCCATCGCGGTGTGGAGGCGGGCTGAGAGCTCGTCGACCGCTTCGCCGTCGCGGGGTGTCAGTGCTTCGCCGATGCTCACCGTGATCGGTACGCGTCGGCGCAGCGAGCGGTGACCGTCGACGGTGTAGATCCGGTGACCGCCCCACACAACGGCCGGGATGAGAGGCACCTGGCGGCTCACGGCGAGACCCGCTGCACCTCGCTTGAACGGCTTGAGCAGCCATGAGCGGCTGATCGTCGCTTCCGGGAAGACGCCGACCAGGTCGCCCTCGTCGAGCCGCTCAAGGCCTTGGCGGTAGGCGCGCCAGCCCGCGCGACGGTCGACCGGGATGTGGCGCATCCTGCGCATGAGCCAACCGACGACGGGCAGCTCGAACACGGACCGCTTGGCCATGAAACGGACCCGTCGGCCCCGTCGGCGGGCGGCGTACCCGATGAACGTGAAGTCGAGGAAGCCGATGTGGTTGCCGGCGATCACGCCGGTGCCGCGAGCCGGGATGTGCTCCTCGCCGCGTACGTCGAACCGATAGCCCATCACGACGAACAGGACCGCGAAGATGCGGTTGACGACCCGGTAGGTGCGATCCACCGGTGATCTAGTTCTTCGAGTCGGGAAAGACCGGCCAGCAGTCTGTGCGGATGGTCGGGTCAAAGCCCGGACCTGCCGCGACGGTGACCTTCTCGCGGTTGAGGATGCCTGACGTCAGGAAGAAGATCGACGCGATGTAGAAGCCCATGATGATCAGGCCAGTCGAGGTGGCGTCCTTGTCGATGCGGTCTGCCTCGCCGAGCAGGATGACGCCGTCGGAGATCAGGAAGAGCAGTCCGCCGAAGCCCGCGCGCATGTCGGTGGCGAGTGAGGTCGCTCCGGTGCCGACGAGCAGCGCCGAATAGATCGGCACGACAGGTTTGAGACCGTCCTCCAGGCCGCTCCAGCCGTACGCGACCATCGCGATGGCTGCGACGGCGTAGAAAGCCAGGATCCAGGGCTTGCGCCTGAGCTGACCAAAGGCGCCCCGCGAGACGAAGAAGCGGATGAAGCAGATGTGAGCCAACGCGAACGCGGCCATGCCGACGACGAAGAGGTCGTCGAGCTCGAGGAACAGGTCGCCGAAGAAGCAGAACACCAGCGCGAGGGCCAGGAGGCGCGGGCCCTGCTGCTCGATGACCCAACCGACGAGCAGCGGAGCGAGCAGGCACTTGGAGATGCTGTCCCACGGTTCGGCCCCCGCGCCGTTGAGCACGAGGTGAACCACCGCGACCACGCCGAAGGCGAGGATCCAAGGACTCTTGATGGCTGCCATGGGATCACGCTACCGCCGACGGGATCTCAGGGCTGCGTGCCGGCCCTGCGAGTGGCTGGGCGTCCGAGCTTGGAGGCGTACATGTCGGCGTCGGCCTGGGCGAACGCGTCTGTGACGCTCGTCCCGGGCCCGGTCGCAGCGTGACCGATCGAGGCGTCGACGCCGCGTGACTTCATCGCGTCGAGGAAGATCCCGAAATGCGCAGGTATGTCGGCGACGGTGACGTTGTTCGACAGCAAGGCGAACTCGTCGCCGCCGTAGCGTGCAACTCGATCGCCTGAGCCGGCTACGGCCTTCAGCGCATTTGCTGCCCTCCGGATGAGCTCGTCACCGGCGTTGTGCCCCTTGGCGTCGTTGACGGCCTTGAGTCCGTCGAGGTCGATCACGGCCACCGCGACGGGGTCGCCGTACGCGTCGATCCGCTGCTGGGCGTCAGCGACCAGCATGTCCCATCCGCGACGGTTGGTCAGGCCGGTGAGTGCGTCCCGCTGCGCGAGCGCCTCGGCGATCTCGGCTGCCCGGCGATCTCGGTCGGCGCTGCGGGCCATGGCGAGCTGGGACGAGAGCAGCTCGCCCATCAGCTCGATGAGCTCTGCGTCAACGGCATCGGCATCTGCCAGCGGCTCGGCTCCCGCGCCGCAGAGCGTGCCGAACGTGCTCCCGTCGTCATCGAGGATCGGGAACCCTGCGTAGGAACGAATTCCGGCGGCGTCGGGGTGATCGGCGTAGGCGGGATCGGCTTGCGAATCGATCACCAGGCGTGAGGCGCCGCCGAGCATGCGGATGCAGAAGGTCTCTGCCCATGGCACCCGCTGCCCGACCGCGAGCAGCCCTTCGTCATGGACGTGCAGATGCACCTGTTCGCCGTTGGTGACGCGCGAGACCGACCAGTCGGACATGGGCGTGTGCGCGTTGAGGTAGTCGACGATGCGTTGCGCAGACGCGCTGAAGAGATCAGCCCCGCTCACCTCGGCCCAGGTTGCCACGCCACCATTGTGTCCGAAGGCGGGTGCAGCGTCGGCTGGGATCAGACGGTGTAGCCACCGTCGACGTCGAGCTTCTGGCCCGTGATGAAGCCCGCTCGGCTCGAAGCCAGGAAGCAGACCGCCTCGGCGATGTCGGTCGCATTGCCGAACCGGCGAAGCGGGATGTTGCCTCGGGTGACCTCGAGTGCATGGTCGTTGAGCTCGCCTGACTCGATCAGTCGCGCAGCCATGCCGTCGGTGAGCATCCCGGGACCGACGGCGTTGACGCGTACGCCGAAGCGACCCTCTTCGGCGGCGAGACCTCGTACGGTCTGCTCCACGGCACCCTTGGGCGCCGACGACAGTCCGTCGCGCACCGGGAACCGTGCCGTCGCCGCCGTCGTGACGGCGACGATCGAGCCCTTGCTCTCACGCAAGAACGGCAGAGCGGGGTGCGCGAGGTTGAAGAAGCCAGCCGCATCCTGCGCAAGCTGTTCGGCGAAGTCAGCGGGCGAAACCCGCGACAGGTGCACCATCGGGACGTGCGGGCCGGACGCATAGACGAGGGTGTGGACTCCGCCGTACGTCTGGGCCACCTCGGCGAGCACGGAGGCGCAGTCGGCGGCCGACGTCACGTCGAGAGCGTGGGCGGACGACCGTGCGCCGAGCTTGGCGACCTCGGCGGCCACGGCATCGCCGGCTTCGGAGTTGTTGCGGTAGGTGACGGCGACGTCGCTGCCTCGGGCGGCGAGCAGACGAGCGATCTCCGCACCTAATCCGCCACTGCCGCCGACCACGAGGGCGGCTCCGGTTGTGTCGGCGAAGTCTGCCGAGGGGTCTGTCGTCATGAGGTCCCGAACTCTACCGAGTGGTTGTCGTTTGCACGGGGAACTGGTAGAACGTGTTCTAGATTTCACCTTGGAGGTGTCATGAGCTCAGGTGCCGCAGAGGTGGTCTCCGGCAAGGCTTGGTCCGACTTCTGCCGTGCGTTGGAGCAGGCGGGCGAGGTCATCCTGCGCGACACAGCACCTTCCACGCCGTTGGATCGCGCCGAGGGCTATCGCTATCTGACTCGGCTCCTGCGCCAGATGCTCTACACGACGATCGAGAACGCTGACCCCGACTTCCCACGCCTGCACGAGCTGGACCGGGTCAAGCTCGGCGCCGACAACCCGGACAATGTCTACCTGTCGGCCAACATCCGCGGCGACCGTACGTACAAGATCACCGGCACCCGCGGCAGCATCTACTACTTCAGCATCGGTTCGAAGGCCAACCGGTACGCGATCGACGGCACCATGGCGTCGACCGGGGAGCTGGGCGACAAGGACCTCGTGGTGGAGCCCGACGGCACCGTCGAGATCATCGTCAGCGCCGAGCCGCACGACAAGAACTGGCTACCGCTCGCGCCCGACTCGACGGGCCTGGTGGTGCGCCAGACCTACATGGACCGGACGACCGAGGTCGCGGGCCAGTGGAAGATCGAGCGCGTCGGCGAGCCGATCGAACGCAAGCAGCTCAACCCCGACCACTTCGCCAAGGGTCTGGCCACGGCGGCGTTCTCGCTGCACGGCACTGCCGCGATGTTCGCCGACTGGACCGAGATGTTCATGGAGCGGCCCAACGAGATGCCTGACTTCGGTCAGGAGTTCTTCCAGAAGGCCGGCGGCGACCCGGAGATCTTCTACGCGCACGGCTACTGGACGCTCCAGCCCGGCCAGGCCTGGGTCATCGAGACCGAGGTGCCGGAGTGCCCCTACTGGAACTTCCAGCTCGACAACTGGTGGATGGAGTCGCTCGACTGGGAGCGCAAGATCACCATCAACAAGCACACCGCCAAGCTCAACGACGACGGGACGCTCACGATCGTCGTTGCTGAGCGAGACCCTGGCTATGGCAACTGGATCGACACCTGCGGACACGAGACCGGCACGGCGCTGCTGCGCTGGCTCGGCGCCAGTGAGCACCCGCTCCCCACCTGCACCGTTGTAGATCTGGAGGCTTCATGACCACCGCCGCAGAGACGCAGGCCGTCCTGGACGTTCAAGGGCTGCTCGACGCCGCTCGCGACAAGACCGGGCTCAGCGACTACGGCGACGAGTGGTTCGTCGAGCCGCTGACCGTGCTGACCCAGGCCATCGCCAAGGAGGCCAAGCTGTCCGAGATGGGCCTCGCCCTGACGAAGGGCCGCTTCATCGCCTCGCTGGCCGATCGCCTGCGCCTCAAACAGCTTCAGGTCGACCACCCCGAGATCCTGGAAGAAGAGGTGACGGTCGCCGCCGAGATCTGCGGGCTGCCTCGTACGGGTTCGACCCTGCTCCACCGTCTCCTCGCATCATCGCCGGAGGTCACCTCGACCCTGTCGTGGGAGACGTCCTACCCGTTGCCTTTTCCCGGCGAGAGCCCCGCCGCAGAGATCCGCACGAAGAAGGCGCGCGAACGCTACGAGATGTTCCTCGAGATGGCGCCCGACTTCGGCGACATCCACACGATCGAGTGGGACGGGCCCGAAGAGGACGTCATCCTCATGGACCGCACGTTCACCTCAATGAGCTTCGACTCGTTCTACTGGATCCCGACGTACGGCGTGTGGCTGCGCGAGTTCGACCAGGCTCCCGCCTACCAGGACCTCAAGCAGTGGCTGCAGGTCCTTCAGTGGCAGAGCCCCGATCGTCACGGACAGCCGTGGATCCTGAAGTCGCCGCATCACCTGACGGCGGTCGACACGGTCCTCGACACCTTCCCGGGCTGCAAGATCGTCATGACCCATCGGTCACCGACCAAGGCGGTGCCGTCGTACGCCTCGATGGTCTGCGCGATCTCGGCGCAGTACAGCGACAGTGTCGACCCGCTGGAGGTCGGGCCCTACTGGCGCGATCGCTTCGTCTCGGCGCTCGCCCAGTTCTCCGACGTGCGCGCCAAGCGTCCCGAACGGTTCATCGACGTCGACTTCCTCGAGGTCGTGAAGAATCCCGTGGATACGGCGACCCGCGTCATGGGTGAGCTCGGGCTGCCCGCTGACCGCGAGGCGCTCGAGGCCTACATGGCCCGCAACGAGGAGCAGCGTCATGGCTCCCACTCGTACACAGCCGAGGACTTCGGACTCACCGAAGTCGGGCTGGAGCAAGATTTCGCGTTCTATCAGAAGGAGATTGCACCGTGATCCTCAAAGACGAGGTCGTCATCGTTTCAGGCGTTGGAGCCGGGCTCGGTGCCAAGCTGTCCATCCGCGCAGCCAAGGAAGGCGCCAAGGTCGTCATGTCGGCGCGTTCAGCCGACGTCATGGACGCCACGCTGAAGGAGATCACCGCCGCCGGCGGCGAGGCCATCGCGGTGCAGTGCGACGTGCGCAAGCAGGACCAGGTCGAAGCGGTGATGTCTGCTGCAGTGGAGAAGTTCGGCAAGATCACCGGACTGGTCAACAGCGCGTACGGTCACCCAGGTTTCACCGATCTCCTCCAGACCGAGGAGAAGGCACTGCGCCGCTCGATGGACATCACCTTGTACGGAGCTCTCAACATGAGCCGGGCAGCCGTCCCGCACATGAAGGATGGCGGCTCGATCGTCAACGTCGGCACGATGTCGACACGCGTTCCACTGCAGGGTGAGGGCGGCTACGCCATCGCCAAGGCGGCCATGGGTGCCGCCACCCAGTACATGGCGCTCGAGCTGGGCTCCAAGGGCATCCGCGTCAACCAGGCGATTCTCGGCTGGCTCGACGGTCCCGGCGTGCGGTTCTACCTGACGATGACGGCTGAGGAGAAGGGCATCACCGAGCAGGAGGTGTACGACGACATCGCGTCGCGCAACCCGCTCGGTCGCATCCCGACCGATGAGGCCTGCGCCGGCGGCATCCTCTACCTGCTGTCGAACTACGCGTCCGAGGTGACAGGCGCCACCCTTGACGTCAACGGTGGGGAGCACATGCCGGCATGAGCGCCACCCATCTGGTGACGTCCGTGACGGTGCAGATCGACGCGCCGGCGGCCTTCGTGTGGGAGGTGCTGGTCGACTATCCGCGCTATCCGGAGTGGAATCCCTACACGATCGCCGCGGAGACCACGCTGGAGCTCGGTGACCGGATCGACCTGACCCTTCCTCAGGTCGACGGCTCGGACTCCACCTTCATCAACCGCGAGTTCATCCGCATCGTCGATGCTCCGCATCATCTGCGCTACGACACGGGTGAGGAGATGCAGGGCATCAAGGGGCAACGCGACCAATACATCGCCGAGACCGGACCTGACACCTGCGAGTACTACACGACCGACACCCTGAGCGGTGAGCTCGCCGATCTCGTGATGGAGACGACGGGCGACTGGATCAAGTCCGGCTTCGACTCCGTCGCCACCAGTCTCAAGGCTCGAGCCGAAGCGCTGTACGCCGCGCGCTGATCGGGCGTATTACCGTCAGCACATGAGCTCGTCCGTCGATCCCGTCCTTGCCGCGGTGGGTGCTGAGCTGATGCGGATGGCTCGCCGCAGCACTCGGGTCTATCCGGGCACGGTGGTGGACCTGTCCGCCTTCAAGATCCTGTGGTTGCTGCAGGAGGCGGGATCCATGTCGATGAAGGACCTGTCTTCCGAGCTGATGCTGGACCAGTCAACCGTGAGCCGCCAGGTCAAGGTGTCGATCGCGCGCGGGCTGATCGAGCGGTACGACGACGGCTCGACCACGACGCGGATGATCCGTGCCACCGCGGAAGGCGCCAAGGTCTATGCGCAGGAGGCCGCGCTGCGCGCTGCCGTGATCAGGGACGCGCTCGAGACGATGGGCGTCGAGCGTGCCGCGGGGTTCGTCGGTGAGCTCACCGCGTTCAACGATGCGCTGGACGAGGCGTACGCCCGGGCGAGGGCAGCCGACTAGCGGCTCGCGGTCACGGACTCGCGCATCTCGACGTCGACGGCCTTGATGCGTTTGGGAACCAGTCCGGCGATGGCAACACCGACGAAGGCCGCAATCGCGCCGATGATGAAGCAGGCCTGGAACGCGCCCTTGGTGGGGATGTCGACGGAGCCCAGTGCCGTGGTGTTGCTGGTCAGGACGACGGCCATCGCCGCGGCGGCGAGCGTCGTCCCCATCGACCGCATCAACGAGTTCAGGCCGACCGCTGCGGCCGCCTCTCGGGGGTCGACGTTGTCGAGGATCAGGGTCGGCATGGCCGCGTACCCAATGCCGACGCCGGCGGTGGCGATGCACGAGGCGATGAGCAGCTGCCACGGGGCGCCCATCATGGCAACAGCCGCGAGGTAGCCGACTCCGAGCACGCCGGCGCCGATCATCAGCGTGACGCGTGCGCCGAGCCCCTTGATGAGTCCGTTCGAGACGGGAGCGAACAACAGCATCATGATGCCGCCCGGCGCCATCCAGAGGCCGGCGGCGAGCAACGACTGCCCGAGGCCGTAGCCGGTGGATTCGGGGAGCTGCAGCAGCTGGGGCACCACGATTGACTGCGCCATCATGCCGAAACCGATCGCGAGTGCGGAGATGTTCGTCATGAGCACGGGAAGCCTCGCCGTGGTCCGGAGATCCACGAGCGGTTGGTCCTGGCGCAGCTCGTACGAGCCCCACACCCCGAGCACCGCCAAGCCGCCGAGGATGGAGCCGAGGGTCGTGGGATCGGCCCAGCCCCACTCATTGCCCTTCGAGACGCCAACGAGGAAGGACACCAGGCCCACGGCCAACCCGAGGGCGCCGACGACATCGAGCGTCCCGGAGGTGCCGTCATGGATGTGGGGGACGACGGCGATGATCAGCACGAGGATGACGAGGGCAACGCCGGCCGAGACCCAGAACAGGGCGTGCCAGTCTCCGACATCGGCGATCCAGGCGGCGAGGGGGAGCCCGATCGCACCGCCCACGCCGAGGGTGGCACTCATCGCTGCGATTGACGTGCCCGCGAGCTCTGGGGGAGTGATCTCCCTGATGAGGGAGATGCCGACGGGGATGAAGCCCATGGCGAGGCCCTGCAGTGCGCGGCCGGCGAGCATCGGGCCGATGGAGTCAGACATCGCGCAGATCACCGAGCCGACGACCAGCGTCGCAGCGTTCACGGTGAGGACGCGCTGCTTGCCGAACAGATCTGCGAGCCGGCCCGCGACCGGCATGGCGACGGCAGCCGCGAGGAGGGTGATCGTGATGACCCAGGCCGCGTTGGATGCCGACGTGCCGAGCAGGGAGGGAAGCTCGGACTGGATCGGGATGACCATGGTCTGGGTGAGCGCGGCGGCGAGTCCGCCGAGACAGAGCGCGACGACGGCGAGCCGTGGATGATCGGCAATCTGGACAGGCGGGGTGGGCACCCATGCAGCCTACATATAGATGACTTGGACAACTAATTGTTCGGGACGTGACATGCGCTACACGGCAGGGGCGGTCGGGACCCGGCCAAGACCCGGCCAAGAACAAGAGCGGCCGGGTCCCAGCCACCGAAGTGGGCCCTGTGGGACTCGATCCCCTACTCCGCACTCTCGCTCCGCTCGTGTGCGAAGCGGGGGCCCACCCAAGGGGTTCTCGTCCTCTGCTCACATTCGGTGGCCGGGACCCGGCCAAGAAACAAGAGCGGCCGGGTCCCAGCCACCGAAGTGGGCCCTGTGGGACTCGAACCCACAACCCGCGGATTAAAAGTCCGCTGCTCTGCCAATTGAGCTAAAGGCCCGGGACGCGAGAGGTGCCGCCGCGTCCAGCAGCGATTATCGCAGAGGCGCAGTCACGCCGGGGCACGCGCATGGACCCGCTGGCAGCGGTCAGGCCGGGGTGTTCGCGTCGGCCGCGGGAACGATGAGCACCAGGCACGTGCCGGGGACGTCCTCGACGCCGAGATAGCCGCCCATCGCCTCGGCCATCTCGCCCGCCTCGGCGAGCTTGGGATCACCGTCGGTGTCCTCAGCAGTCGCCGTGCCGTGGATGACACCAGTCGGCAGCTGGCGCGGATCGTCGTACGAGACTCGTACGCGCAGGGTGGAACCCAGACGCACGACGTCGACCGCGATGCCGTCGTTGGACCGGCTGGTCGCGTGGCCCAGCATCGAGTCCATCACCTCACAGACCTGCGCTCGCGGAACGTCGGCAAACAACGGGCTGATGGCGTTGAGCCGGATCGTGTGTGAAGCGGCGATCCGCGGACGCCACCGCGCGACGACCGCCGCCGCGACCTCGGCCAGGTCGATGGCTTCGCACGGTTGTGCGTCATCGCGCTGCTCGAGCAGATCGGCGACCGCGGTGGAGAGGCGGTCGAGCTCGGCGATGGATCGGTGGAGCTCAGCCACCACGGGGGGTGCCGTCTCCTTCCACATGGTGAGGTCCTCGAGCGAGAGCCGCAGGGCGGTGATCGGTGTACGCAGCTCGTGGGACGCTGCGACCGCAACGGCGCGGTCGCGGCGGATCATGGCCTCGTACGATGCCGAGATCCGAGTCGCGACGACGACGCCGATCGAGGCGGCAGCAGACAGCACCAGGGCTATCGCAATGCCGATGATCAGCGCGGAGTCCGTCAGCACGGCAACGGTTCGCATGATCGCCACGGCGCCGAAGGCGACAAGGGCAACGGTGGTGGCAATGGCGCTACGCATCGGGAGGCTCGATCTCGAGCCTGAACCCGACGCCGCGGACCGTGACGATGCGCGACGGGGTGCCGCTGTCCTCGAGCTTTTGCCGCAGCCTGCCCAGCGTCGCGTCGAGGGTCTTGGTCGATCCGAACCAGTTCTCGTCCCACACCTCGTCCATGACCCGTTCGCGAGTCATGACTGACCCCGGCTCGGAGCCGAGCAATGCGACGACGTCGAACTCCTTGGCTGTCAGGAACAGCTCGGTGTCACCGACCCAGGCTCTGCGCGCCTGGGCGTCGATGCGCAGCGCCTGCGGATTCGCCAGTGGGTTTGGCTCGGATGGTGTCTGCGGCGCGGGGCTCGAGGCCGATCGACGCAACAGTGCGCGTACGCGGGCGAGCAGCTCGGCCAGACCGAACGGCTTGGCGAGGTAGTCGTCGGCGCCGACGTCAAGACCAACGACCCGGTCGAGCTCGCCGCCGCGAGCCGTCAGGATCAGCACCCCGCCGGCAAATGACGCAGCGCGGATCCGGCGGCACACCTCGAGACCGTCGATGTCGGGCAGTCCGAGATCCAGCAGCACGAGGTCGATGCCTCCGGCGGCGACCCGATCGATCGCTTCCTGTCCGGTCGCCACGCGCTCCACGACGTACTCCTCGCGCTCGAGGGTGCGGATCAGGGGTGCGGCGATCTGGTCGTCATCCTCGACGAGAAGTACGTGGTGCGCCATCCCCTGAGCATAGGGCGACTCCGCGGCTGCGACGCCGAGATCAGAAGTCACGATCCACCGTGCCCGTCTCGGTCGCCGGCGTGGTGGAGCAGGCGTTGCCGGAGAGATCGGTCGCGGAGGCTGACGGCGTCCACTTCATGGTTCCGGTGGAGGAGACCGTCTTGAGCCCGCTGCCGCTCGCCAAGGTGCCGAGCTGGATCGTGACCACCGTACGGTTGACCCCCGCTACCGACGCCGTGGTCGCCGTCATGGTCGCGTTGAACGTCGCCGTCTTGTTGGACTTGATGAAGTCGCGGTTGAGCAGGACGGAGCCGAGGTTGACGCTCGTGCTGCCACTGAGGACGTCGATGCTGTCACCGGAGTTGCCAAGACCAAGCAGGTTGCCGTCACGAAGTCGCAGGGAGACCGACCTGGCGGACCCGTCCCAGCCGGCGAGGACCGTCGAAGGCTTGATCCGCTCGCTGTAGGTGTAGGTGAGCGTGTCGCCGTTGTCGAGCTTGCCTGCGCTTCCGCCGCCGTTGGTGGCTTGGATGTCGACCGCGCGGACCGGGCTGTTGTCGACGGTGCGGCCCGAGACCGTTGCTGACGTCGTGGTCTTGCCGGAAGCGTCGAGCAGCACGGCTCGCAGGTCGTAGCTGCCGTCGGCGACGGTGGTGGTGTCGAAGCTGCAGGAGTACGGGGACGTGGTGTCGGTGCAGATGTCTGTCCAGGTCGTGGTGCCGGCCGGAGCGCGCTGGATCCGGACCGACGCGATGCCTCCGACGGCGTTTGCGCTGGCGTTGATCGTGACGGCACCGGTCAGGAACGGGCCGGGGTCTTCGACCGAGACGGAGGCTGCGGTGTTGTCGACGGTGCGCCCGGCGACCACGGCCGAGGTGGTGGACGTACCGGCCACGTCTGTCGCGACTGCGCGGAACGAGTAGCTGCCATTGACGAGTGCAGTGGTGTCGAATCGGCAGCTGTAGGGCGCGTCCGTGATGGTGCACAGCGTGCGCCAGGTGGAGGTGCCGCTCGCGAGGTACTCGATGACGACCCTGTCGACGCCGGAGTCGGCGTCTGCGGCGTTGGCCGCGAAGGTGCGGGTGCCGGTGAGCGGCGTGCCCGGATCGGTCATCGTGACCGTCGGGGCCGTGTTGTCGACGAGCACATCAGCGTCGACCGCGGAGTAGACCGTGCTGCCGCCGGTGACGACGATGACGGAGCGGAGGTCATACGAGCCGCTCGAGACCTTGGTGGTGTCCCAGGTGCAGCTCCTTGCGGCATCGCCGACTCCAGCGACGAGGTTGCTGCAGGCTGTCTTCCAGCCCGTGGTTCCAGCGGGCGCGTACTCGACCCGCGTGGTGTAGGTCGTGAGCAGGCCCGCGCCGTAGACGTTGGTCGTCAGCGACACGTTGCCCTTGACCACCTCACCCGGATCGGTCAGCACGACGGTGAGCTTGTTGGCCACGGTGGTGCGGACGACGTTGGAGGTGGTGGAGTAGTCGGCGTTGTCCGTGGCGACGGCGCGCAGGTCGTACGCGCCGTCGGCCACGGGGGCGGTGTCCCACGCGCACGAGAACGGCGTCGTGGCGTCGGTGCACACCGTGGTCCAGCCCGCTCCCTCCGCGGCCTGGTACTGGATGACGACGTTCTTGATCCCGGACTCGTTGTCGCTGGCAGTGGCGGTGAGCGTGGCGGTGCCTCGCACCGACGAGCCCGGGGACTGCATCGCAACGGTGGGGGGTGTCCAGTCGGCTGCCGCGCTGACCATTCCCGGGCTGTTCACGCTCTGGGAGGTGAAGGCCGCCGAGGAGAAGCCGGTCAGGGCGTAGGCGGTCATGGCGAGCAGCGCCACGAAGGTCACGGACTGCGCGAGACGGGTACTCCGTGCCGTCGCTTGCCGGTGACGAGGCTGCCTGATCATGGTCTCCACGCTACGAGGGCGCAAGCGACTGGCTGTCTACGTGAAGTCCACAGGACTTCCACGACTGACGAAATCTTCATCAGGCGTTGGCGAGGATGCGCACGGGGTGGGTGACTGCCACATCGACGATGACGTCATCAGGGCGTCGGTCCCGACGCTGATCGCGGATTCCCCGCCCGAGCTCGAGCAGGCTGAGGGCCGCGATGAGGGCGGCCGGCACGCCGATGGCGATCATGCGGATCTCGCGGTCGGCCAGGGCGACGAAGACAAATCCCACGAGGGGCACAGCGTGTTCGACGACGGGTTGCTCGGCCTGGCTGAGCTGGAATTTCCAGGGGTCGACATCGGCGTTCGCGTCGCCCTTGGTGCGCAGCTGCTGGGCGCCGGTGTCGAGAGTCTTGACGGAGTGAATGCGGTGGGTGACGAGAGTGGAGACTCCGCTGTCGGCGGGCGGCAGATAGGTGATGACGTCGCCGACGCGCAGGTCTGCGATGGGGACGGGCTTCTCGAAGACGATCGATCCCTTCTCGAAGGTGCCAGACATGGAGCCGCCGGTGATGACGTACCTCTCGTAGCCGAACAGGCTGGGCGCGAGGTAGGCCAGGCCCGCCAGGCTCGCGAGCACGAGGACCGTGTTGACCAGGACGGAGCCGAGGCGAACCGCGCGTCGGGGTGAGCGGTGCTTGGTGTTCATGTCGGCTCCTGTCCTGGTTTGGTGTTACTGGTTGGTGGTGGTGGCGGCCAGCTGGACGGAGTCCCACTGGTACGCGGCGGAGGCTGTCTTGCCCTGCTGGGTGTTCGGTGCGGCGTCATCCAGGTGGACGCTGAACGTGTAGTTGTTCGCGACGCCGGGGGTCACCTCGCCGAGCTGGGTCTTGGCGCCGTCGACCAGGCCACCGAACGTTCCGGAGTAGACCACGGCGCCGTTGGCGGAGTTCGTGATCTTCAGCGTCAGGAGGCTGCCGGCGAAGTCGTTCGTCGAGCTGGTCTCGGTCAGCGTGAACGCGGCCGGCAGTGAGCCGGTGTTCGTGATGGTCAGTGCGCCGTTGACGGTGTCGCCCGGCTTGATGTTCGTCAGGTTGAAGATGGCTTTGTCAGCCTTGGAGTTCGTGTGGGTCAGCGTGCCGGAGGTGACCGAGCTGATCGTGTTGGCGGTGGTGGAGGTGAACGTGGCTCCCGAGCCGATCGCGATGGCGCCGGCGCCGAGCAGTGTTGCCAGGGGGAGGAGGATCTTCTTCTTGGTGTTCGACATGGTGTGCTCCTGTTGCGTGAAGTTGAGGTCTAGGTGATGTCTACGACGCTACGGAGGCGCGATCCACCTGATTGCCACACGATTTCCACCCGATCTCCACAGTTCAGCCACGGCTTGCTGATGTGCTGAAATGCGACGAGGGGCGCAATCCCGCAGGATTGCGCCCCTCGATCGAGGACTACTGGTTGGTGGTGGTCGCGGCCTGCTGGACCGAGTCCCACTGGTAGGTGGCGGAGGCGGTCTTGCCCTGCTGGCTGTTGGGGGCGGTCTGGTCGAGCGTCACGCTGAACACGTACTTGTTCGCGACGCCGGGAGCGACCTCGCCGAGCGCGGTCTTGCTGCCGTCCACCAGGCCACCGAACGTTCCGGAGTAGACCGACTTGCCGGTCGTGGTGTTGGTGATCTTGAGCGTGAGGAGGTTGTCAGCGAACCCGTTGGTGGAGCTGACCTCGGTCAGTGAGAAGTCAGCTGCGAGTGAGCCGGTGTTCGTGATGGTCAGCTCGCCGTTGACGGTGTCGCCGGCCTTGATGTTGTCCAAGCTGAAGATGGCCTTGGCATCCTTGGAGTTCGACTGCGTCAGCGTGCCGGAGGTGACCGAGCTGATCGTGTTGGCGGTGGTGGAGGTGAACGTGGCTCCCGAGCCGATCGCGATGGCGCCGGCGCCGAGCAGTGTTGCCAGGGGGAGAAGGATCTTCTTCTTGGTGTTCGACATGGTGTGCTCCCGTTGCGTGAAGTAGAGGTTTAGGTGATGTCTACGACGCTACGGAGGCGCGATCCACCTGATTGCCACACCAATGACACCTGGGCTCCACAGTTCGTCCACGACTCATCCGGCCGTGTGACGGCTCGTCCTCAGGCGGGGAGCTCGAACCACACGCTGGCGCCGCCGGTGACTGACGACTCGATGCCCACCCGACCGCCGTGCGCCTCGATGAGTCGACGGGTCGTCGCAAGGCCGATGCCGTGCCCGAGGGTCTCGGCTCCGCCCCTTTCGCCCAGCGTGAACACGGCGTTGCGACGTTCTGGCTCAACACCGATGCCGTTGTCGCTCACGGCGAATCGCCAGACGCTTCCCACGAGGGCGGCGGTGACCTCGACCAAGGGAGGAGTTCCCGGCTTGCCGAACTTCAAGGCGTTGGTCAGGAGGTTCAGCGCCACGGAGTAGAGCATGTCCTCATCCGCTGTCACGGTCGGAAGCTCTGCCACCACGATCTCGGCCTGTGTCTGGGCCACCAAGGGTCCGAGGTCAGCCAGAGCGAGGTCGAAAACCTTGCTGAGGTCGGTGTCGGCAAGCTGGAGCTGACCGCCTTCGAGCGCGAAGCCGAGGATCTCCTCGATCAGTCGGTTCATCCGCTGGCCGGCCTGGCTGACGGCGTCGACCATTGACCCGAGCTCTTTGTCGGCCTCGACGGCGGGCTCGGTGGCAAGCAGCTCGGCATTGGCAAGGATCGCGGTCAACGGACTGCGCAGGTCGTGGCTCACCTGACCCGCGAAGAGCGCCAGGTGATGGTTGGACCGGGTCAGCTCGTCTCGCACCGCCGTCAGCTCGCCGAGCGACTCCTCGAGGGCGCGGGATCGATAGCGCAGCTCGAGCACGTCCATGATCTGTCTGGCCAACGTGCTGAGGCCCTGCTCCTGCTTCTCAGAAAGCTCCCGGGGCACGTCGTCGAACACGCAGAGGCGTCCGAGGGTGGTGCCATCTGGAGTCACCAGCGGCGCTGACGCGTAGAAGCGGACGTCTCCGATGACGCCGGTCACGAACGGGTTGTCGGCGAAGCGGGGGTCGATGCTGGCGTCGGGAACGACGACCGGCTGGCTCTCCGTCATGACCTGGGCGCACATCGAGTCCTCGCGGGCGCACACCGACGGCTCGAAGCCGGCCGTGGCGATCATGTGCTGCTGCTCGGGGGTGAGGATGTTGATGGCGGCCCGGGGCATGTCGCACACCTGCGCCACCAGCTCGACGAGGTCGTGGAGCTCGCTGCCGGCGGGCTCGCCGAGCAGACCGTAGCGGTCAAGCTCAGGGTCTTGGGTCGCGCCTGCCGCGATCGCCCCTTCTCGTACGTTCTCCACATCCCGAGCCTTTCACAGAGGGGGTTCTTCGGCTTGACGGAACGGCCAATAGTTGGTGCATCGGTACAGGTCGTCATCACATGTGCGAAACCGCTTCGATGGTTGCCAGGAGAGCGTTAGGGTTGTTGGGAACGACCATCCCCACCCCCCCCGGAGTCCCCTGATGCCAGAGCCCTTGGACAGTCGCTTGCGCGACGACCAGGCACTAGACGAGATCGAGCTGACCAGCCGATTGATGATCGCCGCATCCGCCAGGGAAAGCCACTTGTCGCAGCGCGAGGTCGACGAGCTCCTCGGCATCGTGCACGTTGGCTGAGTCAGTTGACACCCGCGATTGACACTCTGGCTCGACGTGCATCTAGCATGGGCGTGCCCTATCCAGCATTGACGGGAGTTTGTCGTGCGTTTTCGCATTCGACCAACTGAGACATCGTTCTACGATCTGTTCTCCGAGATGGCATCCCATCTCGTGACCGGAGCAAACCTCTTGGCGCAGATGCTTGATGAGGACACCGACAAGCAGTCGCTCGGCGAGCAGATGCGCGAGGCCGAGCACCAGGCTGATGAGACGACGCACCGCATCATCAAGCGAGCCAACAGCTCGTTCATCACGCCGTTCGACCGCGAGGACATCTACCGCCTGGCCAGCGATCTCGACGACGTCATGGACTTCATGGAGGAGACCGTCGACCTCCTCGGTCTGTACGAGCTCGGCGCGCTTCCCGCAGACTTCGCCCCTCAGGTCGAGGTGCTGCAGCGCGCGACGCAGCTGACCGCTGAGGCCATGCCACGACTGCGGACCATGAAGGACCTCGACGAGTACTGGATCGAGATCAACCGTCTCGAGAACCAAGGCGACCGGTCATACCGACGTGCCGTCGCCAAGCTCTTCAGCGGCAGCTACAAGTCGCTCGAGGTGCTCAAGCTCAAGGATGTCGTCGACTCCCTTGAACACGCCATCGACGCGCTCGAGTCCGTCGCCAACACGGTGGAGCAGATCGCCGTCAAGGAGTCCTGAGTCGTGGACCTCACCCTGGCGTTGGTGATCACGACTGTCGCGATTGCACTCTTCTTCGACTACACCAACGGCTTCCACGACGCTGCCAACGCCATCGCCACCTCGGTGTCGACTCGGGCGCTGACGCCTCGCATCGCGCTGACGATGGCGGCGATCCTCAACTTCGTCGGAGCGTTGCTCGGCGTCGGGGTGGCCAAGACCATCAAGGACATCCTCACGGGGTTTGACGGTCTCACGGCCAATCACGCCCTGACGGTAGTCCTCAGTGCGCTCGTGGGCGCCATCGTGTGGAACCTCATCACGTGGTACTTCGGCATCCCGTCGTCGTCGTCGCACGCGCTGATCGGTGGCCTGATCGGCGTCGGCGTCGCAGCTGGTGTCTCGGTCGACTGGGACAAGGTCGTCGACAAGGTTGCGATCCCGATGCTCCTGAGCCCCGCGATGGGATTCTGCGGAGCGTTCCTCGTCATGCTCGCGATCATGTGGATCTTCCGGAAGGCCAACCCGCACACGGTCAACCGCGGTTTCCGGATGTCGCAGACACTCTCGGCGGCAGCCCTCTCGCTGGGTCACGGCCTGCAGGATGCGCAGAAGACCATGGGCGTCATCGTCCTCGCCCTGATCGCGGGTGGCGAGCACACCGGTGACGACATCCCGCTCTGGGTCATCCTTGCGGCTGCCGGCGCCATCTCGCTCGGCACGATGTCCGGCGGCATGCGCATCATGCGCACGATGGGCCGCCGCATCATCGCCCTCGACCCGCCTCGCGGCTTTGCGGCCGAGACCACGGCAGCGATCGTCCTGTACGGCATGGCGATCGGCCTGCACGCGCCCGTCTCGACGACCCACACCATGACGTCAGCCGTCATGGGGGCCGGTGCGACCAAGCGCTTCAGCGCGGTCCGCTGGGGCGTGGCCCGAAGCATCATCACGGCCTGGGTCATCACGATCCCAGCTGCTGCCTCGGTCGGAGCGCTCTGCTACTTCCTGCTCCACTTCGTGATCCCCGGCAACTGACCTCTAGCCGAACCGGCCCTGGATGTACGCCTCGGTGGCGGGGTCCTGAGGGTTGCTGAAGATCGCCTCGGTACGGCCGTTCTCGATCAGGCGACCGGGTTTGCCGACACCGGAGAGGTTGAAGAACGCGGTCTCGTCCGACACCCGGGCAGCCTGCTGCATGTTGTGGGTGACGATGACGATCGTGTACTTCTCCTTGAGCTCGTGGATCAGGTCCTCGATGACGCTCGTCGAGATGGGGTCGAGGGCCGAGCACGGCTCGTCCATGAGCAGGATCTCGGGCTCGACCGAGATCGCGCGGGCGATGCAGAGGCGCTGCTGCTGACCACCGGAGAGGCTGGAACCGGGACGGTCGAGGCGATCCTTGACCTCGGTCCAGAGACCGGCGCTGCGAAGCGACCGCTCGACGATGTCGTCGGACTCGCTCTTCTTCATGCGCTTGCTGTTGAGCTTCTGACCGGCCAGGACGTTGTCGTAGATCGACATCGTCGGGAACGGGTTGGGACGCTGGAAGACCATGCCGATCATCCGGCGGACGTTCACCGGGTCCATGTCGGCGGCGTACAGGTCCTGGCCGTCGACCAGGACCTTGCCCTCGACGCGGGCGCCACGGATGACCTCGTGCATGCGGTTGAGCGAGCGGAGGAAGGTCGACTTCCCGCAGCCCGACGGACCGATGAATGCGGTCACCGACCGTGCCGGGATCGGGATGGTGACACCTTCGACGGCGAGGAAGTCGCCGTAGTAGATGTTGAGGTCTGAGACGTCGATGCTTTTGGCCATGAGTGGTCCTTCGGTTAACGCTCGCCCTTGGGCGAGAAGAAGTGGGAGACGAGACGGGCAATGAGGTTGAGCAGCATCACGATGATGAGCAGCACGAGCGCCGCACCCCAGGCACGGTCGATGCTGAACTCCGGCGGTATGCCGGGGTTGCGCTGAGATGCGTAGGCGAACACCGGCAGCGTGGCCATGCGCCCGTCGAACAGGTTGAAGTTCACCGAGTCGGTGATGCCAGCGATGATCAGCAGGGGAGCCGTCTCACCGATGACTCGGGCGATCGCGAGGGTGACACCGGTGACGATGCCGGCGAGGGCGGTCGGTAGGACGACCTTGGCGACGGTGCGCCACTTGGGCACGCCGAGCGCGTACGACGCCTCGCGCAGCTCGTTGGGCACCAGCTTCAGCATCTCCTCGGACGAGCGCACGACGACTGGGATCATCAGCACCGCCAAGGCGACCGAGCCGCCGATGCCGACGCGGACGCCTTCGCCGAAGAACAGCACGAACAGCGCGTACGCGAAGAGGCCGGCGACGATCGACGGGATGCCCGTCATGACGTCGACCAGGAAGCGCACCCAGCGTGAGAGACGGTTGCCTTCGGCGTACTCGACGAGGTAGATCGCGGCGAACAGCCCGATCGGGAGCGAGATGACGGTTGCGGCGCCGGTGATCAGCAGGGTGCCGACCATCGCCTGGTAGATGCCGCCACCCTCGCCGACGACATTGCGCATCGAGTAGGTGAAGAACTCCGCCGACAAGACCTTGGTGCCCTTGCTGACCACGGTGAACAAGATGCTGACCAGGGGGAACAGTGCGAGCACGAACGCCGAGGTGACGAGCACCGTCACCAGGCGATCCGTGGCCTTGCGGGTGCCCTCGACGATCAGCGACCACAGGGGGATCGCGAAGCAGATCAGCCACGGGACGCCCACGAGCAGCGCGAAGCCGGCATCGGCGGCGTACGCGACTCCGGCCGCGAGCACGGCGAGTGCGACGACCGCGCGGGTGCCCCACATCGGGAGCTGACGCCCGCGGAGCTCCGCGGTGACGTCGACGGGGTTGATCGTGATGGTCATCAGTTGGCTCCGGAGAACTCGGACCGGCGGTTGACGATGGCTCGCGCGGCGAAGTTGACGATGAACGTGATGACGAACAGCACCAGACCGCTCGCGATCAGCGCGTTGACCGACTTGCCGCTCGCCTCAGCAAAGCTGAGGGCGATGTTGGCGGCGATGGTGCTGGGGTTGGTGCTGCTGATCAGGTTGCTGGTGACAGTGCCGACGCTGACGGACAGGACCATGGCGACGGCGAGCGTCTCGCCGAGGGCGCGACCGAGGCCGAGCATGGCGGCCGAGACGATGCCCGAGCGTGCGTACGGGAAGATCGCCATCCGGGCCATCTCCCAGCGCGTCGCGCCGAGGGCGAGTGCCGCCTCCTCGTGGAGGCGCGGCGTCTGCAGGAAGATCTCACGGCAGATGGCGGTCATGATCGGCAGGATCATCACGGCCAACACGACGCTGGCGGTCATGATCGTCCGCCCGGTGGCCGAGGCGGGCCCGGCGAACAGCGGGATGAAGCCGAGGTGCTCCTCGAGCCACTTGTACAGCGGCACCATGTGCGGGGAGAGGAACTGGATGCCCCAGAGGCCGTAGACGACGCTGGGAACGGCGGCGAGCAGGTCGATCAAGTAGCCGAGCGTCTGACCGAGCTTGCGCGGTGCGTAGTGCGAGATGAACAGCGCCACACCGACCGCCACCGGTACGGCCATCAGGAGCGCAAGTGTTGCGGCGAGCAGCGTGCCGAAGACGAGGGGCCAGACGTACGACAGGAAGCTCTGGCCACTCTTGACCTCGTCGGGGCTGGCGAGGATGCCGGGGATTCCCTCAACAGTCAGGAAGACCGCCACACCGGCGAGGACCAGCAGGATGAGGATGCCTGCTCCGGTCGACAAGCCTGAGAAGACCCGGTCTCCGCGACGGCGGATTGCCGGGGTCTTCCTGGGTGTCAGCGTGCTGCTCACAGGTGGTGCCTTTCAGGCTGTGCTGATGGGTGGTGCGGGCCGCCCGGTCCGATCGGGACCGGGCGGCCGCGCGATCAGGCTGCGGCGATCGTGTCGATCGCGGCCTGGACCTTGCTGCTGAAGTCGCTGCTCAGCGGGGCCGAACCTGCACCCTTGGCAGCAGCGGCCTGTCCTTCTTCGCTGGCCACGTAGGTCAGCCATGCCTTGACGAGGTCAGCCTGGGCTGCGTCGTCGTACTTCTGGCATGCGATCTGGTACGACGCGAGGACGATCGGGTAGACGCCGGCTTCGGCAGTCTTGCGGTCGATGTCGATCGCGATGTCGGTGTCGACGCGACCCTCGACCGGAGCTGCCGAGTCGAGGACCTTGGCTGCGGCCTCCGGCGTCGGATCGGTGAACTCGTCGCCCACCTTGACGCTGACCTTGCCGAGATCGCCGGCCTGGCTCTCGTCGGCGTAGCCGATCGTGCCCTGACCGCCGGTGACGGCTGCCACGACGCCCGAGGTGCCTTCGGCAGCCTCTCCGCCCTTGACGGGCCACGTCTCCACGACGCCACCGCTCCATCCACCATCGGATGCCTTGTCGAGGTAGTCGGTGAAGTTCTTGGTCGTGCCCGAGTCATCCGAGCGGTGGACAGCCGTGATGGCGCTGTCCGGCAGCTTTGCGTCCGGGTTGTCGGCCGTGATGGCCGGGTCGTTCCACTTCGTGATCTTGCCCTCGAAGATCGAGCCGATCGTCTTGGCCGACAGGTTGAGCTTGTCGACGCCGTCGAGGTTGTAGATGACGGCGATGGGGCTCACGTAGACGGGGACTTCGACCACGTCACCCTTGCAGGTCGTCTTCGCCTTGGCGAGCTCATCGTCATCGAGGTACGCATCCGATCCGGCGAGTGCGAGTCCGCCGGCGAGGAACTGCTCGCGGCCACCGCCCGAGCCGACCGGGTCGTAGTTGACGGTGACGTCGGGGTTCGAGGTCTGGAACTCCTTCTTCCAGGCGGCAACAGCTGCCTCCTGGGCGCTGGATCCGCCAGCGTTGAGCGTGCCGGCGATCTTGGAGTCACTGCCGCCTGCGGAGTCTTCGTTCGCTGCGCCACACGCGGTGAGGCTCAGGGCGATGGTGATGGCAGCGGCCGCTGTTGCGGAGCTACGGAGGAATGTGCGGTTCACGGGGGGTTTCCCTCTCTTTGCCAGAATCAGGGTTCTGTCTTGCTTGACCCTCCGGACGTTAGAAGTCGCAGGTGTATCGACGTCGGAACCGAGGTGAACGCAAAGTGAACGGTGCCGTAACGCTCGTCGCGACCCCTTTCAGACGAGCTTTTCCGTGGCGAAGATGGTGCCCCTGCGGTGATGCACGACGATGCCGTCACCCGGCGCCAGCTCGTGGGGTTCGACACCGATCGCCTCGAACACCCAGGGCAGCGTCGGTCGGTGCGTGCTGAGGACGACGGGACGCTTGCGGTCGAGCATCGACATCACCGATCGCTGCACCAGGCTGGCGCTGGTGTCCTCCGAAAGTCGCTCGTCGATCTCGATGAAGGTGCTGATCGAGTGGGCGAAGGGCTCAACGGTCTGCGCGCACCGCAGTGCCGGGCTGCTGACGACGCGACCCACCCCGTACGAGGCGAGCACCGGGACGAGCTCCTTGGCCCGGGTGGCGCCGACAGATGTCAGCGGCCGTTCGAGATCGTCGACGTCGTCCTTGCGAGGTGCGGCCTTGCCGTGGCGCAGGACGACGAGGGTGCGAGAGCGGTGCGCCTTGCGGGCGAGCAGCTCGACGAAGGAGTCGAGGAGCGCACGATCGTGGTCGTACGTCAGCAGCGATCGTGCCTCACGCACGCCGACCCAACGGATCTCGTCGACCTCCTTGTTGGGCTCGAAGGGCTGCGAGTCCCCGATGATCCGTGCCGACCAGTAGGTCACTGACTTCAGGCCTGCGGCCACCGAATAGGTGAGCTCGCCCAGCGGATGTCCCAGCCGTACGCGTGCTCCGGTCTCCTCGGCGATCTCGCGGACCGCGGCGGCCTGCAACGTCTCGCCCGGATCGGTCTTGCCCTTGGGGAAGCTCCAGTCGTCGTACGAGGGGCGGTGGATGAGCAGCAGGTCCACCCGGGGCTCCGCGCGGCCGGTCCGCTTGCGCCACACGACGCCTCCGGCGGCCTTCACCACGTGTTCACTCGTCATGGTGCGTATTGTCCCCTGAGGAAGTGACCAGTGGTTGAAGAGGGAGTGGCTTGCATGAGTCTGCGCTTCGTACTCTGCTGGGTCCTCGCGCCGCTGCTGGTGATCGGTGTCGCCTTGGCCGGTGGACATTGGGTCTCTGCGCGAGCCGGCGACACCCGTTCGTCGTTGACCTCGGCGCTCGACACGTTGCCCAGTGACACGCTGGTCGCCGGGTTCACCGATTGGTCCCGCATCCGCAAGCAGCTCGACCTCGGCGATGCCACGACAGCATCGGCGCGGGCGGCTCTCAACGACGATGCGGCGTTGCGTGACCTCTCCACCCGCTCGATCGTCGGCCGATCGGTCGAGGAGATGCACCAGGCTTTCGGCTGGTCGGCGGCCGACCTGGACTGGGAGGTCTACGGGCAGGCCGGTGACGGTTCGGCGATGGTGGCCCATCTTGAGGACTCGGTCTCGATCGACGACGTGCGTGCCGCGCTGCGCAAGCTCAAGTACGTCGAGGACGGCGGTGTGTGGAGCCTGTCGGACTCGTCGCCGATCACTGGCGAGCTTGCGACGACGTTTGCCTCGATCGCGATCATCCCCGGAAAGCGTCTCGTCGTTGCCGCCAAGCGCCCGACCTACGTGATGACCGTCAGGCAGGTGATCGACCGCGACCAGGCGTCGCTGCTGACTGTACGACCTGCAGCCCAGCTCGCCGACGCTCTTGTCGGCTCGGACTCGGCGCTGGTCGAGGGCGGCGCCATTGCGTGTGCCGATGCGAGCTTTGCCAAGCAGTCGGCCGACGTCCAGGCCCAGGCGCGGGCGGCGACCGCACGGGCCGGCAAGCTGGCTGACATCGTGTTCGCCGGACGAGGGCTGATCGACGTCTCACAGGACCAGCAGGATGTGTCGTTCGCGATGGGCTTCAACTCGCCCTCGCAGGCCGCCGCCCAGCTGATGACCCGCAGGACCCTGGCCCGCGGGCCAGTCATCGGCGGCAGCGGCCGCATCGAGGACTCGCTCCAGCTCAAGGGGTCACGGGTCGACGGCGCCACGATGACGTTGCGCTTCGGCCATGATCCGAACACCGCGTCCTACATGAGCGGCGCGGGACCGCTCCTGTTCGCCAGCTGCCCTCCCTAGGCGCGTGAGCGCCGGGACCGGGCCTGCTCGGTGAGGGTGGTCTGCAGGTCCACGCCGTCGTGCAGGACCCAGATGCCGTCGGGGCCGAGGTGCCACGACTTCGTGTCGCCCGAAGCGCTGGTCTCGAGCAGGTCACCGAGCTGGGAGACGTGCTCGGCGGACGGCACCCGTACGAGCACCTCGACCCGGCGATCCAGGTTGCGGTGCATCAGGTCTGCCGAGCCGATCCACGCCTCGGGCTCACCGTCGCCGGCGAACCAGTAGACGCGGCTGTGCTCGAGGAAGCGACCCAGGATGCTGCGTACGCGGATGTTCTCACTGAGTCCGGGGACTCCGGGACGCAGCGCGCAGATGCCCCGCACGATCAGGTCGACGGGCACTCCGGCCCGCGACGCTTCGTAGAGCTTGTCGATGATCGTCTCGTCGACGATCGAGTTTGCCTTGAACCGGATGCCGGCCGGGCGACCGGCCTGGTGGTTGGCGATCTCGCGGTCGATCCGCTCGAGGAGCCCGTCGCGCAGGCCTTGGGGGGCGACCATCAGCCGGCGATAGGAGAATCGTTGCGCGAATCCCGAGAGGTTGTTGAACAGGTCGCTGAGGTCGTGGGCGATGGCAGGGTCGGCGGTCAGCAGCCCGAAGTCCTCGTACTGTCTGGCGGTCTTGGGGTTGTAGTTGCCGGTGCCGAGGTGGGCATAACGCCGCAGGCCGTCGGGCTCGTCGCGCACCACCAGTGACAGCTTGCAGTGGGTCTTGAGACCGACCAGCCCGTAGACGACGTGGCAGCCCGCACGTTCGAGCTTGCGTGCCCAGCGGATGTTGGCCTGCTCGTCGAACCGGGCCTTGATCTCGACGATCACCAAAACCTGTTTGCCGGCACGGGCGGCGTCGACGAGTGAGTCGATGATCGGCGAGTCGCCAGAGGTGCGATAGAGCGTCTGCTTGATCGCCAGCACGTGCGGATCGGCGGCGGCCTGCTCGATGAAGCGCTGGACGCTGGTCGCGAACGAGTCGTACGGGTGGTGCACCAGCACGTCCCGCTTGCGCAGGGCGCTGAACATGTCGGCGGGGCTCGACGTCTCGACCTCGGCCAGGTGGGTGTGGGTGCCGGGGACGAACGAGTCGAACTGCAGCTTGGGGCGATCGAGGTCGGCGATCTCGTTGAGGCTGCGCAGGTCGAGCGGGCCGCGGAGCCGTACGATCTCGGCCTCCTTGATGCCGAGCTCCGACACCAGCAGCTCGAGCACGCCGGGGTCGATCGACTCGTCGACCTCCAGGCGTACGGGCGGGCCGAACTTGCGGCGAAGGAGCTCCTGCTCGAGCGCCTTGAGGAGGTTCTCCGCGTCGTCCTCCTCGACCTCGAGGTCTTCGTTGCGGGTCACCCGGAAGGTGTGGTGCGCGATGACCTCCATGCCCGGGAACAGCAGGTCGAGGTGCGCTGCGATGACCTCTTCGACCGGCACGAAGCGTCCCGGATCGGCTTCCATCCAACGGTTGATGATCGGCGGGACCTTGACCCTGGCGAAGTGGTCCTTGCCGGTCTCGGGGTTGCGCATCAGCAGTGCCAGGTTGAGCGACAGGCCCGAGATGTAGGGGAAGGGGTGCGCGGGATCGACCGCGAGCGGCGTGAGCACGGGGAAGATGCGATCGCGGTACTGGTCGCTGATGTTGTCGCGCTCTGCCTGGCTGAGGGCGTCCCAGTGCAGCAGCTGGATGTCGACGTCGGCCAGGGCCGGGAGGATCTCGTGGTGGAACGCCTCGGCGTGCTCGACCATGAGCTGCTGGCTGGCACCCAGGCTGCTGGCCAGGACGTCGCGCGGGCTGAGGCCGCTGGCTGACGGGACCGCGACACCCGCCGCGATGCGTCGTTTGAGGCCGGCGACGCGGACCATGAAGAACTCGTCGAGGTTGCTGGCGAAGATGGCCATGAAACGTACGCGCTCGAGCAGCGGCACGTTCTCGTCGCGGGCCAGCTCGAGCACCCGGGCGTTGAACGCGATCCAGGACAGCTCGCGGTCGAGGAAGCGATCGTCGGGCAGCTCGCCGTCGGCCGTGTCGTACGGCGGGTCGACGTCGAACTCGTCAGGGGACGCCGGTGCCTCGTCGGCTGCGATGGCGATGTCGGGTGATTCCACAATTCATCGTGACAGACCAAGGTGAACGCAGACTGAACATGTTCGTGCGCTAACTTGTCGGCCATGTCGCTCGCACACCAGATCCTTGATGGCGCAATGGGCACCACCGCCCGGACGCTCATGAAGCTTCCCCGCCCCGTCATCAAGAGGCTCGCGGGCAAGCCCGTGACGATCAATGGACGCACTCTCAACCCGGAGATGCAGCTGCTGCTGAAGCTCCAGCGTCTTGAGGGCCCCGCGGTCGAGACCATCCCGATCAGCAAGGCGAGGCGTCAGATCGTCTCCAGCTCGAGGCTGGTGGGCGGCAACCAGCCGATCGGAGCGATCACGGACCGCTCGATCGATGGTCCCGGGGGCTCGCTGCCGCTTCGTTTCTACACGCCGCGCGGGCTCAAGGGTCAGGCCCCGGCGCTGGTCTTCTTTCACGGTGGCGGGTGGATCTACGGCAACCTCGACAGCCACGACGCCCTGTGCCGGTTCCTCGCCGAGGAGGCGCAGGTACGCGTGGTCGCCGTCGATTACCGGCTCGCTCCTGAGGCGCCGTTCCCCGCAGCGTGGGATGACTGCTGGGCGGCGTGGAAGTGGATCACCGAGCATGCCCAGGGTCTCGGCATCGACCCCACTCGCATTGCGGTCGGTGGTGACAGCGCCGGCGGCAACCTCGCAGCAATCACTGCCCTCCACGCCGTCGAGGACGATGGGGTGCGACCGGCGTTCCAGCTGCTCATCTATCCGGCGACGGATTTCGTGTCGGTGAGCGAGAGCCGGATGACGTACGCCGACGGGTTCTTCCTGACGAAGGCATTCATGGACCTCGCTCAGGAGAACTACCTCGTCGGCAACGAGGACAAGTCCGACCGGCGACTCTCGCCGCTCCACCACGATCCGCAGGGTGTGGCGCCGGCGTACGTCGTCACCGCGGGCTTCGATCCGCTTCTCGACGAGGGCAAGGAGTACGCCGACAAGATGAAGGCTGCCGGCGTTCCAGTCGAGTACGTGTGTGAGGACGGCATGATCCATGGTTTCGCCAACATGGTCGGTTTCGGTTCGTCGGCGCCCAGGGCCGTCCGGCGCATGGCGAACGCCCTGCAGCGCGGCCTCAGCTAGCGGTGGCCGGCGATCTCAGGGCGCGCGTAGAGGACGTCCTTGGCGTGCGGTCTGAACCCGAGGCCCTGATAGACCGTGAGCGCCGGGGCGTTGTCGCCCTCGACGTAGAGGTCGACGGTCCGCAGGCCTGACTCGTACAGGTGGCGGAGGCCGCGTGCCGTGAGCGCCTTGCCGAGCCCGCCGCCCTGGGCGTCCGGGTCAATGCCGACGACGTAGACCTCGCCGGTGTCGTCTTCGACCTTGGTCCAGTGGAACCCGACGATGCGCCCGTCGCGTTCGGCGACGAAGAGGCCGGCCGGGTCGAACCAGTCGCTGGACGTGCGGCGGTCGAAGTCGGCGCGATCCATCGCCCCCTGTTCGGCGTGGGAGGCGAAGGCGCGGGCGTTGACCTCGATGATCGCGTCGGCGTCGCTGGCGATGTATGACCGGATCGTGACGCCGTCGGGCACGGTCTCCGCTGGGGCTTCGGCCATGTCGAGCCGGAGCACCAGCAACGTGCGTTCGGCGGTGAGGCCGGTGGCGGCAGCCAACGCCTGGGCTCCGGGGAGATCGCCGTGCGCCCAGAAGCGTGACTCGCCGTCGGCGAGCAGCTCGTCGACGATTCCGCGGCCAACCCCCGTACGCCGGTGGGCCGGGTCGACGACGACCTCGATGGGCGCATCACCTGAGGCGTACGCGGCGCCGATCAGCTCGCCGTCGGCCGTCGTACGGAGCACCAGCACCCGGGCCGGGTCACGATCGCGGATCGCCAGCAACGAGGCTTCGTTGAACGGAGCGGCGCCGTCGACGGACGCTGCTCGTTCGGCGAGATCGGTGAGGGTCATCGGCGCCGAAGCTCGCGGATCTGTGCGGCGCACTCGGCGGCGATCGCCTTCGCGAAGGATTCGGCCGTGTCACCGGGAGGCTCGGGGACGATGTGGTGCACTGTGCCGTTCTCGAGAAGGTCGATCGCACCGATGCGCTGCGCCTCGGCCATCTCGGCTGCATGGTCGAGGTCGCCGTGCACGATGGCGCTGGCGCCTTCGGGAGGCAGCGGCGACAACCAAGCGTTCTCGGCGGCGATGACGACGTCGGCCGGCAACAGCGCCAGGGCGCCACCTCCGCAGCCCTGCCCCAGGAGCACCGAGACGGTCGGCACCCGCATGGTCGACATCCAGCTGACGCAGCGCGCGATCTCGCCAGCGATCGCACCCTGCTCCGCCTCGGGGGAGAGCTCGGCGCCGGGAGTGTCGATGAACGAGACCAGGGGGAGCTTGAGCTCGTTGGCCAGGCGCATGCCGCGGCGCGCCTCGCGCAGGGCCGCCGGGCCCATCGGCTTGAAGCGTGACTGCGTCGTACGGTCCTGGCCGATGACGACGCACGGTTGGCCGTCGAGCCGCGCGAAAGCGACGATCATGGCGCTGTCGCGCTCGCCCTTCTCGGTGCCCTGCAGGCGCACGGTCGCATCGCTGCCATAACGCAGCACCTCGCGTACGCCGGCGCGTCCGGGAGCACGGGTGATCTGGATCGAGTCCCACGCGCTTCTGATGCGGTGCACGTCACCGGTGCGGCGCTCGCGAGTCTGCTCGGCGGGGGCGTCGACGAGCAGGCCGAGGGTGCGGTCGATCAGCAGTGGCAGCTCGTCGGGCAGCACGACGGCGTCGATGATGCCGCGATCGGCGAGGTTTTCGGCGGTCTGGATGTTGGGCGGGAACGGCTTGCCCTCGAGCAGCTCGTAGACCTTGGGGCCGAGGAAGCCGATCAACGCGCCGGGCTCGGCGATCGTGATGTGCGCCAGCGATCCCCACGAGGCGAAGACGCCGCCGGTCGTCGGGTGACGCAGATAGATCAGGTAGGGCAGGCCCGCCGCGCGGTGGTCCATGATCGCCCGCGAGATGTCGATCATGTGGACGAAGGCCGGGGTGCCCTCCTGCATCCGGGTGCCACCCGATGCCGTCGTCGCCAGGACGGGGATGCCTTCGGCGGTCGCCCGGCGTACGGCCGACACGATGCGTTGTGCTGCGTCGCGGCCGATTGACCCGGCGAGGAATCGGAACTCGTTGACCAGCACGGCAACGGGCCGACCACGCATGAGGCCGCGGCCGGTGAGGACTGACTCATCGGTGCCGGCGCGCTCGGCGGCAGCCGCCAGCTCCTGGCGATATGTCGGGTCGACGCCGGCGTGGTCGATCGGGGAGTCCCACGACTCGAAGGAGCCTTCGTCGAGGACGAGCTCGAGCAGGCCGTGCGCGGTCAGGTGGGCCATCGGTCGAACTCTACTAGGCGGCGTTGGCGCGGTAGCGGTTGTTGCGCAGGGGTCTGCTTTGCGGGTCGATCGATGGCGGCGGGATGTATTCGGGGATGCCGTCGGCGAATCTGATCTCCCGCCCCTTGGCGTGGACGATGCGGTGGTGGTGCGGGCAGATGAGCACGCCGTCGTGGAGGTCGGTGCCGAGACCACCTGCGGGAGGATGCGCAGCTCACCTGCCATGCGTCGGGCCTGGCCTCCGCTGATGCGTGTGCCGTCCGAGAGCGTGGCCGGGCGAACCTGGCCGAGCAGGGTCTCGAAGTCGAGTTTGACGGTCATGGTCGCCCCCACGCCGGCGGTGTCGGGGAGCTTGTCGGCGGGGATGGTCTCGATCAGGGTGCAGAAGGCGGAAGCCAGCTGCTGTCCGTACGTGGGTGGCTCATCGAGCACGGCAGTCTCAGCAGGCTTCTTGACCTGTGGCGCGTTGATGGCGTTGAGCGAGTTCTTGAGCATCGCTCCTTGAGCCTCGGGGATGACGAACTCGCCCTTGTAGGTGCCGTCGCGCAGGTCGGCGATCCAGAAGTAGGAGTTGGTCCACGCGTCGGCCTCGCGACGTTCGAGGATTGCGTCTTCGTGGGCGTCGACCTGATCGGGTGCGAAGACCTCGGTGATGCGGTCCGCGCTTGGCGGCCGTCGGGTCGCCACCGAACGTATTGGCCAGCAGGGCGCCGGTCGATGTGGCACCGAGGGTGTCAGCAGCTTTGGAGGTCTGCAGCGCCCTCGCGGCGGCCAGCTGGTGGGTCTTGACCTGCGCCTCGAGGCGGCCCAATGCTTCGCACTCCTGCAATCGCAGTCAGAACGAGAGACGAAAGGCTGGCACTTTGAGACTACAGATCGCTGCCGACAGCCCGATCGCTCCACGAATCAGCCTGTGGAAAGTCAGGACTGGACGGTCGCTTCGTCGGCGACTGTGTCGGCTTCAGCCGTCTCGCGCGCGGGCTCGGGCTTGGTGGCGACGAACCGGTAGCCGACATTTCGGACGGTGCCGATCAACGTCTCGTGCTCGACGCCGAGCTTGGCGCGCAGACGACGTACGTGGACATCGACCGTACGGGTGCCGCCGAAGTAGTCATAGCCCCAGACCTCTTGCAGCAGCTGCTGGCGGGTAAAGACGCGACCGGGGTGCTGGGCGAGGAACTTGAGCAGCTCGAACTCCTTGAACGTGAGGTCGAGGCTGCGGTTCTCGAGCTTCGCGGTGTAGCTGGCGTCATCGACGACCAACCCGCTCGAGGAGATGACGTGGTTCTCGGTGTCACCGTCGCGTCCGGCAGCGGCGCGGCCGATGCTGAGGCGCAGGCGGGCTTCGAGCTCGGCTGGCCCGGCCGTGGTGAGGATGACATCGTCCATGCCCCAGTCGGCTGCGGCGACGGCAAGACCGCCCTCGGTGAGGATCAGGATCAGGGGGCACTCGATGCCGGTCGTACGGATCACGCGCGTCAGGCTGCGCACCTGGGCGAGGTCGTTGCGACCGTCGACGATCACGGCATCGCAGGGCGGCGCGTCGATGAGGGCGCTGGCCTCGGCGGGCAAGATCTTGACGTGGTGGGGGAGCAGCGCGAGCGCGGGCAGGACCTCGACCGAGGACTGCTTGCTGCGTGTCAGCAGGAGCAGGTGCGCCATTTCGCTACCTCCAGTGCTTGCTGGACCGGGTAAAACAAAGGGCCAAGGTGAGTCACCGTGGCCACATCTTGATCGCTTGCAAGTCCACAATACTTCAGGTGTCGTATCAATTTCCACGACATGAGAACGACGTCACAGCCCGCACCTGCGATCATTCGGGGGTGTCATACGTCCCCTCCGCGCTGCTTTCCCTCGTTCTGGCAGGCTTGCTTACCCTCGCGGCCTACACCGACCCGTGGCTGGTCGCAGCCGTTGTCGTGGTCGTTCAGCTGCTGATCGCGCTGGCCCCCGCGCCCGTCAGCGAAGACCGGGTCGATGTGCCGATGGTCGCCTCCGTTGCCGGTGCCGGTCTTGTCGCGACGGCCTTGTCGATGTGGCCCGCCACGCTGGAGGGAGCCGACGGCACTTCGGACAAGGTGTTCGGACACGCCGACAACGGGATGCTCGCCGCGATCATGCCGGCGATCGTCGTAGGCGTGTTCATCACCCTGACGACGCAGATGCTTCGTACGGACGGTCGCGCCAGGCTCGTGTCGACGGCCTCGTACTCAGTCGCTCTCGGCGTGCTCGCCGCCTTGTCGGTCGGCTGGATCGGCGCGGTCAAGTCGTTCGGTGATGCCGAGGTCGTTGCCGTTGGCGCCGCCGGCGTCGCGGTCGGCGTGCTGGTCTGGCTGCTGCCCATCGACCGGTGGGTGTGCGGTTCGCTGGCGATGGTGCTCGGTGCCGTGGCGGGGGCTGTGGTCGTGGCCAACGTCGACACGCTGATGACCTGGGTGCTCGGTGTGGCGCTGGGCTCGACGGCTGCGCTGTTCGCCGTGTTCGGGCAGATCTCGGGTCAGTCCTGGGCCGAAGGCCACACCCATCCGGCCGCCAGATGGGGCCTGCCCGGCGCGCTGTCGGTCGCGTTCGCGGCACCTGTCGTCTACATCGCGGGTCAGCTCATCGGTGCCTCTGGGTTCTGAGACAGCGTCGTACGTATTGCGCAGCCGCGTATCGTTGAAATGTGAACGGAATCATCATCCTCGTGATCGCCGTCGTGCTGACGGCGGCGCTGGCGCTGGCGTTCTCGATCAAGAACGGCCGGTTCAGCACCACGGACGACGCGGAGCGCCTGGGCTCGGACGAGCTCGGTTCGGCGTTGGGTGAGCGAGCCACGTTGGTGCAGTTCTCGAGCGCGTTCTGTGCGCCGTGCCGCGCCACACGGGTGCTCCTGACTGACATCGCCGCCAAGACTCCGGGTGTCGTGACGATCGAGATCGACGCCGAGGAGCGACTTGAGCTCACCCGCAAGCTCAACATCCTGCGTACACCGACCGTGCTTGTCCTCGACTCGAAGGGTCGGGTGACGCGCCGAGCCTCGGGCCTCCCGCGCCGCGAGCAGGTGCTGGCAGCACTCGACTTCGCTGTGGCCTGAGCCACATCTCAGGGGGCACTATCCCGAGATGTGAGACAGGTGTCCACATTGCAAGACATTCGATGGATTGCCGGGATCCGTTCCCTACTGTTGTCCACATGTTCCAGACGACACATCTGACTCGGCGCAGGGCAGTGGACAACTGCTGCATGTGCTCGTCGCTGTGTCGCATGCGCTGACCCTTCTCATTTCGTCAGCCCCGTCACCTCCCGGATCTCCGGCCGTGACGCCCTATGCCAGGAGCACAGACATGTCCGTGAAGGACCTAACACATCAGGCCGCACCGGCCTCGGTCGACCCGCGCGGTCTGCGCGTCGCCGCCGGCATCACCTCCGTGGTGGTGGCACTCGTACTCGTACTGCCGTCGCCCGCACGTGAGATCCTGCTTGCGGCCCAGGTCGCGGTGTTCGCCATCGCGGCATTCGCCGGACTCAACCGTTCGCCGTACTCGGTCTTCTTCAAGAAGTTCGTTCGTCCCCGGATCGGCGCTCCTGCCGAGCTCGAGGACTCCCGCCCTCCGCGTTTTGCGCAGCTCGTGGGCTTCTCGTTCACCGCTGTCGCCCTGGTCGCCTTCTTGGCCGGTGCGTCGACGGTCGGACTGCTCGCCACGGCTTTCGCGCTGATCGCGGCCCTGCTCAACGCATCCATCGGCCTGTGCCTGGGATGCGAGCTCTACCTGGTGCTGCGCCGGTTCACCCCGGTCAGCGCCTGATCGTCCACATCACCCACCGCACCACACACCAACCGGAGGAACCGTATGAGCCGCGAATCCGCGCTCGTCAGCGCTGACTGGGTCGAGGAGCACCTCTCTGACCCCAACGTCGTACTCGTCGAGGTCGACGAGGACGCCGACGCCTACGACAAGGGCCACATCGCCGGCGCCGTCAAGATCGACTGGCGCAAGGACCTGCAGGACGGCGTCCGCCACGACTTCATCGACAAGACCCGCCTCGAGGCGCTCCTGTCGGAGAAGGGCATCGGCAACGACGACACCGTCGTGTTCTACGGCGGCAACAACAACTGGTTCGCCGCGTACGCGTACTGGTACCTCAAGTACTACGGGCACGACAACCTGCGCCTGCTCGACGGTGGCCGCAAGAAGTGGGAGCTCGACAGCCGCGAGCTCACCACTGACGTGACCGAGCGTCCCGCGACGACGTACGTGGCCAAGGAGCCCGACACGTCGATCCGCGCGTTCCGCGACGAAGTGGTCGACTCGATCGGCACGAAGAACTTCATCGACGTCCGCAGCCCTGACGAGTACGCGGGTCGCCTGCTGGCTCCCGCGCACCTGCCGCAGGAGCAGGCCCAGATCGGCGGGCACATCCCGACCGCGGGCAACGTGCCGTGGAGCAAGGCCGCCAACGACGACGGCACCTTCCGCAGCGACGAGGAGCTCAAGGCGCTGTATGCCGAGGCCGGCCTCGACGACGGCAAGGACACCATCGCCTACTGCCGCATCGGTGAGCGCAGCTCGCACACGTGGTTCGTGCTCAAGGAGATCCTGGGTCACGACAACGTGAAGAACTATGACGGTTCGTGGACCGAGTACGGCGCTCTCCGAGCCGTTCCTGTCGCCCTCGGCGACGAGCCGGGTGCTGCCTGATGTGCGGCGCGATCAAGGGTGGGCCCAGCCTCGAGGGCGTCGACGTCGCCAACGAAGCCGTCATCCAAGGTGTCGTGACGCGTGACGGTCAGCCCGTCGGCAACGCGTACGTACGTCTGCTCGACCGTACGGGTGAGTTCACCGCCGAGGTCCCGACCTCGGCGACGGGCCAGTTCCGGTTCTTCGCCGGCCCGGGTGACTGGACGCTCCGTACGCTCGCCCCCAAGTCGGTGTCGGTCGACAACGCCGTGACCGCTGCCAAGGGCTCGGTCGCCGAGGTCCTCGTCTCCGTCTGAGGCTGTTTGTTCG
>CAWKHU010000013.1:0-114810 GCA_963849625.1 uncultured Actinomycetota bacterium
CGGGCGATCGGCTCGACGAAGCCGCGGACGATCATCGCCATGGCCTCGTCCTCCTCCATGCCGCGCGACATGAAGTAGAAGAGCTGGTTGTCGCTCAGCTTGGAGACGGTGGCCTCGTGGCCGAGGGTCACGTCGTCCTCGCGGACGTCGACGTACGGGTAGGTGTCGGAGCGGCTGATCTGGTCGACCAGCAGCGCGTCGCACTTGACCGTGCTGGCTGAGCCCTCAGCGCCCTCGAGCACCTGCAGGAGGCCGCGGTACGACGTGCGTCCGCCGCCGCGGGCGACCGACTTGCTCAGGATCGAGCTCGACGTGTTGGGAGCGGCGTGCACCATCTTGGCGCCGGCGTCCTGGTGCTGACCCTCACCGGCGAAGGCGATCGACAGCGTCTCGCCGCGGGCGTGCTCGCCCATCAGGTAGACGGCCGGGTACTTCATCGTGACCTTGGAGCCGATGTTGCCGTCGACCCACTCCATCGTGGCGCCCTCTTCGCCGACGGCGCGCTTGGTGACCAGGTTGTAGACGTTGTTCGACCAGTTCTGGATCGTCGTGTAGCGGCACGCGGGCGCCCTTCTTGACGATGATCTCGACGACCGCCGAGTGCAGCGAGTCGCTGGAGTAGATCGGCGCGGTGCAGCCCTCGACGTAGTGCACGTAGGGAGCCTTCGTCGACGATGATCAGCGTGCGCTCGAACTGGCCCATGTTCTCGGTGTTGATGCGGAAGTAGGCCTGCAGCGGGATGTCGACGTGGACACCCTTGGGCACGTAGATGAACGAGCCGCCGGACCACACCGCGGAGTTGAGCGCGGAGAACTTGTTGTCGCCGACCGGGATGATCGTGGCGAAGTACTCCTGGAACAGCTCAGGGTGCTCCTTGAGCGCCGTGTCGGTGTCGAGGAAGAGCACGCCCTGCTCCTCGAGGTCCTCACGGATCGAGTGGTAGACGACCTCGGACTCGTACTGGGCCGCGACGCCGGAGACGAGGCGCTGCTTCTCGGCCTCGGGGATGCCGAGCCGGTCGTAGGTGTTCTTGATGTCCTCGGGCAGGTCGTCCCGGAGCTCACGGGCGATGGGCTCGACGAAGCCGCGGACGATCATCGCCATGGCCTCGTCCTCCTCCATGCCTCGCGACATGAAGTAGAAGAGCTGGTCGTCGCTGAGCTTGGACACTGTGGCCTCGTGGCCCAGGGTCACGTCGTCCTCGCGGACGTCGACGTACGGGTAGGTGTCGGAGCGGCTGATCTGGTCGACCAGGAGCGCGTCGCACTTGACCGTGCTGGCTGAGCCCTCAGCGCCCTCGAGCACCTGCAGGAGGCCGCGGTAGGACGTACGTCCGCCGCCACGGGCGACCGACTTGCTCAGGATCGAGCTCGACGTGTTGGGAGCCGCGTGCACCATCTTGGCGCCGGCGTCCTGGTGCTGACCCTCACCGGCGAAGGCGATCGACAGCGTCTCGCCGCGGGCATGCTCACCCATGAGGTAGACCGCGGGGTACTTCATCGTGACCTTGGAGCCGATGTTGCCGTCGACCCATTCCATCGTGGCGCCCTCTTCGCAGACGGCGCGCTTGGTGACCAGGTTGTAGACGTTGTTGGACCAGTTCTGGATCGTCGTGTAGCGGACGCGGGCGCCCTTCTTGACGACGATCTCGACGACGGCCGAGTGCAGCGAGTCGCTGGAGTAGATCGGCGCGGTGCAGCCCTCGACGTAGTGAACGTACGAGCCCTCGTCGGCGATGATCAGCGTGCGCTCGAACTGACCCATGTTCTCGGTGTTGATGCGGAAGTAGGCCTGCAGCGGGATGTCCACGTGGACGCCCTTGGGCACGTAGATGAACGAGCCGCCCGACCAGACCGCCGAGTTGAGCGCGGAGAACTTGTTGTCGCCGACCGGGATGATCGTCGCGAAGTACTCCTTGAACAGCTCGGGGTGCTCCTTGAGCGCCGTGTCGGTGTCGAGGAAGAGGACGCCCTGCTCCTCGAGGTCTTCACGGATCGAGTGGTAGACGACCTCGGACTCGTACTGAGCCGCGACACCGGAGACGAGGCGCTGCTTCTCGGCCTCGGGGATGCCGAGACGGTCGTACGTGTTCTTGATGTCGTCGGGCAGGTCGTCCCACGTCGCGGCAACCTTCTCGGTCGAGCGGACGAAGTACTTGATGTTGTCGAAGTCGATGCCGCTGAGGTCAGAACCCCAAGTCGGCATGGGCTTGCGACCAAAGAGCTTCAGGCCCTTGAGCCTCAGGTCGAGCATCCACTCGGGCTCGCTCTTGAGCGCCGAGATGTTGCGCACGACGTCCTCGCTCAGTCCGCGCTTGGAGGTCGCACCGGCGTCGTTCTTGTCGGACCAGCCAAATTCGTAGCTTCCGACGTCCTTGAGGCCTGGGTTTGCCTCTTCGATGGCGTTGGGTGTCTCTGACGTGGTCGTCATGAGGTCAACCTCTCTGCAGTTGGAGCTGTGTTGGGTAAATGGGTCGTGCAGACGCCGTCGCCGTGGGCGATCGTCGCAAGTCGTTGTACGTGCGTGCCGAGCAGACGAGCGAACATCTCGGTCTCGGCCTCACACATCTGTGGGAACTCCTCGGCCACGTGGGCGACCGGGCAGTGGTTCTGGCACATCTGGGTGCCGGCGGGCGTGCTGCCCACCGACGCGGCGTAACCGTCCTCACTGAGGGCTTCAGCAAGCACGTGTGCGCGTTGATCGGGCTCAGCCAGGTCGAGCAGCGGACGATAGCGGTCTTCGGCCTCGGTCAGGCGGTGGCGAGCGAACGCCATGACGGCGTCGTCTCCCCCGGTCTCCTGGAGGTAGCGGAGCGCTCCTGCGGCCAGCTGGTCGTACGCGTGCTTGAAGTGGTCTCGCCCTGAGTCGGTGATCACGTAGACCTTGGCGGGTCGGCCTCGTCCGCGCTGCCCCACGACACGCTGGTCGCGTGTCATCAGGACTCCGTCGGCGAGAAGCTGATCGAGGTGGCGACGAATCGCTGCCGGTGTCAGGTGCAGCTGCTGGGCAAGATCTGCTGCGGTCGACGGGCCGTGCTCGAGAATCGTTGTTGCCACGCGCTCACGGGTAGGAGCGTCGTCTACCAACGCGACTTCGTCCGACCCGGTGTATTTCACAAGACAAGTGTGCCTTTATTCACCAAGCGCTTTCAACGAAGGTGAGCCTTACCCGGTGCGAGCAGCCCGTTCCTCCGCCGTCTCGTCGCCGTGACCGGGCCACCAGGCGGCGTGGCCGATCAGCGCGGTGAGCGCCGGGGTGAAGAACATTGCCATGACGAACGCTGAGACGAAGATGCCGAACGAGATGGCAAAACCCATCGAGACGAGCAGCGAGTTGCCGCCCAGCATCAGTGAGGCGAACGTGCCGGCAAGGATCAGGCCCGCTGCCGCAACCGTTGGTCCTGCGTGGCGCACGGCCTGCGCCGCCGCTTCACGGGATCCCTTGCCCTGCCGGGCTTCTTCACGCAGTCGCGCGATCATCAAGATGTTGTAGTCAGTGCCCAGTGCCACGACGAACAGGTAGATGTAGATCGGCAGCATGAAGATGAGCCCGTCCTTGCCCTGCACGTGCTGGAAGAGCAGGACCGCGGCACCGAGCGTCGCTCCGAAGCCAAGGCCGACCGAGGCCATCAGGTACCACGGGGCAACGAGGCTGCGCAGGAGGAGCCCGAGGATCACCATGATGATGACGGCGGCGACCGGGAACACCACGGAGTAGTCGCGATTCATCGCCTTCTGGAGATCGACGAACACCGAGGTCGTGCCTCCGACGAGCGCCTCGGTGCCGTCCGGTGCTGCGTCGTGCGCTGTCGTACGGATGGGGCCCTTGACGTTCTGCATCGAGGCGTCCGAGGACGGATCGGAGTCGAGCACAGCCGTGTAGACAGCTGTCGACCTGTCCTCGGAGAGGACCGCAGGTGCGACCTGGGCGATGCCCTTGGCCTTCGCAAGGTCTGCGCCGTACGCGGCGACGGCTGCGGCGTCGAGGGGTGATCCGTCCTTGCTCTGCAGGAAGACGGCTGTCGGATCGGTCGCCCCGGGAGGCAGCCCCTTCTGGAGGGTCTTGAGCGCGACGGTGGACTCCGCGGTCTTGGGAACACCGGTGTCGCCGAAGTCGAACGTCGGCTTGAACCCGAGGGCGAACACGGCGAGAGCGGCGAGCACCAGTCCGGATGCCAGCGCGTAGCGGACCGGGTGCCTGCCGAGCGAGTCGCCGACCGCACCGAAGCGAGCCGCCTCGGGCTCGACCTTCCACGACTTGGAGGGCCAGAAGACCTTGGTACCGATGAGGGAGACAATGGCCGGGACGAGGGTCAGCGCAGCGAGCACCGTCACAGCGACGGCGATAGCCAGTGCGGGACCGATCGACCGGAAGATGCTCAGCGTCGACAAGATCAGCGCCATGAAGGCGACGATGACGGCGCCTCCGGCGGACGTGATGGCCTCGCCGGCCTTCTCGACAGCGCTCTCGACGGCAGTGCGGCTGTCCTGACCGAGACGCAGGTGCTCGCGATAGCGGAACAGGAAGAACAAGATGTAGTCCGTTCCGATGCCGTAGAGCACGACGAGCAGGATCACCTCTATCGAGCTGTCCGCCTTGAGGTTGAATGCCTCATTTGCCATCGCGATGAACCCGGTGGCGATCTGGGACACCACCGCAACGACCACGATCGGCAGGAACGCGATGATCGGGCTCCGAAAGATGAGGAGCAGCAGACCCAGGATCAGCAGGATCGTGACGATGCCGACGATCACCAAGGCGTCTTCGGATGATTCCTGTGAGTCGAGGCTCTGAGGCACCGAACCAGTCGCACCCGCATTGAGGTCAGTGCCCTTGACCAGCGGTTTCAGCTCGGCGCGCAGCTCCTTGGCGCTGTCGAGGATCGTGGTGCCGAACGGATCAGCGTCCTTGCCCAGGCTGACGATGGCGGTCTGCACCAGCTTGTTCTCCGACGGCGGCGCCGCGACGATCGGGCCGAACTGGGAGATCTTCTTGCTCTGCAGCGTCGAGGCAATCTGCTCGATGGCGGCCGAGTCGGCGGCGGTGATCTCACCTCCGTCCTTGCGGTCGAACACGATGATCGCGCCGATGTCCGTACGGTTGGGGAACGCCTTGGTCTGCACGTCGATCGCCTTGATCGACTCGTAGTGACCCGGCAGGAACTCCGCCTCGTCAGTGGTTGACGTGAGCTTGGGGGCGGTCATCACGACCACGACCGCGAGTGCGATCCACGCGACGATCACCTGCCAGGGGTGACGGGAGACGAACCGACCTAGTGAAGCGAACATGGAAACCAAACTATCCAGGCGCGACCCGCGCTGACCACGAGGGCAGGGGCCGTGTCTGCGGCCATAAGGTGAACACATGGCATCCGACGCTGTGGAGATCGACGCCGGCGGTCGTTCGGTGCGCGTCTCGAGCCCGACCAGGGTGATCTACGAGGCGACGGACTTCTCCGCCGAGGTCACGAAGGTCATGGTCGCCGAGTACTACGTCGCGGTCGCCGACGGTCTCATGCGCGCTCTCCGCAACCGTCCCGTCGCGCTCGAACGGTGGCCCAAGGGCGTCCGCGAGGGCATGGTGATGTCGACACGCGCCGACAGTCATGGCGACGCGTTCTATCAGAAGCGGATGATGCGCGGCGCTCCCGACTATGTGGAGAGCACGCGCATCCTGTTCCCGTCGGGGCGGGTCGCAGACGAGATCTGCATGACCGAGATCGCCGTCGCCGCGTGGGCTGCGCACATGGGCGCCATCACGTTCCACCCGTGGCCCACCCGTCGGACCGACAACGACAGGCCCGATGAGCTGCGGATCGACCTCGATCCGTTCGGCTCGGCGACGTTCGGTGATGCCGTACGCGTCGCTGCGGTCGCTCGTGACCTCTTCGCCGAGGCGGGCATCGCCGCGTTCGCCAAGACCAGCGGCAAGCGCGGGGTTCACGTGTACGCCCGCATTGCACCCAGGTGGACCTTCACCGAGGTTCGTCATGCGGCGATCGCGTTCGCGCGCGAGCTCGAGAAGCGCACCGACGGCGTGACCACCAAGTGGTGGAAGGAAGAGCGCGGGGACAACGTCTTCGTCGACTTCAACCAGAACTGTCGCGACCGGACGATCGCCTCGGCCTACAGCCTGCGCCCCACCCCCGGAGCCACCGTCTCCATGCCGGTGGCCTGGGAGGAGCTGTCGACGCTCACAGATCCGCGCGACTTCACCCTGCACACCGTTCCGACGAAGCTCGCATCCGATGGCGATGCGTGGGCGGCGATCGATGATGTCGAGCACTCGTTGGACACCCTCCTCGCATGGTGGGAGTCAGATCCGACCGAGATGCCCTATCCCCCCGAGTACCCGAAGATGCCCGGCGAGCCCAAGCGGGTCCAGCCCAGCAAGGACACGCGCAACAAGCGGTGATCCCCGCAACATGTGGGCACCTACCGGGTGTCCGGCCTCCTCAGATGCCCCACAGGTGCCCAGATCTCGGGGTCACGACAAAATTGCGGCGAGGTCGTACTTGGCCACCTCTTCGAGCTGCTCGTACGTGCACGACGCGGGCTCGCGGTCGGGCCTCCAGCGCTTGAACTGCGCCGTGTGGCGAAACCTCGTGCCCTCCATGTGCTCGTAGCCGACCTCCGCGACCCGCGTGGGATCGAGGGTGACGAATGAGAGGTCCTTGGTCCCGCTCCACCTGCTCTGTCCGCCAGGCAGTCGCGAGCTCGCCTGCGCGTCGGCGTCCTGCCACTTTCCCCATGGGTGATCGGCGGCATCCACGATGAGTGGAGCGAGCTCATCGATCAGCTCGGCCCGGCGTGCGGCCGTGAACGACGCGGCAACCCCCACGTGCTGCAGATCTCCGTTTTCGGCGTACAGACCGAGCAGCATCGAGCCGAGCAGCGGCTTCTCTGCGGTCGAGGTCTTGTGCAGCCGGTATCCCGCCACGACGACGTCAGCCGTCCGCGAGTGCTTGACCTTGAGCATGGTGCGGCCGTTCGGCGCGTACGGCTTGGCCAGCGCCTTGGCGACGACCCCGTCGAGCCCGGCGCCCTCGAATGTTTCGAACCACCTCTCGGCCTCGTCCGCGTCCGTGGTCGTCCGGGTCACGTGGATCGGACCCTTCGCCTGGGCCAACGCCTTCTCGAGACGTCCACGTCGTACGGAGAACGGCTCGTCCATCAGCGACTCGTCCGCCAGGGCAAGCAGATCGAACGCCACGAAGGACGCCGGCGTCTTCTTGGCCAGCATCTGCACACGGGAGTCTGCCGGATGGATGCGCTGCGACAACGCGTCGAACTCCAGTCGTCCGTCGATGGCCAGAAAGATCTCACCGTCGATCACGATGCGGTCCGGGAGCTCGGCCTTCACGGCCTCGACGACTTCCGGGAAGTAGCGGGTCAGCTCCTTGGTCGAGCGACTCGCCAGCACGACCTCGTCGCCGTCGCGGAACACGATGCAACGAAAGCCATCCCATTTGGGTTCGTACGAGAGTCCGCCGTCGACCGAGTCTTGCGCGGGCACGCCCTTGACCGACTTTGCAAGCATCGGCTGGACGGGCGGCATGACAGGTAGATCCATGCCGACAGCCTACGAGCGGAGCGTTCCACGGCGTAGCGGTCAGCCTGCAAAGTCCGGCCGAAGGTCCCACACCTACACTGGGCGGGTGAATCGCCCCGCTGTCGAGGTCATCGACCTCGTCATGAAATATGGAGCCGTCACCGCGGTCGACGGGCTCAACGTCGCCGTCGATCCCGGCACCGTCACCGCGATCCTCGGTCCCAACGGCGCTGGCAAGACGACCACGATCGAGACCTGCGAGGGCTTCCGACGCCCACAGACCGGGTCGGTACGCGTCCTCGGCCTGGACCCGGTCGCCGACGCCCACGTGCTCCGACCCCGAGTTGGCGTCATGCTGCAGTCGGGCGGCGCGTGGTCCGGCTCCCGGGCGTACGAGATGCTGCGTCACATCGCGTCGCTCCACGCCCACCCGCTCGACGTGAACCTCCTGATCGAACGTCTCGGCATGCAGTCATTCGGCCGTACGCCCTACCGCCGACTCTCCGGCGGACAGCAGCAACGACTCAGCCTCGCGATGGCGATCGTGGGCCGCCCCGAGCTCGTCTTCCTCGACGAACCCACAGCCGGCCTCGACCCGCAGGCGCGCCGGTCGACGTGGGAGCTGATCAGCGAGCTGCGATCCAGCGGTGTCACAGTCGTCCTGACGACGCACTTCATGGATGAAGCCGAGACCCTTGCCGATGTCGTCCACATCGTCGACGCGGGCCAGGTCATCGCGTCGGGCACACCCCACGGGCTGGCCGCTTCCGGCGCGCAGAACACGGTCCGCTTCACCGCCCGCGCCGGCCTCGACGTCGAGAGCCTCATGCTGGCCCTGCCCGACGACACGAAGGTCGACGAGGTCACTCCAGGGTCGTACGTGATCGCCGGCCACGTCGACCCCGCGCTGCTGGCGACCTTCACCTCGTGGTGCGCCAGCCAGGGCGTGATGACCGAGTCGGTGCTCGTGGAGCGCCAGACCCTCGAGGACCGTTTCCTCGAGCTGACCGGGAAGGCGCTGCGATGAGCCTCGACCTCTCGCCGAAGCCAGGAGCGGCTCCGCGCCCAGCCATGCTGCGTTCGCAGATCTCGATGGAGCTTCGCCTGTTGTCTCGCAACGGCGAGCAGCTGTTGCTGACGCTGGTCATCCCGCTCGTCCTGCTGATCCTCGGAGCACGCGCGGACAAGGTCGTCGATCTCGGTGCGGGTCGGCCGATCGACATCATCACGCCCGGCATCCTCGCGCTTGCCGTGCTGTCGACGTCTTTCACGTCCCTGGCGATTGCCACCGGTTTCGAGCGTCGCTACGGGGTCATCAAGCGTCTCGGTGCGTCACCGCTCCCCCGATGGGGCCTCCTGGTCGGCAAGATCGGCGCCGTGGCGATCATCGAGGTCGTGCAGCTCGCGATCCTCTCCGGTGTCGGCCTCCTGCTGGGCTGGGAGCCGCACGGCGGTCTCATCATCGTCCTGCAGGCACTGATGCTGGTCGTGCTCGGCACGGCGGCGTTCGGCTCGCTCGGACTTCTCATCGCCGGGATCATGCGCGCCGAGGCCACGCTCGCCGTCGCCAACCTCGTCTACGTGCTGCTCCTGGTCGGCGGCGGGCTCATCGTGCCGCTGAGCCGCTACCCCGAGGCAGCGAGCCACGCCTTGCAGGTCCTGCCCTCAGGTGCCCTCGGGCAAGGGTTGCGCGACACGTTCGCCGGCACCGGTCCCACCGCGTTCTCCGTGGTGGTGCTGATCATGTGGGCCGTCTGCTGCGGCCTCGGCGTCTCAAGGACGTTCAAGTGGGAGTGAACCTCGGGCTTCGCGCCCCCGATCGCACCTCCGTCGAGCGTTGGTCACTGGCCGCCCTGGCCGCCAACATCCTGATCGTCCTGACAGGTGGCCTGGTCCGCCTCACCGGCTCAGGGCTGGGCTGTCCCACCTGGCCCAAGTGCACCGAGGAGTCGTTCGTCCCGCATCGCGCCCTCGGCACCCACGGGGTGATCGAGTTCGGCAATCGGATGCTCACGTACGTCCTCGTCTTCGTCGTGGTCTCGACGTTCATCGCCGTGTGGCGCTGGGCGTCGACCGATCGCACCCTGCGTCGCCTCGCCCTCATCATTGCCCTCGGCGTGCCGTTCCAGGCCGTGATCGGCGGCATCAGCGTGCTGACCGACCTCAACCCCTGGGTCGTGTCGCTGCACCTCATCCTGTCGATGGGGCTCATCGCCACCTCGACGGTGCTGGTGGTCCGTGTACGAGGCGGTCAAGCCTCCTCGCCGCACCGGGCGCCATACGTGGTCGCGACGTACGTGGCGATGTGGATCGTCGTCTATCTGGGCACGATCGTGACGGGAAGCGGCCCGCACGCGGGCGACGACGAGGCGCCCCGCAACGGCCTGGATCCGCAGGTCATGAGCCACGTGCACGCCGCTTCGGTCTACGCGCTGGTGGCGCTCACCCTCGTGCTGTGCTTGGTCCTGCGTGGCGATCTTCGCCGGCTCGCATGGATCTTGCTGGGCGTCGAGCTCGCCCAGGGCACCATCGGGTTCGTCCAGTACTTCACCGATCTGCCGATCGCGTTGGTTGCGACCCACCTGGTGGGCGCGGGCCTGCTGGTCGTTGCCGGCACACGCCTGTTGTTGGCGGTCGTCTCCCCCGCCACACAGTCGGTTGTTCCTCCTGCATCGTCCTCGGCTGCCCCTCGTCCTCAACCGCAGTCAGGCCGCTGATCGTCCTCACGACTCGCCGGGTCGGGGCTCGTCGGTCATGGGCGGAGCTGCGACCCATCTTTTCGCGTCGATGGCGTAGACCCAGCGCTGGTGTGGCCACTCGGTGAGCGACCACAACTGACCGCGCTGGGGCCAGTAGGTGATGTCCTCCGGGCCGGTCGGCAGCACTCCGGCGTGCTTGACGTAGTCGCCCGGCTTCCCGACCCACAGGTCGCCCGGATTGCCCCTGCCATTGCTGGCCGTGATGACCCAGGTGCCCTTGACCAGGGTCGCCCCCTGCATGCGCTCGACCTGACGGTCGTACAGCTCGGCGGGGACGGCCCACCCGCGATCATCGCTGTGAAGCAGCTCGCTGTCGCGATCGAGGGGAAATCGCATCAGCCGGTGGCTGCCGCCCTTGCGGCCGTACTCGCCGGCCACCAGATGGTCCTCGTCACCGGAACGGTCGAGCGACATGAACGAATAGAACATCTCGCCGACGCCGTCGTCATGTTCGGCGTGATACTCGGTGAACTGAGGCAGCACGTACCGATAGGTCTTGGTACGGAAGCGGTTGCGCACCCGTACGAGGTCATCGAGCCGGAACACCCGGATGCCATGTTGTCCTCCTGCGACGTAGAGGTACTTGCCGTACCAGACGATCCCGCCCGCGTGCACCCTGATCGTGGTGAGCCAGTTGACTCCGAACAGGCGTTTGGGGTTGACGAGCAGCACGTGCCGGTAGGGCGCCGCGTGGGGATCGGTGCAGTCCATGACCGAGATGCGTGAGCCGAAGATGAAGCCCCAGATGTGACTGGCATACCAGCTGGTCAGGACGATGTGACGTCCACCGAGGGTGCCCGCAGACGGATCGTGTCCGTACGCATCCGAGGACGTGGTGATGCCCTGAGGCAGCCAACGTCTCGTTCGGCCGTCACCGCGCTGCCAGGCATAGCCGCCCACGGCCGCTTCACCAGGAACCTCGTCCCACGTGGCCACCCGGTTGGTGTCAGCCAAGAGTCCGCGCAGGCCGACGCGCGCGTACCGCCCGAAGAACCGCTCGGACAGGATGCGGTCACGCGATGCCTCGATCAGCCGATAAGCGCTGGCGCTGATCCCAGGCATTCAGGACCTCCTGCCCAGGAGGAACGCGGCTGCGAGACCGATCGCCACAGCGGTCCAGATCGTCCCGATCAGGACGAACACCTTTGCCGCGTTGCCCAGATCTCCGCCTCGTTCAGCGAACTCGCGGCCGACCAGCACCATGAGCACGCCGGACACGCCGAAGAAGACCGCGACACCCTTGCCGCCGCCATTCATCCGGTGACCCCCTGCCCGGCTCGGACCATGGTGCGGCAGCCTTCGGCATCCGCATCGCCATCGACCATGACGAACGCGCGGTCCTCGTACGCACGTATCGCCGCCACGTTTCCGTCGATGACTCGCAGACTCAACGGGCGGTTGCCGTTCCATGCGACGACAGCGTCGATGAGCTCGGCCCCGATCCCCTGGCGTCGCGCCTCCGGTGCGACCCACATCGAGATCAGCTGATTGGTCCCGTCTGCCCCCGTCATGCCCGCGACCATACCGACAGGGGTCGCACCTGCGTAGGCGATGAAGCACGCCCCGTCGGCGAGTCGCGTGCGCCAGCGATCCTCGGTGTCTTGGGAGCCGGTCCACGCCGTCGTCGACGACGAGAACGCTGACGGATCCTCTCTCAGCGACCGGAGCCGCAGCACCCGCCAGTCACGCCAGTCGTCGGGCCCAACCCGTCGCACCCACGCTGACATGGCTGGAAGGCGGTCCCTACTTCAGGAACGGGTCGACGGCAGCCGCGACGAACAGCAGCGCGAGGTAGGCATTTGACAGGTGGAACAAGCGCATCGGCTTGATGACCGAGAGGTCCTCGGTGTCGCGTGCGCGGGAGCGAAGGTCATACGCCTCGATCAGGAAGATGATGCCGAGCGTGATGGCCATCGCCGGGTAGAACCAGCCGGTGTAGGGCCACAACAGCAGGGAGGTCGCGACCATGACCCACGAGTAGATGACGATCTGCCGGGCGACCTCGGCGGAGCTGACCACGGAGGGCAGCATCGGAACACTGGCGGCGGAGTAGTCCTCGCGATAGCGCATCGCCAGAGCCCAGAAGTGCGGCGGCGTCCAGAAGAACACCACCATGAACAGCACGACCGGCGCCCAGGCGAGCTCATTGGTGACGGCGGTCCAGCCGATCAGCGCCGGGAAGCAGCCTGCGGCGCCGCCCCAGACGATGTTCTGCGTCGTGCGGCGCTTGAGGATCATCGTGTAGCCGACGACATAGAAGACGTTGGCGGCCAGAGCGAGCATCGCCGAGAGCGGATTGACCAGCGTCCACAGCCACACCGTGGAGGCGACGCCCAGCGCCAGACCGAAGTACAACGCACCGCGGGTCGAGACCTGGTGACGCGGCAGCGGTCGGCGGGAGGTACGGCGCATCAGCTGGTCTATGTCGGCGTCGACGACACAGTTGAGCGCGTTGGCGCTTCCGGCCGACAAGGTGCCGCCGACGACTGTGGCAACGACGAGCCACAGGGGTGGCACGGCCTGAGCCGCGAGGAACATGACCGGCACCGTGGTCAGCAGCAGGAGCTCGATGATGCGGGGCTTGGTCAGCGCCACGTACGAAAGGACCACATCGCGTCGCGAAACCGGCAGCAGGGCGGGTTGGTCGACGCCACCAGTCGGCGTCGCATGCACGGCAGTCACGAGCCAAAGTCTAGTGCCACCCGATTCGCGACGTACCGACGGTTGGGTCACCTGTTCGCCGGTCTCATGGGCGCCACTCACCCGCGCGCTCCGTGGGCTACGCGAGTAGTGTCGTCATCGACGGTTTGGGACCGCCGACCGACGCCCTCGATCGACTATTCAGGAGCTTGCGCTGTGACAACAGCCCCCACCCCTCTCGACTGGACCGACCTCGACCAGAAGGCCGTCGACACAGCTCGTCTGCTGGCCGCCGACGCCGTTCAGAAGGTCGGCAACGGCCACCCCGGGACGGCGATGAGCCTCGCCCCTGCGGCATACCTTCTCTACCAAAAGGTGATGCGCCACGATCCGACCGATCCGCACTGGACCGGCCGTGACCGTTTCGTGCTCTCGTGCGGCCACTCCAGCCTCACGCAGTACGTCCAGCTCTACCTCGCGGGCTACCCGATGACGCTCGACGACCTCAAGAGCCTGCGCACCTGGGGCAGCCAGACACCCGGGCATCCCGAGTACAACCACACCCCGGGGGTCGAGGTGACCACCGGACCGCTCGGTCAAGGCGTCGCCAATGCCGTCGGTTTCGCCATGGCGGCCCGGCGTGAACGCGGACTGCTCGACCCCGCGACGGCTGCGGGTGAGAGCCCGTTCGACCACCGCGTCTATGCGATCTGCTCCGACGGAGACCTCGAGGAGGGCGTCTCGGCCGAGGCGTCGTCGCTGGCAGGTCACCAGAAGCTGGGCAACCTCACGGTCCTGTACGACGACAACCACATCTCGATCGAGGACGACACCGACGTCGCGTTCAGCGAGGACGTCGCCGCGCGCTACGAGGCGTACGGGTGGCACGTGCAGGTCCTCGACTGGACCAACGGCGGCACTGGCTACACCGAGGACGTCCAGGCACTGTGGGACGCCTACCAGGCTGCTGAGGCCGTGACCGACAAGCCGTCGTTCATCGTGCTCCGCACCATCATCGCGTGGCCCGCTCCGACGGCGCAGAACACCGGCGGCTCGCACGGATCGGCGCTGGGTGACGACGAGATCAAGGCGACCAAGGAGCTGCTCGGTTTCGACCCCGACAAGACCTTCATCGTCGATGACGACGTCATCGCGCACACGCAAGCGGTCCGTGACCGGGCCGCGGCCGCCCGCGAGACCTGGCAGAAGTCCTTCGATGCGTGGGCCACCGCGGCTCCGGACAAGGCCGCGCTGCTCGAACGCCTCTCCAAGCGTGAGCTCCCCGAGGGCTGGGACGCCGATCTTCCCACCTACGAGGCTGATGCCAAGGGCGTGGCGACCCGTGTCGCGTCGGGTGACTTCCTGTCGGCAGCCGTCGCCAACCTGCCCGAGCTGTGGGGCGGTTCGGCCGACCTCGCCGGATCCAACAACACCACCCCCAAGGGCGAGCCGTCGTTCCTGCCGCCCGAGCACTCAACGGCCAAGTTCCAAGGCGACTGGTACGGACGCGTCCTGCACTTCGGCATCCGCGAGCACGCGATGGGCGCGATCATGAACGGGATGGCGCAGCACGGGCTGACCCGCCCGTACGGTGGCACGTTCCTCGTCTTCAGCGACTACATGCGACCGTCCGTACGCCTCGCCGCCCTGCAGGAGCTGCCGGTCACGTACGTGTGGACCCACGACTCCATCGGGCTCGGTGAGGATGGACCCACCCACCAGCCGGTCGAGCACCTCGCCGCGCTGCGCGCGATCCCCGGCCTGGACGTGATCCGGCCGGCCGACGCCAACGAGACGATCGTCGCGTGGAAGACGCTGCTCGGCATCACGAACCGCCCTGCAGCCCTGGCGCTGAGCCGGCAGAACCTGCCGACCTTCCCGCGCGGCACCGATGGCTACGCCTCAGCCGACCTGACGGCCAAGGGTGCGTACACGTTGCTCGACACCGACGGCACGCCCGACGTCATCCTGTTCGCCACGGGCTCCGAGGTGCAGATCGCGGTCAAGGCGCGCGAGCTGCTCGCCGCCGACGGCATCGCGGCACGTGTCGTCTCGATGCCCAGCCGCGAGTGGTTCGAGCAGCAGGACGAGGCCTATCGCAACGAGGTCATCCCGCCCTCGCTCCGTGCGCGGGTGTCGGTCGAGGCCGGCATCGCTCTCGGCTGGCGAGACGTCGTCGGAGACGCCGGTCGCATCGTCAGCCTCGAGCACTTCGGCGCCTCTGCCGACTACGAGACGCTCTTCGACAAGTTCGGCATCACCGCCGAAGCCGTCGCGGCTGCCGCCAAGGAGTCAATCGCCGCGGCCAGCGAAGCACCCACGGCACCATTCCACGCTCGGCCGGCGGGACCCGTCGGACCCGGCGACAACGCAGACGTCGAATCCCACTGAATCCTCACGAAGGAGACATCATGAATGACCGCTTGAAGGCACTGGCCGATGCAGGAGTCTCCATCTGGCTGGACGACCTGTCCCGTGAACGCATCGAGACCGGCAACCTCAAGAATCTCGTCGACGAGTCGGGCGTCGTCGGTGTGACGACCAACCCGTCGATCTTTGCCTCTGCGCTCTCCAAGGGCGAGAAGTACGCCCCGCAGGTCAAGGAGCTCAAGGCCCAGGGCGCCGACGTCGACACCACGGTCTTCGAGCTCACGACCAAGGACGTGCACGATGCAGCCGAGATCTTCCGGCCCGTCTTCGACGCGACCAATGGCGTGGACGGCCGGGTGTCGATCGAGGTGGAGCCGGGCATGGCCCGCGACACCGACGCGACCATCGCCATGGCCAAGAAGCTGTGGGACAAGGTGGGTCAGCCCAACACGTTGATCAAGATCCCGGCCACCGTCGAGGGCCTTCCGGCCATCGCGGCGACAACCGCGGCGGGCATCAGTGTCAACGTCACGCTGATCTTCTCGCTCGATCGCTACCGCGGCGTCATGAACGCATATCTCGACGGGCTCGAGCAGGCTGACGCCGACGGCCAGGACCTCTCCAAGATCCACTCCGTCGCATCGTTCTTCGTCAGTCGCGTCGACTCCGAGGTCGACAAGCGTCTGCCCGACGACAGCCCGCTCCGGGGCAAGGCCGCCATCGCCAACGCCCGACTCGCCTACGAGGCGTACGAAGAGGTCTTCGGCTCGGACCGGTTCAAGGCACTCGCCGGCAAGGGAGCCAACCCGCAGCGCCCGCTGTGGGCCTCGACCGGGGTCAAGGATCCCGCCTACTCCGACACGATGTACGTCACCGAGCTCGTCGTCGCGAACACCGTCAACACGATGCCCGAGAAGACGCTCGAAGCTGTCGCCGATCACGGAGAGCTGCACGGCGACGCCGTCACCGGCACGTACGACGAGGCCCGCAAGGTCATTGCCGACCTTGAGGCCGAGGGCATCAGCTACGACGAGGTCGTCGACCTGCTCGAGACCGAAGGGCTGGAGAAGTTCGACGCCTCGTGGGCCGAGCTGCTCGAGACCGTCTCCGACGAGCTCGACAAGGCCTGACCGGTGGTCGAGCTGCTTCTCACGGCGCCATCGCGACACGAGTACGAGGCGGCCCTCAAGGACGCGATCGACAACAAGATCGCCTCCCGTATAGCAGAGCACGACCCCACCGAATGGGGCCCCGACGCGGTGTCCGAGGCCTCGATCAGGCTCAGCTGGACCGGACTCGCCGAGTCCTCGCGTCCGCTGATCGCTGAGATAGTCGAGCTGCGCGAGAGCCTTGCCGCCAAAGGGCTCGACCATGTGGTCCTGTGCGGGATGGGCGGCTCGTCACTGGCCCCCGAAGTGATCTGCCACAGCGCCGGCGTCGACCTGGTGGTGCTCGACTCCTCACAGCCCGACATGGTGCGCTCGGCGATTGCCGACCAGCTCGAGCGCAGCATCGTGGTCGTGTCCAGCAAGTCGGGCGGGACGATCGAGACCGACAGCCAGCGACGCGCGTACGAGCACGCCTTCACGGAGGCCGGGCTGTCCCCCACGGATCACATCGTCGTGGTGACAGATCCGGGCTCGCCGCTCGACGAGGAAGCCACTGCCGCCGGCTACCGGGTGTTCCACGCCGATCCCCACGTCGGTGGGCGCTACTCGGCCCTGACGGCATTCGGCCTGGTGCCGAGCGGTCTGGCCGGGGCTGACGTCAGCGCACTGCTCGACGAGGCCGCATCGGTGCAGGACGACGTCGCCCTCGACTCGCAGGACAACCCCGCGCTGCGCCTGGGTGTGCTGCTCGGCGTCGCCCATCGCCATCGCGTCGACAAGCTCGTCATGGCCGATCGTTCACGGCACGGCTTCGGCGACTGGATCGAGCAGCTCGTCGCCGAGTCCACCGGCAAGCAGGGCAAGGGTCTGCTGCCGGTGGTGGTGCCGTTCGAGAACGCGATCAACTTCAACCCGAGCACGTCCGACTCGATCCTCCTGTCGATCGATGGCAAGGATGCGCCGGAGGCACAGTCCGGCTACGGCATCGCCCTGACCGCTCCGCTGGGCGCCGAGATGCTGATCTGGGAGACGGCGGTTGCTGTCGCCGGCAGCGTCATCGGCATCAACCCGTTCGACCAGCCCGACGTCGAGAGCGCCAAGCAGGCCGCCCGCGACATGCTGGGTGGTGGTGGCGAGACGCCCCGCCCGGACTTCACGATCGGCGACGTCGACGTCTACAGCCCCGAAGGCAGCACGATCGACGAAGCCATCAGCTGGCTTTTCGGCGAGCTCGATCTCGAGCACGGTTACGTGTCGCTTCAGGTCTACCTCGACCGCATCGGACACGCCGACTTCGCCGCTGCCCGCGAGATCGTCGCCCAGCGCACGGGACGACCGACGACCTTCGGCTGGGGTCCTCGCTTTCTCCACTCGACGGGTCAGTATCACAAGGGTGGCCCGGCGACCGGCGTGTTCCTGCAGGTCACGGGCGACCCGGTCAAGGATCTCCCCGTTCCGGGGCGGGAGTTCACCTTCGGCTCCTTCATCGATTCCCAGGCAGCGGGTGATGCGGCCGTCCTGCGCGAACGCGGACGCCCGGTCGTACGGGTCCACCTCAAGAACGTGCCCGCCGGCCTTCAGCTCCTACGTGCGGCGCTCGCCGGCAAGGGCGGCGCATGACAAACCCGCTGCGCGACCAGCGCGATCGCCGTCTCCCCCGTATCGCCGGCCCCTGCAGCCTGATCCTGTTCGGCGTCACGGGTGACCTCGCCAAGAAGAAGCTCATCCCGGCGGTCTACGACCTCGCCAACCGAGGCCTGCTGCCCCCGGGCTTCGCGCTGGTCGGCTTCGCCCGCCAGGACTTCGGCAAGCAGGCTTTCTCCAAGATGATCAAGGAGGCGGCCAAGGACGGCGCGCGTACGCCGTGGAGCGAGACCGTGTGGAAGCAGCTCGCCGCCGGCATCAGGTTCGTGCCGGGCGAGTTCGACGACGATGACGCCTGGGAGCGTCTCGGCAAGACCATGAAGGAGCTCGACGAGCAGCAGGGCACCGGCGGCAACCATGCGTTCTACCTCTCGATCCCACCCGGACTGTTCCCTGTCGTGGTGTCGCAGATCAAGAAGCACGGCCTCGCCGAGTCGTCCGAGGGCTGGCGTCGAGTCGTCATCGAGAAGCCCTTCGGCCACGACCTGGCCTCCGCCGAGGAGCTCAACCGGATCGTGGCTGACGTCTTCCCGAGCCAGTCGGTGTTCCGCATCGACCACTACCTCGGCAAGGAGACGGTGCAGAACATCCTGGCGTTCCGATTCGCCAACGGGATGTTCGAGCCGATCTGGAACAACCACTACGTCGACCACGTGCAGATCACGATGGCCGAGGACATCGGCATCGGATCACGCGCCGGCTACTACGACGGCATCGGTGCAGCGCGCGACGTGATCCAGAACCATCTGCTCCAGCTGATGGCTCTCATCGCGATGGAGGAACCGGTCTCGTTCAACGCCAAGAGCCTGCGCATCGAGAAGCAGAAGATCCTCGCCAATGCCCGCCCACCGGCACGCATGGACCTTCACACGGCCCATGCCCAGTACGAAGGCGGCTGGGCCGGCGGCGAAAAGGTGCTGGGCTACATGGAGGAGGACGGCATCCCCCAGGGCTCCACCACCGAGACATACGCCGCGATGCGCATCGACATCAGCACCCGGCGCTGGGCGGGCGTGCCGTTCTACCTGCGTACCGGCAAGCGACTCGGTCGACGGGTCACCGAGCTGGCCGTGGTGTTCAAGCGTGCACCCCACCAGCCGTTCAGCAAGCACGACGTCGAAGAACTGGGCCAGAACGCCCTCGTGATGCGCATCCAGCCTGACGAAGGTGTGACGCTGCGCTTCGGCGCCAAGGTGCCCGGCACCACGATGGAGATCCGCGACGTCAACATGGACTTCGCGTACGGCGGCGCGTTCGTCGAGAGCAGCCCAGAGGCGTACGAGCGACTCATCCTCGACGTGCTGCTCGGCGACCCGCCGCTCTTCCCGCACCGCGAGGAGGTCGAGCTCGCGTGGGAGATCCTCGATCCGGTCATCGAGCACTGGAGCAGGCAGAAAACGGTCGACACCTATCCGTCCGGGACCTGGGGACCTGAGTCGGCCGACAAGATGATGGCCCGCGACGGCCGCACCTGGAGGCGTCCCTGATGGAAATCGCGCTCGAGAAGACGAACGCCTCACGGATCGCCCGCGCGCTGGTCAAGGCGCGCATGGCCGCCGGCAGCCCGGCAATGGACATGGTGCTCACCCTGCTCGTCGTCACCGACGACGAGGCCGTCGGTGCCGCGCTGAGAACGGCGACGACGCTGTCTCGCGAGCACCCCTCGCGGGTGATCGGTGTCATCCTGGGTGATGGACGCGGGGCGCCCGAGCTCAATGCCAAGGTACGTGTCGGCGAGAGCTCGTCGGGCGAGTCCATCCTGCTCCGCATCTCCGGCGAGCTCACCAAGCACGCCGAGTCCGTCGTCCTGCCACTGCTGCTGCCCGACTCCCCCGTCGTCGTCTGGTGGCCGGGAAAGCCGCCGACCAACCCGTCGAAGGACGCCATCGGCCAGCTGGCTCGCCGCCGGCTGACGGACGCTGAAGCCACAGACTCACCGATCCGCTCGCTCAAGGCGGTCGGTCGCGAATACGCGCCCGGCGACACCGACCTGTCGTGGACCCGCCTGACGCCGTGGAGAGCACTGCTGGCGGCTGCCCTGGACCAGTCGACCAGCAAGATCACCGGCGGCACGGTGGTGGCCGGTACGGGCAATCCCGCCGCCACGCTGCTCGTCGCCTGGCTGGAGAGCCGGCTCAAGGTCTCGATCACGCTCCGCAAGGGCGACATCGAGCAGATCTCGTCCGTGGTGCTGCACTCGGCTGCCGGTGACGTCCTGATCGAGCGGGTCGGACCCACGTCCTGTCACTTCAGCGTGCCCGGCTCATCACCACGCGAGGTGCCGCTCGGCGCGCGTACGCTCGCCGAGCTCTTGGCTGAGGACCTCCGCCGGCTCGACGCCGACGACATCTACGAGGCGACGATGCACCACCTGTTGGCGACATGACGCGTACCGAGGTCTTCCCCGATGCAGCGACGTTGGCAAGCAGCATCGCGTCGTTGCTGTCGATACGTGTTGCCGACGTCCAGGCAGCGGGTCGACGCCCCAGCATCGTCCTGACCGGCGGCACGATTGCGATCGATGCGTACAAGGCGCTCGAGGCTGGGCAGGTCGACTGGACCAACGTCGACTTCTACTGGGGTGACGAGCGGTTCGTCCCCGAGGGGCACGCCGACCGCAACGACCAGCAGGCGAGGGACGCCTTCCTCGATCGGCTGGGCGTGCCGGCAGAACGCGTTCACTCGATGCCCGCCCACGGCTGCGACCTGAGCACCGCCGACGCCGCAGACGCGTACGGTGACACCCTTCCGCGGGATCCGTTCGACGTGGTCCTGCTCGGTGTCGGACCCGACGGGCACGTGGCCTCGCTGTTCCCCGGTTTCGAGCAGCTCCACGAGACCCAGCGACGGGCGGTCGAGGTCTTCGACTCCCCCAAGCCGCCGCCCGTACGGATCACCATGACCTACCCGACGCTCAACAACGCCGACGCCGTGTGGTTCCTGGTGTCAGGAGACGGCAAGGCCGAAGCAGTGGCCCGAGCACTCGGCGACGGGACGATCGAGGACACCCCCGCCACGGGAGTGCAGGGCGCTACGGAGACGCTGTGGCTGCTCGATGAAGCAGCCGCATCCTCGCTCTGACCCTCCCCAGAAGCGGTGACCTATGGTCAACCGGACTGGGAGCGTGGTGACTTGTGGTCAACCGGCGCGGGTGCGCGGTGAACTACGGTCAACCGCGGGGCTTCGGCTTGACCGTGAGTCACCGCCCCGGTGCAACGCTGCGACGCTGAGGGAGCCGAAGAGCCGTTTCCACCGAAGGTCAAAGGTCGGCGCAGGACCGTCATAGCCGCCCTTGAGGAGCTGACGATAGACCGTCGAGACCACGGTTCGAGGAGCCCGAAGCTTTTCCTTGGTCACCTGCACGTAGTTGATCCCGCGCTCTCGGAATGCGGCGTACCGGTCGATGTCGGAGTTCCACTGCTCGCGGTCGAGGAGATGCTGGCTGCCCTCGTACTCGACGATCAGCTTCCACCGACGGTATCCAAGATCGCCGTACGCCCACACCCTGGGACCGTCTGCGATCGCTGTGTTGGAGCGGGGCTCAGGTAGTCCTGCGAAGACGAGGATCGCCCGAGTTTCAGACTCGGTCATCGATCGGGAGTCGCCGTCAAGGTAGCGAGAGACCCATTGCGCCTCACGTGCGCCCGGTCGCCACGAGTCGCGCATCGCCAGCTCGCGCAGACCGAGGAGAGTCACGTGACCATGCCTGAGAAGCCAGTCGCCGACCTGGACTGCATCGATGACCCGCGCGGTTGCTGCGTAGGCGATGAACGCTGCCGCCGGGCTGACCCCCAGCTCGTCGCACGGCGGCATCACGACGGTGCGGTGGAGAAAGATGTCCTCGAGATCGATGTGGAGGTCCCCGTCCACCACGAAATGAAACGGTCGGACGGGGCCGAGATCGAGCCCGAGCTCACGTATGCGGGTGATGCTCGTCGTCCTGGCACGAGCCGGCATGGCGAGGCGCGCGGCGAGGATCCAGTCGGAGTCGCTCATGTCGTGTGAGCGATCCACCCATACGCGCGGATGCAACCGCTTGAGACGGCCTCCCTTGAACATCGCCTCGGTCAACCCACCCTGGAGCCCCTGCTCCCTGGTGAACGGCCCGTGGCGGAGGAACTCGGGGATCGGTTTGGGTGCGGCCATGGGCACAGCCCACCCGGCGGGGCACCCACACGTCGCGGACGGCGAGCACATCTGTGGACTGAATCCGGACCCGGAGCGACCTGTGAACGCCGAAGCGGTGACCTGTGGTCAACCACGACCCATCTGGTTGACCGTACGTCACCGCTCACCCGGGATGGTTGACCGTAGGTCACCGCTCACCGGGGATGGTTGACCGTAGGTCACCGCTCACCGATCAGAAGATGACTTCGCCGGTCTTGCGCTTGGTGCGCAGGGTCTCGATGGCCTCGGTGAGGATCTCGGCCGCCTCAGTCTCGGAACGGCGCTCCTTCACGTACGCGAGGTGCGTCTTGTAGGGCGCGACCTTGAGAGCTGACTGGAGGTTCTCGGAGTCGACGCCTGCTGGCAGTCCACAGCGCGGGCAGTCCCACGACTCGGGCGCCTCTGCCTCGACGGCGAACTGCAGGACCGTGGTGTGGTCGTTCATGCAGAAGTAGGTCACCGACTGGCGCGGAGCAGCCTCGCCGCGCTCGGCTTCTCCCATGGGGCCTGCACCAATGCGGCTGCCCCTGATCGCACCTGCGGCCACTAGTTGCTCACCTTCAGGAGCAGGCCGAGCGCAAAGATGCACACGACCCAGACGACGGCGATGCCGACAGTGATGCGGTCAAGGTTGCGCTCAGCCACCGACGAGCCGCCCAGCGAGCTGGACACGCCACCGCCGAACATGTCGGAGAGGCCACCCCCGCGGCCCTTGTGCATGAGTACCAGCACGATCATCAGCAGGCTGCTGATCGTGAGGATTATGGAGAACGTCAAAATCACAGGTGGACCTTCGTTGTCAGGCGCCGGAAAGATCCGGCATGTCGTAGAACCGTGCGATCCCGGCGAACTCCTCCGCTTGGAGGCTTGCACCGCCGACCAGAGCGCCGTCGACGTCCGACTTCGCCATGATGGCGGCGATATTCGCCGCTTTCACCGATCCGCCGTAAAGGATACGCAATGAGTCTGCCGCATCGGCCGACCAGGTCTCAGCAACGCGCCCACGAATGGCGGCACACACCTCTTGCGCGTCCTCGGGAGTGGCGACCTCGCCGGTGCCGATGGCCCACACGGGCTCGTACGCCACCACCAGCGAGGCGATCTGCTCGGCGCTGAATCCAGCCAGCGAGCCGTCGATCTGCGCCAACGTGTGGGCCACGTGCTCGCCCGACTGACGAACCTCGAGCCCTTCACCGACGCACACGATCGGCGTCATGCCTGCAGCCAGGCTCTTGGCCGCCTTGGTGTTGACCAAGGCATCGGACTCCCCGTGATACTCGCGGCGCTCGGAGTGCCCGACGACGACGTACGTGCAACCGAGCTTGGCCAGCATCGACGCAGCGATCTCGCCGGTGTAGGCGCCGCCGTCATGCTCCGACACGTCCTGGGCGCCGTAACCGATCGCCAGGTGGTCCCCGTCGACCAGCGTCTGCACGCTGCGGATGTCGGTGAACGGCGGGATCACGACGACCTCGGCCTTCTCGAAGTCGTGCTTCTTGTCCTGCAGTGTCCAGGCGAGCTTCTGGACGAGCACCACGGCTTCCTGGTGGTTGAGGTTGGACTTCCAGTTGCCGGCCATCAAAGGCTTGCGGGACGCCATCTTAGTTACCTTCCAGAATGTCGAGACCCGGGAGCGTCTTGCCCTCGAGGTATTCGAGGCTTGCGCCACCACCGGTCGAGATGTGCCCGAAGTCTGAGTCCTGGAAGCCGAGCTGGCGTACGGCTGCTGCCGAGTCACCACCGCCGACCACCGAGAGGCCGTCGACCTCGGTCAGGGCCTGTGCCACGGCCTTGGTGCCGGCCTCGAACGACGACATCTCGAACACGCCCATCGGGCCGTTCCAGAACACCGTCTTGGACGACGTGATGATCTCGGCGAATGCTGCGCCGCTGGCGGGACCGATGTCAAGGCCCAGCTGGTCAGCGGGGATCGAGTCAGCGGCGACGGTCGATGAATCGGCGTCCTTGAACTCCGGAGCCACCACGATGTCGGTCGGCAGCACGAGGTTGACGCCCTTGGCCTCAGCCTGGGCGATGTAGTCGCGGGCGATGTCGAGCTGGTCGTCCTCGAGGAGGGACTTGCCGACCTCATGGCCCTGGGCCTTGAGGAAGGTGAACACCATCCCGCCACCGATCAGCAGGTTGTCGGCCTTGTCGAGCAGGTTGTCGATGACGCCGAGCTTGTCGGAGACCTTCGAGCCACCCAGGACCACCGTGTAGGGCCGCTCAGGGCTCTCGGTGAGCTGCTTGAGCACCGTGACCTCGGCCTCGACGAGACCACCGACGGCAGCGGGAAGGCGGGTCGCGATGTCGTAGACGCTGGCCTGCTTGCGGTGCACGACGCCGAAGCCGTCGGAGACGAAGACGTCGGCAAGATCGGCAAGCTCATCTGCGAACTCTCCTCGCTCCTTGTCGTCCTTGCTCGTCTCGCCAGCGTTGAACCGTACGTTCTCCAGCACGAGCACGTCACCGTCGGCGAGGCTCGCGATCTGGTTCTTCGCATCGTCGCCGACGGTGTCCTTCGCGAAGTAGACCTGCGGTTCGATCAGCTCGCCGAGGCGACTCGCCACGGGCTCGAGCGAGTACTGCGGATCAGGCTTGCCCTCGGGTCGTCCGAGATGGGCGATGACCAGCACCTGGGCGCCGGCGTCTGCGAGCTGCACGATCGTCGGGACGCTCGCGCGAACGCGGCCGTCGTCGGAGATCGTCGAGCCCTCGAGCGGGACGTTGAGGTCGCTGCGGACGAGTACGCGCTTGCCGCGCAGGTCACCCAGGTCGCTGATCGTCTTCACAGGTCAGAGGGACGTGCCGACGAGGACCGTGAGGTCGACGAGACGGTTGGAGTAGCCCCACTCGTTGTCGTACCAGCCGACGACCTTGACCTGGTCGCCGATGACCTTGGTGAGACCCGAGTCGAAGATGCACGACGACGGGTCGGTCACGATGTCGGAGGAGACGATCGGGTCCTCGGTGTAGGTCAGGAAGCCCTTGAGCACACCCTCGGATGCGTCCTTGATGATCTGGTTGACCTCTTCGACCGTGGTCTCGCGCGAGGCGGTGAACGTCAGGTCGGTCGCCGAGCCGGTGGGCACGGGAACGCGCAGTGCGTAACCGTCGAGCTTGCCCTTGAGCTCGGGGAGCACGAGGCTGACCGCCTTGGCCGCACCCGTCGACGTCGGGACGATGTTGATCGCGGCGGCACGCGCGCGACGGAGGTCGTCGTGCGGGGCATCCTGCAGGTTCTGATCCTGCGTGTACGCGTGGATCGTCGTCATGAGGCCACGCTCGATGCCGAGACCGTCGTTGAGGGCCTTGGCCATTGGCGCGAGGCAGTTGGTCGTGCACGATGCGTTGGAGATGATCGTGTGCGCGCCGGCGTCGTACGTGTCGTGGTTGACGCCCATGACGATCGTGGCGTCCTCGTTCTTGGCCGGAGCCGAGATGATGACCTTCTTTGCCCCGCCGTCGACGTGCGCCTTGGCCTTGGTCGCATCGGTGAAGAATCCGGTGGACTCGATGACGATGTCTGCGCCCACGGAAGCCCAGTCGAGCTTGGCGGGATCGCGCTCGGCGAAGGCGGCAATCTGGTGGCCGCCGACCGTGATCGACGTGTCGTCGTACGAGACGTCTGCGTCGAGGCGCCCGAGGATGGAGTCGTACTTGAGCAGGTGGGCGAGCGTCTTGTTGTCCGTCAGGTCGTTGACGGCGACGATCTCGATGTCTGCTCCCGCGGCACGCGCCGCGCGAAAGAAGTTGCGGCCGATGCGGCCAAATCCATTGATGCCTACGCGAACAGTCACGGGGAACAGATCTCCTGCGGGATGGGTGTGGGGAACACCGCCATCCTACCGAGTTGCGTTCGCTACCGGCGAGTCACCTACTCAGCGAGAGACTCTTCGCTGAGGCTCGACTCGGTGTCGGGTACGCCGAGCTCCTCCGCGCGCTTGTCAGCCATGGCGAGCAGGCGGCGTATGCGACCCGCGATCGCGTCCTTGGTCAGCGCAGGCTCATGCAGCTGCCCCAGCTCCTCAAGGCTGGCCTGACGATGCTCGACGCGGAGGCTGCCGGCCATCTTGAGATGGTCGGGCACTTCGTCGCCGAGGATCTCGAGAGCACGCTGAGCCCGGGCGCCGGCGGCCACAGCCGCTCGTGCCGACCGACGCAGGTTGGCGTCATCGAAGTTGGCGAGCCGGTTGGCGGTGGCGCGAACCTCACGGCGCATACGCCGTTCTTCCCAGGCGAGCAGCGACTCGTGCGCACCGAGCCGGGTCAGCAGGGCGCCGATGGCCTCTCCGTCGCGGATCACCACCCGGTCGACACCGCGTACCTCACGGGCCTTGGCGCTGATGCCGAGCCTGCGCGCAGCACCGACGAGTGCGAGTGCGGCTTCGGGGCCGGGGCAGCTGACCTCGAGGGCCGAGGAACGGCCGGGCTCGGTGAGAGACCCGTGGGCGAGGAAGGCACCACGCCAGGCGGCAACAGCGTCGCAGGAGGATCCGGAGACGACCTGCGGCGGAAGTCCACGGATGGGTCGGCCGCTCGCATCGATCAAGCCGGTCTGGCGTGCCAACGCATCACCGTCCTTGGCGACGCGTACGAGGTAGTGGGTGGCCTTGCGGATCCCGGCGTTCTGGACGACGAGCATCTCGCTCTCGTGGCCATAGACCTCGGCGATGTCCTTGCGGAGTCGACGCGCAGCCGCGCCGGTGTCGACCTCGGCCTCGATCACGATGCGTCCGGCGACGATGTGAAGCCCACCTGCAAAGCGAAGAATCGAGGAGACTTCGGCCTTGCGACAGCACGACTTGGTGATCGCTGTGTTGGCGAGCTCTGCCTTCACCTGAGCGGTCATTGCCATCGGTTAGAACTCCCCATCGATCGATATCCCCGGAGTCACTCTATGCCTGTTTCATCGCACGGCTGAATGCGGCCGCGAGGCGGATCGGGTCGTGCTGGTCAGATCCGGGCGATGTCGCAACGTCCGCGACGACGAGCTTGGCTCCCAGCGACCGAGCCGCTGACTCAAGGTTGCCATCAGCATCCACGAGCGAGGTGTCGGCGATGACGACATCGAGCCCGAACTCGGGCGCGTGGGCCCCCAGCACTTCAAGGTGGTCCACCGGCGTGAGCCCTTCGGTCTCACCTGCCTGCTCGCCGAGATTGAGCACCAGTGCACGCTGGGCGGAGCAGCTCACGAGCGCATCACGCAGCTCCGGCACGAGCAGGGTCGGCATGACACTGGTGAACCAGGATCCTGGTCCGACCGTGACCCAGTCGGCGTCCTTGACCGCGGCGACTGCCTCCGGGCAAGCCGGCGGGTTGTGCGGGTCGAGGCGGACGCTCACGACCTGACCGTCGACCGATGCGACCTGCGCCTGCCCACGTACGACGCTGAGACGGTCAGGAGCGGAGTGAAGGTGTACGTCGGCCTCGATGTCGAGTGCGACGGCGGCCATCGGCAGCACCCGTCCCTGAGCGCCGAGCAGCTCGGCCACCAGGTCCAGCCCCGCAACGTGGTCGCCCAGCTGGTCCCAGATCGCTGCGATCAACAGATTGCCCAGTGCGTGGTCCTTGAGCGGCCCTTCGCTGGTGAACCGGTGCTGCAGGACACCAGCCCAGGTGCGGCCCCACTCGTCGTCACGGCACAAAGCCGCCAGCGCCATCCGGAGATCACCGGGAGGAAGGACTCCCAGCTCTTCACGCAGTCGTCCGGACGAGCCGCCGTTGTCGGCGACCGTGACGACACCGGTCAGCTCACGGGTGAGACGGCGCAGAGCTGCAAGGCTCGCTGCCAGTCCGTGCCCGCCTCCAAGAGCAACCACTCTCGGAGCGGACGAGAGAGCCGCGGTCATTCGCGTCCCAGGTCGCGGTGGACGACAAGCACACTCACACCGTGCGCCTTCAGGCGTTCGCCGAACGCCTCTGCCATCGCCACACTGCGATGACGCCCACCCGTACATCCGAGCGCAAGCGTCAGGAAGTGCTGGTCCTCGCGGAGATAGCCATCGGTCAGCAGCGCGATCAGCTCTTCGTACTTGTCGAGAAACTGTCCGGACAGCGGTTGCTTGCGCACGTACTCGCGTACGGGTTCGTCAAGGCCGCTCAGCGGTCGCAGCTCGTCGACCCAGTAGGGATTGGGCAGGAATCTCAGATCGGCCACCATGTCGGCGTCGATCGGCAGCCCGTACTTGAAGCCGAACGACATCACCGAGGCGCGAAGGCCGCCGCTGGAGGGATCCTCGAACGCTGCCCTGATGCGCTGGCCCAGCTGGTGGACGTTGAGGTTGGTCGTGTCGACGACCAAGTCGGCACGGCCACGGATGCGGCGGAGCAGCTCGCGTTCGCGGTCGAAGCCGTCCATGAGTCGTTCTTCGCGGCTCAGCGGGTGGGGTCGCCGCGCGGCCTCTTGCCGGCGCACGAGAACTTCGTCGGACGCCTCGAGGTAGAGGATTCGTGGGCTGACCCCGCGTTTGCGCAAGACCTCGAGCTCGTCAACGAGCCGCGCGAAGAACTCACGGGATCGCGCGTCGATCACCACGGCCAGTCGCTCGAACTCTGACGACTCGGCGGTGTCGACCACTGCGCCGAGGAGACTGGGCGGGATGTTGTCGACGACGTAGTAGCCGAGCTTCTCGAGAACTTTCGCTGCCGAGCCGCGACCCGCGCCGGTCATGCCGGTGACGACGACGATCTGCGACAGCTTGGTCAACGGTCCTCCAGTATCTCGCCGGTCGCGGTGTTGACGGCCGGAGCATTGTCGCCCACTGCGAGCGCTTCCACGATGGATTGTGCCGTAGCAGGGCCGATGCCGGGCACAGTTGCGATCTCTTCTGCGCTGGCCTGTCGAAGCTTCTTGACGGAGCCGAACGTCTTGATGAGTGCCTTGCGGCGCGTGGGGCCGAGTCCGGCCACCGGATCGAGCACGCTGTCGATCATCGACTTGCTGCGTCGGGCCCGGTGATGGGTGATGGCAAAACGGTGCGCTTCATCACGGATGCGCTGCAGGAGGTAGAGCCCTTCGCTGGTGCGCGGCATGATCACCGGATCGGTGTCGTCGGGAAGCCAGACCTCTTCGAGCCGCTTGGCCAGGCCGACCAGTGCGATGTCGGTGACCCCCAGCTCGGTCATCGCCGCCTTGGCCGCGGCGACCTGCGGAGGTCCGCCGTCGACCACGACCAGGGACGGCGTGTAGGCGAACCGCCGAGGTTTGCCGGTCTCGGGATCCACGCCCGGACCCTCCCCGTCGTTGCTCTCGCGGGCGCGCAGCAGCTGGGTGAACCGGCGGGTGATGACCTCGTGCATCGCCGCCACATCGCTCTGACCCTCGTTGCGGATCGTGAAGCGACGGTACTCGGACTTGCGAGGCAGACCGTCCTCGAACACCACCATCGAAGCGACGGTCTCGGTCGCTCCCAGGTTGGAGATGTCGTAGCACTCGATGCGCAGCGGCGCCGTCGGCAACCCGAGTGCCTCCTGGATCTCCTCGAGGGCGAGGCTGCGTGCCGTCAGGTCGGAGGAACGCTTCATCTTGTGCCGCATCATCGACTCTTTGGCGTTCTGCTCGACCGTCGCCATCAGCGCGCGCTTGTCACCTCGGCGAGGCACCTTGATCGTCACCGGTCCCCCACGGCGCTCGCTGAGCAGCTCGGTCACGATGGCTGCGTCCGACGGCAGGGTCGGCACGAGGACGTCCCTGGGGATCGCGGTCGGGATCGCGTCTTCGTACAGCGTCATCAGCGCGCTCTGCACGAGATCACCGAAGGGCGCCTCGTCGGTCTTGTCGGCCACCCATCCGCGCTGGCCCCTGATGCGGCCGCCGCGTACGGAGAAGATCTGTACGGCAACCTCGAGCGGATCGTCGACAAAGCCCAGCACGTCTGCGTCGGTGCCGTCACCGAGCACCACGGTCTGCTTCTCCAGCACCCGCTGCATGGCGGCGAGGTCGTCGCGGAGCTTGGCAGCGAGCTCGAACTCCTCGGCGTCGGAGGCCTCGCGCATCCGCTTTTCGATGCGTTTGGTGAAGCCGGCCGTCTGTCCGCCCATGAAGGCAAGGAAGTCGTCGACGATTGCCCGATGCTCCTCGACCGTCACCCGACCGACGCACGGTGCCGCACACTTGCCGATGTCACCGAGCAGGCAGGGTCGGCCGATCGCGGCTGCCCTGCGGAACACGCCCTGCGAGCACGAACGCATCGGGAACACCCGCAGCAGCGTGTCGACGGTGTCGCGGATCGCCCACGCATGCCCGTACGGGCCGAAGTAGCGCACACCCTTGCGCTGGGCGCCGCGCATGACCGTGACACGGGGAAATTCTTCGCTGACCGTCACGGCGAGCCACGGGTAGGACTTGTCGTCGCGGTACTTGACGTTGAATCGCGGGTCGAACTCCTTGATCCAGGAGTACTCGAGCGCCAGCGCCTCGACCTCGGTGTCAACCACGGTCCAGTCGACCGAGCTCGCGGTCAGCACCATCTGCTGCGTGCGTTGGTGCAGACCGGCAATGTCCTGGAAGTACGAGCTCAGCCTCGGGCGGAGCGACTTGGCCTTGCCGACATAGATGACGCGTCCGGTCTCGTCGCGAAAGCGATAGACGCCCGGAGAGACAGGGATCTCACCTGGCGCCGGTCGGTAGCTTGCGGGGTCTGCCACGCCAGCCAGCCTACGAGGTGACGAGGAGCGGCTTGAGAAATGTGCCGGTGTGGCTCGCGGGGTTGTCCGCCACGTCCTCAGGTGTGCCTTCGGCGATCAAGAGTCCACCGCCGCTGCCGCCCTCGGGTCCCATGTCGATGACCCAGTCGGCGGTCTTGATGACGTCGAGGTTGTGCTCGATGACGATGACCGAGTTGCCCGAGTCGACGATGCGGCCGAGCACTCCGAGCAGCTTGCGGATGTCCTCGAAATGCAGGCCGGTCGTGGGCTCGTCGAGCACGTAGACCGTACGACCGGTCGACCGCTTCTGGAGCTCTGCCGAAAGCTTGACCCGCTGCGCCTCACCACCGGAGAGCGTTGGGGCGGACTGGCCAAGACGTACGTATCCGAGGCCCACGTCGACCAGGGTGCGGAGGTGGCGTGCGATGGCGGGAATGGCCTCGAAGAACTCGACGGCCTCCTCGATCGGCATCTCGAGCACCTCGGCGATCGTCTTGCCCTTGTAGTGCACCTCGAGTGTCTCGCGGTTGTAGCGGGCGCCGTGGCACACCTCGCAAGCCACATAGACGTCCGGGAGGAAGTTCATCTCGATCTTGATCGTGCCGTCGCCGGCGCACGCCTCGCATCGGCCGCCCTTGACGTTGAAAGAGAACCGACCCTGCTGGTAGCCGCGCATCTTGGCCTCGGGCGTCTGCGCGAACAGCTTGCGTACGTGATCGAACACACCCGTGTAGGTCGCCGGGTTGGAGCGCGGGGTGCGGCCGATCGGCGACTGGTCGACGTGAATGACCTTGTCGACCTCGTCGAGTCCGCTGATCGAGCGGTGGCGGCCGGGGATCGTACGAGCGCCGTAGATCGTACGGGCAAGCTGCGTGTAAAGGATGTCGTTGACCAAGGTCGACTTGCCGGACCCGGAGACACCCGTGACCGCGACGAGCATGCCGAGCGGGAAGGTGACGTCGATGTTCTGGAGGTTGTGCTCCTTGGCGCCGTGCACCGTGAGCTCGCGGCCTTCGACTCGGGGGCGCCGCTTGTCCGGCAGCGGGATCGACAGGCGGCCTGAGAGGTACTTGCCGGTGACGGAGTCGTCACTCTCGAGCAGCTCCTTGACCGTGCCGGAGACGATGACCTGTCCCCCGTGCTCGCCGGCACCGGGACCGATGTCGACGGCCCAGTCAGCTGCCCGGATGGTGTCCTCGTCGTGCTCGACGACGATCAGCGTGTTGCCGAGGTCGCGCAGCCGGATGAGGGTCTCGATCAGCCGGTGATTGTCGCGCTGGTGCAGACCGATCGACGGCTCGTCGAGGACGTACAGGACGCCCACCAGACCGGCACCGATCTGTGTGGCCAGCCGGATGCGCTGCGCCTCGCCACCGGACAGGGAGCCCGCCGCACGGTCGAGGGCGAGGTAGTCGAGTCCGACGTCGAGGAGGAAGCGCAGGCGCTCGTTGATCTCCTTGAGGACGCGCTCGCCGATCTGCAGCTCGCGGTCGGTCATCTCGAGAGTTGCGAGGTAGGTGGCCGCGTCAGCGATCGACAGTGCGCAGACCTCGGCGATGTTCTTGGGCCCCAGCTCTTGGGAGTTGAGCTGGACGGCGAGGATCACCGGCTTGAGTCGGGTGCCGCCACACGTCGGGCAGTTGACCTCACGCATGAAGCCTTCGAGGCGCTCGCGGTTGGTCTCGGAGTCGGTCTCGTCGTGCCGACGCTCGAGGTAGGTGATGACGCCTTCGAACTCGGTGTAGTAGGAGCGCTCACGGCCGTAGCGGTTCTTGTACTTGACGTGCACCTTGGTCGGGTGGCCGTGCAGGATCGCATCACGGACCTCCTCGGGAAGGTCGCCCCAAGGCGCGTCGGCGCTGAACTTCAGCTCCTTGGCGAGTGCGCCGATGAGCCGGGAGTAGTAGTCGGCGACCTGGGCGGACGACCACGGTGAGATGGCGCCTTCGTTGAGCGACTTGCCCTCGTCGGGCACGACGAGCTCGGGGTCGACCTCCATGCGGGTGCCGAGGCCGTGGCACTCGGGGCAGGCGCCGAACGGTGCGTTGAACGAGAACGAGCGCGGCTCGAGCTCGTCGACGGCCAGCGGGTGGTCGTTGGGGCAGGCGAGCTTCTCGGAGAAGCGCCTCGTACGGTGGGCGTCGTCCTCGGGCAGGTCGACATAGTCGACGATGACCAAGCCGTCAGCGAGGTTGAGCGCAGTCTCCACCGACTCGGTGAGGCGTTGCTGCATCGTCTCCTTGACCTGGAGGCGGTCGACGACGACGTCGATCGTGTGCTTCTTCTGCTTCTCGAGCTTGGGCGGCTCGTCGGCGAGCATGTGCACCTCGCCGTCAACGATGGTGCGGCTGAATCCCTGGGTCTGCAGCTGTCGGAACAGCTCGCCGTACTCGCCCTTGCGGCCACGGATCACCGGCGCGAGGACCTGGAAACGAGTGCCCTCGTCGCCCGCCATGATGCGGTCGACGATCTGCTGGGGTGTCTGACGAGCGATGGGCTCGCCGCACTCGGGGCAGTGCGGACGTCCGGCCCGGGCGTAGAGCAGGCGGAGGTAGTCGTAGACCTCGGTGATCGTGCCGACGGTCGAGCGCGGGTTGCGGCTCGTGGACTTCTGGTCGATCGAGACGGCCGGCGAGAGCCCCTCGATGAAGTCGACGTCTGGCTTGTCCATCTGGCCCAGGAACTGTCGCGCGTAGGCCGACAACGACTCGACGTAACGGCGCTGCCCTTCGGCGAAGATCGTGTCGAAGGCCAACGAAGACTTGCCGGAGCCGGACAGGCCTGTGAACACGATGAGCGAATCGCGTGGGAGGTCGAGTGAGACGTCCTTGAGGTTGTGCTCACGTGCGCCACGAATGACGAGGCGGTCGGTCACTGGGTCCCCTGGGAGGATCGAAGTTTGGGCAGTCTGCGGACTCATTCAATTCTAACGACGAGGCCTGACAGAAACACTTCGTAGGAGGCGCGTGGGCGGTGACCTACGGTCAACCGCGACCACCGGCGGTGAGATGGGGTCAACCAACGCTGCCGAGGTCGACCGCAGGTCACCGCTCAACGGACGCGCTCGACTCGTATGCTCGCGGCATGACATACACGGGCGAGGTTGAGGTCGGCGGAGCAGCGGACATCCAGGATGCGGGTGACCTGCAGATCACCAAGGTCGCCGTCGGCGGAATGTCGAACAACGCCTACCTGCTCACCTGCAAGCTCACCGGCGAGCAGGCGCTGATCGACGCGGCGGACGACGCAGAAACGCTGCTTGCCCTGATCGGTGAGGGCGGTCTGGCCCGAGTCATCACGACCCATCAGCACTTCGATCACTGGCAGGCGCTCGAGCAGGTCGTCGACGCCACCGGCGCCGAGACCGTCGCAGGCGAGGATGACGCCGACGAGCTGCCGATCCCGGTCGACGTACGGGTACGGACCGGAGCTCGTGTACGTGTTGGTTCCTGCGAGCTCGAAGTGATCGGCATCGTCGGCCACACACCGGGCTCGATCGCCCTCGCGTACGACGACCCCGACGGCATCGTGCACCTGTTCACGGGCGATTCGCTCTTTCCCGGAGGCGTGGGCAACACGTTCGGCGACGCGGACGCCTTTGTCAGCCTCATCAACGACGTCGAGTCCAAGCTGTTCGGCCGCTTCCCCGACGACACCCACGTCTATCCCGGCCACGGGAACGACACCGTCCTCGGCACCGAGCGCCCGCACCTCGCCGAGTGGCGCGAGCGCGGCTGGTAGGCCAGCCCCTCCGAACGAGGTGCGGAGTCGGAATTCGAATGGCGCTTCGCTCGGCAGCGTCTAGCGTTTTGGGTATGAGATCCGTCGTCGCCACCGCCCTGCTGCTGGCGCTGACGGCATGCGGTTCTGATGCCGAACGAGAGCCGACTGCCGCGGAGCTGCAGCAGAAGACCTGCTCCCAAGTGCGTGAGGGTGTCGACGCGTTCAACTCCAACGACTACGAAGAAACGGTCGCGTACTTCAAGAAGGCGATCGACCCGGCCACGGCGTTCGCCAAGAAGTCGTCATCGACGGTCGCCGACGATCTGCTGAATGCCGTGAGGTACTACGCGGGCCTGCAGCCGAGCGACTATCCCGAGGCAGCGCGCACCTCGTCGGACTTTGCCAAGTACAAGACCATCACCCTCGGCCAGTGCGTGCCGCCAGGCCAGCCCGGCGACCCAGGGCAGCCCGACGACCTGGCCGCCTAGCAGCACCGGCCACAGCCTCAACAGAGGTCAGAAGTTCACGGGGAGCTCGTCGACGCCGTAGACGAACGAGAGCTGGCGGAAGGTCAGCTCACCGGGATCCTTGGCGAGCGCGAGGTCCGGGAAACGTCGGAACAGTGCGGGCAGTGCGATACGGAGCTCCATGCGGGCGAGCTCGGCGCCGATGCAGCGATGAATGCCGTGGCCGAACGCGAGGTGACCACTCTCGGGCACCCGGTAGGGGTCGAACTCGTCGGGACGCTCCCCCACGGCCTTGGGATCGCGGTTGGCCCCGCTCAGCGAGGGCAGGACGACATCGCCGGCCTTGATCCTCTTGCCGAACAGCAGCATGTCCTGCTTGGCGAATCGCGGAAAGGCCACCTGCACGACCGCGAGGTAGCGGAGCAGCTCCTCGACGACTCGGTCGATGTCCTCCTGCGAACCGCTTCGCATGATCTCCGCGTAGCCAGGATCGCGCAGCAGGACGATCGTGCCGAGCGCGATCATCCCCGCCGTGGTCTCGAACCCACCCGTGAAGACGCCGTCGGCGAGGCCCGCGAGGTCGACGTCAGAAATCATGTCGCCCTCGTCGAGCAGAATCTGGCCGATCAACCCGGGCCCGGGCTCCTTGCGCTGCTTGGCCACCGTCGCGAAGAGGAACTCGCGCTGCTCCGAGACGGCACCGAACGCCGCCGCGCCACCGTTGGTGGCGTCGAAGCGAGCACTTCCAAGCTTCTCGAACGCGTCCCGGTCCTCGAAGTCGAGGCCGAGAAGCGCGCAGATCGTCTGGAACGGGATCGGGAACGCGACAAGCTTGCAGAGGTCAGCACCCGGACCCGCCGCCTCGAGGGCATCGAGCTGGGTGTCGACGAACTCGCTGATCATCGGCTCGAGCCGCGCCAGGCGCCGCATCGTGAACTCCGGGGTGACGATCTTGCGCAGCCGCGTGTGCAGTGGAGGATCTGTGAAGCCGAGGCCGCCGATGTCGTCCGACGTGGCCGGGCCGTCGCCATGGAACATGTGGCGGATGTCGTTGGAGTACGAGTCGCGGTCGGTCAGGACGCGGCGCGACTCCTCGTAGCCGGTGACCAGGTAGATGTTGAAGTTGAACGGGAGGTCGAGCCGATGCATCGGCGTCGTCCTGCGGATCTCCGCGATTCGGGGCACCGGGTCGACGCCGATGCGCTGCAGCGGCACCTTCGTCTTCTCCGGGATGAAGGACAAGCGGGACAGGTCAATGCCCTTCTTCTGGATGCGTCGCACCGCGAGCTTGCCGACCATTTCGGCAATGTGGGACCTGACCTGAATCACAGACTCGAAACTACACTGAGCGGTTGCGCCGTCCTGACGTTCGGTGAATGGTGAGTGTCACTCGAGCGTCAATGGTCCGACACCACAGGGAGTTCCTACATGAGCGTTGACACAGCCGGCAACGGACAACAGGACACGGGCCTCCGCAGGGTGATGGGTCCACGGCTGCTCCTGCTGTTCATCGTCGGCGACATCCTTGGTGTCGGCATCTACGCGCTCACCGGAGACGTGGCGGCGGAGGTGGGCGGAGCCGCCTGGTTACCGTTCCTGGTCGCCTTCGTCGTCGCTCTCATGACGGCGTTCTCCTATCTCGAGCTCGTCACGAAGTATCCGCAAGCGGCCGGTGCAGCGCTCTATGTCCACAAGGCGTTCGGCGTGCACTTCTTCACGTTCATCGTCGCGTTCGCCGTCATGTGCTCGGGCATCACCTCAGCGTCGACCGCGTCCAATGCCTTTGCCGCAAACCTCGCCAAGGGCGTCAAGTGGGAGCCGTCCGACACCTCACTCCTGCTGATGGCGCTCGCCTTCATGACCCTGGTGATGTTGATCAACCTTCGTGGTGTCGGCGAGAGCGTCAAGGCGAACGTGGTGCTCACCCTCGTCGAGCTCTCAGGCCTGGTGCTCGTCATTCTCGTCGGCTTCTACGCGCTCGCCGGTGGCGACGGTGACTGGTCGCGTGCCGTCGCATTCGACACCCCGGACGACAAGAACGTCTTTCTCGCCGTCACGACCGCCACCTCGCTGGCGTTCTTCGCGATGGTCGGCTTCGAGGACTCGGTCAACATGGCCGAGGAGTGCGTCGAGCCCAACAAGATCTTTCCGAAGATGATGCTGACGGGTCTCGGCATCACCGCTGCGATCTACGTGCTGGTGTCGATCTGCTCGGTGGCGCTGGTGCCCGTCGGTGAGCTGGCCAAGAGCGACACCCCGCTCGTCGAGGTGGTCAACGCCGCCGCGCCGAGCCTGCCGGCGGGCGACCTCTTGCCGTTCATCTCGATGTTCGCGGTCGCCAACTCAGCACTGATCAACATGATGATGGCCAGCCGCCTGCTCTATGGCATGTCTCGTCAGGGCGTTCTGCCCGCGTCGCTGGCCAAGGTGCATTCGAAGAACCGGACGCCCTGGGCGGCGATCCTGTTCACCACCGCTCTCTCGTTCGGCCTGATCACCTACGTGTCGTATGCCAACGAGGACGCTATCGCCGTGCTCGGCGGCACGACCTCGCTGCTCCTGCTCGCCGTGTTCGCCGTCGTGAATGTCGCTGTCCTCATCCTGCGCAGCGACCGGGTCGAGCACACTCACTTCCACACCCGCACCTGGATCGCCATCGTCGGTGGTCTCGCGTGCCTCTACCTCGTGACTCCGCTCTCCGGGCGGGCAGCCGAGCAGTACGAGGTCGCCGGTATCCTGCTGGCGATCGGCCTGGTGTTGTCCATGCCGATCTACCTCTACCGGCGCAGCCAGGGCGAGGAGACGACCATGAACGATCCCGAGAACCTCACGTGACGGTCTAGCTGTTCGCGCTGCGTTCCCGCCTGCTCGACACCGTCAGGCTGACGATCGCGGTGAGCGACAGGATCCCCACGATCACTCCCAGGCTCAGCAACGTCGGGATCTCCGGTACGTCGAAGTGCTCGCCGCCGTTGACGAACGGCAGCTCGTTGGTGTGGAGCGCGTGCAGGACGAGCTTGACGCCGATGAACGCAAGCAGCACGGCGAGGCCCTGTGACAGATAGATCAGCTTCTTGAGCAGATCACCCAGCAGGAAGTAGAGCTGGCGCAGCCCCATCAGGGCGAACACGTTGGCGGTGAAGACCAGGTACGGCTCACGGGTGAGTCCGTAGATCGCCGGGATCGAGTCGAGCGCGAACAGCAGGTCGGTGGTGCCGAGCGACAGGATCACAAGGAACATCGGCGTGATGTAGGTCTTCTTGTTGTCCTTGATGAACAGCTTGAGGCCGTGCCACTCCTGCTTGGTGTTGAAGAAGCGGCGGGCGAAGCGAACGACGCCGTTCTCGCCGTCGTCGTCGTGATCGGTGTCCTTGACCAGCGTCCAGGCTGTCCAGAGGAGGAATGCTCCGAAGATGTAGAAGATCCACGAGAAGTTGTTGATCGCGACGGCGCCCAGTGCGATGAAGATGCCTCGGAAGACCAGAGCGATGATGATGCCGACGAGCAGCGCTTCCTGCTGGAGCTTCCTTGGCACCTTGAAGCTGGCCATGATGATCAGGAAGATGAACAGGTTGTCGATCGACAGGCTGTACTCGGTCAGCCACCCCGCAAAGAACTGCAGGCCGAAGTCGCCGCCCTTCTGGTCGACGTCGTGGTGGATCGTGACCCAGATGCCGAATGCGATCGCCAGTCCGACATATCCGGCGAGGTATGCCGCGCACTCCTTGAGCGTCGGTTCGTGCGGCTTGCGGGCCACCACGATCACGTCGAAGAGCAGGACGGCGACGGTGACGCCGATGGTCACCATCCACTCCGTCTGGGAGACCGACATGCCGACGTTGTCGGCGGTCTTCTCGGCTAGGGGCAGAAACATCGTGGATCCTCCGGTCGTCAGGACGCCGGAGGTCTCTTCCGCCGCCGAAGCGGCTCACAACACCGGGCGACTGCTGGGAATCACCGTGATGACGACATTGCGATCGGGGAATACTCCCCTCCGCGACACATTGTTGCAGCCCTTCCGAACGACTGGGCTACAGCACCTCGTCGACGGTGCTGATCTCGAACCAGATCGCACGGGGCCACGGGTCCACGGGCTGCAGCGAAGGGTGGTCGAATGCGTCGGGAGGCGCCGTCTGCGGCTCGACGCACACCGTCTCGACCGGCTCGTCATAGACCACCCACCACGGCGACGACGACGACAGTCTGAGCTCGAGGGCTCCCGGCCAGCGCAGCACCGGGGCGCCGGCGACCTTGAAGCAGTCGTCCCACGGGCCGGGCGTCGGGTCGACGAGTCGCCCGGTGGGCAGGCCGTCCTCAGCGCGCTCGACCATGGCCGAGGGTTCGAAGGTCAGCTCGGCGTCACCGCCCACCTCGAGACGACGCCTGAACCACGGGTGCAGACCGATGGAGCAGGGCAGGTCGGTGCCGTCGTCCCAGCTCAAAGTTGTCCGCAGCCCGCCGGGGAGCAGCTCGTACTGCAGCGTCGCCGCACCGTTCGTCGGCCACGGCGCGCCGATCTCACAGGTGTATGCTCCCTCGCCTGACACGTGCCAAGCAGCGTTTCGGGCCAGCCCGTGAAGCGCGTTGCCGTCCTTGCCCAGCGGCAGCTGGTGCGTGGCGCCGTTGATCGTGAGGCGTCCATCGCGTACCCGACCTGCCCACGGGACCATCGGGAAGCTGCCCTCCTCGGCAAGCAGCTCGTGGCCGTCGATCATCAGCGAAGTGAGCCGCGCGCCGCGCGATGGATCGATCGAAACCTGGACTCGGCCGTTGTCGAGGACGTCAGTCACGAACTCATTGTGTCGTCAACCCAGCACTTTCGGTGAGCAGGCCCTCACCTTGCGACGCGATCCGACTGCGATACCGCGGCCAGCAGGAGGGGCAGGCCTCAGACGCCCGCCTGGAGCATGCTGCGGAGCTCCTTCTTGAGATCGCCTATCTCGTCGCGCAATCGGGCAGCGACCTCGAACTGCAGCTCGGCCGCCGCTGCGCGCATCTGCTCGCTGAGCTGTTCGATGAGGGTGGCGAGCTCACCGGATGGCAGGTTGGCGAGGTCGGCAGTGTGCTGTCCGAGGGGTACGGGCGCCCCCTTGCGTCGGTGATCGCCCGTGGCTGCCAAGAGCTTCTCGGTGTCGGCGTCCTCGCGGGCGAGCATGTCGGTGATGTCGCCGATCTTCTTGCGCAACGGCGTCGGGTCGATGTTGTTGGCCGTGTTGTAGGCGATCTGCTTGGCGCGACGGCGATTGGTCTCCTCGATCGCCGTCTCCATCGAGTCGGTGACGCGGTCGGCGTACATGATGACCTGGCCCGACACGTTGCGGGCGGCACGACCGATCGTCTGGATGAGCGAACGGCCCGAGCGCAGGAAACCCTCCTTGTCGGCGTCGAGGATCGCCACCAGGCTCACCTCGGGGAGGTCAAGACCTTCGCGGAGGAGGTTGATGCCGACGAGCACGTCGTACTCCCCCATGCGCAGCTCACGCAGCAGCTCGACGCGGCGCAACGTGTCGACCTCACTGTGGAGGTATCGCGTGCGAATGCCCGCCTCGAGCAGGTAGTCGGTGAGGTCCTCGGACATCTTCTTGGTCAACGTCGTCACGAGAACTCGCTCGTTGCGCTCCACCCGGAGGCGAATCTGGCCGATGAGGTCGTCGATCTGACCCTTGGTCGGCTTGACGATGACCTCGGGGTCGATCAGTCCGGTCGGTCGGATGATCTGCTCGACGACATCGTCCTTGACCTTCTCCATCTCGTACGTCCCGGGCGTGGCCGACAGGTAGACCGTCTGGCCGATGCGTTGCAGGAACTCGTCCCACTTGAGCGGCCGGTTGTCCATCGCGCTCGGCAGTCGGAACCCGTGCTCGACCAGCGACCGCTTGCGGGACATGTCGCCTTCGTACATCGCACCGATCTGCGGGATCGTCACGTGTGACTCGTCGACCACGAGCATGAAGTCCTCGGGGAAGTAGTCGAGCAGGCAGTTGGGCGCCGAACCCGGCAGGCGGCCGTCCATGTGGAGCGAGTAGTTCTCGATGCCCGAGCAGGTGCCGATCTGCTCCATCATCTCGATGTCATAGGTCGTGCGCATGCGCAGACGCTGGGCCTCGAGCAGCTTGCCCTCGCCCTCCAGCTCGGCCAGTCGCTCCTCGAGCTCGATGCCGATCGTCTTGATCGCGCGCTTCATCACGTCATTGCCGGCTGCGTAGTGCGTCGCGGCACCGACGAAGAGCTCCTGGTCGTCGCTCAGCACCTCGCCCGTGAGCGGATGCAGCGTCATGAGTCGCTCGATCTCGTCGCCGAAGAACTCAACTCGTACGGCCATCTCCTGGTAGACCGGGAAGATCTCGACGGTGTCGCCCTTGACCCGGAATGTGCCGCGGGTCGAGGCGACGTCGTTGCGTACGTATTGCGCCTGCACCAGCGTGCGAAGCAGCTGCTCGCGGGGCAGCTGCTCGCCGACCTTGAACCCGATCATGCGGTTGAGGTATTCCTGTGCCGAGCCGAGACCGTAGATGCAGGAGACCGAGGCGACCACGATGACGTCGCGGCGGGTCAGCAGCGACCAGGTCGCCGAGTGGCGGAGACGTTCGACCTCCTCGTTGACCGAGGAGTCCTTCTCGATGTAGGTGTCGCTCTGCGCGATGTAGGCCTCGGGTTGGTAGTAGTCGTAGTAGGAGACGAAGTATTCGACGGCGTTGTTGGGGAACAGGTCGCGCAGCTCGGTGGCGAACTGTGACGCGAGGGTCTTGTTGGGCATGATCACGAGCGTCGGCCGCTGGAGCCGCTCGGTCAGCCAGGCCACGGTCGCCGTCTTGCCGGTGCCGGTCGCACCCATCAGCACGACATCCTGCTCGCCGGCATTGATGCGCCGCTCCAGATCGTCGATCGCAGCGGGCTGGTCGCCGCCGGGAGAGAAGTCGGAGACGACCTCGAAGGGCGCCACCTGACGACGCATTTCTGACACGGACCTCATGCATCGAGCCTACGTGGTGGCACCGACAAACAGGCTCCCACGACCTCTAGGATTGCGGCATGCCCGCAACGGAGCGCCGAGCCGTACGCAAGCGCGAGATCCTCGACGCGACACGTGCCCTCTTCGACGAACGCGGGGTTCGCGACGCCCAGATCGAGGACGTCGCACGTGCGGTCGGCATCAACCGCGCCATCATCTATCGCCACTTCTCCGGCAAGGAGGAGCTCTTCGCGATGACCCTGGTCAATTACCTCGCCGAGCTGGACGAGGCACTCTCGGCCGCGGACGACCCCGCTGCCGCCCCGGCGGCCCGACTCGAGGCGACCGTTGCGGCGTTCCTGGACTTCGGCTCGGCCTTCCCGGCCTTCGTCGACTGCGCCCAGGCCCTGCTGCGCCGACGCGGCGACGAGCTGATGGAAGAGGTCAGCGAGTCCGTGATGCTCAAGCTCGGTGTGGGCATGACATCGTGCCTCTCCCACGTCGTACGAGCGCTCGAAGCCGGTGCCGAGACGGGCGAGTTCCACGTACGCGACCCGTACCTGTTGGCGAACATCTTCTACACGCAGGGACTCGGCGTGCTGAACCTCGCGACGCTCCAGCTGTCGGTGCGCGACGAGAACCCGGGGTTGCCCGCCGTCGATGCGGTGCCGTTCGACGAGGTCAAGTCCTACATGCAGCGCGGCGCCGTGGCCATGGCCCGCGGCGACGCGCCACAGAAGTAGGTCAGGCCTCGAGGATCGCGACGACGCCCTGGCCGCCGGCGGCACAGATCGAGATCAGGCCACGGCCCGATCCCTTCTCGTGCAGCAGCTTGGCGAGGTTGGCGACGATGCGGCCACCCGTCGCGGCGAACGGGTGTGCCGTTGCCAGCGACGAGCCCTTGACGTTGAGCTTCTTGCGATCGATCGAGCCCAGCGGCTTGTCGAGTCCGAGCTTCTGCTTGCAGAAGTCAGGGTCCTCCCACGCCGCGAGCGTCGTCAGCACCTGACCGGCGAAGGCCTCATGGATCTCGTAGAAGTCGAAGTCCTGGAGCGTGAGGCCCTGGCGCTCGAGCATCCGTGGGACGGCGTAGGCGGGAGCCATCAGCAGGCCTTCGGCACCCGACACGTAGTCGACGGCGGCCGTCTCGTAGTCGACGAAGTACGCAAGCGGGGTCCAGCCGTGCTTCTTGGCCTCGTCGTCCGATGCGAGCAGGACCGTCGACGCACCGTCTGACAACGGCGTGGAGTTGCCGGCGGTCATCGTCGCACCTTCGCCGCGACCGAAGACGGGCTTGAGCTTGGCCAGCTTTTCGACGGTTGAGTCGGGACGCAGGTTGTTGTCCTTGTCGACACCAAGGAACGGCGTGACCAAGTCGTCCTGCCAACCATCTTCGTACGACTTGGCGAGATTCTTGTGCGATGTGGCGGCCAGCTCGTCCTGTGCTTCGCGGGTGATGCCCCACTCGAGCGTCGTGATGGCCTGGCTGTCACCCATCGACAAGCCGGTGCGCGGCTCGGAGTTGCGCGGCTGATCGGGCGCCAGGTGGCCCGGACGGATCTTGGCGATCGCGGCCAGGCGTCCCTTGTTGTCCTTGGCGCGGTTGGCCTCCAGCAGGATCTTGCGGAGCTTGTCTCCCACGGCGAGCGGTGCATCCGACGTGGTGTCGGCGCCTCCGGCGATGCCGGACTCGATCTTGCCGAGCGCGATCTTGTTCGCCACGAGGATGGCGGCCTGGATGCCGGTGTCGCAGGCCTGCTGGACGTCGAAGGCCGGCGTGTCGGGCGAGAGCTTCGAGCCGAGCACCGTCTCACGAGCGAGGTTGAAGTCGCGGCTGTGCTTGAGGACGGCGCCGGCGGCGAACTCGCCGACCCGCTCGCCCTCGAGTCCGTATCGGGTCACCAGACCGTCGAGCGCTGCGGTGAGCATCTCCTGATTCGATGCGCTGATGTAGACCGTGTTGGAGCGCGCGAACGGTATGCGGTTGCCGCCGATCACGGCAACGCGACGTACGGTCTGGGCGCCCGTCGCTTCCGCGGCCTTGGCGGTCGCGTCCGCCACGGTATCTGCGGCCTTCTCTGCAACCTTCTTGGCTGGGGCCTTCTTCGCGGGGGTTTCGGTCATCGCGGTCTCCTCAGGTCTGCTCAGTGTTCGCGTCTGTGTTGTTTGAACGTGACGAGCGCCGCATACCCTGATGGTGGACTGGCGCTGACCACCGACGTTACAGTTTCAGCAGTATTCCAGATACCCACGGTATCCGAGAGATAGGACACACCCAGACATGACCGACCGTTACCAGTCGCTCGCGCACAACCCGATCGGCAAGTTCGTCGTCAAGAACCTGGGTCTCCCCAACCCTCCGGTGCTCGAGCGCTGGAAGGAAGGCGATCCGCTGGTCAAGGGCACCGTCCTCATCGGTTCGGCCAAGGGCGGCACACTCGGGACCAAGCTCAACGCCACGCTCAAGGCCAGTGGCATCACCACGGTCGGCGTGCGTGCGGATGGCAAGCGCTACAAGGCCCTCGTCTTCGACGCCACGGGCATCCCTGACACCGCAGGCCTCGCCGACATGCAGCAGTTCTTCACGCCTGCCCTCCGCAGCCTCCAGAGCTCGGGACGCCTCATCGTCATCGGCGCCCTGCCCGAGCAGGCAACGACGGAGACAGCGGCGATCGCACAGCGCGCGCTCGAAGGCTTCGTACGTTCCGCCGGCAAGGAGATCGGCGGCAACGGCAGCACCGCCAACCTCGTCTACGTCGGCAAGGGCGCCGAGGACGCACTCGGATCGACGCTCGAGTTCCTGCTCTCCCCCAAGTCGGCATTCGTGTCCGGCCAGGTCATCCGCCTCGGACTCACCGAGCTGGTGACGGCGGACGACTACGACCCGGCCAAGCCGCTGGCCGGCAAGGTCGCCCTCATCACCGGCGCGTCGCGTGGACTCGGTGCCGCGATGGCGCGCACGCTGCACCGCGACGGCGCTTCGATCGTCGGGCTCGACGTACCGCAGCTGTCGGCCGAGCTCGATGCTGTCATGGCGGAGCTCGGGGGGACCTCGATCGCCGAGGACATCACCGACCCCGAGGCCCCGCGGGTCATCGCCGAAGCACTCAAGGCCGCACACGGCAAGGTCGACATCGTGGTGCACAACGCGGGCATCACCCGTGACAAGCGCCTCAAGAACATGAAGACCGAGAACTGGAACCTCGTCATCGACATCAGCGTGGGCGCCCCCCAGCGCATCACCGCCGAGCTGCTCAAGCAGAAGCTTCTCGGCAAGGGTGGTCGCGTCATCGGCATCTCGTCGATCGCAGGCATTGCAGGCAACAACGGCCAGACGAGCTACGGCACGGCCAAGGCCGGAGTCATCGGTTTCGTCAACGATCTGTCGAGGCGCGTCGCCAAGGACGGCATCACGGTCAACGCGATCGCGCCGGGCTTCATCGAGACCGACATGGTCAAGACCATGCCACTCGGCATTCGTGAAGCGGGTCGCCGGCTGAGCTCGGTCTCACAGGGCGGCCTGCCGATCGACGTGGCCGAAGCCATCGCCTGGTACGCCAACCCCGGCTCGTCGGCGATTTCCGGCAACACCGTCCGGGTCTGCGGCCAGGCTCTGATCGGAGCCTGACATGACGACTCGTACCTTCACCAAGGCTCCGTCGACGCTCCCGATGATGCTCAAGGCCGTGCTGCCGGCGTTGCCGGTCGTCGGTGGGCTGCCCGGCGTCAAGCACGCCAAGGGTTCCGTCCCCGACCTCGTGCTGGAGCGCAGCGGTGTCACCACCGATCCTCAGCACCTCGAGGCGTACAACGAGGTCTGTGGCTTCCCACGGGGCGACACGCTCCCGGCGACCTACCCGCACATGGCGGCGTTCGGTCTGCACATGTCACTGATGACCGACACGGCGTTTCCGTTCGCACCGATGGGTCTGGTGCACCTGCGCAACAGCATCACGCAGCACCGGCCCATCGGGGTCGACGAGACATATGACGTCTCCGTACGCGCGGCCGATCTCCGCTCGCACCCCAAGGGGTCGCTGGTCGACCTGATCACCGAGGTCCGCGTCGCCGACGCGATCGTGTGGGACGAGGTCACCACCCTGTTCTCGCGCCACAAGGGCGGTGCAGCCGAGACGTCGGCGGCACCACTGAACGGTGTCGAGGCACCCGACGGAGTGGTCCACTGGAAGCTGTCCGGTGACCTCGGGCGCCGTTACGGCGCGGTGTCGGGCGATCGCAACCCGATCCACCTCTACCCACTGACCGCCAAGGCGTTCGGCTTCCCGACCAACATCGCGCACGGCATGTGGACACTGGCGCGCAGCCTCTCGGCGCTGCAGAACAAGCTGCCCGCCGCGTTCACTGCCGAGGTCGAGTTCCGCAAGCCGATCTTCCTGCCCGGAACGGTGGTGTTCGGCTCCGATGCTTCAGGCAAGGACATCGTCTTCGGCGTCAAAGGTTCCAAGAAGCCCGTGACACACCTGGTCGGTCGGGTCAGCCCGCTGGCGTAACTCTGAGTTGCACCGCGTCGTTGTTCAGCTAACGCCTCTGGAGGGATTCTGTTGACGACCCGTCGAGCTGCACGCCTGTTGACCTTCTTGATCTCGCTGACGCTGGTCGGCGGGATGCTCACCTTCAGCTCCGCGACAGCGGCGACGAAGCCGAGGTGGAAGCCTCGCCCCGCGCAGTACCCCAGCACGGTCGTGGAGAAGGACGTCGCAATTCCGATGTCCGACGGCGTGATCCTCCGTGGAGACGTCGTCCGCCCCGCCGACGCATCAGGCAAGGCCATCGCGAAGCGGTTCCCCGTGATCGTGACGATCACGGCGTACAACAAGACGGCTCTGGGCTCTGCCGGTGGACTGGGCGGCACACCCGCTGACTACCTGGTCAAGCGTGGATACGTCCAGGTCACGGTCGATGCCCGCGGCACGGGCAGCTCGTCGGGTCAGTGGAACGCGTTCGGCGCCCGCGAGAACAAGGATGGCGGAGAAGTCATGACCTGGGCGCACTCGTCGGCGCGTCCGTGGAGCAACGGGATCACCGGCATGAGCGGCCCGTCGTACATGGGGATCAGCCAGCTCTGGGCGGCCGCAGCCAACCCTCCCGGCCTCAAGGCGATCTTTCCGCAGGTGCCCGGTGCCGACGTCTATCGCGACATCGTCGCCTCTGGCGGTCAGATCGACGTCGGCTTCATCCCGCTGTGGCTCGGCCTCGTCACAACTACAGCGCTCATCCCACCGGCCGTTGCCCAGAAGGACCCTCAAACAGGGCTCACGATATTGCTGGAGCACCTGTTGGGTGCCGGTACGTTCACCGCCCCGCTTGTCGTCAATGCACTCGGCGGTGGCGAGCCCGCGTACGACGGCCCGTTCTACAAGGAACGCTCCGTCATCAACGTGATCAACAAGGTCAAGGTTCCGGCGTTCTTCGTCTCCGGCGAGTACGACCTCTTCCAGCGCGGCACTCCCCTGCTCTTCGAGAACCTCAACAAGCGCAAGGTGCCGACCAAGCTCATCATCGGACCATGGGACCACCTGCAGGCTTCGGGCGGCCAGGGCATGGAGAAGGCAGGCTACGGCTCGCTGGCTGAGCTTCAGCTGCGGTGGTTCGACCACTACCTCAAGGGCGTCAAGGACAAGACCCTCAACTCCGACATCGCCAACCTGACGTACTACGAGCAGGGCACGGGCAAGTGGGCGAAGGACTCGAAGTGGATCGGCTCGTCCCTCAAGGGCTCAACCCTCAAGATCAGCGGCTCCTCAGCGACGGGCGGAGAGCCGGGCCGCATCACCTCGGGCGCCCGCGCCGACGGTACGTCCGACGTCTACCCGATCCCCGTCCAGGGACTTTGCACGCGCTCCACCAACCAGTGGACTGCCGGCGTGCCCAACATGGTCCTGGCTGACCTGCCGTGCTTCAAGGACAACCAGTACAACGACAAGCTCGGGGCAGTGTTCTCGACCAAGGCGCTGACCAAGGCCGTCACGCTCCAGGGCCCGATCAACGCGCGGCTCTTCACCTCCAGCGTCGGCGGCGACGGGATGCTGTCCGTCGCCCTTGAGGACGAAGGTCCCGACGGCACGGTGAGTCGTCTCTCCGGCGGATGGCAGGTCGTCTCCCACCGCGCGCTCGACACCAAGAAGTCGCGCTACCTCGACGGCGTGCTGATCCAGCCGTTCCACCCGTTCACCAAGGCCACGCAGAAGAAGCTTGCCACGGGTGAGGTGGCCCCGATAGACGTCGAGATCTTCCCGACTCGGGCCAAGATCCTGCCGGGCCACAAGCTGCGGGTCTCGGTCCAGGCGTTCGACGTGCCGCACCTGCTGCCGACGCTGCCGGACCTGCTCGGCACTCTCACGGTGCTCAAGATCCACAGCTCGGCGAAGTACCCGTCGACGATCAACTTCCCGAGCGTCGGCAAGCTGCCTGCGGTCAGCTAGTCACGCGGCTTGACTGGTCGGATCAGGCCCTCTTGAGCGACCGTGGCCACGAGTGTGCCGTCCTGGGCGAACACCCGGGCGGTGCTCAGGCCACGGGCACCCGACGCCGACGGTGACGTCTGGTCGTACAGCAGCCACTCATCCATCTTGATCGGGTGGTGGAACCAGATCACGTGGTCCAGCGATGCCGCCTGGACCTCCGGCGTGCCGATGAATGCGCCGTGCGGGAGCAGCGACGCACCGAGCAGGCTGAAGTCGCTGATGTAGGTGAAAGCTGCATTGTGAATCGTGCGGGACGTCGGGAGCTGGCCGTTCGTACGGAACCACATGCGTTGGACGACGGGCACGAGCTCACGCTGCGGGTCGCCGGGAGGTCGGTTGTCGCCGACGTACCGCAGGTCGAACGCTGCCCACTCTCGCTCCCAGATCTCAAGACCCTCGTCGCCGCTGGTGTTGATCATCTCGATCAGGGGCTTGGAATCCTCGGGTGACGGCACGTCCGGCATGGCGTCCTGGTGCTCCCAGCCCTGCTCCTGCTTCTGGAACGACGCCGTCATGTAGAAGATGATTGCGCCGTGCTGGCGCGCCGCGACCCGACGGGTCGTGAACGAGCCGCCGTCTCGGATCTTCTCCACGTCGTACACGATCGGGATGCTGGGATCACCACCAAGGATGAAGTAGATGTGCAGCGAGTGCACCGAGCGCTCCTCGGGCACGGTGTTCTGCGCCGCCATCAAGGCCTGCGCAGCGACCTGTCCTCCGAAGACCCGAGTCATCGAGGAGATCTCAGGCTGGGAGCCCCGATAGAGGCCCACCTCCAGCTCCTCGAGCTCGAGCAGGCCGACAACTTCACTCAGGGATCCGGGCACGGACAAAGACTAGCGCCGCGCGCGGACTCGCTGACGCTCGCCGCTGCTGCGACTCCGTCGCGGCTGGGCTCCGCCCAGGGGCGTTGCCGAGCTTCGCTCGGCCCGTTGCCGGGTCAGCTAACCCTGATCGTTCTTGCGCTGGCGCGCAAGGAACTGCTCGAACTGGTCCGCCAGCTCGTCGCCGCTGGGCAGCTCTTCATCGCTCGCGAGCAACGACTCCGCCGCGCCGCGGGTGAAGGCGTCGTACTGCTCCTCCAGGCCCGACAACACCTCGGTACCACCCTGCTGCTCGATCTGCTCCTCGATCTCGGCGATGGCGTCGTTCTGCCGTGACCGCAGTGCCTCGTCGTCGATGCTCAGTCCGGTACGGTCCACCAACGCATCGATCAGCGCGAGCGCTGCCGGCGGGTAGTCGATGCCGGCGAGGTAGTGCGGCACGTGCACGACATAGCCCGCCGCGTCGTGCCCCCACTGGCCCAGCCGGAACTCGAGCAGTGACTGCGCGGACGACGGGACGGTCACTTGCGCCGACCAGAGGTTCTTGCGATCGACGAGCTCAGGCCGGGTGCCGTGCGCCGTGATCATCGGCGGGCGGGTGTGCGGTACGCCCATCGGCACGGCGCCGAGGCCCAGCGACAGCGGCACTCCGAGGTCCTCGATCACCTCGCGGGTCTCGGCGATGAACCGCTCCCACTGGAAGTCGGGCTCGGGACCGGCGAGGAGGAGGTAGGGGGTGCCGTTGGCATCGTGCTCCAAAACGATCTGGAGCGTGGGATCGGCGTACTCGACGTACCGGTCCTCGCTGAACGCGATCATCGGCCTGCGTGCGCGGTAGTCGAACATCGAGTCGATGTCGTACTCGTACACGACCTTGCCCTCGCCCGTGCGCAGCTCATTGGCGGCCAGGCGTGAGGCCGACCCGGCGCCGAGGAAGCCGTCGAGGGCATGGATCAGCACCGGTCCGGCGCCCCGCCCTGAATCAGAGCTGGAGGCAGAGGACTTCCGGTTGCGCGAGTTCCAGGCCACGATCAGTTCAACTACTCACGACGTGGCGGTATTCCGGGTGATGGCCGCCAGCGTGTCCTCGGCAATGGCCTCGGGGGACAGTCCGAGACGGCCGAGGATCACATCGCGCTTGGCGTGGTCGAGGAACTCCTGCTCGATGCCGTGCACCTGGATCGGCGTCAGGATGCCCGCATCACGGACGGCTTGGGTGTAGGCCGAGCCCACGCCACCGTGGCGCCCGTTGTCCTCGATCGTCACGACGAGGGAGAAATCGCCTGCGAGCTGCACAAGCGAGGGATCGATCGGCTTGACCCATCGCGGGTCGACAACGGTCACCCCGTGGCCCTCGGCGCGGACCAGATCGGCGGTCGCGGCGCCGAGGTGGCCGAAGGCGCCGACCGCGATGACCAGCACGTCCTTGGCCTCGTCGCGTGAGAGCACGTCATAGGTGCCCACGCGCTCGAGCGCCGGGAGGTCGTCACACACCGCGCCCTTGGAGAAGCGAACGACGCTCGGGGCGTCGTCGATGTCGACTGCCTCGCGGAGCAGCTCTCGCAGCTGCAGCCCGTCTCGCGGTGATGCGAGGTGAAGACCGGGGACCATCTGCATGAGCGACATGTCCCACATGCCGTTGTGGCTCGCGCCGTCCTCGCCGGTGACACCGGCCCGGTCGAGGACGAACGTCACGCCACACTTGTGCAGGGCGACGTCGAGCAAGACCTGGTCGAAAGCGCGATTGATGAACGTTGCGTACACGGCCACCACGGGGTGGAGCCCGCCCATGGCGAGTCCGGCCGCGCTGGTGACGGCGTGCTGCTCGGCGATGCCGACGTCGAAGACGCGGTCGGGAAACTTGTCGGCGAACGCGTCGAGACCCACGGGATAGAGCATCGCCGCGGTGATGCCGACGACGTCAGGACGCTCGTCGGCGATCCGGACGATCTCGTCGCGGAACACCGAGGTCCACCCTGCGGGGGCGACGGTGACCGCCTCACCCGTCTGGACGTCGAACGGGTTGGCCTGGTGCATCTGATCGTTCTCGTTGGCGACCGCGATGTCGTAGCCCTGGCCCTTGGTCGTCAGCACGTGCACGAGCACGGGGCCACCGAACTTCTTTGCTGCGGTGAGTGCGCGCTCGACCGACGGGCGATCGTGTCCGTCGACCGGACCGATGTACTTGAGGCCGAGATCCTCGAACATGCCCTGCGGCGCCAGCGCATCCTTGACGCCTTTCTTGATCGCGTGCAGCGCCTCGTACGCGGCCGGCCCGACATGGCGCGTACGGTTGAGGCGGTCCTTGATCGCGTCGAGGGCGGGCTCGTAGCGCGGATTGGTGCGGATCTCGGTCAGCCTGTTGGCCAGTCCCCCGACGGTCGGCGTGTAGGAGCGGCCGTTGTCGTTGACGATCACGACGAGCCTGCGGTCCGTGTCGGCGGCGATGTTGTTGAGTGCCTCCCAGGCCATGCCTCCGGTGAGTGCGCCATCTCCGATCACGGCGACGACGTGATCGCTGTTGCCCAGCAGGTGGTTGGCCTTGGCCATGCCGTCCGCGTACGACAGGCTCGTCGACGCGTGCGAGTTCTCCACCCAGTCGTGCTCGGACTCGGCACGGCTGGGGTAGCCCGACAGCCCGCCTTCGCGGCGCAGCTCGCCGAACTGCCCGGCGCGACCTGTCAGCATCTTGTGCACGTAGGCCTGATGGCCCGTGTCCCAGACGACCCTGTCCCTGGGCGAGTCGAACACGCGATGGATCGCGATGCCCAGCTCGACGACTCCGAGGTTGGGTCCCAGGTGCCCGCCGTTGGAGGCCACGGACGAGATCAACAGCTCGCGGATCTCCGTGGCGAGCTGGCCGAGCGCAACTTCATCGAGTCCGCGCAGATCGGCGGGCCCGGTCAGGTTCGCAAGAACATCCTGCTGCGCGTCGGCCATTGGATCAGTCTATCGAGTCGCCCTTGTCCTGCGCAGTCAGGAACTCCTCGATCAGGTCGGCCAGGATCTCCGGTTGTTCAACGGTGCTGGAATGCCCGCAGTCCTTGACCTTGTGGAGGGTCGATCCCTTGATGGCCGCGGCGATCGCCTCGGACCTGGCCACCGGAGTCGCGGCGTCATCCTCGCCCACCACGATCAGCGTGGGCAGGGAGACCGTGTCCAGCTCGGCCGAGACGGGCTGACGATCCACGACGCCCAGGATCGCCTTCACCAGTCCGGCTCGGTCGACAGCCGCGACCCCGGACTTCCACCGTTCGATGGCGGGCTTCGACGCCGGGTCGGCGAGGAAGGTCGGCCCGAACATGAGCTTGCCGACCTTGCCAGCAAGCGGCCTGATGCCGACCACCCGGTAGACCCTGGACAGCAACCGGTCCTGCTTCGCCATCGCCGGGTCCTCCGGGTCGGCGCTCGTGTCGAGCAGCGTCAGCGTACGGAGCAGCTCGGGGCGACGTGCAGCCAGTCGCATGCCGACGAACCCACCCATCGACAGACCCACGTAGTGCACCGGCCCGGCGTCGAGGCTCTCGATGACCGCGGCCGCGTCACCGAACAGGGTCTCCATGTCGTAGCCGTCAGCCGTCGCTGGGGTCTTGCCCTGGCCGCGCCAGTCAATCGTCACACAGCGGTAAGTCGACCGCAGTCGCTCAACCTGCGCCTCGAACATGTGGCCGCTGAAGAGCAACCCGTGACCCAGCACGACCGTCGGGGCGTCGGGCTTGTCTGCCGGATAACCGGTGTCCTCCACGTTGACCTGCACGCCATTTGCTTCGATGAGAGCCATGACCTGAGCATGGCAGGTCACCTAGGGTGGAGGTCATGAAGAGCTGGACCTTCCTGCAAAAGATGAATCTCGTGCTGGGCGTCGTGTTCCTCCTCCACGCCGTCGGAGGGATGATCGTCAATCCCGACTTCTCGACAGGCGACCAGGCGACCTCAGAGGTCTTCTTGCTCATGGACTGGAACGGCTGGCACGCATTGTCGGGCATCTTCCTGTGGACCACTGCGCTCGCTGTCGCGCCGCGTGCTGACCTGTCGAGACTGTTCGCGTGGCTGATCATCGCAACCAACCTCCCGGTCGTGATCTGGATGCTGTTCGACGACGTACCGTTCGGCCTGTTCAACCTGCCGACCACGCGCGACCTGCTCTTTCACGCCTCGATCGTCGTCGCGTACGCCTTCGCGCTCGTCGCCACCCGCAAACCGGCAGCCGTTCACACCTCGTAGCGCCCACGCAGGTGGATCAAAGCGTCGACGTCACCGGTCTCGACGTGCTCGACAACTCCTTCGACGAGCAGTCCCCATCCGACAGCGCGCGGGTCGGCGAGGAGTCGTACGCCGAGCCAGCCGGCACTCGCGTCCAGCACGGGCCCCCATTCGCTCGAGGTCCAGGCGCCCAGCGTGAACGGGCCGCCCGGCGCGGGTGCGGTACCGGCGAAAGCGTCGGCGAGGAAACGGTGTTCCTGGCCCAGGACGTTCACCACGAACGAGTCGGGCGCGGATGCCCACCAGTCCGAGTCGGCATCGATCACGCCAAGCACATGTGCCGGTTCGCCGTTGGCGATGATCACCGACGAGACGGTGAGGCCCGTACGTTCTGCACCGGCACCACTTGTCCACACCGTCACGGGAGCCGGCATCCTGCCACGCAGTCGGCGCACCGGGTCACGATCACCGCTGGGCGGCAGGAACGGGTGGTCCGAATGGATCGTCACCCCATCAGCGTACGTCCCTCCGCGCTTGACTTAATTCAAGACTCATACTAAACCTGTCACATGGCCTTCGTGATCGGTGTCGACTCCTCGACTCAATCGACCAAGGCACTCTTGGTGGATGCAGCCACCGGTGACGTGCACGAGGCCAACAGCGCACCTCATCCCACGGGTACGTCGGTCGATCCGCGCAGCTGGCTCGAGGCATTCGACCAGGCCTCTGCCGGCCTGATCGACCGGGCTGAAGCCATCGCCGTCGGCGGCCAGCAGCACGGCATGGTGGCGCTCGACGCAGCAGACCAACCGGTCCACGACGCCATCTTGTGGAATGACACCCGCTCCAGCCAGGAAGCGCTCGACCTGATCGCTGAGATGGGCGGGCCGGCCGCGTGCGCCGACGCCGTCGGCAGCGTGCTCGTGGCGTCGTTCACGTCGACCAAGCTGCGCTGGCTCCGCGACCACGAGCCCGACGCGGCAGCGCGTACGCAACGCGTCCTGCTCCCCCACGACTACGTCTCCCGCCACATCGTCGGCGGCGGCGAGCCGTTCACCGACCGCGGCGACGCTTCAGGCACCGGCTACTTCTCGACGCAGGACGACGCCTGGCGACCCGACCTCGCCGAGGCAGCCATCGGACATGCCGTCGAGCTCCCCCGCATCGTCGCGTCTTCCGAGCTCGCCGCAGCATCGCCCGCTGGCATCAAGGTCGCAGCCGGCACCGGCGACAACATGGCGGCCGCGCTCGCTCTCGACCTCCAGCCGGGTGACGTCGTCGTGTCGATCGGGACGTCCGGTGTCGCCTCGGCGATCGCCAACGACCCAGTCGCCGACCCGACGGGCTCCGTCACCGGTTTCGCAGACGCGACGGCTCGCTTTCTGCCCCTCGTCGCGACCATCAATGCCGCTCGCATCCTGGAGCTGCAGTCCTCGCTGCTCGGTGTCGATCACGATGAGCTGGCTCGTCTGGCACTGGCTGCCCCCGCCGGCGCCAACGGACTCACGGTGCTTCCCTACTACGACGGTGAACGTACGCCGAGCCGCCCCGATGCCACGGGCGTGTGGTCGGGGCTGACGACATCGACCACGCGAGAAGACCTGGCTCGGGCGGCAGTCGAGGCACTGCTGTGCTCGCTTGCCGACGCGATCGACCACCTCACCGCCACGACCCGGACCCCGCCGCAGCGGATCCTCCTGGTCGGCGGTGCCGCGAACAACCCGGCCGTGCGGTCGCTGGCACCCGCGATCTTCGGGCGTCCCGTGACCGTTCCCGCTCCCGGTGAGTACGTCGCACTCGGCGCCGCCCGACAGGCCGCCTGGGCACTCGCCGGTACCGCCACACCTCCAACGTGGGCACCCGTCGCCTCCGAGACGTACGAAGCAGAACCGACCCCTCTCGTGCGTGAGGCCTACGCACTCCTTCGCGACCGCGAAAACACCTGAGAAAGGCTGCCATGAGCATCCCGACCCCTTCCCCGTCCGACAAGTTCTCCTTCGGTCTCTGGACCGTCGCCTATCCCGGACGCGACCCGTTCGGCGACCCGACGCGCGAGCCGATGGATCCGGTCTACGCACTCGAGAAGCTCAAGGAGATCGGCGCCTACGGCGTCAACTTCCACGACGACGACCTGATCCCGTTCGGCTCGGACGACGCAACCCGTACGCAGATCATCGACCGTTGGAAGAAGGGCCTCGACGACACCGGGCTCGCCGTCACGACTGCCACCACCAACCTTTTCGGCCACCCCGTCTTCAAGGACGGCGGCTTCACGTCGAACGACCGCGAGATCCGACGCTTCGCGATCCGCAAGGTCATGCGCAACATCGATCTCGCCGCCGAGCTCGGCGCCAAGGTCTACGTCTGCTGGGGCGGCCGTGAAGGTGCCGAGTCAGGCGCGGCCAAGGACGTCGCCGCAGCGCTCGATCGCTATCGCGAGGCGTTCAACGTCCTGGGCGAGTTCGTCCACGACAAGGGCTACGACATGAAGTTCGCCATCGAGCCCAAGCCCAACGAGCCGCGCGGCGACATCTTGTTGCCGACAATCGGTCACGCCCTCGCGTTCATCGAGACCTTGGACCGCAAGGAGAGCGTCGGCGTCAACCCTGAGATCGGTCACGAGGAGATGGCGGGACTCAATGCCGCTCACGGCTATGCCCAGGCCATGTGGCAGGGCAAGCTCTTCCACATCGACCTCAACGGGCAGAGCGGACCACGGTACGACCAGGACTTCCGTTTCGGCGCGGGCAACGCTCGAGGTGCGTTCTGGGTCGTCGACACCCTGCTCGCCGGCGGGTACGACGGTCCGGTGCACTTCGACTTCAAGACGCCACGTACCGAGGACGACAACGGCGTATGGGTTGCCGCCGAGGCGTGCATGACCAACTACCTGATCCTGCGCGAGAAGGCGCTCGCCTTCCGTGCCGATCCGGAGGTCCAGGCCGCGCTCGAGGCAGCCAAGCTGCCTGAGCTCGCCACCCCGACGCTCAGTGAGGGTGAGACCTGGAGCGAGCTCGAGTCGTCGACGGGACCGTCGGCGGACGAGCTGGCGGCGTACGGAGCTGGCTTCGAGAAGCTCGACCAGCTCGCCCTCGAGCACTTCTACGGTGTGCGGGGCTAGATGAGCCAGGCCCGTCCCGGCGGAACGGAGCACCTGCGCAGGCAGAACACTGCGCTGGTGCTTCGTTCGCTGCGCGCCGAGGGTGCAGCGACCCGTACCGAGCTTGCCCGGCGTACGGGGCTGGCCAAGGCGACCATCGGCACGATCGTCGCCGAGCTCGGCGCGGGTGGTGCTGTCAGCGAGGACCAGTCGACACCGTCGGGTCGTGGTCGACCCGGACGCCCCGTCACGCTCACCGGCGAGTCGATCATCGGGCTGGGCTTCGAGGCCAACGTCGACTACCTCGCGGCCGTTGCGCTCGACCTGGGCGGCAACACCCGCATTTCGACGATCCGACAGGTCGAGGGCGCCGGCCCGCCGAGCGTTGCAGAGCTGCTCGATCTGGCGGCGGAGATCCGCGACTCCCTCGTCGCCGATGGCCACAAGATTGTCGGTGCCACCGTGGCGGTCCCCGGCCTGGTGCAGCATGACAACCGCACGATCGCCTGGGCCCCCAACCTGGGGTGGGAGGCGGTGGACATCGCCGGACAACTCGAGTCGATTCTCGGCGACGACTGCCCCACGACGGTCGACAACGACGCCAACTGCGCAGCACTGGCCGAAGCCGCGCACGGTGTCTCGACCGACGTCCAGAACTCGCTCTACATCACCGGCACGGTCGGAATCGGGGCAGGGATCGTCCACGACAACCTCCTGCTGCGAGGCGGCGCAGGATTTGCCGGCGAGGTCGGTCACATGCCGATCGGCGATCACTCGCGCATCTGCGGCTGCGGACGCCTGGGCTGCTGGGAGACATCCGTCGGCCTCCGCGCGATGCTGGCAGCCGTGGGCATGGAGGAGGAGAGCACACCCCTGAAGACTGCTGTCGCCGTGGCCGAACGAGCGGCCCATGATGCCCAGACCCGCGCTGCACTGACTTCGCTCGGTCACGACCTCGGCACCGGCCTCGCCGCGCTGGCCGCGGTTCTCGACCCCGCCGCGATCATCCTGGGTGGCTACTTCGTGCCCCTCGGCCCGTACGTCGTCCCGGCCGCCGGCGCGGTACTCGCCGAGCGGCTGCCGTCAGCCTCGGTCCATCTTCCGCAGATCCGGCTCAGCTCGCTGGGCATCCATGCCGCTGCCCTGGGCGCGGCCGAAGGGTCACTCGCGGGCCTCTACGCCGGCGCTGTGTCCGTCTAGGACGCCAGGACGCTTTCCACGTCGTGGCAGGCGCTGGCCAGCACCGCGACGGGATCGGCCAGCAACGGCCCAAAAGCGAGCTCGGCGGCCCCGAGAAGCACCGAGTCCCCACCGAGTCCGGGCACACACACCACGACCTGCTCCCGCGACGCGGTGAGCGCGTGAGCACCCAGACCGGCGTCGACGTCGTCGCTCACCAGTGGATACAACGCTCGAAGATAGCCGCCGAGCACGATCACGCGCGGATTGAGCATGTTCACGGCTGCGGCGATCCCGCGGCCGAGATTGCGGCCGACGGTACGCAGGTCGGGCGTTGCTTCGTCGACGCCCTTGAGGAACTCCCCGAGCGCAGCGACGCGATCGGGCGGGCATCCCACGGCGAGGGCGATGGCAGGGGCGCCGATCTCGGTCTCCCAGCAGCCACGGCTGCCACAGTGGCACACCTTTCCGTCGGGTGTGAACGGCAGGTGGCCGATCTCGCCGGCGTAGCCGCCGGAACCCTCGAGCGGGATCCCGCCGACGATCACGCCGGCACCGACACCGACCTCACCCGACAGGTACACCAGATCGTCCACACCGACACCAGCGCCGCGGAGGTGCTCGGCGAGCGCTCCGAGATCAGCGTCGTTGCCGAGGATCGGGCCAGTTGACGTCGAGATCCGCTCAGCGAGGATCTCGGCGAAAGGCACGTCGTGCCAGCCCAGGTTGGGGGCGAACCGCACGAGACCGTCCTCGGCCCGGATGATGCCGGGCACGCTCACACCGATCCCAACCAGCGCTGCGCCGGGCTCGACGTCCTTGATGACCAGGCGCATCAGCTCGACGACGGAGTCACCGATCGCCTCCGGGTCGTGCGACGACGGGATCGGACCCGTCGCCCGTGCCTCGACGGCGCCCCCGATGCCCACGCGAGCCACGGTCAGTCCGTCGACGCGCACATCGGTGGCCAGCACGTACGCACCGCCCTTGGTGCGCACGTCGACCGAGGGTCGACCCGCGCTGACGCGTGTGCCCGACGGCTTGACCTGCTCGGCAAGTCCCAGTGTCTCGAGCTCGGTGACGAGGCCCGCGATCGTGCTGCGGTTGAGCCCCATCACCGAGGTCAGCTCGGCACGTGAGACACGGCCCGCGCGGTGGACATGGCCCAGAACTGTGCCCAGGTTGTGTCGCCGCACGTCCTCCTGGTTGGTTCCGACGCCCGAGCGTCCCGCGGAGGCCATGCGTATCAGCCGAGACCTGTAGCCGACCGCCGCCTGCGCGAGATCGCGTCGACGCTGGCTGCAAGCAGCAGCACGCCACCGGTGACGATGAAGTTGAGGTAGGAAGCCTGACCGAGCAGGCCAAGACCGTTGACGATGGTCGCGATGACCAAGCCGCCGATCACGGCGTCCCGTGCCTTGCCCCTGCCACCGAAGAGGCTGGTGCCGCCGATGACAGCCGCACCCACGGCGTACAGCAGGACATTGCCGCCGCCCGAGCTCGTCGACACCTTGCCGCTCTGCGAGGCCTGCACGATTCCGCTGAGTGCGGCCATGGCCGAGCACGCCATGAACACCTCGATGCGGATGCGGTCGACGTTGATGCCGGCACGACGTGCAGCTTCACTGTTGCCACCCACGGCGTACACGTGGCGGCCCCACGTCGTACGACCCAGGATGAACGTCCAGATGGCCAGCAGCACGATGACGATCGGCAGGACGTACGGGATGCCCTTGATCGGGAAGTTGGGGTTGACGCTGCGGTTCTCGTTCAGGAAGTAGGTGATGACGAGGAGGATCACGCCGAGCGTCACGATCTGGGCGACCACCACCGCGATGGGTTGGTGCTGCAGATCGGCCTTGACCTTGCGGTTGTGCGCCAGCAGCGTCAAGACCGCGAACAGCGCGGTGACGGCGACGGCGGTGATCCACCCCCACATGACGCTCATGTTGTCGTTGGCGATGCCACTGATGACCGGATCGTTGACGCGGACGGATCCGCCTTCACCGATCAGCTTGAGTGTCACTCCCTGCAGCCCCAGGAAGAACGCGAGCGTGACGACAAATGATGGGATGCCGAGCTTGGCGACGAGCAGGCCGATCACCAGGCCGATGGCCGCGCCGACGACGAGCGCGACAGGCACGGCGAAGTACCACGGCTGGTCGTGCTTGACGAGCAGGAGCCCCATGACGCAGGCCGACACACCGCCCGCCACACCAGCCGACAAGTCGATGTCGCCGAGCAGCAGCACGGGAACGAGCGCCATGGCGAGGATGATGATCCAGCCGGACTGGGTGATCAGATTTGCCATGTTGAGGTTCGACAGGAACCGGTCATTGGCGAAGTTGAACACGATGAACAGCACGACGAGCCCGGCGATCGAGGGCAGAGCGCCCATGTCGCCTCCCCGCACACGGCTGATGTAGGCGCGTACGGACTCGCTGAGCGTGTTGGACTGAGTGAGGTCGGAGGCGAACCCGGCCTGCTCTTCGTCGGAGATGATGTCGGTCATGAGGTCACAGCTTTCGTGGCGGGGCCGGCGATGCCGGCGGACTGGCCCGTCGTGATGAGCTCGACGACCTGCGTCGACGTCACATCCTTGGTCTTGACCTCGGCGGCAACCCGGCCGAGGTAGAGCGCGGTGATGCGGTCAGCAACCTCGAACACGTCGGTGAGGTTGTGCGAGATCACCAACACGCCGACACCCTGGTCGGCAAGCCGGCGTACGAGATCAAGCACCTGGCGAGTCTGGGCCACACCCAGAGCGGCGGTGGGTTCGTCGAGCAGCACGATCTTGGAGTTCCACAGAGCCGACTTCGCAATGGCGACGGTCTGGCGCTGCCCGCCCGAGAGGCTGGCGACGCTCTGGCGCACGGACTTCACGGTGCGGACTGACAGCGAGGCGAGCACCTCGCGGGCCCTGGACTCCATCGTGGTCTCGTTCATCAGGATGCCGTTGGTCATCTCACGGCCCAGGAACATGTTCTGGACGATGTCGAGGTTCTCGCACAGTGCGAGGTCTTGGTAGACGACCTCGATGCCGAGTGCGGCGGCGTCCTTGGGGTTCGTGACGTGCCGGGGCTTGCCCTCGAAGAGGTACTCCCCCGTGTCTGCCGGGTAGATGCCCGCGATGGCCTTGACCAGCGTGGACTTGCCGGCGCCGTTGTCGCCGACCAGAGCGGTGACTTCACCGGGGTAGATCGCGAGGTCGACGTCATGGAGGACGTGGGCGACGCCGAAGCTCTTGTTGATTCCGCGCAGATGAAGGATCGGCGACTTTTCACTCGTGTTTGTTCGCTGGCGCTCACTCATTGACGTGCCTTCCGAGAGTGCATTGTTCGAGACGTGGCGATGCTACTCACTGCGTTGGGGTGTGGCCTCCCGGAAGTACCCGGAAGGCCACACCCGTGGCAGCTACTTGATGCCGGCCTTGGCGCACAGGTCGGCGAAGTCGCCGGTGCACACATCGGCGGCCTTCAAGTCGCCCGACTCGATCGGAGCACCGACGTTCGACTTGTCGATGGCAACCGGGTCGAGGAGGATCGCCGGCACGTCACGCTTGCCGGTCTCATCCTTGACCGTTCCAGTCGTGGCAGCCTTCTCACCCTTGACCAGTGCGATGGCAGCCTCAGCAAGCGCGCCAGCCTGGCCCGTTGCCGACTTCTGGATCGTCATGCACTGATCACCCGTCAGGATGTTCTGCAGGCCCTCGATCGTGGCGTCCTGGCCGGTCACGGGAACCTTGCCGTTCTGGCCGTTCTTCTTCAGGATCGAGATGACACCGCCGGCCAGGCCGTCGTTGGCGGCGTACACGCCATCAACCTTGCCGTCGACACGGGTGTAGAGCTGCTCGAAGATCGTGACGGCCTTGTCGTTGTCCCAGTCAGGCACAGCCTGCTCGGCAACGTTCTTGTAGGTCGAGACCTTGTCGAGAACGCCGTGCGCACCAGCTGAGAACAACGTGGCGTTGTTGTCGGTCGGCGAGCCGTTCAGGTAGATGACGTTGGCAGCCTTGTCTCCGAGGCACTTGGCGAGACCTTCACCCTGGAGGGCGCCGACCTTGCTGTTGTCGTAGGAGATGTAGACATCGGCCGAACCACCGAGGGTGAGGCGGTCGTAGTCGATCGTCGTGACGCCCTGCTTCTTGGCCTTCTCCTCGATGGCGGCACCCGAGTCCGAGTCGAGGTTGACGATCGCGAGGACAGTCACGCCGTCGGCGATCATGGCGTCGGCGATGGTCGCCATCTTGTCTGCGTCGCCTTCAGCATTGTCGATCTTGTATTCGACGCCAGCGGCCTTGAAGGCCTTCTCGAGCGCCGGTCGGTCAGCTGACTCCCACCGAACCGAGGACTTCGTGTCAGGAAGGATGACGCCGATCTTGCCTTCCTTGGCGTCGCCCTTGCCTCCGCCGTCGCTGTCAGATCCGCCGCAGCCAGCGAGCGCGAGGGTCGCACCCATGACTGCCGCAAGTACCAGATTGCGTGTCCGCTTCACACAGACCGCCTCCTCATTCTCCAGTAGTGCGTCACGCGATGGACATGAGTTGGTCATCGGCGCGCAATTGTTGTTTGCAACAACGTATAGGGTGACGGGCATCACGTCCAGCCTCTCGGACAACAAATTCCAGTCGGCGTGTCGCCCCCGCTCTCGGACGTGAAAAGGGGCACCACCGTCGCCGGTGATGCCCCCTGACCTGCGGTGTTGTCAGTCGAGCAGGCTCCGCAGCACGTACGGCATGATGCCGCCGTTGCGGTAGTAGTTGGCCTCGCCGGGGGTGTCAATTCGGACAACTGCGTCGAATTCGACATCCCCCGCCTTCACGTGGACCGTCTTGGGGATGCGTCCTTCGTTCAGCTCGGTGATGCCGGTGAAGTCGAACGTCTCCTCCCCCGTCAGTCCGAGCGACTCGGCGGTCTGACCCGCCGGGTACTGAAGCGGGAGGACGCCCATGCCGAGCAGGTTGGAGCGGTGGATTCGCTCGTACGACTCCGCGATGACGACCTTCACACCCAGGAGTGCAGTGCCCTTGGCGGCCCAGTCACGCGACGAGCCCGAGCCGTACTCCTTGCCGGAGAGCACGACGAGCGGGACGCCCGCGTCGATGTACTTCTCCGACGCCTCGAACACCGTGGTGACCGGAGTGCCGTCAGCCAGCAGGTCGCGGGTGAATCCACCCTCCGTGCCGGGTGCCAGCTGGTTGCGCAGGCGGATGTTGGCGAACGTGCCGCGGATCATGATCTCGTGGTTGCCGCGACGCGAGCCGTACGAGTTGAAGTCGCGTGCCTCGATGCCATGCTCTGAGAGGTACTTGCCGGCCGGGCTGTCCTTCTTGATCGCACCTGCCGGACTGATGTGGTCGGTCGTGACCGAGTCGCCCAGCATGAGCAGCACCCTTGCCCCGGTGACCTCGGTGACCGGATCGGGCTCGAGTCCCATGCCGTCGAAGTACGGCGCCTTGCGCACGTAGGTCGAGTCCGGGTCCCACTCAAAGACGTCGCCGTCCGGAGTCGGGAGATTCTGCCAACGCTCGTCGCCGGCGAACACGTCGGCGTACTCGCGGCTGAAGGTGTCGGAGTCGATCGACGATGCGATGACGTCCTCGATCTCCTGCGGCGTCGGCCAGATGTCCTTCATGAACACGTCGTTGCCGTCGGCGTCCTGGCCCAGCGGATCGGCGTACAGGTCGACATCCATCGAGCCTGCCAGCGCGTACGCGATGACCAGTGGCGGGGACGCCAGGTAGTTCATCTTGATGTCGGGGTTGATGCGTCCCTCGAAGTTGCGGTTGCCCGACAGCACCGCGGTGACCGCGAGATCGCCGTCGTTCACGGCCTTGCTGACCTCAGGGATCAGCGGGCCGGAGTTGCCGATGCAGGTCGTGCAGCCGTAGCCGACGAGGTTGAAGCCGAGCTTGTCGAGGTAGACGTTGAGACCTGACTTCTCGTAGTACTCGGTGACGACCTTCGAGCCCGGCGCCAGCGTCGTCTTGACCCACGGCTTGCGCTGCAGGCCCTTCTCGACGGCCTTCTTTGCGAGCAGGCCGGCGCCGATCATGACCGAGGGGTTGGACGTGTTGGTGCAGGAGGTGATCGCGGCGATCGTGACGGCGCCGTGGTCGAGCTCGAACTTCGTACCGTCCTCGAGCGTGACCTGCTGCGGGTTGCTCGGGCGTCCGCCGTCGGCCGGGGCGCAGCTGAGGTAGTCACGTGCCGGGGTCTGTCCGTCAGCGCTGTCATTGGATGGTGGGTCAGAGGCCGGGAACGACTCCTCGAGCGACTCGTCCCACTCGCCCGACACGGCCGAGGCGTCATCGGTCACGTAGGCAGCCAGTGCACCGCGGAAGGACTGCTTGCTGTCGGTGAGCGAGACGCGGTCCTGGGGACGTTTGGGTCCGGCGATCGACGGCACGACGTCACCGAGATCGAGCTCAAGATATTCCGAGAACCGGGGCTCGTTGTCGGCGTCGTGCCACAGGCCCTGGGCCTTGGCATAGGCCTCGACGAGTGCGATCTGTTCCTCGGTACGACCCGTCAGGCGGAGGTACTTGGTGGTCTCGTCATCGATCGGGAACACGGCGATCGTGGAGCCGTACTCCGGGCTCATGTTGCCGATCGTGGCGCGGTTGGCCAATGGCACGGCGCCCACTCCGGATCCGTAGAACTCGACGAACTTGCCGACGACACCGTGCTCGCGCAGCATCTCGGTGATGACCAGCACGAGGTCGGTCGCGGTGGCGCCGGAGGGCAGCTCACCGGAAAGCTTGAAGCCGACCACTCGCGGGATCAGCATGCTGATCGGCTGACCGAGCATTGCCGCCTCGGCCTCGATGCCGCCGACGCCCCAGCCGACGACGCCAAGACCGTTGACCATCGTGGTGTGCGAGTCGGTTCCGACACAGGAGTCGGGGTAGACCGTCCCGTTCTTGTCGAACACGACGCGCGCAAGCTTCTCGATGTTGACCTGGTGCACGATGCCGGTGCCCGGCGGCACGACCTTGAAGTCGTCGAACGCGCCCTGTCCCCAACGGAGGAACTGGTAGCGCTCGCGGTTGCGCTCGTACTCGATCTCGACGTTGCGCTCGAACGCCTCGGGCGAGCCGAACACGTCGGCGATCACGGAGTGGTCGATGACCATCTCGGCGGGCGCGAGCGGGTTGATCTTGGTGGCGTCTCCCCCGAGGTCTGCCATCGCCTCGCGCATGGTGGCGAGGTCGACGACGCAGGGAACGCCGGTGAAGTCCTGCATGATCACGCGGGCAGGCGTGAACTGGATCTCCTTGGAGGGCTCGGCGTCGGCATCCCAGCCGGCAAGCGCCTCGATGTCCGCCTTGGTGATGTCGGCGCCGTCCTCGGTACGCAGGAGCGACTCGAGCAGGACCTTGAGACTGAAAGGGAGGGTCGATACGTCGAGCCCGTCACCGGTCACCGCATCCAGACGGTAATAGTCGTAGGAGCTGTCCCCGACCTTGAGCGTGTCCTTGGACTGAAAACTGTCGACGGCCATGATTTCTCCTTCGTGCTGTCAGGTCCCATCCTGCCCAGCATTGGCTCGCAATGCATGGTCAGGATGCCCTAACTCAGCGGATGGCGATAAGTGTCTTGATATCAAGATACATGATGTCGAGAGGCTTAGAACACGCGGGGGAACTGCAGGAGCAGCGGCGAGAAGAACGCGATGTAGAGAAGCGCGACGGCCAGCACCCCGGCGACGCCGGCAATGTCAAGGATCACGAGAGCACGACGGCGAGCCGATGCGGTGACCGCGTCCTCGCCCTCTGCGCGCTCCACCTTGGTACGCGTGATCCAGTCGGCAAATCCGCGCGCCGTCGGCAGCAGCAACGGAATGATCAGGACGAGCAGCGCCAGGTAGGCCGCTCCCCCGAAGTGCCAGCTCTCAGGAGTCAGCCGCCGAAGCGCCGTGGGGAGGCCGATCGGGATGGCCGCCACCGAGAGATCCAGCAGGGCTGCCATGACGACGCCACGCAGAAGCCCGCGCCAGGGGCCTGTTGGGGCGTCATCTCCGGTATCGACGACTCTCAGGCCCATCCGGTGCTTGCCGATGCTGTGCCCGCGAATGCCCTGACGGAGCCCGTTGTTCCAGATCAGGAAGAGCTCACCGGCGATCAATCCGCTCAACAGGAGATCGTCGGAAAGGCTGACCGACCAGAAGTCGCTGGTCGATTCGGAGATCAGCGCGTGCATGCCGCGGCCGGCGACGTACAGCAGCGCGCCAGCCGTGAACGCCAGGCAGAAGAGCAGGGCGTCCTGCACCAAGGCGTCGCGTCGCAGCTGCCTGGTCGTACGAAACTCGTCCATGACGATTTCTCCTAACGCATCGATCGTACGTAGCCAACAAGCTTGCGACCGTCTCGTACCCGGTCCTCCCACGTGATACCGACGGCGAGCAGGATCGCGCTCACCGCGGCGATGACGACGACGCGCGGAGCGGCGTTGGCGTAGGGGCCGATGTTGAACAGGACGAGCAGAGTGGCGATGAAGGCGCCCGAGAGGAATGGCGCCTGCCAGCCCAGCTTGATGCCTGCCAGCAGAGCGACGACCGCGCCGAGGCCGAGCAGCAGCGCCCTCAGCTCCGTGGGGTCGGCCAATGCCTGCGGCACACTCGGGAGCATGGCGATCGCCAGTCCCGGCCCGAGGACCGACCAGGTGTTGATGTCAGGTTTGCGCCGAGCCGCGTACACGCCCGCAGCGAGCGCGACGGCGCCGAGCGGCAGCGTGTACGCCTCGACGAACGAGAAGCCGCTGTCGACGATCAGCAGGATGTAGGCAACGACCAGCGCGCCTGCACCGGGCCAGATGTACCAACGACGATCCTTGAGACCCGCTGCCAGCGCGAGGAGCGCAACGCCGGCCACGGTCCAACGGACAGCAAGCTCCGTCGACGATCCAGGGACACAGAGCGCAACGAACCCGACCAGCGCTGCAGCGCCCTCGATGGGCAAGCGGGTGACGTGACCGACGAGTCGTAGACCGGCTACCGCCATGATGGCAATCGAACCGACGAGGACCGCCAGCGGTATGGCTGACCTGTCGAGGTCGAGCAGCTCCACCACGGCGGCCAGGCCCGCAAGTCCGAGAGCCACGGCAAACGCTGCGTAGACCTGACGGAGAAGGCCGTGACCATCGGCGAGCGCCAGCCCGACGAGGATCAGTGCACCGGCGATCCACGCCGCTGCCGAAACCCCGTGTGACGCGGCGGCGAGTGCCGAGGCGGCGGCGACCACGACCGCCGCGGCGGGCCCCGCGTACGTGGCGCGACCGCGTCGCTGTACGACCAGCAGACCCGCGGCGACGACGACCAGCAGGACAGCAGCGGCCCACACCGGGAGTCGCGCTGCCACGGTCGCATCGACTGCTGCAAGTGCGACCGCTGCCGCAACCACCGTCGTTGCGTGCGGCCGGAAGCCGTCGAGCTCGGGCCACCGGGACACGAACCACACCGCCACGAGGAAGGCGGCGAGCACGATCGGAACGGGCCAGATCGCGAAGTTCTCTACCGATGTCACGTCAAGCCGGGTGTCCCAGCTCTTGCTCCACGGGTCTTCGAAGATCGGGTCGAGGGTCTCGAGGACGTCACCCAGGAAGCCGAGGTGGAGCGCGAGGAGCCCGCCGACCACGGGCACGGCACCGGCCCGGGCGCCGCGAGCCCAGTTGCTCGTTCCCCGCGATGCTCCGATCGCCAGAGTCACCGCGAGTGCCGCGACGGACAGCCAGACGCCTTCGGGCTCCCACGCATCAGCCGACGGGGTGATCACGAGGGCGCACACGGCCACGACAGCGAGCGCCACGGCCGCCATCCGTAGCGGCACCACGAGCCCGGCCACCACCAGCGATGCGATCGCCATGATGAGCATGGGATAGCCGTGGCCGCCCTGGAACATCTCGCCCAGCGTGGGGTTGTCCACCAGCTCGACGAATGCGGCGACGTACGCGGCGGCGAAGAAGCCGGCGAAGACGATGCGGGCGACCAACGTCATGGGTTTCTGTCCGGCCGGACGGGTCGCCAAGGCCAGCAGGCCCGCAGCCACCAAAGCGACGATGGCTCGCCAGGCGAAGTCCCAGTCCTCCGACACGGCACCCGCACCGATGCCGGCGATCGTGATCGCGAAGCCTCCGGCGATGGCCGGCGCGATCAGGTCGACCTGCACGTGCTTCCTCGACCAGACGGCAATGGCGATGCCCAGGGCGAGCGCAATGACTCCCCAGACGACCCACGCCCATTCGATCTCGAGAGCGTCGAGACCCGCCAAGCCAACGCCACGGGCGGCGAAGAAGTCGAGTGTCAGCAGAGCGAGGAACACCGCCCACACCGCTTCGGCCGACGCCCGAAGCGGTCGCTTGGTCACCCACACCCCAAGAGCGCCCATCACGGCCGAGACGCCGAGCAGGACCATCGTCTTGCCGGCAAGACCGAAGTCCTCCCACGAACGGGTGACGAAAATCAGACCGGCAACGATGAGACCGAACGCGCCGAGCACCAGGAGAATCGTTCCGACGCTCCAGCTGCGCTCCTTCTCCGGCGGGTGCTGCAGCGGCGCGGGATAGGACACGTACGGCTGAGCGGCGTCGGACGGGGGCGAGGGCGCCTGAACTGCCGCCTCGGCGGCGGGCTGGTGGGACCCGCGACGCTGGACCGCCACGGCCAGCAGCTCGTCAGCCTTCAGGAGCGTCTGCCAGAGGAGGCGCACCTCGTGGGAGGTCAGGTCGAGGTGGCAGTGCGGGCACTGCGGCTGGCCAGCGATGACGCCTCTGCAGTCCGGGCAGGCCTGCGGGTCAGCGAAGCGCATGGCCTCACTGTGTCCTGCCAGTCACCCGCGCACAAGGACCGCCACACATTCGACATGGTGAGTCATGGGGAACAACGCGAACGCCCGCAAGCCGTCGAGCCGGTAGCCGAGTGTTGCGAACGTGGCGAGATCGCGGGCCAGGGCCGCCGGGTCGCAAGCGACGTAGACAACCCGCCGCGGTGAGAGCTCGACGATGGCAGGCACCACGTTCTTCGCGCCGGTACGCGGTGGGTCGAGGACGACGACATCTGCGTGTACACCGACAAGACCCTCGCGCAGCGCTCGCTCGGTCGTCTCGCCGACGAGCTTGACCTGAGGTGACCCGTGCAGGTTGCGCCGGGCATCCTTGGCGGCCTGTCGATCCGACTCGACGCTGATGACTGTGCCGGTCTCCCCCACCGCGTCGGCGAGGAATGCGGTGAACAGCCCCACGCCGGCGTACAGGTCGGCGACGATCTCGCCCTCCTGCGCCATCGCACCCGCCATCACCGCGTCGACCAGCGTCGAGGCGGCGGCGGGATGGACCTGCCAGAACCCCGACCCCGAGACCTTGAAGTCCTTGTCAAGAACGCGCTCGGTGAGTGCACCTCGACCGCCGCGAGTCGTGCCATCGACGGCGACGACGCCGTCCACCGCGGACTCGACGGCGTCGGATATCGATGCGTCGGTGACGAGCATCTGCTCCCCCGTCGACGAGGCGATGGCCTCCACGGACTCGGCATCCCACTCAAGACCCAGCACCTGCGGGAGGTGGGGATGAGCGATCACGCATTGGTCGACCGGGATGATCTCGTGCGATCGATGCCGGCGCAGCCCCGGGCGCCCTTCGTCGTCGACGGCGAACGTGACGCGTGTCCGCCAGCCCAGGTCTGACGGCATGACCGCCTCGACCTCGCCCGCCCACTCGATGCCTGCGAGCCGCTGCAGCTGCTCGCGCACGACATCACCGAGCAGCGCGCGCTGCACGGCTGGATCAACATGCTGGAAGTCGCACCCGCCGCACCTGCCGGCGTACGCGCAGGGCGGTGTCACGCGACCCGGCGCTGCTTCGATGATCTCGACCGCATCGGCGCGCAGAAACGTCTTGGATGAGTCGGTGATCTCGATGCGGACCCGCTCGCCGGGCAAGGCATGGCGGACGAACACGACCTGTCCATCGAGTCGGGCGACACAGTGGCCGCCATGGGCGACAGGTCCGACGTCGACGATCAGGTCACCCATCAACGGTCCCGAAAGCCTCGGCGGATGTCGCCGGGCGCCGGGCGTTCCTTGCTGAGACGTGCTTTGGCCAGTCCCGCGGAGTCGAGCTGATAGGGAACGCTGGTGACCATCACGCCGGGCATGAACAGCAGCCGGCCCTTGAGGCGCAGTGCCGTCTGGTTGTGCAGAAGCTGTTCCCACCACCGGCCCACGACGTACTCGGGGATGTAGACCGTGATGACGTCCCGGGGGCTCGCCTTGCGGAGCTCCTTCACGTACCGCAGGACCGGCCGCACCAGCTCGCGGTAGGGCGAGTTGATCACCTTGAGCTGGACGGGGATCTCGAGCTCGTCCCAGCGCGCCATCAGCTTCTCGGTCTCGGCGGGGTCGAACTCGACGGTCAGCGCCTCGATCGAGCTGGGCCGCGACACCCGCGCGTACGCCAGGGCGCGCATGGTCGGCTTGTGGAGCTTGCTGACGAGCACGATCGCGTGCACTCGTGACGGCAGGCCCACGTCGGAGTCGTCGATCGCGAGCTCGGTCGAGACGCGCGCGTAGTGCCGTCCGATCCCTCGCATCAGCAGGAAGACCCCGATCATCAACGCGATCGCAATCCAGGCGCCGGCGAGGAACTTGGTGATCAGCACGATGACCAGGACGGTCGCCGTCATGCCCAGGCCGATCGAGTTGACCACGCGGGAACGCATCATGCGGGAACGGACCGCGGGATCCTTCTCGGTCTTGAGGTGTCGGGTCCAGTGCCGGATCATCCCGAGCTGGCTGAGGTTGAACGAGACGAATACCCCGACGATGTAGAGCTGGATCAGCTTGGTGACCTCGGCGTCGAACGCCTGGATGAGCGCGATTGCCGCAACGGCCAGCAGGATGATGCCGTTGCTGAAGGTCAGCCTGTCGCCGCGGGTGTCGAGCTGACGCGGCAGGAAACCGTCACGGGCAAGGATCGAGCCGAGGACGGGGAAGCCGTTGAACGCGGTGTTCGCGGCGAGGATCAAGATGACGCCCGTGCAGGCGATCGTGAAGTAGAACAGCGGGGTGAAGTCGCTGTAGAGCGTCTTGGCGAGCTGTCCGATCACGGTGTCCTGCTCGTACGACGTGCCAACCGGCACTCCGTTCTTGAGCAGCTGGCGAGCGGGATCCTCTACGTAGCGCAGCTTCATCAGGTCGGCCAGCACGATGATGCTCATCAGCATCGTGATCGACAGCGTGCCCAGGAGGAACAATGTCGTCGCAGCGTTCTTGCTCTTGGGCTTCTGGAAGGCCGGGACACCGTTGCTGATGGCCTCGACGCCCGTGAGCGCAGCACAGCCGGACGAGAAGGCTCGCGCCAGCAGGAACACCATCGCGACCCCGCTCAGGCCCGCCTCGTACTGACCCTCGGCCGAGATCTCGAAATTGGCGCTCGGCACCTCCGGCAGGTTGCCCGCGGCATACCGCGCATAGCCCCACAGCCCCATCAGCAGGATCGAGATCATGAAGAGATACGAAGGCACGGCGAATGCCTTGCCCGACTCCTTGGTGCCGCGCAGGTTCATCGCCATCAGGATGAGGACCATGATCGAGGCTGCGGTCGCCTCATGGCCGTCGAGCCACGGCAGGGCCGACGAGGCGTTCTGCACACCAGAGGAGACCGACACGGCAACGGTCATCACATAGTCGACGAGCAGCGCGCTGCCGACCGTGAGTCCGGCCGTCGGCCCGAGGTTGACGGTCGCCACCTCGTAGTCGCCACCACCGCTCGGATAGGCGTGCACGTTCTGCCGGTACGACGCCACGACGATCGCCATCACCAGTGCCACGGCAAGACCGATCTTCCAGTTGAACGTGTACGCCGACAAGCCGCCGACCGACAGCGTCAGGAAGATCTCGTCGGGTGCATAGGCAACCGATGACAGGGCGTCGCTGGCGAAGACCGGGAGTGCGATGCGCTTCGGCAGCAGCGTCTCGCCGAGTTGTGTGCTGCGTAGCTTGCGCCCAACCACAGCTCTCTTGGTCGCCTCGATGATGCCCACGTGTGACGATGCTAGACCTGCAACTCGGTCCATGTCGGCTCAACGTCCCAACCGGCTCGGCGGCGTGCGTCACATTGGATGCACAGGCGGACTCGGTGCGGTGTAGCGTCGCCTGCGTGCACATCGTGATCATGGGTTGCGGCCGCGTCGGCTCGACACTCACCCACAGCCTCGAGGAGCGCGGTCACACCACGGCCGTGATCGACTCCAATCCCGACGCCTTCCGGCGACTCGGCCCGGGCTTCAGCGGTCTCACGGTCACCGGTCTCGGCTTCGACCGCGAGGTGCTCAAGCAGGCTGGCATCGAACGTGCTGACGGCTTCGCCGCGGTGTCCAGCGGCGACAACTCCAACATCATCTCCGCACGAGTCGCCCGTGAGCAGTTCAAGGTCGAGACCGTCGTCGCGAGGATCTACGATCCGGGCCGCGCCGAGGTCTACGAGCGCCTGGGCGTGCCCACGGTCGCCACCGTCCCATGGGCGGCTGATCAAGTTCTTCGCAGACTCGTCCCCGCTGGGTCCGAGCCTGCCTGGCGCGACCAGTCCGGTGACGTCCGGCTCGACACCATCTTTGCTCCCTTCGGCTGGATCGGACGAAGGATCGACGCTCTCGAGACCGCCGCCGGAGTCCGCGTCGCCTACCTCACCCGTCTCGGCTCTGGCCTCATCGCCACGGCTGACACCGTCATCCAGGAGGGCGACTACCTCAGCCTGTTCATGCGCGAGGACTGTGCCGACAAGGTGCACGCCGTCATCGACGCTGGTCCGGAGGAGGACTGATGCGCGTCGTGATCGCCGGTGCAGGGGCAGTGGGTCGTTCCGTGGCGCAGGAGCTGATAGACAACGGTCATTCGGTCCTGTTGATCGACAAGTCACCGTCATCGATCCGCTCCGACGTGGTGCCCGACGCGCAGTGGCTGCTCGCCGATGCCTGCGAGCTGTCGTCGTTGACCGAGGCACAGGTCGAGTCCGCCGACGTCGTCATCTCGTGCACGGGCGACGACAAGGCCAACCTCGTCATCTCGCTGCTCGCCAAGACCGAGTTCGCCGTCCCCCGTACGGTCGGGCGCGTCAACCACCCCTCCAACGAGTGGTTGTTCAGCGAGTCGTGGGGCGTCGACGTCTCGGTGTCGACGCCGCGGCTGATGGCTGCGCTGGTCGAGGAGGCCGTTGCGGTGGGCGACCTCGTACGACTGTTCACGTTCAGGCAGAGCGACGCCAACCTGGTCGAGCTCACGATGCCTGAGAACTCCCCCTTCGTCGGCAAGCGCGTCAGGGAGGTGCCGTGGCCCGACGACGTCGTTCTGGTCGCGATCCTGCGTGACAACTCGATCCAGACGCCCGACAGCGATCGGTCGTTGGAGGCCGGGGACGAGCTGTTGTTCGTCACGCCCGAGGACGCCGAGGACAGCCTCGGCGAGCTCCTGTCACCCAAGCACTGAGCAGGCTCAGGCCCGTTCGGGGTCGACCGGTGTGCGGTTGCGCGTCAGCAGCCAACCCATGACGACGAACGAAGCGACTTGCAACGGCCACCCCAACGCCAGCTTGGCAGCGCCCAGTGCGCCGATCTGGTGATCGAGCCACAACGGGAGCTGAACCGCCACCCGGACGACGCACGGGATGGCGAGGATCCAGGTGAGCTGTGAACAGAGCTTCACCATAGCCCGGTCCTCGTGCCAACCCGTCGGATCGCCTGTCACGGATCCGACCATGAAGCCGACGATGGGCCAACCGATCAGAATTGTGAAGATGATGACGATGGCGTAGCCACCGTTGTAGATGAGACCGGGAGTGAACACCGCGCGAGCCACGTCCTCCTCGGACCCACCGGACTGAGACGCGCGATAGGCGAAGAGCGCGCCGATACCGATGCCGACCAGGGCGTTGAGCACGAATTGGGTGGTCGACCGCTGCGCGAGCCGCACGAGCAGGAGCAACACCGTCACCCCGATGCTGACGATCAATGCCAGCCGGATCTCGTGCGAGATCAGAAAGATCACCGTGAACAAGGCCGTGGGGACAGCGCTCTCGACGATGCCGCGCCGGCCGCCCAGCGCCTTGGCCAGGTGGCCCCTGACGACTTGTTCGACGGTGTCGTAGGCGTCAGCGCTGGAAGACCTGTCCGCGGAGCTCAAGCCCTCGCTCCGCTCGCTCATGCCCCAAGTTCGTAGCGCGGGTTGTAGATCACACGGGTCCCGTTGCGGGTGCCGATGCGGCCGTGCACCGTCATCTGCCGTCCCGCCGCGATGCCCTCGATCTTGCGGCGGCCGAGCCAGATCAGCGTGACGCAGGCCGAGCCGTCGTACAGCTCGGCTTCCAGCGCCGTGACGCCGTCCACCGGTCGGAGGGTGACGGACCGGAGCACTCCGTGAATTGTCACGACAGCACGGTCAACCTGGGTGGCAATCAGCTTGCAGCCGGCCTTGGCAGCGTCGTGCTTGAGCTCACTGGACTCCTGATGCTCGCTCGAGAGCTTCTCGAGCGTCTTGCTGATGCGTCCCATGGTGCTGATTCTAGTCCTCGTCCGGTGCAGGGACGGCATTCGGAGGGATCGTCAGCAGCAGGGGCTCGCGCTGGATGCGCGGCTCGGCACCGCGCACCACGACGACGTCGTGAAGTGCCGCCATCAGCGGGTGCTCCCCGGCCTGCGCCGCCGCCTTGCCGAGCAGCGTCGCGCGGAGCATCCAGCGCGGGCCCTCGATGCCGAGGATCCGGCTTGTCTGCATGCCGGACTCCCCCTCTGGACCCTCGTCGGGCACCGACACGGTCAGCTCGGCACCGTATGGACCTTCGCTCTCGGTGGATTCGCCGCCCAGGCGCGCAACCTCCTCGGCGATGTCGGCGCGCACCTCGTCCCACAGTCCGCCCGACCGGGTAGCGGCAAACGCGCGCAGCTCGAGTGCTGACTCGTCGGCGACCAGCACCACGGAGCCGATGTCGCCTTCGTCGTTGTCAGCCGGGAGCTGAAGGGCGTACGCCTCATCGCCCCGAATCATCAGGGATCCCAGATCGACGTAGCCACTGAGGTCCTCGGGCTTCTCCGTCGAGTCCCACGGACCGTGGTGACGTACGCCGAGCGACTCGGAAGCCGGCTCGGGCTCGACCTCGGTGTCCTTCTTGCGCTTGCGGGCCATCAGATTCTCTCGTCGTGGAGTGCGGCAGCCGCGTGACCGCCTGTTGAACCGTAACCCCCGGCGCCCCGGGCCGAGTCAGGGAGAGTCTCGACCTCGGCGAACGTCACGTGCTCGACACGCTGGATCACCAGCTGCGCGACCCGGTCGCCGCGTGCCAGGTGGATGGGTGCCTGTTGGTCGTGGTTGATGAGCAGCACCTTGATCTCGCCGCGGTAGCCGGCATCGATCGTGCCGGGGGTGTTGACGATCGACAATCCATGGCGCAGCGCCAGCCCCGAGCGCGGGTGCACGAACGCCACGAAACCGGCTGGCAGGGCCAGGGCGATCCCTGTCGGCACGAGCGCGCGCTCACCAGGTTCGAGTGTGAGATCGACGGTCGTCACCAGGTCAGCACCGGCGTCCCCGGGGTGCGCGTAGGCGGGCAGCGGTACGCCATCGTCCAGCCGCGTGACACTAACCTCGGTCATGGCTCCGACCCTACCTGCGTCGGCGGCTCGGGCTGGATGAGGCAGGCTGGGACGGTGACGACCTACAGCGAGCGGCTCAGCGCTCCGATCTCCTGGTGGCTCAGCGCCGCCGCCTTCGCCATCGTGTGGGGGTGGATCCTGCTGGTCGCGACGACCTGGACCATTGCCATCGTGACGGCTGTCGTGGTCGGGGCTCTGTGTCTCTTCGCGGTGTGGCGGTTCGGATCACTGCGCCTCTCGGTCGCGCCCGACGGCCTCCGCGCTGGCTCAGCCTTCCTCGACACGAGACACCTCGGCGAGGTCGAGATCCTGCACAGCGCCGACTACCGACGCCGGCTCGGCACAGGCGCTGATGCTCGCGCCTACCTGGTGACGCGGCCCTACTTGGATCGCGGTGTGCTGGTACGCGTACGCGATGCCGACGACCCGACCCCCTACTGGCTCCTCTCCAGCCGGCGCCCGCAAGCGCTGGCAGCTGCCCTGGGCCACACTGGTCCTACGACCGAGGAGGTGACGAATGTCGAAGAAGAAGTCCAAGAAGGATGAGAAGCGCCTCCAGCTCGACGAAGCGCCACCGTCGAAGACCAAGGCACCCGGCAAAGGTGCGTGGCGGCTGATGGATCGCGGCGCTGCGATGGCGGCCGGCGCGCTGGCGGGCAGGATCTCGGCACTGACCTGGAAAGCCGCCACCGGGAAGAAGCCGCCGATCAACGGCCGACACCCCGATGTCAGCACCAAGGACGCAGTGGCCTGGGCGATCATCGGCGGCGCGACGATCGAGCTCGTGAAGGTCGCCGTTCGCCGCGGCACGGCGACCTACTGGGTCAGGTCGACGGGCAACCTTCCGCCGGGCATGAAGCCGCTTGCCCACGTTGCAGACAACGCAAAGGAGCCGGCTCCGAAGGAACCGGCCCCAAAAAACGTACGGAAGGTCAGTCTGCGCAATCGCGGCAGATGAAGACGCCCTTCTTCTCCGACGCAAGCTGGCTGCGGTGGTGCACCAGGAAGCAGGACGAGCACGTGAACTCGTCGAGCTGCTTGGGGACTACCTGAACTGCAAGCTCTTCGTGCGACAGATCGGCTCCGGGCAGCTCGAATGACTCCGCCGCCTCGGTCTCGTCCTCGTCAACCTTGCCGGAGTTCTTCTCATGGCGACGTGCCTTGAGCTCCTCGATGCTGTCTTCGGACTGCTCTTCCTCGGTCTTGCGGGGCGCGTCGTAATCGGTAGCCATCAATTCTCCATCTGTGCGTAACAACCGGCGCGATTGTGCCACACCTCAGGGTGTAATCACACTCAGAAGCCACAAGCGCGCACGAGTGCAAAATATTCCTCGGCAATCGAGGGATGGGCGACCATCACGAGCCGCTCATTGGGCTCGCCGTCCAGGCCACTCAACAGCAGCCCGGATTCACTGGCAATCAGGCCCCCAGCAGCCAGATCCCAGTCCTTCAAGCCCTCCTCGACATAGGCGTCGAAGTGCCCTTCGGCGAGTGCGCACAGGTCGAGGGCGGCCGATCCGATGCGACGGATGTCACGTATCTGCGGGATGAACAGCGCCATCGCTGCGGCCTGCTTGGCGCGGATCTCAGGTACGTAGTTGAAGCCGGTCGCGACCAGGGCCTGGTCGACCCGTTCGACCGAGGGCGCCGACAGCCTGATCCGCTGGGCGCCGTCATACCGCCACGAGCCGGCGCCACGGATCGCGCCCCACTCGACGCCCGAGGCGATGTTGATGACGTACCCGATGATGACGCCGTCGGCCTGGCGAGCGGCGATCGAGACACCGTAGACAGGTATGCCGTAGACGAAGTTCACCGTTCCGTCGATGGGGTCGACGACCCATTCGATGCCGGACGACCCGATCACGTCGGCGCCCTCCTCACCGACGAAGCCGTCCTCGGGGCGAGCCGACTTGATGCGCGCTCGGATCAGCTCTTCGCACGCGCGGTCGATCTGGGTCACCACGTCGGTCGGGCTGGACTTGGTTGCCGCGACTGCGACACGTCCTCGGGGACGACTCCTCGTGACGAACTCGGCAGCCTCACGCCCGACGGCACGAGCCAGCTCGAGCAGCTCTTCGCCCTGGCTCATGCAATCGTCGGCAGGTTGGCGCGAGCATTGAGGCAGCAGTCGACGGGGCACTGGTCATGGGAAGGACCCAGGTCGCCGACGGTCAGCCGCTCGACGGACTCCCCACGCTCGATGGCTGCGCGCTCCAGCACCAGATCACGGACCATCGCCACGAAGTCGGGGTGGGTGCCCGGCGTGTCCACCCGCTCGAATGCCAGGCCGAGCTCCTTGGCGGTGGCCAGGGCCTCAGTGTCGAGGTCGTAGATGACCTCCATGTGGTCCGACACGAATCCGATCGGTACGACGACCACCGACGTGACGCCGTTGTCATGCAGCTCACGGAGGTGATCGTTGATGTCGGGCTCGAGCCATGGCATGTGCGGAGATCCGGACCTGGAGCAGTACGCCATCGACCACTGCTGCGCATCGGCACCACCTGCGACCAGCTCGGCGACCTGCCGGTGCTGGCGTTCGTACGCCATCACGCCGGGGCCACCACTGGCGTCGTTCATCGAGTCCGGGATCGAGTGCGTCACGAAGATGACGTGGGCGTCGGGCAGATGCTCGAGGCCGGCGCGGGTCGCCTCGGTCAGCGGACCGACGAAGCCAGGGTGGTTGAAGTAGTGGCGCAGTCGGCTGAGCGTGACGCCGGTCCCGTTAGTGGCGTCGTACAGGTCTTCCCGGTACTGCCTGCACCCCGAGTAGGACGAGTAGGCGCTGGTGACGAAACAGGCTGCGTGCGTGATGCCGTCTGCCTCCATCTGGGCGGCAGCGTCTCGCAAATACGGATCCCAATTGCGGTTGCCCCAGTAGATCGGCAGATCCAGACCGTGTTCGGCGAAGTCCTTGCGCAACGACTCGAGCAGCTCGAGGTTGAGCTCGTTGATGGGCGACTTGCCGCCGAACAGCATGTAGTGCGCGCCCACCTCTTCGAGCCGTTCGCGAGGGATGCCGCGGCCCGATGTCACGTTCTCGAGAAACGGAACGACATCTTCGGGTCGCTCCGGGCCTCCGAAGGACACGAGCAAGACCGCGTCGAATGGGCGAGAATCCATACCGCCAGTTTCTCACGGCGACAGATAAGGTTCTGAGCCCATGCTTGGTACCTACCGTGACGTCCTCTCAAGGCCCGGCACCGCACTGTTCTCGTTCACCGCGATGGTGTCGCGATTTCCCTTGTCGATGGTCGGTCTTGGCATCGTCCTGGTCGTGTCGGACCGCAGCGGCTCGTACGGTCAGGCGGGGACGGTCGCTGCGGCGTACGTCCTGTCGGCCGCGGCACTCGGGCCCACGCAGGGACGGCTGGCCGACCGGTTGGGACAGACACCGGTCCTGTTCGCCGTCGGCGCCCTGTACGCGGGCGGCATCGGGCTCACGCTCATCGCGATCGATGGCGACTGGTCAACCCCGTGGGTGCACGGGTGTGCTGCGCTTGCCGGAGCCTCGACCCCACAGACAGGGAGCATGGTTCGCGCTCGCTGGACACATGCGGTCAAGGATCGCGCCAGACTCAACACCGCGTTCGCGATCGAGGCGGTGCTCGACGAGGTCGTGTTCGTCGTCGGCCCGGTGTTGGTGACGTTCCTGACCATCCACGTCTCTGACTTCGCCGGACTCACCGTCGCAGCAGCCGCGGCAACGCTCGGGTCATGGGCACTGGCCGTTCAACGAACCACAGCTCCCCCAGCCTCGGAGCACACGTCGACCACCCGCGACCCACTGTCCTGGTCGCTGTTGGGTCGCGTCGTGTTCGCCTCCATCGGCCTCGGCGTGCTGTTCGGGTCGGCGGAGGTCATCGTCGTCGCCTTCGCCACCGAGGAGGGGCAACGCGGAGCGTCCGGCGTCGTGCTCGCCATCTGGGCAGCAGGAAGCCTGCTGGCAGGCGTGGTAGTAGGTGCGCTCCCCCAGGCCGCTGATCCGCTCCGGCGCTGGCGCGCCGCCCTGCTCACGCTGAGCCTGCTGTTCGTGCCACTGATCTTCGTGTCCGGCATCGTGTGGTTGTCGGTCGGCATGTTCCTGGCCGGCTTCATGATCTCGCCCACCCTGATCGCGAGCACGAGCCTGGTCGAGCTGCACGTCGCACCCTCACGACTCACCGAGGCGCTCACGTGGGCCACCACCGGGCTGATGGTGGGTGTTGCACCAGGCGCGGCCATCGCGGGATGGGTGGTCGACAACCACGATGCCTCGACGGCATTCCTGGTGCCGCTGATTGCCGGTCTGGCAGGCTCGATCGTCGCCTGGACGCTGCGGCCCGCGACCGACCCAAGCCGGGCGTGAACATGGACCCCGGTAGCACTAGCCTTGGGCTCGAGATGACTGATCTGACCTTGGCCGAGCGCAGCGTTGAGCTGGTACGAACCTGGATCACGCCTGAGCATCGAGCTCGGCACACCGACCCGTCTGCCGAACGTCTCGCCAAGCTGCTCAAGGACCCTCGCGGACTCGAGTTCACGATCGGTTTCGTCGACCGGGTCGTCCGCCCCGATGACAAGCGGGTCGCCGCTCGCAACCTTCGTAGGCTCGCAGCCCACACACCTGCATTCCTGCCCTGGTCACAGCGTGTGCTGCTCAAGCTGGGTGCCGTCGCCGCCATCGTCTTCCCGGGCCTCGTCGTCAAGATCGCCCGCAGCACCCTGCGCCGCATGGTCGGCCACCTCGTCATCGATGCGCGGCCGAAGCAGCTCGGTCGAGCCATCAAGCGGCTGCGCTCCGGCGGTGATCGGCTCAACCTCAACCTCCTCGGTGAAGCCGTGCTCGGCGAACGCGAAGCAGCGCGACGCCGCGACGGCACCATGGAGCTTCTCGAGCGCGACGACGTCGACTACGTGTCGGTCAAGGTCTCCTCGGTTGCCAGCCAGCTGTCGATGTGGGCGTTCGACGAGTCCGTCGAGCGCGTCGTCAAACAGCTCACGCCGCTCTACGAGCGCGCCTCCACCGGCGATCCGACGTTCATCAACCTCGACATGGAGGAGTACCACGACCTGGACCTGACGGTCGCGGTCTTCACCCGCCTTCTCGAGTCGTTCCCCGACCTCGAAGCCGGCATCGTCCTCCAGGCGTACCTTCCCGATGCCCTCTCGGCCATGCAGGAGCTCCAGGAGTGGGCTGCCAAGCGTCGCTCCAACGGCGGAGCGGCGATCAAGGTGCGCGTCGTCAAGGGCGCCAACCTTGCGATGGAGCGAGTCGACGCTGCCATCCACGGCTGGCCACTGGCCACGTGGGGCTCCAAGCAGGAGACCGACACCAACTACAAGCGGGTCCTCGACTGGGCCATGACCACAGAGCGTGTCGACGCCGTACGGATTGGTGTCGCCGGCCAGAACCTCTTCGACATCGCCTACGCGTGGTTGCTCGCCGGTGATCGCGGCGTACGCGATGCGGTCGAGTTCGAGATGTTGCTCGGCATGGACACCGGTCCGACCGACGCGGTCCGCCGTGACATCGAGCAGCTGCTGCTCTACACGCCGGTCGTGAAGCCCGACGAGTTCGATGTCGCGATCTCCTACCTCGTACGCCGTCTTGAGGAGAACGCCAGCAGCGACAACTTCATGTCGGCTGCGTTCGAGATCGCCGACGACCCGTCGCTGCTGTCCCGCGAGATCCAGCGCTTCCTCGAATCCGTGAAGCACCTCGACGAGTCCGTGCCCGCACCGCATCGCAACCAGAACCGCATGACCGAGGTGCCCTCCGCCGTCGATGGGACGTTCGCCAACACGCCGGACACCGACTCGTCGACCAGCGCCAACCGCGAGTGGGGGCGCTTGGCGCTGAGCCGTTCGGTCTACACCCAGCTCGGAGCCGAGACCGTACGCGAGAACCAGCTTCAGGGTCCGGCCAGCCTCGAGGCTCTGGTCCAGGAGACGCGTACAGCCGCCACGGCATGGCACGAGCGCGGCTCCGAGATGCGTGCGTGGATTCTTCACGAGGCCGCCAACGCACTCGGCACTCGCCGCAGCGACCTCATCTCGGTGATGGCTGCCGAAGCCGGCAAGACGATCGCCGAGGGTGACGTCGAGGTGAGCGAGGCGATCGACTTCGCCAACTACTACGCCGAGTCGGCCCGTCGCCTCGATGTCGTCGACGGCGCTCAGTTCCACCCGGATCGGCTGACCGTCGTCACTCCCCCGTGGAACTTCCCGGTCGCGATCCCAGCCGGCTCGGTGCTCTCTGCACTCGCCGTCGGCAGCGGCGTCATCATCAAGGCGGCGCCGCAGACACCGCGAAGCGCCGCCGTCATGGTCGAAGCGCTGTGGCAGGCCGGCGTGCCCCGCGATGTCCTGCGCTACGTGACGATCGACGAGGGCCCGCTCAGCAAGGCTTTGATCTCGCACGCCGACGTCGACCGCGTCATCCTCACGGGCGCGTGGGAGACGGCCGCCCTGTTCCGCTCCTGGCGGCCCGAACTGCCGCTGCTCGCCGAGACCAGCGGCAAGAACGCCATCATCGTCACCCCGAGCGCCGACCTCGACCTCGCCGTCGCCGACGTGGTCAAGAGCGCCTTCGGGCACGCCGGCCAGAAGTGCTCGGCAGCCAGTCTGGTGATCGTCGTCGGATCGGTCGGCCGCTCCGAGCGGTTCCGTCGCCAGCTCGTCGATGCCGCGTCATCGATGCGGGTAGGTTTTCCCAGTGACCCCGAGGTGACGATGGGTCCGATCATCGAGCCTCCGACCGGCAAGCTGGCAGAGGGTCTCACGACTCTCGATCGGGGCGAGAGCTGGCTGCTCGCGCCCGCCAAGGTCGGAACTGATCTCCGCCTCTGGTCGCCGGGCATTCGCGACGGCGTACGCCCGGGAAGCACGTTCCATCAAACTGAGTACTTCGGTCCGATCCTCGGCATCATGCACGCCAAGTCATTGCGCCAGGCGATCGAGTGGCAGAACGCCACCGACTACGGACTCACCGCTGGCATCCACTCTCTCGACGCCGACGAGGTCAACACCTGGATCGACGAGGTCCAGGCTGGCAACCTGTACGTCAACCGCGGCACGACCGGAGCCATCGTGCAGCGTCAGCCGTTCGGCGGCTGGAAGCGTTCATCGGTCGGCACGACCGCCAAGGCCGGCGGCCCCAACTATCTGACCCACCTCGGCACGTGGACGCCCCGACCGCTGCGCGGCGCAGCCACCGTCAAGGTCCTGCCTGAGATCGAGGAGATCCTGGCCGCCGTCATGCCACGGGTCACGGCGTCCGAGCTGCGCGAGCTGCGCGCCGCGGCGGGCTCCGACGAGAAGGCGTGGAAGCGCGAGTACGGGGTGATGAAGGATGTGTCGGCGCTCGGTGTCGAACGCAACGTCTTCCGGTACGTCCCCGTTCCGGTCACGATTCGCAATGACGGGTCCCTCTTCGAGCTTTCACGGGTGCTGATCGCCGCGACCCGTACCGGCGCTCCGGTCACGGTGAGCTCACGCATACAGCTTCCTGAGGGCCTGGCTCCCGGGGCACGCATCGAGACGCACGACGCCTGGCTGGCGCATGTCGCGGCAGAACGGCCGGCACGGGTTCGACTCATCGGAGGCGACGGCAAGGACGTGTCTCGCGCCGTGGAGGGCGATCCGGACGTTGCGATCTACTCGGGACCGGTGACCTTGGCGGGCCGGGTCGAGGCACTGCCGTTCCTCAAGGAGCAGGCCATCTCGATCACCAATCACCGTTTTGGCAACCACGACGCCGAGTTCGACTGGGTCCTTCCGAAGAACTGATTCAGCCTCGATCGGCGCCTGGTGCGATCGGTGCCGTCCAGCCCCGTGCCAGCGCTGCAAGACGCCAGACCAGACACACCAGCGCGGCAAGTGCGTACCAGGCCGATGCGTAGCTCTCGTTGGCGATGACCGCTGCGATGAGGGCACCGGCGAACGCCGGCGTCGCGTACAGCTCACCCCGGAAGATCACGGGTACGCGTCCGGCGGCCACGTCACGCATCATGCCTCCGCCGACGCCGGTCAGCAGCCCCAGCACCGACGCCGCAAGAACGTTCAGCCCGGCGTCCTCCGCCTTGACGGCGCCAGTGACGCAGAACAGAGCCAGCCCGATCGCGTCGAGCACCATGATCTGCTTCTCCATCCGCCCGATCGTCGGGTGGAAGTAGAAGACGGCAACCGCTGTCGCGGCCGGGACCACGAGATAGCGCCAGTCATCGAGGGCCGCCGGCGGTACCGCACCGATCAACACATCACGCAGCACGCCACCGCCCAGACCCGTGATCAGGGCCAGCACCATCACGCCGAAGAGGTCCAGCTCCTTGCGTACTCCCACCAGTGCGCCAGTCGCGGCAAACACCGCGATTCCGGCCAGATCGAGGATGAGCAGCAGGGTGTCGGACACGACGAGGAGGCTATCGGGTGTCGGCGCGTCACCGCAGGTTCGGCACCTGCGTGCCTAGGATGAGGACAGGCCCTCGCGACGATTCGCAGAGATTGGGGGCTGGTGAACCGCAATCGGAGGCGACGCCAATGCGCGAACTCGGTCTCGACGGACTGAGCGAGGATGGACGGTTCCTCGTCGCGCGCGACACTGCCACCGGTGAGTCATTCCACATCCCAGTCGACCACCGCCTTTCTTCCCTGGTCGAAACGTCCTCCCGCAGCGGAACCCCCGCCGGCCAGTTGGAGATCAAGATGGAAAGTTCGCTCAGTCCCCGTGACATCCAGACGCGCATTCGCCGTGGCGAGTCGGTCGAGTCCGTCGCCGACGCCGCAGGTGTGCCAGTCGACCAGATCGACCGGTTCGCCGGCCCGGTCCTCGCCGAGCGCGAGTACATGTGCGAGCAGGCTCGCAAGACTTCCATCCGCCGCAAGCATGTCGGCGGGGCCGGCGTGCTCCTCGGCACGCTCGTCAACGAGAACATCGCAGCCGACGGCGGGGTGCCCGAGTCGGCGACCTGGGACTCCTGGCGTCGCGAAGACGGACGCTGGAACATCACGGTGACGCCGGTCGGCGAGCAGCCGGCCAACTTCTTGTTCGACGTCAAGAGCCGTTTTGTCGTACCCGCCGACGAGTTCGCCCATGGACTGGTGGGCGACGTCGCACTGCCGGATTCGGCTGACATGGCGATCGCTGATGCCGTACGCGCTCCGGCTCGCAAGGCACCCGTCGCACCCGAGGTCCTGGTGGAGGAGATCATCGACGAGGTCGAGCACGCTGTCGACGACGTCGAGGACACCGGCGACGTGCCCGCAGTCTCGTCGATCAAGGAGGCGCGCGATCGTCGGGCCGAACAGCTCGCCCTCGACGCCGAGGAAGCGGCTCAGCCCGAGGTTGCCGAGGCGCTGCACGAAGACGACTTCGAGGACTCGATCGAGCACGATGTCGCCGTCCCCGACACCGCCGGACCGCGCAAGAAGCGCCACGAACGTCGTCGCGTCCCCAGCTGGGACGAGATCATGTTCGGCGACAAGTCCGACTGAGCAACCCTCCCAAGCTCGTCAGAGCCCAATGCACCTCGTCAAACGCATGACGAAGCTCGCTTACCGCAGGACGTCGAAGATCTGCTTCTGGATGCCGTTGGCATACGTGTCTTGCTCGACCAGCTCGAGCCTCGTGGCGTCTTTGTCAGCCTCGCTGAACAGGCGCTTGCCAGCACCAAGAAGTTTCGGGAACACCAGCAGGTGGTAGCGGTCGACCAGCCCGGCGTCGGCAAGGCTCTTGCCAAGTGTGGCGCTTCCGTGCACCGAGATCGGTCCTCCTTCGGTCTGCTTGAGCTCGGCGACGTCGTCGACTGAGCGCAGAATCGTGGCCGGCCAGCGAGGGTCATCGTGCTGAAGAGTCGTTGAGACGACGTATCGGGGCATCGAGTTGTAGCCAGCGAATTCGTCGACCATCGTCGGCCAGACCGGCGCGAACGCCTCGTACGAGACCCGTCCCATCAGCATGGCGGTCGACTCCTGCTGTTCGCGACCCTTGATCTCGTAGGCCTCGGGCAGGAACTCGATGTCCTTGAACGTCCAGCCGGTGTTGCGGTAGCCGGCCTCCCCGCCAGGCGCCTCCATGACGCCGTCGAGGGAGACGAAGGAGGTGATGATGAGGGTGCGCATGGTGATACTCCTTGAGGATGTGAAGGAACGCTTCATCTGGACCACGAACGGGGGCGGCCGCGTACGACATACGTATGCCCGGCGATCAACCATCGGTCCAAGTGCAGATGACTGCTGACTCCGAGCTCGATGTTCACACATTCTCGCAGGAAGCCTGCATGGGCTGGGGACTAGGCATTTCTCAACGCAATGAGGTCCGCGACAATCTTCTTCTTGGGTGCGTTTCCGCAACCCTCGTCGATCCGAATTTCCATCAGCGGACTCCACCGTTGCACCGCTAGCCAGCCCGCAAGCTCTCGATCCCGCTACTAGTTGCGCGGCTACTGTTCGAGGATGAAGAGCCATCGACTTCTTGCAGGACTGCTGCAGCTCGCGCAGTTGGGATGTCTCATGGTCTGGCTACCTGTTCCAGTCAGAATGATCAGCCTTCCGCTCGGAGTTCTGACGCTGCTCACCATGGTGAAAGCAGACTGGCATTCATCAGTTGGTCGCACATGGCTGGTAGTTACGACTGTCACCGTCGTCCTGTTCAATGTGCTTCTGTGCGTCACGTTCTTGGCAGCCGATGATGGCGGCGGCGACGTTGGACTGGGGTTCGCAATCACGGGCGCAATTTCCGTCGCAAGTCTCACCGCAGTCGCGTTGATCTTGTCCTACCTCGGCAGCCTGCTTCGCTCACATCTGGACATCCCCTCGCGCACTTCAACGATCGACGACAATCCGTAAACCCGCCGGTCCGCACGCTCAGGCTGCGTTGTCGCGCATGTCGTAGTCGGTGGGTTCGGCGATGTTGTGAGTTTTGATGTTGTGGTGTCGTCGGCAGAGTGCACGGAGGTTGTTGCCGTTGGTGGGGCCGCCGGGCCTGGGGATCTTGTGGTCAAGGTCGCATTCGATCACCGGTCTTGAGCAGGTTGGGAATCGGCAGGTGCCGTCTCGGGCTTGGATCGCGGTGCGGAGGGCATCGGAGGGGAATGGTTGGGGTTGTGTGGTGTCCAGGATGCGTCCGAGTGGATCGGTGAGGATCCGGAACCACAACGTGCCCGGCTCGGCGGTGAGCTCACGGACCATCTGAGCCGGTAGGGCGAACGTTCCGTCGAAGGACTCGCCGGGCAGGTCCTCGAGTCCGGCGAGTGAGGTGACGGGGACTGTGATGCCGATGACGGCACGGCTGCTGGTGGGTTGGTCGTCGGTGGTGCCGCGCAGCTGCTGGATGAACAGATCAACCCGTCGTTGATCGAGAGTGCGGTCGTCGGAGCCGGCCTTGGCGCGCTCCGTCAGCATCGCGTCGATCATCAAGGCGTGGGGTGTGGGGAGGTAGGCGGTCAGGAAGGACATGCCGTCGTCCTGGTGGGTGACCCACACCGACCGCTTGGACCGTCCCTCCTTGACGGCGGCAGCCGATGCTTCCCAACGAGCAACGAATCGGTTGAGCTTGGCTTTCAGCTGTGACGTGGTGTGGGTGGCGGCGTAGTCGCCGATGATCCCGTCGAGGTGGATCAGGTTCTCATGGGTTGTCAGCTTCGCTGCGGCGGAGGCGATGAGGTGGATCCGGAAGCCATCGATCTGGCCGGCCAGATGCGCGGCCCAGGTGAGTGGCAGCAGATTGCGAACCCGACGGACTTCAGCCAGTCGAACCTGCACCGTCCGAGTCGGTTGGTGAAGCATGACACCGAGCTCGTCGGCTGCGAAGCCGGCCTCCAGGTCACGAACCCGAGGGTCGTCATGGCGTTGGGCCTCGACCCGCCGATTGTCCGCGAACTCAAGCATCAGCGCCGCCGTCTCGGCTTCGATCTGAGCGCGCTGCACCTCAAGGTCGGCGATCCTGTCGAGGATCACCTGAGCGGTGTCGAGTGCTGTACTCATACAACAAATCTAGCGCCGACCACCGACAGGAAATTCTGACGAAAACCCCTCTGTGAACAGAGAAAAATGAGGGCCATGATCTGGATCTCAGATGACCGCAGGACGGTGAGCTCAGCTCACCATCTCCGTCCTCCTTGCCCGCCCTGCAACCCCGACGAAACGCTCAACCAAACGGCAGGACGTCGGGTGACATTGCTGCGGCGTTGGCCGTCGCCGCCGTCATGCGGCGCCGGTGATGGCGCCGGCACAGCACTTCGTAGCCCACGACCGTCTCGACCTCGGCGCCCTCCGGCGTCAGCTCGTGCTCGACATCGCCGACCACGATGACCTCGCCCTCGGTGACCATGACGCCGTCCTCGGTACGGGCGTTGTGGGTTGCCCGCTCCCCGCACCAGCACAACGCTTCGACCTGCAGAGTGTGCACGTGATCGGCGAGCTCGATGAGGCGCGCAGATCCGGTGAACAGCTGCGTACGGAAGTCGGTCAGGATGCCGAAGGCGAACACGTCGATCGCGAGCTCGTCGGTGATCTTGGCGAGCTGGTCGATCTGGTCAGTGGTGTAGAACTGCGCCTCGTCGCACACGAAGTAGTCGATGCGACCGCCCGCGGTCAGCTGATCGACCGTGTAGTGCCAGAAGTGGAACTCGTCATCGACCTCTATCGCCTCCACCGAGAGTCCGAGACGGCTCGACAGCGTCGACTTGCCCGCACGGTCCTGTGACGTGAACACCAGGCCGACCCGGCCACGCGCACGATGGTTGTGGTCCACCTGGAGCGCGAGCGTGCTCTTCCCACAGTCCATGGTCCCCGTGTAGAAGTTCAGATCAGCCACGGAGCCATCCTGTCAGCAGTCATGAGGCGACGAGAACTGGTATGCGGAGCTCCGGTTCGGTGATCGAGCCGTGGAATCCCGTCATCTTCATCTCGATCGCGAAGTCCGCCGACGAGAAGACCGCGAAGTCGCCGAGCGCAGCGACGACGACATCGCCGATGCGACCACGTACGTCAGGGGCGATCGGCCCGAACCAGTCCTCGATGCCCTCCTGCGTGCGAACGATGGCGCGATCACCCATCACCTCGCTCCACTGCGCCGCGACATCAGCTGCCGCGCCGGCGCGTGTGTAGACATGACGGAACCGTGCCTCGCCAGCCAACAGGATGACGTCGTTGCGCAGGTGCGGCTGCTGGTCGAGGTCGAATCGTCCCTCCGTCGGCAGGTCGATCATCCCGTGGTCAGCCGTCAGGACGAGCACGCAGTCATCTGGCAGCTCGGCGCGCAGGTCGGCGGCCTCACGGTCGATGGTCGCCAGCATCTCCCGCCACTGCTCAGAGCCGCAGCCTCGGCCGTGACCGGTGTGGTCGAGGCGGGACTCGTACGCGTACGTCACCGACCGTGGGGCCGCTTCGATGACCTCGATGATCACGTCGAGGCGCTCGTAGATCGAGTTGATGCCATGGAACGGCACTCCGCGCTGGCTGCACAAGGTCAGACCGGTCTCGGCGAACTTCGCGTCGTTGACCGACGACGCGGCCGCACCGTCCTGCAGGAGCAGCTCGAGAACGGTCGGTCGGGGTTGCCAGATGAGTGGGTCGATCGGCAGATCCCACTTCAACGAGTTGAGCCGCAGACCGCTCTCGGGGTCACGTGCGGAGTAGCCGACCATCCCGTGACTGCCCGCCGACACTCCCGTCCCGAGCGATGTGAGGCTGGTGGCAGTGGTGGACGGCACCCCGCAGACCATGTCTGCCACACCCGGCAGAGACGCGAGGAACGGCGCGACGTCGGCGTGGGCGCGAAGCAAGGTCTCGCCCAGTCCGTCGATCATCAGCACCACGTAGCGCGGCGCCTCGGGCAGGTCGAGCGTGTTGGTGAATCCTCGGTGCCCCATCGCGGCGGCAACCGACGGCATGACCTGATCGATGGTTCGTCGACCAGCCAGTCCCGGCAGAACCAGGCCGGCATCCGTCATCCGGTGTGTCCGGCCGGTGCTCCAGCGCTGGTCGCGGCGGACAACGTACGCGCGAACGCCAGCAGCCGCTCGACGGCTGCGCCACCGTCAGCGACGGCGCTGATGCGCAGCGAGAAGTCGTCTCCCGTGACGCTGCCGGTGTAGCCATGATCGGCTTCGCACTCCGGATCGGAACACCGGGCAGGCTCGAGCTCGACGCGCGAGACGACCCCCCAGCCAATGGTCAGCACCGCTTCCTCGAGCTGCTTCGACGTCGAGGTCACCATGCGTGTCACGACGACCGACCGCACCTGCGAGACCGAGACCGCCTCGGACGTCGTGGACGTGTAGGGCCTGGGCAGCAAGTCGTCGCCGGGGTGCTCGTCGGTGTGCACGAGGACCAGACGCGTCGGCGTGAGCGCGAGCACCGTCATGTGCCTGCGGATCTCGTCGCGGTCGAAAGTTGGCTCGTGGTGCAGCACGTACGCCGTGACACTTTCGCCAGCCAACGCGTCGCTGAGTCCCTCGGCGACGATCTCCGGGTAGTAGCCGCTGCGGGACACCTCGCTCGCGAGCTCGTCCGTGTGGTCGATGGTCATCACGCCAGCGTATCGCCCGTGACCCCGGGCTGGCTGAGCCGCCGGACATACCACTCACCCCGCCGGTCAGCCGACGGCACGACCTTGGCGCGGGCACTCAACGCGGTGAGGCCCTCGCCGTGCACCAGCACCGGCTCGAGATCCAGCTCGGCGATCTCGGGGAGGTCGTCCTTCATGGCGGCGAGGCGTACGACGATGTTCTGGAGCGCGTCGACGTCGACGGGGTCGGAACCGCGATAACCGTAGAGCAGCGGCGCCGATCGCAGCTCGCGGATCATGTTCTCGGCATCGAGATCGGTGAGCGGAGGGATGCCGTACGAGCGGTCGCCGAGCAGCTCGCTCGGAGCGCCGGCGAGACCGAACGAGACGAGCGGGCCGAACAGCGGGTCCTCTGCGACGCTGAAGCTCACCTGAATGCCTTCGGGGGCGGCTTTCTGCACGAAGTACTTGGTGTCCTTGCGCATGCCGGTCCACGTGGTGATGTCGTCCCACGCCGCTGCCATGTCGTCCGCGTTGTGGATGCCGCGCCAGACGTGAGCCAGGTCGGGTCGGTTGCGTAGGTGCTCGCTGCCTGCCTTGATCACGACATCCCAGCCGAAGTTCTCCCCCGCCTCGATCGCCTCTTCCTTGGTATGGACGTTCTCCCAGGTCCAGAGGTCGATGCCGTAGCACGCGAGCAGGGCGTGCACCTGCTCGGTGGAGAGCACGGCTCCACGCGGCGCCGCGGCGAGCACCTGTCGTACGAGGGCACGTGCGTCACCGGTGCGGTGATCGAGCGCGATGTGGAACTCTCCGTGATCACGGGCAGCCCACTCGGCGTAGTTGATGACGCGCGCCAGCGCACGTACGGCGGCTTCGGGCGCGGAGTAGGACGGCACCGAGCCGCGGCCGGCAGAACCGCCGAGCAGGTCGGGTACGCGGAGCAGCACCGGGACACCCTGGCTGCCGAGGAAGGTCGAGACGATCGGTTTGTCGGACTGCTCCCCCACAGCCGCCAGCACGTTGGCGACATCCTCACCGGTGGTGTTGAGCGGCGGGATGTAGATCGCGACGAGGGCGTCGACCTTGTCGTTGGCGAGCTCGGCCTCGATGGCTGCTTCGAAGTCGTCAGAGTTGGCGTTGGCCCCGAGCGACACCGCGCCGACGACCTGCAGCCCGGACGCCGCGGCCGAGTCGGCGACGATGAGCGCCACGGCATCGGAGTTGCCGACGATCGAGATGCGGTTGCCCCGGGGCAACGGCTGGTGGGCGAGCAGCTGCGCGACGTCAAACATCTCGTCGAGGCTGTCGACCTGGATGACGCCAGCCTGGCGGAACATCGCGTCGACGGCGGCCTGGGGAGCCGCGCTGCGCTTGACGGCGTGGCCAGCCGGTACGCCTTGGGTCGACCGGCCCGACTTCACCGCGACGATCGGCTTGGTCCGGGAGACGCGTCGGGCAATGCGGGAGAACTTGCGCGGGTTACCGATCGACTCGAGGTAGAGCAGGATGACCTCGGTCGCGTCATCCTCCTGCCAGTACTGCAGCAGGTCGTTGCCCGAGACGTCTGCACGGTTGCCGGCTGAGACGAACGTGGACAGTCCGAGGCCACGCTCGGACACCGATTCGAGGATCGCCGTGCCGAGGGCACCCGACTGGCAGAAGAAGCCGACGCGCCCCTGCGGAGGCATCGACGGGGAGAGCGAGGCATTCAGCTGGAGATCGGGCGCGGTGTTGATGATGCCGAGGCAGTTGGGCCCGACGAGCCGAAGCCCATAGCTCCGGCTCAGACCGAGCAGCTCGCGCTGGCGCTTGCGGCCCTCCGCACCCTCCTCGGCGAATCCGGCGGAGATCACCACCAGTCCGTGCACGCCCTTGGCGGCACAGTCGAGCACGACGTCCCTGACCGAGTCTGCCGGCACGGCGACGATCGCGATGTCGACCTCGTCCGGGATGTCCTGGACCCGCTTGTAGGCCGGCAGTCCGGAGACAGCCTCGGCCTGTGAGTTGACGGCGTAGACCGCCCCGCTGAAGTCACCAAGCACGAGGTTGCGGACCATGGCCTGGCCGATCGAGTCCGTACGACGACTGGCTCCGATCACGGCGATGCTGCGTGCTCGGAAGATGCGCTCGATCGAGGCAGCCTCGGCGCGCTGCTCCCGAGCCCGCATGACGCCCATCGCCGAATCGGTCGGCTCGATCTTGAACGCGAACCGCTGCACGCCCTCATCGAGCGAACCATCGATCAAGTAGCCCATCTCGCGGAAGATCTGCTGCATGCGGGTGTTGGACGGCAGGACCTCGGCGGTGAAGCGCTGGATGCCGCGTTCGCGACCGGCCTGGGCGAGGTGCTCGAGCAGCAGCTGGCCGACCCCGCGACCCTGATGCGCGTCCTCGACCAGGAACGCCACCTCGGCCTCGTCGCCGTCGACGTCGGCGTCGTAGCGGCCAACCCCGATGATCTCGCCGTGCAACGTCACCACGAAGGCGACCCGGCGATCATGGTCGACCGTCGTGAACCGCACGATGTCCCTTTCGGACAGCGTCGGATAGGACGAGAAGAACCTGAAGTACTTGGACTGGTCGGAGACTCTTGAGTAGAACTCGACGAACCGTTCGGCATCGCTCTCGAGGATGGGACGCAGCTGGGCGACACGCCCGTCCTTGAGCAGGACGTCGGCCTCCCACTGGACGACGGGATGCGCCTCGGTGGTCACCTTCACAACCTATCGGGTGCCCGCCCGGCGTGGCGACGAGAGTACGTACGTCATCGCGAGAGAAAATGACGGTTCAGAACCGCACACAGAAGAGGATGCATGGCCCGGAGCAGCAAGCAGGCGCCTGAAGAGGACTTCGAAGAGCACATCGTCGACACCGACGTGGGTGACGAGATGCGATCGAGCTTCCTCGAGTACGCCTACTCGGTGATCTACTCGCGCGCCCTGCCTGATGCGCGGGACGGCCTCAAGCCCGTGCAACGCCGCATCCTCTACACGATGGACGACCTCAACCTTCGTCACGACCGCGGGCACGTCAAGAGCGCCCGCGTCGTGGGTGAGGTCATGGGACGCCTCCACCCTCACGGCGACAGCGCGATCTATGACGCCCTCGTGCGGCTGATCCAGCACTGGTCGCTGCGACTCCCGCTCGCCGACGGTCATGGCAACTTCGGCTCACCGGACGATCCGCCTGCAGCGATGCGTTACACCGAGGTCCGCATGCACGCCTCCGCCGAGGCGATGACGGCGTCGATCAACGAGGACACGGTCGACTTCAAGCCCAACTACGACGGCCGTGAGACCGAGCCTTCGGTGCTTCCGGCGGCGCTGCCCAACCTGCTCGTCAACGGGGCCAGCGGCATCGCGGTCGGCATGGCGACCAACATCGCACCCCACAACCTCATCGAGGTCGTGCAGGCCTTGCGCCACCTGGTGAAGCATCCTGGTGCGTCCCTCGACGACATCATGAAGTTCATACCGGGCCCGGATCTGCCGACCGGAGGCAAGATCGTCGGGCTCGACGGCGTACGCGATGCCTATGCCACCGGCAACGGCTCGTTCCGGATGCGGGCGTCGGCCCGGATCGACTCGGTGACCGCTCGCCGCAAGGGGATCATCGTCACCGAGCTGCCCTACAACGTCGGCCCCGAGAAGGTCATCGAGGCGATCAAGAAGCTCGTCCAGTCCAAGAAGCTCCAGGGCATCTCCGACATCAAGAACCTCACCGACCGTCACAAGGGCCTCCACCTGGTGATCGAGGTCAAGAACGGGTTCATCCCCGAGACGATCCTCGAGCAGCTCTACCGGCACACGCCCATGGAGAGCTCGTTCGGCATCAACGCCGTGGCGCTCGTCGATGGTCAGCCCCGCACGCTGGGTCTCAAGGAGATGCTCGAGGTCTATCTGGGGCACCGCTTCGAGGTCGTGCGACGCCGCACCCAGTTCCGTCGCACCAAGGCAGCCAATCGCCTGCACCTGGTCGAGGGCCTGCTGATCGCGATCCTCGACATCGACGAGGTCATCCAGCTGATCCGCTCCAGCGACACCCGCGGCGAGGCGCGCGAACGTCTGATGTCGGTGTTCGACCTCAGCGAGCTGCAAGCCGACTTCGTGCTCGATCGCACCCTGGGCAGCCTCACCCGCCTCTCCAAGCTCGAGCTGGACAAGGAGGCCGACGAGCTCCGCCGCACGATTGCCGACCTCGACGCGATCCTCGCCGACGAACAGGTGCTCCGGACGGTCGTCAGCGACGAGCTCAACGACATGGCGCAGCAGTTCGGCACACCTCGGCGCACGGTGCTGCTCGAGTCGTCTGGCCAGACCGCTACGGCGGCGGCACCGCTCGAGGTCACCGACGACCCGTGCTGGGCGCTGCTGTCGGCCACGGGTCTGATGGCGCGCACGACCGGTGATGCCCCACTCGGCGACGTCGATCGACGCGTCAAGCACGACACCATCGTCTCCGCGGTGCGTACGACGGCTCGCGGCGAGATCGGCATCGTCTCCTCGACGGGCCAGGTGCGACGCCTCAACGTGCTCGACCTGCCCGCGCTCCCACCGACGGCCCAGTCGCCCAACCTCCAGGGCGGAGTACCTCTGCGCGAGATCGCCGACCTCGACGGGGCACCGCTGGCGTTGATGGCGCTCGATGACAGCGGCCCCGGCATCGCGCTCGGCACCCGCGACGGCGTCGTCAAGCGCGTCAAGCCCGATCACCTCAGCCGTGACCAGTGGGAGCTCATCTCGCTGGCCGACGGTGACACGCTCGTGGGAGCCGTGGCACTGACCACCGGCGACGAGGAGCTCGCCTTCGTCACGTCGGATGCGCAGCTCCTGCACTTCCCGGCCTCTCTCGTACGGCCCCAGGGTCGCTCCGGTGGAGGCGTGGCGGGCATCAAGCTCTCCCCCGGCGCCCGCGCCGTCTCGTTCGGAGCGATCGCCGACATCGAGTCGGCGTACGTGGTGACGATCGCCGGCTCGGGCGATGCGCTGCCTGGCACCCAGAATGGTGCGGTCAAGGTCAGCCCGCTGTCGATCTATCCCGCCAAGGGGCGCGCGACGGGAGGCGTACGGTGCCACCGGCTGCTCAAGGGCGAGGACACCCTTCTGCTGGCGTGGGTCGGCGACGGCACTCCCCTGGCGTGTGCGACCAGCGGATCGCCCGTCGACCTGCCCGAGCCGGTCGATCGCAGGGACGGTTCTGGCACACCGGCAGCCCAGCCGATCGTTGCCGTGTCGTCGGCTGCGGCGGCGCTTCCCGGCGTGCTCGGTGTGATCGGCGAGAGCCATCCCACCGTGCAAGACTGACCGTGTGCGCATCAAACCACTCACGCTCGTCCTGATTGCGGTCCTCCTGGGCCTCAGCGGCTGCTCCGGGGACAAGAACGACCCGCCGGCCGACACGTCCAAGCTCCAGGCAAGACTCGCCACTGCCAAGCAGGCGATCGATGACGCAGAGACCATCAAGATCTCACTGTCGACCGAAAAGATCCCGTCCGGGGTCAGTGGACTGCTGTCCGCCAAGGGCGATGGCAACCACTCGCCCGCCTTCAAGGGCAAGGTCACGGTCGTGACCGGTGGCACCAGTCTCGGCGCAGATGTCATCGCGGTCGACGGCAAAGTTCTCGCCAAGACGAGCTTCTCGCCGGACTATCTGTCCATCGACCCCGCGACGCTGAAGGCGCCCGACCCGGCAGCGCTGTTCGACCCGAGCACCGGCATCACCCAGATCCTTGCCAAGACCACCAAGCTCTCCGCGGGCGACAAGTCCCGTGACGGTGCGGACGTGCTGACGACGATCAAGGGAACGTTGCCCGGTGACGTGGTCGCCACGATCATCCCGTCGGCAGACACCAGCTCGACCTTCACGGTGACCTACAGGCTCGATGACGATGACGTGCTGCGCGACGCCACCTTGAGCGGCCCGTTCTACGGCAACGGCGGCGACGTCACCTACACCGTCAAGCTCACGACATCCGACAAGCCGGTGAAGATCGAGGCTCCGACCCGTCCTGCCGCGTGACCTCAGCTCAAGGGACCGCCTCACGGGTCCTGCTCGGCCTCGCGGCCGTCGCCATCGCGTTCGCCGCAGCAGACACGTACGTCGTGGTGCTCGCATTGCCCGACATGATGAGCGCCACGGGCCTCGAGCTCGACGAGCTGCAGCGCGCGGCACCGATCGTGTCAGGCTTTTTGCTCGGCTATGTCGCAGTGCTGCCCCTGATCGGCCGCATCTCGGACCTGCGCGGGCGGGTGCCCGTCCTGCTGGGATCGTTGGTCGTGTTCGCCGTCGGATCCCTGATCACGGCCGCCGCCTACAACCTCGAGACTATCGTCGCCGGACGCCTGATCCAGGGCATCGGTGGCGGCGGGCTCATACCGCCGACGCTGGCCCTGGTCGCCGACACCTGGCCGCCCAAGCGGCGCGGACTCCCCCTTGGCATCGTCGGAGCCGTGCAGGAGCTCGGCAGCGTCGTCGGGCCGTTGTACGGCGCGGTCGTCCTCGCCTTCGGCGACTGGCGCGACATCTTCTGGCTCAACTGCGCGATCGGCCTGGTCCTCGCAGCGGCGATGCTCCGCCACCGAGATCCCGTGGGCCCGGGTGCCGTGCGCACGGGACGTCGCGACCATCTCGGCATCCTCCTCGCCGCCCTCACGCTCACCGGGCTCAGCCTGGTCATGCTCGAACCCCTGAGCCTCGTCCAGGGCGTCAACTCGGGCCGCGCCTTCCTCCCATTGACCGGCGACTCGCGTTGGCTCACTCCTCTCGCGCTGACGACTGGCGGACTGCTCCTGCTGTTCCTCCTGCGGCAGGCGACGGCCAGCAATCCCTTCGTCGGGTGGCGCGGCTGGGGTGCTCTCGCGCGTGAGACGGACATCTGGGGCGCTCTGCTGCTCACGGTGGGACTCGGCGCCGTCATCGTGACGTTTGCCTCCGCCGAACCCGAGAAGGGCGCCATCTCCCCCCAAGCTCCTTGGCTCCTGCCCATCGCCGCCGTGGCGTTCATCGGGTTCTACCTGCGCCAGCAGCGGGCCGACCGCCCCCTTGTCCCCCGCGGCGCGTTGAGGTCGCGGCCGGCCTGGGGAGCGCTCGTGGTGTCGTTCTTCATCGGTGCCGCGCTCATCGCCGCCCTGGTCGACATCCCATTCTTCGCCCGGCTCACGGTCCATCGCGACTCACAGCTCGATGCGGCACTGGTGCTGGTCCGGTTCCTGATCGCCCTGCCGGTCGGCGCCGTGCTGGGCGGCTGGCTGCTTCGCCACATTCCCGCCTGGGTGCTCACGCCGGTTGCGATGCTGCTCAGCGCCGTTGCGTTCCTGCACATGGCAACGTGGGATGCCACCTCGTTGCGCAGCGAGACGGAGACCTGGTCGCTGGTGCTGGGTGGACTCGGGTTCGGTCTTGCCATCGCACCGGTCAACGCCGCGTTGCTCGCCCACACCGCCGATGCGGTCCACGGAGTCACCTCCGCCCTGCTGATCGTGGCGCGAATGGTCGGCATGCTCCTCGGCATCTCGGCGCTCACCACGATCGGTCTCAGGGCCTTCTATGCCGCCTCGGACAAGATCCCGCCGGCCGAAGAGCTCTGCAACGGGGCGGCTGCAGCGTGCCAGGCCTACAAGGATGCCGTGCGCGACGCCGGCATCAGCCAGCTTCACACGGTCTTCGTCGGCGCTGCGGTGTGTGCAGCCATGGCCGCCGTCCTGTCGGTCGTGCTGTTGAGAGATGCACCTGTTGCCGAACGGTCGGCCACGACTGACTAGGATTTTGCGCATGGCTGACTTCGACGACCTGCTTGCCGCAAACCGTACATTCGCCGACTCGTTCTCACTCTCCGGCTTCGACGGCATCGCCCACGCCGGGGTCGCGATGGTGACCTGCATGGACTCGCGCATCGACCCCTTGGGCATGATCGGGCTCAAGCCCGGTGACGCCAAGATCCTCCGCAACCCGGGCGGCCGCGTGACAGACCAAGCGCTCGTGGCGCTGGTGCTGGGCGTCAACCTGCTGAAGGTCACCCGCATTCTCGTCGTCGAGCACACCAGCTGCGCCATGGCCTCGTCGACCGAGGACGAGCTCAAGGCAAGGCTGGGCAGCGCCGCTGGCAAGGACGCGTCCTGGATGACTCTCGGAACCATTGAGGACCAGCTCGCCACGGTCCGCGCAGACGTCCAGCGCGTACGCAGTCATCCACTGATCAGTGACGACGTCCTGGTCGGCGGTTTCCTGTACGACGTCGAGACCGGTCTGCTCCAGCCCGTCGAGTAGCCCTCAGGCGTCGATACGGTCGGCGTCGATCTCGTACGCCCCCTGGACGATGAACTCCTTGCGCGGCGGCACGTCATTGCCCATCAGCAGCTCGAACACCGACTCGGCCTCGATGCCGTCGTCGACCGTCAGCCGGCGCAGCGTGCGGTGTCGCGGGTCCATCGTGGTCTCGGCCAGCTGGCCGGCATCCATCTCGCCCAGGCCCTTGTAGCGCTGCACCGGGTCCTTCCACTTCACGCCCTTGCGCTGCAGCTCGGCCAGCTTGCGCACCAGCTCGGGGTCGGAATAGGTGTAGACGTACTTCTCCTGGCCCTTCTTGGGATTGATGAGCTCGATCCGGTGCAATGGCGGCACGGCGGTGTAGACCCGTCCGGCGTCGACGAGCTCGCGCATGTAGCGGAAGAACAGTGTCGCCAGCAGGCAACGGATGTGGGCGCCGTCGGAGTCGGCGTCGGCCATGAAGATGATGCGTCCGTAGCGGGCGGAGTCGAGGTCGAACGTACGGCCGCTTCCCGCACCGACCACCTGGATGATCGACGAGCACTCGACGTTCTTGAGCATGTCGCCGATGCTGGCCTTCTGGACGTTGAGGATCTTGCCGCGGATCGGCAACAGTGCCTGGAACTCTGAGTCTCGCGCGGACTTTGCGGTGCCGAGCGCCGAGTCACCCTCGACGATGAACAGCTCGGACCGCTCGACGTCATTGCTTCGACAGTCGGCAAGCTTGGCCGGCAGGGCACTCGACTCGAGGGCATTCTTGCGGCGTTGGGTGTCGCGCTGCTGTCGAGCAGCCAGGCGGGTACGAGAGGCGTCGACGACCTTTTGCATGACGAGTCGCGCCTTGGCCTTCTCGGCCGTCTTGCTGGAGGTCAGATAGCGCTTGAGCTCGCGGGACACGACCTGGTTGACGATCTTGGTGACCGCCGGTGTGCCCAGCACTTCCTTGGTCTGGCCCTCGAACTGGGGCTCGGCAAGCCGTACGGTCACCACTGCTGTCATGCCTTCGAGGACGTCGTCCTTGATGATGTCCGGGTCGCCGGACTTGAGCAACCGGGTGGTCTTGAGCACCTCGTTGAACGTCTTGGTGATGCCGCGTTCGAAGCCGTTGAGGTGGGTGCCGCCCTTGGGGGTAGCGATGATGTTGACGAATGACTGCACCTCGGTGTTGTACTCGTTGCCCCACCGGACGGCGATGTCGACGCCGAGCTTGCGCTCGATGTCCTGCGGCGTCATGTGGCCCTTGGCGTCCAGCAACGGGACCGTCTCGGTGAACACGTCCTCACCCTGCAGCCGTAGCACCTCGGTGACTGCCTCATCGGGTGCGAGGAACTCGCAGAACTCAGCGATGCCGCCGTCGTGGCGGAACTTCTCCTCGTGTGGCTCATCACCCCGCGTGTCGGTGATGACGATCTCGAGACCCGGTACGAGGAACGAGGTCTGCCTGGCACGCGCGACGAGCTCGTCGTACGCAAACTTCGCGCCCTTGATGAAGATCTGCGGGTCGGCCCAGTAGCGGACGCGGGTCCCGGTCTTGGTCTTGGCGACCTTGCCGATCTTGCGCAGCTCGTTGGTCGGGGTGAAGTCGGAGTCCGGGCTGTCACCGGCGAAGACACCTGGCTCACCGCGTCGGAAGGACATGGCCCAGGTGGCGCCGCCCTTGTCCACCTCGACGTCGAGTCGCGACGAGAGCGCATTGACGACCGATGCGCCGACGCCGTGCAGACCGCCGGTGGCGACGTAGGAGCCGCCGCCGAACTTTCCCCCGGCGTGCAGCTTCGTGTAGACGACCTCGACGCCCGTCAGTCCGGTCTTCTTCTCGATGTCGACCGGCACGCCGCGTCCGTCATCCTGCACCTCGACCGAGCCGTCGTCGTTGAGCGCGACCCGGATGTGCGAACCGAATCCGGAGAGGGCCTCGTCCACAGAGTTGTCGATGATCTCCCACAGGCAATGCATGAGACCACGGGTGTCGGTCGACCCGACGTACATTCCGGGGCGCTTGCGGACAGCCTCCAAGCCCTCGAGGACGAGGAGGTTTCGGGCGTCGTACGTCGTTTCGATCTTGGTCTCACCTTCGAAATTGTCTGTTGGATCCAAACCTATCCACCCGGTGTGTCGAATCCCTTCTGACACGCCACCGACAGCGCGCCTGCGTCCATTTGGACGCGCCAAGGAGTATGTATGGCATAGGTCACCAACGACCACGAGGAATACCCCGACATGGTTGGATGTTGATCAGGATGAAAGCCCAAGGCTCAGAGAGAAGGTCACCGTGAACACACTGACAGCCCCCATGCTGAGCTCGCTTGACCGCTGCGACCGTTGCGGCGCTCAGGCCTATGTACGCGTGACCCTGGGTGGTGGTGGCGAACTGATGTTCTGCGCGCACCACGCACGCCAGCACGAGGAAAAGCTTCGCGAGATGTCAGCTCAGATCCATGACGAGAGCGAGCGCCTCGCGCCGTCGCCGGTCCTGGTCGACGAGGTCTGATCCCGACCACAGACTCACCCAGCAACGACAAGAGCCCGCCAGGTGCCTGGCGGGCTCTTCGTCTGTCTGGCTCGTGACTCAGTACGGGTAGATCTTGTAGTTGCGCGAAGTCAAGATGGCCTTCCAATGCTCGAGGTAGTCATCGTAGACGGCCGGGTCGGTCGTCTCGGTGGTGATCTCGTCGCTGGTCACCAGGTTCGATCCGGTCAGCGCAGCCGAACCGGCCTGGGCGAGCTTGATGCGCTGCGGCCTGCCGCCTGCCAGTGGGGTACAGGTCACCGTCGAGCGTCCGCTCCTCAGCGTTGAGCTGGTTGGCCCGATCATCGCGTCGACCAGGATCGTCTTGTCGTGCGGCTTGGCCCAGCCCACTTCGATGTGGCGGTTGGCAGTCTTGAGCGATGTCGAGGATCGGCCGACAGACGCGGATGATACTGCTGGCAGTGCGTCAGCCGGTTGACCCTCAGGTCGTCCTGGAACGACACGACGGACACCGAGCAGCCCTGGTCGGCGAGCTCGACCAGCTTCTGGGCGACCGCGATGCGCCGGTACTTGAAGCGGTTCTGCTGCAGCCGGATGCGGCAGTGATCGTCGGGCACGATGCGATTGAGCATGATCGAGGACCGGGTCCTTGTGATTGGTCGGGTCGCGTAGATCGGCGTCGGGTAGATCGTCACGTTGGCGAGGTTGGAGTAGAACATGCCGTTGACTCGGCGTAGCTCGCGGTGTAGCCGTCGCCGGTCGCACCGCTGTAGCCGTAGCGCTGGCGCCGCGTGCCTGTCGATGTACTTGAGATAGTCGTTGCCGACGTTTCGCTCGGCCTACATGTCGCCCCACATGTCGCAGGCTCTGGTTGTACAGCTTCTTGTCGTTGTAGACCGTCAGGCCGTTGTTGTAGGTGCGCTCGCCGCTCGGACCACCGAGGTTGGCTGAGCCGGACCAGATGGCGCCCGTGGCAGGCTTGTTGTCGCGCGTGTAGGTGCTGTTGACCAGCAGGATCTTGGTGTGCATGATCGCGCCGCGCAGACCGGACAGGCACGCGTTGCTCTTGCCCTTGGTGCAGATCTTGAAGTGGGTCGCGCATGCTCGAGCTGTTGAGCGTCTTCTGCAGCGCCCGCGACTCCTTGGACTGCGAGGCCATTGCCGTGGATGACGTGGACCTCGACCCCGTTCTCGGCGGCCTTGATCGAGCTCGCGGCCCACGCGGTGGGAGTTCTCCATGCGTGACACCGAGAGATGGACCGTAGTTGCGAGTTGCGATGCTCCGCGGAGCGCTACCGGTGGTAGGGATCGCGATAGGAGCCGCGGATGAGGCGCTCGAGATCGTTCGAGCTGCGAGAAGTCGCTGTTGGCGGACTCGAGATCGCCTTGTACGGCCGGGCGAAGTTGGACTCGAGCGTGACCTGGACCTCACGGTCGAGGCCGCCGGCTGCCGATCGTCTTGGCCGGCGGCTCGGTGGCATCGCGGCGGCCTCGCTGCTCTGCGGACGCCGTGCTCGACTCCACCGGGGCGGGCGTCGACGCTGACGGCGTGCGGCTCGGTGTCCGTGACCTCAGCGCCGGCGGGCACAGTCGTTGCCGTCGAGCCCGAGCGCGAGGGCGCCGAACAACAGGCTCGAGCCGAGAGCGCGCCGGGCGGCGCATCCTGCCAGTCGTACGCACAGTCAAACTCCCCGAGATTCTTGGTGTCGTGGTCGAGACAGTCTAACTCAACCGGGCCGCTCAGTGACGAAGTTGCGGGTCGGATCAGTCGAGGTAGTCGCGCAGCACCTGCGAGCGGGACGGATGACGCAGCTTGCTCATGGTCTTCGACTCGATCTGGCGGATGCGTTCGCGAGTCACGCCGTAGACCTTGCCGATCTCGTCGAGCGTCTTGGGCTGACCGTCGGTGAGACCGAAACGCATCGAGACGACGCCGGACTCGCGCTCCGACAGAGTGTCGAGAACCGCGTGCAGCTGCTCCTGGAGGAGCGTGAACGACACGGCGTCGGCCGGGACGATGGCTTCGGAGTCCTCGATCAGGTCGCCGAACTCTGAGTCGCCGTCCTCGCCGAGCGGCGTGTGGAGGCTGATCGGCTCGCGTCCGTACTTCTGGACCTCGACGACCTTCTCGGGCGTCATGTCCAGCTCGATCGCGAGCTCTTCGGGGGTGGGTTCGCGGCCCAGGTCCTGAAGCATCTGGCGCTGAACACGGGCCAGCTTGTTGATGACCTCGACCATGTGGACGGGGATGCGGATCGTACGCGCCTGGTCGGCCATCGCACGGGTGATCGCCTGTCGGATCCACCATGTCGCGTAGGTGGAGAACTTGAAGCCCTTGGTGTAGTCGAACTTCTCGACCGCACGGATCAGGCCGAGGTTGCCTTCCTGGATCAGGTCGAGGAAGAGCATGCCGCGACCGGTGTAGCGCTTGGCCAGCGAGACGACGAGGCGGAGGTTGGCCTCGAGAAGGTGGTTCTTGGCGCGACGACCGTCGACCGTGATCCACTCGAGCTCTTCGAGCATCTTGGCGGAGATGCGGCCACCCTTGGCGAGCTTCTCCTCGGCGAAGAGGCCGGCTTCGATGCGCTTGGCGAGCTCGACCTCCTGACCTGCGGTCAGGAGCGAGACCTTGCCGATCTGCTTGAGGTAGTCCTTGACGGGGTCGGCCGTCGCGCCGGCCACCATGACCTGCTGGACGGGCTCGTCGGACTCATCGGCCGCCGAGATCGTGTAGGACGACTTCTCGTCCTCCTTGAGCGTCGGGTCCGTCGCCAGGTCCTTCTCGAACTCCTCGTCGGGAATGTCGGGAAGGATCTTGTTGCCCTTGGCATCGACCTGCACTGCCGGCACCTGGAGCGCGTTGGTCAGGTCGACGGCGGCCGGGATGTGCGACTCGTCGGTCGTGTCCTTCTTGGCCGCGGCCTTCTTGGCGGTGGCCGCCTTCTTGGCCGGCGCTGCCTTCTTGGCTGCAGGCGCGGCCTTCTTGGCGGGAGTGGTCTTCTTGGCGGAGCTGGATGCGGTCTTCGTCACGGTCGTTTCTGTTTTCGCAGGGGACTTGGGCGTGGACTTTGACGCCACCTTGGTGGCGGCCTTCTTGGCAGCCGGAGCTGCCTTCTTGCTGGGTGCTGCCTTGGCGGGCACTGGCTTGGCTGCCGTCTTGTGTGCCGCCGGGGCCTTCTTGGCCGGTGTTGACTTCTTGGCGGGAGCCGCCTTCTCGGCCGGTGCTGCTGCTGTTGCCTTCTTGGTCTCGGGTTGATCCTTCGAACCGCCACCCAAGCGTTTGGTGACCGCTCGGAGACGGGACCCAGCTGCGGGATTCACCGGCACGTCAGCCTCACAAATCGGTAGAAGGGCGCAACAATGAGGCCTGTGGTCAACCTCTTGCTCAAGTGTGACACGACTCGCCAAGGGTTAGCGAGTCAGGTCGCCGTCAGGCGCGTGTCGCCCACGTGTGCACCGGTTCGCCCTCGTGCATCAGCTCTTCGTAGCGCTGCGTCGTCGCACGCATCGCCGCTGGCGCGGTCGCTCGTGCTCTGCGACTGGTGCTCGAACTCCTGGATCAGCCACGTCGACCCGTTGCGGCCGGTCGCGCAGCGGCTCTCGATGACGCCCAGCAGTCGGTCCCGTACGGCGCTGTCGACTCCCAGCTGCTCCAGCCCGACATCGGCCAGCGGCAGCAGGTGACGCGACACCAGCTCCCGGGCAGGGAGGTTGCCGAGCAGCGGCCAGTAGAGCTCGGTGTCGATGCCGAACCGGGCAGCTTGGTGGAAGTTGTCCTCGGCAGTTCGAAAGGACAGCTGTGACCAGACGGGCCGCTCGCTGTTGCCCAGGATCTTGACCAAGCCGTAGAACAGCGCCGCGTTGGCCATCGTGTCGACGACGGTGGGCCCGGCGGGCAGGAGCCGGTTCTCGATCCGCAGGTGCGGCCGACCGTCGGCGATGTCATAGATCGGCCGGTTCCAGCGATAGACCGTGCCGTTGTGGAGGCGCAGCTCCGACAAGCTCGGGATGCGGCCTGCCTCAAGCTCCTCGAGCGGATCCTCCTCCTCGACGATCGGCAGCAAGGCCGGGAAGTAGCGCACGTTCTCCTCGAACAGGTCGAACACCGACGTGATCCACCGTTCGCCGAAGAACACGCGCGGCCTGACGCCCTGCGTCTTGAGCTCCTCGCTGCGAGTGTCCGTTGCCTGCTCGAACAGGGCGATGCGCGTCTCGTGCCACAGCTGACGACCCAGCAGGAACGGCGAGTTGGCGCCTATCGCGACCTGAGCACCGGCGATGGCCTGCGCGGCGTTCCACATGGGCGCGAAGTCGTCGGGCTCGACCTGCAGGTGCAGCTGGGTGCTCGTGCACGCGGCTTCAGGGATGATCGTGTCGGCCGTCGTGCTCGAGCCGGTCGACACCTTCGATCACGATCTCGATGTCCTCGCCTCGCGCGGCAAGGATCTGATCGGACAACAGGTGATAGCGCGGGTTGGCCGACAGCGAGTCTCGGCTGAAGTGTCCGTCCTGAAGTGTCGGGAGGATGCCGATCATCAGCAGGTGGGCACCGACCTCGGCGGACTTGTCCTGTGCGGCGTTGAGGTCGTCGCGCAGCGTCGCCTCGAGCTCCTCGAGTCCCGCGCCCTCGACACGGCTGGGCGGCACGTTGATCTCGATGTTGAACAGACCCAGCTCGGTCTGGAACGCATCATCGGCAATCGCTTCGAGCGTCTCGACGTTCTTGAGCGCCGGATCACCACTGTTGTCGACGAGGTTGAACTCGATCTCGACGCCGACGTGGGTGTGCTCGACCGAGAAGTCGCGTTCGCTGAGCATGCGGGCGAACACATCGAGACAGCGGCGCACCTTGGCGCGATAGAGCGTGCGGTCCTCGCGGCTGAACTCCCGCGCCTCGACGTCCTGTCCCATGGGTCCACAGTAGGGGCGGTGGCAGGAGTCGGCTCAGAATTCACCCCAGTGCGCGGGCGAACTCCCCCTTCGAGCAGCTGGAGCACGCCGAGCGCCATGGCGTAGGACGGGTCGGCCTCGAGGGCCCGCTCGACGGCGATCAGGGCCTGCGCTCCGTCGCCCGAGAGCCATCCGGCGAAGCCGGCGAGGCTCAGGACGGCGGGCTCGAACGGCGGCACGACGATGCCGGCGACGTACGTGAGGAACGACAGCATCTCGGCTGCACTGTCGCGGGAGATCCAGCCCCACACCTCGTCGCGGACCTCGCGTCCGACACCCAGATCGACAGCCGCACGGCGTCTTCGTCGCTGACACGTTCGCCGGACAGGCCACGCTGGAGGATCGGCCACAGCTGCGCCATGGCCACGTCGAACCTGGTCATCCGTCAGCGACCGCTCGATCTCGGCGAGGACCTGGCTCTCGTGAGCTGCACGATCTCCTGGCGGCGCTCGCCTTCGACCGCGCTTGAATCGTGCCGCCAGCGCCTCACGGTCAGGCAGGATCTGCTGACCGGCCGCAACTGCCTTGACGATCGACAGGTGGTGATCGGAGGTCTCGTACGCGATCCCCTCGGCCGGGAAGTCCGGCGACATCGACCCAGTAGCGCGAGCCGTCGGCCCGTACGGCGATCACCAGCTCGATGTCGCCAAGATGCGACTCGACCGCTGCGAGCAGGCGCTCGGCGATGTCTTGCTGCTCGGTGACGGCGACCAGCACGGCTCCCTCGGCGCCTTGGTGTCGCAGGTGATCGGCGACCAGCTCGGCCAGCTCATCGACGTGGTCGGCAGGCGGGATGTCGACGCGCAGCCGGAACCCGAATCGTCGCCGCGGCCCGCGCGTCGCCACGGCGACCAGCGACTCGCTCGGCCGGAAGCCGAACAGCGTCGGCAGCGCGTTGAGCAGGTCAGGAACGTCGTGGGCGGTGAAGATCGTCGGCGTGTCAGTCATGCGTCAACGCTCGTACGGACGACCGACTGCCCGGGTCGTGCACACGCGACGACCTGTGGAGCGCCGCCAAGCCACGCCGGATCTGTGCACAGACCTGTCACCGCGGCAGGACAGACTGTGACCATGCGGTCCACGGCGTCGATCATGCATCTCGACCTCGATGCCTTCTTCGCCTCCGTCGAGCAGCGGGACAAGCCCTCGCTGCGAGGCAAGCCCGTGATCGTCGGCGGCATCGGCCCACGAGGTGTCGTCGCCACAGCGTCATACGAGGCGCGTGTCCACGGCGTGCGGTCCGCGATGCGTACGGCCGAGGCGCGAGCCCGATGCCCGCACGCCGCATTCCTCGGAGGCCGCTTCGACGCCTACCGCGAGGCGAGCCTGCTCGTGATGACCCGACTGCGCGAGGCGTCGCCACTGGTCGAACCGCTGTCGCTCGACGAGGCATTCGTCGACCTGGCCGCCGGCCCGGACTTCGACCCCGACGCCGTCGAGCAGATCGTGGCCGACATCCGGCGCGACATCGCCGATCTCACCGGTGGGCTCACGGCATCGGTCGGCGTCGCCTCGTCCAAGCTGATGGCCAAGATCGCCAGCGAGATCAACAAGCCCAACGGCGTGTTCGTCGTCGCTCCCGGCACCGAGGCCGACGTGCTCGGCCCGATGCAGGCGACTGCGATCCCCGGTGTCGGGCCCGCGACGGCCGACAAGCTCCGGCGCATCGGCATTGCGACGGTCGAGGACCTCCGCTCCCCCAGCGAGGACGAGCTCGTACGCCTGCTCGGCCAGTCGTCGGGTCGCTCGCTGTTTCGGCTGGCCCGCGCCGAGGACGAGCGGGCGGTCGAGCCCGATCGCGCGAGACCAAGTCGGTCAGCGTCGAGGACACCTTCGAGAACGACATCTCCGATCGCGCGCAGCTCGAGGTCATCGTCGACCGGATGGCCCGGTCGGTGTCAGGGCGGCTCCGCAAGAACGGGCTGTCGGGACGCACCGTGACGCTCAAGCTGCGGCACCACGACTTCGAGACACACACGCGCTCATCGACGCTGGCCAACCCGACCGACAACGCCCGCATCCTCGGCGCGACCGCCCGCGCGCTCCTCGAGGCCGAGGACGTGAGCAACGGACTGCGGCTGCTCGGCGTCGGCGTCAGCGGGCTGGCCGACTGGGTCCAGGAAGACCTGTTCGCCTCCGAGGACGACGACATCGAGGAGGACGAAGCGGCCGAGGCAGCGGAAGCCGCACGCCCGACCCGCTTCTATCCCGGCATGGACGTGCACCACGACGATCATGGCGACGGGTGGGTGTGGGGCGCCGGCCTCGGGCGGGTCACCGTACGGTTCGAGACTCGCCACACACCGCCCGGTCCGATCCACACGTTCCAGTGCCGACGACCCCGCTCTGGGTGCGGGGCACACCGGTACGTTTGCCGAATGACTGCGCCGATCCCCGCAGCCGAAATCCGACCCATCGTCCGCAGCCACCACGGCGACGACTTCGTCGACGACTACGAGTGGCTGCGCGACAAGGAGGATCCCGCGACGCTCGCCTACCTCGAGGCCGAGAACGCCTACACCGACGAGTCGACCGCGCACCTCGAGCCGCTGCGCCAGCAGATCTTCGACGAGATCAAGGCCCGCACCCTGGAGACCGACCTGTCGGTGCCCGTACGACGTGGCGACTGGTGGTACTACGCGCGCACCGTCGAGGGCCAGCAGTACGCGATCCGCTGCCGCTGCCCGATCGGCGACGCCGACGACTGGAATCCGCCGACGCTGGACGCCGAGACGCCGATCGAGGGCGAGCAGGTCATGCTCGACTCCAACGTCGAGGCCGACGGTCACGAGTTCTTCTCGCTCGGCGCGTTCAGCGTCACCGACGACGGCAACCTCCTCGCCTGGTCGGTCGACACCCAGGGCGACGAGCGCTACACGATCAAGGTCAAGGATCTGCGTACCGGCGAAGTGCTCCCCGACGAGATCACCGGCGACCAGCGGCGGCGCGACCTGGTCGGCCGGCGCGACACATCTCTTCTACACAACGGTCGACGAGGCGTGGCGGCCCGCACCAGGTGTGGCGGCACACCCTCGGCTCGACCGACGACGACGTTCTCGTCTTCGAGGAGCCGGACGAGCGCTACTTCATCGGCGTCGGCCGCACCCAGTCCGACAAGTACCTCGTGATCGGTCTGTCGTCCAAGGTCACCAGCGAGGTGCGCGTCCTCGAGGCCGACGATCCAGAGGGCGAGTTCCGCGTCGTGCTCCCCCGCCGCGACGGCGTCGAGTACTCCCTGGAGCACGCCGTCATCGCCGGCAAGGACGTCTTCCTCGTCCTGCACAACGACGGCGCCGTCAACTTCCAGCTCGACGTCCGTGCCGGTCGACGATCCGACCAACCGCACGGTCCTGATCCCCGGCACCGAGACCGTCCGGCTCGAGGATGTCGACGTCTTCTCCGGGCAGCTCGTCCTGTCCTACCGCCGCGACGCGCTGACCCGCATCGGCGATCATGCTGATCGATTGACAGATCCCCAACGGCATCGGACCGCTGCAGGAGATCCTGTTCGACGAGGAGCTCTTCACCTGCGGCGTCGGCGCCAACGCCGAGTGGGACCAACCGCTCATACGCGTCGGCGTCGGCTCGTTCATCACGCCGGCCGTCGGTCTACGACTACGTCGTCGCCACCGGCGAGCTCATCCTGCGCAAGCAGGCGCCCGTGCTCGGCGGTTACGACCCGGCCGACTACGAGCAGCACCGCACCTGGGCCATCGCCGACGACGGCGTACGAGTGCCCGTGTCGGTCGTGAGTCGCAAGGACACCCCGCGCGACGGCACGGCACCCGCGCCTGATCTACGGCTACGGCTCCTACGAGGCCAGCATGGATCCCGGCATGTCGATCGCGCGGCTGTCGTTGCTGGACCGCGGCTTCGTGTTCTCGATCGCCCACGTGCGGGGTGGAGGCGAGCTCGGCCGCCGCTGGTATGACGACGGCAAGATGCTCCGCAAGCGCAACACCTTCACCGACTTCATCGCGAGTGCGCGTCACTTGGTCGACGAGGGTTGGACGTCAGCTGATCGGCTCATCGCCGAAGGTGGCAGCGCCGGAGGCCTGCTGATGGGAGCGGTCGCCAACCTCGCACCGGATGCGTTCGCCGGCATCATCGCCAGCGTCCCGTTCGTCGACAACCTCACCACGATCCTCGACCCGAGCCTGCCCCTGACCGTCATCGAGTGGGACGAGTGGGGCAATCCGCTCGAGGATCCAGAGGTCTACGCCTACATGAAGTCCTACGCGCCGTACGAGAACGTCGGGCCACACCCCTATCCCGCGATCCTCGCCGTCACCAGCCTGCACGACACCCGCGTCCTCTACGTCGAGCCGGCCAAATGGGTTGCGCGGCTACGAGCGACCGCCACGGGCGATGCCCCGATCCTGCTCAAGACCGAGATGCATGCCGGTCACGGCGGTGTCAGCGGTCGTTATGCGTCCTGGAAGGAGCGCGCCTGGGAGCTCGCCTGGATCATCGCCACAGCGACTTCACGCCGAGGCACGTAGCACGTGTGACCTAAGGATCAACTGAGAGTGGAATTCCTGGTCGCTCCCGCCCGTTCTCATCAGTACAGACTCTGATGGGAGGCGCTCAAGTTGAACACCAAGACAGAAGGCAAGGACAGCGTCGGCATGTATCTCGCCGAAATCGCTCGCACTCCCCTGCTCGACGCCGCACGTGAGGTCGAGCTCAGCAAGACCGTGGAGGCCGGGCTCTTCGCCCGCCACCTGCTCGAAGAGGGCCGCGTCGGCCGCAAGAAGGGTGGCGCACCCAAGTACGCAACCGAGGAAGAGCTGACCTGGCTCGCAGAACAGGGCGATCTGGCCGTGCAGGAGTTCATCCAGGCCAATCTCCGACTTGTCGTGTCGATCGCGCGCAAGTACGGCCGTTCGGCAATGCCGATGCTCGATCTCGTGCAGGAGGGCAACACCGGCCTCATCCGCGCTGTTGAGAAGTTCGACTACGCGAAGGGCTTCAAGTTCTCGACGTATGCCACCTGGTGGGTTCGTCAGGCCATCACCCGCGGCATTGCGCAGCAGGCTCGCGTCGTACGCCTCCCGGTGCACGTCGTCGAAGAGCTCAACCAGGTGACGGCTGCGCGTCGCAACCTGGAACGCCAGCTGGGATATGACCCCGAACCGCAGGAGATCGCTCTCGAGCTCGACATGGATGTCGATCGAGTCATCGACTTGATGGCTTGGGGTCGCGACCACGTCAGCCTCGACTCTCCCGTCGATGAGGACGGCGACACTTCGCTGGGTGATCTGATTGCTCGCGAGACCACGCCCGGACCCGATTTTGCCGTGCTGGACGACGAGTCGCGCAAGCTCATCTCGACGCTTGTCGATCACCTCGGCGAGCGCGAGGCCGACATCGTACGAGCTCGCTACGGCCTGCTCGACGGGCGTCAGCAGAAGCTCGCCGACATCGGCAAGCGTCATGGCATCTCCGCCGAGCGCGTACGTCAGCTCGAGCGTGAGGCACTGGCAACTCTGCGGCGGATCGCCGACCCGGAGATCGCTGCCTAGTCGGACTGCCCGGCGGCCCTGAGCACGAGCTCGTCCCAGACCCCCCCGACGATGGAGTCGAGCTCGTTCATCGGACCGGTGTTGTCGATCAACAGATCGGCGGCACCGGTCCGTACTTCTCGGGGGGCCTGCGTGTCGATGCGGGCCTGCGCTTCTGCCGCCGTCATCCCGCGCGTGGTCATGAGCCGTTCGACCTGGACCTCAACCGGTACGTCGACCACGACCACGACATCGCAGTGGGCCGCGGCACCCATCTCGACGAGCAGCGGGTTGTCATGCACGACTATTGCGCCGTCACCAGCCGCCAGCTGCCGCTCCACCGCCAGATCACGAATTGCCGGATGGGTGATGGCCTCGAGATCCTTGCGTGCTTGGTCGTCGGCAAAGACGACCGCGCCGAGCGCTGGGCGGTCGAGTGTTCCGTCAGCCGCGATGACATGGGGACCGAATCGTTCGGCTATGGCCTGCAGGGCTGGGCTACCGGGCTCGACCACGTCGCGGGCGAGCTTGTCGTAGTCGATGATCACCGCACCGTGCGATGCGAGCAGGGCGCTGACCGTGCTCTTGCCCGAGCCGATCCCGCCGGTGAGCCCGACCGTCAGCACGTGAAAGCCCTACTTTGCAGCGTTGCCGTAGGTGGTGACGTGCACATGGTCCAGGTGGTTGGCCGTCGCCCCACCCCGGTCGCTCATGCTGCGCCACGCACCCGAGGTGGCGGGGCGCCAGATGTGCTGGTGCCAGATGATGTATTCGATGCCGAGCTCGGCGCGGTGCTGCTGCAGGAACTCCGCGATGTCGTAGCCGATCGGGTTGCCGACGCCGACCATGATGTCGATGGCCTGACCCGTGGCGTGCTCACCACGACCGGACACGCCGCCGTAGCGCGCGACGCTCGGGAACAGCTGGCACACGGCTCGGTGGACCTTGATGGTGTCGGGTCGGAGTCCGCGCTCTGAGCCCGAGCCCGTGGCGCACGGCGCCGTACCGAGCGGCAGGTCCTTGGCGATGCTCTTGGCAGTCACCCAACGAGGCAGGCCTTTGTGCATGACCTGAGCCCAGTCACCGCTCGTCACTCCGGTCACATCGACCTTGTCGCCGACGCCGAGCTTGGCCAGGACGGGAGAAGAGGCGCTGGCGGCCGCGTGGATGTCGAGTGCCTGCTGCGCATAGCGCTGGCCTTTGACGAGGTCGTCGGCTGCTGCCTCGTTCAGGAGCGGCGCGCGATCGGCACTACGGCTGACATCTGGGGTGCCTTCGTCGATCGAGGCGGCGATCAGATCGGGGTGCGAGTCGGCGATGACCGGGGCGTCATTGCTGATGGCCGCCGCCGTACCGGCTGCGACAATCGCCATCATCCCGATCGTCGGGATGATGTGTGAAGTGACGCGGCGCCCAAATGCGGGCTTCGCAGCATGCCTGTGGCGTGAAACTGCCACGGTATGACCACCTTGAGGAGTTGACGACTGTCCGGCTCAGCTATCGAGTGAACCATACTTCACGGGACGGATCATGTTGATTGACGCATCGGCCGTGCAACGGGTGACCGAAGTCACGAAAGTCCCGGTTTTGCGGCAAGATCCCGGCTCTTGGAGCGCCGCCGGGCCGGCTCCCTGACGTCCTCGACGGGCTCGGAGTCGTCCGGTGCGGCAAATCGCTCCGCAATCCAGGCTGCGACCATGCCCACCAGGAGACCGACGACCACATCCGACACGTAGTGCCACCCGAAGTAGACCGTCGCGATCATCGTGAAGACGAGGAACACGCGCAACGAATAGACAATGGCCCGGTGGAGGCCTGCACGGTGCGCCACGACGCACGCCGTTGTTGCGATGGCCACGTGCAGCGACGCGAAGGCAGCGATGTTCTGGACCGTGTGCACGTGCTGCGGGTCAGCGAGCACCTGGATGCGTTCAGTCCACATCGACTGCTGCAGTGAGGTGGTCGACGTGGGCGTCAGAGCCGCGAAGTCGACGGGCCGGTCGTAAATCGGACCAAGGGTGGGTAGGGCGAAGTTGAGTGCGACGCCCATGATCCAGTCGAGAGAGACGGCCGTGACCCACCACGAGCTGATCCGGTCACGACGCGCCCACACCAGTGCGACCGCCAAGGACGCGGGCAGTGCGGCAATCCACAACAGGTAGAAGAACGAGAGCACGTGCGCGGCGATGTCAGTTCCGAGCAGGTCGTGCAGCAGCAGTGCCGGGCGGTGACCGCCAAACATCGCCCGGTCCAGGCGGGCGAGCTGGGTGTCGTAGAGGTCATGGTTCGCGAACGGCACCAGACCTTTGAGATTGCGGATCGAGGCGTACGTGACGTACCAGCCCACGAGCCCGATGACCATGAACCGCAGGTTGGCCTTGTGCCAGCGCTCCTGCCAGACATCCACCACGGCATCCCGGATGTGACGCCACGACGACGCCCTGATGACTGCCCTGGGAATGACATCCAGAAGCAGCGCCAACAAGACGATGACCGGGAGCCGTACGAATGTGGGCCCGGTCGATCCGTCTGGGTCGCGAAGGGGTATCCCGCAGTACCAGGCAACCATCGCCGCGGCAGCAACGCTGGCCACGGCCAGCGCGCTACTGAGCTCTAGACCGGTCCTGCGCACCACTTGAGAGTAACTCTTTTGTCGTCCGACTCGCATGTGCGGGTCAGGCGCTCACGACAGCGTGTTCGACGCTGCCGAATGTCTTGCGATATTGCTGCGGGGTCGTCCCCCGTGCAGCGGTGAAGTGATGACGCAGGGTTGCGGCGTTGCCAAAGCCAACCCTTGTCGCGATCTGCTCCACGGCCAGCGAAGAGTTCTCCAGCATCTCCTCGGCGAGATGCAGACGCTGTGCGGTGAGCCATTGCAACGGCGTCGTGCCGGTCTCGTCGCGGAAGCGGCGGGCAAACGTACGCGGTGACATGTGTGCCTGGGCTGCCAGTCGCTCGACCGACAACGACTCGTCCAGGTGGTCGACGGCCCACGCCAGCAGTGGCGAGAGCGTGTCGCACTCGGTCTGCCCCATCGGGGTGCGTACGAACTGCGCCTGTCCGCCGTCGCGGTGCGGGGGAACGACGATACGTCGCGCTGCCGACGCAGCAACCTTGGCGCCGAACGTTCGCCGCATCAGGTGCAAGGAGGCGTCGATGCCGGCAGCTGAGCCAGCGCCGGTCAGGATGTTGCCGTCCTGTACGTAGAGCACCTCAGGGCGCACGATGGCCTCGGGATAGGTGCGACCCAGCAGCTCGCCATAGCGCCAGTGTGTCGTGCATGCCCGGCCGTCGAGCAATCCAGCCTCCCCCAGCGTGAAGGCCGCGGTGCAATGGGCGTAGATGATCGCCCCACGCTCATGAGCGGCGTTGGCAACATCGAGCACCATCGGATCGTGCTCGAGGAACTCGTACTTGGGCGAGAAGCACACGAGGTCCGCGTCCACCGTCGCCTCGAGGCCCAAGTCGATGTGTAGGTCGAAGCCGGTGCGGCCACGCACACGTCCGGGGCGGGGGGTGCAGACTCGGAAGTCGAACACCGGATTGTCGTCCTCGGGGTGATAGGGCTCACCCCAGACCTCACAGATCGAGCCGAGGCCAAAGGGTTCGGCTCCGTCCTGGACCACCACGGCAACTGTCTTCATGGGCCTGAGCGTTTCACAGATGT
>CAWKHU010000014.1:0-19754 GCA_963849625.1 uncultured Actinomycetota bacterium
CTCGGCGCGGGTGCCCGCAACCTCGCCCTTGTAGATCCAGACCTTGACGCCGATGCGACCGAACGTGGTCTTGGCCTCGTAGAAGCCGTAGTCGACGTCAGCGCGGAGCGTGTGCAGGGGCACGCGGCCCTCGCGGTAGAACTCCGAGCGGCTCATCTCGGCGCCACCGAGGCGGCCCGAGCACTGGATACGGATGCCCTTGGCACCGCTGCGCATCGTGGTCTGCATCGCCTTGCGCATGGCACGGCGGAACTGGACACGACCCGACAGCTGCTCGGCAACACCCTGGGCGACAAGCTGAGCATCCATCTCGGGGTTCTTGACCTCGAGGATGTTCAGCTGAACCTGCTTGCCCGTGAGCTTCTCGAGGTCGCCGCGGATGCGGTCAGCCTCGGCGCCACGGCGGCCGATGACGATGCCGGGACGGGCAGTGTGGATGTCGACGCGTACGCGGTCACGCGTGCGCTCGATCTCGACACGGCTGATGCCGGCGCGGTCCATGCCCTTGGTGAGCATCTTGCGGATCTGCACGTCTTCACCGACGTAGCTCTTGTAGAGCTTGTCGGCGTACCAACGGCTCTTGTGATCCGTCGAGATGCCCAGTCGGAACCCGTGCGGGTTGATTTTCTGTCCCACTATCGGGCCCCGCCCTTCTTCTTGGAGTTCTTGGTGTTGGCCGCTTCGCGCTTGGCAGCAACAAGGTCTGCCGGCTGAACGACCACGGTCAGGTGGCTGCTGCGCTTGAGGATGCGGTTGGCCGCACCCTTGGCGCGCGGACGCCAACGCTTCATCGTCGGGCCCTCGTCCACCTGGACGACGGTGATGATGAGCTGCGAGCGGTCGAGACCTTCAACGGTCTCGGCGTTGGCAGCGGCGCTGTCGACGAGCTTGTAGAACACCTCGGCAACGGCCTGCGGTGCAAACTGCAGGATCGCCAGGGCGTTGTCCACGGACTCGCCACGGATCAGGTCGCCGACACGGCGCGACTTCTGCGCGGTGACGCGCACGAAGCGTGCCACGGCGAACGCGCCAGGCTCTTCGCCGAGCAGGCGCTCGCGGCGCGCGCTCACGTTTTCGCGGGTTGCTGCACTCATCGCCTCTTCGCCTTCCGGTCGTCCTTCTCGTGACCACGGAACGTACGGGTCGGGGCGAACTCGCCCAGCTTGTGACCCACCATCGAGTCCGTGATGAACACGGGTACGTGCTTGCGGCCGTCATGCACGGCGATCGTGTGTCCGATGAAGGACGGCAGGATCATCGAGCGGCGCGACCAGGTCTTGATCACGTTGTGGGTGTCCGCGGTGTTCTGCGCGTCGACCTTCTTCTCGAGGTGTCCGTCAACGAACGGACCCTTCTTCAAACTGCGTGGCATCTGTGAACCAATCCTTCTCAGCGGCCGGACTTGCGGCGGCGGACGATTTGCGAGTCGCTGGCCTTGCGCTTGCGCGTGCGGCCTTCCGGCTTGCCCCACGGGGAGACCGGGTGACGTCCACCGGACGTCTTGCCCTCACCACCACCGTGCGGGTGATCGACCGGGTTCATGGCGACACCGCGGACGGTCGGGCGCTTGCCCTTCCAGCGATTGCGGCCAGCCTTGCCCCAGTTGATGTTGGACTGCTCGGCGTTGCCGACCTCGCCGATCGTGGCGCGGCAGCGTACGTCGACGTAGCGCATCTCACCGGAAGGCAGACGCAGCTGCGCCTTGGCGCCTTCCTTGGCGACGAGCTGCACCTTGACTCCAGCGGAGCGACCCATCTTGGCGCCACCGCCCGGACGGAGCTCGATGCAGTGAAGCAGCGTGCCGACCGGGATGTTGCGCAGCGGGAGGTTGTTGCCGACCTTGATGTCGGAACCGACACCGGCCTCGACAGCCATGCCCTGCTTGAGACCTTCCGGCGCGATGATGTAGCGCTTCTCGCCGTCGGCGTAGTGCAGCAGGGCGATGCGCGCCGTGCGGTTGGGGTCGTACTCGATGTGAGCGACCTTGGCCGGCACGCCGTCCTTGTCATAGCGACGGAAGTCGATGATGCGGTAGGCGCGCTTGTGACCGCCACCCTGGTGACGCGTGGTGATGCGTCCCTGGTTGTTGCGGCCGCCCTTCTTGGGCAGCGGCTCCGTCAGCGACTTCTCGGAAGTCGTACGGGTGATCTCGGCGAAGTCGGCGACGCTGGAGCCACGACGGCCCGGCGTTGTCGGCTTGTACTTGCGAATAGCCATGTGTCCTCAGTCCTCAGGCGCTCGGCGTCGAGAAGATGTCGATGCTCTGACCGGCGGCCACGCTCACGATTGCTCGCTTGGTGTCCTTGCGCTTGCCAAGGCCCGACTTGGTACGACGGGTCTTGCCCTTGCGGTTGAGCGTGTTAACAGCGGTGACCTTGACGCCGAAGATCTTCTCGACGGCAATCTTGATCTCGGTCTTGTTGGCATCCGGGTGCACCACGAAGGTGTACTTGTTGTCGTCGAGCAGGCCGTAGCTCTTCTCGCTGACAACCGGAGCGATCAGGATGTCGCGGTGGTCCTTGTGGATCGTGCTCACTTGTCGTCTCCCGTCTTCTTCGCAGGTGCCTTCTTGGCGGGCGCCTTCTTGGCGGCAGGTGCCTTCTTGGCAGCAGCCTTGGCCGGCGCCTTCTTGGCAGCAGCCTTGGCAGGTGCCTTCTTGGCCGGAGTCTCAGCAGCGGCCTTCTTGGCGGCAGGTGCCTTCTTGGCCGGAGCCGCCTCGGTCCCTTCTGCCTTGACCGTCGTGGCCTTCTTGGCAGCAGGTGCCTTCTTGGCGGGCGCCTTGACGGCGGGCTTGGCGTCGGGGTCGGTCGCGGCCTTGCTCAACGCGATCGTCTTGGCGCCCTCGGCGGAACGTGCCGCAACGAATGCGTCGAACGCTGCCTGCGTGAAGACGATGTCGTCACTGAGCAGGACGTCGTAGGTGTTGAGCTGGTCGAACGACAGGATGACCGTGTCGGTGACGTTGCGCAGGCTCATGGCCGTGATGGTGTCTGCGCGGTCAACGACCACGAGGACACGGGTACGGGCCGTGAGCTCGGCGAGCGTCGCGATGGCGTCCTTGGTCGACGGCTTGTCACCGTTGACGAAGCTTTCGACGACGTGCAGGCGACCAGTGCGTGCCCGGTCCGAGAGGGCACCGCGGAGGGCGGCAGCCTTCATCTTCTTGGGGGTGCGCTGTTCGTAGTCACGCGGCTTGGGGCCGTGGACGATGCCACCACCGTTGTACTGGGGTGCACGAATCGAGCCCTGACGAGCGCGACCTGTGCCCTTCTGGCGGTAGGGCTTCTTGCCACCACCGGACACCTCGCCACGCGACTTGGTGCTGTGCGTGCCCTGGCGAGCCGCAGCCAGCTGGGCGACGACGACCTGGTGGATCAGCGGGATGTTGGTCTGGACGTCGAAGATGTCGACTGGCAGCTGAGCATCAATGGTCTTGGCCATGGTGGTCAGGCTCCCTTCGCTGCGGAGCGGAGGACGACGAGTGCGCCCTTGGGGCCGGGTACGGCGCCCTTGACGAGGATGACGCCCTTGGCGAGATCAACCGCGTGAACCGTGAGGTTCTGCGTGGTGACCTGCTCGGCGCCCATGTGGCCAGCCATGCGCAGACCCTTGAAGACGCGACCCGGAGTGGCGCAGGCGCCGATCGAGCCGGGCTTGCGGTGGTTGCGGTGCGCGCCGTGCGAGGCGCCCACGCCGTGGAAGCCGTGACGCTTCATGACGCCGGCGAAGCCCTTGCCCTTGCTGGTCGCGGTGACGTCGATGACGTCGCCAGCGGCGAAGATCTCCGGGGAGATCTCCTGGCCCAGCGTGTAGTCGGCCACGAGCTCCGTACGGATCTCGACGATGTGACGGCGAGGCGTCACACCGGCCTTGGCGAAGTGGCCCGAGACGGGCTTGTTGACCTTGCGACCGTCGATCTCGCCGAAACCGATCTGGACGGCGGAGTAGCCGTCGGTCTCGCGCGTGCGGATCTGCGTGACGACGTTGGTGTCGGCCTCGATCACGGTGACGGGGATGACCTTGTTGTCGGCGTCCCAGACCTGGGTCATGCCGAGCTTGCGGCCAAGGAGGCCGCGCGCAGTGGCAGTGCTGTTGGTGCTCATGCTGGCCTCCTTAGAGCTTGATCTCGATGTCGACGCCGGCAGGCAGGTCGAGGCGCATGAGCGAGTCGACTGTCTTGGGCGTCGGGTCAATGATGTCGATGAGCCGCTTGTGCGTACGCATCTCGAAGTGCTCGCGGCTGTCTTTGTACTTGTGGGGCGAACGGATCACACAGAACACGTTCTTTTCAGTGGGCAGTGGCACCGGTCCTGCGACCTTGGCGCCCGTGCGCGTCACCGTGTCGACGATCTTGCGCGCCGAGGAGTCAATGACCTCGTGATCGTAGGCCTTGAGCCGGATACGGATTTTTTGTCCCGCCATGCTCTCGCTGTCCTTCTCTTTGTTCCGCTTCGCTTGGTCTCGCCTCGGGTTCGAGGGAGAAACTCATCCTCCCGCCGACCCCCGAGGTCGGGCGTGTCGCGATGCGCTGGGCGCGTACGTCACACACTTCTCGAGTTTGGTGGTTGGACCCGCGCACGTTCGGCGGGACAAGCTTGATCTCAGTTTCGGCGCCAGCGTCATGGTCGGCGTGAGAGCCGGACGGTCGGCGCCCCAGCGATCAAGCCGGAGCAACCGAACTATTCTGACAGACCCGCTGCGGTAAACACAAATCCGCAGCCGCTCATGCTAGGAGCGGGTGATGGCCGCGTTGGTCGCGCGCTCGAAGCCGCTGACGACGGCCTGCAACGTCAGGGCACGCAGGCGCTGGATCGTGAGCTCGAGGCGTTCGGACTGTTCCTCCGTGCGCGGCATCGATCGGTAGGGCTCGAGCACCTGGCGATTGAGGATCTCGTTGAGGTCGTCGCGCAGGGCGCGCATGTGTCGATCGATTGCCGCACCCGCCTCGGTGATTCCGTCGACAGGGATCTCCACGTCAAGCAGCTCCACTCCCATCTCGAACCCCGGGAGCGGGGAGTACGTGCGGCCGATCTGCTCGAGCACACCTGTCTCGACCAGCAGCGCGACCTGCTCGTTGGTGAGCTCCCGGCCGGCACGGACGTCGAGCTGCTGGCGGTCAAGCACCTCGGGTCCGCCGGGCGACCAGGACGTCAGCACGGCGCGCTGGACCGCGATGTCCTCGACCGATGCATCGTCTGCGATCCGGCTCATGGCCTTCTCGATGGCCGCCATCGTGAATCCGTGCTCCTGCAGTGCGCGGATGAGGGAGAGACGAGCAGCGTGCTGGGGGCCGTAGTAAGCCATGCGCCCTCGCCTGGTCGGCGGGGGCAGCAAACCCAGGCTCGCGTAGTAGCGGGTGGTGCGCACCGAGATGCCTGCGCTGCTGGCGAGCTCGTCAACGGTTTGCATCTCGTCAACGGCATGGGGAAGGGCGGTCACAGCCGTGACAATATTACTGTCACAGTGATCTGGCAATTCATTCTGCAATCTGGGTGAACTTTCGGCAGCTGAGCCGTGACCCTCGTCACTCCCCCGTCGTTTAAGTCCTTGACGACCACGACAGATTCACTGTTACAGTCCCGGAGTCGTATGGACCAACGAAGGTTCAAGCCCACTAGATCGACGACGGAGGTGACGGGTGCCAACCGTAGAATCTGCCGTCGCGCGTCGTCGGACAAGCTCAGGTCCTCTGCGTGAAACCGCGGGAATGCTTCGCTTGGGCATCGGAGTCGTACGCTCCGTGCCGACGTCCATCGCCGCACGGCGGTTCCCCGGCGAGGAGACCATCCGCCAGATCTGGTTCACGATCGCGGTCTGCACCCTGCCGGCGCTCGCCGTGTGCATACCGTTCGGCGTCATCCTGGCCCTGCAAGTCAACGTCCTCGCCCAGGAGGTCGGCGCGACGGGGTTCACGGGTGCTGGCAACACACTTGCTGTCATCCGACAGGGCGCCCCGATCATCACTGCGCTCATGCTGTCAGGTGTCGCCGGATCGGCGATCTGCTCCGAGCTCGGAGCGCGCCGCATCCGCGAGGAGATCGACGCTCTTGAGGTGATGGGCGTGTACGTCGTCGAACGCGTCGTGCTCCCCCGCGTCATTGCGACCGTGGTCGTGTCGATGTTGCTCAACGGCGTCGTCATGTTCTTCTCCATCGTCACCACCCTGCTTGTCAGCATCGTGGTGCAGGATCTTTCGGCTGGTGGCTACCTCGCATCGGTCGCAACCCTCGCCCAGCCGAGCGACATGGTGCTGTCGATCGTCAAGGCGGCGATCTTCGGGACCATCTGCGCCATCGTGGCCGCGCACAAGGGACTGGGCGCCAACAACGGCCCGTCGGGAGTCAGCGATGCCGTCACCTCGGCGGTCGTCACCAACTTCGTCCTGCTGTTCGCCGCCAACTTCGTGATCTCCCAGGCACAGGCGATGCTCTTCCCGGGTGGCATCGCGTGAACGAGCGCCAGCGAGAGAACCATGACGCGGCATTCACGCCGGCGCGTCCGTACCGTGCTTTTCCAACGGGGGTGGCGGCGTGAGCACACTGGGGAAGCTCACCGAGGCGACCGTGGTGCGCCCCGTCAGCCGGGTGGGCGACTTCCTGTGGTTCTGCCTCGTGGCAATCGTGCGCATTCCCCTTGCCATCCGTCACTACCCGGCCCAGGTCGGGCGACAGCTCGCCGAGGTGAGCCTGGGCGGTGGCGCCCTGGTGGTGGGCGGCGGAGCGGTGGGCGTCGTATTCCTGATGTCGACCCTGACCGGCACCGAGGTCGGGCTCGAGGGCCACAACGGCCTTGACATCATCGGCCTCGCCCCGCTCGTCGGATTCGTGTCGGGCTACGCCAACACCCGCGAGCTGGCCCCGATCATCGTGGCGCTCGCATTTGCGGCACGCATCGGCTGTGGCTTCACCTCACGACTCGGCGCGATGCGCATCAGTGAGGAGATCGACGCGCTCGAGGCCATGTCGATCAAGCCCATCCCCTATCTCGTCTCCACCCGTATCGTCGCCGCCTGGATCATGGTGCTGCCGCTCTTCCTGCTCGGGCTCGTCGGCACGTACGTCACGACGGACCTCGTGGTCACGGTGTTCTTCAACCAGTCGGCGGGCACGTACGAGCACTACTTCACGGCCTTCGTGTCGCTCAAGGACGTGCTGCTGGCCGCCGTCAAAGTCGTCGCGCTGACAACGATGGTGACGCTGGTGCACTGCTACTACGGCTTCTTCGCCAGCGGCGGACCCGAGGGCGTCGGACGGGCAACCGGCCACGCCATCCGATCCAGCATCATCGGCATCACGCTGCTCGACATCGCCCTGACGCTCACCCTCTGGGGCGCCGACCAGCAAGTGACGATCTCCGGATGAAGACCGAGCCCACAGCACTGCAGCGCATCCTCGTCGGAACGGTCGGCGTGGTGGTGTCACTCGCCCTCGGCCTGTGGCTGTGCCTGTCGTACTTCGGGGTCCTGACCAGCGACGCCAAGGTGTCGGTCGAGGTCGAGACCATCGGAGACGCCATCGGTCCAGGTGCCAAGGTTCGCTACCACGGCATCATCGTCGGCCGGGTGCTGCGACTTTCCGAGCACGGCGACGGCTATCGCCTGGATCTGCTGGTCAACGAGGACCACTCCCGATCGATCCCGTCGACCGCCACCGCCCGCATCCTGCCGAGCACGGTGTTCGGATCGGAGTACGTCGAGCTGCTGGCCGAGCGGGATGCCTCCAGTGACAACCACCTGGCCTCGGGGGACGTGCTCGCGACGGACACGGCCCAGGAGACTCTTCACCTGATGAGGTCGTTCGACGAGGCCGAACGGCTCATCTCGGCCGTCGACGCGGAAGACATCAACCGCATCACCGGCAAGCTGGCGCCCGCCCTGGAAGGTCACGGGGACGACATCAAGGCATTCCTCGAGCGGGCCGACAGCGTCGTCACCGACGTCAACCAGGATCTTCCCACCACGTGGGAGACCTTGAAGCTCGCCACCAAGGCCTTGGCAACGATCGCCGACATCGAGCCCGACCTCGTGTCGGCGATGGAGCACTCCCGCACCACCACCGACACGATCGTCGACCAGGACCACACCATCGGCGCGGTCCTGCACGGATCCGCAGAGGTCGTCGACAACGTGGAGACTCTCCTCGCCAGCCTCCGGGAGATCGTGCTGCCCTTCGTCGGCAGACTCGAACGACTGACAGACCTTGCAGCCACCAACGCGACGGCGGTGCGGCAGATCCTCTCCCGGTTCGCCCTCACCAGCGCAAACGGAGCGGCCGGTGTCGACGACAACGCGATACAGATGATCGGCACGATCGGATTCGACCTGCCGCACGCCTACACGTCGGATGACTGCGCGCGCTACGGCCCGACCTTGATCGCACGGAACTGTGGCGGCGCGACCCCGGCCGGCGCCGGCTCGACCGAGGCCGCAGGCATTGACGCGGTCGCGCGTCGGGTTGCCGCGATGCTCGAGGCCCTCGAAGGTGCCGACGGGAGTGGCACACGATGACGATCCTGCGTCGGCACCCTTGGCAGATAGCCGGGCTGGTGGCGTTCACGCTGATCGCGCTGCTGATGACGCTGACGGTCGCCAACACACTGGCCCGCCGCGACCCGGGCGACGCGAGTCACTACTCAGCGCTGTTCACCGACGCGTCGGGTGTCCGGGTCGGCGACGACGTACGTATTGCGGGCGTCCGGGTCGGCCGCGTCGAGGGGCGTGAGCTGGAAGACGGGCTCGCGAGGATCGACTTCGTCGTAGCCGCGGACCAGGCCGTTCGTACCGACACCGTCGCACGCATCTCCTATCTGAATCTCCTGGGTCAGCGCTACCTGGCCCTTGAGGCCGGCTCCAAGACCGGTACGCGGTTGGCTGAAAAATCGACGATCGGCGTCGAGAGCACCCGGCCCGCGCTGGACCTGACCGAGCTGTTCAACGCCTTCAAGCCGATGTTCGAAGCGCTCGACCCCAAGGATGTCAACCTCATTGCGACCGAGGTCGTCCAGACGCTGCAAGGCGAGGGGCCCCGCCTTGCCCATCTGATGGAACAGACATCGCAGCTCACCGCACATCTGGCTGACCGGGACACCGTGATCACCCAGGTCATCGCGAACGTCACGACAGTGATGCAGGCGACGTCTGAACACCGGGCGGAGCTGCGCTCTGTCATCGGCGGTCTGGACGGACTCGTCGGTGACCTCGCGGACGACTCCGGTGACATCGACTCCGCCGTCGTGGCGCTCGACCGCATGACCGCGTCGGTCGACGGCTTGCTCGACGAGACATCCGGTCCGCTGAGCGTTGCGCTCGCTCGGTTCGCCGAGCTCGGCAAGACCCTCGTCCAGACCAAGGACCTGCTCGCCATCACGCTCGACGACACCCCGCGCCTGCTCGAAGGGTTCAACCGTGCGCTCAGCCACGGATCATGGCTCAACACGTACGTCTGCACCCTCGACGCCGGCGCCAGCGGCCTCAAGATCCCCGACATTCCCGGGGCCGGACATTCAAGGCCGTGCCGATGACCGCCACAGCTCGCAAGTCCTTCATCGTCGGCATCGCTCTGTTGCTGCTCGTCCTGGTGACAGCTCGTGCCCTCCAAGGGCGAGATGACCCGTACCGGGCCGAGTTCGTCCACGCATCCGGCATCAAGACCGGCGACGAGGTCCGCGTTGCCGGCATCGAGTCCGGCAAGGTCACCGGAGTCGAGCTCGACAAGGGCACGGCGATCATCGAGTTCGAGCTCGACAACGACGTGACGCTGCACACGGGTTCGCAGGCCCGGGTCAAGCTCGCATCAATGCTCGGGACGACGTTTCTCGAGGTCACGGTCGGCGCAGGCCCCACGCTCGACCCCGGAGGGACCATCAGCACCGATCACACCGCTCCGTCGTACACCGTCTCCGACGTGTTCACCGACAGCAACGACCTCCTGCACGAGCTCGACCTCGACGCAATCGACAAGGCCGTCGCCACGCTCTCGACCGAGCTGGACCAGGATCCGCAGCTGACCCGACGTACGTTGGAGGACACCACGGCACTCGCCCGGATGATCGGCGACAAGGACAAGCAGATCGACCGCCTGCTGAAGTACACCCGCGACGTGACCGGGGTGGTCCACGACCAGCAGGCCGAGCTGGACCGTCTGCTCGTCAACGCCGAGAAGGTCACGGGGCTCGTCCAGCGCCGGCGCGACACGATCGAGCGACTGGTCACGAACGGTCGACAGGTGATCACGACTCTCGACTCCATGGCCGACCGCAATGACAAGACGGTGCGGACCCTGCTGAGCCAGTTCGACGAGACGCTCGGGGTCCTCCAGACCCATTCCGATGACCTCGGCACGACCCTGCAAGCCGCGGCTCCGTTCGCCCGGTACTTCGCAAACGCGACCGGCAACGGGCCCTGGCTGGAGGTCGGCGCACCGTACTTCCTGTTCCCCGACAACTTCTGGTGCCCGCTGGTCCAGCCTGAGGGAGGTTGCTCGTGAACCGTACGAAGCTCCTCCGGCTCGGCGCCGTCGGCGTCGTCGCGGCCCTCTTGCTCTCAGCCGTCGTGCTCGCGCTGCGGCCGAACCCTCAAACCACCACCTTCACCCTCCAGTTCACCGACACCACCGGCCTGTACGTCGGCAACGACGTGCAGACCATCGGCGTACGTATCGGCGAGGTGACCAAGATCGAGCCGCGCGGCGCTCGGGTCGACGTGACCGTTCGCGTCAACAAGGAAGTCGCAGCCGATGTGGGAGCCCTCATCATGCAGTCCTCGTTGGTCACCGATCGTTTCGTCGAGCTCACGCCGCCCTGGAAGGGCGGGCCGAAGCTTGCTGCCGGAGCCGTCGTACCGCTCGAGCGCACCAAGGCGCCCGCCAACGTCGACGACATCTTCGCCGCCGTCGACGACCTGCTCGTCGCGCTGTCGGACACCACGAAGGACGGCAAGGACATCGGTGACCTGCTCTCCGTCACGGCCGAGCAGCTCGAAGGCAAGGGCGAGGCGTTCGCCAACCTCCTCGAGGCGTCGGGTGGTGCACTGGCGACCGTCGGTGACGCCGACGACGACCTCACGGCGATCGTCGACGACGCTGACGCCTTGGTCTCGATGCTGGCCCGGCGCGACAAGACCATCCGCTCGCTGGCCACATCGGTTGCTGACAGCGCGGAGCTCTTTGCCGGCCAGCGCAAGAACGTCGCGGCGTCCTTGGTGACGCTGGACCAGCTGAGCCGCAAGATGACCGATTTCGTGGAGGACAACGACACCGTGATGGCTCGCACGGTCGATCGCACCTCGGACGTCCTCGGCACGATCGCAAAGCAGCGTGAGTCGATCGCGTCGGCCTTCAACACCCTGCCGCTCGCCGCCGAGAACATCGCCCGCGCCTACAACCCCGACACCCGGGATCTGCGAGTCCGCCTTGACGTACGGCGCATGGCTCCGTACGGCAAGGTCGCACGGGAGGCGTTCTGCTCCACCTTCGTGCCCGACAGCCTCAGCGTCTGCAAGCTGCTCGTCGAAGACAATGCAGACTTCTTCGACAGCCTGGTCGACCTCATGGCTCGACTCTTCGACACGGTGGTGCCGTGATGCGCGCCATCCCCAGCGGAGCTGTCACCGGCCTCGTGCTCGCGGCGGCCCTCGGCCTTGGTGCGTGTGGTGGCCCCGATCTGTACGACGTCCCGCTGCCGAGCAAGGTGCACGGCGCGACCTACACGTTGAACGCCGACTTCGTCTCGGCGCTCAACCTGCCACCCGCGTCACCTGTGAAGCTCGAGGGCAGAACCATCGGCCAGGTCACCACCGTGACGACCTCCGACTACGTCGCGCACGTGTCCTTCGAGGTCATGGAGGACGTCCGTATCTCCTCGGCTGCGCGCGCCGAGGTGCGCCTCACCGCCCCGGTCGGCGAAGCTTTCGTGGCGCTCATCCCTCCCGCCAAGCCGACGTCCGACGTGCTTGCTGACGGCGCAACCATCGGCATTGAGCACACCGACACCGCACCAGACACGACTGACCTGCTCACGGGAGTGTCCACCGCCGTCACCGGTGGCAGCTACGCAGACCTGAAGGTGGTCGTCGACGAGCTCGCCACCGCGATGGACGGATCGTCGACGACCGTGCGGCACCTCTTGCGCGAGGTGGACGACCTGGTGACCTCCACCAACACGCACCGCGACGACATCGACGCGGGACTCGACGCGCTCGACCGGCTCTCGCGCAGCCTCGCCGGGGACACCGACGTCATCACGTCCTCGATCACCAAGCTCGACCCCGCGATCCGCACGCTGCAGCGCCACGAGGACAAGGCGGTGGAGCTCCTCGCCGCCCTCGACCGGGTCGAAGGTGCGAGCCGCGCGACGGTTGACGGGCTGCGCGGACGTCTGCGCAACCAGCTCGAGGACACCCGAACGCTCGTGGACGCGGTGATCGCCGAGCGCGACCAGATCCGCCCCATCATGCAGGGAATCACCGAGTTCGCCAACGCGCTCGACCGTGCCACACCCGGCGACTTCGCGATGTTCGACCTCACGTTCAACCTCCTCCCGGCACTCCCGGACGGTCTCGGGAACGTACCGATCCCGCCTGAGGCCGCCACCCTCGGCCAGTCCGACGTCGGCGAGCTGCTCACGGGCCTCCGGGAGACACTCACCGGGGTGCTCGGGCCCGACGGCCTGCTCAGCCAGCTCGCAGACGGACCTTCGGGCGGTGCGCGCTGATGGCCGGAATCAGGCGTGACCGCCGCAAGACCCGGCTCGCCGAGCTCGTGCTGTTCGCGATCGCGGTGCTCGGCCTGCTCTATCTCGGTGACAAGGTGATCGGCTCCTCGGTGTTCTCCGCATCGCACTCGGTGACCGTGAAGCTGGCCTCCGGTGGCGGGATCTATCCCGGTGCCGACGTCACCTATCGCGGCACCACCATCGGCCGCGTGCAGGACGTGCACCTCAGGGATGACGGAGTGACGGTCGAGCTGAACATCAACGGCGACGTCGACGTGCCCGCCGACACCGTTGCCGCCGTCTCCAACCTCTCGGCGATCGGTGAGCAAAGAATCGACTTCCGGCCACGTACGGACAAGGGCCCCTACCTTCGTGACGGTGATGTCATCGAGGTGGCCGACACCGCTGTCCCCCGCCGGTTCGACGCCATCATCACCCACCTGGGCGACGTCGCCGCCCGCATCGACGAGGACGACCTGACCACCATCACGTCGGAGCTCGGTACGGGACTCGACACCGAGATCGACCTGGCGACCCTCGGACACGACGCCAACCGGGTCATGACCATGCTCGAGAACCTCAATCCGAAGGTCGCCCGCATCGCGAGGGAGGCGCAGGCGCCGCTTCGTACGGTCGTCGACACCAGCGATGACCTGAAGTCGTTCGCGTCCGACATCGACCTTGTCACCGCGCAGCTCGAGACGTCCGACCCCGCAGTTCGTCGCGCTCTGGCCTCGACGGCCACCCTCACGCCAGTTCTCGCCGATGTCATGCAGGAGATCACCGCACCGCTGATCTCCACCGTGACGAGCTGGAACGAGTTCGCCAAGCTCGGCGACGACCGCCTGCCCGGATACAAGCACTGGCTGACCTGGGCACCCGATCAGTTCTACGCGATGTCGGACGCCACTCGCGGCGGATCGGGCCACGTGCTCCTGTCTGCCAACTTCGGTGACAACTGCGAGTACGGCCCGCCGCGCGTCAACCCGTACGTGATGACCCACGACCCCGCCCCCACCGACAACCGATGCACCACCGAGACACCGGGTGTCCAGCAGCGTGGGGCGCAGTACGCTCCCCGGCTCCCGGGCGATCCCGCTCCCTAGACCCACCCTTTCCGAGAGGCAACAGATGGACTTCAACCTTCCCGACACCGCGATCGCCGTACGCGAGGGCGTGCTGCGGGCCATGTCCGGATTCGACCACGCCTACTGGTCACGGCTGGAGGAGGAGCACCGTTTCCCCGACGATGCATGGGCCGCGCTCGCCGAGGGCGGCTGGCTCGGACTCTCGGTGCCCGAAGAGTTCGGCGGTGGCGGGCAGGGGCTGCTCGAGCTCGCCGTCGCCAACGAGACGCTTGCCTCGACGGGTGCCACCCAGGGCACGTTCCTCTACATCCTGACCCCCGGGTTCGGCGCCATGACCATCACCCGGCACGGCACCGACGAGCAGAAGAAGGAGATCCTCCCCGGCCTCGCCGCGGGTGAGACCCAGTTCTGCCTGGCGCTGACGGAGCCGGACGCCGGCAGCAACGCGCTGGCGATCACGACACAGGCCCGCCAGGACGGCGACGACTTCCTCATCAAGGGTCAGAAGATCTGGATCTCCGGCGTCGACCGTGCTGATTGGATGGTCGCGATCACCCGTACGATCCCGGCGGCCGAGGCCAAGCCGCGTACGGCGGGGTTCACCGTGTTCCTGATCGACGTCAAGGAAGCGTTGGCCGCCGGGACACTGACGTACCAGCCGATCCCCAAGCTGGGCAGCAACATCGTCACGTCGAGCCAGGTGTTCTTCGACGACGTACGCGTCCCGGCACACCGGGTCATCGGTGAGGTGAACGACGGCTTCACGGTGCTGTGGGACGTGCTCAACCCCGAGCGAATCCTGGCGGCAGCCGGCGGCGTGGGCGCGGCCGACGCCGCCATGGACCTGGCCTGTGACTACGCCCGCCAGCGCGAGGTGTTCGGCAAGCCGATCGGCGCCAACCAGGCGATCCAGTTCCCACTTGCCCAGATCAAGGCCAAGACCGAGCTGGGCCGGCTGATGACCTACAAGGCCGCATGGCTGTTCGACCAGGGCCTCCCGTGTGGGAGCGAGACCAATGTCGCCAAGCTGACGGGAGCCCAGGTCGCCTGGGAGGCAGCCGATCAGGCCTTCCAGACGTTCGGCGGGATGGCCTACTCCAAGGAGTTCCCCGTCGAGCGGCTGTTCCGCGATGCCCGCATCGGCAAGAGCATCCCCGTCGCCGAGGAGCTCATCCTCGCCCACATCGGCACCCAGATGTTGAATCTCCCGAGAAGCTACTGACGAGAGGCATGACCATGACGAACCAGACCCTTGAAGAACGAGCAGCCGTCGAGTCAGCGATCGTCGGTCGCACGCTGTGCGATGTCCTGCAAGATACTGTCGCAGCGCGCGGCGACCTGCCTGCCTACTCCGACAAGCTGGGTGATGACGGCAACGGCTGGCGCACTCTGACCTGGACCGAGGTACGCGAAACCGCGCTCGACCTGGCCGCGGCGATGATCGACGCCGGGCTGCCCGCCGGCGGAACGGTCGCGATCATGGGCTCCAACCGCATCGAGCACGTCCTCGCCGACATCGCCACGCTTCACGCCGGCGGCATCCCGATGTCGATCTACAACACGCTGGCTCCCGAGCAGGTCGCGTACGTCGCGGCACACAGCTCTCCCAGCATCGCGATCCTCGAGGGCGACGATCAGCTGGCCCGTTGGGCGCTCGCGCTCGAAGCAGCGCCTGCCACGACCGTCGTGACGATGGGTGGCGAGGACTGGGACTCGTTCCTGGCCAAGGGACGTGCGTTGCGTGCCGCCAATCCTGCCGCGATCGAGGAGCGTATTGCGGCCGTCGCACCCGGTGACACAGCGACGATCCTCTACACGTCCGGCACGACCGGCGATCCCAAGGGGGTCGTCCTGACACACGCCAATGTCCTGTTCGAGTCGCAGACCTCGTTGGACACCGGCGACTTGCACGAGCCCGGCGTGACGCTGTCGTACCTGCCGTTCGCGCACATTGCCGAGCGCATCCTCGGGATCTACATTCCCCAGTTCCAGGGCGGCCATGTCCACCTGATCGGCGATCCCGCGCTGCTCGCGCCGTCCTTGCTCGAGGTGCGCCCGACCCGGTTCTTCGGTGTCCCCCGGGTGTGGGAAAAAATTCGCACTGGCGTGTCGGCCAAGCTTGCCGCCGAACCTGATCCCGCGCGCAAGGCCGGTATCGAGCAGGCGCTCGCCGTCGGCCTGGCCTGGGTCGAGTCGACCCAGACCGGCAACACCACGTCACCTGAGCTGCAGGCTCAGTTCGAGGCGATGGACGCCGCCGTGCTGACACCGCTGCGTGCCGCGCTCGGTCTGGATCGCGTCGAGTGGGCAGCAAGTGCGGCCGCGCCGATGCCGGAGGACGTGGCGAGATTCTTCGCTGGGCTCGGCCTGCGAATCTTCGATGTCTACGGCATGACCGAGACGACTGGTTCGGCGACGTCCAATGGTCCGTCGGCCTTCAAGCTCGGCACGGTCGGCCGGCCGCAGCGGGGCATCGAGCTCGATCTTGCCGAGGACGGCGAGATCCTGATTCGTGGTCCGATCAACACCAGCGGCTATCACAACGCGCCCGGCCCGACCGCCGAGCTGATCGACGACGACGAGTGGGTGCACACGGGCGACATCGGCGTGATCGACGAGGACGGATTCCTCAAGGTCGTCGACCGCAAGAAGGAGATGATCATCACCTCGTCGGGCAAGAACATCGCTCCCTCGAACATCGAGAACTACCTAAAAGAGTCACCGCTGGTCGGACACGCCATGGTCATCGGCGAAGGCCGTCCGTACGTCGTCGCCGTGCTCACGCTCGACGGTGAGATCGCTCCGCTGGTTGCGCAGAAGATGGGCATCGAGGATGCGGGGCTCGCCGAGCTTGCGCAGCACCCGGCCATCCTCGCCGCCGTGGGTCAGGCCGTCGAGGCCGCCAACGCCCGGCTGTCCAAGCCCGAACAGGTCAAGTCGTTCGAGCTGCTGTCGGGTGAGTGGACGGCCGAGAGCGAGGAGCTCACTCCCACGCTCAAGCTCAAGCGCCGAGTCGTCACGTCGAAGTACGCGGACGTGATCGCCCGCCTCTACGGCGACTGAGCGGTTGACTCAGTGGTGCAGGTGCTGCTCGGAGTCGGCGTGCCCCGTCGGCTCGATCTGGAACGTCGAGTGCTCGACGTCGAAATGATCGGCCAGGCATCCGCGAAGCGTGTCCAGGACGCCGTGCGCCTCGGCCATGCCGGTCACCGAGTCCTCGACCACGATGTGCGCGCTCATGACGGGCATGCCCGAGCTGATGGTCCACACGTGGAGGTCGTGCACCTCCCACACGCCCTCGATCCCCAAGATGTGCGTACGCAACTCGTCGAGATCGACGTGGCGCGGAGTTGACTCCAGCAACACCTCGCTGACCTCGTGCAGCAACGAGATCGCCCGCGGGACGATCATCACGGCAATCACCAACGACGCCACGGCATCTGCCGCATCCCACCCTGTGGTCAGAATGACCACGGCCGAGACGAGCACGGCCACCGAACCGAGCGCGTCGCCGAGCACCTCGAGGTAGGCGCCCCGTACGTTCAGGCTCTCCTGCGCTCCCCCGCGCAACAACATCAAGCCGATCAGGTTGACGACCAGGCCAATCGCGCCGGCGATCAGGATCGGCCCGGACTCGAGCTCGGGTGAGTCACCAAGCCGTCGAATGGCGCTGAACACGACCCACCCCGCAAGCACGAGAAGGATCAGGCCGTTGAGACCAGCCGCGATGACTTCCGTACGGAGGTAGCCAAACGTACGGCGCGATCCCGGGCCACCGCCGCGCTGCGCCACAGTGATCGCGGCCAGCGCCATGGCGATTCCGAAGGAGTCGCCCAGCAGGTGGCCCGCATCGGCGAGAAGCGCAAGGCTCCCCGTGACCCACGCGACGATCGCCTCGACTGCGAGGACTCCGCAGGTCAGCGCCAGGACGATCGCCAAGCGACCGCGGTGACGTACCCCCGTGCCGTGCGCATGATCGTGGCCCATCCATCAAGGCTACGGCTCGGTTGCGCAAACCTCGACCGCACGTCCGCCAGAAGGGCGCCGATGGAGTCAGGCTCAAGCAACGACAAAACCCCGCCTGCCGGAGCAGACGGGGCTTGTCAGAAAGCTTAGAAGTTCAAGCTCACTTGTTGATCTTGGTGACGCGACCGGCGCCAACCGTACGTCCACCCTCACGGATGGCGAACCGCTGACCCTCTTCGAGAGCGATCGGCTGGATCAGCTGAACACTCATCTCGGTGTTGTCGCCGGGCATGACCATCTCGGTGCCCTCAGGCAGCGTGACGACGCCGGTGACGTCCGTGGTGCGCACGTAGAACTGCGGACGGTAGTTGTTGAAGAACGGCGTGTGACGGCCACCCTCCTCCTTGGAAAGGATGTACGCCTGGCCCTCGAACTCCGTGTGAGGAGTCGTGGTGCCGGGAGCGATGACAACCTGGCCGCGCTCGACATCTTCGCGCTTGGTGCCACGAAGGAGCAGACCGACGTTCTCGCCAGCCTCACCCGAGTCGAGGAACTTGCGGAACATCTCGATACCAGTGACGGTCGTGGTCTGCTTCTCCTCGCGGATGCCGACGATGTCAACCGTCTCGTTGACCTTGATGATGCCGCGCTCGATCTTGCCGGTGACGACGGTGCCGCGGCCGGTGATCGTGAAGACATCTTCGATGGCCATCAGGAACGGCTTGTCGGTGTCACGCTGCGGCATGGGGATGTAGTCATCCACAGCCTGCATGAGCTCGAGGATCGACTCGCCCCACTTGGCGTCGCCCTGGAGTGCCGGGTGAGCGGCAACCTTGACGACCGGAACGTTGTCGCCGTCGAACTCCTGATCGCTCAGGAGCTCACGGACCTCGAGCTCGACGAGCTCGAGGATCTCTTCGTCGTCGACCATGTCGCACTTGTTGAGGGCAACAACCATCGCGGGCACGCCGACCTGGCGAGCGAGCAGCACGTGCTCACGCGTCTGGGGCATGGGGCCGTCGGTGGCGGCAACCACGAGGATCGCGCCGTCCATCTGGGCCGCACCCGTGATCATGTTCTTGACGTAGTCAGCGTGTCCCGGGCAGTCGACGTGGGCGTAGTGACGGTTTTCCGTCTGGTACTCCACGTGCGAGATCGAGATCGTGATGCCGCGCTGCTTCTCTTCGGGCGCCTTGTCGATCTGATCGAATGCCGAGGCCTCGTTGAGGTCCGGGTACTTGTCGTGCAACACCTTGGTGATCGCCGCGGTAAGAGTCGTCTTACCGTGGTCGATGTGACCGATGGTGCCGATGTTCATGTGCGGCTTGGTCCGCTCGAACTTCGCCTTAGCCACTTGGGGCTCCTTCTTAGAATTGGTTGCTGTCTGAACGCCGTTGGCCTCTCGCGAGAACCTCAGGCCATCTTATGAGATGGTCGTTGGCTACTCGCCGCGGGCCTTTTTGATGATCTCTTCCGCGACGTTCTTGGGAACCTCCGCGTAGGAGTCGAACTGCATCGAGTATGACGCACGGCCTGAAGTCTTGGACCTCAGGTCGCCGACGTACCCGAACATCTCGGACAGGGGGACGATCGCCTTGACGATCTTGACGCCTCCCATGCCCTCTTCCATGGCGTTTACCTGGCCACGGCGAGAGTTGAGGTCGCCGATCACGTCGCCCATGTAGTCCTCGGGCGTGGTGACCTCTACCGCGAACGTGGGTTCGAGGATCACCGGATCGGCCTTGCGTGCGGCTTCCTTGAAAGCCATCGAGCCGGCGAGCTTGAACGCGAGCTCCGAGGAGTCGACATCGTGGTAGGCGCCGTCCTCCAGCGTCACCTTGACGTCGACCATCTGGTAGCCGGCGAGGACACCGAACTGCATGGCATCCTCCGCTCCTGCTCCGACCGACGGGATGTACTCACGGGGCACACGGCCACCGGAGACGTTGTTGACGAACTCGTAGCCACCCTCGCCACCGACGGAGGTGCCGG
>CAWKHU010000015.1:0-27184 GCA_963849625.1 uncultured Actinomycetota bacterium
TTGGGAGGCATCCGGATCGCTCCGTCGACGCGAACCGTCTCACCGTTCATGTACGAGTTGGTGACGCACTCGACGACCATGCTGGCAAGTTCGTCAGGGAATCCGAGACGCTTGGGGAAGTTGACCGATTCGCCCAGCTTGGCCTTGAACGCCTCTGAGGCTTCGCCCTCGCCGTAGATCGGGGTGTCGATCAGACCGGGGGCGACGGTGTTGACGCGGATGCCGGACGCAGCGAGGTCGCGGGCGATCGGCAGGGTCATCCCGACCACGCCGCCCTTGGACGAGGAGTAGGCGGCTTGGCCGATCTGGCCGTCGAAGGCAGCCACGGAGGCGAGATTGCAGATGGCACCGCGTTCCCCGGACTCCATCGGCTCGGTACGGCTGATCGCGGTGGCAGCCAGTCGTAGTGCATCGAAGGTGCCGATGAGATTGATCTCGATGACCTTCTTGTATGCGTCCAGGTCATGTGCGGAGTCGAAGGTGCCGTCGCGCCCGATCGTGCGCTGTGCCCAGCCAATGCCGGCCGAGTTGACGAGCACCCGCAGGGGGGCGAGCTCCTCGGCGGCGGCGATCGCGGTCTTGATCTGCTCGGTGTCGGTCACGTCGACCCGGATGAAGACGCCCCCGATCTCGCTGGCGAGAGATTGGCCGTCGTCCTCCTTGAGGTCGGCAACCACGACGAGCGCGCCCTTGGCGGCGAGCTGACGACTGACTGCGGCGCCGATGCCAGACGCGCCTCCGGTGACAATGGCAGATGCTCCAGAAATTTCCATGGGAGGACGCTAGCGCGTGGCATCGACCGGGTGGGCTCGGGGCCCGACGAGAGTGAGCCTGGAAGCTGCGGAGTGGGCAAGGCCCTGAGCCTTGAGTGTGTCCCAAGCCTGCAACCTGGCGTCCATCTGTTGGCTGGGTGGTCATCGGTTCAGGACGTGGTGGCCTCGGTGTGGCGCCGCCAGAAGACGACGAGCTGGGTGAGTGTGATGGCCCCGGCCACGCCGAGTGACACGGCAAGAGTGAGGAGGTCTTCGCGGACCTTGATCGTGGCGAAGGATGCCAGCACGACCAGGTCCAGCATGATGGCGATTGCCGGAACGTAGATGTTTGCTTCGATCTCGGATCTGAGGTGTCGGATCACGCCCCAATGGATGGCAATGTCCATCGTGAGGTAGAGAACGACCCCCATCGAGGCGATCTGCGTGAGATCGAGAAAGCTCGTGAGCAGAATCGCCAACCCGGCCGTCACGATGACCGACTGATGCTGTGACCCGGTAGGTAGTCCAGGGGCCTGGCCCATCTCCCGAAGCATGTCGTAGAGCCGAGAGACTGCGTAGATGCTGGCAAGCAGCCCCGACAGCGTTGCCACGACTGTGAGCGCAATGGTCAGTCCCACGCCCCACGAGCCGAAGAGTGGATCGGCCGAGGCGGCCAGGGCGTAGTCACGCGCATCGACGATCTCCGCCACGCTGAGACTGGCCCCCACCGAGACGGTGAGGAGGAGGTAGAGAGCCGCGCAGATGCCGATCGCGATCGTTATTGATCGGCTGAGGTTCTTCTTCGGCTCAACAAGATCGTCGCCTTGGTTGGTGATGGTGGTGAACCCCTTGTACGCCAGGACGCACAGGGCGGTGCCCGCCAGGAAGCCGAGAAGGCCGTGACCGTTCTCTTGGGCGCCGTCGCTGCTGGAGAAGTTGAGCAGCGCTGAGGGATCAGAGGCGATGAGACCCGCCACCGCCAGCACCGCAATACCCACGATCTTGAACGCTGCGGTGAAGGTCGCGGATCGTGCAACCCATCGTGTGCCGACCATGTTGACCACTGCAGCAAGGACGATCGCGGTGACGCCGAGCAGCGGGACCAAGATGGTCGACCCCTCGAGCGAAAAGGGTCGCAGCGCGTAAGTCCCGAACGTTCGGGCCAACAGGCTTTGTGCCACGACCATCGAGACGAACATGAACAGGGAGAACGTTCCTGCAACAACACCCGGTCCATAAGCATCCTTCAGCAGCATGGCGATGCCTCCCGAGGACGGGTTGGTGTCGGAGTACCTGACGTAGGAATATGCGCTGAACCCGACCACCACCGCGCCGGCCAAAAATGCCAGCGGCATCAGGGGGCCGGAGAGCTCAGAGACCTGGCCGACCAGGGCGAATATCCCGGCTCCGATCATCACTCCGGTTCCAAGCGACACCGAACCCGCGAGGGAGAGCTTCTGCTCATTGGCAACCACGGCGGTCCTCCTGCCTGCGTGGTAACGCGTCGTCGTCGAACTGGCTCCCCGCCTGATGATTCATCCCAGGGTGTCCAGGAACAGCGCCAGCACCAACCCGACAGCGACGGCGACACCTGTGTAGTAGCCGCTCTCCTTGAATGCCTTGGGAAAGATTTCGATCGCCAGGGAGCCGACGACTGCTCCTCCTGCGAAGCTGCGGATGAGGCCGAGCGTCGATTCTGAGGCTCCGCCAAGCAGTACGTTGCCGACGAGCGCGGCGGCGGTGAGCAGTACCGCGGTCGCTGTCCACACCGCCACCACGGCACGATTCGATCGACCTCCGCCGCTCATCTCGCGGGCACCGCCCGCCGCCTCCGGCAGGTTCGACAGCAGGATGGACCCGGAGAGCGCTGCGGCGCCGAGAGGCCCGGTGCTGATCAATGCGACGCCGAGCGCGAGATTTTCCGGGATGCCGTCGAGGGTGATCGCTGCGAGGAGGCCGCCCCCGCTGTCGCTGCCCCACCGCCGCTTGATGAGGTGGTCCAGCGCTGCGAAGGTCGTGGCGCCGAGCAGCACCAGCGCGGAGACGGCCCAGAACGGGGCAACCTTCGAACTTGGCTCGATGAGCTCGAGTACCGCCGAGATCAGGAGTGCCCCGCCGGCTACCGCGACGATGAGGCCCTCGGCGCGATCGGGCAACCGCCCGTAGATGCCCCAGAGCGCACCGACGACCAGTGAGCCTGAGACCACGGCGATGACGGCGAAGGTCAACATGGTCGGGTGCCAGAAGCTGAACGGATGAGCATGAGGTCCTCGGGCGTGGTCGATGGTGTGTGCCGAGGACTTCTTACCCCATTCCTGCCGCGTGTCTCACGATCTCAGGGACTGCGTCATGGAGCGCAGACCTGTGTGAGCTGACGGGGATCGGGTACGTGAGGGTCATGTGGTTCGACACGTGGTCCGATGTCCTGAGGGTCGTGCTCGTGGGGCCGACGTCGTACCTCGCCCTGGTCGTCGTGCTTCGAACGTCGGGCAAGCGGACTCTGTCGAAGCTGAATGCCTTCGACCTCGTGGTCACGGTTGCGCTGGGGTCGACCCTTGCCACGATCTTCCTGAGCGCTGACGTCTCGTGGGTGGAAGGCGTAGTCGCTCTGGGCGTGCTGGCGGCGTTGCAGTTCCTTGTCGCGGCCTTCACCTCCCGGTTCCCAGGCAGTCGTTCCGCGCTGACGTCACAGCCGACCTTGCTCCTGGAGGACGGGAAGATGATCAGGGCAGCGCTGCTGAGTCAGCGGCTCACCGAAGCTGAGGTAAGGCAGGCCATCCGTTCGTCAAGCGTGGGCGATTTGAGCTCCGTGGCGGCCGTGGTGCTCGAGGACGACGGAAGCCTGAGTGTGATAACCCGGCAAAGTCTTGGCGACGGATCCGCGCTCACTGACGTGCCAAGACGTCCCTGACTCCGCCACTCCCGCTCGACGGGACGGATGCGCCCGTGCCCTCGTGAGCTGCTCGATCAGACGCTCTGCGCCAAGGGGGAGTAGACCGGCACGGGGTAGTGAACCCCTTTGCACAGCACCTCGCCGCGAGGCTCGCACGGAATTCGGTCATTGATCAGGTGCCAGCTGTAGTCGCTCACGAGGATCTGGCCAGGCTCGCAATGCGCCTGGATACGGGCCGCGATGTTGGTGTGCAGGCCGATTGCGGTGTACGTCATCCGACCCTCGGAGCCAAAACTGCCGACGCTCAGAAATCCGGTGTCGATTCCGATGCGCATCCGCATCGGCTGGATGACGCCAAGGCGCTTCCACTGCAGATTCAGGGAAGGAAGACGATCCTGCATCGCCTGAGCCGCCCGGACCGCGCTGGCCGCTTGATCCTCGACCTCCATCTGGTCGGGTGCGCCGAACAACGCCATCAGGCCATCGCCGGCGAACTCGTTCACCAATCCGCCGTGATCGTCCACCAGCTGACTCATCGCGGTCATGTAGTCGTTGACGACCTGCGTCAGGGTCTCGGCCTCGACGCGATCCGCAAGCTCGGTGAATCCGACCAGGTCGGCGAAGAGGACGGTCACCCGTCGACGGGTCGGCGCATCGATGCCGACCGTGTCGCCGCTGATGATGTGATCGAACACTGCTCGCGGAACGTAGCGCCGAATGGTCTCCCTGCTGTGACGCAGTTCTTCTTGCTGCGTCTGGATGATCTGGTCCTGGACGAACGCCTGTCGTCCCACGATCTCGATGATGATGCACACCAGGAAGCAGCCCAGATAGGCGATCCACATGGCGGCCGCCAGCAAACCGGCGTCTGCGAAGTCGAGCTCCTGGTTGTTGTAGCTCCGGAGCAGTTGGTAGGACCCGTACGTCGCGTAGGGGGTGACTGCGAGCAGGGCCGGGCCGGGAGGAATGCGGAAGATGGTGAATCCGAAGAACATCACGACAAGCACCCCGGCCGTCATCACGCCGGCCTGCGTCTCGTCAGCAAAGCCGTTGAGGGCGGCCTCGGACAGCAGCCAGACGATCAGGAACCCGGCCACGCAGTTGGCAGCGGCTGCCAGCGGAATCACCGTGTGGCGGAGAGCGGGTGGAATCGTCAAGAGGACGAGCACCACCAGGGTCGCGACCCACAGGACGACCCAGAGCCCTGCGTCACCCGCGCCCTCAGGATCCAGGACGATGAGCGAGACCAGCACCAAGATCCAGCTCGGGGTCGACGCGATGTAACCGATTCGGGTGAACGGCGTGACGGTGTCCACCCGCCACCGCTGATAAGCCCGCTCGGTGTCCCGCTTCTCGAACCGCAGGCCGAACAACCGCTGAGGGTGGGCGGAATCGCGTCCCAAGTTCATGGCATCCCCTGTATGTGCCTCCCGATGGGTCATGATTCCACAGGCATTTCGGGAAATGTCGAACTTTGGGCACCCCGAGCGGGCGGCAGTGACGTGCGCGTTCGTACCCGGATCGAGGGTGTGCGCTGTGGTATTACTTCGGCATGCGCTGGCCACTTCTCCAGACTCTGGACGCCACCGAGCAGAGTGCTGTGCTGAAGGTGGCCAGGAGTCAATCGTTCGCCAAGAACGAGATCGTCTTCCACGAGGGTGATCCTTCCGACTCGGTTCATCTGGTGGGTAGTGGGCACTTCGCCGTGTTGGTGTCCACACCCGACGGTGAGCTGGCGATGCTCAACGTGCTGGGCCCGGGTGGCTGGTTCGGCGAGCTGTCGATGCTGCGTGAGCAGGCCCCGACGCCGCGCTCGGCGACGATCATGTCCCTCGACACGTCGGAGACCTTGGTGCTCACGCAGTCGGCTTTCCATCGGCTCTGCGAACGTCACCCTCAGATCGAGCGCCTGGTCGGCAGTCTCATGGCGGCTCGCATCCGCAAGCTGAGCGCGGATCTGCTGGATGCGAGATACCTTGACCTCGACCGACGGCTGTGCGGCAGCTTGCTCGAGCTCGTTGAGGTCTTCACCGACCGGAGCTCCGGGGCAGTCATCCCGCTGACTCAGGACCGGTTGGCGGACATGGTCGGAGCCACTCGGCCCTCGGTCAACCAGATACTCCAACAATTGGCGCTCGAGGGAATCGTCGAGGTGGGTCGCGGCAAGGTGGTTGTCCACGATGCGGCGGCACTCGCCCTGAAGGCCGGTCGTTGAGCATCACCGGCGTGAGGCGCCGGCGGGACTAGAACGCCTCGAGACGGCTGGCGGTCGACGACCGAAGGTTTTCCGCGAACTGCGGGTTCCTCTCGACGAGCATGTGGAGAGTGGCGGCATCCAGCCGCAACGCGACGACATCAGTCGAGGCGACCGCGGACGCGCTCCTCAGTCGATGGTCGACGACGGCGATCTCGCCGAAGACGTCGCCCGGTTCGAGGGTTCGGCGGGTTTCGCCGTGCTTGCGAATCTCCACCGTTCCCTCGAGGAGGATGTACGCCGAGTCTCCCGGCGTCATCTCGGTCATGATCGACCAGCCCTGTGGGATGTGCACCCCCACGCCGATCGTGGCCAACGCGCTGATCAGGTCGGGGTCGAAGTCGGTGAGGCGGAGCAGGTCGTTCTGGATGTGGCGATCGAGCTTGGGCTTGCGCTTCATGATGGTTTCCTGTCGGTCGGGAGTGGTTTCGCGCCCACGCTGTCTGCGGGCACAGCTTCATGCTGCGGTGGTCGAGGGGGTCGGTCTGTTCGCTGGCTGACACAAGGCCCGGTTGTTTCGCTAGCGCGTTGCGTTTCCACCGCTTGCCCGACTGGGCAGCAGATCCGAGAGGCGATCAGCCAGGGCGATCGCGTCGAACGGTGCCCGGACCTTGATGTCGTTGTCGAAGTAGACGAACACGTCGTGCCCGTCGTCGGCCCACCCGCGTACGAGGCGCGCCCAGTCATCGAGCGCACGGGCGGTGTAGCCACTGGCATAGAGCTCGGTGTCACCATGAAGCCGGATGTAGGCGAAGTCGCTGGTCACGTCCCGGATCTGGGGCCACTTGCCGGCAGAGTCAGCCACGACGATGGCTACGTCGTGATCGCGGAGCAGCGTGAGGAAAGCGGGATCCACATACGACTCGTGCCGCACCTCCAGCGCATGGCGGATCGTGCGTTCGGCGTCAGTCGTCAACCACGAACGTCCCTCCACCCGCGCATCATGATGGGCAGCGAGCCTGGAAGCCGCCCCAGTGGTGCGTGGCAGCAGGTCGAAGAAGTGCGCAAGGCGATCGGGTTCGAATCGCAGGGTGGGAGGGAGCTGCCAGAGGAACGGCCCCAGCTTCTCGCCAAGGGCCAACGGACCGGACGCGAAGAAGTTGGCCAGCGGCGTCCGGACGTCCTCCAGCCTCTTCATGTGGGTGATGAAGCGACCGCCCTTGACCGCGAACCTGAACGAGGGGGGCGTACGGTCGCGCCAGCTCACATAGCTCTCGGGACGCTGCAATGAGTAGAACGATCCGTTGATCTCGATGCTCGTCATCCGCTCGGCCGCGTACGTGAGCTCGTCCTTCTGCCGGAGCCCGGACGGGTAGAACTCGCCTCGCCATGGCGGATACGTCCACCCGGAGATGCCGACGCGTACCTCCCCGGCCATGTCAGGCCAGGGTTCGCTGGATCAGGTCGTCGACGACAGCGGTGAGCCCTCCGCTTTCCGAGGCGCGGCGCTGGAGCTCCGAGCCGGTACCTTCCCGGATGATGCGCTCGACGCCTTCTTCCACGGTCGCCCGCGAGGCATCCGCCTCGAGGGCATCGGTGACGTGGTCAAGCAATGAGCGCACCGCCTCCGCAGCGGGCACGAGTCGGCCCGTCATGGGATGCACCAGCGAGTCAGTCATGCCATAGCGGCGGGCTCGCCATCTGGCCGCTCGAAGCATCTCGACGCGCATCGGCGTGGGTGGATCACTCGAGGTGCCGGCGGTCTCCACCAAGGCGCGCGCGAGGCCGGCGATCACGACCGTGTCGCGGGCATCGGTGCAGATGTCGGCGACGCGTACCTCGACCGTGGGAAAGTTCCGTGCGATGCGTGCGTCGAAGTAGACCATCCCTTCGTCGACGGCGGCTCCCGTGGAGATGAGATCCTGCACACTCCTGTCGTACCGCTCCCGGTCGCCGAACGGCTCGGTCGGGCCCGCCGTAGGCCAACCGTCCCAGACGTGCGCCCGCCAGCTCGCGAATCCCGTGTCTTCCCCATGATCGATCGGGGAGTTCGCCGAGAGGGCCAGCAGCAGCGGAAGCCAACGAGCGAGCGAGTCGACCACGGCGACCGCCTCCTCGTCACGCACCTCGACGTGGACATGGGTGGCGCACACCAGCGCCTGCCTTCCGACCTGCTGGTGCCTGTCGATCATTCGGTTGTAGCGCTCGTCCGGCGTGGGCGAGCCATCGACATCGGCAAGCACCGGTGTGCCGGTCGCCACGACCGCCGCCCCGGCTCCGCTGGCTGCGTCCGAAGCCTTTCGTCGCTCGACGCGCAGCTCGTCGAGCAGGGTGTCGAGGCTCAACTGAGGTTGTGTCTGGCTCTCGACCTGCTGGAGGAACAGCTCGTGTTCCAGCTCCGCATCATCGCCGCTGTTCCGTACGACGCGGTCGGACACAGCGGTGAGGTGACGGGTCGAGGGATCGACGAGAAACATCTCCTCCTCGACGCCGACGGTGCGGGTCAAGAGATCACGCCACATCGTGACGCCCGGTGCAGGTCCGTCATGGTTGCCCTCCACTGTCTGGACGCGCAACGTACCCACGGCTTGGTGGCGTATTCGCGCCGCGTTGACGCTGGTTGAAATCTGATGAGCAGGGTATGCCGGTCCCATGAGCGAATATGACAAGGACGAGCTGGAGGCGATCCAGGTGGTCGTGGACCGGGTCTCCGCCTACCAGGACGGCGCAACTGAGCAGACCGTGACAAAAGAGCTGATCAGCGGGTTCGACGAGGTGGCGATCGAGGTCGCGACCGAGGACATCGGGGCTCTTGCCACCGCGATCGTCGAGCAGGACGGCGATGTGTCGGCGGCCGACGTCATCGGCTGACCGGGTTGCCAAGAACGCCTACAGTTTCAGTATTTTTTAAGGTTTCAGGTCTTGCAATCGGATGCTCGGTCGGATTTATAACATTGGCGTGAATTGAGTCAACCGGACTCAACCTCGTGAAAGGAGATCTGACCATGAACTCGATGACCTTTGACCCTTTCGGCGACATCGATCGCTTGCGGGACGCATTCCGTACAGGCGCCCGAGCTGTTCCGGTCGACCTGCTGCGGGAGGGCGACCGCTACCTCCTCAACGCTGACCTGCCAGGAGTCGATCCCGGATCGATCGACATCGACCTGGATGGCAACCTCCTGACGATCCGCGCAGAACGCACCCAGGCTGTCCACGACGGCGCCAAGTGGATCGCACAGGAGCGCCGAGGCGGCAGCTACTACCGGCAGTTCACGCTCGGCGACGGCATCGACACGGAGTCGATCTCGGCGACGTACGAGCACGGTGTGCTCTCCGTGATGATCCCGATCAGCGAGAAGGCCAAGCCCCGCAAGATCCAGGTCGCCGCTCCCGACGTCAGGGAGTCGATCTCGGCGTAGACGAACTCGTTTACGCCGACCGTTCGCGGGTATGTAACAACCGCTGAACCGAGACGCCTCGACTGAGACGACGGCGACCGGTCCAGTCTGGTCCGACAGGACGCGGCGGACCACCGGCTTACGCAGACGTGTTGGTCCGCCCGCTTCCTCCGGCTCGCTCGGAGCAAGCCCCCACCAACTCTGTGAATGGGGTTTGAGCGAGGTGCGGCGTGGGTAGATCTCCTCGAACCCGAGGAGCTGATGCCCCATGACCGTCGTCGATCTGCCGCTCGTCGATTTCGGCGGACTCACCGTCATGTATGACGAACGGGTGCTCGCGCCACGTTCATGGACCTTGGCCCAGTCGATGTGGTCGTCGCAGATCCTGCGATCCGCTCCGGAGGGTCGCGTCCTCGAGCTGTGCGCCGGGGTGGGCCACATCGGACTGGCAGCCGTGGCAGAGGGACGCCGCGAGCTGGTGCTCGTCGACCTCAATCCGGTCGCCTGCGAGCTTGCGCGGGTCAACGCCGACGCCGCGTTGATGGGACACCGGGTCGAGGTCCGTCAGGGCCGGATGGACCAGGTCATCGCTGCGGAAGAGCGCTTCGCCCACATCATCGCCGACCCTCCTTGGGTCTCGTCCGCGGAGATCGGCATCTATCCCGACGACCCCGCGATCGCGATCGATGGTGGCGACGACGGCCTGGACCTGGCTCGTTCGTGCTGTGCCGTCATCGAGTCACACCTCGCCGCCGGCGGATCGGCGATCCTCCAGCTCGGGACCGAGGAGCAGGCGCGTTCGATCGCCGACCACCTGGAGCACGGATCGACGCTGCGGATGGATGAAGTGCGTACGTACGAGCGAGGCGTGCTGGCCCGACTCTCCCACTAGGAGCGGTTGGTCAGGAGCTTGTGGGTTCCGTCGCACCACGGTTGGGACGCGGACTTGCCGCACCGGCACACCGCGCTCACCGGCCGCGTGGTCGGGTGAGCCGTGCCGTCTGGACCCTCGACGACATGATCTCCACGCAGCAGCATGGGGCCGTCCGGGCACAGGATGACATCGGGATGCTTTGGGGCGGTCATGCCGCCCACTCCTGAAGCATGCGCTCCGCGAATCGTGACTCGAGGTCGAGACAGGTGAATGCACCGAAGAAGACATCCTCGCGCAGCGACGGCTCTTCCTCGACGAGGGAGCCGCAGATCGTACGGGCTGCGAGCTGCTCGTGTACCGCGTCGGCCTCCACGTGCTCCAGGTAGTAGTCAGCCATCGCCTGAGGAAGCTCGAGACGGCTGAGCCCCTGAGCCATCTGGCGTGAAGGGATGCTGCTCGTCATCTCGAAAGCGGCGAGATGACCCAAGGCCGCGCCACGGAGTCGCCGGCTCATCCCGAAGAGGGACATCGCATTGTTCTGCTCGAGCACCTCGATGGGCACGTCATCGATGTAGGCGCCGTACTCGTGGCGCAGACCGCACGCATCGATGCCGCGGGCGAACAGCTCGGCATGCAATTTGTTGGGGTCGCCGCAGCCGTACTCGTCGAACTGCAGCTCCATCAGAGCCGCCTTGGTCCGGGGGCGGAGGCGCGGGACGACCCAGGCCGTGGGGTCGGACTCCTTGAGGTGATAGATCGAGCGCATGCGCAGCAGGTCCAGCACCTGTTCCTGGTCGGCGTCACGTTGCACGTGGCGCGCAAGCGAAGGGCCGTCGTGCTCTGCGACGTAGGCGAAGAGGTCGTCCGGAAGGTCACCGTCGGACACCGGCGTGGCGAACCTGTCACGCAACGTGGACTCGAAGGCCGCTTCGAGGGATCGGCGCAGCTCGATCAGCTCCGGCTGCCACTCCAGGGCGTCGTCCACGTCATCGAAGCCCCGGTAGTGAAGCTCGTACAGGGCCCACAACGTGATCTGGAGATCGTCCTCGTCGTCAGCGATGGTGCGGAGCACGCGGTCCCAGCTCGAGGCCGGTGCGCGCATTGACTCGAAGACGACGTCACTCAGAGATCCGCGACCCTTGGGGGTCAGCATGCGCGGTCCCAGCCGTCGAGTGCCTGCCACTCGCCGCGACAGTCGAAGAACCCTGGCGAGCTGTCGTCGCAGGGGTGGGGTGGACGTTCGAGTACCAGCTGGTCGTGCATCGGGATTCCTCTGCTCTGCATGCCATCCGCCCTTGCATGACGGTGAGCTGTGAGTACCCCGCACGGCCTCATCCAACCGGGACGCATGTCACAAACGCCGGCGGGTACGTCCTGTGCCTCCACGACGAAAGGATGAAGTCGATGACCAGCACACCGATTGACCCCCGAGATCCCGATCTGGACCCGGACGGCGTACCGGGAGACGACCCCGAGGTGCCCACGGATCCCGACCAGCAGGAACCCGACATCGTCCCGGCGAGCGAGTCGCGCGACGACATCGCCGCGCCCGACCCGGTCGAGGACAAGTAGCGAGCCCGCAGCGTGTCAGACCCTGAGACATGGGTACTGATTGAAAGGAGGGCCTTGGTTGAGACCACAGCCAAGGGCTCGCTGAGAGCGGTTTGGGGGTCGCGCGTCTAGGGCGTGACCCCCGCCCGTGTTCGTTTCGAGGCCAACCCTGGCAAGGGTTGGTCGTGATCCAGACGTTTGAGCAGGCGCTCGCGAGCGAATGCCGATACGTTGCATCTGCCACCTAAGCAGCAGGTGGTCGCGGTACTCCCAGATCGGCCAGGCATGTCAGACGCTGCCCTCGACCATCCATGCCAGTGGTCTCTGGAGATATTTCGGCTCTCATCGTTTCGGCGGCAGAAGCGGGCCCTCAAGACGTTCGAGCGCGTCGCATCACCAGGAATTCACGCGCTGGGCGTGGTCAGGGACGACGAGCTCTACCTGGTTGTCGATGCCGTTTCGGCGAGCGACCGGATCCGAGCACGTCGAGTCATCGTGAGCGTGGATCCGTCCGCCGCGCGCATGCACACGTCAGGTCCGCGGCGGCGACGGGACGACGCCGCCGCCGATTTCGTCGTCGAGGTCTGGAATCGTGACGGTCCCGGCTTTGAGTGACTTCGAGGTCTGTGGCAGCTCCATGGTCGCGATGAGGCTGCGGGCCACGTCCGTCAGCTTCACGTTTCCGTCCTGCGAGTAGCGACGCAGTATGGCGAAGGCGCGGTCAGCGTCCACGCCGAATCGCTCCATCAGGATGCCTTGGGCGCGCCCGATGAGTGTCCTGGTGTGCAGGGCATTCTGCAGCCCTTCGCGTAGGCGTACGGCGGCCAGGGCTGCAGCGGCATGACTCGCGAACAGCCGGGCCACGTCGGCGTCCTCGGCACTGAACTGGCGGACGGTGGAGCCGTACAAGTTGATGGCGCCGATGCGCTCTCCGCCGGCGTGAAGCTCTGCGGACAGGATGCTTCTGAATCCGAGCTCGGCGGCGGCGGGGCCCCAACGCGGCCAACGCGGATCGTTTGCCAGGTCGGCCGACAGGACGTGGCGCGAGGCCGTGGCGGCATCGACGCACGGGCCCTCGCGCAGGTCGTACTGCAGCTGGTCGGCTGTCACGATGACTTCGGCCGACGGGCCGACAGTCTCGAACCTGTCCTTGCCGCGGATCATCGTGATCCCTGCGTACTGCGTGCCGACGGTCTTCATCCCGAATGCCACGATCTGGGACGCGGTCTGGTCGACGGTCGTTGATTCGCTCAGCTCGGTGGCAAGCCGTGCGAACGCCTGGTCTGGTGACTCTGGCAAAACTGCCCCGATGGGTACGGCGCCCAAGGGGACGATCCTTCAATGTAGGCGCGATGCCGGCGGAAACCGAATCGGCGATCGCGCTAGGCGGGATAAGCGTTGTCGGCCAGCACTGTGGCGAGGTGCACGGCGTTGGCAGCGGCGGTCTCCAGCGCCGAGATCGTCGCCTCGCGCGGGGTCTTCAGATCCTTGTAGTCCGTGGTGTGCATCGCCTCGCCGTTCCAGTACGTCCCGCCCTGGGCCGGGATGCTGAACCCGACGTCGTTGAGCCCTTGGTACAGGTCGGCGGTGATCTTGTGGGCGCCGTCCTCGTTGCCGACGACGCCGACGACAGCGACCTTGCCGAACATGATCGGGTTGCCGTCCTCGCGCTCCTCGGAGAGCTCGGCATCGAGCCGTTCTAGTGCGCGCTGCGCGACGCTCGACATGTGGCCCATCCAGGTGGGTGAGACGAATACGAGGATGTCGGCTGCACCGGATCTGGTCCCGGATGGCCGGCCACTCATCCCCGTCGCCCATGTCGTCCTCGACGCCGGGAGCGATCGCATGGTCAACGAGTCGGACGATCGAGCCGGAGACGCCGAGCCCGGAGAGCTGGTCCATGAACTGCTGCGCCATGAGATCGCCGCTGGACTCATCGGGGGAGGGCTTGAGGGTGCAGTTGAGGGCAACGGCGGTGAGGTCTGGCATGTGAATCCTTTCGTCCCTCTCCATCTACCCCCGATCGGCAGTCCAAACCAGAATCACCAGATGTAGTAGTTACATCGGTGTGATTTCCATATACAGTGGTTGACGCAGCTGGTTCGGCTCCTCAGCCAGAGGAGACGTAGCAATAGGGAACCCGGTGAAATTCCGGGACTGCCCCGCAGCGGTAAGTGGGAACGACCGGTGTCAACAGCACTGAGCGCAAGCTTGGGAAGCGACATCCAGTAGGCGGCACGCACGTGCCTGGCCCATGAGTCCGAAGACCTGCCAGTGCCGCTCCGTCCAGACGACGGCGCGGGTCCGCGACCTCGTGGGAAGGTCAGGGGATCAGGTCGCTGTGCGGCTCATCCTCTTCCTCCTCGACTCCCGGACATGCATCCGGTACGAGTTCACGAGGGGTGAACCGCATGACCATCACTGTCACCAAGCGCGACGGAACACGCGCACCGTACGACGGCTACGAGATCGCCAGGTCGATCGAGGAGGCCAGCACCGGGCTCGACGACCAGGTCGCCAGAGTCACCCAGCTCCAGTCAGAGCTCGAGATCACCCTGTTCGACGGCATCTCCAGCGAGCAGCTCGACGAGGCGGTGATCCAGGTGGCGCTCCAGAACGTCAAGGACGATCCGGCCTTCGACACCATCGCGTCGCGGCTGCTGATCAAGACGCTCTACAAGAAGATCTTCGGCGAGGGCGTGACACGCGACGAGGTCGCCGCCTTCCATGGCCCGGCGTTCGTCGCGTCGATCCTGCGCGGCGTCGAGCTCAAGCTGCTCGACACCCGGCTGGCCGAGCTGTTCGACCTCGAAGTGCTGGGTGCTGCCCTCGACCCAGACCGCGACGACCTGCTCCGCTACATCGGCGCCCAGACGATGCGCACGCGCTACATGATCGTCGAGCCGGACGGCACGCCTCTCGAGGTGCCGCAGTTCTTCTGGATGCGCGTCTCGATGGGTCTGGCGCTCAACGAGTCTGTGTTGAACGGGCCTGGTCCGACGGAGATGGCGCTCAAGTTCTACGACAAGATGTCGCGGCTCGAGTACCTGGCGGCCGGTTCGACGTTGGTCAACGCCGGCACCTCGTACGCCCAGCTCTCCAACTGTTTCGTCATGCAGATGGAGGACGACATCGAGCACATCGCCAAGAGCGTGCGCGACGTCATGTGGCTGACCAAGGGGACCGGCGGGATCGGCCTCTCGGTGACCAAGCTGCGCTCGGAGGGATCACCGATCCGCTCCAACAACACGACGTCGACCGGCCCGATCCCCTTCATGCACACGATCGACTCGACGCTGCGGGCGATCAGTCGCGGTGGCAAGAAGTTCGGCGCTCTTTGCTTCTACATGGAGAACTGGCACCTCGACTTCGCCCAGTTCCTCGACCTGCGGCAGAACTCCGGTGACCCCTACCGCCGTACGCGTACGGCCAACACCGCCGTCTGGATCAGCGACGACTTCATGAAGCGCGTGCAGGACGACCAGGACTGGTACCTCTTCGACCCGCTCGACGTGCCTGACCTGACCGAGCTCTACGGTCAGGCGTTCTCGACGCGGTATGCCGAGTACATCGATCTTGCCGACGGCGGCCAGCTGCGCCACAAGAAGATGCGTGCCCGCGAGCAGTTCCGGGCCATCCTCGTGTCGCTGCAGTCGACGTCGCACCCGTGGCTGACGTGGAAGGACACGATCAACACCCGTGCCCTCAACCAGAACACCGGCACGATCCACCTCTCCAACCTGTGCACCGAGATCACGCTGCCGCAGGACCGCGACAACGTGGCCGTCTGCAATCTCGCCTCGATCAACCTCTCGCGGCACGTCACGGGTCGACGCCAGCAGGCTCGGGTCGATTGGGACCGGCTCGCCGAGTCGACCCGGTTGGCCGTGCGCCAGCTCGACAACCTGATCGACATCACGATCTCCTCGGTTCCCGAGTCGGAGCACTCCAACGAGGAGAATCGTGCGCTGGGCCTCGGCGTGATGGGGTTCACCGACATCGTCGAGCGCTTCGGCTACTCCTACGAGTCCGAGCAGTCGTACGCGCTCATGGACGAGGTCATGGAGTTCATCAGCTGGCACGCCATCGACGCCTCGGCCGATCTCGCCCGCGAGCGGGGTGCGTACCCGAACTTCGAGGGATCGCGCTGGAGCCAGGGGATGGTGCCGATCGACTCCCTCCAGCTGCTCGAGGCCGATCGTGGGGTGCCGGTCGACGTCGATCGTACGAGCAAGCTCGACTGGGAGGCGCTGCGCGGCAAGGTGTCAGCCGGCATCCGCAACTCGACGCTGATGGCGATCGCGCCAACGGCTTCGATCGGCCTCGTCGCCGGGACGACGCCGGGCCTCGACCCGCAGTTCAGCCAGATCTTCAGCCGTGCGACCAGCTCCGGGAAGTTCCTCGAAGTCAACCGCAACCTCGTCGAGGACCTGCGAGACCTCGGGCTCTGGGAGCAGGTGCGTGACGACCTGCTCCGTCATCAAGGTGATCTCTCGAAGGTCGAGGGCGTGCCGACCGAGCTGCAGGAGATCTACCGGACCAGCTTCCAGCTGTCGCCGTACGCGTTCCTGCACGTCGCCGCCCGGGCACAGAAGTGGATCGACCAGGCGATCAGCCGCAACATCTACCTGCAGAGTCGTGATGTCGGGGAGATGACCGAGCTGTACGCAGCGGCGTGGCGGATGGGCGTCAAGACGACGTACTACTTGCACATGATGCCGAGGCACACCGCCGAACAGAGCACCGTCAAGGTCAACAAAGCCGAGTCGTCCATGCCGGCTGGAGGAGCGACCCGGCGCGGCTTCGGCGCTGCGAAGCCTGCATCTCGTGGCTTCGGTGCCGTCGCCGTCGAGAAGCCGTCCGTCGAGCAAGCCGTCGTACCGGAAGAGGTCGTCGAGCTCGATGTCGTCGACGGCGCTGCCTGCCCGATCGATCCGCAGGAACGCCTCCAGTGCGACTCCTGCCAGTAACCACCCACCAACCCGCTGAGTGTCACGTTTGGGTCGCCATTCGGGCGAATCCACGACCAAATCGTGTCACTCAGCGAGAACTTTGGAGACATCATGACTGAGACCATCACCCGCAAAGGCATCCTCGGCACCGGCATCGAGGAAGGGCTCCTGCTCAAGCCCGTCACCTATCAATGGGCCATGGACCTGTACGACCAGGCCGTCGCCAACACGTGGTTCCCCAACGAGATCCAGCTCGGGGAGGACCTTGGTGACTTCGAGCGGATGACCGACGAAGAACGCCATGCCCTGACCTTCCTGATGAGCTATTTCAACCCCAACGAGCTGCTCGTCAACAAGGCGTTGGCCTTCGGCGTCTACCCGTACGTCAACGCGGCCGAGTGTCACCTCTACCTCGCCAAGCAGATGTGGGAGGAGGCCAACCACTGCATGAGCTTCGAGTACGTCCTCGAGACGTTCCCGATCGATCGCGAGGCGGCCTACGAGTCGCACGTGGCGGTGCCGTCGATGGCGGCCAAGGAGGAGTTCGAGATCCGCTTCATCAAACGGATGACCGAGCAGACCCTCGACATCACCACGACCGCGGGAAAGCAGGACTTCGTACGCAATCTGGTCGCGTACAACGTGATCCTCGAGGGCATCTGGTTCTACTCGGGCTTCATGGTGGCGCTGAGCTTCAGGCAGCGAAACCTGCTGCGCAACTTCGCGTCACTGATCGATTGGGTCGTTCGCGACGAGAGCCTGCACCTGAAGTTCGGCATCAACCTGATCCTCACGGTGCTCGAGGAGAACCCCGATGTCGCGACCGACGAGTTCGCCGCCGAGATCCAGCAGATGATCCTCGATGCGGTCGACATGGAGGAGGCCTACAACCGCGACCTGCTGCCGGGCGGCATCCTCGGCCTGAACGCTGACTACATCAACCAGTACGTCCGCTACCTCGCCGACCGTCGACTGGAGGAGCTCGGCTTCGAGCCGCACTACAACGCCGCCAACCCGGCGAAGTGGATGGCAACCGCCAACGACACCCTGCAGCTGGTCAACTTCTTCGAGTCGACCAACACCTCGTACGAGGTCAACGCAAAGGCAACCTGAGCGTCACTCCTCAGCCGAACGACGTGGCCGGTGCGGGGGCGCCGGCCACGTTGGCCTGCGAGCTGCTCCCAGGGTGATCTGCACAGGATCTTCACACGGCGTCCCCGATTTCCGACCAGTCGCGCTCATACGCTGGAGGACATGAGCAAGCTGCGCCGGATCCTGCTGGTCGAGGACGAGCCGACCATCAATGCAGCGGTCACTGATCGGTTGGTCGCCGAAGGCTACGACGTGGTGCGGGCGTACGACGGGCCCGCCGCCGTGGAGGCATTCTCCGAGCACGAACCCGACCTCGTCCTGCTCGACGTCATGTTGCCGGGATTCGACGGCCACGAGGTGTGTCGGCGCATCCAAGCCGTACGCCCCGTGCCGGTGCTCATGCTGACAGCGCGGGACGACGAGGCCGACATTCTGGTTGGGCTCGCGGTCGGGGCCGACGACTACCTCACCAAGCCGTTTCGCATGCGCGAGCTCATCGCTCGCGTCGCGGCTCTCCTGCGTCGGGTCGACCGCGCCGCGGAGCTGGCGGGCCGCGGCTCCGCCGATCTCGGTGACGTCCGCGTCGATGCGGCCGCGCGCCGCGTCTGGCTGCGGAACCATGAGGTGCACCTGACGCCGACCGAGTTCGACCTGTTGCTCTGCCTCGCCATGAATCCCGGCGTGGTGCTCAGCCGCGAGCGTCTGCTCGACGAGGTGTGGGGATGGGCCGACGCGTCCGGGACCCGGACGGTCGACAGCCACATCAAGGCGCTGCGCGCCAAGATAGGTGCCGAGTGCGTGCGCACCGTGCACGGTGTCGGTTACGCGTTCGAGGTGACCGCGTGAGCGCGCGCCCCCTCGACGTCGTCCGCTCCGTCAAGGTCAAGCTGGGACTTCTCGTCGTCGCCAGCGTCACTGTGGCGATCGTCGTCGCCAGCATCGGATCGGCGGGCGGGGTGCCCGTGTTGCTCAGCATCCCGGTCACAGTTGCTCTCGCCCTCGCCGTCACGCAGCTCCTCGCGGTCGGCATGACCTCGCCGCTGCGTGAGATGACGCATGCTGCCAGCCGGATGGCGACGGGCGATCACTCCGTACGTGTCACCGCCACCTCACGCGACGAGGTCGGTGAGCTTGCGCGGGCGTTCAACGTGATGGCGGAGGAACTCGCCGAGGTCGACCGCCACCGCCGCGAGCTCGTCGCCAATGTCAGCCACGAGCTGCGCACACCCCTGGCCGCGTTGTCCGCCGTGCTCGAGAACCTCGCGGACGGTGTCACCGAGCCAGATCCGGGGACGTTGCGCGCCGCCGTCGCGCAGACCGAGCGCATGACGGCCCTCGTCGCCGACCTCCTCGACCTCTCCCGGGTCGACGCCGGCAAGGCGCCCATGGAACGACAGGACGTCGGCCTCGCAGCTCTGCTCCAGTCTGCTGTAGCCGAGATCCGGGTTGGCAGTCGCGACGTGGCGTACGAGATCGAGGTCAGCCCGCCAGACCTCCACGTCCAGGGTGATCCCGCACGACTGCGTCAGCTTGTCGCCAACCTGCTCGACAACGCGACCCGCCACAGCCCGCCGGGGGGAGTAGTACGGCTCAGCGCCGCCCTTGGTGACGGCCACTGGCACCTCGACGTCTGGGACGAAGGACCCGGCGTCGCCCCGGGTGATCGTGAACGCGCCTTCGAACGATTCGGCACCCTCAATGACTCGGGCGGCGGCGGCGGTACGGGCCTCGGTTTGGCCATCGCCCGGTGGGTCACCGACCTGCACGGCGGCACCATCCGCTTCACCGAACCCGATGGGCGAGGCGCCCACGTACGTGCTGACCTCCCGCTCGATCCGGCTCCCGACACACCCAAGGAGATCACCATGACCACACCGACAGCGCCGAAGACGAAGACCCCCGTGGCGCCACCACCACCGGCCAGGCAGACGTCGACGGCCGAGTGGCTGTTCGGCGACATGTGGCCCGAGCGCGATCTGCCCGCCAACGCCCCAATGCTGTTCGGCGCTGTCGGAGTGGGAGTACTCGCCGGCTTCATCCTGCCGTTTCGAGACATCGGACTCGCCTTGTTCCTCGTGCTTCTGGCGGCCGGGGGTGTGCTCTTTGTCGCGAGTCGCAGGCGCAAGGAGCACTTCACCATGGTCTGCGCCGCTCTGTGCGTCGCCCTCGCCTCCATCACAGTGATTCGTGACGCCGAGTGGATCGCTGTGCTGTGCGTCCTCGCCGGCGCGGTCGTGTGTGCCGTCGGGCTGGTCGGGGCTGACAGCGTCAGGGCGTTCGTCCTCAGCGTCGTGGCGTGGCCGCTGTCGGCCCTGCGCGGCATGCCGTGGCTGGGCCGCACCCTGCGTTCATTGTCAGGTCAGGGCAACAAGCTCGCCCTCGTCCGTACGGTCGCGCTCTCGGTCGTCGCCATCACGATCTTCGCCCTGCTCTTCGCCTCGGCCGACGCGCTGTTCGCCGAGTGGATCGGCGCCCTGGTTCCTGACTTCGGCTCAGATGATCTCGCGCTGCGACTGTTCATCACGTTCGCCATCAGCGGCGTCGTCCTCGCTGGCGCGTACCTCGCGCAGAACCCGCCCGAGCCCAGCCGCGTCGAGCTCGCCGCGCGTCCCGTCGCCAACCGCTTCGAGTGGCTCGCTCCCGTGCTGGTCGTCGACGCCGTGTTCGCGGTGTTCCTCGTCGCACAGGCGACGGTCATCTTCGGTGGCCACGACTACCTCGAGCGCACGACCGGTCTGACGTATGCGGAGTACGTGCACCAAGGTTTCGGCCAGCTGACCGTCGCCACCGCACTGACCCTCCTCGTCGTCTGGGCCGCATCGCGCAAGGCGCCCCGCGAGACCGCCGAGGACCGGATGTGGGTCCGGACCTCGCTGGGCGTGCTGTGCGCACTGACCCTCGTGGTGGTCGCCTCCGCGATCTATCGGATGGACGTCTACCAGGACGCGTACGGCTTCACCTCGCTCCGCGTGCTCGTGGATGTCTTCGAGGGCTGGCTCGGCATTCTCGTCATCGCCACGATCGTCGGCGGCCTCACGCTGAAGGCGGCTTGGCTGCCGCGCTTCGGTCTCTTGAGCGGCGTCGTGCTCCTGCTCGGCCTCGCCGCCATCAACCCTGAAGGCTGGGTGGCCAAGCAGAACGTCGAGCGGTACGAGACAACCGGCAAGATCGACTGGACCTACCTGCGGACCCTCTCCGACGACGCCGTCCCGACGCTGAGCAAGCTGCCCGACGACCAGGTCCTCTGTGCTCTTCGCGCCGACCGGGTGAAGGGGAATGACGACTGGCTGGAATGGAATCTCGGACGTGCCCGGGCCGAGTCGATTCTGGACCAGAACATCGACACCTGGGTGCCGGGGGTCTGCCCGGGCCAGACGAACAGGTGAGTCAGGCGTGGTCGGTCAGCTGAACACGACATCCTGGGTCTGGGTCACGGCAGCAGTACGACCGGGCGCCTCCTGGAACTGCCAGTAGCGATTGGTGTGCGCGATGACCAGATCCGGGGTGGGAGCTCCTCGTGAGCTCTGGTCCTCGGTCGTGTGGGCGTCGCCGACCAGGGTCACGTCGTAGCCACGGGTGAATGCGCCATGGATCGTCGAGCGGATGCAGGCGTCGGTCTGCGCTCCGGCAACCACCAGGTGCCCGATGCCTGCCGCAGCCAGCACGTCCTCGAAGTCGGTGCCCTCGAACGAGTCGCCGTACGACTTGTGGACCACCGGCTCAGACTCACCCATCGTGAGCTCGGGAACGTACTCCCACTCCGGGGAGCCCTTGGGCAGGCCGTCGTCGCAGTGCTGCACCCAGACGACCGGGACGTTCTCGGCCCGGGCCTTGTCGACGAGCGTGCTGATCCTGCCGACCACGGCATCGCGCTCGTGCGCCGCGTCGACGACGTCGTTCTGCACGTCGATCACGACGAGTGCTGTGTTGGGTCGATCGGGCAATGTGCTCATACCCCCACGCTAAGCGGCGGCGCTGACAGGTGCACCTGCCGATAGGCTGACGTACGTGGTCTACCGCGCCTTCTTCGACGCCGTGTTCAGCTCGATGGATCCCGAGAAGGCTCATGAGCGGGGTTTCGCCGCGATCAGGGCCGGGCGCTTCGCGACCAGGGTTGCGCTCCGCAAGACCCACGCACCCAGGACGGTGATGGGTGTCGAGTTCCCCCACGCGTTCGGCCTTGCGGCCGGCTTCGACAAGAATGCGCGTGCCGTGCCTGGCTTGCTGGCCCTGGGCTTCGGCCACGTCGAGATCGGCACGGTCACGGCGCGCGCCCAGCCCGGCAACCCCAAGCCCCGTTTGTTCCGCCTCGTCGAGGACAGGGCGATCGTCAACCGGATGGGGTTCAACAACGACGGAGCCGCTGTCGTCGCCGCGCGGCTGCACCGACTGCGCCAAAAGAAGTCCGGCCGCGACGCCGTGATCGGCGTCAACATCGGCAAGACCAAGGCAACCGCATCCGCTGACGCCGTCGCCGACTACGTCGAGAGCGCGAGGCTCCTGGCCCCGTACGCCAGCTATCTCGTCGTCAACGTCTCCTCGCCCAACACGCCGGGCCTGCGCGACCTGCAGGCGGTCGACGAGCTGCGGCCGCTGCTGGCCGCCGTGAAGGAAGTCTGCGAGCGGGCCAACGGGGGCCGCGTGCCGCTCGTCGTCAAGATCGCTCCCGACCTGGCGGACGCCGACGTGGACGCGGTCGCCGACCTCGCACTCGAGCTCGGGCTGGACGGCATCAGCGCCACCAACACGACGATCGCCCGACCTGAGCAACTGCTCACGCCCCGCGCCACGGTCGATGCAGCAGGTGCCGGAGGACTGTCAGGACCGGTGCTTGCCGAACGCTCGACCGAGGTTCTCCTGCGTCTCCGGGAGCGGGTCGGTGAGCGCCTCGCGATCATCTCGGTGGGCGGTGTCACTGCTCCGGAGCACGTACGCGCGCGGCTGGATGCGGGCGCCGATCTGGTGCAGGGATACACCGGGTTCATCTACGGCGGGCCGCTCTGGCCGTCGCGTCTGGCCGCGGCGTCCAAACCCGCTTGACGCAGGCGTGGACCCGATTTCGAAATCGGGTGCCCCACCGTGTATCTTGGGACGTCGGCTTGCCCCTTTAGCTCAGTCGGTAGAGCGTTTCCATGGTAAGGAAAAGGTCTTCGGTTCGATTCCGTAAAGGGGCTCTGGGACTCGCGCATCACTGAGTCCTTCGGACACGGGGCGACTCGTGCCCGCGGCGGGGTAGCTCAGGTGGTTAGAGCACACGGCTCATAATCGTGGTGTCGCGGGTTCGAGTCCCGCCCCCGCTACCGGCAAGACAACGCAAGACCCGCAGCATCATCGATCAAGAAGAGGCACCCTCGTGGCCAGCAAGAGCTCAGACGTTCGTCCCAAGATCACCTTGGCCTGCACCGAGTGCAAGGAACGCAACTACATCACCAAGAAGAACCGTCGCAACGATCCCGATCGTCTCGACCTCAAGAAGTTCTGCCCGCGTTGCAAGGCTCACCAGCTGCACCGCGAGACGCGCTGACCTTCTTCATGCTCGACGGCTCCCACGGCTCTGCCGGTGGGGGCCTTCGTCACGTTTGGGGCTGCTAGCGTTTCACGAATGGACCTGGCCGACCTGACGACATTGCGTCTGGGCGGGCCCGCCAAGACAGTCCTGGAGCCGACCACCGAGGCCGAGCTGATCGACGCCGTACGTATTGCCGACGAAGCAGCCGATCCCGTCCTGCTGGTCGCCGGTGGGAGCAACCTGGTGGTCGCCGATGAGGGATTCGACGGCAACGTCATCCGGGTGCTGACTCGTGGCATCACGGTCGACTCCGATGCGTGCAGCGGGGCGATGGTGACGATCGCTGCCGGCGAGCAGTGGGACGAGGTGGTTGCACGCGCGATCGCAGAGGGGTGGGTCGGTGTCGAGGCGCTCTCGGGCATCCCCGGTTCGAGCGGAGCCACGCCGATCCAGAACGTCGGCGCCTACGGCCAGGAGGTCTCGCAGACCATCGCGTCGGTCCGGGCATACGACCGTTTCGAGAGAGTCCTCCGTACGTTCCCCGCCAGCGACTGCGGCTTCACCTATCGGTCGAGCAGGTTCAAGGCCGAGCCCAACCGCTACGTGGTGCTGACCGTGGCGTTCCAGCTGGCCCTCGGCGATCTCAGCGCGCCCGTCGCGTACGCCGAGCTGGCCCGGACCCTGGGCGTCGAGGTGGGCGAGCGCGCTCCCTTGGCCGACGTGCGGGAAGCCGTGCTGGGTCTGCGGCGGAGCAAGGGAATGGTCCTCGACCCTGCAGATCACGACACCTGGAGTGCCGGCTCGTTCTTCACCAACCCCATCCTCTCGGCGGAGGAAGCGTCCTCGCTGCCGGATGACGCGCCTCGCTTCGACCAGCCCGACGGACAGATCAAGACGAGTGCCGCCTGGCTGATCGATCACGCTGGCTTCGGCAAGGGCTACGGGACCGGTCCAGTCGCGTTGTCGACCAAGCATGCGCTGGCGCTCACCAACCGTGGGGGAGCGACGACCGAACAGCTTCTCGCGCTGGCTCGTGAGATCCGCGAGGGCGTGCGCACCGCGTACGGGATCACCCTGGTCAACGAGCCGGTGCTCGTCGGCTGCCAGCTCTAGCTGCTCGAGGCTGCTGTCGCGAAGATCCCGATCCCGATGACCAGCATCGCAACGAGGAACAGAAGTGCCAGGCCCAGGATCGCGGTGCCCACGATGCCGAGGATGCGCCCGGCATTGACCTCACTGTCTCCGCTGTAGGCGCCGGGGTTGGCCAAGATCTCCTTCTGCGCCTTGTTGCCCATCGACCAGGCGAAGGGCGACAGGACCTGGCACAGGACAAGCCCCAGGATCCCGAGCACCAGCACCGTCGTGGCCTGCGGATGTTTCGGGGGCGGGTAGTACTGGGCGGCTGGAGGCATCTCAGTCATGGCAGCACCATGCCAGATCAGATCGCGCCGACAATGCTGTACTCGTCCCAGTCGGACTCGAACCCCGCTCTGAAGTCGCCGGACGTGATCAGCAGCATGATGAACCCCGCCAGCACGAGGAGGCCGAGAATCAGCAGGACCGTGCCGATGATGCCCATGATCTTTCCGGCTGATGCCTCACCTTGACCGCTGTAGCGACCGGGTTCGGCGTTGATCTCTCTGGTCGCCTTGGCGCCGATCCACCAGGCAAACGGAGCGACCACCGCTGTGATGTAGCAGAAGATCCCGGTCAGACCGACGATGCCGAGGACCATCGCAAGAGTCGCCTGCGGGTGTTTCGGCGCCATGTAGGCGGGCTGATAGCCGTACTGGCCCGGCGGGTATTGCCCTGGCGGCGGGTAGGGCCCCGGTGCCTGGCCGAGGTGGGGCGGAACCTGGCCCGGGTCCGGCGGCAGGTGCGGCTGGTCAGTCATGGCGCACACCTTCCCACATTGCAGCCTCAGGACGAGTAACCACCCTCAGACGTCAGCAACAGGGCCAGTCCGCCGACGGTGATCGCGCCGATCAGGAGGGCGATCATCAGCAGTGCGGTGCCGATCATGCCGCAGACCACGCCGGTCGTCGCCTCGCCTCGGCCGGACCATTGACCGGGAGCGCGGTCGATCTCGCGGCGGGCGACGGCGCCGTAATACCAAGCAAACGGCGTCAGGAAGATCGGGACCACCAGGACGAAGAAGCCGGTCAGCCCGACGATCCCGAGGACCATCGCGCGCTTGGTCAATGGATGCGGAGGGATCGGTGCCGGCTGGGCCCACTGCTGGGCGGTCATGCTGGCTCCGCGGCCAGCCAGGCATCGACGCCGGCAAGAGCAGTCGCCGCGATGTCGTCGGGCGCGTACGAGCTGCGGATCGACATGCGTGCCAGCTCCGCCAGCTCGGCGTCGTCGAAGTCCTGTGCTGCACGCAGCACGGCGTACTGTCCCGCGAGGCTCGAGCCGAACAGCAACGGATCGTCGGCGCCGAGGGCGACGTTGATGCCGGACGCAACCAGCTTGCGTACGGGCACCTCCTCGAGGGTGCTGAAGACGCCGAGCGAGACGTTCGATGTCGGGCACACCTCGAGCGCCACGCCGGCATTGGCCAGCCGGTCGAGCAGTGCGTCGTCCTCGGCGGATCGCACGCCGTGGCCGATGCGATCGGGATGGAGGCTGTCCAGGCACTCGATGACGTGCCGGGGACCCAGCAGCTCACCCGCGTGGGGGAGCAGTGCCAAACCGGCTCGCTCGGCAATCGAGAACGCCCGGGCGAAGTCGCTGGTGTTGCCCCGGCGCTCGTCGTTGGACAACCCGAAGCCCAGGACGCCGCGGCCGACGTACTGGGCGGAGAGACGTGCCAGCGTTCGCGCGTCGAGCGGGTGGCGGGTGCGGTTGGCAGCGACGACCACGCCCATGCCGATCCCGGCCTGCTGGCCTGCGTCGCGGACGGCATCGATCACGAGGTCCGTGAACGCCGTGACACCGCCGAACTTCGCACCATAGCCAGAGGGGTCGACCTGGATCTCGGTCCACACCGACCCGTCCGCGGCATCGTCGAGCGCAGCCTCCAGGACAAGTCGCCGTACGTCTTCCTCCGTGCGCAGCACGGATCGGGCCAGGTCATAGAGCCGCTGGAAACGAAACCAGCCCTTCTCGTCGGTGGCAACGAGCTGAGGGGGCCATTCCTCCGTCAGTGATGCCGGGAGCCGGATGCCGTCGCGCTCAGCCAGCTCGAGCAAGGTCGAGTGCCGCATCGATCCGGTGAAGTGCAGGTGGAGATGCGCCTTGGGCAGCGAGGAGATAGCGCGAAAGCCCATGGCGCCATCCTGCCACTGGAGGCGTCGGGCTCAGTTCGACTAGGGGGTGACCCACCCCGTACACTTGACCCCACCGGTGAATCTTCACTCTAGATCGTCATGCCCTCAGGGGGTTTGGCTCCAGGGTGGAATTGACCTAGGGCACTAGCTCAATTGGTAGAGCTCCGGTCTCCAAAACCGAAGGTTGGGGGTTCAAGTCCCTCGTGCCCTGCACATCAGATACGACGACGTAAGACGAAGGAGAATCGTGAGCGAGCGCCATGACGTGACTGGCAAGTCCGGTCGCACGTCACCGACCACGTTCTACCGACAGGTCATTGCCGAGCTCAAGAAGGTTGTCTGGCCGACCCGTCCCCAGGTCATCAACTACTTCTGGGTCGTGCTTGTGTTCGTGCTCATCATGATGGCCTTCGTGGCCGGCCTCGACTTCGGGTTCGGCAAGGCCATGTTCTGGATTTTCGCGTAAGACATCAAAGGATCACTTGTGACTCAAGGCATTGACCCGCAGACCAGCTCCGAGACCGACGAGGTCTCAGGGGTGGACTCAGCAACCCCGGCGGACGACGTCACCGCGAGCGTTGACGCTCCGGCGGACGATGCTGCATCCGTGGAGGAGGCGGCTCCGGTCGAGGACGCGGTTGTCGAGGACACGCCCGTCGAGGACGCACTCGCCGAAGATGGCGCTCAGGTTGAC